>NZ_JAGGJP010000004.1 GCF_017872975.1 Rubellimicrobium aerolatum
CCCGCCCAATGGCGGCCGGTGCTCCCGCTCGCGCGCGCGCCTGGTCCCCGCGAGCCTGGGAGTGAACCCGGAGGCTTCGCGGGGATTTAGTCTGTGCGGCCGGCCCTTCCTCCGGTCCCAAGCATCCCGGGGTGAAGCCCCGAAGGGGCGAGGGGCAGAGCCCCTGCCGGCCCCACGTTGCAACCCGCCCGCCCTTCCGCCACACTCCGCCCCATCGCGGCCAAGGGGGGACGGGCGTGCGGAAATTCCTCGTGGTGCTCGACGACACGCGCGAGTGCCTGAACGCCATGCGCTTCGCCGCCATGCGCGCCGCCCGGACCAACGGGGCCGTTCAGGTCCTGTCGATCATCTCGCCCGCCGACTTCGGCGCCTGGATCGGCGTGGGCGACATCATGCGCGAGGAGGCGCGCGAGCGCATCGAGGTCCATTTCGAGGTCTTCGCCAAGTGGATGCGCGACCGCCAGGGCATCGACCCCGAGCTGGTGATCCGCGAAGGCGAGGCCGTCCCCGAGATAATGGCCCAGATCCGCGACGACCCCGAGATCGGCGTCCTGGTCCTCGGCGCGGGCACCGACACCAAGGGCCCCGGTCCCCTCGTCACCGCGCTCACCAAGCAGGCGGGGAGCCTTCCCGTCCCCATCACCATCGTCCCGGGCGACCTGAGCAAGGAGCGGCTCGAGGCCATCACCTGAGACATGGACCGCCGGCTCGCCCTCGCCGCCCTGGTCGCGCTGCCGCTCCTCGCGGCGCTCGCCGCGGCCCTGCCGCCACCCGCCGGCGCGGCCGTCGCGCTCGGGGCCTACTGGGCGCTCCTCGCCCTCGCCGTCCTGCGGGCGGACCGCGACGTCACGGCCGCCCTGCTGACGGCGCGGCGGCCCTCGCGGCTCACGGTCGCCCTGCTGGCGCTCCCCGTGCTGGCCTGGGGCTTCGTCACGCTGCGCCTTCTCGGGCGGGTGCCGCTGCCCCCCCACCTCCTCCTCGCCGCCGCGCTCGCCGCCCTGCTCCACGCGACCCTGGAGGAGCTGTTCTGGCGCGGCCTCCTCCTGCCCCGCGCCACCGCCCGCGCCGCGGCGGGGGCGCTCGGCCTCTACTGGATCGCGCACCTCGCCTGGCTCCTCGCCGCCGCGCCGCCGACCGGCCTGCCGCCCGCCGTGGCGCTCCTCGCGCCCCTGGCGCTGGGCGGCGCCTGGACCGCCGCGCGGCTGGAGACGGGGACGCTCGGCGCCGGCCTGATGGCGCACGCGGGCCTGGCGCTCTTCGTCTTCGCGGGCACGCTGGCGCGCACGGCCGCCCCCTGAAGGCGCACAGGAGCGCCGTCAAAAAAGCACGACGGCGCGGGAAGCGTCAGGAAACCTTTCGCGCACCGCCCGCGTTGCCAGCCCGACCGCACGACAAGCGGGCCACGATTCAAGGAAGACCCACATGAACAAGCTCGTCATCCTGGCCGCCGCGGCGCTGATCGGCGCCGCCGGCCTAGCCTCTGCCCAGGACACCCTCGCCACCGCCGACGCCTTCGGCACCATCCCGGTGCAGGAGGACAACCAGCTCATCGTCCTGCCGCTCGTCACCGCCACCGCCGACGGCGAAGTGCAGATCCGCCGCATCACCGGCGAGAACGAGGGCGAGGTCCTGGCGACCGCGCCGATCACCGCCGGCGCCAACGAGGACGTCCGCATCACCCTGATTCGGCCGGCCAACGCTTCCGCCGTCCTGGCCGTCCTCGTGGTGGGCGGCGTGGACGTGGCCTCGGCCGAGGTGCAGCTCGCCCCCGTCGGCGGCACCGACTGACCCCGACCGGACCGACCGATCCCATGCCGGGGCGCCGGGGAACCGGCGCCCTTCCCTTTTAGAACAGTTCCAAATCTTGACGCGGCGGGGTCCAGGGCGCATATCGGGAGCCTGACCCGAAGGGGGACTCCCGATGTTCATCCAGACCGAATCCACGCCCAACCCCGCCACCCTCAAGTTCCTGCCGGGAGAGACGGTGCTCGGCCAGGGCACGGCCGACCTCCCCGACGCCGCCTCGGCCCAGGCCTCCCCGCTCGGCCGCCGCCTCTTCGCGGTGGACGGCGTGACCGGCGTGTTCCTCGGCTCGGACTTCGTGACCGTCACCAAGGCGCCCGAGGTGGACTGGTCCCACATCAAGCCCGCGCTGCTGGGCGCGATCATGGACCACTACCAGTCCGGCCTGCCGGTGATCGAGGCCCAGGCCACCCCCGCCTCCGGCCACGCCGCCACCCACGACAACGAGGATGCCGCCATCGTGGAGCAGATCAAGGAGCTGCTCGACACCCGCGTGCGCCCGGCGGTGGCGCAGGACGGCGGCGACATCACCTTCCACGGCTTCGAACGGGGCGTGGTCTACCTGCACATGCAGGGCGCCTGCGCCGGCTGCCCGTCCTCGACCCTGACGCTCAAGATGGGGATCGAGAACCTGCTCCGGCACTACATCCCCGAGGTGACCGAGGTGCGGCCCGTCGCCGCCTGACCGGCCCGTGACGGCCCCGCCGATCCTCGCCTTCGACACGTCGGCCGCGCATTGCGCGGCCGCGCTGCTGTCGGGCGGCGCCGTGCTCGCCATGCGCGAGGAGGCCATGGCCACCGGCCAGGCCGACCGCCTGATGCCGCTGCTGGAGGAGATCCTGCGCGACGCCGGCGCGACATGGCGGGACCTCGCGGCGCTCGGCGTCGGCACCGGCCCCGGCAACTTCACCGGCATCCGCATCGCCGTCGCGGCGGCGCGCGGCCTCGCGCTGGGGCTGACGATCCCCGCCATCGGCGTCACCGCCTTCGAGGCGCTGGCCTGGCGCCGCGACGCCGCGCTCGTCGCCCGCGACGCCCGGCTCGGGCAGGTCCACCTCCAGGCCTTCGGGCCCATGGGCTTCGGCCCGCTGACGCAACCGCTCGACGCCCCCGTGCCGCCGCTGCCGCTCGGGACTCCGGTCCTGGGCGACCTTGCCGAGCAGGTCGCCGCCCGCGCCGGCCTCCCCGTCGCCGCCCCTCTCGCGCCGTTGGCCGAGGCCATCGCCCGGATCGCCGCGACCCGCCTCGGCCGGGACAACCCCCGGCCCGCGCCGCTCTACCTGCGCGCGCCCGACGCCGCGCCGCCGCGCGACCCCGCGCCGCTGATCCTGCCCGGATGAGGCCCGAGGATCTGGCCCGGCTCCACGCCGCCGCCAACGACCGCGACCGCCCCTGGGCCGCCGCCGAGTTCGCGTCGCTCCTCGCACAGCCCGGCACGCTCCTCCTCGGCGACGACCGCGCGATGATCCTCGGCCGCGTCGTGCTGGACGAGGCCGAGGTCCTGACCGTCGCCACCGACCCCGCGCATCGCCGCCGGGGCCTCGCGAGCGCCCTCCTCGCCCGCCTCGAATCGGAGGCCGCCGCACGCGGCGCGACGATCGCCTTCCTGGAGGTGGCCGAGGACAACCTCCCCGCCCGCGCGCTCTACGAGGGGCGCGGCTACGCCCCCGTCGGCCGCCGCCCCGACTACTATCCGCGCAAGGATGCCCAGGCCGTCGCCGCGCTGGTGCTGTCGCGCCCGCTGCGCTGACGCCCCGTCGCGGGCGCGTCGCGCGCAACGCACGGAAATATCGGTTGACCCTCCCCGCGCCGCGCGGCTTGATCGCCGCCAGCACGGGGCCAAGGCCCCCGCCACGACCGGGGCCGGCCACGGCCCCCAACACAGGACTGGGAGACGCATGACCACTCGTTCCACCTTCCTCGGCGCGGCCGCCGTTCTCGCGCTCTCGACGGGCGCCGCGCTGGCCGACCCGGCGGTGATCTTCGACCTCGGCGGCAAGTTCGACAAATCCTTCAACGAAAGCGCCTTCACCGGCGCCGAGCGCTGGAAGGCCGAGACCGGCACCGCCTACGGCGAGTTCGAGTTGACCGCCGAGCCCCAGCGCGAACAGGCGATCCGCCGCTTCGCCGAGCAGGGCTACAGCCCGATCGTCATGGTCGGCTTCATGTCGGCGACCCCCCTGAACGAGATCGCGCCCGACTACCCGGACACCAAGTTCGTGATCGTGGACGCCGTGGTGGAGCAGCCCAACGTCCAGTCGGTCGTCTTCAACGAGCATGAGGGCTCCTACCTCGTCGGGATGCTGGCCGGCATGGCCTCCGAATCCGGCACCGTCGGCTTCGTGGGCGGCATGGACATCCCGCTGATCCGCAAGTTCGGCTGCGGCTACGCCCAGGGCGTCAAGGCCGCGAACCCCGACGCCACCGTGCTCGCCAACTTCACCGGCACGACGCCCGCCGCCTGGAACGACCCCGCCCGCGGCTCCGAGCTGACGCTGGCCCAGATCAGCCAGGGCGCGGACGTGGTCTTCGCCGCCGCCGGCGCGACCGGCGTGGGCGTGCTCCAGACCGCCGCCGACGAGGACATCCTGTCCATCGGCGTGGACAGCAACCAGAACTACCTCCACCCCGGCGAGGTGCTGACCTCCATGGTCAAGCGCGTGGACAACGCCGTCTACGACGCCATGAAGGCCGGCGAGGCGGTCGAGCCCGGAGTGCAGGTCCTGGGCGTCGCAAGCGAGGGCGTGGGCTACGCCCTCGACGAGCACAACGAGGCGCTCATCACCCCCGAGATGCGGGCCGCCGTGGACGACGCCTCCGCCAGGATCGCCAGCGGCGAGCTGACGGTCCACGACTACATGAGCGACGAGACCTGCCCGGCGATCTCCTTCTGATCGCCCGACGCTGACAGACCGGGGGCCGCCGCCGTCCGACCGGCGACGGCCCCCGCCGCACTTGCCAAGGGGTGCCCCATGACCTCCGCCGTCCAGTCCCAGACGCAGAGCCAAGGCCAGTCGCAAGGCCAGTCCCAGGCCACCCCCGCCATCGAGCTGCGCGGCATCTCCAAGGCCTTCGGCCCCGTGCAGGCCAACAAGGACATCTCCATCCGTGTGATGCCCGGCACCATCCACGGCATCATCGGCGAGAACGGCGCGGGCAAGTCCACGCTCATGTCGATCCTCTACGGCTTCTACCACGCCGACTCGGGCGAGATCCTCATCGACGGCCGCCCCACCCGCATCCCCGACTCCCAGGCCGCCATCCGCGCCGGGATCGGCATGGTCTTCCAGCACTTCAAGCTGGTCGAGAACTTCACCGTCCTTGAAAACGTCGTCCTCGGCGCCGAGGACTCGGGCCTCCTGCGTCCCTCCCTCGCCCGCGCCCGCTCGGAACTCCGCCGCCTCGCGCAGGACTACGAGCTGGAGGTCGATCCCGACGCCGTGATCGAGGAGATCGGCGTCGGCTTCCAGCAGCGGGTGGAGATCCTGAAGGCCCTCTACCGCAAGGCCGACATCCTCATCCTCGACGAGCCGACGGGCGTGCTGACCCCGCCCGAGGCCGACCACCTGTTCCGCATCCTCCGCAACCTGCGTGAGCAGGGCAAGACGATCATCCTCATCACCCACAAGCTGCGCGAGATCATGGAGATCACCGACACCGTGTCGGTCATGCGGCGCGGCGAGATGACGGCGACCGTGCGGACGGCCGACACCAGCCCCGCCCAACTCGCCGAGCTGATGGTGGGCCGCAAGGTGCTCCTCCAGGTGGACAAGGCCCCCGCCCATCCCGGCGCGCCCGTCCTGGAGGTCGAGAACCTCCGCGTCACCGACGCCAAGGGCGTCGAACGCCTCAAGGGCGTCTCCCTCGCCGTCCGCGCCGGAGAGATCCTCGGCATCGCCGGCGTCGCCGGCAACGGCCAGTCCGAACTCCTTCAGGTCCTCGGCGGCACCATGAGGGCCACCGGCGCCGTCCGCCTGAACGGCCGCCCGCTCGACCTCTCGGGCCGCGAGGACGCCCGCGACCGCCGCGCCGCCGGCATCGGCCACGTCCCCGAGGACCGGCAGACGCAAGGGCTCATCCTCGACTTCGCGGCGTGGGAGAACGTGGCGCTCGGCTACCACGACCGCGAGGCCTACACGAACGGGCCGATGATGGATCAGGCGGCGATGAAGGCCGACACCGCCGACAAGATGCAGCGCTTCGACGTGCGCCCGCCCAACCCCCTCCTGGCCGCCAAGAACTTCTCGGGCGGCAACCAGCAGAAGATCGTCGTCGCCCGCGAGATCGAGAGCGGCCCCGCCCTCCTGCTGATCGGCCAGCCCACGCGCGGCGTGGACATCGGCGCCATCGAATTCATCCACAAGCAGATCGTCGCCCTGCGCGACCAGGGCAAGGCGATCCTCCTCGTCTCCGTCGAACTCGACGAGATCCTGTCCCTCTCCGACCGCATCGCCGTCATGTTCGATGGCCGCATCATGGGCGAACGCCTCGCCGGCCAGACGGACGCGGGCGAGCTCGGCCTCCTCATGGCCGGCATCACCGAAGGGGCGCGCTGACATGGACCGGATGCCGCGCTGGGCCGACCTCGTCCTGATCCCCGTCATCTCGCTGCTGCTGGCGGCGGTCATCTCGGGCCTCGTGATCCTCGCCATCGGCCACAACCCGCTGGAGGCGCTGGGGATCATGGTCTCGGGCTCGGTCGGCTCGACCTACGGCTGGGGCTACACGCTCTACTACGCGACGAACTTCATGTTCACCGGCCTCGCCGTCGCCGTCGCCAACCACGCCCGGCTCTTCAACATCGGCGGCGAGGGGCAGGCCGTCATCGGCGGCCTCGGCGTGGCGCTGGTCGCCCTCTACATCCCCTGGCCGCACTGGAGCCTCGCGCTCCTGGGCTCCATCGCCGCCTCCGCGCTCTTCGGCGCAGCCTGGGCGGCGATCCCGGCGATCCTGCAGGCCAAGCGCGGCAGCCACATCGTCATCACGACGATCATGTTCAACTTCATCGCCGCCGCGCTCCTGAACTACCTCCTCGTGGGTCCGCTCAAGCCCACCGGCACCATGGAGACGGCGACCGCGCCCTTCCCCGAGGCGACGCACATCCCCTCGTTCCGGGACATGTTCTCCTTCGGCGAGACGATCCTGTTCCGGGGCACCCCCGCGAACCTCGCTTTCTTCCTCGCCGTCCTCCTCTGCCTCCTCGTCTGGCTCCTGATCTGGAAGACGCGGCTCGGCTACGAGATCCGCGCCTTCGGCTTCTCCGAAGGGGCCGCGCGCTACGCCGGCATCGGGTCCACGAAGATCATCGTCGTGACCATGCTCATCTCCGGCGCGCTCGCGGGCATGATGGCCGTCAACAACACCCTGGGCGAGGCCGAGCGCCTGATCCTCAACGCCGTGGAGGGCGCGGGCTTCATCGGCATCGCCGTGGCGCTGATGGGCCGGTCGCACCCGCTGGGCGTGTTCCTGGCCTCGATCCTCTTCGGCATCCTCTACCAGGGCGGAGGCGAGCTGCAGTTCGCCCTTGGCATCCCGCGCGAGATGATCGTCGTCATCCAGGCCCTCGTCATCATGTTCACCGGCGCGCTCGACAATATGGTGCGGATGCCGCTGGAGCGGCTCTTCGCCCGACGCCGCCCGGCTCCCGCGCCGGTCGCGCCCCCTGGGCCGACCTTGCATCCCCCGGGGCGCCCCGCCGCCCCGACCAACCCCGGCACCGCCGCGACGGAGTAGGCGCATGGACTGGTCCACCCTCCTCCAGATCTTCGACGCCACGATCCGGCTCGCGACGCCGCTGCTCCTGGCCTGCCTCGCAGGGCTGTTCTCCGAACGCGCGGGCATCTTCGACATCGGCCTCGAAGGCAAGATGCTGGCCTCGGCCTTCCTCGCCGCCGCGCTGGCCGCCGTCACGGGCTCGATCTGGCTCGGCCTCCTCGCCGGGATCGCGGGCGCGCTGGTCCTGTCGGCCATCCACGGCCTCGCCTCCATCACCTTCCGGGGCAATCAGCTCATCTCGGGCGTGGCGATCAACTTCCTCGCCGCCGGCCTCACCGTCGTCGTCGGCCAGGACTGGTTCGCCGAGGGCGGGCGCACCCCGCAACTGGGCGAGGGCGAGCGCTTCCGCCAGCTCACCCTTCCGGGGGCCTCCGAGATGGCGGACCTGCCCGTGCTGGGCCCCCTCTATTCCGACGTGCTGTCGGGCCACTCGATCCTGACCTACATGGCGCTCCTCGCGGTGCCGCTGTCGTGGTGGGTGCTCTACCGCACCCGCTTCGGCCTGCGCCTGCGCGCGGTGGGCGAGAACCCGGCCGCCGTCGACACCGCCGGCATCTCGGTCACGCGCCTGCGCTATTCAGCCGTGGCCATCGCCGGCCTCCTCTGCGCGCTGGCCGGCGCGCAGCTTTCCACGGCGGAACCGGCGGCGGGCTTCGTGCGCGACATGACGGCGGGGCGCGGCTACATCGCGCTCGCCGCCCTGATCTTCGCCAAGTGGCGGCCCGTCGCGGCGCTCGGCGCCTGCCTCCTCTTCGGCTTCCTGCAGGCCCTCGCGCTCCGCCCCGCGCTGTTCGAGCAGACGCTCGGCTTCCGCGTCCAGGGCCAGCTCCTCGACGCGCTGCCCTACATCCTGACGGTCGTCATCCTCGCGGGCTTCGTCGGCCGCGCCATCCCGCCCCGCGCCGGCGGAGAGCCCTATGTCAAGGAACGCTGACATGACCTCCGCCGCCGACCTCGCCGCCATCATCCGCGACCGCGCCGGGCATGATCCGGTGCGCCTGGGCCTCGTCCTCGGCTCCGGCCTGGGCCACATCGCCGGGCAGGTGGACGGCACCGCCATCCCCTACGCCGACCTCCCCGGCTTCCCGCACGCGGGCGTGTCGGGCCACGACCCCCACCTCGTCATCGGCCAGTTGGAGGGCGTCCGCGTCGCGGCCTTCGGCGGCCGCGCGCACTACTACGAATCCGGCGACCCCGCCGCGATGCGCCTGCCGCTTGAGGTGCTCAAGGCGCTCGGGGCCGAATCGCTGATCCTCACCAACGCCGCCGGCTCCCTGCGGCCCGACATGCCCACCGGCTCGGTGATGCTGCTCTCGGACCACATCAACTTCTCCGGCCTCAACCCCCTGATCGGGGAGCGTACGGACGCCCGCTTCGTCCCCATGACCGCCGCGCACGACCCCGACCTCCGCGCCCGCCTCCGCGACGCGGCGGCCCTGGAGGGCGTCCATCTCCACGAAGGCGTCTACGCCTGGTATTCCGGCCCCTCCTTCGAGACCCCGGCCGAGATCCGCGCCATCCGCCTGCTCGGGGCCGACGCCGTGGGGATGTCCACCGTGCCCGAGGTGATCCTCGCCCGCTTCCTGTCCTTGCACGTCGCCGCCCTCTCGGTCGTCACCAACATGGCCGCCGGGATGTCGTCGGAATCCATCAGCCACGAGCACACCAAGGCCATGGCCCCCCTCGGCGCCGCCAAGCTCGAACGGCTGCTCCGCCGAACCTTGCGCGATATGGCCTGACGGCCACGCCCGCGCCTCAAAAGGCGGGTCACGACAACTTTTCCCGCCTGTCGCATCCGACCCGGTTGGATTCGTTAACCATCACGTGCTCATCTGGTGGGGCCGCCTAGAAAGGCACCCATGCAGATCTACCTGCCCATTGCCGAAGTCTCGGTGAACGCCCTCCTGCTCCTCGGGCTCGGGGGGCTGGTGGGCGTGCTGTCGGGGATGTTCGGCGTGGGCGGCGGCTTCCTCATCACGCCGCTGCTGTTCCTCGTCGGCATCCCGCCGGCGGTGGCGGTGGCGACCTCCGCGAACCAGATCGTCGCCTCGTCCTTCTCGGCGCTGCTCACCCATCTCCAGCGCCGCACGGTCGACATGTGGATGGGGACCGTCCTCCTCATGGGGGGGCTCCTCGGCTCGGCGCTGGGGGTGATGGCCTTCAACCTCCTGCGCTCGCTGGGCCAGGTCGATCTCCTGGTGCGGCTCTGCTACGTGGCCTTCCTCGGCACCGTGGGCGGGCTCATGCTCCTGGAATCGGTCCGCGCGGTGTGGCGGACCCGCTCGGGCCAGATCCCGCAGCGGCGGCGGCATTCCTGGGTGCACGCCCTGCCCTTCAAGACGCGCTTCCGCGTCTCGGGCCTCTACATCTCGGTGATCCCGCCGATCCTCGTGGGGGTCTTCGTCGGCCTGCTGTCCGCGATCATGGGGGTGGGCGGCGGCTTCATCCTGGTCCCGGCGATGATCTACCTGCTGGGGATGCCCACCAAGGTCGTCGTGGGCACCTCGACCTTCCAGATCATCTTCCTGACCGCCTTCACGACGCTCCTCCACGCCACCACCAACCAGACCGTCGACGTGGTGCTCGCCCTCCTCCTCATTGTCGGCGGCGTCATCGGCGCGCAGGTCGGCGCGCAGATCGGCACAAGGCTCAAGCCCGAGCTGCTGCGCCTCCTCCTCGCGCTCCTCGTCCTCGCCGTCTGCGGCCAGCTCGCCCTCACCCTCCTCCTCCGCCCCGAGGAGCCCTTCTCCCTGGACAGCGCCGCATGAGGGCGCTGCTTCTCCTGCTGCTCCTCGCCCTTCCCGCGCGGGCCGAGGAGATCGTGCTGGGCCTGTCCAGCGACGAGGTGGCGATCACCGCCACCTTCGACGGCTCCGACATCCTGATCTTCGGCGCGGTCAAGCGCGCCGCCCCCGCGCCCCAGCCCGCGCCCCTCCATGTCATCATCGCCGTCTCCGGGCCCGAGCGTCCCCTCACCGTGCGCGAGGCCGGGCGGCGGCTCGGCATCTGGGTCAACACCGGGGCCGTCCGCGTGAACGCCGCGCCCACCTTCTACGCGGTCGCCAC
Organism: Rubellimicrobium aerolatum; assembly: GCF_017872975.1. GTDB lineage: Bacteria > Pseudomonadota > Alphaproteobacteria > Rhodobacterales > Rhodobacteraceae > Rubellimicrobium > Rubellimicrobium aerolatum. The sequence goes on from NZ_JAGGJP010000004.1 coordinate 10,645, forward strand.
CACCGGCCCGATCGACCTCATCCTGCGCGAGACGGAGGACCTGCGCCATTCCATCACCCTCTCCCGCGCCATCGAGGCGATCGGCAACGACGTCGGCAACCGGCAGGACTTCCTCGACGCCCTCGTCCGCATCCGCGCCGAGGAGGGCAGCTACCAGACCCTCGAAGGCGGCGTCACCTTCGACCAGGAGACGCTGTTCCAGACCCGCATCGGCCTGCCCGCCAACCTGACCGAGGGCGACTACGCCACCCGCATCTTCCTCACCCGCGACGGCCGCGTGGTGGACAGCACCGAGACGACGATCTTCGTCCGCAAGGCGGGGATCGAACGATGGCTCTTCGCCCTCTCGCAGGAGCAGCCGCTCCTCTACGGCCTCCTGGCCCTCGCGCTCGCCATCGCGGCCGGCTGGGGCGCCTCGGCGGGCTTCCGGGCGCTGCGGGGCTAGACGGATGGCGGGCCAGACGGCCGGGGGGCTGGCCCCTCCCGCCCCGCCCGGCTATGTCCGCCCCATGGCCGACCTCCCCGCCCTGTCCCCCGACCAGTCCGACGCCTGGTCGGCCGTCTCCACGCTCCTCGCCCAGGCAGGCGTGGACATGGACGGCGGAGCCCTCGCCCCCGCCGACCCCGACCGCGCGCCGTCAGTGCTGGCGATCACCGGCAAGGCCGGCTCCGGCAAGACCCTGCTCCTCGCCGCCCTCACCCGCGCGCTCCGCGAGGCGGGGGTGGACATCGTCTCCCCCGACTGGGAGGGCCGCAAGCGCAAGGAGAAGCGGACCCTCGCCATCCTCGCCCCCACCAACAAGGCCGCCTCGGTCCTGCGCGCCAAGGGCGTGCCCGCGACGACGATCCACCGCATCCTCTACACCCCCGTCTACGACCCGGAGTTCGAGAAGGTCGCCGAATGGCTCGCGGGCCAGGGCGACCGCCCGACCACCGGCCAGCTCACCGATCTCCAGCTCGACCGCGCGAAGGACTCCTACGCGCTCCACGGCTCCGTCCCCGCCGCGCTGGCGGCGGCGGGTCTGCGCGGCTCCGACTTCATCACCGGCTGGAAGCGGCGGGAGGAGCCCCTGGACCTCGGCTTCATCGACGAATCCTCGATGCTCGACGAACGCCAGTTCGACGACCTCAAGGAGATCTTCCCCACCCTCGTCCTGTTCGGCGACCCCGCCCAGCTTCCCCCCGTCCAGGGCCAGAATCAGGGCCAGGGCGGCGGCATGGTCTTCGAGAAGCTCCCCAAGGACAAGGTCAAGGCCCTGACCCGCGTCCACCGGCAGGCCAGCGACTCCCCCATCCTCGACCTCGCCCATGCGCTGGCCGACCCCGCGCTGGAATTCGAGACCTTCGAGGACATGGTGCGCGACGCCGCCCGCCGCGACCCGCGCGTGCAGGTGACGGGCCGCGTGGACAGCGACCTCATGGCCCGCTCGCCGGTCCTGGTCTGGCGCAACGCCACGCGGATCAAGCTCATCCACGCCTTCCGCTCCGCCCACGCCGCGCCCGAAACCGCGCTCCTCCCCGGCGAGCCGCTGATCTGCGACGGCATCGAGCTGCCCCTCAAGCACCGCAAGAAGCGCCTGGACCTGGAGGCGCGAGGCCTCATCAAGGGCGCGCAGGTGATCTACCGCGGCCCCGGCAACCGTCCCGGCTTCTCCAAGCTCTGGGTCATCGGCGCCGAGGAGCCGCAGGTCTCCGCCGCCTCCATCGTCAAGATCGAGCGCGAGGGCGAGGAGGAGCCCTTCATCCCCTTCGCCGCCCAGATGGGCGCGACCTTCCTCCACGGCGCGGCGGTGACGATCCACAAGGCCCAAGGGTCGCAATGGGACATCGTGCAGGTCTTCGCCCCCGACATCTTCGTCGCCGCCCGCATGGGCCGGATCGAGGCCGGCCAGGCCCTCTGGAAGCGCCTCGCCTATGTCGCCATCACCCGCGCCGCCCACGAACTGCGCTGGGTCATCGCCAACCGCCTCGCCCGGCCGACGCATCCGCTCGGGATCGACGACCTCAAGGCCGGTCCGGCCCCCCTCGTGCTGGAAGGGGCCCCGGATGAGGTGGGCTGACGCCCTCGGGGGCATCCGTGCGCTGCCGCTCCTCCTGCTCCTCGCCGCCTGCGGCCCGGCGGCGACCGTCGCGCCGCCGGCGCGCGAGGCCGGGCTCGCCCTCCACTGGCGGCTCCTGCGGCCCGACGGCCCCGGTCCGCACCCGGCGGCGGTCCTGCTGCCCGGCTGCGACGGCGTCCACGACAACATGGACTTCTGGGCCGAGACCTTCCTCCGGCACGGCCGCGCCGCGCTGATCCTCGACAGCCACGCCCCGCGCGGCCTCGACGACGACCCCGCGTGGCGGCTGGTCTGCGCCGCCCAGCTCCTGCGCGGCCCCGAACGGGCGGGCGACCTCGCCGTGGCGCTGGACGCGCTGGACCGGATGCCGGGGATCGACGGCGGCGACGTGGTGCTGCTTGGCGCCTCCCACGGCGGCTGGACGGCCATGGAGTTCGTCCGCCTCGCCGCCGAGGGCACGCCCCCGCCCGGCCTCGCCCGCTGGCCCGCGTCGCCCGACGACCTGCTCGCCCGGACCCGCGCCCTGGTGCTGCTCTACCCCTATTGCGGCGTCCTGAACCGCGCCGGGCCCGAGGACTGGGCCGAGGCCCCGCCCACCCTGATGATCCTCGCCGGCGACGACTCCGTCGTCAGCGCGCCCGCCTGCGCCGACCGCGCGCGGCAGCTCGCGGCCTCGGGCGCCGAGGTCCGGGTCGAGGTGCTCCCCGGCGCCGGCCACGCCTTCGACCAGCGGGACCGCTCGCCCCTGTCCGCGCTCACCTTCGACGCGGACCAGCGGGCGCGGGCCGAGGCCCTCGTCGGCGGCCTCCTCGGCGACCTGCGCTAGAGCCGCCCCAGCTTCATCTCCGGCGAATACTCGCCCTCAACGTCCTTCGTCACAGCCTGCCCGCAGCGCATCACCCCGCGCGCCGCGTCGAAGGCGTAGGCCGGCGGCCCGTGCAGCTCCCAGCCTTTCGACAGGGCCTCCGTGACCTTGTGGCAGAAGGCCGAGGTGTCGTCCTCGGTCAGGAAGCGATAGGCGCGCATCGTCTCATCCAAAGGGCCAGGGGCCGATCCAGCCGTGGATGTAGCCGACGACCGCGACCGCCACCAGCGTCAGCGCCACCGCCGTCACCTCCTTGCCCACCGGCGCGCGCGGCGGCGGCACCCAGAGCGGCGCGGCCCGGTTGATGAGGACGATCTCCCCCACCGCCCAGACCAGGAACCCGCCGAACAGCAGGATCGAGGCCCAGTCCCCGTTCGCCAGCAGATGCGCCACCGCCCAGAGGATCACCCCGGTCAGTTGCGGATGCCGCGTCACCCGCGCCCCCCAGACCCCCATCCCCGAGGCGATGAAGAAGTAGAAGCCCACCACCACCAGCAGGTTGTTGACGTGCCGGGCCCAGGGGCCGGGCGCCCAGGCCACCGGCGCGTCGTCCCAGGCCCCATAGCCCCGCGCCGCCAGCCAGATCCCGGCGACCGACAGCACGGCGACGATCCCCTTCCCCGGGTCGCCCAGCCGCGCCCGCGACCCCGGCCACAGCCGCTTCCACAGATGCGGCAAGGCGAAGGTCAGGAGGCCGAGGGGAAGCTGGATCATGGCGCGCTCCGGTTCATGCGGAAAACCTCGCCCCCTTCGCGTCGCGGTGCAACGATTCGCGCTCTCCCCGCGTTGCGAGAACAGCACCGCACGCCGCGTCAACCCCTTTCCACCCCACGCGGCACTTCCCCCGCGACGCACCCAACGCCCGTCCCGCGGGACGGCTCCTGATGGAAGGTGACGATCATGATCCGCACGACGACCACCGCCCTCGCGCTCGCCCTCATGGCCGGGGCCGCCGGGGCCGAGCCCGCGCAGCAATGCTCCGAGCACGACGCCATGGCCCGCCACCTCGCCGAGAACTGGGGCGAGAGCCGCAAGTCCGTCGCCCTCGACGCCGCCAGCTCCATGGTGGAGCTCTACGCCTCCGAGGAGACCGGCACCTGGACCCTGACCGTCACCAGCCCCGGCGGCCCCACCTGCATGATCGCCTCCGGCCATGCGTTCGAGATGACGCAGGACGAGCTTCCGGTCCTCGACGAGGGCGCGTGACCCCTTGACAAGCGGGCGGGAACCCGGCCGCCCGCCGCACGTTTCCCCTCCGAAGCGCCCCGGCCGCCAGCCGCGCCGGGGTCCACGCGGCGGCCACCGGGCCGCCCTGACGCGAGGGACAGCATGGACCATCCGATCCTCGGCGCGGCGGCCCTGGGCCTCGCCGCCTTCTCCTTCAATGGCCTCGACGGCGCGGAGCCCCCGCACGACGGCCCCGCCGCCCTGATCGGTCAGCCCCTCTACGCCAGCGACGAGGCGATCCCCCGCCACGGCCTCCCCCCGCGCGCCGAGGATCTCGCGCTCGACGCCCTGGGCGAGGTCTCGGGCCTCGTTCCCGGCCCCGACGGCGAGCCGCGCGCCCTCCTCGTCGCGGTGGGCGGCCTCTGGGGCCTGGGCTCGCGCGAGGTGGAGCTGGCCCTCGACCGCGTGCACAGCCTGCGCGCCGGTGACGGCGGCACCCGCCTCGTCGTGGACCTGAGCGGCGCCGCCACGGCCCCGGACCGACCCCGCGACCTTTAGCGCAATCATCCCGATCGCCGCCTTGCGCCCCCGGGACGGCTTGGCTAGGCCTTCGCGCGACCCTGATCCCGCGCGAAGGAACCCGCCATGGCCAGACCCAAGATCGCCCTCATCGGTGCCGGACAGATCGGCGGCACCCTCGCCCACCTCGCGGCGATCAAGGAGCTGGGGGACGTCATCCTCTTCGACATCGCCGAGGGCACGCCCCAGGGCAAGGCGCTCGACATCGCCCAAAGCGGCCCCTCCGCCCGCTTCGACGCCTCGCTCAAGGGCGCGAACAGCTACGAGGAGATCGCGGGCGCCGACGTCTGCATCGTCACCGCCGGCGTCCCCCGCAAGCCCGGCATGAGCCGCGACGACCTCCTCGGCATCAACCTCAAGGTCATGAAGTCGGTCGGCGAGGGCCTGAAGGCTCATGCGCCCAACGCCTTCGTCATCTGCATCACCAACCCGCTCGACGCGATGGTCTGGGCGCTGCGCGAGTTCTCGGGCCTGCCGCACCACATGGTCTGCGGCATGGCCGGCGTGCTCGACAGCGCCCGCTTCCGCCACTTCCTGTCCACCGAGTTCGGCGTGTCCATGAAGGACGTGACCGCCTTCGTGCTGGGCGGCCACGGCGACACCATGGTGCCGCTCGTCCGCTACTCGACCGTCGCCGGCATCCCGCTGCCCGATCTGGTGACGATGGGCTGGACCACGCAGGAGCGGCTTGATTCCATCGTCCAGCGCACCCGCGACGGCGGAGCCGAGATCGTGGGCCTCCTGAAAACGGGGTCCGCCTTCTACGCCCCCGCCCAGTCCGCCATCGAGATGGCCGAGGCCTACCTCAAGGACCAGAAGCGCGTCCTCCCCTGCGCCGCCCACGTCTCCGGCGCCTACGGCCTCGACGGGATGTATGTCGGCGTCCCCACCGTGATCGGCGCCGGCGGGATCGAGAAGGTCATCGAGATCTCCATGGACGACGCCGAGCAGGCGATGTTCCAGAAGTCCGTGGACGCCGTGAAGGGTCTCGTGGACGCCTGCAAGGGCATCGACGCCAGCCTCGCCGCCTGAACCGTGCCAGGGTCCAAGGTCATTCGCGAATGATCCTGGACCCCACACCGCCGGGTCGCCCTCTCGGCAGCACGCCAAACCCGTAGGGCCGGCTTCAGCCCTCCACGCGACCTCGACCAACCGGGGAGCCCTCCCCCGTCCTGCGACGATGGCGGGCTGAAGCCCGCCCGATGGCCTGCTCGCTGCGCCCCGTAGGGCGGGGTTCCACTCCACCATGCAAACCGGCCAGAGGCCGCCACCCTCTCAGCCAAGCCCGACACGGCGCCCCACGCCCCACCGGTCCAAGACACGTCTCCGCACGTTCCAGGTCCCCCGTCCCCTCCGGTTTTCCCGACTGGCCCCCGCCCGCGCACCCGCTACGCTCCCGGCCAACCCATCCCGGAGCCCCCATGCGCGCCCTCCTCGCCCCCCTCCTCCTCGCCGTCGCGACCACCGCCCAGGCCGACCTCTCCGACGACCTCGCCGCCCATGGCCTCCGCGCCACCGAATCCGCGCTTGCCGCCCTCCCCGCCCCCACACCCTCCGACCGCTTCGCCCTCGGCGGCGTCCGCTTCCTCGCGGGCCTCGAACGCGCCCTCCAGCTCCGCTACCGCGTCGGCCTCTCCGACGGCCTCGCCACCGCCACCGGCCTCCCCGTCCTCCGCCTGCCGCTCCCCGAGAACCCCCGCCCCGCCGCCTTCGAGCCGCCGATGATCGCCGACCTCTTCGCGGGCATCGGAACCGACATGGCCGGAGCCATCGACGCCCTCGCCCCCATCGCCGACACCGACGAGGTGGCCGTCGCCATCGACACCGCCGACCTCTGGTTCGACATCGACGCGGACGGCGCCCGCTCCCCCGGCGAGGGCCTGCCCGACCTCCTGGGCTGGGTCCTCACCGGCGGCTTTGGCGAGGCGACCCTCCCCGCCACGACGATCCGCTTCGACACCGCCGACGCCGCCTGGCTCTCCGCCTACGCGCATCTCCTCTCGGCCGTCTCCGAGGCCATCCTGTCGCTCGACCCGACCGCCGCCATCGCCCGCGTCCAGGCCGCCCGCGCCGCCATGGACGCTCTGGGCCGCCCCAAGGGCCAGGGCTGGGAGGCGATGGGCGGCGAATGGGCCGACCTCGCCGCGCTCTGGATCGGCACCATCGAGGGCCAGCCCGACCCCGCCCGCACCCGAAGCCTCCGCCAGCACCTCCTCGCCACCGTCGCCGACAACCGCCGCTTCTGGACCCTCGTCGCCCGCGAGACCGACGACGACCGCGAATGGATCCCCAACAAGGCCCAGACCTCCGCCACCGGCCTCCCCTTCCCGCCCGGCACCGGCCCCCGCTGGCTCGCCGTCCTGTCCGACGCCGAGCGGGTGCTGAACGGCGACCTCCTCATCCCCTTCTGGCGCGTGGGCCCCGGGGCCGGCCTCGACCTCGCCGCGCTGCTCGACGACCCCCCGAACCTCGACCTCGCCGGCCTGATCCAGGGCGCGACCCTCGTCCCCTACCTGCGCGAAGGGCCGGTCGCGACCGGCGACAGCCTCCGCCTCTTCGACGCGCTCCTCATGGGTGATTCGCCGCTCTACGCCGTCGTCCTCAACTGACCGCGATCACAGCCCGAAAGCGTGTGATCACAACGGTCGGTTTTTCGCGCGCGACCGTCATCTCGTTATGGTCCCGTTCATAACTCTGTGGTTGAAGGGCCGCGCGTCGATCAACACGGGACCCTGCCGATGAACATCCACGAATACCAGGCCAAGGAGCTTCTGCGCGCCGCCGGGGCCCCTGTCGGCGACGGCCGCGTGGTCCTCCGGGCCGAGGACGCCAAGACCGCCGCGGGCCAGATCGACGGCCCCGTGTGGGTGGTCAAGGCGCAGATCCACGCCGGCGGGCGCGGCAAGGGCCACTTCAAGGAATCCGACGCCGGCGAAAAGGGCGGCGTCCGCCTCGCCCGCTCGGTGGAGGAAGCCGAGATGGAGGCGCGCCGGATGCTCGGCCGCACCCTCGTCACCATCCAGACCGGCGAATCCGGCAAGCAGGTGAACCGCGTCTACATCGAGGACGGCGCCGACATCGCGCGCGAGCTCTACCTCGCCCTCCTCGTGGACCGCTCGACCTCCCGCATCAGCTTCGTCTGCTCGACGGAAGGCGGCATGGACATCGAGGAGGTGGCCCACTCCACCCCCGAGAAGATCCTGACCCTGACCATCGACCCCGCGACCGGCTACCAGCCCTTCCACGGCCGCCGCATCGCCTACGCGCTGGGCCTGACCGGCGCGCAGGTCAAGCAGTGCGTCGCGCTGATGGGCACGCTCTACAAGCTCTTCGCCTCCAAGGACATGGAGATGCTGGAGATCAACCCGCTCATCGTCACCAAGGCCGGGCAGCTCCACTGCCTCGACGCCAAGGTGGGCTTCGACAACAACGCCCTCTTCCGCCACCCCGACATCGCCGCGCTCGCCGACGACACCGAGGTGGACCCCAAGGAGCTGGCGGCCCAGAAATACGACCTCAACTACATCGCGCTCGACGGCGACATCGGCTGCATGGTGAACGGCGCCGGGCTGGCCATGGCGACGATGGACATCATCAAGCTCTACGGGGCCGAGCCCGCCAACTTCCTCGACGTGGGCGGCGGCGCCACCAAGGAAAAGGTGACCGAGGCCTTCAAGATCATCACCTCCGACCCGAACGTGAAGGGCATCCTGGTGAACATCTTCGGCGGCATCATGCGCTGCGACATCATCGCCGAGGGCATCCTCGCGGCGGTCAAGGAGGTCGGCCTCCAGGTCCCCCTCGTCGTGCGCCTCGAAGGCACGAACGTCGATCTCGGCAAGCAGATCATCCGCGACTCCGGCCTCAACGTGATCCCGGCGGACGATCTGTCGGACGCGGCGGAGAAGGTCGTGAAGGCGGTGCGGGGCTAGCATGGCCACAGCCTTCGAACTTCTTGCAGCACTCGGCAGTCTTGCAGAGATTATTTCTCTGGTGAATACGTCGGCCTCTTCGCTCTACATGGCGAGAGAGACAGGCCAGCCAATCGCGGCGGTTCACCCCAGCAAGATTGTCGATGCGGCTAGAAGAATGGGTCAAGCCCAAGCGGAGGCTTTCGCTCCTGCTATAGTCATTCTTGTTCCGGGTCCCGCCATTGATGCTCTAGCCGACAAAGCTAATGAACTCGAACTTGCAGCTGCCGCTGACATTAAGGCTGCCGGTCTCGACCCTCACAAACTTCGGCAAATTGCATCGGATCTAAGGCACAACTTCTGCCAAATCTTAAAAGCCATAATGGAGCTCAACAGCGGTGAGCTGCCGTCCCCACTTGATCGTAAGTGGGACCAGTTTCGCTGTTCCTAGAGGAAGTCGAGAGTACCAATGTCCATCCTCGTCAACCAATCCACCAAGGTCATCTGCCAGGGCTTCACCGGCTCGCAGGGCACCTTCCACTCCGAGCAGGCCATCGCCTACGGCACCCGCATGGTCGGCGGCGTGACCCCGGGCAAGGGCGGCACCGAACACCTCGGCCTCCCCGTCTTCGACTCGGTCCACGAGGCCGTGGAGAGGACCGGCGCCGACGCCTCCGTGATCTACGTCCCGCCGCCCTTCGCCGCCGACTCGATCCTCGAAGCCATCGACGCCGAGATCCCGCTGGTGGTCTGCATCACCGAGGGCATCCCCGTCCTCGACATGATGAAGGTCAAGCGCGCCCTCGCCGGCAGCAGGACCCGCCTCATCGGCCCCAACTGCCCCGGCGTCCTCACCCCCGGCGAATGCAAGATCGGCATCATGCCGGGCTCCATCTTCTCCAAGGGCTCGGTCGGCGTCGTCTCCCGCTCCGGGACACTCACCTACGAGGCGGTCAAGCAGACCTCCGACGTGGGCCTGGGCCAGTCCACCGCCGTCGGCATCGGCGGCGACCCGATCAAGGGGCTCGAACACCTCGACGTGCTCGAGATGTTCCTCGCCGACCCCGACACCCATTCGATCATCATGATCGGCGAGATCGGCGGCGCCGCCGAGGAGGACGCCGCCCAGTTCCTCGCCGACGAGAAGAAGCGCGGCCGCTGGAAGCCCACGGCGGGCTTCATCGCCGGCCGCACCGCCCCCAAGGGCCGCCGCATGGGCCACGCCGGGGCGATCGTCTCGGGCGGCAAGGGCGACGCCGAATCGAAGATCGAGGCCATGAAGGCCGCCGGCATCGTCGTCGCCGACAGCCCGGCGGGCCTGGGCGAGGCCGTGCTCAAGGCCATCGGCTGAGGAAACCAAGGGGGCGGGCCCCGGTCCGCCCCTGATTCGCACCCCGAAAAAGGGCGTTGCGCGAAACCGTGATGACCGTTCGTTCCTCTCACTCCACGTTAACGCCTTATCTCTAGTCTGACCCCCAACAGACACGCCGGCCCCGAGGGAGACCCCCATGACCGACCAACCGTCCAACGACCAGTTCCGGGCCTCGTCCTTCCTCCAGGGCGGGAACGCCGCCTACATCGAGGGGCTGCACGAAGCCTACGGCCGCGACCCCGCGTCCGTGGACCAGTCCTGGCGCGACTTCTTCGCCGCCCTCGCGGAACCCGCCGCGCCGTCCCCGTCCTGGGCGCGCGCCGACTGGCCGCCCCTGCCCAGCGACGACCTGACCGCCGCGCTGACGGGCCAGTGGCCCGCCGAGGCCAAGGCCGCCGGCGACAAGCTCAAGGCCAAGGCCGCCGAGAAGGGCGTGGCCCTTTCCGACGCGCAGGTGCGCCAGGCGGTGCTCGACTCGATCCGCGCCCTCATGCTGATCCGCGCCTACCGCATCCGCGGCCACCTCATCGCCGACCTCGACCCGCTGGGGATGCGCGACGCGACCCCGCACCCCGAGCTCGACCCCGCCTCCTACGGCTTCACGGCGGCCGACATGGGGCGCCCGATCTTCATCGACAACGTGCTGGGCCTCGAAGTCGCGACCATGTCGCAGATCCTCGACATCGTGCGGCGGACCTACTGCGGCACCTTCGCGCTCCAGTACATGCACATCTCCAACCCCGCCGAGGCCCAGTGGCTCAAGGAGCGGATCGAGGGCTACGGCAAGGAGATCAGCTTCACCCAGAACGGCCGCAAGGCGATCCTGAACAAGCTGGTGGAGGCCGAGGGCTTCGAGAAGTTCCTCCACGTGAAGTACACCGGCACCAAGCGGTTCGGCCTCGACGGCGGCGAGGCGGTGATCCCCGCGATGGAGCAGATCATCAAGCGCGGCGGCGCGCTGGGCGTCGAGGAGATCGTGATCGGGATGCCCCACCGGGGCCGCCTGAACATCCTCGCCACCGTCATGCAGAAGCCCTACCGGGCGATCTTCCACGAGTTCCAGGGCGGCTCCTACAAGCCCGACGACGTGGACGGCTCGGGCGACGTGAAGTATCACCTCGGCGCGTCCTCGGACCGGGAGTTCGACGGCAACAAGGTCCACCTGTCGCTGACCGCCAACCCCTCGCACCTCGAGGCGGTGAACCCCGTCGTGCTCGGCAAGGCGCGGGCCAAGCAGGACCAGCTCCACGACGCCGACCGCACCAGGGTCCTGTCGATCCTCCTGCACGGCGACGCGGCCTTCGCCGGCCAGGGCGTCGTGGCGGAATGCTTCGGCCTGTCGGGCCTGCGCGGCCACCGCACCGGCGGCACCATCCACATCGTGGTGAACAACCAGATCGGCTTCACCACCGCGCCGTCCTTCTCGCGGTCCAGCCCCTACCCGACCGACATCGCCCTGATGGTCGAGGCGCCGATCTTCCACGTCAACGGCGACGACCCCGAGGCCGTGGTCCACGCCGCCAAGGTCGCGACCGAGTTCCGGCAGCGGTTCCACAAGGACGTGGTCATCGACATCTTCTGCTACCGCCGCTTCGGCCACAACGAGGGCGACGAGCCCATGTTCACCAATCCGGCGATGTACAACCGGATCAAGAAGCAGAAGACGACGCTCACGCTCTACACGGAGCGGCTGGTGAAGGACGGCCTCATCCCCGAGGGCGAGGTCGAGGAGATGAAGGCCCAGTTCCAGGCCCGCCTGAACGAGGAGTTCGAGGCCGGCAAGCAGTTCCGCCCGAACAAGGCCGACTGGCTCGACGGCCGCTGGTCCCACATCGACCGGCAGAGCGACAAGGACTACGATCCGGGCGCGACGGCGATCACGCCCGAGACGCTGGCTCAGGTCGGCGCGGCGCTCACCACCGTCCCCGAGGGCTTCGCCATCCACAAGACCGTGGAGCGGCAGCTCGAATCCAAGCGACAGATGTTCGCGACCGGCCAGGGCTTCGACTGGGCCACGGGCGAGGCGCTGGCCTTCGGAAGCCTCCTCACCGAAGGCTACCCCGTCCGCCTCTCGGGCCAGGACTCGACGCGCGGCACCTTCAGCCAGCGCCACTCCGCCTTCATCAACCAGATGACCGAGGAGCGGCACTATCCCCTGAACGCCATCCGCGAGGGTCAGGCCCGCTACGAGGTCATCGACTCGATGCTCTCGGAATACGCGGTGCTGGGCTTCGAATACGGCTACTCGCTGAGCGAGCCCAACGCCCTGGTGATGTGGGAGGCGCAGTTCGGCGACTTCGCCAACGGCGCGCAGATCATGTTCGACCAGTTCATCAGCTCGGGCGAGTCGAAGTGGCTGCGGATGTCCGGCCTCGTCATGCTCCTGCCCCACGGCTTCGAGGGCCAGGGGCCCGAGCACTCCTCGGCGCGGCTGGAACGCTTCCTCCAGCTCTGCGGCCAGGACAACTGGATCGTCGCCAACTGCACGACGCCGGCGAACTACTTCCACATCCTGCGGCGGCAGATCCATCGCGGCTTCCGCAAGCCCCTGGTGCTGATGACGCCCAAGTCGCTCCTGCGCCACAAGCTCGCCGTCTCCGAGACCTCCGAGTTCACCACCGGCTCCTCCTTCCACCGCATCCTCTGGGACGACGCGCAGAAGGGGACGGCCGCCGTCCGGCTCAAGCCCGACGACGGGATCCGCCGCGTCGTGCTCTGCTCGGGCAAGGTCTATTACGACCTGCTGGAGGAGCGGGAGGCGCGCGGCCTCGATGACGTCTATCTCCTGCGGGTCGAGCAGTTCTACCCGTTCCCGGCCCACAGCCTCGTCAAGGAGCTGTCGCGCTTCAAGGACGCCGAGGTGATCTGGTGCCAGGAGGAGCCCAAGAACCAGGGCGCCTGGACCTTCATCGAGCCCAACATCGAATGGGTCCTGCAACGGATCGAGGCCCGCCACGCGCGCCCGCGCTACGTCGGCCGCGCCGCCTCGGCGAGCCCGGCGACGGGCCTCGCCTCCTCGCACAAGGCCCAGCAACAGGCGCTCGTGGACGAAGCGCTGACCATCGAAGGAAAGTAAGAGCAAATGGCCATCGAAGTCCGCGTCCCCGCGCTGGGCGAAAGCGTCACCGAGGCGACCGTCGCCACCTGGTTCAAGAAGCCCGGCGACACCGTCGCCGCCGACGAGATGCTCTGCGAGCTGGAGACCGACAAGGTGACGGTCGAGGTCCCCGCGCCCTCCGCCGGCACCCTGGGCGACATCGTCGCCGCCGAAGGCGCGACCGTCGGCCCCAACGCCCTCCTCGCGACGATCCGCGAGGGGGCCTCCGCCGCTCCCGCCAAGGCGCTCGAACCCGCAGGCGCCGGCGTCGCCACCGCGCCGCAGGACAGCCCCGCGACGCACCCGGCCCCCGTCGGCGCCCCCTCCGGCCCCGCCAACTACGGCCCCGAGCCCACGACCCCGGCCAGCACCCCCCGCGCCGGGGCCGAGGACGCCCCCTCGGCCAGGAAGCTGATGGCCGACAACGACCTCTCGCGCGAGCAGGTGCCCGGCACCGGCCGCGACGGCCGCGTGATGAAGGAGGACGTTCTCCGCGCCCTCGACGCGCCCAAGGCCCAACCGGCCCCCGCGCCCGTCCAGGCCCCGCGCGCGCCGACCCCGGCGGGCGACGTGGGCCGCGAGGAGCGGGTGAAGATGACCCGCCTGCGCGCCACCATCGCCCGCCGCCTCAAGGAGGCGCAGAACACGGCGGCGATGCTGACGACCTACAACGAAGCCGACATGTCGGCCATCATGGAGCTGCGGAACCAGTTCAAGGACCAGTTCGAGAAGAAGCACAAGGTCAAGCTCGGCTTCATGTCCTTCTTCGTGAAGGCCTGCGTCCACGCCCTCCAAGAGGTTCCCGAGGTCAACGCCGAGATCGACGGCGACGAGGTGGTCTACAAGCGCTACGTCCACATGGGCGTCGCCGTGGGCACCCCCACCGGCCTCGTCGTCCCCGTGGTCCGCGACGCCGACCAGAGGTCCTTCGCCGGCATCGAGAAGGAGATCGCCGAGCTCGGCGCCCGCGCCCGCGACGGCAAGCTGTCGATGGCCGACATGCAGGGCGGCTCGTTCACCATCTCGAACGGCGGCGTCTACGGGTCGCTGATGTCCTCGCCGATCCTCAACCCGCCGCAGTCCGGCATCCTGGGGATGCACAAGATCCAGGACCGCCCCGTGGTGGTCGGCGGCCAGATCGTCATCCGCCCGATGATGTACCTTGCCCTCAGCTACGACCACCGCATCGTGGACGGCAAAGGCGCGGTGACCTTCCTCGTCCGCGTCAAAGAAGCGCTCGAGGATCCGCGCCGGCTGCTGATGGATCTTTGAAGAAATGGAGATTCCATCGAGGTGGCCTCGGCTTTTGTCGGCCATAGGAATTGGAGCACTAACACTCATCCTGTTCCTGATCGCAGCGATTTCGACGCCGTGGGGCCTCGACCTTGCTGGAGTGAGTCCCAATGGAGTCACCGGCGCTGCATTGCTGGTTGCTCAATTTTTGGCAGGAGACGCTACGAGCACTGCTTTCCTCCTTAGCCTCGCTTTCCTGACCTTTATGTCATACGCCTTGGGTGAGGCCTTGCTTGCAAGTGCATCTAAATTGGTTTGCAGCCCCCTTTGGGACAAACGCGCAGACAGACATTCGCAAATTGCGCGTTCTAACAGTTCTTATCTAGTCGAGTATGCTGTTGATCAGATTAACCGAGCAGAGCTGCTTGCAGGCTTCGGCCTACTTTCAGCAACGTTTGGCGCGATCTTTGCAGTTGTTTCCGTGGTTAATGGCTCTCTTCCAGCAACTATTGTAGCGACAGTTGTCGGCCTTAGCGGATTTTGGTCATTCCGCAGTTATTCTAGGGATTTCATTGAGTCCTTAGATGAGGTTCTTGGCAAGCTACACCCTTCGGAGACTTGATAGATGCTCCAGCTCCTTTGCCAGCTCGACACCAACGACTTCCCCGGCTGGAAGTGCGACTTCGACGCCGAGGCCACCGAACGCATGGAGGCGGGGCTCACCCTCCTCCAGATGTGGCGCGACGCCGATTCCCGCTCGCGCGTGCTGATGCTGTTCGAGGTGAACGACCGCGCCCGCGCGCAAGCCTGGCTCCGCAAGGAGCAGGGCTTCGGCGGCCCCATGACCGCCACCTTCCTCCAGTTCGCCTGACCCAAGGGGGACAGCCATGACCGCCGAGCTCATCGCCCTCGTCGTCGCCGCCTTCATCCAGTTCCTGCACATCGGGGTGTCCGGCTATTTCATGAACGCGACGCCCGAGGGTCGGGCCTGGAACCAGTCCCCCCGCGACATCCCCCGCGACCCCGGCCTCAAAGGGGGCCGGGCGCAGCGCGCCGCCGAGAACCACGTCACCGCCCTCCTCCTCTTCGCGACAGCCGTCCTCACGCTCGCCGTCACCGACCAGTTCACCGGCTGGACGGCGGTCCTCGCCTGGGTCTTCGTCCTGGCCCGGCTCCTCTACATCCCCGCCTACGTCCAGGGCTGGTCGCCGGCGCGATCGGGCATCTGGGCCGTGGGCGCCCTGGCGACGGCGCTCCTGCTCCTCGCCGCCCTGTTCTGACTTTCGGAGACTACCATGGCCACCTACGACCTCATCGTGATCGGCGCAGGCCCCGGCGGCTACGTCTGCGCGATCCGCGCGGCGCAACTGGGCCTCAAGGTCGGCGTGGCCGAGGGGCGCGCAACGCTGGGCGGCGCCTGCCTGAACGTCGGCTGCATCCCCTCCAAGGCCCTCCTCCACGCCACGCACGAGCTGCACGAGGCCAACCACAACTTCGCGCGCATGGGCCTGATGGTGGACCCGCCCAAGGTCGATTGGGCCCGGATGCTGGGCTACAAGGACGAGGTCATCGCCTCCAACACCGGCGGGATCGAGTTCCTGTTCAAGAAGAACAAGATCGACTGGATCAAGGGCTTCGCCTCCATCCCCGCCCCCGGCCAGGTCAAGGTCGGCGATGAGACGCACGAGGCCCGCGCCATCGTCATCGCCTCGGGCTCGCAGTCCTCGACCCTCCCCGGCGTCACCATCGACGAGGAGGTGGTCGTCACCTCCACCGGCGCGCTCGCCCTCCCGTCGATCCCCGCGACGATGGTCGTCATCGGCGCCGGCGTCATCGGGCTGGAGATGGGCTCGGTCTACGCCCGCCTCGGGACCAAGGTGACGGTCGTCGAATACCTCGACGCCATCACCCCCGGCATGGACGCCGAGGTGTCCAAGCAGTTCCAGCGCCTCCTCCAGAAGCAGGGCCTCCAGTTCGTCCTCGGCACCGCCGTGCAGGGGGTGGAGCGGACGGACACGGGCGCGACCGTCATCCACAAGTCGCGCAAGGATGGCCGTGAGGCCCGCCTCGACGCCGACGTGGTCCTCGTCGCCACGGGCCGCAAGCCCTACGTGGACGGTCTCGGCCTCGACGCGCTCGGCGTCCAGATGACCCCGCGCGGCCAGATCGCCACCGACGCCCGCTTCGCGACCTCCGTCCCGGGCATCTACGCCATCGGCGACGTGCGCGAGGGCCCGATGCTCGCCCACAAGGCCGAGGACGAGGGCACGGCGGTCGCCGAGATCCTCGCCGGCCAGCACGGCCACGTGAACTACGGCGTGATCCCGAGCGTGATCTACACCACGCCCGAGGTCGCCTCCGTCGGCCTCACCGAGGAGCAGCTCAAGGCCGAAGGCCGCGCCTACAAGGTGGGCAAGTTCCCCTTCCTGGGCAACGCCCGCGCCAAGGCCGTCTTCCAGGGCGAGGGCTTCGTCAAGATCCTGGCCGACGCCACGACCGACCGCATCCTCGGCGCGCACCTGATCGGCCCGATGGCGGGCGACCTGATCCACGAGGTCGCCGTCGCCATGGAGTTCGGCGCCGCGGCCGAGGACCTCGCCCGCACCTGCCACGCCCACCCGACCTTCAGCGAGGCGGTGCGCGAGGCCGCGCTGGCCTGCGGCGACGGCGCGATCCACGCCTGAGGAGAGGTCCCCCTGGCCCTGCGCCGGGGGCCTCGCCACACTCGGGGCGCAGGACCACGCGCGGCTTCGCGCCTCACTCTCCCGACGCCTCCCGCGCCCAGCGCCCGAACGACCCCTGATTCGCCCCGCGCGCATCCATTCGACGCAACACCCTCCGCGTCAGAACCTTCAATCTTCCAACGCTTTGCAACTTGTCCGGACCGCGCAACACCCACCGCGCGGTCTGTTTACCTTGCATCAATCCGCCTGTGCGATCCTCCTCCACGACCGAAGCGCGACTCGCGCCCCTCGGCCCCCGGTTGGCGCGTCGGACGGCCCGCGCCGCCCCGGGGACGACCCTCGACCGTGTCCGCCTCCGTGGCCCGCCTCCTCCCCTGGCAAGGGAGGGGATGGGGTCCTCCCCCGGAGATGGCTGTTTATCGAGCGCGGCCCTGGACCCCCGCGCGGCAAGGGACGGAGCCCCGACGCGGCCGGCCAGAGGGCCGGAGCTAGGGGGAAAGGCCTCCAACGGGCGACGCCCGCGACGCGACCCGAACCGCCCCGGCGGACGGTCCCCGTGCGCGCAGTCGATCCCCGACCCATGGCATCGGACTTCGGACGCATGCCCCAAGCGGCCGTTCAAAGCCCCCGCCCCTGCGACAGGTCGATGGCGCGGCCACCGCTCCGCTCCCGTCCCTTCGACCGGCGCAAGGTCCCAAACGAAAAAGGCGCCCCTCGGGGCGCCCTCTCGTCTCACTGATCCAGGAAGCTCCGCAGCTTCCGGCTCCGCGACGGATGCTTCAGCTTCCGCAGCGCCTTGGCCTCGATCTGCCGGATCCGCTCGCGCGTCACGCTGAACTGCTGGCCCACCTCCTCCAGGGTGTGGTCCGTGTTCATCCCGATGCCGAACCGCATCCGCAGCACCCGCTCCTCGCGCGGCGTCAGCGACGCCAGCACCCGCGTCGTCGTCTCCTTCAGGTTCTCCTGAATGGCCGAGTCCAGAGGCAGGATCGCGTTCTTGTCCTCGATGAAGTCGCCGAGCTGCGAGTCCTCCTCGTCCCCGATGGGCGTCTCCAAGGAGATCGGCTCCTTGGCGATCTTCATCACCTTGCGGACCTTCTCCAGCGGCATCTGGAGCTTCTCGGCCAGTTCCTCGGGCGTCGGCTCGCGGCCGATCTCGTGGAGCATCTGGCGGCCCGTGCGGACCAGCTTGTTGATCGTCTCGATCATGTGGACCGGGATGCGGATGGTCCGGGCCTGATCGGCGATGCTCCGCGTGATCGCCTGCCGGATCCACCACGTCGCGTAAGTGCTGAACTTGTAGCCCCGCCGATACTCGAACTTGTCCACGGCCTTCATCAGGCCGATGTTGCCTTCCTGAATGAGATCAAGGAACTGCAATCCGCGGTTCGTGTACTTCTTGGCGATGGAGATGACGAGCCGGAGGTTCGCCTCCACCATCTCCTTCTTGGCCTGCCGGGCCTCCTTCTCGCCCTTCTGGACCTGCTGGACGATGCGGCGGAACTCGCTGATGTCCACGCCGACATACTGGCCGACCTGGGCCATCTCGCCGCGCAGCTCCTCGATCTTCTCGCGCGACCGCTCCAGCAGCATCGCCCAGCCCCGGCCCGCCTTCTGGCCCATCCGGTCCAGCCAGGCGGGGTCGAGCTCGCTCCCCCGGTATTCGTCGATGAACTCGCGCCGGTTGATGCGGGCCTGGTCGGCCAGCTTCACCATCGCCGAATCGATGGTCATGATCCGCTTGTTGATGCCGTAGAGCTGGTCGATCAGCGCGTCGATGCGGTTCGTGTGCAGGTGAAGCGAGTTCACCATCGCCACGATCTCGGACCGCAGCTTCTGGTAGGTCTCCTCGTCGAGCTTCGAGAACGACCCGTCCTCGTTCAGCGTCGCCGACATGCGGGCGTCCTGCATGTCCGACAGCATCCCGAAGTCGCGGGCGATGGACTCCAGGGTCTCCAGCACGCGCGGCTTCAGCGCCGCCTCCATGGCCGCGAGGCTCATGCTCGACTGGTCGTCGTCGTCCTCGTCGTCCTCGCGGGCGATCTCGTTGCCGTCGGCGTCGAACTCCGGCCCCGAGGAGGCAGGACGCGGCCCGGCCGACACGCCGTCGGCCTCGACCAGCGGCTCCAGCCCCGCATCGTCGCCAAGCTGGTTGCCGAAGGTCGCCTCCAGGTCGATGACGTCGCGCAGCAGGATGTCCTCGGACAGCAGCTCGTCGCGCCAGATGGTGATCGCCTGGAACGTCAGCGGGCTCTCGCAGAGCCCGGCGATCATCGTGTTCCGGCCCGCCTCGATCCGCTTGGCAATGGCGATCTCGCCCTCGCGCGACAGAAGCTCCACCGAGCCCATCTCGCGCAGGTACATCCGCACCGGATCGTCGGTGCGGTCGAGCTTCTCGGCCTCGCCGCCCGCCAGCGCCACGTCGCGGTTGCCGCCCACCACGGCCACCTCGCGGGACCGCGAATCCTCCTCGACCTCCTCGGATTCCTCGTTCTCGGTGACCTGGATGCCCATCTCCGAGAGCATGGACATCACGTCCTCGATCTGGTCCGAGGAGACCTGATCGGGCGGCAGCACCGAGTTGAGCTGGTCGTAGGTGATGTAGCCCCGCTCGCGCGCCTCCGCGATCATCTTCTTGACCGCGGCCTGGCTCATGTCGAGCGAGATGTCCCCGTCGTCGGAGTCGTCCTTCTGGTGGTCGTCGCTGTCCTTGGCCATGGGGCGCTCCCTCGTCGGGGGTGATTCGGGTGATTCGGGCATTCCGCGAATCAACCGACCTCTCGGGTGATTCGCAACCGGCATATAGTGATTCTTCAAAGTCCCGCCACTTGCGTCGGCGACACTGATTCGTCAAGCGCGCCCGCCGCGCCCGCCCCGGCTGAAGTCGATGCCGGAGAAGACCTGGGCGGATCGTTCCTTCTCGTCCTTGTCCAGCGACAGCCCGTTGGGGGCGACGACGACCTCCCGCGTGTCCTCGGCCTCCTTGCGGCGGGTGGCGTCCACCTCGGCCGCCGCCTGGCCCAGGCGCCGCGTCAGCCATTCGTCGGCCTGCCCGCCGGTGATGTCGTCCTCGCCCTCGCGCACCGCGTCGATATAGCCTCGCCGCGCCGCCAGCTTCGCCAGCGCCTCGGCAAGGTCGAGGCGCGCGGCCTCGGTCTCGCCCGGGGGTCGGATGGCGAGGATGTGGGCGGCGCGGAGCAGGCTTTCAACCCCGTCCCCCCCGATCTCGCGCGCCAGCGCCGCGCGCAGGTCCGGCGCGCCCGCGTGCCGCAGCAGCCCGTCGCGCAGCGCGGCATGGCCAGGATCGGGGCAGTCCATCCCCTCGATGTCCTGGGCGAAGTCGGGGATCAGCGCCGGCGTCACCAGCAGGATCGCGAAGACGTTGCGCCGCAGCTCGTCGTCGGGCGACGCGCCCGGCGCCCCGGCCAGCAGCACGTCCCACAGGATGTTCCGCACCCCGTCGCCCGCCGCCGCCAGCGGCGAGGCCTTCGCCGAGGGCGTGGCCACGACCGGCCCCATCCGCCCCCGCGCGTCGCGCCCGTCCCGTCCCAGGCGCCGCTCATACGGCCGGAACGGCCGCGCGGCCTGCCCCCACAGCTCCTGCCGGAGCCGCTTGATCTCCTCGCCGTAATGCCCCCGGATCGACGGGTCGCGGATCGTGGCGATCGCCGCCCGCAGCGCCTTGTCCAGCGCCGCCTTCCGCTCCGGGCTGTCGAAGACCTTGCCCTCGGTCTCCCTCTGCCACAGCAGCCGCACCATCGGCTGCGCCGCGTCCAGCACCGCCTGCATCGCCGCCGCGCCCTTGGCCTTGATGAGCTCGTCCGGGTCCTGCCCCCCCGGCAGCAGCGCGAAGCGCAGCCCCTTCCCCGCCTCCAGCCTCGGCAGCGCCAGGTCGATCACCCGCATCGCCGCCCGCACCCCCGCCGCGTCGCCGTCCAGCGCCAGCACCGGCTCGTCCGCGATCCGCCACAGGAGGCCGAGCTGATCCTCGGTGATCGCCGTGCCCAGCGGCGCGACCACGCCCTTGAACCCCGCCTCCACCAGCGCGATCACGTCCATGTAGCCCTCGGCCACGATGAGCTGGGCGCCCTTCCCCGCCGCCTCCCGCGCCGGGCCATGGTTGAACAGGTTGCGCCCCTTGTCGAACAGAGGCGTCTGCGGCGAATTGAGATACTTGGCCCGCGCGTTCGGATCGAGCGACCGCCCCCCGAGCGCGATGGCCCGCCCCCGCGCGTCGCGGATCGGAAAGATGATGCGCCCCCAGAAGCGGTCATAGGTCCCGCCCTGCCCCTCGCCGGTCAGCCCGGCCTCCAGCAGCAGGTCGTCCGTCACGCCCTTGGCCTTGAGCGCCTTCGCCATCCCATGCCGGTCGTCCCCGGCCCAGCCGATCTCCCACCGCTTCTGCGCCGACTCCGACAGCCCCCGCCGGGCGAGATAGGCCCGAGCGCCGTCCGCCCCCTTGGTCCCCAGTTGCAGCCGGTAATGCTGCACCGCCATCTCCATGACCTCGGCCAGCCGCGTGTTGCGCGACACCTTCTCGGCCGCGCGGGGGTCCTGCGCCGGCATCGGCATCCCCGCCTCGCGCGCCAGGATCTCCACCGCCTCGATGAAGGACACGTTCTCGGTCCTCGTCACGAACGAGATGGCGTCGCCCTTCTCGTGGCAGCCGAAGCAGTAATAGAAGCCTTTCCGGTCATCGACGTGGAAGCTGGCCGACTTCTCCTGGTGGAACGGGCACGGCGCCCAGAAGTCGCCCTTGGCCTGGTTCGACTTGCGCGCGTCCCATAGGACCTTGCGCCCCACCACGCGGGCGAGCGGCAGGCGGTTCCGAAGCTCTTCGAGGAATCCAGGGGGCAGGCTCATGGCAGGCGAATCCCTTCGCACAAGGATTCCCGATCCCGCAAGCGAAGGCGAGTCCGCGTTCGATCAAATCCCGCGAAGGCTGGCGAAGAAGCCGCGCAGCAGCGCCCCCGCCTCTCCGGCCCCGATCCCTTCATAGACCTCGGGCGCGTGATGCGCCTGCGGATGCGAGAACACGCGCGGCCCGTGCAGCACGCCCCCCGACTTCGGGTCCTCCGCCCCGAAATACAGCCGCCCGATCCGCGCGAAGCCGATGGCGGCGGCGCACATCGGGCACGGCTCCAGCGTCACCCAGAGCGAATGGCCGACCAGCCGTTCCGACCCCGCCGCCGCGCAGGCCGCCCGGATCGCCAGCATCTCGGCGTGGGCCGTCGGGTCGCGCAACTCCCGCGTCCGGTTCCCCGCCATGGCGACCACCCGCCCGTCCGGCGCCACCACGACGGCCCCCACCGGCACCTCGCCGCGCCCTCCCGCCGCCCGCGCCTCGGCCAGCGCCGCCCCCATGTGGCTCGTGAACGTCATGGCGCTTCGTCGCAGCCCCCCTATCTACCCAAGGCTCCTCTGGCGTGGAGGAGCCATAACCGTTATGGGCGCCCGATGAGCACAGATGACAAGACCCCCGACGGCGCCCCGGGCGAAGGCGAGCGCATTGCCAAGGTCCTTTCCCGCGCGGGGGTGGCCTCCCGCCGCGACGTGGAGAAGCTGATCCTCGAAGGCCGCGTGACCCTGAACGGCGAAATCGTCGCCACGCCCGCCCTCAACATCACCGGGACCGACGGCATCGCCGTGGACGGCATCCCCGTAGCCGAGGCCGAGGCGACGCGCCTCTGGCTCTACCACAAGCCCGCCGGCCTCGTGACCACCGAATCCGACGAGGAAGGCCGTCCGACGGTCTTCGAAGATCTTCCCGACGACATGCCGCGCGTGATGTCGGTGGGCCGCCTCGACATCACCTCCGAGGGGCTCCTGCTCCTCACCAACGACGGCGAGATCAAGCGCCGGCTGGAGCTGCCCTCGACCGGCTGGAGCCGCCGCTACCGCGTCCGCATCCACGGCACGCCCACGAACGCCGACCTGGATCCGCTGCGCCGGGGCGTCACCGTGGACGACATGGAGTATCAGCCCATGGAGGTCGAGATCGACCGCCAGCAGGGCTCGAACGCCTGGCTCACCCTCACGCTCCGCGAGGGCAAGAACCGCGAGATCCGCCGCGTGATGGAGCATCTGGGCTACACCGTGAACCGGCTCATCCGCGTCAGCTACGGCCCGTTCCAGTTGGGCGACCTGCCCATCGGCGACGTGGAGGAGGTCCGGCCCAAGATCGTCCGCGACCAGCTCGGCCTGGGCAAGCCCGCGCCCGCCGCCCGCAAGAAGCCCGAGCCCGACGCGATGCCCGTCCGCGACGACGCGCCCGAGGATCGCCCCGCGCGCGACCGCCTCGCCCCTCGCCGCCCCGAGGGCGCGACGGTCAAGCGCGAGATCCGGTCCAGCGTCAAGGCGCGCGGCGAGGACGCCCGCCCGGCCCGTCCGGCGCGCAAGCCCTCGGCCCCCAGCGCCTTCGCCAAGGCCCGCACCTGGATGCGGAGCGACGACGCTCCCCGCCCGGCGCGGGACGAGGAACGCCCGCGCCGGGACGAGGGCGACCGTCCCCGCGCCCCTGGCTACAAGAGCCACGGCCGACCGCCCCGCGAGGGCGAGGACCGGCCCCGCCGCGCCGAGGGCTTCCGCAGCCATCGCGACAATGACCGCCCCCCCCGCGAGGGCGACGCCGACCGTCCCCGCCGGGACTTCGGCGACAAGCCGCGCCGCGATTTCGGCGACCGGCCCCCGCGCCCCGAAGGCGACCGCCCGCGCCGCTTCGACAACGACCGGCCCCCGCGCCGCGACGGCGACGACCGCCCGCCCCGCCGCTTCGACAACGAACGGCCTCCGCGCCGGAACGGCGATGACCGGCCTCCGCGTCGCTTCGACAACGACCGCCCGCCCCGGCGCGACGGCGACGACGCCCGCCCGGCCCGGCGCTTCGACAACGACCGGCCACCGCGCGCCGATGGCGACCGCCCGCGCCGCGACTTCGGGGACAAGCCCCGCCGCGACTTCGCCGACCGGCCGCAGCGCACCGACGGCGACCGGCCGCCGCGCCCCTACAAGCCGCGCTTCCCCCGCGAGGGCGGCGACGACGCCCGCCCGCCCCGGACCTTCAAGCCGCGCGAGGGTGGCGGCGAGGATCGGGGGGCGCGTCCCTACAAGCCGCGCGTCCCGCGCGAGGGGGGCGACGACCGCCGCCCGGCCCGGGACGGCGACCGTCCGGCGCGGCCCTACAAGCCCCGCGAGGGCGGGGACGACCGCCGCCCCGCGCGCGACGGCGACCGCCCGGCCCGCTTCGGCGCCAGGCCCGACTCGAAACCCGGGGCCAAGTTCGGCGGCGGCGACCGGCGCGGCTTCGCGCCCCGTCCGGAGGGCGACCGCCCGCAGCGCGGCGGCCCGGCGCGCGAGGGCGGATTCAAGCCCCGCTCCGGCGGCCCCAAGCCCCGCAAGGGCTGACGGCCTCCCGATCCGGCCCGTCCGGATCGGGTCGGGTCGTTGAACGGGACGCGCCGCTGTCTACATACCTCCTGCCGCCCCCGATCGATCGCTTGTGATCGGGGGCCGGCTCGGGGATGATGGGGCATGGCGCGGCTGATCCTTCTTCTGATGCTGTTCGCGGCCCTGGCCCTCGCCATCGCGGCCGCCGCGACGGCGTTCCGGGCGCTCGCCGCCCCGGCACCCGCCCCGATGACCCCCATCAGGGAGGACCGGATGCCCAAGGCCGTCCGCACCACCGCCTATGTCCTGCTGCTCCTGCTGCTCGCCGGCCTGACGAGCGGCTGGCTGGGGCCCGTCTGATGGCCCGACGCTTCGGCGGCCGCTACAGCCCCGGCGCGAAGGCCGAAGGCCCGCAGGCCGAGGCGCTGCGCGAGGCGCAGGCCCGCTCGCGCCGCGTGGACGCCGCCGGCGCGCGCGCGAACCTCCTGTTCGTGCCGCCCGCCCTCGCCGCCTTCACCGGCCTCTTCGGCGGGCCCGAGGTGCTGGTCCTCAGCCTCGGCGCGGCGGCGGTCCTGGCCCTCGGCGCCTGGCTCCTGCGCGAAGGGTTGCGCGCCCAGGCCGCCTACGACGCCCGCCCCGCCGCCCGCCGGCCCATCCTGCCGCGCAAGATGCTGGCCGCCGTCCTCGCCGGCGGGGGCGCGCTGCTCGCCGCGCTCGCGGGCGGGACCGACCTCGGCGGCGGCCTCCTCTACGCGCTGGCCGCCGGGGGTCTCCACCTCGCCGCCTTCGGCCTCGACCCCCTGCGCGACAAGCGGGTGGAGGGCATCGACAGCTTCCAGCAGGACCGCGTCGCCCGCGTGGTCGAGGAGGCAGAGGCCCACCTCGCCACCATCCGCGACCGCATCGGCGCCCTGGGCGACCGCGCGCTCGCCACCCGCGTCGCGGGCTTCGAGGCGCTGGCCCGCCGCATGATCGCCACCGTCGAGGAGGACCCGCGCGACCTGACCTCCGCGCGCAAGTATCTGGTCGTCTACCTCCTCGGCGCGCGCGACGCGACGATCCGCTTCGCCGACCTCTACGCCCGCACCCGCGACGCCCGGGCCCGCGCCGACTACGAGGCGCTCCTGGGCGACCTGGAGGCCAACTTCGCCCAGCGCACCACCCAGCTTCTCGAGGGAGGGCGCGAATCCATGGACCTGGAGATCAAGGTCCTCCGCGACCGCCTCGCCCGCGAGGGCGTCACGACCGAACAGTAAGGGGAGCACCGCGATGTCCGACACCACCCGCAAGGCGGCCGAGGCGACCCTCGCCGAGGTCGAGAAGGTCACCTCCGCCATCCTGCCCGAGCCCGCTCCGGCCTCGGCCGTGACGCCACTGGCGCAGGCCAGCCCCCAGGCCGGCGAGGAGATCCGCCGCCGCATGGCCGAGCTGGACATCTCCAACACCGGCTCCATCGTCTCCTTCGGCTCCAAGGCCCAGGGCGAGCTCCAGCAGATCAGCCAGTCGATGCTCCAGGGCGTCCGCAACAAGGACGTGGGCCCGGCCGGCAACGCGCTCCGCGACATGGTCTCGGCGATCCGGGGCTTCTCCACCGAGGAGCTGGACGTGCGCCGCGAGCGGTCCTTCTGGGAGAAGATCACCGGCCGCGCCGCCCCCATCGCCAAGTTCGCCGCCCGCTTCGAGGAGGTGCAGGGCCAGATCGACAAGATCACCGACGACCTCCTCCGCCACGAGCACCAGCTCCTCAAGGACATCGAGGCGCTGGACCAGCTCTACGACAAGACCCTCGCCTTCTACGACGAACTCGCGCTCTACATCGCCGCCGGCGAGGCCAAGCTGCAGGAGCTGGACTCCACGACCATCCCCGCCAAGGAGCGCGAGGTCCAGGCCGCCCCCGAGGAGCAGGCCGTCATGGAGGCGCAGGAGCTGCGCGACCTCCGCTCCGCCCGCGACGACCTCGAACGCCGCGTCCACGACCTCAAGCTGACGCGGCAGGTCACCATGCAGTCGCTCCCCTCCATCCGCCTCGTGCAGGAGAACGACAAGAGCCTCGTCACCAAGATCAACTCGACCCTCGTCAACACCGTCCCCCTCTGGGAGCAGCAGCTCGCCCAGGCGATCACCCTGCAACGCTCCTCCGAGGCGGCGGGCGCGGTGCGCGAGGCCAACGACCTGACCAACGACCTCCTCACCCGCAACGCCGAGAACCTGCGGACCGCCAACAAGGCCATCCGCACCGAGCTGGAGCGCGGCGTCTTCGACATCGAGGCGGTGCAGGCCGCCAACGCCAACCTGATCGCCACCATCGACGAATCGCTCCAGATCGCCGACCAGGGCAAGGCCCGCCGCGCCGCGGCGGAACAGGAGCTGGAACGCATGGAGCAGGAGTTGAAGGCGACGCTCGCCTCTGCCAAAGCCCGTGGCACGGGCGGAGGCGAGTCGGTGGGCCGCCCCCCCCGGCGCTGAGACCCGAGCAGCCCGAAGGGGGACGATCCGTGAGCCTTCGCCGCACCCTGTCCGTCGCGCTCGCGGGGCTGCTGGCGCTGTCCGCCTGCGAGAGGCCCGAGGAACCCGAGCCGCCCGCCCGTCCCCCCGCCGTGCGCCCCGCCGCGCCGCCCCCCGCCCCGGAGCCCAAGGCCGCCCCGCCCGAGCCCGCCACCCCGCGCCCGCCCTCGCTCGAAAGCCTGGAACTGGCACGCTACTACGAGCGCCTCCAGGAGGACCTGCTCGCCCAGGGCCTCCTGCGCGGCGACGCCGGCGGCCCCGACACGCCCTTCACCGACACGATGCTGGCGCGGAACTTCATCGCCATCGCGCTCTTCGACGAATACGTGCAGGGCGCCGACACCGCCGCGCCCGACCCGCGCCAGGCCATGCTGCGCCGCTGGGACCGGCCGATCCGGATGCAGATGGTCTTCGGCCCCTCCGTCGCCGCCGACCAGGCGGTCAAGGACCGCGCCAGCGTCGCCGCCTACGCCGCGCGCCTGTCCCGCCTCACCGGCGTCCCCATCGAGCAGGTGGACAAGGACGCCAACTTCCACGTCGCCGTCCTGAGCGAGGACGACCGCCGCGACTTCGGGGCCCAGCTTCGGGACATGGTGCCCGGCATCGCCGACTCCTCGGTCCGCGCCTTCGTCAACCTGCCGCGCTCCACGCTCTGCCTCGTCATCGCCTTCGGCACCGGCGAGGGGTCGGGCTACAGCCAGGCCGTGGCCCTCATCCGGGCCGAGCACCCGGACCTCCTCCGCACCGCCTGCATCCACGAGGAGCTGGCGCAGGGCATGGGCCTCGCCAACGACAGCCCCAAGGCCCGCCCGTCGATCTTCAACGACGACGAGGAGTTCGGCCTCCTCACCCGCCACGACGAGCTGCTGCTCAGGATGCTCTACGACCCGCGCCTCCGCACCGGCATGACGCTGGAGGAGGCCGAGCCCGTCGTGCGGCCCCTCGCCGCCGAGATGATGGGCGGCGGCCCCGTCTGAGGAAACCTCCCGTGGCGCGGGGACCGGGGCGGGCCTATATTCCCGCCATCGGCCGAGGCCCCACGACCCGGCCCCCACCTGCGGAGGAGCCGCCCATGGCCATCTTCGATTTCCTGTCCGGCCAGTTCATCGACGTCATCGCCTGGACGGACGACACCCGCGACACGATGGTCTGGCGCTTCGAGCGCTACGGCAACGAGATCAAGTACGGCGCGAAGCTCACGGTGCGCGAGGGGCAGGCCGCCGTCTTCGTCCACGAGGGCCAGCTCGCCGACGTGTTCGGGCCCGGCCTCTACGAGCTGGAAACCAACAACCTGCCGATCATGACCTCGCTCCAGAACTGGAGGAGCGGCTTCCAGAGCCCCTTCAAGTCCGAGGTCTACTTCGTCAACACCACCCGCTTCAACGACCAGAAGTGGGGCACCAAGAACCCCATCCTGTGCCGCGACCCCGAGTTCGGCCCCGTGCGCCTCCGCGCCTTCGGCACCTACGCCATGCGCGTGACCGACCCCGGCACCTTCCTCAAGGAGATCGTCGGCACCGACGGCGAGTTCACCACCGACGAGGTGAACGCCCAGATCCGCAACGTCGTCGTGCAGGAGGCGAGCCGGGTGCTCGCCGCCTCGCAGATCCCGGTCCTCGACATGGCCGCCAACACCGGAGACTTGGCCAAGATCGTCCGTGACGCCATCGCCCCCACGATCCAGGGCTACGGCCTGACGCTGCCCGAGTTCTACATCGAGAACATCTCCCTGCCCGAGGAGGTCGAGCGCGTCCTCGACAAGCGCACCTCCATGGGCATCGTCGGCGACCTCGACCGCTTCACGCAGTTCTCCACCGCCGAGGCGATGACCAAGGCCGCCGCCAACCCCTCGGGCGGCATGGGCGCGGGCCTCGGCATGGGCATGGGCCTCGGCATGGGCGCCGCCGCCGGCCCCTGGGGCGCCCGCCCCGCCGAGCCCGCCGCCGCGCCGACCGCCCCACCGCCGCCCCCGCCCGCCGAGGCGCAATGGCACCTCGCCGACGACGGCCAGACCACCGGCCCCTTCGGCACCGACGACCTCCGCCGCATGGCGCGCGAAGGGACCCTCACCCGCGAGACCCACGTCTGGACCCCCGGCCAGGAGGGCTGGACCAGGGCCGGCGAGGTTCCCGCGCTGGCCGCCCTCCTCGCCCAGATTCCGCCGCCCCCGCCCGCTGACTGACCGGACCCAAACCCCCGCACGGGGCGGGCGTTGCGCCCGCCTCGTCGCGCGGACCATAACCCCGGCACGTCCCACCCGGAGACCCCATGCCCGACCACCGCTTCCCCTGCGAGAGCTGCGGCGCGCAGCTCGTCTTCGCGCCGGGCCAGACCTCTCTCGCCTGCCCCTACTGCGGCCACGTCCAGGAAATCCCCGAAGGCGACGCCGAGGACGTCTCCGAGGCTCTGCAGGAGATCGACTATTCCGCCACCGTCGCCCGGATGCGGCGCGGCGCCACCTACGAGGAGACGCGCGTCCTCAAGTGCCCCAACTGCGGGGCCGAGACCGAGTTCTCCGAAGGCGTGCAGGCCACGCTCTGCCCCTTCTGCGCGACGCCGCTGGTGACGCACACCGGCGTCCACCGCCACGTCAAGCCCGCCGCCGTCATCCCCTTCCAGCTTTCCGAAGCGCAGGCGCGCGAGGCGATGACGAACTGGCTCGGCAGCCTCTGGTTCGCGCCCAACGGCTTGCAGGACTACGCCCGCCGGGGGCGCCGGATGGACGGCATTTATGTGCCCTACTGGACCTTCGACGCCGACACCGCGACCGACTACCGGGGCCAGCGCGGCGACGATTATTACGTGTCCCGCACCGTCACCATCAACGGCAAGACCCAGACCGTGCAGGAGCGGCGCACCCGCTGGCGCTCCGTCGCCGGCCGCGTGTCGCGCTTCTTCAACGACGTGCTCGTTCTGGCCTCCACCTCGCTCCCGCGCGAGCACACCGACGGGCTGGAGCCCTGGGACCTCGCGGCCCTCGCCCCCTATCGCCCCGACTACCTGTCCGGCTTCGCCGCCGAGGGCTACCACGTCGACCTTGAGGACGGCTTCACCCTCGCCCGCGCCAAGATGGACGCGGTGATCGAGCTCGACATCCGCCGCGACATCGGCGGCGACCACCAGCGCATCACCGGCAAGCGCACCGAGATCTCGGACGTGACCTTCAAGCACGTCCTCCTTCCCGTCTGGATGGCCGCCTACAGGTTCCAGGACCAGAGCTTCCGCTTCGTCGTCAACGGCCAGACCGGCAAGGTGCAGGGCGAGCGTCCCTGGTCCCGATGGAAGATCTTCTTCGCGATCCTCGCCGCGCTGATCCTCGCCGGCGCTGCGGCGCTCGTCTATCAATGGGCGGCGGCGAATGGCTACATCACGGTTCGTTAATCCTTATCGGCTATGATGAACGTCCCGAAACGAGAGAAGGTGATTCGATGATTCTGTCCTGCGGCGAGGCGCTGATCGACATGCTGCCCCGCACCACACTGGCCAATGAAGCCGCCTTCGCCCCCTATGCGGGCGGGGCCGTGTTCAACACGGCCATCGCGGTCGGCCGCCTGGGCGCGCCGTCGGGCTTCTTCTCGGGCCTGTCGTCCGACCTGTTCGGCGACCTGCTCCGCAAGGTGCTGGCCGACTCGCAGGTGGACACCTCCCCCGCCCACGTCTCGCCGCGCCCGACGACGCTGGCCTTCGTGCGCCTCACCGACGGCCACGCCACCTACACCTTCTACGACGAGAACACCGCCGGCCGGATGCTTTCCCCCGACGACCTGCCGGACTTAAGTCCGGACATACAGGCCCTGTTCTTCGGCGGCATCTCCCTGGTGGGCGAGCCCGCGGCCCACGCCTACGAGGCGCTCCAGGCTCGCGAATCCGCCAGCCGCGTGACGATGCTGGACCCCAACATCCGCCCGTCCTTCATCACGGACGAACCCACCTACCGCGCCCGCATCGACCGGATGCTCGCCCGCGCCGACATCGTGAAGCTGTCGGACGAGGACCTGCACTGGCTCCTCGGCCCCGGCGACAGCCACGACCACGCCCGCGCGATCCTGGCCATGGGCCCCAGCCTCGTCTGCGTCACCGAAGGCGCGCGCGGCGCGACCGGCCACACGCCCTCCGGCTACGTCCACGTCCCCGCCCCCCGCGTGACCGTGGCCGACACCGTGGGCGCGGGCGACACCTTCAACGCCGGCCTGCTCACGGCGCTCTGGAAGGCCGGGCAGCTCTCCAAGCCCGCGCTCCGCACCCTCGACGAGGACGCCCTGCGCGACGCCCTTGCCCTGGGCGTCAAGGCCGCCGCCATCACCGTCAGCCGCCCCGGCGCCAACCCCCCCTGGGCGCACGAGCTATGAGGGCTCTCGTCCAACGGGTGAGCGAGGCCGCCGTCCGCGTGGACGGCGAGACCCTGGGCGAGATCGGCCCCGGCCTCCTGATCCTCGTCTGCGCCATGCAGGGCGACGACGATGCCAAGCCCCGCGCGATGGCCGAGAAGCTGTCCAAGCTCCGCATCTTCAAGGACGCGGACGGCAAGATGAACCGCTCCCTCAAGGACACCGGCGGCGCGGCGCTGGTGGTCAGCCAGTTCACCCTCGCCGCCGACACCTCGCGCGGCAACCGACCCGGCTTCTCCACCGCCGCGCCGCCCGCCGAGGGCGAGCGCCTCTACGAGATGTTCGCGGAGGAGGTCGCTGCGCTCGGCATCCCCACCGCGCGCGGCCGCTTCGGCGCCGACATGAAGGTGTCGCTCGTCAACGACGGCCCGGTGACGATCTGGGTGGAGGTCTGACCTTGCATCGCCCCGCACCGGCCTTTAAGGCCCGCTCCCATGAGCCGGACCCGCGCCCTCCGACGCCGACGCTGACCGTCCGTCCCCCTGGGGACCGTTCCCGCTCGCCCTTCCCGTTGACACCCATCCAGCCCTCCGGCACCGAAGGGCCTCCCATTTCCGGGGTATGTCCGATGATCCCTGCCGTCCTGCCCACCTACGACCGCGCGCCCCTGACCTTCGAGCGCGGCGAGGGTTCCTGGCTCGTGGCCGAGGACGGCCGCCGCTACCTCGACCTCGGCGCCGGGATCGCCGTGAACGCCCTGGGCCACGCCAACCCCGACCTGACGCAGGCCCTCACGGATCAGGCCCGCAAGGTCTGGCACCTGTCCAACCTATACCGCATCCCCGAGCAGGAGCGGCTCGCCGCGCTGCTGGTGGACAGGACCTTCGCCGACACCGTCTTCTTCACCAACTCGGGCACCGAGGCGGCGGAACTGGCCGTGAAGATGGCCCGCAAGTTCTGGCACGACGCCGGCCACCCCGACCGCACCCGCATCCTGACCTTCGAGGGCGCGTTCCACGGCCGCTCCTCCGCCGCCATCGCCGCCGCCGGCTCCGAGAAGATGACCAAGGGCTTCGGCCCCCTCCTCCCCGGCTTCACGCAACTGAAGTGGGGCGACCACGAGGCGCTGGAAAAAGCCATCGGCGAGCCCGATGTCGGCGCCGTGATGATCGAGCCCATCCAGGGCGAAGGCGGCATCCGCCCCCTGCCCGACGTCTGCCTCAAGGGCCTGCGCGACCTCTGCGACGAGACCGGGGCGCTCCTGATCCTCGACGAGGTGCAATGCGGCATGGGCCGGACGGGCCGGCTCTTCGCTCACGAATGGGCGGGCGTCGCGCCCGACATCATGATGGTCGCCAAGGGCATCGGCGGCGGCTTCCCCCTCGGCGCCGTGCTCGCGACCGAACGGGCCGCCTCCGGCATGACCGTCGGCACGCACGGCTCCACCTACGGCGGCAATCCTCTCGCCTGCGCCGTGGGCGCGCGGGTCATGGAGATCGTCGCCGACGACGCCTTCCTGTCGGAGGTCCGCCGCAAGGGCGCGCTCTTCCGCCAGGGGCTCGAAGGGCTGGTGGCCTCGCACCCCGACGTGTTCGAAGGTGTGCGCGGCGCGGGTCTGATGCTGGGCCTCAAGTGCAAGGTCGCTCCCGCCGAGGTGGTCCAGGCTGGCTACGCCCAAGGGCTCCTCACCGTCGGTGCCGCCGACAACGTCGTGCGCCTCCTGCCCGCGCTCAACATCCCCGACGAGGATATCGCCGAGGCGCTCCGACGCCTCGACGCCGCCGCGTCCTCGCTGACACCCGCCTAATTCCATCTTCTGACCTGAAATATCCTCGGGGGTCCGGGGGCAGACAGCCCCCGGCGCCTCCGCAAGAGAGCCGCGATGAACCACTTCCTCGACATCGACAAGACCACGCCCCAGGATCTCCGGGCGATGATCGACCACGCCCAGTCCATGAAGGCCGCGCGCAATGGCCGCCCCAAGGGCAGCGCCGACGACGAGCAGCCGCTCAAGGGCCGCATGGTGGCGCTGATCTTCGAGAAGCCCTCGACCCGCACCCGCGTCAGCTTCGACGTGGGCGTGCGCCAGATGGGCGGCGAGACGATGGTCCTCTCGGGCGCCGACATGCAGCTCGGGCATGGCGAGACGATCGCCGACACCGCTCGCGTCCTGTCGCGCTACGTGGACCTCATCATGATCCGCACCTTCGAAGAGGCGGTCCTCCTGGAGATGGCCGAGCACGCGACGGTGCCCGTCATCAACGGCCTGACGAACCGCACGCACCCTTGCCAGATCATGGCCGACGTGATGACCTACGAGGAGCATCGCGGCCCCATCGCGGGCCGCAAGGTGGTCTGGTCCGGCGACGGAAACAACGTCTTCGCCTCCTGGGCGCAGGCGGCCGGGCAGTTCGGCTTCGACATCGCCTTCACCGGCCCGCCGACGCTCGACCCCGAAGCCGCCCATCTCGACTTCGCCCGCGCCAAGGGCTCCCGGGCCGAGATCGTGCGCGACCCTTTCCAGGCCGTGCAGGGGGCCGACCTCATCGTGACCGACACCTGGGTCTCCATGCACGACCCGCAATCCGCCAAGGAGCGGCGGCACAATCAGCTTCGCCCCTATCAGGTCAACGAGCGCCTGATGGCCGCCGCCAAGCCCGACGCGCTCTTCATGCATTGCCTCCCCGCGCACCGCGAGGACGAGGTGACGAGCGCGGTGATGGACGGCCCGCAGTCGGTGATCTTCGACGAGGCCGAGAACCGCCTCCACGCGCAGAAGGCCGTCATACGCTGGTGCCTCGGGGTCTGATCTAGTCCCTCGGCCCCTTTCCGGAGGGGCCGCGGCGCAGCTCCGAGTCCAGCCGCTCGGCGAAGGCGGCCCGTTGCTCCGGCGTCATGGCCCGGAGCCGCTCCAGCAGCTCCGCCTGCACCGCGGCCTGCACGGCCTCCACCCGCGACGACTGCGCGGCCAGCGCCGCGCCGGCGCGGGCGGGGTCGAAGGGCTCGGCCCGCACGGCGGCCAGGATGTCGGCGAAGGCGGCCTCGCGCTCCTCGCCCCGCATCGGCCGCAGGTCCGGCCGGTCGCGCAGGGACTCCAGGATGGCGTGCCGGTCCTCCTCGTCCAGCGCACGGGCGAAAGGACCGAGCGCCAGCTCCACCGGGCGTGGCCCGCGCCCAGGCCCGTCGTCGAAGATCAGGGAGCCGAGGAGCAACCCCGCCACCAAGAGGTTCAGGGCCAGCGACGCGATCAGGAGCCAACGCACCGGCCCCGTAGGCATGGCGGGCGTCGTCGCGGGCGATGGGTCGGTCAAGTCTCAGCCCTCCAGAAGGCTCAGGGGGTCCTCATCGACCCCCAAGGCAACGCTCACGTCCTCGCCCCAAAGACTGGGGAGGACCGACGACACGCCGGTGGGCGGCGCCGCGCCGATCCAGATGCCGGCCAGGGTCGCGGCGACGAAGCCCCCCACCGCAGGCCAGCCGCCCAGCAGCCGCAGCCAGCCGCGCCACCCACCGGGCGCGGGAGGGACCGCCGGAACGACCGTCCTGGGCCGGGGCCTCTCGCGCTCCGCGTCGGCGGCGAGCCGCGCCCAGAGCGCCGCGGATGGCACGACCTCCAGCGCTCGCGCCTCCGCGAGAAGGTCGTCCAGCTCCCGCCCACCGTCCGCGCCGGTCTCAATCCTCGTCATAGCCCAACTCCGCCTTGCGCCCGCGCAGCAGCGCGGCCAATGCCCGCTTCCCCCGCGCGGTGAGCGACTCCACCGCTTCCACCCCGATCTCCATCACGGCGGCGATCTCGGGGTTCGATAATCCCTCCAGATGCCGGAGCGACACCGCCTGCGCCTGCCGCTCGGGCAGTTGCGCCAGCGCATCCGACAGCGCCCGCAGCCGCGCCTCGCCCTGCATCCGCGCGGCAACCGAAGGCGCCGGGTCCTCCGGCTCCGCCACCTCGTCGAGGCCCACCGACCGCCGCCTGCGCCGCAGCCGGTCGGTGCAGAGGTTGGCCGTCACCCGGTGCAGCCAGGTCGAGACCTTCGCCTCGCCCTGCCGCCATTCCGGCGCGATCCTCCAGAGCCGCAAGAAGGCGTCCTGCGTCACGTCCTCGGCCTCGGCCCGGTCGGCCAGCATTCGAAGCGCCTGCGCCAGCACGCGCGGCGCCAAGGCCGCCATGATCTCCCGCGCGGCCTCCGGGTCCCCGTTGGCATAGGCCACGAGGAGAGCCCCCTCGCGGTCGCCCTGGGGGATGGCCAAGGCCGGAACAGGCTGGAACGCGGAAGGCATGGCCCTCGGGTTCTGATACATCGGGGGCGGGCCGTAAAGCGGGCAGGCGGCGGCCCGGACCGGCGTCCGCCGATCCGGGCCGCCCCGTCATGTCGTCAGTCGCGCGGGCCACGACCGCGCGGGCCTTCGCCCCGCTCCGGCCGCCCGGCTTCCATCTCCTCCAGGGAGATGCTGCCGTCGTTGTCCGCGTCGAGCCGGTCGAAGATCGGCGCGAGGCGCGGCGTGCGGGCCTCGATCTCCTCGGCCTGCAGGAGGCCGTCGCCGTTGTCATCCATCCGCTCGACGGCCCGCTGGGCGCGCGAAAGCCGCATCTCCTCACGGATCGCGTCCTCCAGCGCGACCAGCTCCTCGGCCGAGAGCGCGCCGTTGCCATTCGCGTCGGCGGTCGCGAAGCGCTCGGCCTTGCGGGTCTCGATCTCCTCCTGCGTCACCAGGCCGTTCCCGTCGGTGTCGTAGGACTCGAGCGGCGCGAGACCGATCGCCGCCATCCCGGGGCCGTCCGGAACGTCGCCGCGCGGGCCGTCGCCATGCGGGCCGGGGTCTTCGCCCGGCGGGGGCGGCGGGGGCACGTCGCCTTGCGCGGCCGGCGGCGCGGGCGGCGGGGGAGCGTCGGGGGCAGGTGCCGTCGCCTGCGCCAAGGCCATCGTTCCCGCCAGCCCGGCCAGCAGGCCCGCCATCACAATCGTCCGTCTCATGCGTCGTCTCCTGTTCGGAACACCGGCCCTCCCGGCCGGCTCTGGACCTTCTACGGCGCGCCCGCCGGCTTCCGTCGCGGTTCCCACGCATCCGTGACCCTGCGTTCCGCCGGTCGCGACATGGCGACGCAACGGACCTCCCGACCCTTCCCAAAGCCCGGCCGAGCGTTCAGATCAACGCAAGCTCCCTGGTTCACGAGGTCCGTCATGGACGATCCCGCCACCACGGCCACGGCCGACCGGATCATCGCCGTCCCCCAGGACCGGCCGGTCTGGACAGCCGTGCGCCGTGGCGTCCTCCGCCGCTGCCCCCATTGCGGCGAGGGGCGTCTCTTCGACGGCTACCTCAAGGTCGCCGACTGTTGCGCCTCCTGCGGCGAGGTGCTCAGGCACCACCGCGCCGACGACGGCCCGGCCTACCTGACGATTCTGGTCGTGGGCCACCTGATCGCCTTCCTGATGCACTTCGTCTGGGTGACCTTCCGCCCCGAGCCGCTGGTCTTTGCCACCATCCTCACGGTCTTCGCCGTGGGCCTGTCGCTCTGGCTGCTGCCGCGCTTCAAGGGGGCCATCGTCGGCTATCAATGGGCGCACCGGATGCACGGCTTCGACGACGGCCGCTGAGCCGCGCGCTTGCCGTCCCCTTGCGGGTCGGGCAAGCTCGGACGCGACCACGAAGGGCGACGGCGATGCTCCTGTTCCTCATCTTCCTCCTGGCCTGCCTCTGCGCGGGCCTGACCGGCTACCTGTTCCCGACGGGCGACTGGTATGCCCGCCTGCGGAAGCCCGACTGGACGCCGCCCAACTGGGCCTTCCCGGTGGCCTGGACCACGCTCTACCTGTTCATGGCCATCGCCGGAGCGCGCGTCGCCACTCTGGGCGGGCCGGGGGCGACGACGGCGCTGGCGTTCTGGGCGCTGCAGATCGCGGCCAACACGCTCTGGACGCCCACGGTCTTCGGCCAGCGCCGCCTCCGGCTCGGCCTCGCCGTCATCGGCCTGCTCTGGCTCGCCGTCCTCGGCGCGACCGTCGCCCACTGGCGCGTCTCGACCCTCGCGGGGCTCCTCTTCGTCCCTTACCTCGCCTGGGTGAGCGTTGCCGCCGCGCTCAATGCCGCGCTGATCCGCCTCAACCCGGACGAGGCGCGCTGAACCACCAGAGCGAGCATCCGGAATCGAAGCCCCGCTTCGAGCGTGGAAAGCCCGCGCGATGCCCTTTCGCCACGCCAGCGCGGGGCGTGGAACGGAACGAACGGCATATGAAAGGGATTTGGAGCGGGCGACGGGAATCGAACCCGTGTCTCTAGCTTGGAAGGCTAGGGTCTTACCATTACACAACGCCCGCGCTGGGGCCGATATAGGACGCCTGGGGTGGGACGCGCAACCCCGTCAGGCCGGGTTCATCGGCACCGGCACGATGAGCCCCTCCCCCACAGCGCGGGAGGAGTTGATCTCCGTCCCCACCCGCACCATCGCCAAGGCCCCGTCCTCGACCGGCTGCATCAGCCGCGCCGCGCCCTTGCCCGCCTCGCCCAGCCAGAGCGCCCAGTCCTCCGGCTCCAGGATCACCGGCAGGCGGTGGTGGACCGCCGACATCTGCGCGTTGGCCGGGCAGGTCACGACGGCGACCGTGCTCATCCGCGCCTCGGCCGGACCCCAGTCCTGCCACAGCCCGGCAAAGACCATCGGCGCGCCGTCCGTCCGCGTGACGTACCAGGGCAGCGGCGTCTTCGGGTCGCTTCGCTCCCATTCGTAGAAGCCCGTCGCCGGCACGAGGCAACGCCTTTCGCGGACCGCCTGCCGGAAGGCGGGCTTCTCCGCCACCGTCTCGCTCCGCGCGTTGATGAGGAGCGGGCCGTCGTTTGGGGCCTTGTACCACGCGGGCACCAGCCCCCAGCGCATCGGGCGGTAGAGCCTGCGCCCCTCCTCCGCCGTGCAGACGGCGATGCGCTGCGTCGGGCAGACGTTGTAGTTGGGCACCTCCGGCAGGTCGTTGGCCGGAGAGGCCGCGAAGAGCCGCGCCATCGCGTCATGGGGCAGCGTGATGACCATGCGTCCGCACATGGGGGATAGGTGGCGCGGACCCCGCGCCACCGCAAGACCCGTCAGGGCGTGGCGGGCTGGTCGGCCCGGCAGGTCGTGCCGGCGGCGGAGGCGATGTCCTCTCCCTCGGCCAGGGGCGCGAGCATAGCCTCGTCCTGCCCCTTGCCCCACCACTGGAGCCCCGCGCCCACGTAGCGCGCGCCGCTGGCCGATGCGGCGATGGTCAGGAGTGCCGGCTCGGCGCCGTCGAGGCTCAGGACGGCGAGGTCGCGGTCGCCGAGCGCCAGGAAGGCCGCGTCCACCACGCGCCCGTCCTCGCACGAGTAGCGGAGCACCAGCGGCGAGATCGCCGCGATGTCCGTGGCCTCGGCGGGCGCGGCCTCGGGCGTCGCGGCGGCTTCCTCGGCGACCGGGGCAGCGGTGCCAGTGACGGTGATGCGGCCGTCGGTGAAGGGCGCGTAGGGCTGGTTTGCCGCCAGATACTCGGCCGTCACGTCGGCGAGGTCGGGGCCGAAGTCGTAGGCATTGGCGGCGTCCACGAACATCGCGAAGCCGTCGCCGCCGCTGCGGACGTAGTTGTTGGACACCACGCCATAGGTCGCTGCCGGGTCGATGGGGCCCCAGGCGTCGCCGCCGATCAGCACCTGCACGTCGGACACCCGGCTCCCGGCCGGTTGCGACAGGTCGATGGCGTATCTCAGCCCCGCCACCTGGGCGAAGCGGCCCGCCTGCTCCTCGATCTGGCTCGCGCCATTCTCCAGCGCGGCGACCACAGCCTCGCCCGAGACCTGGAACGTGGACAGCGTGTTCTGGAACGGCAGCACCGTCAGGACCTCGCCCATCGTGACCGGGCCGGCGTCGATGGAGGCGCGCAGGCCCCCGCCGTTGGCGATGGCGATGGTCACGCCCTGGTCGGCCACGCGGGCGAGCATCGCCTCGGCCACGAGGTTGCCCATCTCGCATTCGACGGCGCGGCAGCTCTCCCGCTCGCCGTCGATGGCGCCGGCGGTCTCGGCCACCACCTGCGCGCGCAGCTCCTCCAGGGGCGCGGCGAGTTCGGTCACGCGGGCGCGGGCGGCCTCGTCCTCGGCGACGCTCGCGTTCAGCAGGATCGGGTCGCCGCTTGCCGCCGTCACGTTGCCTTCGTCGTCGAAGGTGACGGTCAGCTCGCCCAGATACTTGCCGTAGGAGCGGGCGGTGACGATGGGCACGCCGTTCACCATCGTCGGATAGGGGCCCGCCGCCCCGTCCTCGGTGTTGGACAGGAGGGTGTGGGAATGGCCGCCGACGATCACGTCCACGCCGGTCAGGCTTTGGGCCAGGGCCTGGTCGTCGGCGTAGCCCGCATGGGACAGCAGGATGACCTTGGTCACGCCCTGCGCCGTCAGCTCGTCGATGGCCTGCTGCGCGGCGTCGTAGGGGAGGACGTTGACGTTGGGTCCGGGCGAGGCGATCTCGGGCGTCTCGGTCGTGGTCAGGCCCACGACGCCGATGCGTTCGCCGCCCACGTCGATCACCGTGGACGGGGCGACCTTGCCGGCGAGCAGCGGCTCGCGGCTCGCGTCGATGTTGGCGGACAGGACCGGAAGGCCCAGGGCGTCGATGAAGGGGCCGAGGACGGCGGGGCCGTCGTCGAACTCGTGGTTGCCGACCGCCATGGCCTGATAGCCCAGGAGCGGCATGAACTCGGCGGACATCGCGCCCTTGTACTGCGTGTAGAGGAGCGATCCCTGGAACTGGTCGCCGGCGTCGAGGAGCACGCTGTTTTCGGCCCGCCCTCGCGCGTCGCGCACGGCCGTCAGCAGGCGCGCGACGCCGCCGAAGCATTCGTTCGCCGCCGCCTCCTCGGGCTGGCAGGTCGAATCGGTGCCGTTGATCGGCTCGAACCGGTCGTGGAAGTCGTTGGTGTGCAGGATCGTCAGCGTGAAGTCGGCCCAGGCCCCGGAGGCCAGCGAAGAGGCCACGAGCGCGAGCGTGCCGGCGGTGCAGAGATGTCGCATCGAATGTCCCTCCTGTTGGTGTTGAGCCGAGATCTGGTTCGCCCGAAGGCGCTGTCGAGAGGACGACCCTACAGGCGAAAGGTTAACGAATCACCCCATGGGCGAACAATCCTTGACCACCCCGCGCGACACCGGCATGACCCCGACATGGCCTTCTACAAGCTCCTCCGCGCCGCCGAATGGGTGGACTTCGCCGCCAGGGGCCGCTTCGCCGGCTCGCGCGCCGACCTCGCCGACGGCTACGTCCACCTGTCCACCGCCGAGCAGGTGGAGGAGACCGCCGCCAAGCACTTCGCGGGCGAACCGGGGCTGATGCTCCTGACGCTCGACCGGACGCGCCTTGTGCCGGCGATCCGGTGGGAGCCGTCGCGGGGCGGGCAGCTCTTTCCGCACCTTTACCGCGATCTCGCCATCGAGGACGTGACCTTCCACCAGGAGCTGCCCCTGGTGGAGGGCCGGCACGTCTTTCCGCCGCTGTGATCCGCGACCTGGAGCAGGCGGGCCTGCGCGCCCTGCAACGGCTGGACCCGGAGACGGCGCACGGCCTCGCGCTCCTCGCGCTGCGGGCGGGGCTCGGGCCCTTCGGCGGGCCCGTGACCTCGGCGCGGCTGCGGACCACGGTCGCGGGCCTGTCGCTGCCGAACCCGGTGGGCGTGGCGGCGGGCTTCGACAAGAACGCCGTCGCGCTGCGGGGCCTCGCCCGCAGCCCGCTCGGATTCGCCGAGGTCGGGGCGGTGACGCCGCGCCCGCAGGAGGGGAACCCCAAGCCCCGCCTGTTCCGGCTGCCCGAGGACCGGGCCGTCATCAACCGCTTCGGCTTCAACAACGACGGCATGGAGGCGGTGGGCGACCGCCTGGGCACCCGGCCGCCGGGGCTGGTGCTGGGCGTGAACCTCGGGGCCAACAAGGACAGCGCCGACCGCGCGGGCGACTTCGCGCTGGTCCTGGCGCAGCTCGGACCCTTCGCCGACTTCGCCACCGTCAACGTGTCCTCGCCCAACACGGAACGCCTGCGCGACCTCCAGGGCCGGGCGGCCTTGGCGGCGCTGCTGGCCCGCGTCATGGAGACGCGCGAGCACCTGCCCCACCGCATCCCCGTCCTCCTCAAGGTCGCGCCCGACCTGAGCGACGACGAGCTGGCGGACGTGGCCGAGGTGGCGAACGCCGCCGGGATCGCCGGGATCGTGGCGACGAACACGACGCTGGCGCGCGACGGCCTGCGCGGGGCGCACGCGGGGGAGACGGGCGGCCTGTCCGGTGCGCCCTTGTTCGAGCGATCGACGCGGGTGCTCGCGCGGCTCTCGACGCTGACCCAGCTGCCGCTGATCGGCGTGGGCGGGGTGGATTCGGCCGAGGCGGCCTTTGCCAAGATCCGCGCCGGGGCGAGCGCCGTGCAGCTTTACACCGCGTTGGCCTATGGGGGCCTGGGCCTCGCGGGGGACATCGCGCGGGGGCTGGACGCGCTGCTGGAGAGGCACGGGTTCGGCCACGTCGCCGAGGCGGTGGGGACCGGGCGGGGCGAGTGGCTGTAGGCCGAGGATCTTGGACGGGGATTCCTAGCCGGCCTCGCCGTCGGGCATCAGGAAGTGGCCGGTCGCCTGCGCGAAGAGCCGGGCGCGGTGGTCCTGCCAGGCCTCGACATGGACGGAGGCGTAGCGGCGGCCCGAGCGGTTGACCCGCGCCCGCGCATAGGCGTCGCGCGGCAGGCCGGACCGCAGGTAATCCACCGTGAAGTCGATGGTCTTGGGCAGGCGCAGCGGCGCGTCGGGCGGCAGGCGGCCGGACTCCATGTCCTCCCACATCTGGGTCCAGGCGAGTTCGACCACCGCCGCGCATTCGAGGAAGCCGGCCGTCGCGCCGCCGTGGAGCGCGGGGATCAGGGGGTTGCCGATCAGGTCCTCGCGGAAGGGCAGGACGGCCGTCAGCTCGTCCCCCCGGCGGTCGAAGCGCAGGCCGAGGAAGCCCACGAAGGGGACGCCGCCCGCCAGCCGTTCGAGCGCGGCGTCGCGGCGGGACTTGACCACCTGCACGGGCTCGGGCGGGGGCCTCATGCCGCGCCCTCCGCCGATCCTTCGACCGTGAAGGCCCCGGTCGCGGTGGCGAGGGGGCGCCCCTCCCCGTCCGAGGCGGTGGCGCGGACGAAGGCCACCGTGCGGGTGACGTGGTGGCATTCGGCCCGCGCGGTGATCGCCCGGCCGGGGACCGCGCCCCGCATGTAGTCGATTCGCAGGTCCAGCGTCGCCGTGCGCGTGGGGGCCGAGGCGTGCGCGAGCACCGCCGTCCCCGCGCAGGTGTCCATCAGCGCCAGCACCGCGCCGCCGTGGATGACGCCCGTCAGGGGATCGCCCACCAGCCGGTCGTCCCAGGGCATGGCGATCTCGGCCACGCCGTCGCCCAGCGCCACGAGCGTCAGCCCCAGCGCGCGGGCGTAGGGCAGCGCCGCGAGGAAGCGCCGGGCGGCCTCCTCGCGCGGCTCGTCGGGGGGAAAGGGGGTCATGGCGGCAACCATGCCACGCCCGGGGCCGCGCGCAAGGCCCCGCGGCATCGGCTCGGTTGCGGGGGGCGGCGCGGGGGTCTAGGCTTGCCCCGGCAAGCGAGGGGCCATGCCCGACGAGACACCCGACGCGAGACCCGAGGTTCGGCTTTCCTTCAAGGAGATGTGCGCGCGCTTCGACGTGACGCCCCGGACCCTGCGCTACTACGAATACATCGAGCTGCTGTCGCCCGAGAAGGAGGGCCGGTCGCGCTTCTACGGCCCGCGCGAGGTGGCGCGGATGACCCTGATCCTGCGCGGCCGCCGCTTCGGCTTCTCCCTGGAGGAGATCCGGCAGTGGCTCCTCATCTACGAGAAGGAAGGGACGGCGGCGCAGATGGCCCGCTTCCTTGAGATGGCCGACCGCCAGCTCGCGGCGCTGCGCGAGCAGAAGGGCCAGCTCGACGCCACCATCGACGAGCTGCAGCAGCTTCGCGACGGCACCGAGCGGGCGCGCGGCGACGACGCCTGACCGGCTCGCTCCGACGCGCCGTCACGGTGCGTCATGACGCCGCGTAACGGCCACACCCCCGGACAACTTGCTTGTAAGATGAAGGCGTTCGGCCCATTTGCCGCTTTCTCACGCTGCGGCAAGAACAAGAGGGCCAACCCGAATGACCGACCAGACCATGACCATCCGTGAGATGTGCGAGCAGTACGACGTGACGGCAAGGGCGCTGCGCTTCTACGAAGCCAAGGAACTGCTGTTCCCGATCCGGGAAGGGACCAGGCGCCTTTTCACCAGGTCCGACCGCGCGCGTCTTTCGCTGATCCTGCGGGGCAAGAGATACGGCTTCTCCCTGGAGGAGATCCGCCAGCTCCTCGACCTGTGGGACGGCGGCAAGGGCCGGATGGTCCAGCTCGAGCGCGCCTGCGAGGTGGCCGAGCGTCACCTGGCCGAGATGGAGGCGCAGCGCGCCGAGCTCGACCGGACGATCAAGGACCTGAAGGACCAGCTCGCCTGGGGCCGGGCCGAGCTGGCGCAGGACGGAACGCGCGCGAACGCCGCCTGACGGGGCGGGCCACGAGGGGGGACCACGGGGAATGCCGATCTACCAGAGCCCGATCAAGGACATGCAGTTCGTCCTTCACGAGGTGCTTCGGGTCGGCGAGGACGACATCCCCGGGTTCCCGGACCTCGACCCCGACACCACCCGCGCCATCCTGGAGGAGGCCGGCCGCGTCGCGGCCGAGGTCCTCCTCCCGCTCAACGCCCCGGGCGACCGCGAGGGCTGCGTGCTGGAGAACGGCGTGGTCCGCACGCCGCCCGGGTTCAAGGACGCCATGCGCGCGATGCGCGAAGGCGGCTGGACCTGCATCGACTGCGCGCCCGAGCATGGCGGCCAGGGCCTCCCCTACCTCATGCACACCGCCGCCCAGGAGGCCTTCGTCTCGGCGAACATGGCCTTCAACATGTACCAGGGCCTGACGCACGGGGCCTATTCGGCGATCCTGCTCCACGGGACCGAATCGCAGAAGGCCCTCTGGCTGCCCCGCCTCGCCACCTGCGAGTGGACGGGGACCATGAACCTGACCGAGCCGCAGGCGGGCACCGACCTCGGGCTCCTGCGGACCCGGGCCGAGCCCCGGGGCGACGGCACCTACGCCATCACCGGCCAGAAGATCTTCATCTCCTCGGGCGAGCACGACCTCGCGGAGAACATCGTCCACCTCGTCCTCGCCCGCATCCCCGGCGGTCCCGAGG
The DNA here is from genome assembly GCF_017872975.1 of Rubellimicrobium aerolatum. Classification (GTDB taxonomy): domain Bacteria; phylum Pseudomonadota; class Alphaproteobacteria; order Rhodobacterales; family Rhodobacteraceae; genus Rubellimicrobium; species Rubellimicrobium aerolatum. Next base: position 55,085 of record NZ_JAGGJP010000004.1, read on the forward strand.
GGACGCGCGGCCTGTCGCTGTTCATCGTGCCGAAGGTCCTGGTGCGCGAGGACGGGACGCTCGGGCCGCGCAACGCGCTCTCCTGCGGCAAGCTGGAGGCGAAGATGGGCATCCACGGCAACGCCACCTGCGCGATGAACTACGACGGCGCGACCGGGTATCTGCTGGGCGAGGAGCACAAGGGGATGCGCGCCATGTTCACCATGATGAACGAGGCGCGGCTCGGCGTGGCGCTCCAGGGCTACGCCCAGGCCGAGATCGCCTACCAGAACGCGGCCCATTACGCGAAGGGCCGGCTCCAGGGCCGCGACCTGGCGGCCCGGGGCGCGGGCGGCGCCGATCCGATCATCGTCCACCCGGACGTGCGGCGGTCGCTGATGGACCAGCGCAGCTTCGTCGAGGGGGCGCGGGCCTTCACCTACTGGGGCGCGTCGCTGATCGACCGCGCGCAGCGGACGGGCGACGCGGAGGCCGAGGGTCTGATCTCGCTCCTGACGCCGGTGCTCAAGGGGTTCCAGACCGACAAGGGCTTCGAGATGTGCGTGGCCGCCCAGCAGCTCTACGGCGGGCACGGCTACATCGAGGACTGGGGGATGTCGCAGTTCGTCCGCGACGCCCGCATCGCGATGATCTACGAGGGCGCGAACGGCATCCAGGCGCTCGACCTCGTGGGGCGCAAGCTGGGCGCGGAGGGCGGCCGGCCGATCATGGCCTTCTTCGACATGGTGAAGACGTTCCTCAAGGCGCACGAGGGCGACGCCGAGCTGAAGGCCACGGTGCTCGACCCGCTCAAGGCCGCGTCCAAGGACCTGCAGGCGGCGGCGATGTTCTTCCTCGACCGCGCCGCCAAGGCCCCCCACGACGCGCTGGCCGGGGCCAACGACTTCCTGCACCTGATGGGCCATGTCTGCCTGGGCTACATGTGGGCGCGCATGGCGGTCGCGTCCCGCGCCGCCCTGGCGGCGGGCACCGACGATCCCGCCTTCCACGAGGCCAAGATCGCCACCGCCCGCTACTACGCGGCGCGTCAGTTGCCGGCGACGGCGATGCACCTCGCCCGGATCACCTCGGGGGCCGCGCCGGTGATGGCGCTGGAGGCGGCGAGCTTCTAGGCTGATGGCGAATCGGCGCCAAGCCGGACGGGTGGCGCGAGGGGGAGGGGTCGCATGCGTATTTGGGCCAAGTTGATGGGCAGGCGCCAAAGACGCGCCGCCCTGCCCGCGCCCCCCCTTTCGGGGAAACCGGACAGGGCCTGCATCAACTTGGGCGGTCATCGGCTCGCCAGCCTGTACCGCGAATCCTGCTTGCGGCCAGAACGGTTGAGATGGGGTGAAGATGCCCCATCAACTTGGCCCAAATACGGAAGCCACGCTTCCGCCCGCGCCCCGGCCGGGGGGCTCGCGTGACCCTCCGCCTCCACTGCTTCGGCGAATCGGGCAGCGCCTACAAGGCGGCGCTGACCCTGACGCTCTGCGGGCTCGATTGGGAGCCGGTGTTCCTCGACTTCTTCAATGGCGGGGCCCGCAGCCCCGGCCACCTCGCGCTCAACGTGATGGCCGAGGCGCCGGTGCTCGTGGACGGCGACCGGGTGATGACCCAGTCCGGCGTCATCCAGCTCTGGGCCGCCGAGCGGACGGGGCGGCTCCTGGGCGACCGGGACGAGGCGCTGCGCTGGGTGTTCTTCGACAACCACAAGGTTTCGGGCCTCGCCGGGGCGCTGCGGTTCCACCTGAACTTCCTCGCGCCCGAGAAGCGGTCGCCGGAGGTCGTGGACTGGTTGACGGGTCGCCTGCGCGCCGCGCTCAAGGCGATGGAGTCGCAGCTTTCGCGCACCCCCTTCCTGGCGGGGGCGGAGCCGACCATCGCCGACACCGCCTGCTGCGGCTATCTCTACTACCCCGAGCCCTTCGGCTTCGACCGGGCGGACTGGCCCGCCATCGACGCCTGGCTCTCCCGCATCCAGGCCCTGCCGGGCTGGAAGCACCCTTACGACCTGATGCCGCGCGTGCCGGGCCTCAGCCCCACGCTCCCCGCCTGACCGGAGGCCCCGATGACCGACGCCTACATCTTCGACGCCATCCGCACCCCGCGCGGCAAGGGCAAGCCCGACGGCGCGCTGCACGAGGTGACGGCGGTGCGCCTGTCGGCCCAGGTGCTCGACGACCTGAGTGACCGCAACGGCCTGCCGCCCGACGCGGTGGAGGACGTGATCTGGGGCAACGTCACCCAGGTCGGCGAGCAGGGGGGCTGCCTCGCCCGATCCGCCGTCCTCGCCTCGGGACTCGCCGAATCGGTCCCCGGCCTCGCCGTCAACCGTTTCTGCGCCTCCGGTCTGGAGGCGGTGAACCTCGCCGCCAACCAGATCCGGGGCGGCGCGGGCGAGGCCTACATCGCCGGCGGCGTGGAGATGATGGGACGCGTGCCGATGGGCTCGGACGGGGCGGCCATCGCGGTGGACCCGACGCTCGCGCTCGGGACCTACTTCCTGCCGCAGGGCATCGGGGCCGACGTCATCGCGACGATGCACGGCATCACGCGCGACGAGGCCGACGCCTTCGCCGTCGAGTCCCAGCGCCGCGCCAAGCGGGCCTGGGACGAGGGGCGCTTCGCCCGCTCGGTCACGCCCGTGCGCGACATCAACGGGCTGACGATCCTCGATCACGACGAATACATGCGCCCCACGACCGACATGCAGGCGCTGGGGGCCTTGGAGCCTTCGTTCAAGGCGATGGGCGAGGTCATGCCCGGCTTCGACAAGGTGGCGATCCTGCGCTACCCGGAGCTGGAGCGGGTCACCCACATCCACCACGCCGGCAACTCCTCCGGGATCGTGGACGGGGCGGCGGGGATGCTGCTGGGATCGAAGGAGTTCGGGGAGCGGCACGGCCTGACGCCACGCGCCCGCATCCGCTCCACCGCCAAGGTCGGCTCGGACCCTTCCATCATGCTCACCGGTCCGATGCCCGCGACCGAGAAGGCGCTGCGGGCCGCCGGCCTGACCGCCGCCGACATCGACCTGTGGGAGGTCAACGAGGCCTTCGCGGCGGTGGCGCTGCGGGTGATGCAGGCCTTCGACCTCGACCCCGGCGTGGTCAACGTCAACGGCGGCGCGATCGCCATGGGCCACCCCTTGGGCGCCTCGGGGGCGATCATCCTCGGCATCCTGCTCGACGAGATGGAGCGGCAGGACAAGGCCCTGGGCCTCGCCACGCTCTGCGTCGCCTCGGGCATGGGCGCCGCCACCATCATCGAGAGAGTGTGACATCCCGCTTTGGACGAGCCGCCGGATCGCATTACACTTCGCTGGAGGGGGACCGCGGAACCGGCCCCCGCGTCGCCCCTCGGGCGGCTGGGAGGTGCCATGGTGCCTGGCGACAGGACATCGCTGCCCGTGTCGGCGCTCTTCGCGCGATTGGGCGAGCTGTTCTCGCAGGGCGACGTGGCCGGGATGGCGGCGCTCTGGACCCTGCCCTGCCCCGTGGAGGTCGAGGGCGGCCTCGTCATCCTGCGGAGCCGCGCCATGCTGGAGGCCGTCCTGTCGATCCGCTGCGCCCAGGCCCGCGTCGCCGGGCTGCGCCGCGCGACGCCCCGCATCGCCGCCATCGAGATGCCGCGCCGGGGCCGGTTCCGGGTCTGGCTCCGCTGGGAATACGAGTTCCCCGGCGGGCCCCTCGTCGCCGACCGTTTCGGCTCGGTCTACTACCTCGCCCGCACGAGCCAGGGCGGCCTCACCATCGAGATGATGGACGTGGTCCACGCCCCCGCGCCGCCCGCCCTCTGACCCTCCCTTGTCCCCCGCCCCGCAGGAGCCCCGCGCCATGACCGACTTCTCCATGACCACGGACGACCAGGGCGTCGCGGTGATCGCCTGGGACATGCCTGGCCGGTCGATGAACGTCCTCAACCTCGATTCCCTGCGCGACCTCGACGCGCTGGTGGAGCGGGCGCTGGGCGATCCGGAGGTGAAGGGGATCGTCGTCACGAGCGGGAAGAAGGACTTCGCCGCCGGCATGGACCTCGCGGTGATCGCCGCCATGAAGGAGGGCGCGGGCGACGACCCGGCGCGCGGCGTCTTCGAGGGGGTCATGTCCCTGCACCATGCGCTCCGCCGGATCGAGAGGGCGGGGATGGACCCGAAGACGCACAAGGGCGGCAAGCCGGTGGCCTGCGCCCTGCCCGGCACGGCGCTGGGCATCGGCTACGAGATCCCGCTGGCCTGCCACCGCATCGTCGCCGCCGACAACCCCCGCGCCAAGATCGGCCTGCCCGAGATCAAGGTCGGCATCTTCCCCGGCGCGGGCGGCACGACGCGGCTGGTCCGCAAGCTCGGCGCGATGGGCGCGTCCTCCTACCTCCTCGAAGGCAAGACCCTCGACCCGCAGGCCGCCCTCGCGGCGGGTCTGATCGACGAGGTGGTGCCGGCGGACCAGCTCCTGTCGCGGGCGAAGGAATGGGTCCTGTCCGCCGTGGGCACCGACCTTTGCAAGCCCTGGGACCGCAAGGACTACAAGATGCCCGGCGGGGCGCCCTACCACCCGGCGGGCTACATGACCTTCGTCGGCGCCTCGGCGATGGTGAACGCCAAGACCTGGGGCGCCTATCCGAACGCCAAGGCGCTGCTGTCGGCGGTCTACGAGGGGGCGCTCGTCCCGTTCGACGCCGCCCTGCGGATCGAGGCGCGGTGGTTCACCCACATCCTGATGAATCCCTCCTCCTCGGCGATGATCCGGTCGCTGTTCATCGACATGCAGGCGCTCGGCAAGGGCGCGCGCCGCCCCGCCGCCCCCGACCAGAGGGTGCGCCGCCTCGGCGTGATCGGCGCGGGGATGATGGGCGCGGGGATCGCCCATGTCGCCGCGCAGGCCGGCATCGACGTGGTGCTGATCGACTCGGCCCCCGAGGCCGCCGCCAAGGGCAAGGCCCATGCCGAAGGGCTGCTGTCCAGGGCCGTCGCCCGCCGCAAGCTCTCGGAGGAGAAGAAGGCCGAGACGCTGGCCCGCATCGCCCCCACGACCGACTACGCCGCGCTGTCCGAATGCGACCTGATCGTGGAGGCGGTGTTCGAGGACCCCGCCACCAAGGCCGAGGTCATGGGCCGGGTGCTGGCCCATGTCGGGCCGGATTGCATCCTCGCCACCAACACCTCGACGCTGCCGATCGCCGAGCTGGCCCGCGCCGCCGACCGGCCCGACCGATTCCTCGGCATCCACTTCTTCTCGCCCGTGGACCGGATGCAGCTCCTGGAGATCATCCGGGGGCGCGACACCGGCGACCTCGCGGTGGCCAAGGCGCTCGACTTCGCGAAGGCGATCGGCAAGACGCCCATCGTCGTCAACGACGCCCGCTTCTTCTACGCCAACCGCTGCATCATCCCCTACCTGAACGAAGGCGTCCGCATGGTGGCCGAAGGGGTCAAACCCGCGCTGGTCGAGAACGCGGCGCGGCTCCTCGGGATGCCGGTCGGGCCGCTCCAGCTCCTCGACGAGATCAGCCTGGAACTCGCCCTCCGCATCGCGGAGGCGACCCGCGCCGCGCTGGGCGACGCCTACCCCGACGACGACGTGGACCGCGTGCTGTTCCTGCTGGCCGCCGATGGCCGCCTGGGGCGCAAGGCCCGCGCGGGCTTCTACGCCTACGACGACAAGGGCGAGCGGCAGGGCCTCTGGCCCGACCTCGCCCGCCTGTTCCCCCCCCGGGAGCCCCAGCCCGCCGTGACGGAGGTGCAGGATCGCCTGATGCTGTCGCAGGTGCTGGAGGCGGTGCGCGCCCTGGAGGAGGGCGTGCTCACCGACATCCGCGAGGGCAACGTCGGCGCGATCCTGGGCTGGGGCTTCGCGCCCTGGTCCGGGGGCCCCTTCTCCTGGCTCGACATCCAGGGCCTCCCCGAATCCGTCGCGCGGGCCGAGCGGCTCGCCGCCGCCCACGGCCCCCGCTTCGCGCCGCCGCGCCTGCTGCGCGAGATGGCCGACCGGGGCGAGACGTTCCAGGCGCGCTTCGTCCCGGGCGCGGCGCAGGCGGCCTAGGGGGGTCGCCCCGCCGAGCCGATTTGTGACGTTTCCATGACAATATTGTTGCGGCTGGCGGATCATCTGCCAGACTGAAGCCAGTTCGCCTGCCTCTGGACCGAAGGACGCCCTCCATGACGCAACCCGGATTCGCCTCGCATCTTGCCGGCGCGCGCCGGATCGTGTGGGGGGCCAGCGCCGCCGTGATCGCCGTGGGCGCCATCCATGCCCTGCTCGTGGGATTCGGCGGCCTCGACCCCGACGCCGACGGCATGAAATACCTCGACCTCGACGACGAGCAGACGCTGGTGAGCTTCTACTCCACCGGCCTCATGCTGCTCGGGTCGCTCGCCGCCCTGGCCCTCGGGCTCGCGGCCCGCGCGGCGGCCCGCTCGGCGGCCAGCGCCCAGGCGCCCTACTGGCTGCTCCTCGCGGCGATGATGGCCTTCATGGCCCTGGACGAATCCGTGTCCCTGCACGAGCATTCCTCCTATTCGGTCCGCGCGGCGGGGCTCGCCCCCGACATCTTCGCCTGGGGGTCCTGGGTCGTCATCGGCATCCCGGTCGTGCTCGCCGTCGGGCTGGCCTTCCTGCGCTTCCTCTGGATGCTGGACCGGGGGACGGCCGCCCGGCTCGTGCTCGCCGGGGCGATCTTCGTCGGCGGCTCGATCGGCATGGAGATCGTCTCCAGCGTCCTGGTCTTCAACGAGGCCTCCCCCGGCTTCTACCGGATCGCCACCATCTTCGAGGAGGGCGGCGAGATCCTGGGGGTTACGCTGTTCGTCGCCACCCTGCTCGGCCTGCTTCGCGTCACCGTCCGGGCCAGCCTCCCCGAGGCCGCCGCGCGCGCGCCGCTCGGCCAGCCGGCCGAGTGAGGCCGGCGCCCTCTACGCCACCGCCCGCCGGGGCTCGCGGGCGGCGATCATCACCCCCGCCGCCGTGACGAGCGCGAGCCCCAGCGTCTCCACCGGGCCCGGCACCTCGCCCCAGATCGCCACCGCCCAGAGCGTCGCGAAGACGAGGAGCGTGTTCTCCATCACCGAGACCAGCGTGGGGTTGGCGATCTGGTAGCCCCGGATCGACAGGCCCACGCCGACCAGCGACCCCACCGCCTGCACCAGCGTCACCAGCAGGAACGCCCCCGTCGGCGCGACCCAGCCGCGCGTCAGGAACCCGTCCGTCCCCTCGGCCACCGGCAGCGGATGGAGCGCGAGCCCGACGCAGCCGACCCCGCCCACCAGCGCCAGCGCCCCGAAGAACGCGCCCAGCAGCGTCAGCGTCCCCTCGCCCGCGCACCAGACCCGCGTGACGAGGTTCCCCATCCCATAGAGCGCCCCCGCCAGCACCGGCAGCAGCGACCAGGGCGTGACCTCCTCGGCCCGCAGGCCCAGCGCCAGCAGCACCCCCGCGAAGCCTAGGGCCACCGCCGACAGCCGCCACGCCCCCACCCGCTCCCCGAACAGCAGCACCGAGAACAGCACCACCCAGAGCGGCGCGGTGAAGAGCCCCGCCACCGCCTGCGCGATCGGCATGATGCCCACCGCGCCGAAGTAGATCACCATGGCCGAGGCATTCAGGCAGGTCCGCAGCAGGACGCGCCCCGGCCGCAGCGGCCGCAGCCGCGCGCCCATCAGCCACGCCGCCGGTCCCAGCAGCGCCACCGCGACCAGCCCCCGCAGCAGGTGGAACTGCCACAGCCCCCCGGTCTCGGCGGCCACCCGCATGAAGTTGTCGATGAGCCCGAAGAGCGCCATCGCCCCCACGACCAGCGCCGCCGCCCGCCCGGGCCTGTTCGCCCCCGATTCCATGCCCGTCCCCCGCTGCCCGCCGCGCCTTGCTAGCGGCGCGCGGCGGGCCACGGAAGGCCCTGCCCCACGTTCGCGGAAGGCCCCGCCCCACCTTCCCCTCCCCGCGCCCGCCGGGTTAGGGTGCGGGCCAGCCCGACTCCCCGAGGATCATGACCGCCCTCTCCCAATACGCCCGCCTGGAAGCCCTCGGCCTCTGGCGGGCCGACCCCGCCGACCGGGCGCGCGAGGTCGTGGTCTCGTTCGGCGACGCGACGCTGGTGCTGGCCGACGGCTCCGGCCTGCCGCTCGCCCACTGGTCGCTGCCCGCCGTCGCCCGGCTCAACCCCGGCTCGGTCCCGGCCGTCTTCTCCCCCGACGAGGGCGGCTCCGAGACGCTGGAGATCGACGACGAGATCATGGTCGCCGCCATCGAGAAGGTGCGCGCCTCGGTCGCCGGGGGCGGCGCGGGCTGGGGGGCGCTGCGGCGGGCCCTGGGCTGGGGCGCGGCGGCGCTGCTCGTCGCGCTGCTGGTCGGCTGGCTTCCCGGCGCGCTCCGGCGCGAGGCGCTGGCCGTGGTCCCGGACTCCAAGCGGATCGAGATGGGGGCGACGATCCTGGGCCACCTCCAGCGCCCGCTGGGTGCCGCCTGCCGCGACCCCCTGGGCGCCGAGGCGCTGGCCCGCCTCCACGGCCGGACCCTGGGGACCGGGGGGCAGGCCGTGGTCCTGCCCCGCGGGCCCGCCACGCCGCTGATGCTGCCGGGCGACATCGCCGTCCTGTCCCGCGCCATGGTCGAGGACGCGCCCGAGCCCGCCGTGGTCGCGGGCCACCTGCTCGCCGCCCGCGCCGCGCCGGGCGGGACCGATCCCTTCGCCCGCCTCCTCGGCCGGCTCTGGCCCTGGTCGGTGGTGCGCCTGCTGGCGACCGGCGGCCTGTCGGCCGCGACGCTCCAGGACTACGCCGCCGACCTCCTCGCCCGGCCCGCCTTGCCGCGCGACGCCGGCGACCTCGCCCCCGCCTTCGCCCGCGCCGAGGTGCCGCTCGCGCCCTACGCGCTGGCGCTCGACCCCACGGGCGAGAGCGTGGCCGACCTCCTCGCCGCCGATCCCTTCGCGGGGGGCGCGGCGCCGGTCCTCGTCTCCGATTCGGACTGGGTGGCCCTCCGGGGCATCTGCGCCGGCTAGCGGAGGCATCCCATCCGACCGGGACGGGCCGTCGGGTGCGTGGTTCCGGGGCCGGAGGTCATGGGTTCACGCACCACCCTTCGCCCGATGGTGCGCGAACCTCCGCGTTCCGCGCAGAACCACCCACCCTACGGGTTCCACCGGACGGCCCTCCTTCGGCCCGCCCTACCGCGTCAGGTAAGCCTCGGGAAACCCCGCCTGCCGCAGCGCCCGCAGGGCCAGCGCCGCCTCGCCCTGGGTGGCGAAGGGACCGGCGGCGACGATCCGCAGCGACCGCCCGCGCTCGGCCACCGCCAGGCCCAGCCCTTCCACCGCCGCCGCCGCCCGCCGGGCGTTCGCGGCCCGCGCGAAGGCCCCGACCTGCACGAGGATCGCGGGCGTCTCCCGCGCCTCGGGCTGTGCCTCGGGCCGCGCCATGGGCCGCGCCCGCCCCGTCCAGGCGGGCAGGAGCACGAGCGGCGCGGGCTCCGCGATCCAGGCCAGCGGCGGGCCATCGGGCGTGAGCGCGGCCAAGGCCAGCCGCGCCGCCCGCCCCGGCCCCACGGCCAGCGGGTCCGGCGCGACCGGAGCCCCCTGCGGCAGGGCGCCCCTCGGCGGGACGGGGATCGCGGCCTTGAGCACGCGGCGCGGCGCGGCAGCGTGGGGGAGCGCGGCCCGGCCAGGATAGGGGCCAAGATGGGGGTCGTGGGCGCGGGCCTCGGGCCGGTCATAGCTCGCGAGCAGCGGCCGAAGCCCCGCGCCCCGGATCTGCGCCCCGGCCACGCCCGCCGCCCCCAGCGCCGCCGCCAGCGCCAGCGCCCAGCCGATCCGGCCCAACCGTCCCGTCGTCATGCCTCGCGCGTCCCCCTTGGGCCGGCACCCTGCGCCCGTCCGGCCCGCCGCGACAGCCGCGCGCCCGTGGACACAGCGTTTCCCGTCCCGCTACTTCGTCCCGAACATCCGGTCGCCCGCGTCCCCCAGCCCCGGCACGATGTAGCCATGCCCGTTCAGGTGGCTGTCGATGGCCGCCGTCACGATGGCCACGTCCGGGTGCGCCGCGCGCATCCGCGCGATCCCCTCGGGCGCGGCGAGCAGGCACAGGAACCGGATGTCCCGCGCGCCCGCCTCCTTCAGCAGGTCCACGGCGGCGGCCGAGGAGTTCCCCGTCGCCAGCATCGGATCGACGACGATGCAGATGCGGTCCTCCATGCGGCCGGGCACCTTGAAGTAGTATTGCACCGGCTCCAACGTGGCGGGGTCGCGATACAGCCCCACGAACCCGACCCGCGCCGCCGGCACCAGGTCGAGGATGCCGTCCATCAGCCCGTTCCCCGCCCGCAGGATCGAGATGAGGGCAAGCTTCTTCCCCTCGATGGTGGGCGCGTCCATCTCCTGGATGGGCGTGGCGATGCGCTTGGTGGTCATCGGCAGGGTCCGCGTGACCTCATAGGCGAGCAGGAGGCTGATCTCCCGCAGCAGTTGCCGGAACGACGCCGTGGAGGTGTCGTGCTCGCGCATCAGCGTCAGCTTGTGCTGCACCAGCGGGTGATCGACCACGGTGACGCCCTCGGGGGCCGGGTGGTGCGATCCGGCGGGAAGGGGTTGGTCGGGGGTGTCGGTCATGCGGCCTCCAGGGTCTTGGCGATGCGCTCCTTGGTCGCCTCGTCGCAGAACGCCGCGTCCAGCGCCACCCGGTTCAGCGCCCGCAGGTCGTCCTCGGTCCATCCGAACGTGCGCTCCAGCATCTCCCATTCCCGCGTCATCGTGGTCCCGAAGAACGGCGGGTCGTCGGTGGAGACCGTCACCTTCACCTCCCGCGCCCGCAGCACCTCGATCGGATGCTTCTCCCACGACGGCACCGCGCCCAGGTAAACGTTCGACCCCGGGCAGACCTCCAGCACCACCCCCGCCTCGGCGATCCGCTCCATCAGCGCGGGGTCCGTCGCCGCGCCGATCCCGTGCCCGATCCGCTCGGGCCTCAGGTCGCGCAGGGTGTCCGCCACCATCGACGCCCCGCCCCATTCGCCCGCGTGGCAGGTCAGCCGCAGCCCCGCCTCCCGCGCGCAGTCGAAGCCCCAGGCGTAGTCCCGGGGCCGCCCCACCGTCTCCGCCCCCGCGAGGCCATAGCCCGTCAGGAACCCCCCCGCCGTCTCCGCCGCGCACAGGGCGGTGAGCCGCGCCTGCTCCGGCCCGAAGTGCCGCACCGAGGTCACGATCCCCCGCAGCGTGACGCCCATGCGCGCCTCGGCCTCCTTCGCGGCGTCCTCGATGGCCGCGAGATGGTCCCGCCACGCCGCCACGTCGCCGCCCCCGCAGAAGTCGGGCGACAGGAACGCCTCGGAATACACGACTCCATGCGCGGCGCTCTCCTCCAGCACCGCCAGCGTCAGCCGCCGGTAGTCCTCGGGCGTCGTCAGCACCGAGGTCGCCGCCTCGTAGACCTTGAGGAAGTGCTCGAACGTCCCCGTCCGGTAGTTCCCCCGCTCGTCGAAGATGCCGGAGATGTCGATATGCTTCTCCGCCGCCACTCCCCGGATGAAGGCGGGCGGAGCGCCCCCTTCCAGATGCAGGTGCAGTTCCACCTTCGGCAGGTTCCGCCAGCTCACAGCACGCTCCTCCCCGGCCCCTCTGCGGGCACGCCCAGATGCGCCGCCACCGACGCCCCCACGTCCGCGAAGCCCATCAGCCCCAGCTCCCGCGCGCCGACCCCGTGCATCAGCACCGGCACCCGCTCCCGCGTGTGGTCGGTCCCGGTCCAGGTCGGGTCGTTGCCGTGGTCCGCCGTCACCACCAGAAGGTCCCCCTCGCGCAGCATCCCGATCATTGTCCCGATGCCCCTGTCGAACCACTCAAGCTGCCGCGCATAGCCCGCCGCGTCCCGCCGGTGCCCATGATCCGTGTCGAACTCCACGAAGTTCGCGAACACGAGCGCCCCCTCCTCCGCCTCCGCCCCAAGCCGGTGCAGATGCCCCATCAGCTCCCGGTCCGGCCCCTTCGCCAGCGTGTCGATCCCGCGCATGGAGAAGATGTCGCCGATCTTGCCCACCGCATGGACCCGCCGCCCCGCCCCCTGCACCCAGTCGCACAGGGTCGGCGCGGGTGGCGCGATGGCGAAATCCCTCCGGTGCGGCGTCCGCCTGAACGCCCCCGGCTCGCCTACGAAGGGCCGCGCGATCACCCGCCCCACCTTCATCGCGTGCAGCCTCGGGGCCAGCGCCTCGCAGAGCGCGACCAGCCGCTCCCGCCCGAACCGCTCCTCGTGCGCCGCGATCTGGAACACGGAATCGACCGACGTGTAGCAGATCGGCCATCCCGTCCGCAGGTGCTCCGCCCCCAGCTCGTCGATGATCGCCGTCCCCGAGGCGTGCCGGTTGCCCAGGATGCCCGCCGTCCCCGCCAGCCGGCACACCTCGGCCACCAGATCGGGCGGAAACGCCGGCTCCGCCTTGGGGAAATACGTCCAGTCCCAGGGCACCGGCACCCCTGCCAGCTCCCAATGTCCCGAGGGCGTGTCCTTCCCCCGGCTCACCTCCGTCGCCGCGCCCCAGGCCCCTGTGACCGGCCCATCGAGCGCGACCTCCAGCCCCGAGGCGAGCCGCACCGCCCGCCAGAGCCCCAGCGACGCCAGCACCGGCACATTCAGGCCCACGGCCTCGGCGATGTGCCCCACCGTGTTCGCCCCGGTGTCGGGTCGGTCCCCGTTGAAGTACTGCCCGGCGTCCGGCGCCCCGCCGACGCCGACCGAATCCATCACCACCAGAAATGCCCGCGTCATCCCGCACCCCCGACCCCAAGGATCGTCCTCAAGAATCCTTGGCGCCTCACCCCACCCGCTCCCTCACCAGCGGCCCGATCTCCACGGCCTCGCCCAGCCGGATCGCCCCCCGCACCGCCGCCTCCGCCACCCGCGCCGCGCCCTCGTCCCGCGCATGGACCACCGCCAACAGGTCGCCCGGCGCGACCCGCGCCCCGCGCCGGACCACCCCCGTCAGCCCCACCGCCGGATCGACCGGATCGGTCTCCTTCGCCCGCCCGCCGCCCAGCGCGACCACGGCAAGGCCCAGCGCCTCGCCGTCCAGCGCCGCGACGGTGCCGCCTTCCCCGGCCCGCACCTCCCGCACGACCGGCGCGCGGGGCAGCCGCTCGCGCCACGTCTCCGCAAGGTCCGACGGCCCGCCCATCAGCGCCACCATCCGCGCGAACCGCTCCAGCGCCGCGCCCGACCGGATCGCCTCGGCGACCCGTTCCTCCCCCTCGCCCTCGGCCTCGCCGACCAATGCCAAAAGCCGCCCGCCCAAGGCCACCGTCAGATCGTGGAGCCGGGGCGCGACCTCGCGCCGCCCCTCCATCACCTCCAGGCAGACCGCGACCTCCACGGCGTTCCCCAGAGCGGGGCACAGCGGCTCGTCCATGTCGGTCACGAAGGCCGCCGTCGGGCAGCCCGCCCCGTTCGCCGCGCCCACCAGCGCCTCGGCCAGAGCGACGGCCTCGGCCTCCGTCTTCATGAAGGCTCCCGACCCGCACTTCACGTCCAGCACCAGCCCATCGAGCCCCGCCGCCAGCTTCTTCGACAGGATCGACGCGGTGATGAGGTCGATGCTCTCCACCGTCCCCGACACGTCCCGGATCGCATAAAGCCGCCGGTCCGCCGGCGCGATCTCCGCCGTCGCCCCGGCGATGGCGCAGCCGACCTCTCCCACGATCCGCCGCAGGTCGGCCTCGCTCACCTTCGGCTCCACCCCCGGGATCGCCTCCATCTTGTCCAGCGTCCCACCCGTGTGCCCGAGGCCGCGCCCCGAGATCATCGGCACCGCCACCCCGCAGGCGGCCAGCGCGGGCGCGAGGATCAGCGACACGCAATCCCCCACGCCCCCCGTCGAGTGCTTGTCGAGCACCGGCCGGTCGAGCCGCCACTCCAGCACCCGCCCCGAATCCCGCATGGCGAGGGTCAGCGCCACCCGCCCCTGCTCCCCCAGGCCCCGCAGGCAGACCCCCATGGCAAAGGCCCCCGCCTGCGCGTCCGTCACCTGCCCCGACGCGAGCCCCCGCGCGAACCACCGCAGCTCGGCCTCCGTGGGCACCTCCCCGCGCCGCAGCCGCCCGTTGACCCAGCGCGCATCGAGCCTTGGTTCGGGCCTCGGCTCCATCACTCCGCCATGTCCCGCGCGTCGAAGGCGCCCGGCAGCAGGTCGGCCACCGTCGTCACCATCACCTCGCCCCGCGTGGTGGCGAGCGTCACCCTCACCCCTCCGTCCGCGAACTCCGCGAGCTTCTGGCGGCAGCCCCCGCAGGGCGGGACCGGGCGCGGCGCGTCGGCGATGACGGCGACCTCGGCGATGCGCCGATCCCCCGCCGCGACCATCGCCGCGATGGCCCCCGCCTCGGCGCAGGTCCCCTCCGGGTAGGCCGCGTTCTCGACGTTCACGCCCAGATGCACGGCCCCCGACTCCGCCCGGATGGCCGCTCCGACCTTGAAGCTGGAATAGGGCGCATAGGCGTTCCCGCGCACGGTCGCGGCGGCCTCGACGAGGGTCATGGACGGTCTCCTTCCGGTCCCGGGCAGACTGGTCCCCCACCGCCCCGGAGGCAAGCCCCGACCCCGCGTCCACCGCCGAGGGGGGCTCTGCCCCCCGTCTCCTGCGGAGCCTCCCCCCGGGATACTTGGAGCCAAAGAAGGCCAGGAGCGCGGCGTGCGCCCGGTGTGGCCCCGTGCTGTCCAGCAGGGCGTCCGCCCGCCACGGCCGCGCCGGTGGAGCGGGCGGCGAGCGGGCGGGGGTGTTGCGCGAAACGGAAGCTGAGCGTTCGTTGCCGTCAGGCGGCGTTAACGCTTCCGTGCGACTCTCTCCCTCGCACGACCCCACGCAAGCGGCCCCCGTCCGCACGGCCCGGCGCTCCCCAGGGGCGGAGACGCCGGCACCGACGGCAGGGGGCGGAAAGGAGAGACAAGGACGAAGGGACGCCCATCCGCAAGGAGGGCACGGACACACGCGATGGGCCAGGAGCGGCCAGATACCCGGCCAGGGAGGCCGAGGCGCCCCACGGGCGTTCTCCCTCGATGCCACTGAGACCCAGCCCGCCCAATGGCGGCCGGTGCTCCCGCTCGCGCGCGCCCCTGGTCCCCGCGAGCCCGGGAGTGAACCCGGAGGCTTCGCGGGGATTTAGTCTGTCCGAGCCCCCCCTTCCTCCGGTCCCAAGCATCCCGGGGTGAAGCCCCGAAGGGGCGAGGGGCAGAGCCCCTACCGCGCGCCCAGCCCCCAGCGCTGCAGCAGCACCTGCTGGAGCCGCCGCGAGCGCCCGAGGAACTCCCGGCTCCCCTCCGGCAGGTCGTCGCCGTCCGCGTCCACCGCCAGGGCCCGCGCTGCGAGGTCCCCCGAGAGATAGGCGAAGGCCAGGTCCCGCCCCGCCAGCGTCCGCTCGTAGCCGGCCAGTGCCGAGACGAAGTTCAGCGTCCCCGTCTTGGCCCGCACCAGCCCCGGCGGCAGCGCCAGGGCCTCGCCCTCCGCGTCCGTCAGCGGGATGTCCTTCAGCAAGGGCCGCAGCCGTTCCATCACCCCCGGCGCGGCCAGCATCGCCGCCATCTCCCCCGCCGCGACGCGGCTGCCGCTGCCCAGCCCGGAATGGTCCACGAACCGCATCCGCGCGCCCACGGCCCCGCGCAGCCAGCGCGTCATCGCCGCCGCCGACCCGGCCGGCCCCGCCACGGCCTCGCCGCGCGCGAGGCTCGCCGCCAGCCCGAGGACCTCGGCCGTCAGGTTCGTCGAATGCAGCAGCATCCGCCGCGCGACCTCGGCCAGCGGGTCGCCTTCGATCCGCGCGATCTCCGTCGCTCCCTCGGGCAGGGCCGCCAGCACCGTCGGCGCGGGCAGCACGATCCCCTGCTCGTTCGCCAGCCCCACGAAGGCCTGCCCCGCATAGAGCGCCGGCGACCGCACCGGCAGCCAGCGGCTTCCCGCCGGGCCGAGCCGCCCCCGCGCCACCGTCCAGAGGTCCAGGTCCCCGTCCCGCGCATAGGTGTAGACCGGCAGGTCCCGCTCCTCGACCCGCATCCGCGCGAGGCTCACATCCGGGCGGTGCTCCTCCCCCAGCGCCTCCATCCGCAGCAGGTAGCCCGCGCCCTGCCGCTCCCAGCCGAACCACACGCGGTTGAAGTTGAGGTTCAGCCCCGACACCGCCGGATTGTAGTCGAGATGCGGCGCCTGCTCCGCCGTGATCTCGCGGACCTGTGGAAGCGCCCCGCCCCAGACGCGGAAGCCCCCGACCTCCCCGACCCCCGCCGCCGCCAGCGCCATCGCCAGCCCGGCCAGCCGGTCGGTGGACAGCTCCGGATCGCCCCCGCCCGCGAGGATCAGGTCGCCACGCAGGCGCCCGCCCTCGACCGGCCCGGTGGCGAGCAGCCGGGTGGCGAAGCGATGCTCCTCGCCCAGGGCGTCCAGCGCATAGAGCGCCGTCGCCGCCTTGGTCACCGAGGCCGGCGGGAATTCCGCCCCCGCCTCGTGCGAGGCCAGGACCGTGCCGCTGTCCACGTCCACCGCGACGAAGCCCACGCGCCCTTCCAGCCCCGCGCGACGGATCAGCTCGGCGACCTCCGTCCGCGCCACGGGCCGCGCCGCGGGCGGGGCCGCCATCGGACCCGGACCCGTCGGCCGGGCCGGCGGGCGCACCCCCTCGGCCAGCGCCAGCCCGGCCACCGCCGAGAGGCCCCCCGCCAGAAGCCCCCGCCGCGTGATCGCGCCCCTGCCCATGCCGCCCCCTTGCGTTGCCGGGCCGGACCCTAGCCGCGCCCCCCGGCGGCGCAAGGGGCGGGGCGGTCAAGGCTGCGGGAGGCGCCTACCGAAGTCGAATGTCAGCGCCGCCAGCCCCCCTTCGCCCGGATCGCCGAGGAGGAGTGCGGCGACAGCGGCAGGTCCAGCGCCACCCAGGCCGGGGGCCGGCGGCCCGCCAGTGCCCGCGCGTCCCGCTCGTTGAGCTGCGCCGCCCGGAAGGCCCGCGCCGCCGGGGCGAAGCGCGACGGCAGCCGCGCCCCCGGACGCGCCAGCACCGCGACCGGCACCGTCGCCATGATCCGCCGCCAGTCCCGCCACAGGTGGAACTGCCCAAGGTTGTCCGACCCCATCAGCCAGACGAAGGTGACGTGCGGATACCTGGCCCGCAGCCGCGCCAAGGTCTCGGCGGTGTAGCGCGTCCCCAACCGCGCCTCCAGGTCCGTCACCTTCACGCGCGGGTCGCGCACCAGCGCCCGCGCCGCCGCGACGCGCCGCGCCATCGGCGCCGGCCCCTCGCGCTTCAGCGGGTTGCCGGGGCTCACCAGCCACCACGCCCAGTCGAGCCCCAGCCGCCGGATCGCCTCCCGCGTGATGCGGACGTGCCCGGCATGGGCCGGGTCGAACGAGCCGCCGAGGAGCCCCACCACCTGCCCGCGCCCGGCGAAGGGCGCCCCCGGCCCCATCAGGGCGCGAACCGCATGAAGGCGAAGCGGCGCCCATCCGACGCCCAGCACGGCACGTTGATCGTCCCCTGCCCGCCGAACAGCCGCACCACCTCCCGGCTCTCGCCGCCCTCCGCCGGCATGACCCGCAGGGCCACGTCGAGGTTCGCCGGATGCCCCTGCGTCCCCGCAGGATAGGCGAGGAACAGCACCAGCGTCCCGTCCGGGGACGGATGCGGGAACCAGTCCACCGTCTCCCCGTCCGTCATCCTCTCGCGCCCCGAGCCGTCCGGCCGGATGCGCCACAGGTCCACGCGCCCGTCCCTCTCCCCGTTGAACCAGATCCATTCGCCGTCCGGCGTGTAGTCCGGCCCGTCGATGTGGTCGAAGTCGTCCGCGACGCAAACCTCGTCCGACCCGTCCACCCGGCAGGTGTAGAGCGACACCGGCCCGCCCGCCCGCCGAACGGCGGCATAGGCGAGCCGCTCCCCATCCGGCGACCATCCATGCCACCAGGACGGCACCTTGTCCGTCACCCGCACCGGCTCCCCGCCCTCAAGCGGCATGAGGTAGATGCACGACGCCCCCGTTTCCGACTTGCCCGAGATCGCCAGCCGCCGACCGTCCGGCGAGATGCCGTGGTCGTTGTTCAGCCCGCCGACCCGCCCGGTCGGCACCTCCTCCAGCCGGGGCGCGTCGAGAGGCACGCGGTAGAGCCGCCCCTCGCCGTTCACCAGCAGGAATCCGTCGGGATGCCAGTTCGGCGCCTCGATGATCCCCTCGTGGGTCAGCAGGACCGTCGTGTCCCCGGTCCCGAGGTCGTGCACGCACAGCTCGCTCCGCATCGTCACGCCCCCGGCCGGTAGCCGAACCGGCGGAACCGCGCCTCGCGCGCGCGTCCCGTCAGGTCCATCGCGAACATCCCCACGAAGTTGCCGGTGAACGAGCCGTGCTCGCCCCGCCCGCCCTCGTCCGACAGCACCGAGGCGTCGAGCACCGGCCCGATCTGACTCCACTCCCCGCCCTGCCGCCACAGGAACCGCTGCGCCGCGCCATCCACCTCGACCCGCAGCTCCACCGGCCCCGGTCCTACCGGCACCGGCTCGGCGGGATAGCTCAGCCGCCCCTCCGGCCAATCCCCCGGACAGGAGGCCACGACCAGCGCCGGCCCGCCGTTCTCCCAAGTCAGCCAGAGCACGTGGTGCTTGAAGCGGTTGTAATAGGTCACGAGCCCCGCCGCCTGCTGGTAGGTGTCGGGCGCGAACTCCACCACCGTCTCGGCGGCGTAGGCCAGATGCTCCTGCCGCCGTGCGACGAGGGCCTGCTCGAACCAGCTCCCGATGGACTCGCGCCCCGTCAGCACCAGCGCGTCGCCCTCGCAGCGGAAGATGCGACCGGGCTCGGGCGTCCGCAGCCATTGGAACTCCGGCGGCAGCCGGTCCCACCGCTCCCGCACCACCGGCGCGGGCGCGGTGGGCTCCACCTCCACCGGCGCGGGCACCGCCTCGCGCGGGACCGTGCCCCCGGCGGCCAGCCAGAGCCAGCCGTCGCGCCAGACGACCTCCTCCAGCCCCGTCTCCCGACCCAGGGGACAGAACCGCCCCGCCCCGTCCGGCCCCGGAATGGGCCGCCCCATCAGGAAGGAATGATAGTGCCGCCCCCAATGCGTCTCGACGTATTGCCCGTGCCCCGTCCGCTGGATCGGCCCGCCCGTGCCCTTGGCGGTGATGACGTGCTTCGCGGGATGCGTCTCGTAGGGCCCCCGGATGTCGCGCGCTCGCGCCATGGTCACGGCATGGTCGTAGCCCGTGCCGCCCTCGGCCGTGGTCAGGTAATACCAGCCGTCGCGCTTGAAGAGGTGCGGCGCCTCGGTCAGCCCCCGGTCGGTGCCGGGGTAGATGTTGACCGCCTCGCCCACCAGCCCCCGCTCGGGCGACCACTCCTGCAGCAGGATGCCGTCGAAGGCGTCGTGCGCCGGGTTGCAGCCCGAGCCCGGCCCGCGATGATTCCACCGCATGTTGACGAACCACTTCCGCCCGTCGTCGTCATGGAACAGCGACGGGTCGAAGCCCGAGGAATTGACATGCCACGGGTCCGACCACGCGCCGTCCACGGTCTCGCAAGCCGTGATGTAGTTGGGCGCGTCCTTGAAGCTGCCGTCGTAGCGCTTCACGTCCGTGTACACGAGCCAGAACCGCTCGCCGTCGTGGCTCAGGCAGGGCGCCCAGATCCCGCAGGAGTCCGGCTCCCCCCTCATGTCCAGCAGCCCCGCCCGGTCCAGCGGCCGCGCCACCAGCCGCCAGTTCACGAGGTCGCGCGAATGGTGGATCTGCACCCCCGGATACCATTCGAAGGTCGATGTCGCGAGGTAGTAGTCCTCGCCCACGCGGCAGAAGGACGGGTCCGGGTTGAAGCCCGGCAGCACGGGATTTCGGATCATCTCACATCACCGTCTCGGAGGATCGGGCCCAGAGGTTGATGTCCTCCTCGCGCGCGAAGCGGTCGATCTCGGCCAGCTCCTCCGGCGTGAAGTCCAGGTTCTCCACCGCCTTCGCGCAGTCCTCCACCTGGCCCGGCCGCGACGCCCCGATCAGCGCCGAGGTGATCCCGCCGTCGCGCAGCACCCAGGCCAGCGCCATCTGCGCCAGCGTCTGTCCCCGCCGCTGCGCGATCGCGTCCAGCGCCCGCAGGTTCTCGATCGCGCCGGGCGACAGCATCTTCGGGTCCAGGCTCTTGCCCTGCATCGCCCGGCTGTCCTCGGGCACCCCGCTCAGGTACTTCGCCGTCAGCATCCCCTGCGCCAGCGGCGTGAAGGCGATGCTCCCCACCCCCAGCTCTTGCAGCGTGTTCTTGAGCCCGTCGGTCTCCACCCAGCGGTTCAGCATGTTGTAGCTCGGCTGGTGGATCGCCAGCGGCGTCCCCAGCTCCGTCAGGATCGCCACCGCCTCCCGCGTCCGCTCCGAGTTGTAGCTGCTGATCCCCACATACAGCGCCCGCCCCGACCGCACGATGTGGTCGAGAGCCATCATCGTCTCCTCCAGCGGCGTCTCCGGGTCGAAGCGGTGGGAATAGAAGATGTCCACGTAGTCGAGCCCCATCCGCTTCAGCGACTGGTCGCAGGACGCGATCAGATACTTGCGCGAGCCCCATTCCCCATACGGCCCGTCCCACATCAGGTATCCGGCCTTGGACGACACGATCAGCTCGTCCCGATATCCCGCGAAGTCCGTCCGCAGGATCTCCCCGAAGGCCTCCTCGGCGCTGCCCGGCGGCGGCCCGTAGTTGTTGGCGAGGTCGAAGTGGGTGATCCCGTGGTCAAAGGCCGTCCGCAGGATGTCGCGTTTGACTTGGTGCGGCGTGTCGTGGCCGAAGTTGTGCCACAGGCCCAGCGAAATGGCGGGCAGCTTCAGGCCGGTCCGGCCGCAGCGGTTGTAGACCATGCGGGAATAGCGATCCTCGCGCGGATGGTAGGTCATCGGAACGTCCTCCTCACGTCGGCGCGAGATGGCCACAGCCCGCCCGCGCCGTCCAGGGGAGCCGTGGCGCTACTCGGCCAGCAGCGGCGTGACGCGCGTGTCGCCGGGCGCCTGCGTCGGCGGGCTGTCCTCCCGCGCCTCGGCCTGGGTGCGGAAGGGCGCGCTCTCCAGCGCCGGGCCGGTGGTCGCCTTCTGCGGCGCCTCGTCGGCCTTGGTGGACGGGTCGCCCGCCAGGAACGCGCCCAGCTTTTGAAGGCTTTCCACGTTGTCGCAGACCGCCTTGACCACCACGAGGAACGGCACCGCCAGGATCGCCCCCGGTACGCCCCAGAGCCACGTCCAGAACGCCACCATGATGAGCTGGCTCACCTGGTTCAGCTCCAGCCGGCGCCCGACGACGACCGGCGTGACGACCTGGCTTTCCAGCGCCGACAGCCCCACCACCGCGAGGGGCGGCAGCAGCGCCGCCCAGAGGCTGTCATAGGTCACCAGCGCCACGGCGCCGACAAGCGCCACGGTCAGGATGTTGCCGACGAAGGGGATGTAGTTCAGCAGGAACCCCAGCACGCCCCAGAGCACCGCCATCGGCATACCCAGCGCCCAGGTCGCCGCCCCGATGGCGACCCCGAGCCCGAGGTTGATGAGCGTGATGCTCCCCAGGTAGCGCGAGATCTGCCGCTCCACGTCGCGGATGATGGTCAGGGTCTTCTTCTTGTCGCGCAGGCGCGGCGCCGCCTCGACGATCCGCCGGTGGTAGAAGTCGCCCGAGGCCAGCAGGAAGGCCGTCAGGACCAGCGCCGCCCCCACCGCGCCGCCCGCCGAGGCGACCGAGGAGACGATGTAGCCGACGAAGCCGCCGCTGCCCTCGCCGTTCTCCACCACCGCCACGACGCGCGTGGTGGCCACGCCATCGCCGTTGGTGTCGATGAGCGTGCCCGCGTCCGTCGCCGCCCCCGCCGCGCCGCCCGTCACCTGGCCCGCCTGCTCGGTGAGGTCGCGCCAGCGGCTCAGCAAGCCCGAGGCGCGCTGCTGGATCTCCTCGGCCATGCGCGGCGCGTCGGCCACGATGCCCTGGATCGGGCCCGACAGGAAATAGCCCGCCAGGAACAGCAGCAGCGCCAGCACGACCATCAGCGCCACCGAGGTCAGCCCCGGCGGGATGCGGATGCGCTCGCCGGCCCGCACCACCGGCAGCAGCGTCAGCGTCAGCACCACCGCGAGCACGATGGGCAGCAGCACGTCGCGCGCGAAGTAGACGGCCGTGAACAGCGCCAGCAGGAACGAGAACATCAGGTAGCGCCGGATGCGCCGCAGCTCGACGTTGCTGTCCTCGGCGACCTCGAGCTGCTGCTCCTCGATGTCGTCCTCGACCACCTCGGCCATGCCAGCGCCCTTTCCCAAGACGAGGGTGAACCGCCGGACCGGGCGGCGGGTTCCGGCCGGATCGGGACCGGGCCCGCGCCGGTTGTGGCCGAACGGGGGCGAGGCTATGGAAGGGGCCAAATCCCGAACGCCAGATCCCGAGGAGCGCCCCATGGCCAGCTACCAATACGTCTACCACATGGACCAGGTGTCCAAGACCTATCCGGGCGGCAAGAAGGTCTTCGAGAACATCCGCCTCAACTTCCTCCCCGGCGTGAAGATCGGCGTCGTCGGCGTCAACGGCTCGGGCAAGTCCACGCTCCTGCGCCTGATGGCCGGCTGGGACAAGGACTTCCAGGGCGAGGCCTGGGCCGCCGAGGGCGCGCGCGTGGGCTACCTCCCCCAGGAGCCCAACCTCGACGAGCAGCTCAACGTGCGCGGCAACGTCATGGAAGGGGTCAAGGCCAAGCAGGCCATCCTCGACCGCTACAACGAACTCGCCATGGACTACTCCGACGAGACCGCCGACGAGATGGCGGCCCTCCAGGACCAGATCGACGCGCAGAACCTCTGGGATCTCGACGCGCAGGTGGACATCGCCATGGAGGCGCTGCGCTGCCCGCCCGACGACGCCGACGTGACCACCCTCTCCGGCGGGGAGCGCCGCCGCGTCGCGCTCTGCAAGCTCCTCCTCGAAGCCCCCGACATGCTCCTCCTCGACGAGCCCACCAACCACCTCGACGCCGAGACCATCGCCTGGCTCCAGAACCACCTGATCGAATACAAGGGCACGATCCTGATCGTCACCCACGACCGCTACTTCCTCGACGACATCACCTCGTGGATTCTCGAACTGGATCGCGGCCGGGGCGTCCCCTACGAGGGCAACTACTCCGCCTGGCTCGAACAGAAGGCCAAGCGCCTCCTCCAGGAGGCCCGCGAGGACAAGGCTAAGCAGAAGACCCTGGAGCGCGAGCTCGAATGGATCCGCCAGGGCGCCCGCGCCCGGCAGGCCAAGCAGAAGGCCCGGATCAACAAGTACAACGAGATGGCCAACACCAGCGAGCGGGAGCGGGTGGGCACCGCCCAGATCATCATCCCCAACGGCCCCCGCCTCGGCGCCAAGGTGATCGAGGTCGAGGGCCTCAAGAAGCACATGGGCGACAAGCTGCTGATCGAGGACCTGTCCTTCTCCATCCCCCCCGGCGCCATCGTCGGCGTGATCGGCCCCAACGGCGCCGGCAAGACGACGCTGTTCCGGATGCTGACCGGCCAGGAGCCGCCCGACGAGGGCACCGTCGAGTTCGGCGACACGGTGAAGCTCGCCTACGTGGACCAGTCGCGCGACTCGCTCAACCCCGACCACAACGTCTGGGAGGAGATCTCGGGCGGGGCCGAGATCATCGCCCTGGGCGACGCCACGGTGAACAGCCGCGTCTATTGTGGGGCCTTCAACTTCCGGGGCACCGACCAGCAGAAGAAGGTCGGCATGCTCTCGGGCGGCGAGCGCAACCGCGTCCACATGGCCAAGCTCCTCAAGTCCGGCGGCAACGTCCTCCTCCTCGACGAGCCCACCAACGACCTCGACGTGGAGACCCTCCGCGCCCTGGAGGACGCCCTCTCCGATTTCGCCGGCTGCGCGGTGGTGATCTCGCACGACCGCTTCTTCCTCGACCGCATCTGCACCCACATCCTCGCCTTCGAGGGCGACGCGCACGTGGAATGGTTCCAGGGCGACTTCACGGCGTATGAAGAGGACAAGAAGCGGCGGCTGGGGCCGGACGCCGTGGAGCCGAAGCGGGTGAAGTTCAAGAAGTTCGTGAGGTGAGGGGATGAAGTGGGCATGTCCATTTTGTGGCCACATCCAAACGATAACACACCCCAAGTACAGCCAGAAGGAATTCGCATTTGAGATCGAAGGAGTTCCGAATGGCCCATTCGGATTAAGAGGAACCGCGATTGGATGCTCAAATCCCGAATGCAGCCATATGCAAATCGATGTAGAGGTTGTGGAAGCCCGCAGGAACACCCATGGGATTTACTCCGTCCCTTATGGCTGCGCGACTATCACTCGGCTGTGCATTACACCTGAGAGTTCCGCAAGGCCTCAACCAAGCTATATACCGCTCGCACTTGTTGAGGACTACAACGAGGCCTGCCGAATCCGGGACCTAAGCCCCAAAGCCGCTGCAACCCTTGCACGTCGCTGCATTCAGGGCATGATCCGCGATTTCGCAGGCGTCAAGGGCCGCACGCTTTACGACGAGATTACGGCCTTAAAGATGATGGTTGAGAAGGACGAAGCGCCAAGAGGCGTCTCTATTGAAAGCGTCGAAGCCATCGATCACATCAGGAGCATCGGCAATATTGGCGCTCACATGGAGAAAGATATTGACTTAATAATTCCAGTTGAACCTGAAGAGGCTCAGGTTTTGATTGAATTGATCGAATCGCTTTTTGAAGAGTGGTATATTGAAAGATACAGAAGGCAGCAGAGATTTGCTGCAATCAATAACATTGCCAGCGAGAAGGCCGCACTAAAGCTGCTGCCTACTTCTCAATCAAGGGAATAGAAATAAAGCAAGCCGTAGGGTGGGTGCCAACCCGCCATCGCACTATCTGGTCCGGGCGAGGATGGTGGGTTTCACCCACCCCACATCATACCTTGGCTATCGTCCGCTAGATTTGCAGGAGAGAGTCGGCCTTTCATGACATCGCGCCCCAAGACCGTACCCGCATGACCACCGACGAGGAGGCCGAGGCCTTCCTCGACCAAGACCTCTTCGACCTCGACTTCGCCCAGTTCAAGCCCTTCGACTGGGAGCGCCACCTCAAGACCGCCCGCATCACCATGCGCGTCCCGTAACCGCTCCTCGACGCCCTCAAGGCCAAGGCCGCCGAGCGCGGCATCCCCTACCAGCGCCCCATCCGCGAGGCGATCGAGAAGGCCTTGTAGCTGGGGCCGGTCGGGCGGGCTCCAAGCCAGTCCCGCACCCCCTGCGACCGATCGCCCCCAATCTCCTCCCACATCCCCCTTGCCTTACGTCCCCCCCTGCCCCATATCCCCCTTGCGAACGTTACGATCCCTCGATCCGCTGTCTCCCTAACCGGCTTCAGTTCTTCGTTGCGACACCGACCAAGCCGGGCTGCCGCACGTTGCGGGCAGCATCTCTAGAGGAGACATCACGATGGCCACTGGCACCGTGAAATGGTTCAACGCCACCAAGGGCTTCGGCTTCATCGCCCCCGATGGCGGCCGCAAGGACGTGTTCGTCCACATCTCCGCCGTCGAGCGGGCGGGCCTGACCGGCCTCAAGGATGACCAGAAGGTCACCTTCGACATCGAATCCGGCCGCGACGGCCGTGAATCGGCGACCAACCTCCAGCTCGCCTGAGCCGGAACGGGTCCCGGCGGTCCCGGCCGCCGGACCCCACGCGGGGGCGCCCAGCCCCCGTGACGCCCCCGACCCGGATGCGCCTCCGCTGTCCGATCCCGACGAGCCCGCCCGCCGCCGCGCGCTCCTCGACCGGCCCCACATGGCCCCCCTTGCCGCCCATGCGCGCGACCTGCGCCTCCGCTGGCCCGGCCTCGTCCCCGACATGGACCCGCTCGACGGCGGCACCGCCGCCCGCGTGCTGCTCCTGCTGGAGAAGCCCGGCCTGCAGGTGACGCGCACCGGCTTCGTGTCCCGCGACAACCCATCGCCCACCTCCGCCGCGATCCGCGCCTTCCTCGCGCAGGCGGGCCTGCCGCGCGGCCAGACGATCCTCTGGAACACCATCCCCGCCTGGAACGGCACCACCCGCGTCACCGGCGACGAACTCGCGCGCGGGCGGGCCGAGCTGGCCGCGGTCCTGGCCCTCCTCCCCGCCCTCGACACCGTGATCCTCGCGGGCCGCCGCGCACAGGCCGCCGCGCCCGATCTCCCGCCGCATCTGCGCCTGATCCGCTCCGCCCACCCCTCGCCGCAGGTGCGCGCCGCCTTCCCCGACCGCTGGGCCGCGATTCCGTCGCTCTGGGCCCGGGCCGCCCGGCCCTGAGATCCCCGGTCGTTGCCCGTCACGAAACACTTGTTTTGGTCCCGGAGCCGAGGCATATTCGTCACTGCGACGTTACCTCGATCGACCACTGTCTCCGTCACGGCCCAGGGCATCGATAAGCACTGACGAGCCGATCCGCTGCATCCCGCGAGCGGAACCTTACGACTGGAGACTGACATGGCCACCGGCACCGTCAAATGGTTCAACGCCACCAAGGGTTACGGCTTCATCGCCCCCGATGGTGGCAAGAAGGACGTGTTCGTCCACATCTCGGCCGTGGAACGGTCGGGCCTCACCAGCCTCAAGGACAACCAGAAGGTCACCTTCGACATCGAATCCGGCCGTGACGGCCGCGAGTCGGCGATCAACCTGTCCCTGGCCTGATCCGCTGGACCATCCGGGGCCCCTGGCGCGCCCCGGCGCGTTCCTGATCCTCGCGCTGGCGGCCCTCGCCGCCTGCGCCCCCCCACCCGATCCATCGCCCGGGCCGCCGCCCGTCCCGGGCCGCGTCCTCGGCACGGCGCCCCGCCCCGGACCCCCCGAATCCACCGCCTCCGGCGAGGAGCTGGCCCTCGTCACGGCGATCCTTGCCGACCTCCAGTCCCGCTCCTTCGCCGAGAACCGGGAGTTCTGCGGCTACATCGGCCTGGATCCCCAGGGCCGCTGGGCCAGCAGCCCGATCATGGGCGGCACCGAGGCCTCCTGCCCCTTGCCCCGCGTCCCGCCGGGCCTGCGCGTGGTCGCCTCCTTCCACACCCATTCCACCTACAGCCCCTACTACGCCTCCGAATGGCCGACGACCCAGGACGTCGCCACCGACGCCTCCGACGACATCGACGGCTACATCGCCACGCCCGGCGGCCGGCTCTGGCACGTGGACACCGACGCGATGACCGTGCGCCAGCTCTGCGGGCGCGGCTGCCTGCCGCAGGACCCCAACTACGTCCCCGGCGACGACGGCCCCCTGCGGCGCCAGATGACCTACAGCGAGCTCCTCGCCTGGGAGCGCTCGGCCGACGGGGCCTAGTCCACCCGCTCCAGCAGCTCCAGCACGCGCGGCCCGAGCCGTTCCACGATCCGCTCCACGCCGACGGCGTTGGGATGGATGCCGTCCGGCTGGAGGAACTCGGCCCGCGCCGTCGCGAGATCCACCCCGCCGTCGCGCAGCCCGGCGAAGAAGTCGGGCTCGACCAGCGCGCCGAACTCCGCCCCCAGCTCCGGGAAGATCGCGTCGAAGGCGCTCTCGTAGTCCGGCCCGTATTGCGCCGAGGCGTCGATCCCCACCAGCAGCACCGGAAGGTCGCGCCCCCGCGCTTCCTCCAGGATCGCCCGCAGGTTGCGCCGGCTCTCGGCCGGGTCGATCCCGCGCAGGAAGTCGTTGCCGCCCAGCTCCACGATCAGCGCGTCCGCGTCCTCCCCCAGCGCCCAGCCCACCCGCGACAGCCCGCCCGCCGTGGTGTCGCCCGAGACTCCGGCGTTCTGGACGATCACCGCCTCGCCGCGCCCGTCCAGCCATTCCTGCAACCGAGGCACGAATCCCTCCGCCGGCGGCAGCCCATACCCGGCCGCCAGGCTGTCCCCGAGGACGACCACCGTGACCGGCTCCTGCGCCGCCGCCGGCGAAACGAGCAGCATTGTCGCGATCAGGTTGCGGACCAGCCGCGGCCCCCCATATCCCACCCGTGGCCGCCCCGGAGTTCCCATGCCCGACCCCGCCCTCTCGCTCACCGACGCGCGCCTCACCCTGCGCGGCAACGCCGGCCCCGTGGAGATCCTGCGCGGCGTCACCCTGGACGTGGCGGCGGGGGAAAGCGTGGGCCTCGTGGGTCCGTCGGGATCGGGCAAGTCGTCGCTCCTCATGCTCATGGGCGGCCTCGAACGCGCCACCGGCGGAGAGGTGCGGGCGCTGGGCCAGGACCTCACGCGGATGGACGAGGACGCGCTCGCCCGCTTCCGCCGCGAGAACATGGGCGTGGTCTTCCAGAGTTTCCACCTGATTCCGACCATGACCGCGCTGGAGAACGTGGCGACCCCCCTCGAACTCGCGGGCCATCGCGACGCCTTCGCCCGCGCCCGCGCCGAACTCGACGCCGTGGGCCTCGGCCCCCGAGCCGACCACTACCCCGCGCAGATGTCGGGCGGAGAGCAGCAGCGCGTGGCCCTCGCCCGCGCCGTGGTGGGCCGCCCGCGCCTTCTGCTGGCCGACGAGCCCACGGGCAACCTCGACGAGGCCAACGGCCGCGCCATCGTGGACCTGCTCTTCGGCCTGGGCGAACGGACGCGCGCGACCCTGGTCCTGGTGACGCACGACGAAACCCTCGCCCGCCGCTGCGACCGGGTGGTGCGCCTGCGCGACGGCCGCCTCGACGAGGGTGCCATGGCGCGGGCCGCCGAATGACCGCCGCCGCGCGCCTCGCCTGGCGCGAGCTTCGGGGCGGCCTCAGGGGCGGCCTGCGCGGGTTCCGCATCTTCCTCCTCTGCCTCGCGCTGGGCGTCGCCGCCATCGCCGCCGTGGGCACCGTGCGCGCCGCCATCGAATCCGGCCTCGACCGCGAGGGCGCGCGCCTGCTCGGCGGGGATGCCGAGGCCGAGCTCACCTACCGCTTCGCCACCCCCGAGGAGCGGGACTGGCTCGCGGGCCTCGCCCCCCGCGTCTCCGAGGTGGTGGACTTCCGCTCCCTCGCCGTGGCCGACCCCACGGGCCGGGCCGACCGCGCGCTGACGCAGGTCAAGGCGGTGGACGACCTGTATCCCCTGATCGGCGAGGTCCGGCTCGACCCGCCCCAGCCGCTCGACCGCGCGCTGGCCGGCGGCCCCCTCCCCGGCCTCGTGATGGAGCGGGCGCTGGTGGACCGGCTGGCGCTGGAGGTCGGCGACAGGGTGCGGCTCGGCACCCAGGACTTCACGCTGACGGCCGTGCTCCTGCGCTACCCCGACAACTCCACGGCGGGCTTCGGCCTCGGCCCCCGGACGCTGGTGCGGACGGCCGACCTCGCCGGCTCCGGCCTCCTGGCCGAGGGGACGCTCTTCAACACGGCCTATCGGCTCGACCTGCCCGAGGGCGCGGACCTCGATGCCCTCGCGGCGCAGGCCGAGTCGCTCTGGCGGGACCGGGGGATGCGCTGGCGCGACGCCCGCGACGGCGCGGGCGGCACGCAGGAGGTGGTCGAACGCCTCGGCCGCTTCCTCGTCCTCGTCGGCCTCTCGGGCCTCGCGGTCGGCGGCGTCGGCGTCTCGGCGGCGGTCGGCGCCTACCTGTCATCAAAGGCCGAGGTCATCGCCACCCTCCGCACCCTCGGCGCCTCCCGCGCGACGATCTTCGCCAGCTACTTCCTCCAGATCGGCGCGCTGGGCCTCGTCGGCGTGGCCCTCGGCCTGGTCCTCGGCGCGGGCCTCCCCCTCCTCCTCGCCCCGTGGATCGAGTCGCGGCTCCCCGTCCCCGCCGTCTTCGCCCTCTACGGGGGCCCGCTGGCCGAGGCGCTGGTCTACGGCGTCCTCGCCCTCCTCCTGTTCACGCTCTGGCCGCTGGCGCGGGCGGGCGACGTGCGGGCGGCGGCGCTCTTCCGCGACGCGCTCTCCGGCGGGCGCAGGCTGCCGCGCCCGCCCTACCTCCTCGCCACCGCGCTGATCCTCGCGACACTCCTGGCCGTCGCCTCCTGGTTCCAGGGCTCGGCCAGCCTCACCCTCTGGACGGCGGCGGGCATCGCGGGGGCGCTCCTGCTCCTGGCGCTCGCCGCCGCCCTCGCCCGCGTCCTCGCGCGACGCCTGTCGGGCCGGGCGCGCGGCCGCCCCGCCCTGCGCCTCGCGCTGGGCAGCATCGGCGCGCGCGGCGGCGAGGCGACGCCGGTCGTCCTCTCGCTGGGCCTCGGCCTCGCCGTGCTGGCGGCGGTGGGCCAGATCGACGGCAACCTCCGCCGCGCCATCACCGGCGACCTTCCGGCGATCGCGCCCTCCTACTTCGTCGTGGACATCCAGCCCGACCAGATCGAGGATTTCCGCGCCCGCCTGTCGGACCGGCCGGGGGTGGAGCGGGTCGAGGCCGCGCCCATGCTGCGCGGGATCATCACCCGGATCGACGGCCGCCCCGCCGAGGAGGTCGCGGGCGAGCACTGGACCTTGAACGGCGACCGGGGCCTCACCTACTCGGCCGCCCCGCCCCCCGGCACGACGATCACCGCCGGCGCCTGGTGGCCCGAGGATTACGCCGGCCCCCCGCTCGTCAGCTTCGCCGCCGAGGCCGGCGAGGAGCTGGGCCTCCGGCTCGGCCAGCGCCTGACGGTCAACGTGCTCGGCCGCGACATCGAGGCGACCATCGCCAGCTTCCGCGACGTGGATTTCCGCAGCGCCGGGATCGGCTTCATTCTGTCGCTGAACCCCTCGGCGCTGGCCGGCGCCCCCCATAGCTGGATCGCCACGGTCTATGCCGAGGAATCCGCCGAGGGCCCCCTCCTGCGCGACCTCGCCGAGGCCTATCCGAACATCACCGCCATCCGCGTCCGCGACGCGGTGGACGAGGCGCAGCGCATCGTCGCGGGCGCGACCGCGGCGATCCGCGTGGCGGCGCTGGCGACGCTGGCGACCGGGTTCCTGGTGATCCTGGGCGCGGCGGCGGCGGGGGAGAGGGCGCGGGCCTGGGAGGCGGCGATCCTCAAGACGCTGGGGGCCGAGCGTCGGCTGATCCTTCGCAGCTTCGCGCTCCGCGCCGCCCTCCTCGGCCTCGCGGCGGCGGCGGTGGCGCTGGGGGCGGGCCTCCTCGGCGCCTGGGCGGTGATGACCTTCGTCATGGACGGCGAGTTCCGCCCCGTCTGGGGCAGCGCGCTGGCCATCGTCCTGGGCGGCACCCTTGCCACGCTGCTGACCGGCCTCCTGTTCGCGCTGCGCCCCCTGGCGGCGCGGCCCGCGCGCATCCTGCGCGCGCGCGAGTGAGGACGTGCTCCAGAACGACAGCTGGGGCCACCGCCAGGGCGCGCGCATCCTGCGCGCGCGCGAGTGAGGACGCCCCGGAGGCTCCGCCCCCGGACCCCCGGCGTATTTGCGCCAAGTTGATGGGCCATCGCCGGGCGGGCCGATGCCCCGTCCGAACCGATGCCCCATCCGAACCGACGCCCCGTCCGCATCGCAGGCTGGGGCTTCACCCCTCCCTGCGCCCGGTCAGTCCTGAAGCGACGGCTTCACCCGGAGGAGCGGCATCAGCGCGGCCATGTCGGGCCCGGCGTCGCGGCCCGTCACCAGCCGGCGCAGCGGCAGGAACAACCCCTTGCCCTTGCGCCCCGTCGCGGCCTTGAGAGCGCCCGTCCACTCGCCCCAGGTCGAGGCGTCGTAGGGCGGCTCGGCCAGCGCGGCGAGCGCCTGCTGGACGAATTCCCGGTCCTCCTCGGCGGCCACGCCCGCGCCGCCCTCGGACAGCACCCGCCACCAGTCGGCGATCTCGGACGCCTTGGCGACGTTCTCGTGCAGCACCGCCCAGAAGGCTGCCCGCAGCTCTTCCGGCACTCCCGCCCTCGCCAGCTCCGGCTCCACCGCCTCCAGCGGCTTCGCCGCCAGCGCCTTCTGCGTCAGCGGCCAGAGGTCCTCGGCGTCGAACTTGGTCGGCGCCGCGCCGAAGCTGCCGAGCCGGAAGCCGTCCACGACCTCCCGGACGCTCGACCGCAGCTCCACCGGGTCCGACGACCCCAGCCGCGCCATCAGCGACAGCACCGCCATCGGCTCCACCCCCTGCGCCCGCAGGTCGCGCAGGGACAGCGTTCCCAGGCGCTTCGACAGCCCCTCGCCCTGCGGCCCGGTCAGCAGCGAATGGTGGGCGAAGCGCGGCGGCTCCGCGCCCAGCGCCCGGATGATCTGGATCTGCGTCGCCGTGTTGGTCACGTGGTCCGCGCCCCGCACGATGTCCGTGACCCCCATCTCCGCGTCGTCCACCGAGGACGCGAAGGTATAGAGCCACTGCCCGTCCTCCTTCCGGATCACCGGGTCCGACACGCTCTCGGCGTCGATGGAGATCGGCCCGAGAATGCCGTCCTCCCACTCGATCCGCCCCGGATCGAGGAGGAAGCGCCAATGCGACGGCCGCTCGGTCCGCAGCCGCGCCTTTTCGTCCTCGCCCAGCTTCAGCGCCGCCCGGTCATAGACCGGCGGCTTGCCCATCGAGAGCTGCTTCTTGCGCTTGAGGTCCAGCTCGGCCGGCGTCTCGAAGCACTCGTAGACGCGGCCCGCCGCGACCAGCCGCGCCTTCGCCGCCTCGTAGCGGTCGGTGCGGAGCGACTGCCGCTCCTCGCGGTCCCAGGTCAGGCCCAGCCACGCCAGGTCCTCCTTCAGGCCCTCGACGTACTCCTCCCTCGACCGCACCGGGTCGGTGTCGTCGATCCGCAGCAGGAAGGTCCCGCCCGCCTGTCGCGCGATGGCATGGTTGAACAGCGCGGCGCGCAGGTTGCCGATGTGGATCCAGCCGGTGGGCGACGGGGCGAAGCGGGTGACGGTCATGGGCGCGGTCCTTGCAGGGCGCGCGAGCCCTTCCACAGACGCCCCGGTTTGTCCATATGGAGGCCCATGGACCACATCGCCCCCACCTGCGACGAGATCGAGGAGCTCGCCCGCGAGACCGTCGCCAACCTGCCCCCCGCCTTCCGCGAGGCGGCGCAGGCCGTCGTGATCCGCGTCGTCGACTTCGCCTCCGACGAGATGCTGGAGGAGACGGAGAGCGATCCGTTCGACCTCACCGGCCTGTATGACGGCATCCCGATGACCGAGAAGTCGAACTGGGACCAGCCCAACGGCCCCGACACCGTCTGGCTCTTCCGCCGCCCGATCCTCGACGAATGGGCCGAGCGCGGCAACGTCACCATCGCCGACCTCGTGCACCACGTCACCATCCACGAGTTCGCCCACCACTTCGGATGGTCCGACGACGACATCGCCGCCATCGACCAGTGGTGGCACTAGGCCGCGCGGCGGCGAACAGGCGCTGTGCGCCCGCCCCCCATGGCTCCGCGCGCCCGTCGCGCTAGCTTCCCGGTCGCGCCGGACCCGAGGCGCCAAGCCAAGGCCAGGGAGGGCCACCCATGAGACTGTCGCGCCGCCACGCTCTGATCGCCGGGGCCGTCCTGCCCCTCGCCGCGCCCGCGCTGCTGCGCGCCCGCCCCGCCCTCGCGCAGGACGCCCCCGCCGCCGCGCCCACCCCTCTCAGCCGCAGCTTCACCCTGGGCGAGATGAAGGTCACCGCGCTCCTCGCCGGCACGGGAGCGCAGGAGAACCCGCACGAGATCTTCGGCCTCAACGTCGATCAGGCCACCTTCGAGCGGGAGTCGGCCGAGAACTTCATCCCCGCCGACCGAAGCGTGGGCTTCTTCACCCCGACGCTGGTGGACACGGGACGCGAGCGCATCCTCTTCGACACCGGCATGATGGCCGCCGGCCTCCTCGCCGCGATGGGGCACGCGGGCTACGCGCCCGCCGACGTGACCCATGTGGTGCTGACCCACCACCACCCCGACCACATCGGCGGGCTCACCGACGACGCCGGCTCCCCCACCTTCCCCGAGGCCGCCTACCTGACCGGGCAGGCCGAGTTCGACCACTGGGCGGCCCAGGGCAACGAGGGCTTCGAGGCCAAGGTCCGGCCCTTCGCCGAACGCATGACCTTCCTCGCCCCCGATCAGGAGGCCGCCCCCGGCGTCACCGCCGTCGAGGCCTTCGGGCACACCCCCGGCCACCTGGCCTTCCGTCTGGAGAGCGGCGGCCAGGGCCTGCTGCTCACGGCGGACACCGCGAACCACTACGTCTGGTCGCTCGCCAACCCCGACTGGGAGGTGCTCTACGACGCCGACAAGGCGCAGGCCGCCGCCACGCGCCGCCGCCTCCTGGGAATGCTGGCCGCCGAGAGGATGCCGATGCTGGGCTACCACATGCCCTTCCCCGCCGTGGGCTTCGTCGAGCCGGACGGCGACGGCTTCCGCTGGGTGCCGCACAGCTACCAGCTCTCCTGAGCCGGACGCGGGGGATGGGGGCTCCGCCCCCGTCTCCTGCGGAGACCCCCCCGGGATATTTGGGACCAAAGGAAGAGCCACGCGCCGCGCCGGCCCGCCTTGCATCCCCCGACCGCCCCCGGCATGGTCGCGCCGACCTCAAGGAAGCCTCCCATGCGCGACATCCTCACCGTCACCCTGAACCCGGCGCTCGACTTCGCCACGGCGGTCGATCAGGTCGTGCCGGCGGTCAAGCTCCGCTGCGCGCCCGCGCGGATGGACCCCGGCGGCGGCGGCATCAACGTCTCCCGTGCCATCGCGCTGCTGGGCGGCGCGTCGCGCTGCCTCGTGGCGCTCGGCGGCCGCAACGGCGAGACGCTGGCCGAGCTGCTCCGCGCCGCCGGGATCGAGCTCCTCGTCCACCGCACCCCCGGCGAGACCCGCTCCTCCCTGTCCGTGCGCGACGAGAAGCGGGGCGAGCAATACCGCTTCATGCTCCCCGGCCCGCCGTGGTCGCCGCTGGAGGTGATCGAGGTCGAGAAGGCCATCATCGACGCCGCCCGGCCCGAGGGGATGGTGGTGATCTCGGGCACCATGCCGCCCGGCGTCTTGCCCGACCTCATCCCCGACCTTTGCGGCAAGCTGCGCGCCAAGGGCTGCGAAACGGTGGTGGACACTTCCGGCCCCGCCCTCCACCTGATCGCCCGCGCCAGGGGCCCCGCCCCCGACGTGCTGCGGATGAACCAGGAGGAGGCCGACGATCTCGCCGGGCGCCGGCTCGCCAGCCTGCCCGACAGCGCCGACTTCGCGCAGGGCCTTGTCCGGCAGGGCGTCGCGCGCATGGTCATCGTCGCGCGCGGCCCGGAAGGGTCGGTGCTGGCCACCGAGGGGAGCCGCTTCCACTCCCGCGCCGCCGACGTGCCCGTCCGCAGCAAGGTCGGCGCGGGCGACACCTTCGTAGGCTCCTTCACGCTGGCCCTCGCGCAGGGGCTGCCGGTCGAGGAGGCGCTCAAGCGCGGCGTCGCCGGAGCCTCGGCGGCGGTGATGACCGAGGGCACCGCCCTGTGCCGCCGCGAGGACGTGGAGCGGCTGATCGAGGTCTGTCCGACCACGCCGATCTGAGGCCGGGGCGCGCGCGACCCTCCGTCGGCGGCCCCACGCGCCCCCGATCCCTAAAATCCCACGCAACACGCAACGCCCGGTGCTGTCAGAGGTCGTTCACCTTTCCCGGGCACATTGCTCGCACAGGCCCCAAGGACCGGGCGCCCGCCGGGACCCCCCGTCGCGCGTCCGGAGCCATCCTCGTCGCTGGGCCTCCTGCTGTTTGAAGGGACGCCGAGCGGCCGGCAGCCCCCCTGGGAGGACCCGCCCCCGCGCAGGACTGCGCCGGGGCGGGGCCGCAAAGACCCAGCCGCCGCGCGTCGTGCACGCGCTGACGGGCCGCCCCCTCAGTTGGGCGTGAGCCCGCGCAGCCGCTCGTTCCGCCGTCGCAGCAGCTCCAGCGCCGCCAGCAGCAGGATCGACACCGCGATCAGCACCGTCGCCGCCGCCAGGATGGTGGGCGAGATCTGCTCGCGCAGGCCGATGAACATCTGCCAGGGCAGCGTCTTCTGCCCCGCCGCGCCGAGGAACATCACCACCACCACCTCGTCGAACGAGGTGATGAAGGCGAACAGCGCCCCGGAGATCACCCCCGGCAGGATCAGCGGCATCTGCACCGTCCAGAAGGTCCGCATCGGTCCCGCGCCCAGGGACGCCGCCGCCCGCGTCAGCGACTTGTCGAATCCCACCAGCGTCGCCGTCACCGTGATGATGACGAAGGGGATGCCCAGCGCCGCGTGCGCCAGCACCACCCCCCAGTAGGTCCCCTGCAAGCCGATCCGCGAGTAGAAGAAGTACATCCCCGCCGCCGAGATGATGAGCGGCACGATCATCGGCGAGATCAGGATCGCCATGATCGCCCGCTTGAACGGCACGTGGGACTGCGACAGCCCCACCGCCGCCAGCGTCCCCAGCGCCACCGCCAGCAGCGTCGCCACCGGCGCGATGGCGAGCGAGTTCCACAGCGGCCCCTGCCAGTCGACGTTGGTGAAGAAGTCGCGGTAGTGCTCCAGCGAATAGCCCGCCGGGTCCAGCCGCAGCATCTCCGGCGTGAAGGTGAAGAAGTCCTGCGCGTTGAAGGACAGCGGCACCACGACCAGCAGCGGGGCGATCAGGTAGAACAGGATCAGCCCGCAGATGACGCGGAACGCGTAGTGCCAGACCCGTTGCCCGGTCGAGGCGTAGCTTGGCAGCGCCATGGATCAGCCTCCCAGCTTCACGTTGTCGATGCCCACCATCCGGTCGTAGGCCCAATAGAGGAGCAGCACCACCGCCAGCAGGATAGTCCCCAGCGCCGCCGCCAGCCCCCAGTTGAGGGAATCCGAGATGTGATAGGCGATCCGGTTGGAGATGAAGACGCCCTTGGTCCCGCCCACCAGCTCGGGCGTGATGTAGTAGCCGATGGCCAGGATGAAGACGAGGATCGACCCCGCCCCGATGCCGGGGATCGACTGCGGGAAATAGACCCGCCAGAACGCCGTCCAGTCGTTCGCGCCCAGGGACTTCGCCGCGCGCACATAGGTCGGCGGGATGCCCTTCATCACCGAATAGAGCGGCAGGATCATGAACGGCAGCAGGATATGCGTCATCGCGATGATCGTGCCGGTCTGGTTGTTGATGAGAGCGAGCCGCCCGTCGTTGCCGATGAGGCCCGCCCAGACCAGCAGGTCATTGATGACCCCCTGCTGTTGCAGCAGCACCTTCCAGGCGCTTGTCCGCACAAGCAGCGAGGTCCAGAACGGCAGCAGCACCAGGATCATCAGCAGGTTCGCCGACCGCATCGGCAGCGACGCCAGCAGGAAGGCCACCGGATAGCCCAGCAGGATGCAGGTCGCCGTGATCGTGACCGACAGGATCATCGTGCGGACGAAGAGCTGGAGGTAGATCCGATCCCCCTCCGGCCGCATCTCGACCCCGTCCGGCCCCATCTGGAGATCGACGGCGTTGAGGTAGTAGCCCGCTGTCACGCGCGGCGAGAAGGTCCGCAGCAGGTCCCAGATCGCCGGCTCGCCCCATCCCGCATCGTCGGCGATGAACTCGTCGCGCAGCGACACGGACTCGAAGCCCGCCACGTCCACCGCCGGCAGCCCCGGCGCCTGCGCGCCCGAAGCGAGATCCCGATACAGCGCCGCGTATACGACGTCGCCCAGCTCCTCCGCCGCCGGGTCGTCGCCGCCCAGCTCCGCCGTGAATCCCGCCCAGGCGTCGTAGGCGTCCGCCGTCCTCGGCAGCGCCTCGCGCACCGCCGGATCGGCCATCCACACCGCCCAGCGCGCCGGATCGACCAGCGCCGGGTCGGCGTCCTCGAACTGCTCGGCGTAGATGTCCGTGCCGAAGCGGCCCACGGCCCGCCCCGCGCCCCGGAACATCGACGACGCCCCGCCCATCTCGTAGTTGAGCCGCGACCCGAGCTGCGTGTGGACCTTGTATTCCTCGGCCACCACGAGATCGGCGTAAAGCGCCTCGAAGACGGCCTCGCCCGGCACCTCGGCCGGATCGTCGCGCAGGGCGACCACCGTGCGCGGCAGGGTGTCCGGCACGATGCCGTTCTGCACCGACCGCAGCAGCATGTCGCCGATGGGCAGCACGAAGCTCACGACGATGAACAGCAGCAGCGGCGCGATCAGCAGCAGCGCCCGCATTTTCTGCCGTCGCAACGACCGCGCGAGGCTCGCCTTCAGCGGCGTCCCGTCCGCCGCCACCATCGGGCCGGGGGTCGCCGCCGCCCCTCGCGCCCCGAGCCCCGCGGGCATCCCGCCCGTCACCGTCGCGTCGGCCATGCCGTCACCCCCTTCGCCGGTCGGGCGGGGCCCCGAGAGGCCCCGCCGCAAGTGTCACTGGGCGAGCCAGTTCTGGAACGTCGCCTCGACCTCGTCCTGGTGGTCGGCCCACCATTCGATGTTGTTGACGAGGAAGTTCTTCATGTTGTCCGGGTTGGTCGGCATGAACGGCGCCATCTCGATGCCCAGCTCGGCGTGGGTGGACACCAGCGGCTGCGACGAGGCCCGCGCCGGGCCGTAGGCGATGTACTTCGCTTGATCGGCGAGGCGCTGGGTGTCGGTCGCGAAGTGCAGGAAGTGCATGACGCGGTTCATGCGCGCCTCGTCCAGCCCCGCCGGCACGATCCAGCCGTCGAAGTCGAAGTTCTGGTAATCCCACAGCATCTCGACCGGCTGCCCCTGCTCGGCGATGACCGAGAACAGCCGCCCGTTGTAGGTGGAGCCGATCACCACTTCCTTGTCGGCCAGCAGTTGCGGCGTCTCCGCCCCGGCCGTCCACCAGATCACGTCGCCCTTGATGGTGTCGAGCTTGGCGAGCGCGCGCTCGACGCCGCCCTCCTCCTCCAGCACCTTGTAGACATCCGCCGCCGGCACGCCGTCGCAGATCAGCGCCCATTCGAGGTTCTTCTTGGGGCTCGCCTGGAGCGACCGCTTGCCGGGGAAGGCCGTCGTGTCGAACACGTCGCACAGGTCGTCCGGCGTCGCGCCGTTCCACTCGGCCACGTCCGTCCGGTAGCCGAAGGTCGTGGAGAAGTAGATCTGCGGCACGTAGCAGTCGTTGATGAGCGAATCGCCGAAGTCGTCCTCGACCGTGGCGCCGTCCGCGCCGGGCGCCAGCACCTCGGCCACGTCGATCTCGGCCGCCAGCCCCTCGTCGCAGGCGCGCTGGGCGTCGGGCCCTTCCACGTCCACGAGGTCGAAGGGCATGTTGCCCGCCTCCTGCGCCGCGCGCAGCTTGGCGATGGCCTCGTTCGACGATTCGTCCCAGGTCACGGCGATGCCGGTCTGGGCGATGTAGGGCTCCACGTAGGCCTTGAGCTGCGAGTTCTGGTAGGCCCCGCCCCAGGACATGATGACCATGGACTCGGCGCAGCCCTCGCAGGGCGGCAGCTCCGCCGAGGCGTCCTGCGCGAAGGCCGCGCCCGCCATGGGCAGCAGCGCCAGCGCGGCCGAGCCCATCAGTTTGGTGATCGTCATTCTACGGTTCTCCCTGTTGAACCTTGTTGGTCGTTGCGCCGCCCGAAGGCGGCATCCCCTCACGCCGCGTCCAGCGCCCGGCAGTCCTGCGGCAGCCAGCCGATCTCGATCTCCTGCCCCGGTTGCAGCCGGGTCTGGTCCGGCGCGTTGCGGGTCTTGATGACGAAGTCGTCGTTGCCCGCCACCGACAGCCGCGTGCGGAAGATGTCGCCCATGTAGATGAACTCCTCCACCCGCGCCCGCAGCGTGTGCGCGCCGGGCTGGAACCGGGCGCGGTTGAACTCCACCCGCTCGGGCCGGATCGACACCTTGGTCCGCTCGCCCACCCGGCTCACGTTGACCGGCATGGCGTCGATCTCGTCGCCGGAATCGAGCCGCACCACGCAGCGGTCCCGCTCCATGGCGGTGACGACGCCGGTCATCGTGTTGTTCTCGCCGATGAACTGGGCCACGAAGCTGTTGACCGGCGCCTCGTAGAGCTCGTCCGGCGGCGCGAGCTGCTGGATGCGCCCGTCGTTGAACACCGCCACCCGGTCCGACATCGTCAGCGCCTCGGTCTGGTCGTGGGTCACGTAGACCACCGTGATCCCCAGGTTGTCGGCGATGTGCTTGATCTCGAACTGCATGTGCTCGCGAAGCTGCTTGTCCAGCGCGCCCAGCGGCTCGTCCATCAGCACCAGCTCCGGCTCGAACACCAGCGCGCGGGCCAGCGCGATCCGCTGCTGCTGCCCGCCCGACAACTGCGCCGGCCGCCGGTTCGCGAAGGCCCCCATCTGCACCATGTCGAGGGCGCGCTTGACCTTCGCCTCCCGCTCGGCCTGGCCCATCTTCCGCACCTCCAGCGGGAAGGACAGGTTCTCGGCCACGCTCATGTGCGGGAACAGCGCGTAGTTCTGGAACACCATGCCGATGCCGCGCTTGTGCGGCGGCACGTCGTTGATGTTGCGCCCCTGGAGCCGGATCTCCCCGTTCGTCGCCGTCTCGAATCCCGCGAGCATCATCAGGCAGGTCGTCTTGCCGGACCCCGACGGCCCCAGCATGGTCAGGAACTCGCCCTTGGGGATGGACAGGTTCAGGTCCTTCACCACCAGCGTCTGGCCGTCATAGCTCTTCTGCACGCGGTCGAACTGCACGAAGGCATCTGTCGAAGGCTGCACCAACGCCCCACTCCCTCTTGCTCGCGGCCCCCGCCGCACTAGGTCCGGCCGACTTAACCGAGGCCCCGCGCCGGTGACAAGCCGAGCCGCCGCCACCCGGCCCCCATTCCCCATCACATTCGTCTAGCACACGGGCAGACGCCCAAGAAGCGGGCATTTGGCGGACAGGCCCCCCGGCCAGCCGGAGGATGCGCCACGATGTCGTGAGGGATCGTGCCACCGAGGTCGGCATGCGACGCAGGATCGACCGAAAGCGACGGGAATGGGCGTGCGGACCCCGGCCCCGGAACGACGAAAGCCTGCCCCGGGGGGCAGGCTTCTCGATGGTCGGCCCCGAAGGGCCATGGTGCGGTTGAAAGGACTCGAACCTTCACGGGTGTTACCCCACAGCGACCTCAACGCTGCGCGTCTACCAATTCCGCCACAACCGCATGTCCTGGCTTGGTGAGCGGCCGTATAAACGAGCCCTTCGGACGCCTGCAAGGGGGGCCGCGCGGTTTTCCCCCTCTTTTCGTGACGTCCGATCCGCGCCATGTGGGGGCCATGGTGGACTGGCGACACAGCGAGGGGCTCGTCCCCTACCCCGAGGCCCTAGCCTTCATGGAAGCGCGGGCCGAGGCCATCGCGAAGGGCGAGGCCCCCGAGACGGTGTGGCTCCTGGAGCATCCCCCCCTCTACACCGCCGGCACCTCCGCCCGCCCCGAGGACCTGACCGACCCCGGCCGCTTCCCGGTCTTCGAGGCGCGGCGCGGCGGGCAATACACCTATCACGGCCCCGGCCAGCGCGTGGCCTATGTCATGCTGGACCTGAACCAAAGGGGGCGCGACGTGCGCCGCTTCGTCCGCGACCTCGAAGGGTGGGTCATCGACGCCTTGGCCGAGTTCGGCGTCAGGGGCGAGCGGCGCGAGGGCCGCGTCGGCATCTGGGTCACGCGCCCCGACAAGGCCCCGAACCCCGACGGCTCGGCTCGCGAGGACAAGATCGCCGCCATCGGCATCCGGCTGCGCCGCTGGGTGAGCTTCCATGGCATCGGCATCAACGTGGAGCCGGACCTGTCGCATTTCGACGGCATCGTCCCCTGCGGCATCCGTGGGCACGGGGTCACCAGCCTCGTGGACCTCGGCCTGCCGGTGTCGATGGGCGACCTCGACGCCGCGCTCCGCCGGACCTTCGACCGCCGCATGGGCGCTGTTCCCGAAGGAATGGCGCTTCGGGATTGACGCAGGTCAACGTCCGC
This sequence comes from Rubellimicrobium aerolatum, assembly GCF_017872975.1. Taxonomy (GTDB): domain Bacteria; phylum Pseudomonadota; class Alphaproteobacteria; order Rhodobacterales; family Rhodobacteraceae; genus Rubellimicrobium; species Rubellimicrobium aerolatum. The sequence goes on from NZ_JAGGJP010000004.1 coordinate 96,775, forward strand.
CCCTCCCGGACCCGCTAGAATCGCCTCGAAGGCAAGCACCGCGACCCCCTGTCGGCTTGCCGGACGGACACGATCAATCTAGAACGCGCGGTGTATGGGCCAGGCTCCCGCCGCAGGCCCTCACGATTCCTCTCGGGAGAGCCGCCGCAATGGCCGACGCCGCCATCCACACAGACCACCATGACGAGCGGGGGTTCTTCGCCCGCTGGTTCATGTCCACGAACCACAAGGACATCGGCATCCTCTACCTCTGGGTGTCGGGTCTCGCCGGCTTCATCGCGGTGGCCTTCACCGTCTACATGCGGATGGAGCTGATGCACCCCGGCGTGCAGTACATGTGCCTCGAAGGCGCGCGCTTCTGGCCCGCCTCCGACCCGGCCACCTGCACGCCCAACGGCCATCTCTGGAACGTGATGATCACCTACCACGGGGTGCTCATGATGTTCTTCGTGGTCATCCCCGGCCTGTTCGGCGGCTTCGGCAACTACCTGATGCCGCTCCAGATCGGCGCGCCGGACATGGCCTTCCCGCGCCTCAACAACCTGTCGTTCTGGCTCTTCGTGGCCGGCACCACGCTGGGCGTGGCCTCCTGGCTGTCGCCGGGCGGCGACGGGCAGAACGGCGCGGGCGTGGGCTGGGTGCTCTACCCGCCGCTCTCGACCTCGGACGGCGGCATGGCGATGGACCTCGCGATCTTCGCGGTGCACCTGTCGGGCGCCTCGTCGATCCTGGGCGCCATCAACATCATCACCACCTTCCTGAACATGCGCGCCCCCGGCATGACGCTGTTCAAGGTGCCGCTCTTCGCCTGGTCGATCTTCGTGACCGCCTGGCTGATCCTCCTGGCCCTGCCCGTGCTGGCCGGCGCGATCACCATGCTGCTGACCGACCGCAACTTCGGGACGACCTTCTTCCAGCCCTCGGGCGGCGGCGACCCCGTGCTCTACCAGCACATCCTGTGGTTCTTCGGCCACCCCGAGGTCTACATCGTCATCATCCCGGGCTTCGGGATCATCTCCCACGTCGTCGCGACCTTCTCCAAGAAGCCGGTGTTCGGCTACCTGCCGATGGTCTGGGCGATGATCGCGATCGGCGTGCTGGGCTTCGTCGTGTGGGCGCACCACATGTACACGGCCGGGATGTCGCTCACCCAGCAATCCTACTTCATGCTGGCCACCATGGTCATCGCGGTGCCCACCGGCGTGAAGATCTTCTCGTGGATCGCCACGATGTGGGGCGGCTCCATCGAGTTCAAGACGCCCATGCTCTGGGCCATCGGCTTCATCTTCGTGTTCACCATGGGCGGCGTGACCGGCGTGGTGCTGTCGCAGGCCCCGATCGACCGCTACTACCACGACACCTACTACGTCGTGGCCCACTTCCACTACGTGATGTCGCTGGGCGCGGTCTTCGCGATCTTCGCGGGCCTCTACTTCTACCTGCCCAAGTTCAGCGGCCGGATGATGCCGGAATGGGTCGGCCGGGTGCACTTCACGCTGTTCTTCATCGGCGCCAACGTCACCTTCTTCCCGCAGCACTTCCTGGGCCGCCAGGGGATGCCGCGCCGCTACATCGACTACCCGGAGGCCTTCGCCACTTGGCACTACGTCTCGTCGATCGGCGCCTTCATCGCCTTCGCCTCGTTCCTGTTCTTCATCGTGATGCTGTTCTACGTCCTGCTGACGCAGAAGCGCACCGCGCCGGCGAACCCCTGGAACGAATGGGCCGACACGCTCGAATGGACGCTCCCGTCCCCCCCGCCCGAGCACACGTTCGAGATCCTGCCCAAGCCCTCCGACTGGAGCCGCGGCCACAGCCACTAGGCCGCCGGCCTCCCGGGATCGACAGGAAGGCCCCGCCCCGCCGGGGCCTTCCGCGTTCTGGGGCCGCGTTCTGGGGCCGCGTTCTGGGGCCTTGACGCCGCCGCCCCGCCCCTAGTTCGCTGGCAGCCAGGAGGAGCGCAGGAGGGACGACGGACGCCATGCCCTACCAATGGACGGACCCCACTCCGACCGAGGGGACGCCGAGGCCGGTCGCCCAGCTCCGGCTCTGGCCGCACCGCTCCCTGCCCCGCCGGGGCTTCGCCGCCTTCTTCGGGGTCTCGGGGGCGCTGGCCGCGCTGCCGCTCCTGACGATGCTGGGCTCGCCCGTCCTTTGGGGCCTCCTGCCCTTCGTCCTGCTCACCTTCACGGCGCTCTGGTTCGCCCTCCAGCTCACCTACCGCTCGGGCGAGGTGCGCGAGGAGTTGCGCCTCTGGCCCGACCGCATCCTCCTCACCCGGCACGACCCCCGCCGCCCGCCCCGCCGCTGGGAGGCCAACCCCCACTGGGTCCGCGCCGCCCTGCACGAGACGGGCGGCCCCGTGCCCAACTACCTCACCCTCTCCGGCTCCGGCCGCACCGTGGAGATCGGCGCCTTCCTGAGCGAGGACGAGCGCCTGATCCTCAAGCCCGAGCTGGAGAACGCGCTCCGCCGCCTGCGCTGATCCCGCCTCAGCCCAGCCGCGCCTTGACCATCGGCCCGGCCCTGCCGAAGTCCATGGCGCCCGCGTGCCTCGCCTTCAGCGCCGCCATCACCCGGCCCATGTCCTTGATCGACGCCGCCCCCGTCTCGGCGATGGCTGCCGCGATGGCCTGCTCCGTCTCGGCCTCCGAGAGCTGGCGCGGCAGGAACTCCTCGATCACCACCACCTCGGCCCGCTCCTTGCCCGCCAGGTCCGCGCGCCCGGCGTCGTCGTAGGCCCGCGCGCTCTCCCCCCGCTGCTTGACCATCCGGGCCAGCACCGCGACCACGGCCTCGTCCGGCACCGGCGAGGGTTGCCCCTCCCCCCGCGCGGCGATGTCGCGGTCCCTGATGGCCGAGCTCATCAGCCGCAGCACGCCCAGGCGATCCGCTGCCCTGGCCCGCATGGCCTCCTTGAGCTGCTCGTTGATCCGCGCGCGCAGGTCCATGGCCCTCTCCTTCTTGCTGCCAGGGCGGTCATAGGACCCGCGACCCCCTGGCGCAATCGGCCCGCCCCGTCCCCCGCTTGACCCCCGCGCCCCGCCCGCGTAGGGGGTGCCCGATCCACGGAAGGGAAGCCCGTCATGCCGCAGTCGCCGCGTCCGACCGCCTGTCTCGCCTTGGCCGACGGGACCCTGTTCTTCGGAATGGGCTTCGGCGCCACCGGCACCACGGTCGCCGAGCTGGTGTTCAACACCGCCATGACCGGCTACCAGGAGATCCTGACCGACCCCTCCTACGCCGGTCAGGTCGTGACCTTCACCTTCCCCCACATCGGCAACGTCGGCGCCAACCCCGAGGACGACGAGGCCGCCGACCCCGTGGCCGAGGGGCTGGTGGTCAAGTGGGACCCGACCGAGCCCTCGAACTGGCGCGCGACCGACTCGCTCGCCGTCTGGCTCCAGCGGCGCGGCCGCATCGGCATCGGCGGCGTGGACACCCGCCGCCTGACCCGCGCCATCCGCCAGCAGGGCGCCCCCCATGTCGCCCTCGCCCACGACCCCGAGGGCAACTTCGACATCGAGGCTCTGGTCGCCCGCGCCCGCGCCTTCAAGGGCCTCGTCGGCCTCGACCTCGCCAAGGGCGTCACCTGCGCCCAAAGCTACCGCTGGGACGAGATGCGCTGGGCCTGGCCGCAGGGCTACAGCCGCCTCACGGAGCCCAAGCACCGCGTCGTCGCCATCGACTACGGCGCGAAGCGCAACATCCTGCGCTCGCTGGCCTCCGTCGGCGCCGAGGTGACGGTCCTCCCCGCCACCGCCACCGCCGACGACGTGCTGGCCCTGAACCCCGACGGCGTGTTCCTGTCCAACGGCCCCGGCGATCCGGCGGCGACCGGCGACTACGCCGTGCCGATGATCCGGGGCGTCCTCGACCGCTCGGACGTGCCGCTGTTCGGCATCTGCCTCGGCCACCAGATGCTCGCGCTCGCCCTCGGCGCCAGGACCGTCAAGATGAACCACGGCCACCACGGGGCGAATCACCCCGTCAAGGATCTGGAGACCGGCAAGGTCGAGATCACCTCGATGAACCACGGCTTCACCGTCGACAGCCAGACCCTCCCCGTGGGCGTCAAGGAGACCCATCTGAGCCTGTTCGACGGCTCCAACTGCGGTCTCCGCATGGTGGATCGCCCGGTCTTCAGCGTGCAGTATCACCCCGAGGCCTCGCCCGGCCCGCAGGACAGCGCCTATCTCTTCGACCGATTCGCGCAGGCGATGGCGGATCGCACGAAGTCCTGAAGATACGGTTAAGCCAACGCGCGATCGCTTAATCGCGCGTTAACCGCCCTCCGGCATCCTTTTCCCCAGCAAAGGAGGAAAAGGCATGGCGGAACGACTGATTCGAATCGAACGACACGCGACGGCCCTCGCGGCCGAGATGCCGCCCGTCCGCCTGCCCGAGCCCCGGCCGGCGCGGGACGCCGGGTCGTGGCTGCCCGATGGCCTGATCCCCGTCGATCCGCTGGCCGAGCCGCCCGAGGCCGGGCTCCCGGGCCGCCTCGACCCCGTGCTCGCCCTGGCCGAGGGGCTCCTGCCCTGGCGGGCGGGCGGCACGGCGACGGCGGTGCTCTGCGCCGACCCGATGCGCGGCGCGGCCCACCTGCCGCGCCTCAGCGCGGTTTTCGGCGGCCCCGTCCGCCTCCTGCCCGCCGAGCCCCGTAGCCTCGCCGCCGCTCTCGCCGCGACGGCCGGGCGGGCGCTGGTGGCCCGCGCCGAAACGCTCCCCCCCTCCCGGTCGAGCTGCCGCTCGCTGCCCGGTTCCGCGCTCGCGGGCGTGGCGGCGCTGGCCCTGTCCCTTCTGGGGGGGCTGACCCTGCTCCATCCCCCGGCGGTCCTCCTGGGCCTCGTGGCCCTCGCCGCGCTGGCCCTCGTCTCGGGCGCCGCGCTCAAGCTCGCCGCCGTCGCCGCGACGCTGCGCCGCCCGTCGCCCGAGCCCGCCTCCGACGTGCGGCCCGCGCGCCTCCCCGTGATCTCGCTCCTCGTGCCCCTCTACCACGAGACCGGCATCGCCCGGACCCTGCTCCGCCGCATGGAGGCGCTCGACTACCCGCGCGACCTCCTCGACCTCTGCCTGATCGTGGAGGACGACGACCGCCTGACCCGCGCCACCCTGGAGGCGACGGCCCTGCCCCCCTGGGCGCGCATCGTCGAGGTTCCCGAGGGCACGCTCCGCACCAAGCCCCGCGCGCTGAACTACGCCCTCGCCTTCGCCCGTGGCTCGATCCTCGGCCTCTACGACGCCGAGGACGTGCCCGCGCCCGACCACCTCCACAAGGTCGCCCTCGCCTTCGCCCGGCGCGGCCCGTCCACCGCGTGCCTCCAGGGCGCTCTCGACTACCACAACCACCGCCGCAACTGGGTGGCGCGCTGCTTCACGCTCGAATACGCAGGCTGGTTCCGCGTGCTCCTCCCCGGCATCCAGCGGCTGGGCCTCGCCGTCCCGCTCGGCGGCACGACGCTGTTCCTGCGGCGCGAGGCGCTGGAGGCCGTCGGCGGCTGGGACGCCCACAACGTCACCGAGGACGCCGACCTCGGCCTCCGTCTCGCCCGCGCCGGCTACCTCACCGAGATGATCCCCATCGCCACCCAGGAGGAGGCCAACTTCCGCCCCTGGCCCTGGGTCCGCCAGCGGTCGCGCTGGCTCAAGGGCTACGCCGTGACCTGGGCCGTCCACATGCGCGACCCCGTCCGCCTCTGGCGCGAGCTGGGCCCCCGCCGCTTCTGGGGCGTGCAGGTGATGTTCCTCGGCGCCATCCTCCAGTTCGCGCTGGCGCCGCTGCTCTGGAGCTTCTGGCTCCTGCCGCTGGGCCTGCCGCACCCTCTCGCCTCCCTGCTTCCGCCGGCGGTCCTCGTGGCGCTGTCGATCCTGTTCCTGGCGACGCAGGCCCTCGACATCGCCTATGCCTGCGTCGGCGCGCGCCGGGCCGGCAAGCCGGGCCTCGCCTTCTGGTCCCCGACCCTGATGCTTTATTTTCCGCTCGCGACCCTCGCCGTCTACAAGGCCCTGTGGGAGCTGGCGGCCCGCCCCTTCCACTGGGACAAGACCGAGCACGGCATCGACGCCGCCGTCACTCCGCCGCCTGCACCTTCGCCGCGTCGAGACGGAGCCGCGTCATGAAGGCCCGCGAGATGTGCTCCCGCAGCGCGGCGTCCGCCGCCTCGCCGTTCCCCGCCTCGATGGCGCGCACGATGGCCTCGTGCTCCTCCAGCGTCCCCTTGGACCGCCCCTCGGCCGACAGGGACGTGGACGCCAGCAGCGCCATGGAGCGGTGCACGAGGTCGAGCTGCTGCACGAGGAAGCGGTTGTGAGAGGCCAGATGGATCTGCCGATGGAATCGCCGGTTGGCGCGGCTGAGCGCCTGGGGATCGCTCACCAGCGCCCGGTCCGCCTCCAGCATGTCGCGCAGCACCCGCACCTCCTCGCGCGTGGCGTGCTTGGCGGCGAGCCGCGCGGCCAGCCCCTCCAGCTCCCCCCGCACGACATACAGCTCCGCGAGCTGGTTGTGGTCGAGCGAGGCGACGATCAGGCTCCGCCCGTCGCGGGACAGGAGCGACTGCGTCTCCATCCGCTGGAGCGCCTCGCGGATGGGGGTGCGCGACACCCCGAAGCGGTCGGCGAGCTCGCTTTCCACCAGCCGGTCGCCGGGCTTGTAGATGCCGGAGTCGATCGCCTCCAGGATCAGGGCATAGGCGTCGCGCTGGGTTTTCGGGTCTGTCATGCACGGGATGTTACGCTGGCCCGGCGGCGGCGCAAGCGGGCGCGGTTGCGGCGGACCCCCGACCTCCGTAGGGTCCCGCCCATGGTCGCCGCCTCCTTCGCTCATGTCCGCGCCTGGGTCTTCGACCTGGACAACACCCTCTATCCCCCCTCGGCCCGGCTCTTCGCGCAGATCGAGGTGCGGATGACGGCCTATGTCGCGCGCGCGCTCGGCGTCACCGAGGCCGAGGCCGACCGGCTCCGGGGCCACTACTGGGCGCAGTATGGCACCACGCTGTCCGGCCTCATGGCCGAGCACGGGGTAGAGCCCGGCCCCTACCTCGCCGAGGTCCACGACATCGACTTCTCGGCCCTCTCGCCCGACCCGCATCTCGCCGCGCGGATCATGGCGCTGCCCGGCCGCAAGATCGTCTACACCAACGGCGATGGCGCCTACGCGGCCAAGGTGCTGGCGGCGCGCGGGCTGACCGGCGCCTTCGACGCCGTGTATGGCGTGGAGCACGCGGGCTTCCTGCCAAAGCCCGAGCAGGCCGCCTTCGAGGCGGTCTTCGCGCTCGACGGGCTGTCCCCCACCGAGGGCGCGATGTTCGAGGACGACCCGCGCAACCTGATGGTGCCGCACCTGATGGGAATGCGGACGGTGCTGGTCGGCCCCGAGGCGCTGGCGCAGGACCACATCCACCACCACACCGACGACCTCGCGGGCTTCCTCGCGCGGCTCGGCTGACCCTTCCCGAGGCTGGCGAACCGGCCTATCTGAGGTGGCATGGACAGCACCGACATCCTCGTCGCCGGCGGTGGCACGGCGGGCCTCGCGGCGGCGGCCGCCTTCGGGAGCCTGGGGCTCCGCGTCACCTGCGTGGACCCCGCTCCGGCCGAGACGCCGGACGGTCCCGACGCCGACCTCCGCACCACCGCGATCCTCACCCCCGGCCGGGCGCTGCTGGAAGCGGCGGGCCTCTGGGACCGGCTCGCGCCCGAGGCGACGCCGCTCCGCGTCATGCGGATCGTGGATGCCCGGGGAACCCCGGTGCGGCGCGACTTCGACGCGGGCGACCTGGGCGACCAGCCCTTCGGCTGGAACGTGACGAACGCGGTCCTCAAGCGCGCCTTCGCCGAGCGGCTGGCCGGGATGCCCAACGTCGCCCTGCGGCGCGGCACCGGCTTTGCCGGCCGGGTGGCGCAGGTGGACGAGGTGACGGCCACCCTCTCGGACGGGAGCCGGGTCGCGGCGCGGCTGCTCGTGGGCGCGGACGGGCGCGACTCGGCGGTGCGCCGGGCCTGCGGGATCGGGGTCAGGACCACGCGCTACGGGCAGAAGGCCTTGGTCTTCGCCGTCACCCACGATCGCCCGCACGGGGGCGTCTCGACCGAGGTCCATGCCTCGGGCGGCCCTTTCACGCTGGTCCCGCTGCCCGACCACGACGGACGGCCCTGCTCGGCCGTGGTCTGGATGACGGACGGGGTGGAGGCGCTGCGGCTGAAGGGGTTGCCCGACGAGGAGTTCGCGCGGGCCGTCAACGCCCGCTCGGCGCAGGTCATGGGGCCGCTCGCGCCCGTGGGGGGGCGGCAGCTCTGGCCCATCGTCACGCAGGTCGCGGATCGCGTCACGGCGCGGCGCACGGCGCTGATGGCCGAGGCGGCCCATGTGGTGCCGCCCATCGGGGCGCAGGGGCTCAACATGAGCCTTGGCGACCTGCGGACGATGATCGACCTCGCCCGCGCGCGGCCCGACGACATCGGCGAGGAGTCCTGGCTGGCGGCCTACGCCCGCGCGCGGGAGCCGGAGATCCGGCTGCGGGCCTTCGGCATCGACGCCCTGAACCGCGCCTCGATCGGCGGGCTCGGGCCGCTCCGCGCGCTGGGGCTGCGGGCGATGCATGGGATCGGGCCGGTGCGGCGCGGGCTCATGCAGCTCGGCCTGGGGCTGCGCTGAGCGGCCGGCGGCCACGTCCGGGACTTCGGACCGTCGGTCATAGGACCTAAGCCCGTGATCACACGCGCGGCGGGAATGATAGATACCCCCATGGCAGACGGACCCGCCCGGCCGACGGGCGGACGGGCAGGGGAGAACTTCATGGCCATCGCACCCATCGCGGCGAACGACAGCTTCCGGGTCGCGCCGGGCGTCACGCTGACCGGCAACCTGGGGATCAACAACGGCGCGGGCCTGGACCGGGACCCGGACGGGACCCTTCTGGGCTGGGTCGCGGGCCTCTACGACCCGGCGAGCGCTGGCCAGGGGACCAACCCCGGCCTGGGATTCGTGGACGGGATGCTGAACTTCGTCACCGTGATCCAGTCGGGCTACGTCACGCGCCCGGTCTGGACCACGACCACGACCCTGACCACCCCGGCGGGCGGTCAGGTCGCCGTCCAGACCGACGGCACGTTCAGCTACACGCCGCGCGCGGGCTTCGCCGGCACCGACCGCTTCACCTACACCCTCGTGGACGGCGAGATGAAGTCGGCCACCGCCGTCGCGACCATCGCCGTCGGCGCCGTCGCCGCCGCGCCGCAGGGCACGACCCTGGCCGACCGGCTGACCGGCACGGCGGGCAACGACGTGATCCGGGCGCTGGACGGCAACGACGTGGTGCGGGGCGCCGGCGGGCGCGACACCGTCTATGGAGGCACCGGCAACGACGCCGTGCTGGGCGACGCCGGCACGGACCTGCTGATGGGCGAGTCCGGGAACGACCGGCTCGACGGCGGGCTGGACGCCGACCGGCTCCTGGGCGGCAGCGGCACGGACAGCCTGATCGGCGGCGCCGGCAACGACGTGCTGGACGGCGGCGTCGCGCTCGACCGCCTGACCGGGGGGGCGGGCGCCGACACCTTCGTCATGGTGACGACCGGCGTCGCGAACGAGGACATCATCGCCGACTGGGGCACGGGCGACCGGGTGGGCGTCTCGGGCCGCGCGCTGGGGCTGCGGGCGGGGACGCCTCTCGCCGACGATTACCTCGTGACCCAGGGCACGGCCGCCTCGGGGCACGCGCGCCTTGTCGAAAGCCGGGACGGGCTGCGGCTCTACCTCGACGCGGACGGCGACGGGGCGACGGCCGACCGGCTCCTCGCGAGCTTCGCGGCCCCCGTGGACCTGACCGAGGCGAGCGTGCTGCTGCTCTGAGCCCGCGCGCGAGGGGTCCGGCCCCCGGCTGGGGGCCGGGCGATTGCCCTCTGCCTGCCGCTGCGATAGGACGCCGCGAAACGGTTGGACGGAGGGACCCCGATGCGCGTTTACTACGATCGCGACTGCGACGTGAACCTGATCAAGGACAAGAAGGTCGCGATCCTGGGCTATGGCAGCCAAGGCCATGCCCATGCGCTGAACCTGCGCGACTCGGGCGCCCGGAACCTCGTGGTGGCGCTGCGCGAAGGCTCCCCCTCGCGCGCCAAGGCCGAGGGCGAGGGCCTGACCGTCATGGGGATCAGCGAGGCCGCGGCCTGGGCCGACCTCGTGATGTTCACCATGCCCGACGAGCTGCAGGCCGAGACCTACAAGCGTTACGTCCACGACCATCTGCGCGAGGGCGCGGCGATCGCGTTCGCGCATGGCTTGAACATCCACTTCGGCCTGATCGAGCCCAAGAAGGGCGTCGATGTCATCATGATGGCGCCCAAGGGCCCCGGCCACACCGTGCGCGGCGAATACGTCAAGGGCGGCGGCGTGCCCTGCCTGGTGGCGGTGCACAACGACGCGAGCGGAAAGGCCATGGAGATCGGCCTGTCCTACTGCTCGGCCATCGGCGGCGGCCGGTCGGGGATCATCGAGACCAACTTCCGCCAGGAATGCGAGACCGACCTGTTCGGCGAGCAGGCGGTGCTGTGCGGCGGCCTCGTGGAGCTGATCCGCATGGGATTCGAGACGCTGGTCGAGGCCGGCTACGAGCCCGAGATGGCCTATTTCGAGTGCCTGCACGAGGTGAAGCTGATCGTGGACCTGATCTACGAGGGCGGCATCGCGAACATGAACTACTCGATCAGCAACACGGCCGAGTATGGCGAATACGTCAGCGGCCCGCGCATCCTCCCCTACGAGGAGACGAAGGCCCGCATGAAGGAGGTCCTGCGGGACATCCAGACCGGCAAGTTCGTCCGCGACTTCATGCAGGAGAACGCCGTCGGCCAGCCCTTCTTCAAGGCGACGCGCCGCATCAACGACGAGCACCAGATCGAGCAGGTCGGCGAGAAGCTCCGCGCGATGATGCCCTGGATCTCGAAGGGCAAGATGGTCGATCGCGCGCGCAACTGAGTTCGTCATCGTTCCTCCTTTCCAGGACCGGGGGGCGCCGAGGGATTCGGCGCCCTTTCGCGTTCAATATGCCAGGGAAGGGTTAACGGCGTCCGACAGCAACGAACGGTCAGGGGGCGGTTCGCGCAACGCCTGTTCTGGGTGATTCGGGGGCAGGCTCGGGCGTCTCCGCAGCCGGGTCGCCGGGGGCCGCGACGGCAAGCGGGCCGTGGCCGGTGACAATCCCCCGCCCGGAGAGTAGGCTGTTTCCAGCATGGACGGAGATGCACGCATGATCGACGGCATCGGCTCCGACGCCGCTGGGGCGCCCGACGTGGCCTCCGACGTGGCTCTGGTCCAGAGGATCCCGGTGGTGCCGTCGATCCTGTCGGTCTGCGCCTCGATGACCGGGGTGGGCATCGCCGCCGTGGCCCGCGTCACCCAGGACCGCTGGACGGCGGCGGCGACGCTGGATCGGGCGGGATTCGGGCTGCATCCGGGGCAGGAGCTGCCCATCGAGACGACCTTCTGCCAGACGGTGCGGGATTCGGGCGAGCCGGTGGTCTTCGACGACGCGCCGACGGACGAGGTGTGGCGGCACAGCCCGATCCCGGCCCTTTACAACATCGCCTGCTACATCGCCGTCCCCATCCGGCTGCCCGACGGGACGTTCTGGGGCACGCTCTGCGGCTTCGATTCCGAGCCCAAGCCGGTGAGCGGGGCCGACACCGTGCGGACGTTCCACCTGTTCGCGGACCTCCTGGGCTTCCACATCGACGCGCAGCGCCGGCTGGAGGCGAGCGAGGGGCTGCTGGCCGAGGTGCGGCAGGATTCGACCCTGCGGGAGCAATACATCGCCGTGCTGGGCCACGACCTGCGGAACCCGCTGGCCGCCCTCGGCGCGGGGGTGCGGTTCCTGCGGCGGGAGCCCCTGGGCGAGCGGGGGCGGGGCATCCTCGACCTGATGGACGGAAGCCTGGACCGCATGGGGGGGCTGGTGGACGAGGCGCTGGACTTTGCGCGCGGGCGGCTGGCGGGGGGCATCCCGCTGGCGATGATGGAAGAGGTGGACCTGCGGCCGATCCTGGGGCAGATCGTCGCCGAGATGCGGAGCGTCTGGCCCGACCGCGCCATCGAGGCCGACCTGCGCGAGCTGGCGCCGCTGCGCGCCGACCCCCGGCGCATCGGGCAGATGCTGTCAAACCTCCTGGGGAACGCCTTGGCGCACGGATCGGCCGAGCGGCCGGTGCGCGTCGTCGCCAAGACCGAGGACGGGGCCGTGAGCCTTTGCGTGGAGAACGGCGGGCGGCCGATCCCCGCGCCGGTGCTGGCCGACCTGTTCGAGCCCTTCAAGCGCCAGCCCGACCGGTTCCGCGACAAGGGGCTGGGGCTGGGGTTGTATATCGCCGCGCAGATCGCCCGCGCCCATGGCGGGGAGCTGGTCGCCCAGTCCGACGAGACCGAGACGCGGCTGACGTTCACGATGCCGGTCGCGGCGCCGACGCGGTCGTCGCTGGCGGTCTGAGGGGGACGCTTTCCTTTTCCGACGGCTCTGCGAAGGTTTGCCCGGTTCAGGAAGGGACACGGCATGGGCGGGCGGCTGGCGGGCAAGGTGGCGATCGTGTCGGGCGGGGCGACGGGGATGGGGGGCGCGGCGGCGTCGCTGTTCGCGGCCGAGGGCGCGAAGGTGGCGGTGATCGACCGCGACATGGACGCCGCGCGGGCGCGGGTGGGGGCGATCCGCAGCGCGGGCGGCGTGGCCGAGGCGTTCGGGGCGGACGTGTCGGTGGCGGCGGAGGTCGAGGCGGCGGTGCGGGGCGCGGCGGCGGTGCATGGGGTCGCGAACGTGCTGTTCAACCACGCGGGCACCATCGTCATCAAGCCGTTCCTGGAGACGACGGAAGCCGAATGGGACTGGCTGCACGCCGTCAACGTCAAGTCGATGTTCCTGATGACCAAGGCCGTGCTGCCGGGGATGCTGGCGCAGGGCGGCGGGAGCATCGTCTGCACGTCGAGCATCAGCGCCGTGGCGGGGACGCCGATGGAGGTGCTCTACGACACCACCAAGGGGGCGGTGCACATGTTCGCCCGCGCGGTGGCGGTGGAGTTCCGCGACCGGGGGATCCGCTGCAACGCGGTCTGTCCGGGGTTCATCCGCACGCCGCACGGGCTGCGCGAGGTGGACGAGCTGCGGCGGCTGGGGGTGGACGTGTCGGAGGCGGCGATCATCGCCGCGCAGGGGCGCATCGGCGAGCCCGAGGAGGTGGCGCGGGCGGCGCTGTTCCTGGCGAGCGACGAGGCGAGCTTCGTGAACGGGGCGCAGTTGTTCGTGGACAACGGGTTCACGGCGATCTGACGGGCGATGGTGGGGTGAAACCCCACCCTGCGGGGTCGCGCCGGTGGCGGGCTCAAGCCCGCCCTACGATGGCGAACCGACCGTCGCGGCGGCCCCCTACTCCGCCGCGCGCACCAGGGCGGCCTGCTCCACGGCCTCCACGACCTCGCCCACCACTTCCGACAGGAGCGATTCGTCCTCGCATTCGGCCATGACGCGGATCAGGGGCTCGGTGCCGGACTTGCGGATCAGGAGGCGGCCGTGGCCGTTGAGGCGGGCCTTGGCGCCCTCGATGGCCTGCGCCACGGTCGGCGCCGCGAGCGGCTGCTGGCCGGCGGCGTAGCGGACGTTCCGGAGGAGCTGCGGCACGGTGTCGAACTGGCGCAGGAGCCGCGAGGCGGGGAGGCCCGTCTCGATCATGGCGGCGAGGACCTGGAGCCCGGCCAGGAGGCCGTCGCCGGTGGTGGCGTAGTCGGTCATCACGATGTGGCCCGACTGCTCGCCGCCCAGGTTCCAGCCGCCGGCGCGCATCGCCTCGACGACGTAGCGGTCGCCGACGGCGGTGCGTTCGAGCCGGAGGCCGCGCCCGGCGAGGAAGCGTTCGAGCCCGAGGTTCGACATGACGGTGGCGACGAGCGTGCCGCCCGCGAGCCGCCCCTGGTCGGCCCAGCGCGCGGCCATGAGCGCCATGAGCTGGTCGCCGTCCGCGACCTCGCCGTTCTCGTCGATCAGGATCACGCGATCGGCGTCGCCGTCGAGGCAGATGCCGAGGTCGGCGCCATGGGCCACGACCGTCTCGGCCGCCGTGTGGGGGGCGGTGGAGCCGCAGCCCTCGTTGATGTTGGTGCCGTTGGGCGTGGTGCCGACGGGGACGACGGTCGCGCCCAGCTCCCAGAGCACGTCGGGGGCGACCTTGTAGGCCGCGCCGTTGGCGCAGTCGATCACCACCTTGAGGCCGTCGAGGCGGCGGCCGTGCGGGAAGGTGCCCTTGAGCCGCTCCATGTAGCGGAAGCGGCCGTCGTCCACGCGCTTGGCGCGGCCGATGTTGTCGGCGCGGGTGGGCTCGACGCCCTGCTCGACCAGCGCCTCGATCTCGGCCTCGGCCTCGTCGGAGAGCTTGAAGCCGTCGGGGCCGAAGAACTTGATGCCGTTGTCGCGGTGCGGGTTGTGGGAGGCGGAGATCATGATGCCCACGTCGGCGCGCATGGAGATCGTGAGCAGCCCCACGGCGGGGGTCGGCACCGGGCCGAGGAGGAGGACGTTCATGCCGGTGGAGGTGAGGCCGGCGGTCAGCGCGTTCTCGAACATGTAGCCGGACAGGCGGGTGTCCTTGCCGATCACCACGCGGTGCCCGTTGGACCCGTCGTTGCGGAAGTAGCGGCCCGCCGCCGCGCCGATCCGCAAGGCCATCTCGGCCGTCATCGGCCAGGCGTTGGCCGTCCCGCGCACGCCGTCCGTGCCGAAGAGTTTCCTGCTCATGTCGTCCCGCCCACTGCTTGATGCAGGCTCAAGGCCTGTCTTGTTTCCGTCACGTCATGCACCCGCACCACCTGCGCCCCCTGCCGGACGGCGTGGAGAGCGAGGGCCACCGAGCCCGGCATCCGGTCCCGCGCCTGCGCCGCGCCTCCCAGCGCGCCCACGAAGCCCTTGCGCGAGGCCCCGACGAGGAGCCCGCAGCCCAACCCATGATAGAGCGAAAGGCGGCGGAGGAGGCTCACGTTATGTTGCAGCGTCTTGCCGAAGCCGAGGCCCGGATCGACCAGCACGCGGGCGCGGGGGATGCCCTGCGATTCCGCCAGCGCGAGGCCCGCCTCCAGCGCGTCGTGGACGTCGAGGAGCACGTCGTCGTAGCGGGGATCGGCCTGCATCGTCTCGGGCGTGCCCTGCGCGTGCATGAGGCAGTAGCCGCCGGCGCGCGCCGCCACCGCGCCGAGGGCGGGGTCGAAGGCGAGGCCGGACACGTCGTTGACGAGGTCGGCCCCGGCGTCGAGCGCGGCCTGGGCGACGGCGGCCTTGCGGGTGTCGATGGAGAGGGGGAGGTCGGTGTCCGCGCGCAGGGCGCGAAGGACGGGGAGGACGCGGGCGATCTCCTCCTCGGCGGGGATGGTCGCCGCGCCGGGGCGCGTGCTCTCGCCGCCGATGTCGAGGATGTCGGCCCCGGCCAGGGCGCGGGCCCGGGCCAGCGCGGCCTCGGGCGTGGCATGGAGGCCGCCGTCCGAGAAGCTGTCGGGCGTGACGTTGAGGACGCCCATGATCCGGGGGGCGGACAGGTCCAGCCGGGCGACGGGCGCGCGGGGGGCGGACAGGCGGTCGAGCACGTCCGGGGGAGCCTCGGAGAGGGGAACCACCTCGGGCGCGGCGTCGCGGGACAGGCGTTCCAGCCGATCAAACCAGCACCAGCCGCCGGCGAGCGGGAGGGCGCCGCGCGGGCGGGCGGGGTCGGTCATGGGGATGGGACGCCAGTAGGCGGTCATTCGGGGGCGTCCCCATCCCGGAACGGCAGCGATTCCAGCGGTGCCCTCAGCGTGGCGCGGCGGACGCGGAGGGGGGCCTCCATCAGGCCGTCGAGCGGCACGCCGATCAGGACCACCTCAAGGGCGTCGAGCGACCATGCGAACATGATCGTCCGATAAAGCTGGTCGCTGCCCGTCCAACCCTTGTCGAGCGCCAGCTTGGTCGGCGCCCAGACGACCGGGTGCCCTTGGCGCAGGTTCCACTCCACCTCGGTCTGGTTCGCGGCCACGACCAGTTCCGGGTGACGCGCGGCGAGGAGCCATGCGCCCTGATCGGCGGCGAGCAGGTCCGCGCGGTCCTGCGCCTCGGGCGTGGCCGCTCTTGGCGCCTTGGCGGCGGGGGCTACCAGCACGAGCGGCACGCCGTCTCCCCCGAGGATGTGCATCGCCCGGGCGAGGGCGGGGGACGCCGCCGCGCGCGCGCCCAGGAGAACGACGCGGGGTCTCGGGGCTTTCTTCATGTCGTCCTTCTGGAACATTGCGTCCTCGTGGCTTCGCACGATCTCCACCCCCAGGTCGCCCGGCCCCCGGTCGAGCTTCTGGATGCGGACGAAGGCGCGGTGGGCTTGGGGTTCGCTCAGGATGCGGGCGGCGACGCGCTCGGCCAGGGTTTCGAGGAGGGCGAGGCGCTCGCGGATGAGCTCGGCCTCCACGGCCTCGGCGAGGCGGTCGTAGGAGAGGATGCGGTCCACGTCGTCCGGGGCGCCGTGCGGCGGCAGCACCTCCACCACGATGTCGAAGCGGAGGCGCTGGCGGACGCCGCGCTCCACCTCGAAGGCGCCGATCTCGGCCTCGACGACATGATCGCGGAGCGAGATGCGGTCGAGCGGCCTGGAACCCGTGGCCTCGCTCCGCGCGAAGGGGTGGTCGAAGGCCTGTCGGATCTCGTCGCTCGGCATCCCTGCCCCCGCTGCTTCGCCGTCCCCTAGCGTGGGGCGGCGGGACGGGCAAGCAAGGCTCAGCGCGAGGCGTTGGAGGCCATGTGGAGGCCCGCGAGGCCGCGCCCCTCCTCGCGGTAGAACAGGTGGTCGCCGATGGCGGCGGTGCGGGTGAAGTCGTCGGCCCAGCCGGGCGAGACGGCGCGGGCGTGGTAGAACATCGCGCCCCCGGTCAGCGGGCGCGGCGCTCCGTCGAGCATGGCGCGGGCGACGCGGCCCGCCCGGTCCCAGGCCGCGCGGTCCTCGACGGCGTCCGAGCGGCCGTCGCACCAGTAGCTGAACTGGCAGCGGTTGCGCTCGCCGGTGCCCTGCTCGACCACGCCGCAGACGGTGGCGGGGTAGCGCCCGCTGTCGCGGCGGTTCAGCACCACCTCGGCCACTGCGACCTGGCCCTGGAGCGGTTCCCCCCGCGCCTCGTGGTAGATGGCCTGGGCGAGGCAGCGCCAGTCCTGGCCTCCCGCGGGGACCGCCGTGGCGATGCGGGCCCGGAGCGCGGCGAGCGGCGTGCGCGCGGTCGGCATCACCGCCGGCATCGCCATGGGCTGCGGCACGAGGGCGGCGGGGAAGGCGGCGGGATAGACCGTCTCCGGCGGGGCGTCGGGCATGGCCCCGGCGGCGCTGGCCCCGGCCCAAAGGCCCGCCGCCAGTGCCACCAGCGCGGCGATGCGCGTAGCGATCCGCCTCGGTCGCCGGCCATCCAGGTTCATCGGCTGTCCCATCGTTCCCGGCGCGTTGCGCTGGCGCCGAGGGATGGGCTACGAAGAAAACCCTTGTTGTGTCCATGCCGCCACAGTCCGGTGCGCGGAGCGGTGCCGCACCGGCCTGGGGGAATCCGCCGAGGCCTTCGGGCCCCGCGTCCTCCCCCTGCCTAATCCTCAATCAGTTGTGGCTTTTCCAAGGCAAGTTGGGCGGCGGAAAGTCGCGCAATCGGAACGCGGTAGGGCGAGCAGGAGACGTAGTGGAACTTCTGGAGCCGGCAGAACTCAATCGCGCGGCGAGTGCCGGCGTGCTCCCCACAAATGGAGAGTGTGACGTCGGGCCGTCCGAGTCGCCCGCGCTCGGCCCCCATCCGCAGCAATTCCCCCACGCCGTCGAGGTCGAGGGTGTGGAACGGGTCCTCCTCGTAGACGCCCTGCTCGACGTAGGTGCCGAGGAACCGGCCGGCGTCGTCGCGCGACAGGCCGTAGGTCATCTGCGTGAGGTCGTTGGTGCCGAAGGACAGGAAGGCCGCGTGCTGGGCGATCTCCTCGGCGCGCAGGGCGGCGCGGGGGGTCTCCACCATGACGCCGAGACGGTAGGCGAACTCGACCCCCGTCTCGGCGCGGACGGCGGAGGCGAGGGCGTCGACGCGGGCCTTGACGATCTCCACCTCGCGGCGGGCCGAGACGAGGGGGATCATCACCTCGGGCACCACGGGGTCGCCGTCGCGGCCGGCCTCCACGGCGGCCTCGAAGATCGCGCGGGCCTGCATCTCGTAGATCTCGGGGACCGTGATGCCCAGCCGGACGCCGCGCAGGCCCAGCATGGGGTTGTATTCGCGCAGCGCCTCCACCCGTTGCTCCACGTCCGAGAGGGGGAGCGACAGCCCCTCGGCCAAGTCGCGCAGCGCCTCGCGGTCGGAGGGGAGGAACTCGTGGAGCGGCGGGTCGAAGAGGCGGATGCAGACCGGCTTGCCGGCCATGATGCGGAACAGCGCGGCGAAGTCGGCGCGCTGCATGGGAAGCAGGCGGTCGAGCACGGCGCGGCGCGCGCCCGGCGCTTCGGCGAAGATCATCTCGCGCATCATGCCGATGCGCTCGCCCTCGAAGAACATGTGCTCGGTGCGGCAGAGGCCGATGCCCTCGGCGGCGAAGCCCCGGGCGATGGCGGCGTCCTGCGGCGTGTCGGCGTTGGCGCGCACGCCGATGTCGCGGAACTCGTCCGCCCAGTCGAGCAGCGTGCGGAAGGCCCCGTCGATGGCGGCGTCCAGGGTGCGCGCCTCGCCGGCCAGCACCTCCCCGGAGGTGCCGTCCACGGTGATGATGTCGCCCTCGTGCAGGACGCGCCCGCCGGGGGCGGTGACGGTGCGGCGGCGGCGGTCGATCTCCAGGCCCGACGCGCCGACGACGCAAGGCAAGCCCAGCCCCCGCCCGATGACGGCGGCGTGGCTGGTGATGCCGCCGCGCACGGTGAGCACGGCCGAGGCCGCGTGCATCCCCCGGATGTCCTCGGGCGTGGTCTCGCGCCGCACGAGGATGCAGGGCTCGCCCCGCGCGGCGAAGGCCTGGGCGTCGGCGGCGGTCAGGACGATCCTGCCCGAGGCCGCGCCGGGGCTGGCGGCGATGCCGGCCACGATGCGGTCGCGCGGGGCCTCGGGGTCCACCTGCCGGTGGAGGAGCGAGGAGAGCGAGCCGGGCTCCACGCGCAGGACCGCTTCCTCGCGCGGGATGACGCCGTCCTCGGCCAGCGCCACGGCGATGCGGACGGCGGCGCGGGGGGAGCGGGGGACGCGCACGGCGTCGAGGATGCGAAGGCGGCCGTTCTCGAGCGTGAACTCGATCTGCATCTCCTCGCGCAGGCGCTCGCGGCCCATCTGCCCGTGGGCCAGCAGCTCCCGCAGGGCGAAGGGGGCCAGCTCCTCCAGCGAGGGGCTGCCTTCGGCGCGAGTCAGCGGGATGGCGTCGCGCTTGTCGCGCAGCGCCTCGCGGCCCTGGCTCTGGCCGAGATAGCGGCCGGCGATGCAGGGCTCACCGGTCTTGGCGTCCACGAACTGGATGACGCCCGAGCCCGATTCGCCGCGCCCCACGCCCAGTGCCATGGCCTGCACCACCAGGCCGAGGCCGGCGTCGGCGGGGGCGCCCTTGGCCTGCCGCAGGAGCCGTGCGGTCGTGCCGTCCCAGGCGCGGGCCATGCTCCGCAGCACCTCGGCCAGTTGGGTTGCGGGGTCCTGCGGGAAGGGCTCGTCCGTCTCGGCCTCGTAGGCCTGGAGCATGGCCTTGAGCGCCTCGCGCGTGGGCTCGGGGGGGAGGTCGAAGGGCTCGGGGTCGAGCCGGGCGACCTGCACGGCGTAGGTCTGCACGAAGCGGAGGTAGAGCGAGGTCGCCGCCCGTTCGCCCGCCGTCTGGGTCAGGTCCTCGTGCCGCGCATCGCTCATGCCGATGTTGAGGATCGCGCCGGGGCCGCCCCAGTCGGGGTCGAGGCTGGACGGCCGCACCGACAGCAGCGGCGCGTAGCCGAAGGGGGCGAGGATCGCCGCCATGTCCGGCATCCGCCCCTTGGCGATGTCGCGCACGGCATCGAAGGACAGCGCCACGGTGAGAGGGACCGGCATCTCCAGCCGGATCAGCCGCTGGAGGCATTTCGCGCGGCCGCCATGGACCCCGGCCGACATCGGAGCGTCGGCCGTGACCAGCGTGATCTGCGGGAACGTCACGTGTCGCTGCACTGCGGCATCCTTTCCGGCCGGAGGATAGTGCGGAGGGGGCGGTTCGGAAAGGGCGGTGCGTTGCGACCTTTGGGGCGGGTGCGCGGACGGGGCGGGCATGGCGGCGTCCCCGTGCCGCAGGATTGTGGCGGGGGTTGGGCGGCGGGGGTGGCTCACGCGCCATCGGCGCGCGGCGGGCGTGATGGGCGTAGGGCGGGTGGTGCTCCGCGGGCCACGCGGAGGTTCACCCGCCAGGGGCCGGGGATGGTGGGTGAACCCGCGCCCAGGACGCGGAACCACCCACCCTACGGGGCGGGATCGAATGCGTTGCCGTGCATCGGCGTAGGGCGGGGTTCAGCCTGCCACCGGCGCGACCATGGCGGGATGAACCCCGCCCCACGCAGCGGTTCCCTCAGCCCTCGACCTTGGTCAGGTCCGCAACCTCCAGGCAGAGGCGGCGGATGCGGCTCAGGAGGTTGAGGCGGTTGCGGCGGATCACCCCGTTGTCGCTGTTGACCTGCGCCACCGTGAAGAAGGCGTCGATGGGCGCGCGCAGGGCGGCCAGCGCCGACATGGCCTCGCCGAAGTCCTCCCGCTCCATCGCCGGACGGATGCGCTGTTCCGCCGCGTCGAGCGCGGCGAAGAGCGCCGTCTCCTCCGGGTATTCGGACCATTTCGGGTCCGCGCCGAAGGAGTATTCGACGCCGTCCCTGGCCTCGGCCTGGGCGAGGAGGTTGGCGGCGCGCTTGAAGCCCTGGAGGAGGTTGCCGCCGTCCTCGGTCTTGAGGAACGCCGCCAGCGCCTCGGCCCGCCGGACCAGGAGAACGAGGTCGTCGTTCCCCGGCATGGCGAGGCAGGCGTCGATGACGTCGTGCCGGATGCCCGCGTCGCGGAGGTGGACCTTCAGGCGGTCGTGGAGGAAGGCAAGGAGGTCAGCGGCCTTCTTCTTCGATTCAACTATATTGGTTTGCAGACGCTGACCGAGTTCGATGAACTCCATGGCCATTGCGCGACGATCTTCAGAGAGGCCTTGGATGAGCTTGGAAAAATCGACTCCGCCTAAGTTTTGAAGGTCCAAGATGATCTGCTCGGACTCGTTCAAGCTTGCAACAAGCTGATTTAGCCGATGAAAAGCTGCTTCATCCTCCAAATGGAAGAAGATGAGATGCCATAGACGGTCAACACGGGTTATCGGCTTCTTCGATGGGTTAGTGAGGCTAAGCCTAATCACTCCCAACGCCGCCCGCCGCAGCGCGAACGGGTCCTTGCTCCCCGTGGGCTTCTCGTCGATGGCCCAGAAGCCGGTCAGCGTGTCGATCTTGTCCGCCAGCGCCACGGCCACCGAGACGGGCGCGACAGGCACCTCGTCGGTGGGGCCGAGCGGCGAATAGTGCTCCTCGGCCGCTGCCGCGACTTCCGGGGGGAGGCCCGCCGCCTGCGCGTAGTAGCGGCCCATGAGGCCCTGCAACTCGGGGAACTCGCCCACCATGGCGGAGCGGAGGTCCAGCTTGGCCACTTCCGCCGCCTGCGCGGCGAGGTCGGGATCGGCACCCACGAACGGCGCGATCTCGCGGGCCAGCGCGGCGATGCGCTCGATGCGCTCGGCCTGCGAGCCCAGCTTGTTGTGGAAGGTGACGGCGCGCAGGCCCTCCTTCCACTCGGCCATGCCCGAGCGGGCCACCCGCAGGTCGTTCTCCCAGAAGAAGCGCGCGTCCGACAGGCGCGCCCGCAGCACCTTGGCGTTGCCCTGAAGGATCGTCGCGCCCCGGTCGGCGGTGTCGATGTTGGCCACCGTCACGAAGCCCTCGATCCGGCCCGTGGACGGGTTGCGGACCGAGAAGAACTTCTGGTGCTCCTTCATCGAGGTCCGCAGCACCTCGGGGGGGAGGCCCAGGAACTCCTCCTCGATCCGGCCCAGGAGGGTGACGGGCCATTCGACCAGCCCCGCGACCTCGGCCAGCAGGCCTTCGTCGGGGACGATCTCCAGCCCTTGGGCGAAGGCCAGCGTGGCGGCGTCGTGGCGGATGCGGTCGCGGCGCTCCTCGGGGTTCAGGACGACATGGGCGGCCTTCAGCTTGCGCTCGTAGTCCTCGAAGGAGGTGACGGAGACCCCCTGCGGGGCGTGGAAGCGGTGGCCGCGCGTGGTGGCGGTGGCGGTCAGGCCGTCGATCTCGAAGGGCACGACCTCGGCCCCGTCCTCGCGCGTCAGCAGGCAGAGCACGCCCTGGAGCGGGCGCACCCAGCGGAGCGACCCCGACCCCCAGCGCATCGACTTGGGCCAGGGGAAGTCGCGGATGACCCGCTCCAGCACCTCGGCCACGATCTCCGGGGCCTCGCGGCCCGGCTTCTCGATGACGGCGAAATAGGCCTCGCCCTTCTTGTCCGCCCGCTTCTCCAGCCGGTCCAGCGTCAGGCCCGTGGATCGCAGGAACCCCTGCACCGCCGCCTCGGGCGCGGTGACGGACGGCCCCTTGCGCTCCTCCCGCACGGGGCGGGAGCGGTCGGCCAGCCCCTCGACCGCCAGAGCCAGCCGGCGCGGCGTCGCGAAGGCGCTGGCGTGGGCGTAGGTGAGCCCGGCCTCCACGAGGCCGTCGGTCACGAGGCGGCGCAGGTCCTCGCTGGCCTTGGGCTGCATCCGGGCGGGGATCTCCTCGGAGAGGAGCTCGATGAGAAGGTCGGGCACGGCGTCATTTCCGGGTCGCTGAAGGCCCGTGGGGGATGCACCAGGACGGGCGGGATGTCCACGCCCGAGCGGGCCGCCCCGGATGCGACCGGAGGACCGCGCGGGCCCGGCAAGCGGGAGGCGAGCCTCGGCGCGGCTTCGCCAATGGCTCCGGCCCCGCGCGACCCGTTTCCAATTCGGGGACAATCCGGCTAGGGTGGCCCGACATATCTCCGATCCCGTCGAGGACCCATGGCTCACGTCTGCATCATCATCGCGGCCTACAACGCCGCCCCGTTCCTGCGCGACGCCATCGACAGCGCCCTGGCGCAGGACGGGCCCGACATCGAGGTGCTGGTGGTCGACGACGGCTCCATCGACGACACCCTCGCCATCGCGCGGAGCTATCCGGGCGTCCGGGCGCTGACCCAGCCCAACCAGGGCGACGGCGTCGCCCGCGACGCCGGCCTGCGCGCCTCGGAGAGCGAGTTCGTCCTGTTCCTCGACGCCGACGACATCCTGCTGCCCGGCGCCGTCCGCGCCCACCTCGCGGCCTTCGCGGCCGGCATCGACATGGTGCTGGGCTCGAACGACGTGATCGACGCGAGGGGCGCCTTCGTGCGGGCCAACCCGTTGCGCCTGCGGCGCTTCTCGGGGCGCGACGTGGCGCTGGGGCTCACGCCCTGCTTCTCGCAGTGCATGTACCGCCGCGCCGCGCTGGAGCGGGCGGGCGGCGTGGACGGCGGCATCGGGCCGGCGGCGGACCACGACCTGCACTTCCGCCTGCTCGGCCGGCGCGAGGCCGGGCTCTGCCACGGCGAGAAGGTGATGCTCTACCGCCTGCACCCCTCGCAGCAGACCAAGTCGCCGACGCGGCTCTACCGGTCGCAGATGGCGGCGATCGAGAAGAACCTCGGCCCCGGCGGGCCGATGGAGGACGCCGAGCTGCTGCGCGCCGCGCGCCGGCACTGGGCGCGCTACTACGGGCAGTTCATCCCGCAGGAGATCCTGCGGGCGCTGCGGACGCGGCGGATGTCGCGGGCCATGGCGGGGGTCGCCGCCTACCTGGGCAACGCGCCCGACACCCTGGTCGGCACAGCGCGCTTCGTCCGCAAGCGGCTGGCCCCGCGCGCGGGGACGCGGCCCTAGCGCGCCGCCTCGGGTGGGGGCGGGCAGCCCTCGGGCGCGGGCTCGCCGTCGAAGACCACGGCCCCGCAGGCGTTGATCTGGTTCCAGGCGAAGCCCCGCCCGTCGGGCAGCACCGCCACCACGCGGTCGATGCCGTAGCGCAGGTCCCTGACCGACAGGAAGGCCCGCGCCTCGCCCGACTCCAGCGCGGTGCCGATGGCGCGGGCGTCGAAGCAGCCGAACCAGCCCGGCGCGGTGAGAGGGGTGGGGTCGTCGTAGGGCTGGAAGCGCCGGGCGAGGTCGTCCAGCGGCGCGGAGGTCGCGAAGCAGGACCGGAAGCGGATGGGCGACGAATCGCTGTCGATGGCCCGGAGATCCGCGACGGGGATGGGCTCCCCTCCCCCGCCGCCCTGCGGGACGAGGAGGACCGGCCCCGCCTCCTCGGGCGTGAGCTCGCGGTAATAGGCGTAGACCTGAAGGTAATACATCGCGCCCCCCGTCCCGAGGGCGAAAAGGGCGAAGAGGAGGGCGAGCGTGCGGCCCGTCACGCCGTCGCGCCCGGGACGAAGCCGCCCGCCTCGGTCCGCACGAAGGCGTCGGCGCAGAGCTTGGCCAGCGCGCGGACGCGGCCGATATAGGCCTGCCGCTCGGTGACGGAGATCACGCCCCGCGCGTCGAGCAGGTTGAACAGGTGGCTTGCCTTGATGCACTGGTCGTAGGCGGGATGCGCCATGACGATGCGCTTGCCCGTGCGGGGGTCCATCTCCTCGGCTTCCAGCAGGCGGCGGCATTCGCGCTCCGCGTCCTCGAAGTGGCGCAGCAGCCGCTCGGTATCCGCCGCGTCGAAGTTGTGGCGCGAATACTCCTCCTCGGTCTGCCGGAACACGTCGCCATAGGTCAGCGGGATCGGCGAGGCGGGGTCGTTGAACGGCATCTCCATGACGTGCCCGACGCCGAGGACATACATGGCGAGGCGTTCGAGGCCATAGGTCAGTTCGCCGGACACCGGGCGGCAGTCGTGGCCGCCGACCTGCTGGAAGTAGGTGAACTGCGACACCTCCATGCCGTCGCACCACACCTCCCAGCCCAGGCCCCAGGCGCCGAGCGTGGGGGATTCCCAGTCGTCCTCCACGAAGCGGATGTCGTGGAGCCGGGTGTCGATGCCGATGGCGTCGAGCGACCCGAGATAGAGGTCCTGGAGGTCCGGCGGCGAGGGTTTGATGAGGACCTGATACTGGTAGTAGTGCTGGAGCCGGTTCGGGTTCTCGCCATACCGCCCGTCGGTCGGGCGGCGCGAGGGCTGGACATAGGCCGCCGCCCAGGGGCGCGAGCCCAGGGCGCGCAGCGTCGTCGCCGGGTGGAAGGTCCCCGCCCCCACCTCCATGTCGTAGGGCTGGAGGATCGCGCAGCCCTTGGACGCCCAGTAGGACTGGAGGCGAAGGATGATCTCCTGGAAGGAGCGCGGACGGTCGGCCATGGCACTTCCCTGCGGCTGGTCGCGTCCCGTCTAGTCGGCCCCCCGCAGGCGCGCAAGGCGGGGCCGGGCGGGTCCTGCGGGCCACGGTCGGGCGGGCGCGGGCGCGGGACACGCGCTTTTGTGCTGCGGCCCCGGCGCGGGCGGGGCAGATGGGGGCCGGTGCACGGAATGGGGGACGGGTTCATGCTGAGACGGACGGTGGCGGCGGTGGCGCTCTGGGCGGCGCTGGGCGGCGCGGCCCTCGCGCAGGAGGGCCAGGTCTGGATCCAGGTGGACCGCCTGCCGACGCTGGGCCGCGCGCAGCTCTCGGCCGAGGGCTATTCGGAGCAGCTTCCCGACGACGTGGCGGGCTACTACCTGGGCTCGGGCTGGTATGCGGTGGCGCTCGGCCCCTTCTCGCCCGCCGAGGCCGAGGCGGTGCGCGCCAACCTGATCGCCGAAGGGGTGATCCCGACCGATTCCGCGATCACCGACGGCGCGGGCTTCCAGCAGCGGTTCTGGCCCGGCGCCCCGGGCGCGGCGGCGTCCGACCCCGGCGAGCTGTCGGCGTCGAGCGCGGAGGTGAGCGCCGCGCCCGCGACCCCGGCCCTCCCCGACGAATCCCCGGCCGAGGCGGAGGCGAGCGAGGCGGCGCTGTCGCCCGGCGAGAAGCAGCAGCTCCAGAGCGCGCTGGCCTGGGCGGGCGTCTACGAGGGCGGCATCGACGGCGCCTTCGGACGCGGCACCCGCGCCGCCATGGCCGCCTGGCAGGCCCGCAACGGCCACGAGCCCACCGGCATCCTGACCGCGCGCCAGCGGGCCGATCTGCTGGCCGGCTTCAACGCCGTCCTCGACGGGATGGGCCTGGACACCGTGCGCGACGAGGCAGCGGGCATCCAGGTGGACCTGCCGCTCGCCCTGTTGCAAGGGCCGGTGGTGGAGCCGCCCTTCGTCCGCTACGACCCGCGCGACGCGGGCGGCCCGCAGGTGGTCCTCATCTCGCAGCCCGGCGACCCCGACCGGCTCGCCGCGCTCTACGAGATGATGCAGGTGCTGGAGATCGTGCCGCCCACGGGCGACCGCCAGCGCACCGAGAGCGCCTTCGTCATCGACGGGCGCGACGACCGCATCCATTCGACGACCTACGCCTGGCTGGTGGACGGGCAGATCAAGGGCTTCGCGCTGGTCTGGCCGGTGGGCGACGACGCCCGGCGCGAGCGGCTTCTGGAGGCGATGCGGGCCAGCTTCCGCCGCCTGCCGGGGGTGCTGGAACCCGGCTCGGTCGATCCCGGCGAGGACCAGGCGGTGGACCTCGTGTCCGGGTTGCAGGTCCGGGTGCCTCGGCGCACCGCCAGCGGCTTCTTCGTGGACGCGGGCGGCGCGACGGTCACCACGGCGCAGGCGGTCGAGGGCTGCGAGAGGATCACGCTCGACGAATCGACCGAAGCGCGGGTGGTGGCGACCGATCCGGCCCTGAACCTCGCCGTGCTCCAGCCCTTGGCCGAGCTCGCCCCCCGCGCGGTGGCGGGCTTCCTGCCCGGCGCGCCGCGCATCGGGGCCGAGGTCGCGGTCGCGGGCTACCCCTACGGCGGCGCGCTGGCCCGTCCGGCGCTGACCTTCGGCACGCTGGCCGACGTGCGGGGGCTCAACGGCGAGGAGACGGTGCGACGGCTGGAGGTCGCGGCGCAGGACGGCGACGCCGGCGGTCCGGTGCTGGCCGAGGACGGGTCGGTGATCGGGATGCTGCTGCCGCGCGACTGGGGGACGCAGGTCCTCCCCGCCGAGGTGAGCTACGCGCTCGACGCCGAGGCGATCCAGGGCGCGCTGGCGGCGGCCGGGGTGCAGCCGGTGCTCGCGCCGGCGTCCGGGGCGAAGGGGGCCGTGGCGCTGACCCGCGACGCGGCGGGCCTCACGGTGCTGGTGAGCTGCTGGTGAGGGCTGGCGCCACTTCCGCGCCGACTCCGTAGGGTGCTGCGTGGTTTCCGGCGACGCCGGGGCTCACGCACCATGGCCACGCGCGACGGTGCGGAGACCCGTGGCCTGCGGCCCCGGAACCACGCTCTCCGCGACCGTGCCTCGCAGGGCGGGGTTCACCCCCCACGTCGCATCGCCGGCAGCCCGAGCGACGCCGGCCATCGCGCCTCGTGGGATGGGCTTCAGCGCGCCACGGGGCCGGCCGGGTTCCAACTGGTCCGCTGGAGCGCATTCCATGAGGCCCACCGCCCCAAGCACAGGCCATGGCGGGGGTGAACCGCGCCCTGCGCCATGCGGGACCCGTGGGGCTCTCGCGCCCCGCAGGGTGGGCTGGAACCCCGCCCTACGTGTGCACCAGCGTTCCGAACAGCCGGGGGTCCAGGCTCTCGGCCTTGAACGTCTCCCCCTCGGTCAGCAGGCTCACCGCGTCGTGGCTGTGCAGGCTTTCCTGATGGCTGGCGATCACGCGGAAGTCGCCGATCCGCGCATCGGCCAGGAACTCCGCCGCGAACAGCCGCGCCGCGTCCTCCACGAAGATCGGATGCGCGGCGTTCAGCTCCGCGAAGGCCTGCTCGTCCTCGCGCTTGACCATGACCTGCGTCTCGGTCGGCACGGCGCGGCGGGCCATCTCGATCAGGTCCTCGAACCAGAGCCGCCCCGCGCCCGGAACCACCTCCACCGACAGCCGCGCCACCGACCGCTGGGCGTGCGGCACCGCCAGTTGCCCCCGCCCCTGCCGCGCGTGCTCGGACAGCTCCAAGGAGCACGGACAGGTCGAGGCGTAGACGTAGTCGAGGTGGAAGATCTTCTTCCGCACCCCCGCCTGCTCCACCAGTTCGAGCGCGATGTCGTAATACTGATAACCCCAAAGGCCCGACCGCAGGGACGGCACCTTGAGCGGGAACCGGAAGCGCATCTGGAGCCGCGCGTCGCAGGCCCCCAGGTCGGCCTTGTAGCTGTCCAGAGCCCGCTCCATCACGTCGAAGGAGAAGGTCTCCTCCGCGTAGCGGTAGAAGCTCCGCATCAACCGGCTCATGTTGATGCCCTTCTTGCCGGCCTCCAGGCTGACGGTCCCGGTCACGGCCGTCTCCAGCGCGATCTCGCCCCCGTCGCGCAGGCGATAGCGGATCGGCACCCGGAAGCCCGAGATGCCGACATGCTGGATCGGCGCCCGCGCCCCCCGGATGAGCGAGGCCGGGCCGTTCTGAAGATCCGGCATCGTCGCCCGATAGCCCGCATCCGGCGCGAAGCCATCGGGATAGATGCGGGCGAGGTCGGGATAGTTCGCCACCTCCCGCCCCGGCAGGAGACGGGCCACGGCGGGGTCGAGGTCCGCGACCTCCTCGGGCGTGGCGCGGGCGGCCCAGCGGCGCAGCAGGCCAAGGGCGTCCTCCGCCTCGGCGCGCGACAGGTCCCGGTCCAGGTCGGGCAAATGGACATTCATGGCGATTCCCCCTGCGTCACGCGGATCTTATATGTGGGCCAGGTTAACGAATCGCAACGATACCGTCCTACTCGGCGGCATCCCGCGCGGGATGCGCCGCTTGCGCGGCCTCCAGCGCCCCAAACACGTCCGCCAGCAGATCGTCGGCGTCCTCCAGCCCGCAGGACAGCCGGATCAGCCCCGGCGTGATGCCCAGCGTCGCCTTCTGCTCCGAGGGCAGCCGCTGGTGCGTGGTGGACGCCGGATGCGTCGCGATCGACTTGGCGTCGCCGAGGTTGTTGGAGATGACGACGATCCGGAGCGCGTTCAGGAAGGCGAAGGCCGCCTCGCGCGAACCCACGTCGAAGGACAGCACCGTGCCGCCCGATCCCGTCTGCGCCATGGCGAGCGCGTGCTGCGGATGCGACTCCAGCCCCGGATGGATCACCCGGCCCAGCCGTCCCTCCAGCGCCTGCGCCAGCGCCAGCGCCGTCGCCGCCTGCGCCCGCACGCGCAGGTCCATCGTCTCCAGCCCCTTGAGCATGATCCACGAGGTGAAGGGCGACATCGCCCCGCCCGTGTGCTTCATGTAGGGCTCCAGCACCTTGCGGACGAAGTGCCTGGTCCCCAGCACGATCCCGCCCAGCGCCCGGCCCTGCCCGTCCACGTGCTTCGTCGCCGAATAGATCACCACGTCCGCGCCGAGTTCGATGGCGCGGCTGAAGGTGGGCGTCGCGAAGACGTTGTCGGCCAGCACCAGCGCGCCGACCGAATGGGCGATCTCGGCCACGGCGCGGATGTCGATGACCTCCAGCGTCGGGTTCGACACGCTCTCGAAGAACACCGCCTTCGTTCCTGGCCGCACCGCCGCCCGCCACTGGCCAAGGTCGGTGCCGTCCACGAACTCCACCTCGACGCCGTAGCGCCGCAGCACCTCCTCCAGCACGTAGAGGCAGGACCCGAACAGCGCCCGCGACGCCACGACATGATCCCCCGCGCGCAGCATCGCCATCAGCGCGCCCGACACGGCCGCCATGCCCGAGGCGGTGGCGAAGGCGTCCTCGGCCCCCTCCAGCGCGGCCATCCGCTGCTCGAACATCGATGTGGTGGGGTTGCCGTAGCGGGCGTAGATGAACTCGTCGGGGCCAGCCTCGAGGAACCGCGCCTCGGCCTGCTCGGCGCTGTCGTAGACGAAGCCCTGGGTCAGGAAGATCGCCTCGCTGACCTCGTTGTACTGGCTGCGGCGGATGCCGGAATGCACCGCGCGGGTGCGTCGCTTCCACTGGTCCATGATCGGTCCCCCGTTCGCGTTCGGCCCATGGGGAAAACCGTCCCCCACTTTAGCGGAATGTTTAACGTGGCCCGCAATCAGGGTCGCCCAAATCGCCACGCGGGCGGATTACGCCCCGCCCGCCCCCAAGGCAAGCCCTTGCCCCCGCCCCGCGCCATGCCATCCTGCGCGCCGATCCTCAGGAGGGAATCCCATGCCCGCGCCCATCGTCCTGCACTACTGGCCCACGCCCAACGGCCACAAGATCACCATAGCCCTGGAGGAGATGGGCCTCCCCTACGAGGCCCGCCTCGTGAACATCGGCGCGGGCGACCAGTTCCGACCCGACTTCCTGGCCATCGCCCCCAACAACCGGATGCCCGCCATCGAGGACCCCGACGGCCCCGACGGCCAGCCCATCGCGATCTTCGAATCCGGCGCGATCCTGCAATACCTCGCCCGCAAGACCGGCCAGTTCTGCGGCCGCACGGAACGCGAGCGCATCGCCGTGGACCAGTGGCTCATGTGGCAGATGGGCGGCGTCGGCCCCATGGCGGGGCAGGCCAACCACTTCCTGCGCTACGCCCCGCAGATGGACCCGCCGCAGGTCCTCCCCTATGCCCAGGACCGCTACCGCAACGAGGTCGGGCGGCTCTACCGCGTGCTCGACGGGCAACTGGCGACGCGCCGCTTCGCCGCCACCAACGACTTCACCATCGCCGACATGGCCATCTACCCCTGGGCGGCCGGATGGGAGCGGCAGGAGCAGACCCTCGATGACAAGCCGCATTTCGCCCGCTGGCTGGACGACTGCGCGAGCCGCCCCGGCGTCCAGCGCGGCATGGCGGTCGCGGCCGAGGCCCGCTCCGCCGCGCCGATGAGCAAGGAGGAGATGGAGCTGCTGTTCCGGCAGCGCTAGCCCGGTCACGCCGGACGGGCAGGCGCTATCCCGGCCACGCCGGGCGGGCAGGCGCTATCCCGGCCACGCCGGGCGGGCAGCGCTAGGGCCGCTCGGCCTTCTCGGGCTCCTGGATCATGTGCCGCTCCAGCGCCATGATCTGGACCCACAGGAACACCATCAGCGCGGCCGGGAAGGCGAAGGTCTCCAGCGTCACCCACAGCTCCGTGCTCTGGGTGCGCCACACGACCTCGTTGGCGACGGCCAGCCCCGCGAACATAAGCGCCAGCCGGCGGGTCAGGATGATCCACCCCTCGTGCGTGAGCGGCAGCAGCTCCCCCATCACCCATTCGAGCGTGGAGCGCCCCCACAGCAGCCCCGCCCCCAGCAGCCCGGCGAAGATCCCGTAGACGATGGTCGTCTTCATCTTGAAGAAGCTCTCGTCGTTGAACCACGCCGTCAGGCCGCCGAACAGGATCACGGTGACGGCGGTGAAGACCTGCATCCGCGAGAGCTTGCCCGTCAGCCACCAGAGCACGGCCATCGCGGCCAGCAGCAGCGGCACCAGCACCAGCGTCGCCACGATGAAGCCGGAATACTCGACGCCGCCGATCTCGAAGCTGCGCTCCTTGATGCGGAGGTAAAGGACGAAGAACAGGATCGTCGGCCCCAGCTCCAGGGCCTGCTTGAGGATCGGGTTGACGGGTCTGGCGCTCATGTCGTTTCTGCAGCAGCTTCATGACGACCGCGACGGCCGGGTGCCGGGGCAGTGTGACGCCCCCGCGCCCGCCGCACAAGGGACCGTCGGGACACGGCGAGGTGACCATGATCGACCTGATCCGCCAGGAGCTGGGCGGCACCTTCCGCGCCGTCCCTTTCCCGGTGGCGCTCCTGCGCGTCGTGGCGGCGCTGCTCCTCGCCGGGCTGGTCGGGGCCGAGAGGGAATGGCGGCGCAAGCCCGCGGGCCTTCGGACCCATATGCTGGTGTCGCTGGCCGCCTGCCTTTACGCGATCATCGGGCGCGAGCTGTCGGCCTCGGACCTCCTCGGCGCCGCCGACCAGCTCCGCGTGGACCCGATGAACCTGATCGGCGCCGTGACCTCGGGCGTGGCCTTCCTCGTGGCCGGGATCATCATCACCACCGGCGGGCGGGTCCACAACATCACCACCGGCGCGTCGCTCTGGCTCGCCGGGGCCATCGGCCTCGCCTGCGGGGTGGGAAAGATCCCGCTGGCGATGCTGACGACGCTGGTCGTGCTGCTCGTGCTCGTCATCCTCGCGACCTTCGTCCGGCCCGAGAACCAGGACGACTGAACCCCTCAGGCCGCCCCGGTCAGGGCGCGGGCGAACTCCTCGGGGTCGAAGGGGGCAAGGTCGTCGATCTGCTCCCCCACCCCGATCGCATGGATCGGCAGGCCGAACCTGTCCGCCAGCGCCACCAGCACGCCGCCCTTGGCCGTGCCATCGAGCTTGGTCATCACCAGCCCCGTCACGTCCGCGATCTTCTGGAAGATCTCCACCTGGCTCAGCGCGTTCTGCCCCGTGGTCGCGTCCAGCACGAGCAGCGTGTTGTGCGGCGCCGAGGGGTCCTTCTTGCGGATCACCCGCACGATCTTGGCCAGCTCCTCCATGAGGTCCTGCCGATTCTGGAGCCGCCCCGCCGTGTCGATCAGCAGCAGGTCCGCCCCGTCGCGCCCCGCCTTCTCCATCGCGTCATAGGCGAGGGACGCCGGGTCCGACCCCTGCGCCGCCGTCAGCACCGGCACCCCGGCGCGTTGCCCCCAGACCTGCAACTGCTCCACCGCCGCCGCGCGGAAGGTGTCCCCGGCGGCGATCACCACCGTCTTGCCGGCGGCGCGGAACTGCGACGCGAGCTTGCCGATGGTCGTGGTCTTGCCGGACCCGTTCACGCCCACCACCAGCACCACCTGGGGCCGCTTCGGGTAGAGCGGCATCGGCCGCGCCACCCCGTCCATGATCCGCGCCACCTCGCCCGCCAGCACTCCCTTGATCTCGGGCACCGAGAGCCTGCGCCCCATCCGCCCCTCGGCGAGGTTGGCCGTCACCCGCTGGGCGGTGCCCACGCCCATGTCGGACGCGACGAGCAGGTCCTCGATCTCCTCCAGCATGGCGTCGTCGAGAGCCCTTCGCGGCACCTCCACCTCCTCGCGCCCGAAGAGGCGGCCCAGCAGCCCCGGCCGCGCGGCGGGCTCGGGGGTGGAGGGCGGCGGCACGGGCGCGGGCGTGACGAGCGACGGCACCGGGTCGGGGACCACGGCGGGCGCGGCGACCTCGGCGACCTCGGGCGTCCCGTCCCCCACGATGTCCGACAGCCCTTCGTCGAGCTTCGAGGAGGTCTTGAACAGCCGGTCCTTGAGCTTGCCGAAGAAGGACATGGAACCCCCACGAATTGCGTCCCCGTCACGTAATCCTTCGGCGCGGCCTTGCAAAGGCACGGTTTCGCCGAGCCCCCTCGCGGCACTGGCGCGTCCACGCGGGCTCTGGCAGGCTCCGCCCCATGCGCGCCCTAGCCCTCCTCCTTCTCCTCGCCAGCCCCGCCGCCGCGCAGCAGGCCCTCACCGCCGAGGAGTTCGAGGCCATCGTCACCGGCCGCACCCTCACCTACGGCGAGCCCGGCCAGACCCCCTACGGGATCGAGCACTACTTCCCCAACCGCCGCGTCACCTGGGCCTTCGCCGATTCGGACGACTGCGTGGAGGGCACCTGGCGCCAGCAGGGCCCGGCCTCCTCGCCCGCGATCTGCTTCGACTACGAGGGCGACATCGAGCCCCAGTGCTGGCGCATCTTCCGCGAAGGCGACGGCCTGCGCGCCGACTACCTGGGCGACGGCCCCTCCGGCGACGCGGCGGGCGGGTCCGTCCTCTACGAGGTGGAGGACGGCGGCGCGCTGGTCTGCGGCGGCGCGGGGGTCTGACGGGCACAGGGGAGGGGCTCCGCCCCTCGGCCCTTCGGGCCTCACCCCGGGATATTTGTAGCCAAAGAAGGGCCTAGAGCAGGCTTCCCTGTTCGGGCGGCGGCTCCGGGGCGCGCTTCTTGGGGGTGGGCGCGGCGGGGCGCTGGCCCACGACGTGCCGGCCATCGGCGAACTGGATCTCCAGGCTCGCGGATCTTGCCGCCGCCTCGGCACTCGTCACCACCTCGCCGTCGCCCCGCACCACCGCGAAGCCGCGCTGCAAGGTCGCCTCGTAGCCCAGCGTCTCGCGCAGCCGGTCCAGCGCATCCAGCCGCTCGCCCAGCCGCGCGACCCGCGCCAGCGGCAGGTCCGGCGTGAACCCCGCCGCCACGCGCCCGAAGTCCGCCCGGCTCCCCGCCAGCGCCCGCCGCGCCACCGGGTCGAGCCGGGGCGCGACCCGCCCCAGCACGTCGCGCCGAAACCGCACCCGCGCCGCCTGCGCCCGGTCGAGCCGCGCGCCCAGATCGTCCAACTCCCGCCGCGCATCCCGCGCCGTCCGTGCCAGCGCCGGGGCGAGCGCCCGCTGCGCCTCCTCCAGCCGCCGCCGCTCGGCCCGCAGGCTCCGCACCAGCACCCCCGTCCCCAGCCGCAGGTCCGCGAGCTTCACCCGCCGCCGCTCGGTCACCGACCGCAGCGCGCGCGGCAGTTGCGCCGCCAGGAAGTCGAGCCGCTGCTGCGCCCCCGCGACCAGCGCCTCGCCCCTCGGCAGCGCGCGGCCCAAGTCCCCCAACCTTTGCCGCCGCCGCTCCACCCCGAAGCGCAGCGCCCGGCCGCCCCGCGCGCCCTGCACCGCGACCCGCTCCACGAGTTCCGCCCGCACCGGCACCGCCATCTCGGCGGCGGCGGTCGGCGTCGGCGCGCGCAGGTCGGCGGCATGGTCGCACAGCGTCGTGTCCGTCTCGTGCCCCACCGCCGAGATGACGGGGATGCGGCTCCCCGCCACCGCCCGCACGACGATCTCCTCGTTGAAGCCCCACAGGTCCTCAATCGACCCGCCGCCGCGCGCCACGATCAGGAGGTCCGGCCTCGGGATCGGCCCGCCGGGGGGCAGCGCGTTGAAGCCCAGCACCGCGCGGGCCACCTCGGGCGCGCAGGCCGCGCCCTGCACCGCCACCGGCCAGACGATCACCCGGCGCGGGAAGCGGTCGCGCAGCCGGTGGAGGATGTCGCGGATCACCGCCCCCGAGGGCGAGGTCACGACCCCGATCACGTCCGGCAGATAGGGCAGCCGCTTCTTGCGCTGGGGATCGAACAACCCCTCCGCCCCCAGCGCCTTCCGCCGGGCCTCCAGTTGCGCCATCAGCGCCCCCACCCCGGCGGGGGCGAGGTCGTCCACGATCATCTGATACTTGGACTGCCCCGGAAAGGTCGTCAGCCGCCCGACGGCGACCATCTCCATCCCCTCCTCGGGCCGCGCCGACAGCCGCGCCGCCTGCCCCTTCCACGACACCGCCGCCAGCACGGAGTTCCCGTCCTTCAGGTCGAAGTAGAGGTGCCCCGAACTGGGGCGCGACACCCGCCCGATCTCGCCGCGCACGCGCACGAACGAGAACTCCCCCTCCACCATCCGCTTCACCGCGCCCGAGATCTCGGACACCGAGTATTCCGGCACGTTGGGGCGGCGCGGGGGGGCGTCGTCGTCGAGGAGGTCCATCGGGCGGCATCCTTGCGGGCTCTGGCCTGCCACCTTAGAACGCCCGGCATCTGAGGCCAACCGGGGGAGCCGCCGCCATGAACATCCTGATCCTCGGCGGGGGCGGCCGCGAGCACGCGCTGGCCTGGGCCGTCAAGCAGAACCCGAAATGCGACCGGCTGATCGCCGCGCCCGGCAACCCCGGGATCGCGCAAGTCGCGGAATGCGCCGCGCTCGACATCCTCGACGGCGACGCCGTGGCGGCCTTCTGCGGCGAGAACGCGGTGGACCTCGTGATCGTCGGCCCCGAGGCCCCCCTCGCCGCCGGCGTCGCCGACCGGCTCCGCGCCGCCGGCCTCCTGGTCTTCGGCCCCTCGCGGGAGGCCGCGCGGCTGGAGGCCTCCAAGGGCTTCACCAAGGAGGTCTGCGACGCCTGTGGCGCGCCCACCGCCTCCTGGGCCGCCTTCTCCGACCTCACCGAGGCGAAGGCCCACGTCGAGCGCGAGGGCGCGCCCATCGTCGTCAAGGCCGACGGCCTCGCCGCCGGCAAGGGCGTGACGGTGGCGCAGACGGTCCCCGAGGCCGTGGCGGCGCTGGAGGCGATCTTCGCCGACGGGGAGGCGCAGGTCGTCATCGAGGAATGCCTCACCGGCGAGGAGGCGTCGTTCTTCGTCCTCTGCGACGGGACGGCGATGCTCCCCTTGGGCACCGCTCAGGACCACAAGCGCGTGGGCGAGGGCGACACCGGACCCAACACGGGGGGCATGGGCGCCTACTCCCCCGCGCCCGTCCTGTCCGACTCCGTCCAGAAGCGGGCGCTGGACGAGATCGTGGGACCGACGCTGGAGGAGATGGCCCGGCGCGGCACCCCCTACCAGGGCGTCCTCTACGCCGGCCTGATGATCGACAACGGCCGTCCCAAGCTCATCGAGTACAACGTCCGTTTCGGCGACCCCGAGGCGCAGGTGCTGATGATGCGCCTCGGCGGCCAGGCGCTCGACCTCATCCAGGCCTGCGCCGAGGGGCGGCTTTCGGAGGTCCAGGCCCATTGGGCCGACGACCACGCCCTGACGGTCGTGCTGGCCGCCCACGGCTACCCCGGCACGCCCGAGACGGGCGGCATCATCCAGGGCCTCGATGCCCTCCCCGAGACCTCCGAGGCCATGGTCTTCCACGCCGGCACGGCGGAGAGCGACGGCCGCCTCGTCGCCAAGGGCGGCCGGGTCCTCAACGTCACAGCGCGGGGCTCCACCCTGCGCGAGGCCCGCGACCGCGCCTACGCCATGCTGGACCGCATCGAGGCCCCGAGCCTCTTCTGCCGCCGCGACATCGGCTGGCGCGCGCTCTGACGCAGGGCGGCCCCCGCGTCCACCGCCGAGGGGGGCTCTGCCCCCCGTCTCCTGCGGAGCCTCCCCCCGGGATACTTGGAGCCAAAGAAGGCCAAGGCGCGCAGCGGCGCGGCGCGCGCCCGGTGCGGCCCCGTGCTGTCCCGCCGGGCGGGCCTCCGCCCGCCACGGCCGCGCCGGTGGAGCGGGCGGCCCGTCCCGCATCCAGTCCCGCGCTGGGGCGCCTCCCAGTTCCGACTCACCTTCGCGCGTGGCACGGCCCTTCGGGGTGTTGCGCGGATCGCGCCCGACCGTTCGTTGCTGACACTCCGGGTTAACGCTTCCGTGCGATTCTCTCCCTCGCACGACCACACGCAGCGGCTCCCCCGCCGCACGGCCCGGCCCTCCCGCAGGGGCGGCCGGCCGGCCCCGACGGCGGGGGGCGGAAAGGAGAGACGAGAGACGAAGAGCGAGCCCGGCCCCGACAAGGCCGGGCGCGAGACACACGCGATGGGCCAGGAGCGGCCAGATATCCGGCCAGGGTGGGAGAGACGCAGCCTCCGGCACGCCTCCGCCCTCGATGCCCTTGGACCCAGCCCGCTAAATAGCGGCCGGTGCTCCCGCTCGCGCGCCCCTGGTCCCCGCGAGCCCGGGAGTGAACCCGGAGGCCTCGCGGGGATTTAGTCTGTCCGAGACTCCCCCCCTTCTTTGGCTCCAAGCATCCCGGGGTGAAGCCCCGAAGGGGCGAGGGGCAGAGCCCCTGGGGGCCGAATCCCGAGCGCCTTTCCAACCCTCCTCCCCCCCGCTATGTGTCCGTTCATGGACACGCTTTCCCGCATCCGCGCCTACAAGCTCGAGGAGATCGCCGCCCGCAAGGCTGCGCTCCCGCTCTCCGACCTGGAGGCCGAGGCGCGCGCCGCCTCCGCTCCCCGAGGCTTCGCCAGGGCGCTGGCCGAAGCCTCGCGCAAGGGCTACGGCCTGATCGCCGAGATCAAGAAGGCCTCGCCCTCCAGGGGCCTGATCCGCGCCGACTTCGACCCGCCGGCGCTGGCCCGCGCCTATGCCGAAGGGGGCGCCGCCTGCCTCTCGGTCCTGACCGACGCGCCGTCGTTCCAGGGCGCCGACGCCTTCCTCGTCGCCGCCCGCGCCGCCGTGACGCTTCCGGTCCTCCGCAAGGACTTCCTTTACGATCCCTGGCAGGTGACCGAATCCCGCGGCCTCGGCGCCGACTGCGTGCTCCTCATCCTCGCCAGCCTGTCCGACGCCCAGGCCGCCGAATTGGAAGCCGCCGCCCGCGACTGGGGCATGGACGTGCTCATCGAGGTCCACGACGAGGCCGAGCTGGAGCGGGCCACCCGTCTCGCCTCGCCGCTCATCGGCATCAACAACCGCGACCTCAAGACCTTCGAGGTCTCTCTCGACGTGACGCGGAGGCTCGCCCGCCACGTCCCGGCCGACCGCACCATCGTCGCCGAGAGCGGGCTGTCCACGCCGCAGGACCTGGCCGACCTCGCCCGCTACGGCGCCCGAGCGTTCCTCGTGGGCGAGAGCCTGATGCGCGAGGAGGACGTGGCCGCCGCGACGCGCCGGCTGCTCGCCTCGCCCATGTCGGCGGCGGGCGGGCTGTGAGCCTGACCCATTTCGGCGAGGACGGCGCGGCGCGGATGGTGGACGTCTCCGCCAAGCCCGAGACCGCCCGGATCGCGGTGGCGGAAGGGGTGCTGGCGATGGCCCCCGCGACGCTGGCGCTGGTGCGCGAGGGCCGGGTCGGCAAGGGCGACGCCCTGGGCGTGGCGCGCATCGCCGGCATCATGGCCGCCAAGCGCACCGCCGACCTGATCCCGCTCTGCCACCCGCTGCCGCTGTCGCAGGTGGCGCTCGACCTCGACCCCGACGACGCGATCCCCGGCGTCCGCCTTGCGGCGACCGTCCGCACGACGGGCCGGACCGGCGTGGAGATGGAGGCGCTCACCGCCGTCTCGGTCGCGGCGCTGACGCTCTACGACATGCTCAAGGCCGCCGACAAAGGTATGGTCATCGGCGGGGTCCGGGTCCGGCTCAAGGATGGCGGCGCCTCGGGCCGCCACGAGATGCCGTGATCCCGGTCGCCGAGGCGCTGGACCGGCTCTTCGCCCTGGTGCCCCCGCCGCGCGAGGAGGAAGCGCCGCTCTCCGGGGCGCTGGGCCGCGTCCTGCTGCGCCCCGCGACGGCCTTGCGCGACCAGCCGCCCTTCGCCGCCTCGGCCATGGACGGCTACGCCCTGCGCGCCGCGGATGCCCGTCCCGGCGCGCGCCTGCGGATCGTCGGCGAAGCCGCCGCCGGGCGCGGCCTCGCCGGCCGGGTCGGCCCGGGCGAGGCCGCGCGCATCCTCACCGGCGCGCCGCTCCCCGAGGGGGCGGAGGCCGTGGTGATCCAGGAGGAGGTGACCCGCGAGGAGGGCTGGATCGCGCTCTCGCCCACGGCCGTCGCCGGCCACGTGCGCCCGCGCGGGAACGATTTCGCCGCTGGCGCCGCGCTGAGGCCGCCCCGTCGCCTGTCGCCCGCCGACATCGCCCTGATCGCCGCCTTCGGGCGATCTCGGGTCGCCGTCGCCCGCCGGCCCGAGGTCGCGATCCTGTCCACCGGCGACGAACTGGTCCTCCCCGGCGAGGACCCCAACCCCGACCAGATATTCGCCGCCAACGCCTTTGGCCTCCAGGCGATGCTGCTGGCCGAGGGCGCGCGGCCTCGTGTCCTGCCGATCGCCGCCGACCGCCCCGAGGCGCTGGCCTTCGCCCTCGACCTGGCACGAGGCGCGGACCTCGTGCTGACCATCGGTGGGGCCTCGGTCGGCGACCACGACCTCGTGGCGCCCGCCGTTCGGGCGGCGGGGGCCGAGATCGACTTCCACAAGGTCGCGATGCGGCCGGGCAAGCCGCTGCTCGCCGGGCGGATGCCGGACGGGGCGATGCTGCTCGGGCTGCCGGGGAACCCTGTCTCCGCGATGGTCTGCGGGGCGATCTTCCTGCGCCCGGTCGTCCGCGCCCTGATGGGGCTGCCGGCCGGCCCCGCGCCGCGCCAGCGCGTGACCCTGGCGGCTCCCCTGCCGTCGGGCGGCCCGCGCGAGCACTACCTGCGCGGGCGCCGCGCCCCCGATGGGACGGTCGCCCCGTTCGACCGGCAGGACTCCTCGCTGCTGAGCGTGTTGGCCGAGGCCGACGGGCTGATCGTGCAGCCGCCCTCCTCACCCGCCCTGATGGCCGGTCAGGAGGTCGAGTTCGTTTCGTTTTGAGGGAACGGCTTGACACAAAACGGGAACGCCCCCAGAACATAGGCAGCTAGCTCTGAGGTTGTCCGGATGTTGACCAAGAAACAGCTCGATCTGTTGGAGTTCATCGACCGGCGCCTCCAGCGCGACGGCGTGCCACCCTCCTTCGACGAGATGAAGGAAGCGCTCGACCTGCGAAGCAAGTCGGGAATTCACCGCCTGATCACCGCACTTGAGGAGCGGGGCTTCATCCGGCGAATGCCCCATCGCGCCCGCGCTCTGGAGATCGTGAAGATGCCGGACATCCTGGCGGAGCGGAGCGGCCGGGGCGGCTTCACGCCCCGGGTCATCGCCGGCGACCGCGCCTCTTCGTCGCGGACGGCGAGGGGTCTCGACAGCGGGGGCGCAGAGGAGATCCCGGTGATGGGCCGCATCGCCGCGGGCGTCCCGATCGCCGCGATCAGCGAGGTCGCCCGGCATGTCGCGGTCCCCCAGTCGATGCTCTCGACGGGAGAGCATTACGCTCTCGAGGTGCGAGGGGACTCGATGAAGGACGCCGGCATCAACGACGGCGACGTCGTGGTGATCCGCGAGACGACGGTCGCCGACAACGGGAACATCGTCGTGGCCCTGGTGGACAGCCAGGAGGCGACGCTGAAGCGGATCCGCCGCGAGAAGGGCATGGTGGCG
This sequence comes from Rubellimicrobium aerolatum, assembly GCF_017872975.1. Taxonomy (GTDB): domain Bacteria; phylum Pseudomonadota; class Alphaproteobacteria; order Rhodobacterales; family Rhodobacteraceae; genus Rubellimicrobium; species Rubellimicrobium aerolatum. The sequence goes on from NZ_JAGGJP010000004.1 coordinate 137,604, forward strand.
CTGGAGGCCGCGAACCCGGCCTACGAGACCCGCCTCCTGACCGAGGATCGGGTGAAGGTGCAGGGCCGCCTCGTTGGCCTGATCCGCACCTACTGAGCGCCGGGCCTTTGGGCCCGCCGCACCGCTCGTGAAAGCTCAAACGGGAAGGTGTCAGAACAAATGATGAACAAGGACAACATCACGGTCGAGGCCGAGGACACTTTCCCTGCCGCGTGGCGATCGGTCGGCACGGTGGCGGCCCTGTTGGCTGCCCGGGCGGAAGCCGAACGCGGCCAGCGGAATCACCACGAGGTGCCCGGCTTCGTTCCCGTAGCCTGGGCGGCTGAATAGGCTCAGGCGTTCTGGATGTCGTCGGGGCGCGACCGATCTGACGCGCGTGTCCACACCGTGAATGCGCCTACGGCTTTGGAATTTCGCTGCGCCGCATCGACTCCGCCCTCACAGGATCACCGGTTTCGGGCTTGGAAAACTTGGCCCGCCCCCGTGTTCGTGGTGCCCCCAGACGGACTTGAACCGCCGACCTTCTGATTACAAATCAGCTGCTCTACCGGCTGAGCTATGGGGGCCGCCCATGCGACTACGATGCGGCTCCCCGCGATGCAAGCGTGACACGCTGGGGGTTCACCGGCGGGGATGCGTCGGTTGGATCGGTTGGTGTTCCCTTCGAAGCAAGGGCGCCGGGTTTAGCTCTCCTGCCCTTCACATCCCAACGGCGCGGACTGGCCGGCACCGGACCGGGATGGAGCGGAGCCGCTGACCGTCCCAGGATATTGCTGCCGGTGGCGCGATCACCCCGAGGCTGGCTCCCCAGCATCGGGGATGGAGGATCAGCGCGTGCTGCGAGCCAGGAGGATCGTCGCGGCAAGGCCGACCAAGGTGATGGTGAGGGCCGCGGGCGCGGCTTCGGACAGGGCTTCGAGGCTGGCCTTGGCCTGCACGCGCGTCGCCAGCGTCTCGAAGTTGAACGGCCTGAGCAGCAACGTGGCAGGCAGTTCCTTGACGCAGTCCACGAAGACGAGGAGCAGGGCCGAACCCAGGGAAGCTCGGGCTAGCGGCAGGTGGATGGCCCGCAGCGTCCCGCCCGCCGTTCGTCCGAGCGACCGCGAGGCCATCGGCAGCGAGGGCGAGATCCGGGCCAGGGTGGCGTCCGCCGTCCCCTGCGTCACGGCGAAGAAGCGGACCACATAGGCCAAGGTCAGCGCCGCCGAGGTGCCCGTCAGCAGCAATCCCGGGTCCGTCCCGGTGAGCGCAAGCACACCGTCCGCCAGCGTGTTGTCCAGGGCGACCAGCGGGATCAGCATCCCGATCCCGAGCACTGCGCCCGGGACGGCGTAGCCGATGGCGGTGACCGGAAGCAGCAGAACCGGCAATCGCCGTCCGGACAGGCGTGCCCCATAGACCATCACGACCCCCATCGCCACGCACAGGACCGACGCGGTCAGGCCCACGGCAAGCGTGTGCCACAGCGCCCGGAGCAGCCCGGGCTCGACCCATTGCTCCGCATCGAGCGAGTTGGCCAGGAGAACGCCCGCCGGCAGGACGAATCCGCCTCCGAACGGCAGGAGGCAGGCCAGCATGGCGAGCCAGCCTTGCCAACCCGACAGCGCCTGGACCGCGACGGGCCGGAGCGCCCGGGCCGAGCCGTGGGTGCGGACACGGCGGCGGCTCGCCTTCTCCAGCGTGACCAGCGCCACGACCAGCACGAGGACACAGGCGGCGATCTGCGCCGCCCCGGCCAGGTTACCGGCCTGCAACCAGATCGAGAAGATGCCGGTCGTCAGCGTCTGCACGGCAAAGTAGTCCACCGCGCCGAAGTCGTTCACCGTCTCCATCATCACCACCGCCGCCCCGGCGGCGATAGCGGGACGGGCGAGAGGCAGGCCCACGCGGACGAAGCGGGCGACCGGTCCGACCCCCAGCGCACGCGCGACCTCGTAGACCGCGCCCGACTGCTCGCGGAAGGCCGCCCGGGTCAGGAGGTAGACATAGGGGTAAAAGGCGCCGGACAGGACCAGGATGGCCGCGCCGCGCGTGCGGATCTCGGGGAACCAGTAGTCGCGCGCCGACTGCCAGCCGAAGACGGAGCGAAGGGCGATCTGCACGGGACCGGAGTATTCGAGGAAATCGACGAGGGCATAGGCCCCGACATACGCCGGCACGGCCATGGGCAGCAGGAGCGCCCATTGCAGCCAGTCGCGTCCCGGGAAGCGGTAGAGCGTCACCAGCCAGGCCGCCCCCGTGCCGACGGCCGAGGTGAGGAGGCCCACCCCGACCATGAGGACCAGCGTGTTGGCCGCGTAGCGGGGCAGCGTCGTCGACAGCAGATGGGGCCAGATGTCCCAGCCACCCTGGCCCGCGATCCAGAACACCGACAGCACCGGCAGGAGCACCAGCGACGCAATGGCCAAGGCCGCCAGGGACCAGGGATCGGCGCGTCGCCGCGCCGTCTGGCCAGCTTGATTGATCCGCACAACCATGGCGGCGGGTCCTAGCGGGAACCGGCTCCGCTGTCGAGGCGCCGGCCTGAACCCGGCGTGCCACGAAGCAGGTGGCGGAGCTTGGGGCGGTCCCGAGCGCCTGCGCCGCGATGCGCCTCAAGGCTTCGGATCGGGGAGCGACAGCGCCTCCTGCACCGTGGGATCGCCCAGGAATCCCGCCGCCCTCAGGTCGGCGAGGTTGGGAAGGTCGGCGGGGCTCTCCAGGCCGAAGTGGTCGAGGAAGGCGTCGGTGGTGACATAGGTCGCGGGGCGGCCGGGCGTGGGACGGCGGCGTCCGAGGCGGACCCAGCCCAGTTCCACGAGCTGGTCGAGCGTGCCACGCGAGACGGAGACGCCCCGGACCTCCTCGATCTCGGCACGAGTCGCCGGGCCGTGGTAGGCAACCACGGCCAGCGTCTCGATGGCCGCGCGGGAGAGCCTGCGCGTTTCCACCACCTCGCGCACCAGGAGGTGGCGAAGGTCGGGCGCGGTGCGGAAGGCGTAGGTTCCACCAGCGCGCAGGAGGTTAACCCCCCTGCCCTCGTAGGTCCCCTGCAGCCGCAGGAGCGCCGGGCGCGGATCGCAGCCGGGGGGCAGACGCTCGGCGATTTCCGCGACGGTCAGCGGCGCGAGCGCGGCGAAGAGGATCGCCTCGACCATGCGGTCGATCTCCTCGGGCGCGAGATCTCGGGGCTCGGGAATCATGGCGTCTGCAATCATGGGGCGGAGCGGGCGCGGAGGTGGATGGGGGCGAAGTCGGCGTCCTGGCGAATCTCGGCCAAACCTTCGCGCACCAGTTCGAGGGCCGCGGCGAAGGTGGCCGCCGTGGCGGCGCGGCGGCGTGAGCCGGACTCGGCCCAGCCCGGGGGAAGCCAGTCGCGAAGGTCGTTCCAGTCGGCCCAATCGCCGATGAGCGGGCGGAGGCGGTCGAGCGCCTGCTCCATGGTGTAGACGCCGACGCGGTCGAAGGCGAAGGGGCGGAAGTCGTCGCGGGTGCGCAGGCGCGCGTAGGCGGAGAGGAGGTCGTGCAGGCTGGCGGTGAACTCGGTGCGGCGGGTGTCCTCGGCCGTCTCGGGCTGCCCCCGCGCGAGACGGTCGCGGCCGAGGCGTGGGCGGTCGAGAAGCTGGCGGGCGGCGTCGCGCATCGCCTCCAGCCGGGCGAGGCGGAGGGCGAGGTCGCGGGCGAGGTCCTCGGCAGGGGGTTCCTCCGAGGGCTCCTCGGGGAGGAGGAGGCGGGACTTCAGGTAGGCGAGCCAGGCGGCCATCACGAGGTAGTCGGCGGCCAGCTCGATCCGGTGGCGGGCGGCGCGCTCCATGAAGGCGAGATACTGGCGGGCGAGGGCGAGGATGCTGATCTCGCGCAGGTCCACCTTCTGGCTCCGCGCGAGGGTCAGGAGGAGGTCCAGCGGCCCCTCGAAGCCGTCCACGTCCACGACCAGCGTCTCGGGGATCGCGGGGGCGAGGGCCGTGCCGTCCATCTAGGCCGATCCAGTCATGCGGATTCGGGCAGGAGGTCGGCCAGCTCCTCGACCAGGGCGGCGGTGTCGGCGGGCACGGGCGGGCGGCGGAGCGCGAGGGCGCGGGCGGCGCGGGACTCGGCGGCCCCGGCGAGGGGCGGGGTGACGGAGGCGACCCGTTCGAGGTCGGGCCGTTCGCCCTTGCAGTAGAGCACGAGGTCGACGCCGGCGGCGAGGGAGGCCGTCGCGCGCTCGGCCATGGTGCCGGAGAGCGCCTCCATGCCGATGTCGTCGGTCATCAGGAGGCCGTCGAATCCGATGCGGTCGCGGATGAGGCGGATCGCGTCGGGCGAGGTCGTGCAGGGACGGTCGGGGTCCACGGCGTCGAGGACGATGTGGGCGGTCATCGCCATGGGCAGGTCGCGCAGCGCCCGGAAGGGGGCGAAGTCGCGGGATTCGAGGTCCGCGAGGGGGGCCGAGACGCGGGGGAGGTCGAGGTGGCTGTCCACGACGGCGCGGCCGTAGCCGGGGACGTGCTTGAGGACGGGGAGGACGCCGCCAGCCAGCATCGCCTCGGCGGCCGTGCGGGCGGCGGCGGTGACGGTGGGCACGTCCGACCCATACAGGCGGTTGAGGAGGACGGGGTGGGTGTCGGGCTCCACGAGGTCCGCCAGGGGGGCGCAGTTCACGTCGATGCCGACGTCGTGGAGCTCGGCCGCGATAAGGCGATTGCGGACCCATTGGGCGCGCAGAGGATCGGCGGCCTGCCGCATCTGGTCGAGCGCGGGGAGGTAGTCGCGCCAGAAGGGCGGGCGAAGGCGCTGGACGCGGCCCCCCTCCTGGTCGATCAGGATGGGGGCGTCACGGCCCACCGCCTCGCGCAGGCTCGCCGTAAGTCGGCGGAGCTGGACGGGGTTCTCCACGTTGCGGGCGAAGAGGATGAAGCCCCAGGGGTCGGCGTCGCGGAGGAAGCCGCGCTCCCAATCGTCGAGGGCGGGACCCCCGACGCCGAGGATCGCGGCCCCAGGCATCAGTCGGCCGTGACCGGGATGCAGTCCGCGCCGTCCGCCGTCAGCGCCGCGCAGAGGCGGCGGGCGTCGGCACGGTCGGCGAAGCCGGTGGCGCGCAGGCGGAAGAAGGTGCGGCCGCCGCTCTGGGCCTCTTGGATGACCTGCGTGCGCGAGCCGAGGAGCGCGCCGAACGCGCCGCTGAGGCGCTGCCATTCGGAGGCGGCGATCTCGGCCGAGTCGTAGGCGCCGAGCTGGATCATCTGGGTGCCGGCGGCGACGGTGGAGGTGGCAACCGGCTCGGGCGCGGGAGCGGCCTCGGCGGCGGGGGCCGGAGCGGCGAGCGCTGCGGCGAGGGTCGCCGGGCGGGTGCGGGGCAGGAGCGCGGTGGCGACGCCTGGGACGCTGGCGGGGATCACGGCCACGGTGTCGGGGGCCGGCGCGGCGCCGACGGCGTCCTCGGGCGCGACGGTGACTGTGGCTTGCGGGGCGGGGGCGTCCATGGGAACCGCATCGGCGGTGGGTGGCGCGGGCGGGATCACGATGGCCGAAGGGGCAGCCGTCGCAGGCGCGGCGGCGGGCGTCGGGGCCGGAGCATCGGCGGTGGCGGCCGAGACCTGGTCGGCGAAGGCCAGCACCTCGTCCTGCGTGAGCGGGCGGCCGCTGGGGATGATGGACCCCTGGCCGGTCGGCACCGGGGCCACCTCGGCGGGCAACCGCTCGCCGGCCTCGGCGGTGGTCTGGGCGACCTCCAGATCCTCCTTGGAAAGACCGGGCGTGGGCGGCGCGAGCATCAGCACGTCCGAGGGCGGCGCGGCGGTGCCGGCGGCGGGGATGGCGTTCACGGCGAGCCCCTGGGAGGGCACGACCTCGCCGCCCGGGTCGGCGGGGACGATCCGTAGCGGGCCTTCGGCGGCGGCGACCACCGGCAGGCCCAGCACCTCGCGCAAGACGAGCTTGTAGCCCCAGATCCCGATTCCGGCGACGAGCGCGACGGACAGGGCGCCACCGGCCGCCCAGGCAGCGAGCCGCGCCTTGGCGAGTGGGCCGCCCTCCCTCGCGTTGAACTCGGCCAGCGCGGCGTAGGCCGGAGCGGGCGAGGACGCGGCCGCCGGGCCCGTGATGGAGGGCGCCGGGCGGTCGGGCCCGAATCGTTCAGGTGCCGATCGCTCGGCACGTGGGACCGGATTCGGGGCCTTGATCGGGGCCGCGCCGGGGGCGGCGTCGCGGGGCGCCCGCTGGTCGCGGGTCGCGCCGAGCGCGCCGAAACTGGAGTTGGCGGTCCAATCAGCCATGCCGTGCCTCTCGCTCTGCTCGCGCCCCTCTGGACGGGGGCGTCGTCTGCCTCGTGGGCCCGGTGCGGCGCGCCTCTAGCGCATCTCGTTCGCCGGGGTCACGCCAAGGATACCGAGGCCCTGCGCGATGACAACCGCGACCGCCCGCACCAGCGCGATCTTGGCGCGGGTTGTGTCCGCGTCGCCCTCCTGCAGGAACCGCAGGGAGGGGTCGTCGTTGCCCCGGTTCCAGAGCGAGTGGAAGTCGGAGGCCAAGTCGTAGAGATAGAAGGCGATCCGGTGCGGCTCCATGCCCTTGGCCGCGATCTCCACGAGGCGGGGCCATTCGCCCAGCGCGCGGGTTACCTTCAGCTCCGATTCGTGGCCGAGGCGCGACAGGTCCGCCAAGGAAAGTGCGTCCGCCCCCACGTCGATCCCGGATTCGGCGGCCTTTCGCAGAACCGACTGCGCGCGGGCGTGGGCGTACTGGACATAGAAGACAGGGTTGTCCTTGGACTGCTCGGTCACCTTGTCGAAGTCGAAGTCGAGCGGCGCGTCGTTCTTGCGCGTCAGCATGGCGAAGCGGGTCACGTCGGGACCCACCTCCTCCACCACGTCGCGCAGGGTGACGAAGGTGCCCGACCGCTTGGACATCTTCACCGGCTCGCCGTTCTTCATCAGCTTGACGAGCTGCATCAGCTTGAACTCGATGGGGACGCGGCCGTTCGTCAGCGCGGCGACGGCGGCCTTCATGCGCTTGACGTAGCCGCCATGGTCGGCGCCGAACACGTCCACGAGGAGGTCGAAGCCGCGCTGGGTCTTGTCGTAGTGATAGGCGATGTCGGGGGCGAAGTAGGTCCAGGACCCGTCGGACTTCATCACCGGGCGGTCCACGTCGTCGCCGTGGAGCGTGGAGCGGAAGAGGGTCTGCTCGCGCGGCTCCCAGTCCTCGGGGAGCTTGCCCTTGGGGGGCTCCAGCGTGCCCTCGTAGATGAGGCCCTGGGCGCGGAGGCGGCCGATGGCCTCCTCGATACGGCCGGTGCCGTAGAGGGCCTTCTCGGACGAATAGACATCCATCTGCACGCCAAGAAGGGCGAGGTCGGCGCGGATCATCTCCATCATCGCCTGGGTCGCGAGGTCGCGGACGGCGACCAGCCATTCGGATTCGGGGGCGTTCAGGAGGGAGTCGCCGTACTTGTCCTTCAGCGCCTCGCCCACGGGCACGAGGTAGTCGCCGGGATACAGCCCCTCGGCGATCTCGGGCGACAGGCCGTTGGCTTCGCGGTAGCGCTCGAAGGCGGAGCGGGCGAGGACGTCCACCTGCGCGCCGCCGTCGTTGATGTAGTATTCGCGCGTCACGTCCCAGCCGGCGAAGGCGAGGAGCCGGGCGAGGGCGTCGCCGAAGACCGCGCCGCGCGTATGTCCGACGTGCATGGGGCCGGTGGGGTTGGCCGAGACGAACTCGACGTTGACGCGGCGGCCCTGCCCCAGCGTGGAGCGGCCGAAGGCGGGGTCGGTGAGGACGGCGCGGACGACGCCCTGCCAGACGGCGGGCGCGAGGCGGAGGTTGAGGAAGCCGGGGCCGGCGGGCTCGGCCGACAGGATGCGGGGGTCGTGGCGCAGCCGTTCGGCCAGTTGGTCCGCGAGGGCGCGGGGGTTCTGGCCGGCGGGCTTGGCCAGGACCATGGCGGCGTTGGTGGCCATGTCGCCGTGGCCGGGGTCGCGGGGCGGCTCCACGGCGATGGCGTCCAGCGGCAGGCCCTCCGGCAGGCGGCCCTCGCGCGCGAGCCCGTCCACGGCGTCGAGGACGAGGGAACGGATGTCGGCGAAAAGGTTCATGGCGAAGGGTCCCCCCGGAGTTGATCGGCGCGCGGTTCGGCGTCGGGCCCTATCATGACGGACAAGGGTTAAGGAAGGGCTGGGCCAACGAACGCTCGGGGGCCGATTCGCGCAACACCCCCCGGAGGGGATGGCACGGACGGGGCCGGCTGATTCGGGGGCTCCGTCGCGGAGGCCGGAATGGGCGTCGGGTCCTTTCCCGGCGTGAGCAGGGACTAAGGGAGACCGCATCAGGGAGGGCCTCGCCGGTTTCCGGGGTCGGAACGCGCAACGAATGTGAAGATGCCTCGGGGCACCAGCCCTGTGCCCTCGACCGTTCGAAGCTGCGCCGGAGCGCACCCTACGCCTATCCCCTCAAGGCCCGCGTCCGGTCCACCATGTCGCTGCCCAGCAGGCGGGCGTGGGTCTCGATGGCGAAGCGGTCGGTCATGCCGGCGATGTAGTCGGCGACGATCCTCGCCAGCGCCACCTCGTCCGCCGCCTCGGCCACGTCCTTGCGCCATTGCTTGGGGAGTTCGTCCGGGTGCGCCATGAAGAAGGGGAACAGGTCGCGGACCACGCCGGTCACGGCCTGGCGCATCTCGACCACCTTGGGGGCGCGATACATCCGGTGGAACAGGAAGGTGCGGATCACCTTGAGGTCGTCCCAGAGCGCGGGCGAGAAGCGGATCATCATGCGCCCCGCGTGGCGGATGTCGTCCACGCCGTGGGGGTCCGCCTCGGCGAGCGTCCGGCGGGACAGGGTGATGACGTCCTCGACCAGCACGCCGAAGAAGCGGCGCAGCGCCTCGTGGCGGCGGCGGTAGTAGTTGAGGCCGGGATATCTGCGGTCCACCTCGGCGAAGTTGTCGTGGAGGACGGGGAGCTCGGCCAGTTCGTCGGTGCTGAACAGTTCCGCCCGAAGGCCGTCGTGCAGGTCGTGGTGGGAATAGGCGATGTCGTCGGACAGGGCGGCGACCTGGGCCTCGGCGCTGGCATGGGTCGAGAGTTCGAGGTCCTGGACGGCGTTGTATTCCTCCAGGGCGTAGGGCGCGGGGCGCGGGACGGGGCCGTTGTGCTTGGCGATGCCCTCCAGCGTCTCCCAGGTGAGGTTCAGGCCGTCCCATTCGGCGTAGTGGCGTTCGAGCTTGGTCACGATGCGGATGGCTTGGGCGTTGTGGTCGAAGCCGCCGTAGGGGACCATCAGCTCGTTCAGCGCGTCCTCGCCGGTGTGGCCGAAGGGGGGGTGGCCGAGGTCGTGGGCCAGCGCCACGGCCTCGGTCAGCTCGGTATTCAGGCCGAGGGCGGCGGAGACGGTGCGGGCGACCTGCGCGACCTCGATGGAGTGGGTCAGGCGGGTGCGGAAGTAGTCGCCCTCGTGCTCGATGAAGACCTGGGTCTTGTGCTTGAGACGGCGGAAGGCGCTCGCGTGGATGATACGGTCGCGGTCGCGCTGGAACGGGGTGCGGAAATGGCTCTCCTCCTCGGGGTGGAGGCGGCCCCGGCTGTGGGCGGGCAGGCAGGCGTAGGGAGCGTGCATCGAGGGATTCCAAGGGGCTTCGCCTTCGATCCTAAAGCGAACGGCGCGGAATGACAGGGCTCCTCCGAAGGGGGTGGTTGACCGGGGCCGCCGGGCCGATACGGTTGCGCGGTTCCCTGTCCCCATCCCGGTCCCATGGCCCCCGACGATCCCCCGCCCGGCCCGCCCGACCTGTCGCGCCTCCAGGCGGCGCTGGCCCGCGCGGCGACGGGACGGCGCGAGGAGGCCGGGAGCCCCGTCGAGGGCGGGGGCGAGGCGGGGGCCCATTCGACGAGCGCGCTGATCCGGCGGCTCAGGGAGGACGAGGCGCGGCGGGCGGCCGAGCGGGCGGCGCGGGAGGTGGCGCGATCCGGCGCGGCGGAGACGGGCGACGGGCCGGCGCGGGAGGTGTCGGGCCGGGCGGAGGTCTCGCCGATGCGGCGGGCGCTGGAGGCGGCGGCGCGGCGGCCGGCCGAGGCGCCGCCCTTGGGGATCGGGCCAGCGGAGGCCGCGCCAGCGCCGGAGCCGGAGCCGCCGCCCGAGCCGCCCCCTGCCCCGCCCCCCGAGATCCCTGGCCCGGCTGCGGCCGAGGCGCCTGCCGCGCCGCCCGACTGGCCGGTCATCGAGGAGCCGGCGCGAGAAGGGCGGCCGCGCGCGGGGGCGCTGCGGCGGGCGGGGCGCTGGCTCGCCGGGGGGCTCCTGCTGATGGCGGCCGGGGCGGCGGGGATGCTGCTCCTGCTCGGGGCGTTGCTGGGCGACCTGCCCGTGGCGCCGATCGAGCCGGCGGGCGTGCCGCCGACCCTGGCCGTCCGCACCGCCGGGGGCCTGCCGGTGGTGGCGCAGGGGCCGCGCCGGGGGACCGCCGTGGCGCTGGCCGGGATGCCGCCCGTCCTGACCGAGGCGGTGCTGGCAGTGGAGGACCGGCGCTTCCGCGCGCATGGAGGGATCGACCCGCGCGCGATCCTCCGCGCCGCCTTGCGGAACCTCTGGGCCGGGGAGGTGGTGGAGGGTGGCAGCACGATCACCCAGCAGGTGGCGAAGACCCTGTATCTCGGGCCGGAGCGGACGCTGGCGCGCAAGCTGCAGGAGGCGGTGCTGGCGGTGCTGCTGGAGCGCCAGGTCGGCAAGGACCGGGTGCTGGAGCTCTATCTGAACTCGGTCTATCTGGGCGCGGGGGCCTGGGGGATGCCGGCGGCCGCGCAGACCTATTTCGGCAAGGACCTGGGGGCCCTGACGCTGCCCGAGGCGGCGTTGCTGGCGGCCTCGATCCGCGCGCCCTCGGCCGTGAACCCGCTGGCCGACCTTCCCGCCGCGCGGGAGCGGGCGGCGCTGGTGCTCCGGCTGATGGAGGAGCAGGGGCGCATCGACGGCGAGACCCGGGCGGTGGCCCTGGCGGCGCTGGAGGGGCTCGGGCCGGTGGCGCGGGTGGGGGGGCACTACGCCGACTGGCTGGCACGGGAGCTGCGGGGGCTGGCCGCGCCCGGGGGTTGGGCGGCGGTGGCGACCATCGACGCAGGGTTGCAGGCCGAGGCGGAGCGGGCGGTGCGCGAAGTGCTGGCGGCGGGCGGCGTGGCGGCGGGGGCGAGCGAGGCGGCGGTGGTGGCGATGACGCCGGACGGGCGGGTGCGGGCGATGGTCGGCGGGGTGGACCATCGTGCGAGCCAGTTCAACCGCGCCGCCGACGCGCGGCGCGCGCCCGGGCCGGCCTTCCTGCTGGTCCCCTACCTGGGCACCCTGGTCGAAGGGGCCGGGCCGGGCGACCCCGTGTCGGACGCGCCGATGGAGATCCCCGGCCTGCCGCCCGGGGCGGAGCTGGGCGCGGGCCATGGCGAAGCGACGCTGCGGGAAGCCTTCGCGGGCCGCTACGGCTACGCCGCCGCGCGGGTCGGGCAGCGGGTGGGTCTGGGGGAGGTGGTGGCGGTGGCGCGGCGGCTGGGGATCGGGGGCGACCTCCCGGACGTGCCGGCGCTGCCGCTGGGCATGGCGGGGGTCTCGCTCCTTGACCTGACCGAGGCCTATGCGGCGGTGGCGCTGGGGCGCGCCCCGGTGCGGGCGACGGGGATCGAGGCGCTGGCGGGCGGGGGCGGCGCGCTGGCGGTGTCGGGCGCGGAGGAGCGGGAGGCCACGACGCTCGCACGGACGCAGGCGCCGATGCTCGGGCTGCTGCGGGCGGCGGCGGCGGCGCGCGGGGCGGCGGTGCCGGGCCTGGAGGTCGCGGGCCAGGGGGGCCTCAGCCCGGAGGGGAGCGACGCTTGGTTCGTGGGGATCGCGGGGGAGATCGTGGTCGGCGTCTGGGTCGGCAACGATGACGACAGGGCGCTGGCGCGCGAGGCGGCGGAGCCCCTGCCCGTCGCGATCTTCGCCCGCGTGGCCGGGGCGGCGACCCGTTGAGACAGGCGGCGCGCGGTCCTATATCAGGGGTCCGAGACGCTGCCGGAGGCCCTGTCCCATGACGTTCCAGATGCCCGTGATCCCGCCCACCGTCACGCCGCGCGCCTTTGCCCGGCTGGCCGAGATCGGCGCGGCCGAGCAGGGCAAGGCGCTGCGGGTCGCGGTCTCGGGCGGCGGCTGCTCGGGGTTCCAGTACGAGATCGCGCTGGACGAACCGAAGGACGAGGATCTCCTCCTGACCGGCGAAGGGGAGACGGTGGTCGTGGACCCGGTGTCCCTGCCCTTCCTGGCGCAGGCCCGGATCGACTTCTCGGAGGAGCTGATCGGGGCGCGGTTCGTGATCGAGAACCCGAACGCCACGGCGTCGTGCGGCTGCGGGACGTCGTTCTCGATCTGAGGCGGCCGGCGCGGCTTCCGTCGGCGCGGCGCGACGGCTAGGGTCGCGGGCATGAGGATCGCGACCTACAACATCAACGGCATCCGGGCCCGGTTCGAGACCGTGACCGCGTGGCTCGGGGAGAAGGCGCCCGACGTGGCGCTGCTCCAGGAGATCAAGATCGTGGACGAGGCCTTCCCGCGCGAGGAGATCGAGCGGCTGGGCTACCGCGTGGAGACCCACGGGCAGAAGAGCTTCAACGGCGTGGCGATCCTGTCGCGGCTGCCCTTGGACGACGTGGTTCGCGGGTTGCCCGGCGACGAATCGGACGAGCAGGCGCGCTGGATCGAGGGCACGGTGATCGGCGAGAGGCGCGCGGTGCGGGTCTGCGGGCTGTATCTCCCGAACGGCAACCCGGCGCCGGGGCCGAAATACGACTACAAGCTGGGCTGGATGGCTCGGATGCGGGCGCGGGCCGAGGCGCTGGTCGCGTCGGAGGAGCCGGTCGTGCTGGCGGGGGACTACAATGTGATCCCCGAGGCGCGCGACGTGCGAAACCCCGACAACTGGCGCGAGGACGCGCTGTTCCTGCCCGCGACCCGGGCGGCGTTCCGGGGGCTGGAGAACCTCGGCCTCTACGACGCGATCCGGCTGCGGACGCAGGCGGCGGGCGTGTATTCCTTCTGGGACTTCCAGCGCGGGGCCTGGGGGCGGGACAACGGCATCCGCATCGACCACCACCTGCTGAGCCCGCAGGCGGCGGACCTCCTGCGTGACGCCTGGATCGAGAAGGAGGCGCGCGGCGGGGCCAAGCCCTCGGACCATGTGCCGGTCTGGATCGACCTCGACGCCTGAGTCGGCCTGTCAAGCGGAACGGGCGGGAGCTCGGAACCTCTGGCGGATCGTCGCCGTTGGGAGTTCACGATCCCGTCAGGAGTCCGGTCCATGGCCTCTCGCCCCCTCGCCGCGGCGTTCGCGCTCGCGGCGGTCTTCCTTGCCTTGCCCGATCCCGCCCGGGCCGCCTGCCGCACCGAGGGCACCGGCGCGCGCTGCATCCGGGTATTGGACGCACCCGCCGGGACGGGCGCGAGGAGCGGAAGTTCGGCCCCCTCGCCGCTCGTGCAGGTGGGCGAGCTGGTGCCGCGCGGGCGCTACTCGATCATCCTGAACGCCGACTATTACGGGCTGCCGCCGGTGTCGGACGGCTGGGTCTACATGCGGATCGGGGCGGACGCCTTTCGGGTGGACTGGCGGACGCATCAGGTGCTGGAACGGGTGACCGATCGGGCGGGGGCGAACTTCTAGCCCCCTTTCCTCATCCGACAGCCGTCACGTCGTGGCCGTAGAGCCAGCCCAGGCGGTCGAGGAAGGCGTTGGGCGCAAGCGCGCCGACAAGACCCAGCGCCGCATGGGCGACCCGGCGGGCCGGGCCGGCGAGGTGGTAGTTGCGGGCGTTGGCGTTGGCCGCCGCGAGGGCGCGGACCACGCGGGGGCGGCGCTGCGCCTGGTAGGCGTCGAGGTCGCCCCGCATCGCCTCGCGCGAGAGCACCCAGGCATCCTCCAGGGCGAGGTTCGCGCCTTGTGCGAGGAAGGGGAGCGTCGGGTGGGCGGCGTCGCCCAGGATGACGTGGCGGTTGTCGTGCCAATGGTCGGGCACCGGGTGGCGGAAGAGTCCCCAGCGCCGGACCTCCTCCACGCGCGCCAGGATGCGGGCCAGCTCGGGCGCGGCGTCGGGAAACAGGCGGCGCAGCGCATCGGGGGAGTCGGCGTGATGCCAGCCTTCCTCGGTCCAGGCGGACTCGGCGCGCACGGCCACGAGGTTCAGGCGGCCGTCGCGGAGCGGATAGGTGACGACGTGGCGGCCGGGGGCCATCCAGATGCGGGCGACGGACTCCTGTGGGGCATCGACCAGCGCGCGCCACGCGACCTGCCCGGTGAAGAAAGGCCGGTCGCCGCCGGCGAGGTGGCGGCGGATCACGGAATGGAGCCCGTCCGCGCCCACGATTAGGTCGGCCGAGAGGGTCGCCCCGTCGAGGCGCAGGCCGTCGGGCCTGACGGCCTCGACCCGCGCGCCAATGCGGATCTCCACCCCGGCGGCGCGGGCGGCGTCGTGGAGGAGGCCGATCAGCGCGGCGCGGTGCAGGAACCAGTAATCGCCCCCCGTCCGCGTGAGGTCGAAGCGGGCGACGCGGCGGCCCGAGAGCGCGTCGAAGGGCTCCACCGCCAAGGCCCTCAGGCCGGCCTGTTCGAGCGCGGGGCCGAGACCCAACGCCCGCAGCACCGCCGCGCCGTTGGGGGTGACCTGAAGGCCCGCGCCGACCTCGCCGATCTCGGGGGCCTGCTCCAGCACCGTCACAGGAACGCCCCGCCGACGGAAGGCCAGCGCGCAGGCCAGCCCGGCGATCCCTCCCCCGGCGACGAGCACGTCGCGCGGGGCCTGCCCTCCGGCCAAGTCAGTCGTCCCGGTGGACCTTCTCGCGCCGCTCGTGCCGCTCCTGCGCCTCGAGGGTCATCGTGGCGATGGGACGGGCGTCGAGCCGCTTGAGCGAGATGGGCTCGCCGGTGATCTCGCAGTAGCCGTATTCGCCCTCCTCGATGCGGCGGAGCGCGGCGTCGATCTTGGCGACCAGCTTGCGCTGGCGGTCGCGGGTCCGAAGCTCCAGCGCGCGGTCGGTCTCCTCGGAGGCGCGGTCGGCGATGTCAGGGATGTTGCGGGTCTGATCCTTCATCCCCTCGATGGTGTCGAGGGACTCACGGAGGATCTCGGCCTTCCAGGCGTGGAGCTTGCGGCGGAAGTATTCGAGCTGCCGATCGTTCATGAACGGCTCGTCCTCGGCGGGACGGTAGTCCTCCGGCAGGAATACTTCGGCTTTCATGGCGGTTCCCCTGTCCGGCCGGAGCCTGGCACGTGAAGGGCACCAGTCATCCGGCTTACCTTGCTGTCCTGAGGGGGCTCCTACACGTCCGGCCCGATGCTGTCACCACCCGATTTCGGCTGATGGCGCGAACACTTGGTGAGCGTTCCGGAGGCGACTTCGACCGTTCGGGCAAGAGCGAGGCGGGACCGGGACTTGGGCCGGGGCGGCGGCGCGCCGTTGTGGCCGCGGCGTCACGGCACCGAGGACGATCGTGCCCGGCCACGGGTCCGCCGGCATCCTGTCGCATCCTTGGCCATGGGCCGGCCGGCTCTGGACGGGCGGGCCCGCGCGGGATAGCCACGGCGAGCCGGATGATCGGGGTCCGGCGCGGCACCCGGTTGGGGAGGGGCGCATGATCTATCCCTTGGCTGGCCTGGTCCTGGGCGCCCTCCTGGGGGCGATGGGCGCGCGGCGGCGCGGCGGGACGCGGCTCGACGTGCTGCAATGGGCAAGCGTGGGCCTGATCCTGGGGGGCCTGCTGGGGGTCTTCGTCCTCGTGATCGTCTCGCGCAGCCTCGCGGCTTGAGCGGGGCCGGCGCGCTCCCCATATCGGGGGCGTGGTCCAGTTCCTTCCCCTCCTCCTCATGGTCCTGGCCGCCGTCGCCTACGCGCGGGCCATGGCCTGGCGCACCGCGCGCGCGCTCGACCAGCGGTCGGCGGAGCTGACGGATCCCGTGCTTGTCGCGGCGTTCCAGCGGCTGGCCGAGGCGCTGGACCTGCCCCGCATCCGGGTGCGCCTCTACGACGTGCCGATGGTGAACGGGCTCGCGTCGGCGGACGGGCGGGTGTTCCTGACGCGCGGCTTCCACGACCGCTTCCGCGCGGGCCAGGTGACGGCCGAGGAGCTGGCGAGCGTGGTCGCCCACGAGCTGGGCCACGTGGCGCTGGGCCACGCCCGGCGGAGGATGATCGACTTCACCGGGCAGAACGCCGTGCGGATGGGGCTGATGATGGTGCTGGGCCGGCTCCTGCCCGGGATCGGCCCCTGGGCGGCGCAGATGCTGATGAGCCTTGTGGCCGCGCGGCTGTCGCGGCGGGACGAATACGAGGCCGACGCCTATGCCACGGCCCTGCTCATCAAGGCCGGGATCGGCACGGGGCCGCAGAAGTCGCTGTTCCGCAAGCTGGGCCGCATGGCCGGGCGTGGGGCGAACGCGCCCGCCTGGCTCCTGACCCATCCCCGCACCGAGGAGCGCATCGCGGCCATCGAGGCCAACGAGCGGCGCTGGCTCAGCGCGCCGGACGCTCCTGCCTGAGGCTCCAGGCCCCGTCCTCGCGCACGTAGAAGCGGGCGGGGAGCCCCGCGCCGGTCAGCGCCTTCCACTGGGCGCGGGCGGTGGCAAGCGCCTCCGGGTCGGCGCCGTCGAAGACAACGCAGACCCGCGCGGCGGCCTGCGCCTCGGCCTCCGACACCGGCGCGCCGTCGAGCGCCATCAGGCAGTCGCGCCCGCCGACCCCCTCGCCGGCCGTGAGCAGGATCGGCTGGAGATCGTCATGCGGGCCGTGCGCGAGGCCATGGGGCCGGAACTCGCCGCCCGGCCCCCAGAGCAGGAGGTCGAGCCGCTCCATTCGCGCGCGGTCGGGGCCGCGCAGCTCGATGCGCCAGCCTTTCTGGAGCGCCATGTCGAGCATCCGGGGCAGCACCGCCTCGGGCGGGTCGCCGCCCAGCTGATAGAAAAAGGCCTCGGCCATTCTTCTGACCCTAAATATCCAGGGGGGAGCGCCGCAGGCGCGGGGGGCAGAGCCCCCTACCCCCTCGCCTCGTACCGATCGGCCACCAGCCGGTCGAGCGTCCGCACCCCCCAGCCCGTCGCCCCCTTGGGCGCCAGCGTGGTGTCCGCCTTTGCGAGCGTCACCCCGGCGATGTCGAGGTGGCACCAGGGCGTGCCGTCGGGGACGAAGCGCCGCAGGAACTGCGCCGCGATGACCGCCCCGCCGTCGCGCCCGCCGACGTTCATCAGGTCGGCGACCCGGCTCCTCAGCTTGCGGTCGTAGCCCTCGCCCATCGGCATCCGCCAGACCCCCTCGCCTTCGGACCGCGCCGCCGCCAGCAGGGCCTCGGCCAGCGCGTCGTCGTTCGAGAAGAGGCCCGCGTTCTCGTGGCCGAGCGCCACGATGATCGCGCCCGTCAGCGTGGCGAGGTCGATGATGGCGGCAGGCTCGAACCGCTCCCGGGCGTGCCAGAGCAGGTCGGCCAGCACGAGCCGCCCCTCGGCGTCGGTGTTGACGATCTCCACGGTGTCGCCCTTCATCGACCTCACGACGTCGCCGGGACGGGTGGCGGTGCCCGAGGGCATGTTCTCCACGAGGCCCACCAGGCCCACGACGTTGGCCCGCGCCTTCCGCAGGGCCAGCGTCCGCAGGACTCCCGCCACCACCGCCGCGCCGCCCATGTCCATGGTCATCTCCTCCATGCCCCCTGCGGGCTTGATGGAGATGCCGCCGGTATCGAAGACCACGCCCTTGCCGACGAGCGCCAGGGGCGGCGCCTCGCCGCCGCCGCGCCAACGCAGGACGACGACCTTGGACGGGCTGGCCGAGCCCTGCCCCACCGCCAGGATCAGCCGCATCCCCAGCCGTTCGAGGTCGGCCTCCTCCAGCACCTCGACCTCCAGGCCATCGTCGCGGAGCGCCTCCAGCCGGCGCGCGAACTCGGTCGTGGTGAGGACGTTCGCGGGCTCGTTCACGAGGTCGCGGGCGAGGAGGACGCCAGAGGCCCGGGCCCGGGCGGGGCCGAGCCGGGCGGCGACGGCTCCGGGATCGTCCACCATCAGCGTCGCCGGCTGGGCAGGGTCGGGAGGTGCGGACTTGTGGGCGTCGAAGGCGTAGGCGCGCAGGGTCAGGCCCAGGACCAGATCCTCGGGTCTGGCAAAGCCTGCCGCCACGACGGTGAGGGCCCCCGCCCCCCGCGCCTTGGCGATGGCGGCGCCGATGGCCCGCGCCTCGCCGGCGTCGGGCTTGCGGGGCGCCTTGACGACGAGGAGCGCCTCGCAGGCCAGGCCCGCCGGATGGGCGAGGAGCGTCGCCTCGCCCGGCTTGGCCTTGGCCCAGGCCTCGGAGGCCAGGAGCCGCGAGAGCGCCCGTCGCGCGAGCCGGTCCACCTGCCGCGCGGCGGCGTTGGGCCGGCCCTCGGCCTCGACCAGCACCGCGATGCGGCCCGGCGCCCGCGCGAGCGCCGGGGCATCGAAGGGAGCGAGGTCGATGGCGACGGGCTCGGTCATGGCGGCTCCGGGGGCTGGGGGATGGAACAGGGCGTTGGTAGCCCGGCCCCCGGGGAAGGGCCAGAAGAGTGTTCAACCCGCCCGAGATCCGGGCTAATCCTGCGGGACGGGCAGGGAGGGACCGGACGGGTGGGCCGCATCGACAGATACCTGCTGTCGCAGTTCCTGGCGGTCTTCGGGCTGGCCTCGCTGGTGCTCGTGCTCGTCTACTGGATCAACCGGGCGGTGCTTCTCTTCGACCAGCTCATCGCGGACGGCCAGTCGGCCTGGGTGTTCCTGGAACTGACGGCGCTGGCGCTGCCCTCCATCGTGCGGCTCGTGCTGCCGCTCGCGGCCTTCGCGGCCACGCTCTACGCGCTGGCGCGGCTGTCGGGCGACTCGGAGCTGACGGTGGTGCAGGCGACCGGGGCCTCGCCCTGGCGGCTGGCGCGGCCCGTCGCCGCGTTCGGGCTGGTCGTCCTGCTCCTGATGTCGGCGCTGTCGCACGTTCTGGCGCCGGCGGCCATCGGCCGGCTCAACGACCGGCAGGCCGAGATCGCCGAGACCGCCACCGCGCGCCTCCTGCGCGAAGGGGAGTTCATCTCTCCCAACGCCGGGCTGACGCTCTTCATCCGCGAGATCGCGCCCGAGGGCGAACTGCGCGGCCTCCTGCTGTCGGACACCCGCGACGCGGGCGTGGGCGTGACCTACACCGCCACGCGGGCCTACCTCGTGCAGGGCGAGACGGGGCCGCAGCTCGTCATGGTGGACGGCATGGTCCAGCGGCTCTTCGCGGAAGGCCAGCGGCTGGTCGCCACCTCCTTCTCGGACCTGGCCTACGACCTGGGGCCGCTGATGCCCGAGGCCTCGGACGGGAACCGCAGCTCGCGCGAGAGCTCCACCTGGGCGCTGCTGCGCGCCACGCCCGAGGCGGCGGCGGCCATGGGCCGGACGCGCGCGCAGCTTTGGTCCGAGGTGCAGGACCGCGTGGCCGAGGCGCTGCTCGCGCCGGTGGCGGCGCTGCTCGCGCTGGGCTGCCTGCTCCAGGGGGAGTTCAGCCGCTTCGGCGTCTGGCGGCAGGTGCTAGGGGCGATCCTGCTGGTGATCGGCGTCAAGGGCGTGGAGGCGGCGGTGGTGCCGTTGGTGCGCGAGGATCCGGCCCGCTGGCCGCTGACCTATCTTCCGGCCCTGGCGGGGCTCCTGGCGGCGGCGGCGCTCCTGTGGTGGGCGGCGCGGCCGCGCCGCGTCCCGGCGGAGGCCGCCGCGTGACCCTCGACCGCTATCTCGCGCGGCGCTTCCTGCGGAGCTGGATCGGCACGCTGGCCCTGTTCTTCGGACTCCTGGCGCTGATCGACCTCGTGGATCAGGCGCGGCGGCATTCGGACGACGCGGGGGGCCTGGGCGGCGTGCTGGCCCTGGTGCTCCTCAACGTGCCGTCGGGACTCTACGAGATCCTGCCGCTGGTGACGATCGTCGCGGCCATCGTGCTGTTCCTCGGCCTCGCGCGGTCGTCCGAGCTGGTGGTCACGCGCGGGGCGGGCCGGTCGGCGCTGCGGGCCCTCCTGGGGCCATCGGTGGTGGCGCTGGTCCTGGGGGCGGTGGCGGTCGCGGCCTTCAACCCCATCGTCGCCGCCACCTCGCGCGAATACGAATCGCGCCTCGACCGCCTGGATGGCGAGGAGGCGGCGCTGGCCCTGTCCGATGACGGGCTCTGGCTCCGGCAGGGCGGCGCGAACGGTCCCACGGTGATCCGGGCCGAGCGGTCGAACCTCGACGGCACCGCGCTCTCGGGAGTGACTTTCCTGGCCTATGGCGAGGACGGGCGGCCGCGCCAGCGGATCGAGGCGCGCGCGGCCCGGCTCTCGGGCGGGGAATGGGTGCTGGAGGAGGCCAAGGTCTGGCCGCTCGACGCCGCCAACCCGGAGGCGGAAGCGCGGTTGCATCCGAGCTGGACCCTTCCCTCGCCGCTGACGGCGAACCAGATCCGCGACAGCTTCGGCGAGCCCTCCTCCATCCCGATCTGGGAGCTGCCGCGCTTCATCGAGCGGCTGGAGGAGGCGGGCTTCGCGGCGCAGCGGCACAGGGTCTTCCTCCAGATCGAGCTGGCGCAGCCGGTCGTTCTGCTGGCGATGGTGCTGGTGGCGGCGGGCTTCACCATGCACCATCAGCGCGGGCGGCGGACGGGGGTGATGGTGCTGGGCGCGGTGCTGACGGGCTTCGGCGTCTACTTCCTGCGCAGCCTGTCGCAGATCCTGGGCGAGGCCGGGCAGATCCCGCCGGCGCTTGCCGCCTGGACGCCGCCTCTCGCCGCCATCGGGCTCGCGCTCGGGCTCCTGCTGCACCTGGAGGAAGGATGAGGCGGCTCCTCCTCGCGCTCCTCCTGCTCCTCGCCCTGCCCGTCCGCGCGCAGGAAGCGGCGGTGCTGGTGGCCGACAGCCTCGTGGTCACCGAAGGCGGGCGGCTGGTGGCGAGCGGCAATGTCCAGGCCTACCACGAGGGGATCGTCCTTTCGGCGGCCGAGGTCGCCTACGACCCCGCCACGGAGCGGCTCCTCATCGCCGGGCCCATCCTGATCCGCGACCCGCAAGGCACGGTCGTCACGGCCGAGCGGGCGGAGCTGGACCCCCGGCTCGAGGACGGGCTCCTGCGCGGGGCGCGGCTGGTGCTCGACCGGCAACTCCAGCTTGCGGCGAACCGGCTGGACCGCGTGGGCGGGCTCACGGCGCTGACCGGGACGGCGGTGACCTCGTGCCGGGTCTGCGCGGGCCGCGCGCCGCTCTGGGAGATCCGGGCCGAGCAGGTGATCCACGACGAGGCGGCGGAGCAGCTTTATTTCGAGAACGCCCGGGTCCTGGTCCGGGGGGTCCCGATCCTCTGGGTGCCCCGGATGCGCCTGCCCGATCCGGGGAACGCGCGGGCGACGGGCCTCCTCATCCCGCGCATCCGCACCACGGACCGGCTGGGCTTCGGGGTGAAGCTCCCCGTCTTCGTGGAGCTGGGGCCGAGCCGGGACGTGACGCTGACGCCCTATGTCTCCAGCCGGACGATGACGCTGGAGACGCGCTACCGGCAGGCCTTCCTGTCGGGCGAGCTGGAGATGGACGGCGCGGCGAGCCGGGACGACCTCGAGGACGAGGCGCGCGGCTACCTCGCCGCCGAGGGGCGGTTCCGGCTGACCGACCGGGTGGACCTGACCTTCGAGGGGACGGCGGTCAGCGACGAGGCCTATCTGCTCGACTACGGCCAGTCCGACGCGGACCGGCTCGAATCGAGCCTGCGGCTAAGCCGGGTCACGGCCGGTTCGCTGCTGGAGGCCGAGGTCACGCACATCCGGTCGCTGCGCGACGAGGAGGACGAGGAGTCGCTGCCGCCGGTGCTGGGGCGCCTGTCCTGGGAACGGCGGCGGGACGCAGGCGGCGGGACGCTGACCTGGGGCGCGGCGGCCGACGGCTTCCTGCGGACGGGGGACGGGTCGGGGGACGCGGCGCGCGACGTGACGCGGGCCGGGGCCATGGCCGAGTGGCGGGGCGACCGGGTGCTGGGTCCGGGGCTGCTGCTGGAGGGCGAGGTCCGGGGCGCGCTGGACGCCTGGCGCGTGACGGACGACGACTCCTATCCCGACCCCCTGTTCCGCGCCGCGCCCGGGGCGGCGGCGACGCTGCGCTGGCCGCTGGTCCGGCGCTCGGGGACGGCGGCGGATCTCCTGGAGCCCGTGGCCTCCCTGGGTTGGCAGGCCGCCTGGGGCGACGAGCCGCCGGACGAGGACTCGCGCCTGCCCGAGCTCGACGAGGCCAACCTCTTCGCGCTCTCCCGCCTGCCCGGCGAGGACGAGGTGGAGGCCGGCGGGCGGCTGTCGCTCGGCCTCGCCTGGACGCGGACGGGCCAGGGCTATGCCTCGACGCTCGCCTTGGGGCGGGTGCTGCGGACGGAACCGCTCGACGCCTCCGGGGCCTCGGGCCTGGGCGGCACCGCCTCGGACTGGCTCCTGAGCGGTCAGCTCGACCTCGCGGGGGGCTTCGCTCTCGACGCGCGGACGCTGCTGGAGGCGGGAGAGATCGGCAAGTCCGAGGCGCGGGTCGGCTGGGCCAACCGCGCGGTTTCCCTCTCGGCCGCCTACCTGTTCCTGCCCGCCGACGCGGCCGAGGACCGCGCGGACCTTGCCGCCGAATGGACGGTGGACGCGGAATGGCGGCCCTCGGCGCGGTGGACCCTCGGCATCGGCACCCGATACGACGTGGCCAGCGGCACCCCGGCACGGGCCGGCCTGGACCTCGGCTGGCGGAGCGAATGCGTGGAGGTGGACGTCTCCGTCTCGCGCCGCTACACCTCCTCCGACGACACGGAGCCCTCGACCGACTTCGGGCTTTCGGTCAATCTCAACGGCTTCTCGGCCGGCCGGCAGGCGCGGGTGACCCCCGGCCGGTGCCGGGGCTGAGAGAGGAGCGACGGCGACATGACGACCCAAACCTTCCTGCGGGCGCTTTGCGTCGCCTTGGCCCTGTCCGGCCCCCTGGTGGCGCAGGAGGGGCTGTTCTCCGCCGTGATCGTGGTCAACGACGGGGCCGTGACCGGCTGGGAGATCGACCAGCGCATCCGGCTCCTCCAGGCGTTCAACACGCCGGGAGACCTGCCCGAGGAGGCGCGGACCCAGCTCGTCGAGGACCGGCTCAAGCAGCAGGAGCTGGAGCGGCGGGGCGTCGTGCTGGACGAGCCGACGCTGGCCCGGGCCATCGACGACTTCGCCGCCCGCGCCGGCGTGTCCGGCGAGGAGTTCACGGCCCAGCTCGGCGCCGAGGGGATCGCGCCCGAGACGCTGCGCGACTACGTGGCGACCAACGTCGCGTGGCGCGACTACGTCCGCGCCCGCTTCGGCGACGACGTGGAGGTGACCGAGCCCGAGGTGGATCAGGCGCTCGCCCAGCGAACCACGCAGTCGCAGGGCATCGAGGTGCTGCTGTCCGAGATCATCATCCCCGCCCCGCCCGGCCAGGAGGCCCAGGCGCTGGCTCTGGCCCGCCGCATCGCCCAGGTCGGCACCACCGCCGAGTTCGAGGCGGCGGCGCGAGAGGTCTCGGCCGTGGCCTCGGCCGAGAACGGCGGGCGGCTCGACTGGTCGCCGCTCTCCAACTACCCCGAGGCGCTGGGCGAGGTCCTGCTGGCGCTTCGGCCCGGCGAGGTGACGGCCCCCCTGACGCTCCAGGGGGCGGTGGCGCTCCTCCAGCTCCGCGACCTGCGGCAGGGCGCGGCGCCGACGGCGCAGCCCGAGTCGGTCGATTACGCCATGGTCCGCATCCCCGGCGGCCGCTCTCCCGAGGCGCTGGCGCTGGCGGCGCGGATCGACGCCGCGACCGACACCTGCACCGACCTCTTCGGCCTGGGCCTGCCCCCGGCCAGCATCGCGCGACAGTCGGTCGCTCCCGCCGCCCTCCCGGCCGAGGTGGCGCTCGACCTCGCCACGCTCGACCCCGGCGAGGCCACCTGGGGCCGCACCGACACGGACGGCGCGCTGCTCCTCACCGTGCTCTGCGGCCGCACCTATCCGCTGCCCGAGGGCGCGAGCGACCGCGCGGGGGTGACCACCGCGCTCCAGGGGACCCGGCTTCAGGCCTATGCCGACGCGCTGCTCGCCGACCTGCGCGCCTCGGCCACCATCGTGGGCGAATGACCACCGTCATCTCCTGCGGCGAGCCCGCCGGGATCGGGCCCGAGGTCGCCGCCAAGGCCTGGAACGCCCTGCGCCGCCCCGTGCTCTGGATCGGCGACCCGCGTCACCTGCCCCCCGGCACCCCGGTCGCCCTGGTCGAGGGGCCGGAGGAGGCGCGGGAGGCATCAGTCACCGCCCTGCCCGTGCTGGCGCGCGACTTCGGCCCGCCCGCCGTGCCGGGCCAGCCGAACCCCGCCCATGCCCAAGGCGTGATCGACGCCATCGCCTGCGCGGTGGACCTGATCCGCGCCGGCCGCGCCTCGGCGCTCTGCACCGCGCCGATCTCCAAGGCGGCGCTGGTGGCGGGCGCGGGCTTCTCCCATCCCGGCCACACGGAATATCTGGCCCATCTGGCCGACGATGCCGACGTGGTGATGATGCTGGCCTGCGAGGGGCTGCGCGTCGTCCCCGCCACCATCCACGTCGCGCTGGCCGAGGTGCCGCGCCGCCTGACCGCCGGCCTGCTGGAACGGGTGCTGCGCGTGACCCACGCCGCGCTCCGCGACGACTGGGGCCTGCCCGCGCCGCGCATCGCCGTGGCTGGGCTCAACCCCCACGCGGGCGAGGATGGGCTGATGGGCGGAGAGGAGATCGCGATGATCCGTCCGCTGCTGGCCCGCCTGCGCGCCGAGGGGATGGACCTTCGCGGCCCCTTCCCCGCCGACACGATGTTCCACGCCGAGGCGCGGGCGGGCTACGACGCCGCCGTCTGCATGTATCACGACCAGGCGCTGATCCCGATCAAGACCATCGACTTCGCGCGCGGGGTGAACGTGACGGCGGGCCTGCCCTTCGTACGGACCTCGCCCGACCATGGCACCGCCTTCGGCATCGCCGGGCAAGGCGCGGCCGACCCCCGGTCGATGATCGCGGCGCTGGATCTGGCCGGGCGGCTGGTGGCGAATCGGGGCACCCCATGGCGGCGCTAGACGGGTTGCCGCCGCTGCGCGACGTGATCGCGACGCACGGGCTTTCGGCCAAGAAGGCGCTGGGGCAGAACTTCATCCTCGACCTCAACATCACCGCGCGGATCGCGCGGGCGGCGGGCGACCTGACCGCCTGCGACGTGCTGGAGGTCGGCCCCGGCCCCGGCGGCCTGACGCGCGGCCTCCTGGCCGAGGGCGCGCGCAAGGTGGTCGCGGTCGAGAAGGACGCGCGCTGCCTCCCCGCCCTGGCCGAGGTCGCCGCGCACTACCCCGGCCGCCTGGAGGTGATCGAGGGCGACGCCCTGGCGGTGGACCTGTCGGGCCGACTGACGGCCCCGGTCCGGGTCGTGGCGAACCTGCCCTACAACGTCGGCACCGAGCTTCTGGTCCGCTGGCTCACCCCGCCCGAATGGCCGCCATTCTGGATCTCTCTCACGCTGATGTTCCAGCGCGAGGTGGCGCAGCGCATCACCGCCCAGGCCGGGGACGACGCCTATGGGCGCCTCGCGATCCTGGCGCAGTGGCGCGCGACGCCTCGCATCGTGCTCGACCTGCCCCCGCAGGCCTTCGTCCCCCCGCCCAAGGTCTCCTCGGCGGTGGTGCATCTCGATGCCCTGCCTGCCCCGCGGTTCCCGGCGAGGGCCCGGACTCTGGCCTTGGTGACGGCGGCGGCCTTCGGCCAGCGGCGCAAGATGCTGCGATCGTCGCTGAAGTCGCTCAGCCCCGACATCGAGGCGCATCTGGTGGCGGTCGGCATCCCCCCCACCGAACGGGCCGAGCAGGTGCCCTTGGAGGGCTTCTGCGCCCTGGCCCGCAGCCTCGACGGAAACGACTAAGGGCGGGGAAACCCCCGCCCAGTCCCACACAACGATCAGCCGTCAGTTCATTCCGCCGCGTCGGAGGTCGCGGACGCCTCGGCGCGGGGGGCGCGCGGCTTGCGCGGGCGGCGCGGGCGCGGGGCCGCCGCCTCGGCCTCGGCGGGGGTCGCCGCTGCCTCGGTCACGGGCTCGGCCGCCACCGGGGCGGGCGCAGGCTCCTCGGCGCGGGAGGGACGGCGACGCTCGCCGTCGCGGCGCGGACGATCCCGCCGGGGCGCGCGCTCCTCGGGGGTGTCCACGAGGCCCACGACCTGCGCGACGTCATCCTCGGGCTGGGCCACCAGCATGGGAAACAGCGGCTGGCTGAGGAACGACGGCTCCGTGTCCAGCGGCGGCGGAGCGGCGGGTGCCTCCTCGGCCGGCCGGAAGCGGAGGGCGCGCTCGCGCTCCCTCTCGCGCTGCTGGTCGCGCTCGCGCTGCTGATCCCGCTGCTGCTGCTGCTCGCGGCTCTGCTCCATCTGCCGCTCGCGCTCCTGCTGGCGGTCGCGGTGGAACTGCTCCTGCTCCTCGCGGGCGCGCTCCACGTCGCGCATCGCCTCGGCGAGCATCCGCGTGTAGTGCTCGGCGTGCTGGGCGAAGTTCTCCGCGTTCACGCGGTCCCCCGCGAGTTGGGCGTCGCGGTGGAGCTGCGTGTATTTCTCGATGATCTGCTGGGGGGTGCCGCGCACCTTGCCCTCGGGCCCCGAGCTATCGAACACGCGGTTGATGATGTTGCCGCCCGTGGGGCGGTTGTTGCGGTTCTGCTTGTTGCGTTGCCGCTGCTTGGAGGATCTCATGGGGCCTGTCTGTTCCAGGTATTGTGCTTGACGCTCCGGGCCCGGTCCACGCCAAAGGCGCCCACGAGGGAAGGACCGGCCAAGGGATGTGAAGGCGACGCTCCGCACGGGGGAAGAAGGCGACGCCCTATCGCCCGCTGTCCGCAGCCCGTCCGCTGCGCGCCACTAAGCACGCGGCGGACGCGGGGGCAAGGGTGAATCCGTTCACGGACATATGGGGCGCAGCAAAGGGACAATCAAGGCACGCGGAAAAGACACACACGGTCGCGCCCGTCGAGGTCGCGCCGCATCTCGGGCGCGGCGAAGCCATGCGCCGCGCCGAGGGCGGCGATGGCCCCCGCCTGAGTCGGGCCGTGCTCGACGATCAGCCGCCCGCCGGGCGCGAGATGCGCGCCCGCGCCCGCCAGGATGGCGCGGTAGGCGCCCAGCCCGTCCCCCTCGTCGGTCAGCGCGAGGCGCGGCTCCCAGTCACGGACCTCGGGCTCCAGGCCCGGCATCTCGTCGCGGGCGATGTAGGGCGGGTTCGAGACGACGAGGTCGAACCGCCCCCCGGCCGCCGCGAACCAGTCCGACTCCCGCAGCTCGGCGCGATCGCGCAGGCCCAGCGCATCGGCGTTGCGCGCCGCCACGGCCAGCGCGGCGGGGGACAGGTCCAGGCCCAGCCCCGTCGCCTCGGGCCGCTCGGCCAGCAGGGTCAGCAGGATGCAGCCCGTCCCGGTCCCGAGGTCGAGCACGCGGGCGTAAGGCTCCTCCAGCGCGGCGGCGACCAGGACCTCGGTCTCGGGCCGGGGATCGAGCACGTCGCCGGTCACGAGGAAGCCACGCCCCCAGAAGGCCCGCGTCCCCAGGAGCTGCGACACCGGCCGCCGCTTCGCGCGCTCCAGGAGGAGCGCGTCGTAAGCCTCTGATCGGCTGGTCAGGATAGGTTCCGATAGAACCAAGGTCAGCCGCCCCGGCGCTATCCCCAGCGCCCGCGCGAGGAGCCGCCGCGCGTCCCCCGCCGGCTCCGGCACCCCGGCCTCGCGCAGCCGGCGGATGCCCCGCGCCAGCGCCTCGGCCCCGGTCATCGGGCCTGTCCCATCAACTTGGCCCAAATACGCATTCCGCACTCGGCCCCCGGCGCGCGGGTGTGGCGGTCACGACCCCATCCCCGCGAGCGCCTCGGCCTGCGCGTGGGCGGTCAGCGCGTCGATCACCTCGTCCATGTCGCCGGCGAGGATCTGGTCCAGCCGGTAGAGCGTAAGGCCGATGCGATGGTCGGTCAGCCGTCCCTGCGGCACGTTGTAGGTGCGGATTCGCTCGCTCCGGTCGCCCGAGCCGATCTGCGACTTGCGATCGGCCGAGCGTGCGCCCTGCACCCGCTCGCGCTCCATCTCGAAGAGCCGCGCGCGGAGCACCTGCATCGCGAGGTCTCGGTTGCGGTGCTGCGACTTCTGCGAGGAGGTGACGACGATCCCGCTGGGGATGTGGGTGATCCGCACCGCCGAATCGGTGGTGTTGACGTGCTGCCCGCCCGCGCCCGACGACCGCATCGTGTCGATCCGCAGGTCGGCGGGGTCGATCCGCACGTCCACCTCCTCGGCCTCGGGCAGCACGGCCACCGTCGCGGCCGAGGTGTGGATGCGCCCGGAGGCCTCGGTCGCGGGCACGCGCTGGACCCGGTGGACGCCGCTCTCGTATTTCAGCCGGGCGAAGACGCCCTCGCCCTCGATCCGCGCCACCAGCTCCCGCAACCCGCCAAGGTCGGTCGCCTGCTCCTCCACCACCTCGAAGCGCCAGCCCTGCGATTCAACGTAACGCTGGTACATCCGCGCGAGGTCGGCGGCGAAGAGCGCCGCCTCCTCGCCCCCCGTCCCGGGCCGGATCTCCAGCATGGCGGGCCGGGCGTCGGCGGCGTCGCGGGGCAGGAGCGCGACCTGGAGCGCCCGCTCCCGCTCGGCCAGCCGGCCGCGCAGGGCGGGCAGCTCTTCCTCGGCCAGCGCGCGGAGGTCGGGGTCGGCCAACATCGCCTCCGTTTCCGCCATCTCGCGGGCCAGCGCGCGCCAGGCCTCGGCGGCCTCGACCACCGGCTTCAGCTCGGACCACTCGCGCGAGACGGCGGCGATCTCGGCGGGCGGCAGGCCCGCCTGCATCCGCGCCTCCAGGAAGGCGTGGCGGCGGGCGATGTCGTGGAGGCGGTCCTCGGGGATCATGGCGACCCTCTCGCCTCTCGGGGCGGGACGGTCAAGGGAGCCTCACGTCCGGCGGCGCCCGTGCGGAGGAGTCGCTTGCGTATTTGGGCCACGTTGATGGGCCATCTCAGGGCGACAGGCGGCCGGCCCGGCCGCCCCGGCGTCGGGGGGGCTCGGGACGGGCGAGCGCGGCGCGCAGCACCCCGGTCATAGGGTGGTCCGTCCCGTGGCGATCGAGGAGCGCCGTCACCGCCGGGCGTGGATCGGCGCCCTCGGGCAGCGACAGGGCCCAGTCGAGGAAGATCGAGCGGCACTCCCCCTCGGTGATGCCGTCGATGCGGTAGGCCTCGCGGACGAGGCCCTTGGGGTCGTGCGGGTCGCGGTCGGTCATGCTGTCGCCTCCAGTCCGGCCTCGATCGTCCCGGCCGCGTCCCTCGCCTCGGCGGCGAGGCGGGCCTCCAGCGCGGGGAGGCTGGGCTCCCCCGTCTCGCGCAGCAGGAACCGCCGCCCGCCCTCGCCCAGCCGCGCGGGGTCGAGAGCGCCCTCGGTCAGCAGCCGCGTCGCCGCCTGCACGGTCCAGAACAGGGCGGCCGCACGTTCGAGATGCCGGGCCTCGGCCTCGCCGATCAGCCCCGCCGCCTGCCCGGCGGCAAGCTGGTCGGGCGTCGAACGCTCGGGCGACCCTGCCCGCAGCGCGAGCCCCTGCGCGAACAGCTCGATGTCGCGGAGCCGGCCGGGGCCGGACTTGGGGTCCCAGATTCCCTCGCCCGCCTTGCCCTGCGCCAGACGCGCCCGCATCTCGGCCACGTCCGGCGCGACGCGCGGATCGCCCCGGCGGCCCGCGATCAGCTCCCGGCGGAACGCCTCCACCTCGGCCGCCAGCCGTTCGGCCCCCTCGCCCGCCCCGGCGACGACGCGGGCGCGGGTCAGCGCCAGATGCTCCCAAGTCCAGGCCTCCTCGCGCTGGTAGCCCTGGAACGACGCCCAGGAGGTCGCCACCGGCCCCTGCCGCCCCGACGGGCGCAGGCGCATGTCGACCTCGTAGAGCCGCCCCTCGGCCATGGGGGCCGACAGCGCCGTGACCAGCGCCTGCGTCAGCCGGGCGAAGTAGGGCCGCGCGGCGAGCGGGCGCGGCCCGTCCGAGGCCTCCGCGGTCCCGGAGTCGTAGATCACGATCAGGTCCAGGTCCGAGGACGCCGAGAGCCGCCCCACCCCCAGCGACCCCATCCCCAGCACCACCGCCCCCCAGCCGGGGCCCGAGCCGTGGCGGCGCGCGAACTCGCCGGCCACCAGCGGCAGGACGCGGGCCAGCACCGCCTCGGCGAGGTCGGCATGATGCGCGCCGGCCTCGTCCGGGCCGGTCAGCCCCTGGAGATGGTGGACGCCGATGCGGAACCACCAGTCCTTCATCCAGCGCCGCACGGCGATGAGCTTCGCCTCGTAATCCCCTGCTTCGGCAAGCGGGCGGTCGAGCGAGGCCATCAACCCTCCACGCCCCGGCCAAGGTTCGAAGAAGCTCCCCGCGATCACCGCGTCGAGCACGCCCGCGTTGCGCGACAGGTAGCGCGCCAGCGCCGGCGAGGTCGCGGCGATCTCCACCAGCAGGCGCAGGAGGTCCGGATTCGCCTCGAACAAGGAGAAGAGCTGCACCCCGGCGGGCAGCCCGGCGAGGAACTGGTCGAAGCTCGCCAGCGCCTCCTCGGGCTGGGCGGCCTCGCGCAGGCGGCGCAGGATCTCGGGGCGGAGACGGTTGAAGATCTCGACGGCGCGCGGCGACCGCAGCGCTGGATAGGTCGGCCAGCGGGCCGTGACCTCCGCGCCGAAGCCGTCCTCGGGCGGGCGCGGCGGCTGGCCGGGGGCGAAGAAGCCCTCGGTCAACTCGTGCACCTCCTCCAGCCGCGCCGTCAGGTCGCGGCGCAGCGCGACCTCCTCCTCGCCCATCAGCGCCGCCAGCCGGTCCCAGCCCTCGGGCGTCGCAGGCAAGTCGTGGGTCTGCTGGTCGGCCACCATCTGCACGCGGTGCTCCACTTCGCGCAGGCGGCGGTAATGCGCGGCCAGCCGGTCCGTCACGTCTTGGGGCACCCAGCCCGCCGCCGCCAGCCGCCCCAATCCCTCGACGGTGCCGCGCACCCGCAGCGACGGGTCGCGCCCTCCGGCGATGAGCTGGCGCGTCTGCGTGAAGAACTCGATCTCGCGGATGCCGCCGCGCCCGAGCTTGAGGTTGTGCCCCTCCAGGGAGAACGGCCCGCCAAGCCCCTTGTGGTCGCGAATCCTCAGCCGCATGTCATGGGCGTCCTGGATCGCCGCGAAGTCGAGATGCTTGCGCCAGACGAAGGGCCGCAGCGTGTCGAGGAAGCGCCCGCCCGCCGCCACGTCGCCCCCGCAGGGCCGCGCCTTGATGTAGGCCGCCCGCTCCCAGGTCCGCCCGAGGCTCTCGTAATAGGCCTCGGCGCCCGCCATCGCCATGCAGACCGGGGTCACGGCGGCGTCGGGACGCAGCCGCAGGTCCACGCGGAACACGTAGCCGTCGCTGCGGTCCTGGAGCATCGCCGTCATCGCCCGCGTGACCTTGACGAACCCCGCCCGCAGCCCCGGATAATCCTCGCGCGACACCCGCGTCTCGTCGAACAGGCACACGAGGTCGATGTCGCTGGAATAGTTCAGCTCCCCCGCCCCCATCTTCCCCATGGCGAGCGCGACCATCCCCCCCGCCGTCCCGGCGTCCCCCGGCCCCAGCCCCGGCAGCCGCCCCCGCGCGATCCCCTCGGCCACCAGCGCCCGGATCGCCCGGTCCACCGCCAGGTCGGCGAGCCGCGTCAACGCGCCCGTCACCGCCTCCAGCTCCCACGCGCCCCCCAGGTCCATCAGCCCCGCCAGCAGCGCCACACGCCGCTTGGCCCGCCGCAGCGCGGGGCCGAGCGCTTCGGGCGGCCCCTCGGGCACCTCGGACAGCGCCGCCGCCAACGCCGCCTCGGGGTCGTCCAGCGCCGGGCCGAGCCAGTCCCCCTCGCGCGTCAGGAGGTCGGCGAGGAACGGGCTACCTCCCGCCGCGCCGAGCAGGAGGTCGCGCACCGGCCCCGCGGCCCAGGGCGGGACGGCGCGTGCCCCGCGCTCGGGGTCGAAGGGACGGGGCACGCGGGACAGGCGGTCGCGGAGGGCGGTCATGCGGCGGACTGTTCCCGGCCCGCCGCCGAAGGTCAACCAAGCACGGCCGGCAACTTTCCGCCAAGGACGCCCATCGGGCGGACTCGAATGTGAAACTCGTTCACATTCGCCCTTGATTGCCAGGGCCGCCTTTCCCATCTTCTCGATGTGAAAGATGTTCACATCAACCCGGCCCCAAAGGAGCCATCCATGACCGACCTTTCCACGTCCGCCGACTACCGGCGCCCCGGCAGGCCCTCCGTCCTCGGACAGGTCTGGTCCGGCTTCGGCCAGGCGGTGTCCTGGCTCGATGGCCACGGCCGCAAGGCCTGGATCGCCGTCACCCTCGCCGCCTTCGTTCTCGCCCCGCCGCTGGGCGTGGCCCTCCTCCTCTTCAGCATCGGAACCGGACGCATGTTCTCCCGCCACAACCGCCAGTCCTGGGGCTGCGCCTCGCGCCGCGACCGTCATGACGCCTTCCAGTCCGCCCGCATGGCGATGCGCCCCTCGGGCAACGCCGCCTTCGACGCCTACAAGGCCGAGACCCTCCGCCGCCTGGAGGACGAGCAGCGCGCCTTCGAGGACTTCCTGACCCGCCTGCGCGAGGCCAAGGACAAGGCCGAGTTCGACCAGTTCATGGACGACCGCGCCCGCAAGGCCCGCGACTCCGGCCCGGATCAGCCCGACGCCGCCTGACGCTTGCGGGGACCCTACTGGGTCCCCACATCCCCCTTCGACGGGCGGGACCTCCCCGCCCTTCCCCATGCCACAGGGATCCCTCGCCATGACCGCCCGCTACGCCCTCCGCCCCGCCCCGGTGCTCCACGGCCTGCCCGACCCGGCGCGCGAGCCCGACTTCTATGCGGGCGTCACCGTCAAGCGCGGCCTCGCCTGGGTCGTGGACGCCGGCGTGACGCTGGCGCTCTGCCTGCTGGCGCTGCCCTTCACCGCCTTCACGGCGGTCTTCTGGTGGCCGGTGCTCTGGCTGATGGTCGGCTTCCTCTACCGCTGGGCGACGATGGCGGGCGGCTCGGCCACCTGGGGGATGCGGCTGATGTCGATCACCATCCGCGACCGCGACGGCGCCCGGCTGGACCCGTTGACCGCCTTCCTGCACGTGCTGGGCTACACCGTCTCGGTGGCGGTGCTGCCGATCCAGCTCCTCTCCATCGCCCTGATGATCGGGCTCGGGCGCGGCCAGGGCCTCACCGACCTCGCCCTCGGCACGGCGGCGATCAACCGACCCGCGTAAATCCCGCGTCGCGGCCCTTGGCGGGGTGGGGGAGCCACGCTAACCTAGGTTACGCCACGCCCTCGCCAGACCCCCAACCGCTGGACCGATGCGCCATACTCTTCCGCTTGCCCCGCAGTTCTACGTCACGGCCCCGCAGCCCTGCCCCTACCTGCCCGGGCGGATGGAGCGGAAGCTGTTCACCGCCCTCCAGGGCGACCAGGCCGAGAAGCTGAACGACGCCCTGTCCCGCCAGGGCTTCCGACGCTCGCAGAACGTGCTTTACCGTCCCTCCTGCGCCGACTGCCAGGCCTGCTACTCGGCCCGCATCCGCGTCGCCGACTTCGAGCCCTCGCGCAGCCAGTCGCGCGTCCTGCGCCGCAACGCGCCCCTGCGCCGCCGTGCCTCCTCTCCCTGGGCCACCGAGGAGCAGTTCGCCCTGTTCCGCCGCTACCTCGACGGGCGCCACGCCGAAGGCGGCATGGCCGACATGGACATCTTCGAGTTCGCGGCCATGGTGGAGGAAACGCCCGTCCGCTCCCGCCTCATCGAATACCACGCCCCGGATGGCGACCTGCGCGCGGTGTCGCTGACGGACCTGCTCGATGACGGCCTGAGCATGGTCTACTCCTTCTTCGACCCCGACCGGCCCAAGGACAGCCTCGGCACCTACCTGATCCTCGACCACGTGCAGATCGCGCGCGAGCTGGGCCTGCCCTATGTCTACCTGGGCTACTGGGTGCCGGGGAGCGAGAAGATGGGCTACAAGGCCCGCTTCGGCGCGATCGAGGTCTACAAGCGCGGCCAGTGGACGCCCATCGGCGACCCGGCAGGCTACTCGGTGGACACGCACCCCCTTTCCGTCGATCCCATCGCCGAGCAGGTGGCCCGCATCCACCTCCCCGACGCCCGCCCCACCCGGGGCTGAAAGGCCCGCGCCGCCCGTAACCTTGCGGCACCGCCCTTCGGCGTGGTTGACGGACCCTGCCGTTCCGTAAGACCAAGGCCGGCAAGCGGGCCATGACGCCCGTGGCCCGACGGAGGGGGTCCATGCGCGCACTTCTCGGCCTGTCGAGGGGCATCGACCGGCTCAACACCGCCCTGGGACGCCTCGCGGCATTCCTGGTGCTGGCCGCCGCGCTCATCAGCGCGGGCAACGCCTTCATCCGCTACGCCTTCGACACCAGTTCCAACGCCTGGCTGGAGATCCAGTGGTATCTCTTCGGCGCCATCGTCCTCCTCGGCGCCGCCGAGACGCTGCGCCGCAACGAGCACGTGCGCGTGGACCTGATCTATTCCAACCTGAGCGAGCGCAGGCGGCTCTGGGTGGACGTGTTCGGCATCCTGCTGTTCCTCCTCCCCTTCACGCTGGTCCTCGCCTGGCTGTCCTGGCCGGTGGCCTGGCGCTCCTTCGTGACCGGCGAGGGCTCGACCTCGGCCGGCGGCCTGATCCGCTGGCCCTTCAAGATGCTGCTCCCCCTGGGCTTCGGCCTCCTGGCGCTCCAGGGCCTGTCCGAGCTGGTCAAGAGGCTGGCCGCGCTGCGCGGCCTCGTGGCCCTCGACACCTCCTACTCCAAACCCGAGCAGTAAGGGCCCGCACCGATGTTCGAATACGGGCCGCTGCCCCCCCTGATGTTCGCGAGCATGGTCGCCTTCATGCTCTACGGCTTCCCCGTCGCCTTCTCGCTCGGCGCGGTGGGGCTGCTGTTCGGCGCCATCGGCATCGTGACCGGCCACTTCGACCCGGCCTTCCTCCAGGCCATGCCGCACCGGATCGGCGGCGCGAACATCCTGGCCAACGACCTCCTCCTCGCGATCCCGTTCTTCACCTTCATGGGCGCGATCCTCGAACGCTGCGGGCTGGCCGAGGACATGCTGGAGGGCATGGGCAAGCTCTTCGGCCGCATCCCCGGCGGCCTCGCCTACGCGGTGATCCTGGTGGGCGCGATCCTCGGCGCGGTGACGGGGACGGTCGCCGCCTCGGTCATCACCATGGGCGTCATCGCGCTCCCCATCATGCTGCGCTACGGCTACAACGAGCGCCTCGCGACCGGCGTCATCGCCGCCTCGGGCACCATCACGCAAGTCATCCCGCCCAGCCTCGTGCTGGTGGTCCTCGCCGACCAGCTCGGCCGGCCCGTGGGCGACATGTATCTCGGCGCCTTCGGCCCCTCCATCGCGCAGGTGCTGATCTTCATGGGCTTCATCCTCGTGATGTCGCTCCTGCGCCCCCGCTCCATGCCGCCGCTCCCGCCCGAGGTGCGCGGCGAGGCGAGCCTCCGGCTGATCCTCAAGGTCATATGGGGGATCGTGCCCTCGCTGGTGCTGATCTTCCTGGTGCTGGGCACGATCTTCATGGGCCTCGCCACGCCGACCGAATCCGGCGCGCTCGGCGTCGTCGGGGCGATGGTGCTGGCCGCCCTCAACCGCCGCCTCACCTGGCCCCTGATCAGCGAGGCGATGACCACCACCGCCACCCTCACCGCCATGGTGGTCTTCATCCTCATCGGCTCGTCGATCTTCACGCTGGTCTTCCAGGGGATGGACGGCGGCGAATGGATCAAGTTCCTGCTCTCCCACCTGCCCGGCGG
The DNA here is from genome assembly GCF_017872975.1 of Rubellimicrobium aerolatum. Taxonomy (GTDB): domain Bacteria; phylum Pseudomonadota; class Alphaproteobacteria; order Rhodobacterales; family Rhodobacteraceae; genus Rubellimicrobium; species Rubellimicrobium aerolatum. Next base: position 173,462 of record NZ_JAGGJP010000004.1, read on the forward strand.
CCAGCTCGGCTTCCTGATCTTCGTCAACATCTTCATCTTCTTCCTGGCCTTCTTCCTCGACTTCTTCGAGATCGCCTTCATCGTCATCCCCCTCCTCGTCCCGGTGGCCGAGGACCTGGGCATCGACCTGATCTGGTTCGGGGTGCTCATCTGCATCAACCTGCAGACCAGCTTCATGCACCCGCCCTTCGGCTTCGCGCTGTTCTACCTGCGCTCCATCGCGCCCAGGTCGCTGCCGACCAAGCAGATCTACCTCGGCGCGATCCCCTGGCTGGGGCTCCAGCTCCTGCTGGTCGCCATCGTGATCTTCTGGCCGGGGCTGGTGACGGGGATGCTGGACCGCGGCCCGCAGGTGGACCCCTCGACCGTGCGGATCGAGCTTCCGGGCCAGGGCGGAACCGGCAACGCGCTGGGCCAGCCGAACTTCGGCACCCCGGCGCAGCCCGGCGCGCCCGCGCCCGGCCTCGGCACCCCGCCGGGCCTCCAGCCCCCCGCGCCCGCCGCCCCGCCCGCCGTCGGCCAGCCGAGCTTCGGCTCGCCCTGAGAGCGACCCGCGAGACAACGAAAAACCCCGGAGCACCGGCTCCGGGGTTCAGGGTCGTCGTGGCGTCAGCGATCAAAGCTGCCCGGCGTTCGCCTTCTGCATCATGAACGTGTCGTAGTTGTACTCGGCCACCTGCAACCAGGTGTACCAGTTGCCCCGGAACGCCTTGACCGAATCCCAGAGCGCCTTGAACTCCGGGTTGGTCCCGTCCAGCTCCGCGTAGACCTCGTTCGAGGCGGTGAACAGCGCCTCCATGATCTCGGGCGAGAACGGGCGAAGCTGCGCCCCCGCCGCCACGAGGTTGCGGACCGAGGTCGTGTTCAGCCAGTCGTATTTCTGGAGCATGTCGGCGTCCGCCGCCCGCGCCGCCGTGTGCAGCAGCGCCTTGTAGTTGGCGGGCAGCGCCTCGTATTGCTCCAGGTTGAACATGAAGTGGACGGTCGGCCCGCCCTCGTGCCAGCCGGGATAGTAGTAGTAGGGCGCGACCTGCACGAAGCCCAGCTTCTCGTCGTCGTAGGGGCCGACCCATTCGGCGGCGTCGATGGTCCCCGTCTCCAGCGCCGAGTAGATCTCCCCCCCGGCGATCTGCTGCGGCACGACGCCGAGCCGCTCCATGATCGAGCCCGCGAAGCCCCCGACCCGCATCTTGAGGCCCTGGAGGTCGGCCGCCGTGGTGATCTCGTTGCGGAACCAGCCGGCCATCTGGACGCCGGTGTTGCCGCCCGGCAGCGCATAAAGGCCCTGCTTGGCGAAGAACTGGTTGGCGAGGTCGATGCCGCCGCCATGGTAGTGCCAGGCGTTGATCCCCCGCGCGTTGAGCGAGAACGGGATCGCCGCCGGGACCGCCCAGGCCGGGTCCTTGCCCCAGTAGTAGTAGCTGACCGTGTGGCAGGCCTCGACGGTCCCCTCCATCACCGCGTCGGCGGCCTGAAGGCCCGGCACCAGCTCCCCGGCCGCGAAGACCTGAAGCTCGAAGTTGCCGTCGGTGGCCTCGGACAGGTAGCGGGCCAGCGTCGGCGCCCCGCCATAGATGGTATCGAGCGAGTTGGGGAACGACGAGGTGAGCCGCCAGCGCACCTGCGGCGTGCTCTGCGCCACGGCCGGCGCGGCGAGTCCGGCGGCGGCCGCCGCCCCCACCCCCGCCTTCGTCAAGAACGAACGACGATCCAAGTCCAGACCTCCCTGTGGGACCCGCGTGCCTCGCGGGCGATTATGCGTCCGCAGCTTAACGGCTCGCTTCCCTCCGGCAAGCGCCGCCTTCGGGCGTAACGCAAGGTCAGACCTCGGGAAACGCCGGCCCGCGCCGGGGTCCGCCGCGCCGGGCGGAACAGCCGGGCCGCCCGTTCGTTGCACCCGCGAACACCTGTCCGACCGCCCGAGGAGAGCCACCATGTCCGATGCCCCCGCCGCCGACGCGCCCGGAACGGGATCGGCCCCCAAGGGCGGGCGCGGCTGGTGGCGGCTCCTCGTCAACCTCTACAAGGAGATGACCGAGGACCACGTGGGCCTGATCGCGGCGGGCGTGGCCTTCTACGGCCTCCTCGCCATCTTTCCCGGCATCGTCGCCGGAATGGCCATCGCCGGCCTGGTCATGGACCCCAGCACCGTCGTCACCCAGCTCGAAGGCCTGTCGCGCTTCCTGCCCCAGGACGCCGCGCAGATCGTCATCGACCAGGCCGTCTCGGTCGCGGGGTCCGAACAGGGTGGCCTCGGCCTCGCCGCCCTGTTCGGGATCGCGGTGGCGCTCTACTCCGCCTCCAAGGGCGTCACTTCGCTGATGGAGGGCCTCAACGTCGCCTTCGAGGTCGAGGAAACGCGCGGCCTCGTCCGCTACTACCTGACCGCGCTGGCGCTGACGGTCGGGCTGATCGTCGGCTTCCTCCTCATCGTCGCGCTCCTCGCGCTCCTGCCGGTCGCGCTGGCCTTCCTCCAGTTCGGCGGCTTCACGCAGACGCTGGTGGCGATCCTGCGCTGGCCCCTGGTGCTGGGCGTCCTCGCGCTGGGCCTCGCGGTCCTTTACCGCTACGGCCCCGACCGCGGCCCCGTCCCCTGGCACTGGATCACGCTCGGCGCGGGGATCGCCTGCGGGCTCTGGCTCCTGGGCTCGCTGCTGTTCGCCGTCTACGTCCAGAACTTCGGCGCCTACAACGAGACCTTCGGCACGCTGGGCGGCGTCATCGTCCTGCTCACCTGGTTGTGGCTCACCGCCTACATCGTCCTGATGGGGGCGGAGCTGGACGACGAGATCGAGCGCCAGGACAAGGAGGCCGGCGACGCCGCTCCGCCCGTCCGCGCCGCCAAGGCCCTGACGCCGGGCGCGCGGTAGGCCATCGCAGCGAATCGTCCGGCGCGAGGATTATTTCCGGACAATGCGACGCATCCCGGGCCATTCCGCCGTCCCGGACAGCTTCCCGCCGCCACTTCAGCAACAAAGTTGCGCGACACCCCTCCCCTGCGACACTTTCTCACCCGATTCGGGTTGACGTGGGGGTGTTGCGCGATCATAAGCCCGAGCGTTCGGTGGTGGAACGCATGATAAACCCTCTCGCGGTATCTTTGGGGACGAGGCGCATGGGCCGGTGACGGCAGACCCATTCCGGTCCCCATGCGCCCCCGAGGAACCTCTCCCGGGGGCGTTTTCATGTTGAAAGGAGCGATGACGATGGACGGCACGACCCAGATGTCCCGAGAGATGACCGGCGCCCGGATGGTGATCCAGGCGCTCAAGGATCAGGGCGTGGATACCGTCTTCGGCTATCCCGGCGGCGCCGTGCTCCCCATCTACGACGAGATCTTCCAGCAGAACGACATCCGCCACATCCTGGTGCGCCACGAGCAGGCCGCCGTCCATGCGGCGGAAGGCTACGCCCGCTCCACCGGCCGCGTCGGCGTCGCCCTCGTCACCTCCGGCCCCGGCGCGACCAACGCCGTCACCGGCCTGACCGACGCGCTCATGGACTCCATCCCCATCGTCGTCCTGACGGGGCAGGTCCCGACCTTCATGATCGGCTCCGACGCCTTCCAGGAGGCCGACACCATCGGCATCACCCGCCCCTGCACCAAGGCCAACTGGCTGGTGAAGGACACCGACCGCCTCGCCGCCACGCTGCACGAGGCCTTCCACGTCGCCCGCTCGGGCCGCCCCGGCCCCGTCCTCATCGACATCCCCAAGGACGTGCAGTTCGCCACCGGCATCTACGCCGCGCGCCAGGAGCACCGCTCGCGCTACCAGCCCAAGCGCCAGCCCGACCCCGCCATGATCGAGGCCATCGTCGCCGCCATGGAAACCGCCGAGCGCCCGGTCCTCTACACCGGCGGCGGCGTCATCAACTCCGGCCCCGAGGCCACGCGCCTCCTGCGCGAGCTGGTGGCCGCCACCGGCTTCCCCATCACCTCGACGCTGATGGGCCTCGGCGCCTATCCGGCGTCGGGCCCGCAATGGCTCGGGATGCTGGGGATGCACGGCCTCTACGAGGCCAACATGGCGATGCACGGCTGCGACCTGATGCTGAACGTCGGCGCCCGCTTCGACGACCGCATCACCGGCCGGCTCGACGCCTTCTCGCCCGGCTCGCGCAAGGTCCACATCGACATCGACCCGTCCTCGATCAACAAGGTCGTCCGCGTCGATTTCCCGGTCGTCGCCGACGTGGCCGAGGCGCTGCGCGCCATCCTCGACCTTTGGACGGCCCGCGGCCGCAAGGTGAACGCCGCCGGGCTGGCCGCCTGGCAGGGCCAGGTCGCCGGGTGGCGCGCGCGCAAGTGCCTGGGCTACACGCCGTCCAAGGCGACCATCAAGCCGCAATACGCCCTCGAACGCCTGGAGGCGCTGACCAAGGGCCACGACCGCTACATCTGCACCGAGGTCGGCCAGCACCAGATGTGGGCCGCGCAGTTCCTGGGCTTCGAGGACCCGAACCGCTGGATGACCTCCGGGGGCCTGGGCACCATGGGCTACGGCTTCCCCGCCTCCATCGGCGTCCAGCTCGCCCACCCCGACGCCCTCGTCATCAACGTCGCCGGCGAGGCGTCCTGGCTGATGAACATGCAGGAGATGGGCACGGCCGTCCAATACCGCCTCCCCGTCAAGCAGTTCATCCTGAACAACGAACGCCTCGGCATGGTCCGCCAGTGGCAGCAGCTCCTCCACGGCGAGCGCTACTCGCAATCCTGGAGCGAGGCCCTGCCCGACTTCGTCAAGCTGGCCGAGGCGTTCGGGGCCAAGGGCATCCTCTGCAAGGACCCCGCCGACCTCGACGACGCGATCATGGAGATGCTGAACCACCCCGGCCCGGTCATCTTCGACTGCCTCGTGGAGAAGCACGAGAACTGCTTCCCGATGATCCCGAGCGGAAAGCCCCACAACGAGATGCTCCTCGGCGAGGCCTCGACCGAGGGCGCGATCCAGGCCGGGGGCGCGGTGCTCGTCTGAGCGCCGGGAAAAGGAACAGGACCATGGCGCTCAACATCGCGACCGGCTCCACGAGCCATTCGGCCTACGACCTCCGCTCCACCTACGGCGACGCCGTGGAGCGGCACACCCTCGCCGTCATCGTGGACAACGAGCCCGGCGTGCTCGCCCGCGTCATCGGCCTCTTCTCGGGGCGCGGCTACAACATCGAATCGCTCACCGTGGCCGAGACCGACCACGCCGGGCACCTGTCGCGCATCACCATCGTCACCGCCGGCACCCCGCAGATCATCGACCAGATCGAGGCGCAGCTCGGCCGCATCGTCGCCGTCCGCGCCGTCCACGACCTCACCGCCGAGGGTCCGGCGGTGGAGCGGGAGCTGGCGCTCCTCAAGGTGGTCGCCACCGGCGATCACCGGGTCGAGGCGCTGCGCCTCGCCGACATCTTCCGCGCCAAGGCGGTCGATTCGACGTTGGAAAGCTTCGTCTTCGAGATCACCGGCACGCCCGAGAAGGTGGACGCCTTCGCCGACCTGATGCGCCCGCTCGGATTGCAGGAGATCGCCCGCACCGGCGTCGCCGCCCTGTCCCGGGGCCCGCGGAGCGCCTGACGCGCCCGCCCGCCCTTCCCTCCCCCGCGAAACTTTGATCGAACGGCCAAGAACAAGCCGGGGGACGGGAATGCCGCGCAAGATCATCATCGACACCGATCCGGGCCAGGACGACGCCATCGCGATCCTCCTCGCGTTGGCCTCGCCCGAGCTGGAGGTGCTGGGCGTCACGGCGGTCGCCGGCAACGTGCCGCTCGCCCTCACCCAGCTCAACGCCCGCAAGGCCGTGGAGCTGTCGGGCCGCCCCGTCCCGGTCATGGCCGGCTGCGACCGCCCCCTCCGCCGCGCGCTCGAGACCGCCGAGCACGTCCACGGCAAGACCGGCCTTGACGGCGCCGAGCTGCCCGAGCCCACCCTGCCGCTGGACCCGCGCCCCGCCGTGGACTTCCTGATCGACACCCTTCGGATCGAGGCCCCGGGCACCGTCACGCTCTGCATCCTGGGGCCCCAGACCAACGTCGCCACCGCCTTCCTCCGCGCGCCCGACATCCTGCCCCGCGTGCAGGAGATCGTCCTCATGGGCGGTGGCTTCTTCGAGGGCGGCAACATCACCCCCGCCGCCGAGTTCAACATCCATGTGGACCCAGAGGCCGCCGAGATCGTCCTCAAGTCCGGCCGTCCCGTGACCTACATCCCGCTCGACTGCACCCACAAGGCGCTCACGACCCGCGCCCGCGTGGAACGCTTCCGGGCGCTCGGCACCCGCCTGGGCGAGGTGGTCGCCGGCTGGCTCGACTTCTTCGAGCGCTTCGACGTGCAGAAATACGGCTCCGAGGGCGGCCCGCTCCACGACCCCTGCGTGATCGCCTACCTCCTGCGCCCCGAACTCTTCGGCGGCCGCCTCGTCAACCTGGAGATCGAGACGGCGTCCGACCTCACGCGCGGGATGACGGTCGCCGACTGGTGGGGCGTCAGCCGCCGCCCCCCGAACGCCACCTGGATCCGCGACATCGACGCCGAGGGCTACTTCCGCCTGCTGGCGGAGCGGCTGGCGCGGCTCTAGCGCGCTTGGCCCGGGCGGGGGTCGCCCCTACATCCCTCGCATGACCCTGCACATCCCCTTCGACAACAGCTACGCCCGCCTGCCCGATCGCTTCTTCGTCCGGCAGGCCCCGGTCCCCGTGCGCGAGCCCCGCCTCCTCGCGCTCAACGCACCCTTGGCCGAGGAGCTGGGCCTCGACCCCACCGCGCTGGCGACCCCCGAGGGCGTCGCCACCCTCGCCGGCAACGCCGTGCCCGAGGGGGCCGAGCCCCTGGCCCAGGCCTATGCCGGCCACCAGTTCGGCGGCTGGAACCCCCGTCTCGGCGACGGCCGCGCGATCCTGCTGGGCGAGGTGGTGGACCGCCACGGCCAGCGCCGCGACATCCAGCTCAAGGGCGCGGGCCGCACGCCCTTCTCCCGCATGGGCGACGGGCGCGCCTGGGTCGGCCCCGTCCTGCGCGAGTTCGTGGTCTCCGAGGCCATGCACGCGATGGGCGTCCCCACCACCCGCGCCCTCTCGGCCGTCGCGACCGGCGAGACCATCCGGCGCGAGCGCGCCCATCCCGGCGCCGTCCTCGCCCGCGTCGCGGCCTCCCACATCCGCGTCGGCACCTTCCAATATTTCTACGCCCGCGACGACATGGAGGCGCTGGCCGCCCTGACCGATCACGTCCTCCAGCGCCATTACCCCGGCGCCGACGGGGCGATGGGTCTCCTGCGCGCCGTGGTGGACCGACAGGCGCGGCTGATCGCGCACTGGATGGCGCTCGGCTTCATCCACGGCGTGATGAACACCGACAACATGGCGGTGTCCGGCGAGACCATCGACTACGGCCCCTGCGCCTTCCTCGACTCCTACCATCCCGACACGGTGTTCTCGTCCATCGACTCGCACGGCCGCTACGCCTACCGCCAGCAGCCGCAGGTGGCGGCCTGGAACCTCGCGCAGCTCGCCACCGCGCTGCTGCCGCTGATGGGCAACGAAGCCGCGATCCCCGAGGCGACCGAGGTCGTGCAAGGCCTCGCCCCGACCTATGCCGCCGAATGGATCCGCCGCTTCGCCGCCAAGCTGGGCCTGCCACCCGACGACCCCGAAGTCCAGCCGCTCGCCACCCGCCTTCTCGACCAGATGGCGGCGACATGGGCCGACTTCACGATCACCTTCCGCGCGCTCACGGAAGGGACGGAGGTCCCCGCCGATCTCGCCGCGCAACCCGAGTTCCAGGCCTGGCGCAAGGATTGGGAGGCGAGGTCCCCCGACGCCACCGCGATGCGCCGCGCGAACCCCGCCGTCATCCCGCGCAACCACCGCGTCGAGGCGATGATCGAGGCCGCCGTCGCGGGCGACCTCGCGCCGCTGGAGGAGCTGCGGGCCGCCCTCGCCGATCCCTTCGACCCCGACCCGCGCTTCGACCATCTGCGCGCGCCTCCGCAGGAGGAGGAAAAGGTCCTGCGGACGTTCTGCGGCACCTGAAACCGCCCACGGCCCTTCTTTGGCTCCAAATATCCCGGGGGGTGAGGCGCGACGCGCCGAGGGGGGCAGCGCCCCCCTCCCCGTCACTCCGTCACGCGCACGTCCACCATGCGGTCCGGCTCGCCGCTCACCTCGCCGTTGCCGCCGTCGCCGCGCTTGATCGCGTCCAGCACCTCCAGGCCCTCCGTCACCTCGCCCACGGCGGTGTATTGCCCGTTCAGGTGCGGGGCGTCCGCGAACATGATGAAGAACTGCGAATTCGCGCTGTCGGGGTCCGAGCTGCGGGCCATTCCCACCACCCCCCGCGCGAAGGGCCGGTCCGAGAACTCGGCCGGCAGGTCCGGCAGGTCCGACCCGCCGGTGCCCGCCAGCGCGGCGTCCTGCCCTTCCTTGCCGAACTCCACGTCCCCGGTCTGGGCCATGAAGCCCTCGATCACCCGGTGGAAGGCCACGCCGTCATAGGCCCCCCCGTTGGCGAGCTCGACGATCCGCGCCACGTGCTGCGGCGCCACGTCCTCGAAGAGGTCGATGCGGATGGTCCCGTTCGCCTCGCCCGCCACGTCGATCTCCAGCCCCGTCGCCAGGGCGGGTGTCCCGGCAAGCGCGCAAAGAATGGCCAACGTCCTCATGGCGTCCCTCCTCATTCCTGCACGTCGGCGGCGACGCGAACCCGGATCATGCGGTCGGGGTTCGCCGGCGGCTCGCCCTTGGCGATCCGGTCCACGTGCTCCATGCCCGACACGACCCGGCCATAGACCGTGTACTGCCCGTTCAGGAAGCTGTTGTCCTTGAAGTTGATGAAGAACTGGCTGTTGGCGCTGTTCGGGTTCGACGACCGCGCCGCGCCCAGCGTGCCCCGGTCATGCGGGAGCTTCGAGAACTCGGCCGGCAGATCCGGAAGGTCCGACCCGCCGGTGCCGGCGCGGCGGGGATTGTAGTCCTTCTCCATGTTGGCGTGCTCGACATCGCCGGTCTGCGCCATGAAGCCGTCGATGACGCGGTGGAAGGCCACGTTGTCGTAGGCGCCGGCGCGCGCCAGCTCCTTCATGCGGGCCGCGTGCTTGGGCGCCACGTCCGCCAAAAGCTCGATCACCACCGGCCCGTCCTTCAGGTCGATGATGATGGTGTTCTCCGGGTCCTTGATCTCGGCCATGGGTCCCTCGCTCCTGTCCCTGGGTCTGGCGCGTGATCTAGAGGCCCCCCCGGCCAAAGCCAATCCCGCCGTTGACCTCGCCGCCGCCAAAGGCCACCTCTAGCCGCGGCAGCAGCAGGGAGGCGCGCATGGCTTGGCAATCGCTCGAACGGATGGACCTGCGGGGCAAGCGCGTGCTGACCCGCGTGGACCTCAACGTGCCGATGGAGGGCGGGCAGGTCACCGACACCACGCGGATCGACCGCATCGTGCCGACCGTCCAGGCGATCCTGGCCAGGGGCGGCAAGCCTATCCTCCTCGCCCATTTCGACCGGCCCAAGGGCAAGGTCGTGCCGTCCATGTCGCTCCGGCAGATCGTCCCGGCGCTGGAGCAGGCGCTCGGCCGCCCGGTCTCCTTCGCGAGCGACTGCGCCGGCCCCGAGGCCGAATCCGCCGTCGCCGCCATGAAGGACGGCGACGTGCTGCTGCTGGAGAACACCCGCTTCCACGCCGAGGAGGAGAAGAACGACCCCGCCTTCGCCGCCGCCCTGGCCCGGCTCGGCGACGTCTACTGCAACGACGCCTTCTCGGCCGCGCACCGCGCCCACGCCTCGACCGAAGGCCTCGCCCGCCTCCTGCCCTCCTGCGCCGGCCTCCTGATGGCCGAGGAGCTCCAGGCCCTCGACCGCGCCCTCGGCAACCCCGAGCGTCCCGTGGTCGCCATCGTCGGCGGCTCCAAGGTCTCGACCAAGCTCGAACTCCTGAACAACCTCGTCGCCAAGGTCGATCACCTCGTCATCGGCGGCGCGATGGCCAACACCTTCCTCCACGCCCAGGGCTACCCCGTCGGCCATTCCCTGCACGAGCCCGACCTCGCCGACACCGCCCGCGCCATCCTCGCCCGCGCCGAGGAGACCGGCTGCGAGATCGTCCTCCCCCGCGACCTCGTGGTCGCCAGGGAACTCGCCCCCGGCGCGGCCGAGAGCTTCGTCTCCTCCCACGACTGCCCCGACGACCTGATGATCCTCGACGTGGGCCCCCAGACCGTGAGCTACGTGGACACCGTGCTCCGGCAGGCCCGGACGCTGATCTGGAACGGCCCGGTCGGCGCCTTCGAGACCCAGCCCTTCGACGCCGGCACCCACGCCCTCGCGCTCAAGGCGGCGGACCTGACGGACGCGGGCGGCCTCGTGTCGGTGGCGGGCGGCGGCGACACCGTGGCCGCGCTGAACGGCGCGGGCGTGGCGGACCGCTTCACCTACGTCTCCTCCGCCGGCGGGGCCTTCCTCGAATGGATGGAAGGCAAGGACCTGCCCGGCGTCGCGGCGCTCGGCTAGCCCCGCCGCCGGGCGCGGCGCCGGCCCAGGAGCCCCTGCGCGCGGATGTAGGCGTTCTTGAGCCCCAGCTCCAGCATGGCCAGCGCCGCCAGCGACCGTCCGTTGAACGAGCGCGTCAGGTCGCCCCGAAGCACGCGACGCGCCTCGGCCTTCCGGTGCTCCCGAAGCAGGTGCCGGGCGTAACGGCGGGCCGAGCCCTGCCGCATCGCCCGCGCGCAGCGGACCATGGCGCGCTCGGCGGGGGTCGTGGCCGGCCGGGCCGACAGGTCGTCCATGACCTCGATCCGTATGCACTCCAGCCGCATCAGGTCGCGCGACAGGCTCCCCGCCCGGACCCGGTAGATGACCTGCGGCGGGGCCGCCGACAGCATGACCTTGAATCGCGTGAAGGCGCGCATGAACAGCAGCGTGTCCTCGGCCACCTTGTAGTTCTCCCAGGGATTCGGGCCGAACTCCCTCAACAGGGCCGCGCGCCGGAAGAAGGTCGAGGAGGGCAGGAACAGGGACCGCGAGGCGCAGGAGATGAAGTCGTAGTAGTCCGTCGCGGTGACCTCCCTCGGCGGCCCGGGCGTGGCGGTCAGATCCGGCGCGCGGCCCTCCCGCAGGGCCGAGTCGGGCACGCTCGCGAACTCGACCCCCAGCATGTCGATGGACGGATCGGCGAGGACGCCGACCGCGTAGGACAGGACGTGCGGCCCCAGGATGTCGTCCGAGTCGAGGAACAGCACCAGATCGCCCGTGGCGAGGGACAGGCCCAGGTTCCGGGCGTGCGACACGCCGGCGTTCGCGCCGGCCTCGACCAGCCGGAGCCGGGGGTCGGACAGGGTCAGGAACTCGGCCGGGGGCTGGCCGCCGTCGTTGACGACGATGACCTCCCAATCGTCACGATCCTGCCGCAGGACCGAACGCAGGGTTTCCTCCAGTGTATCCTGGTTGTTGTAGGTGGGAACGACGATGGATGACTTCATGGCCTTCTTTCGCGACGCGTCATAGGTGCCAGCTCGCGGGCAAAGGTCGGCCGGCGAGGGATGCGGAGTGATCCGGGAGGCGCCGGCACCCTAGCGGGTTCGTTTCGCTCTGGCGAGGACGCGCCCTCCCCGTTAGCGCTGCCAAGTGCTTGCCCCCCTCGCGGTCGCGGCATAACCCTTCCCCACCCATTCCCGAGCCAAGAAAGACGAGGCCCGCCATGACCATCACCCCCATCGTCCAGTCGATCCTGCGGAACTACGAAGGCGAGGCGCCCGGCGTGAAGGCCAACCTTTACCGGATGCTGATGCAGGGCCGGCTCGCGGGGACCGGCCGCATGGTCATCCTGCCGGTGGACCAGGGCTTCGAGCACGGCCCGGCGCGGAGCTTCGCCGTCAACCCCGACGCCTACGACCCGCACTACCACTACCAGCTCGCGCTCGACGCCGGCCTCTCGGCCTACGCCGCGCCGCTGGGGCCGCTGGAGGCCGGGGCCGACACCTTCGCCGGGCAGGTGCCCCTGATCCTCAAGGTGAACTCGTCGAACTCGCTGATGCCGTCCGACTCGGCCAAGACCCAGGCCATCACCGCCACCGTGGACGACGCGCTCCGCCTCGGCTGCTCGGCCATCGGCTTCACCATCTATCCCGGCAGCAGCCTGTCGCTGGAGATGTTCGAGGACATCGCCGAGATGCGCAAGGAAGCCGCCCAGAAGGGCGTCGCGACCGTGATCTGGTCCTACCCGCGCGGCGAGGATCTCGACAAGAACGCCGAGACGGCGGTGGACGTGACCGCCTACGCGGCCCACATCGCCGCCCTCCTCGGGGCGCACATCATCAAGGTCAAGCTCCCCACCGACCACGTGAGCCAGCCCGAGGCCAAGAAGGTCTACGACTCCGAGAAGATCGATGTCTCCACCCAGGCCGCCCGCGTGCGCCACGTCGTGCAGGCCTGCCTGGGCGGGCGGCGGATCGTGGTCTTCTCGGGCGGCGCGGCCAAGGGCGGGGACTCGGTGATCCAGGACGCCCGCGACATCCAGGCCGGCGGCGGCAACGGCTCGATCATCGGCCGCAACGTCTTCCAGCGCCCCCGCGCCGAGGCGGTGGCGCTCCTCGACCAGCTCGTCGGCATCTACAAGGCCTGACCGGCCACCCCGGGGCCGCCGCCGCGCGGCCCCGGGACCACGCCGATCCCATCCGCCACGGTCGGCGCTTGACACCGCGTCACCGTGTGTCACCCTCCCGCCCAGGCGCCCGCCAGAGGCGCCAAGGGGCACGAGGGCACATCCATGATCCGCAGCACGCGCGCGCCGCTGGGCTACCTGACGCTGGTCGGGCTCCTGATCCTCGCGGCGCTCTACTTCGTCTTCGCCGCCGTCCAGGGCGACTACGGCGTCTTCCGCCGCGCCGAGGTGGACGCCGAGGCGCTGGAGCTGAAGGTCCGCCTCGCCACCCTCTCCGACGAGGTCGCCCGGATGGAGAACCTGACGCGCCGCCTCTCCGACGACTACCTCGACCTCGACCTCCTCGACCAGCAGGCCCGCGACGTGCTGGGCCTCGTCCGCCCCGACGAGATCGTCATCCGTTAGGAGCGGGCCCTAGGCGCCGGCATCCGGCGCGGGCCCCGTGCTCCCCCGGACCACCAGCGTCAGCGGCAGCACCTCCCGCCCCACCGGCAACGGACCGTCCAGGATCGCCGCGACCGCCCGCTCGGCGATGCGGGCAAAGGGCTGCTCCACCGTGGTCAACGGCGGCCGCGACTCCGCGCCCTCCGGCACCCCGTCGAAGCCCGCCACCGACACGTCGCCGGGCACCCGCAGCCCCCGCGCCCGCAGCCAGCCCAGCGCCTCCAGCGCCACGAGGTCCGACATGGCCAGCAGCGCGGTCGGCGGCGCGAGCCCGTCGAACAGCGGCCCCAGCGCCTCGCCCACGTTGCCGCCGTCGTTGGCCACGGCGACGACCGGCACCGCGTCCTCCGCCAGCCCCGCCTCCGCCAGCCCCGCCCGGAAGCCGCGCGCCCGCTCGCGCACGTTGACGAATCGCGTGGCCCGCACCGCCTCCGGCGTCACCCGGCCGGCCATGTCCCCCAGCCCGATCCCCAGGATCGCCACCCGCCGGTGCCCCAGCGCCGCCACGTGCCGCGCCGCCTCCCGCGCGCCGCCGAAGTCGTCGATGTCCACCGCCGGCACGTCCGGCTCGGCGGTGTCCAGCGACAGCGCCACGAACGGCAGCCCGCGCCGCTGCGCGATCTCCACCAGCAGCTCCCGCCCGCCGCAGCGCAGCAGGAACCCATCCACCAGCGCGCTCTCGATGCTCCAGGCAACCTGCCGCCCCCCCGCCACCGACACCAGCGCCAGCCCCGCCCCCCGCGCGTCGCAGACCCGCGCCACCTCGGCCATCAGCCGCCGCGCCCAAGGGTCGGCGAAGAAGTAGTCCAGGGGCTCCGCCGCCGCGACGCCGATCGCATGGGCCTTGCCCGCCCGCAGCAGCCGCCCCTTCGGGCTCGGCCCCGCATAGCCCAGCACGCGCGCCGCCTCGCGCACCCGCTCCCGCACCTCCTCGCGCACCACCTCCGGCCGGTTGAAGACGTTCGAGGCCGTCCCCTGCGACACCCCCGCCGCCGCCGCCACGTCCCTCAGCCTGATCCCGCGCGATTCCGCCTCCCTCGTTCTCCCCGTGCTATGCCGAAACTTGGATCGATTCAACTTTTCGCTTGACGCAAGGACAACCACAGGGATATTACTTGAATCGGTTCAAGGGACACGATCCATCCTGACCGCGCATTTTGAACGACATTTCCGAACGATCATTGGTTCCAACACCTTCATTCACCTGATCCTTGCACGACCCGGACCCCCCTGCCTCCCCCCTGCGGGGCGAAGGCAGGGGCTCCCCATTCCGCAGTCCAATCCGTTAGCGCCAACATCGCTGCGCTGCGGCGTGGGTCGGCCCTCGCCAAGCCCCGAAGGCTCCGCTAAGTCCTCCTGACACCGACCAAGGTCGAGGTAGGAGAGACCCCATGGCCACCGCCACCGCCGCCCAGGCCGAGACGCCCTCCCCCGAATCGGGCGCCATCCCCAACGTTTCCAAGGACGAGCTCCTCAAGTTCTACCGCGAGATGCTGCTCATCCGCCGCTTCGAGGAGAAGGCGGGCCAGCTCTACGGCATGGGCCTGATCGGCGGCTTCTGCCACCTCTACATCGGTCAGGAGGCCGTGGTGGTCGGCTTGGAGGCCGCCGCCGAGGAAGGCGACAAGCGCGTGACCTCCTATCGCGACCACGGCCACATGCTCGCCTGCGGCATGGAGGCACGGGGCGTCATGGCCGAGCTGACGGGCCGCTCCGGGGGCTACTCGCGCGGCAAGGGCGGCTCCATGCACATGTTCAGCAAGGAGCGGCACTTCTACGGCGGCCACGGCATCGTCGCGGCGCAGGTGCCCATCGGGGCGGGCCTCGCCTTCGCCGACCGCTACCTCGGGAACGGCCGCGTGACCTTCGCCTACTTCGGCGACGGCGCGGCCAACCAGGGCCAGGTCTACGAGAGCTACAACATGGCCCAGCTCTGGTCGCTGCCGGTCGTCTTCGTGATCGAGAACAACCAGTATGCCATGGGGACCTCCGTCAAGCGGTCCACCATGTCCCGCACCTACTGGGAACGCGGCGCGGCCTACGGCATCTCCGGCGAGGAGGTGGACGGCATGGACGTCCTCGCCGTCAAGGCCGCCGGCGAACGGGCGGTCGCCCACTGCCGCTCCGGCGCGGGCCCCTACATCCTCGAAGTGAAGACCTACCGTTACCGGGGCCACTCCATGTCCGACCCCGCCAAGTATCGGACCCGCGAGGAGGTCCAGAAGATGAAGGAGGAGCGCGACCCGATCGAGCATGTCCGCGCCCTCCTCCTCACCGGCAACCACGCCACCGAGGACGAGCTCAAGGCCATCGACCGCGAGATCAAGGAGATCGTCAACGACTCCGCCGAGTTCGCCAAGGAGAGCCCGGAGCCCGACGTGGCCGAGCTCTGGACCGACGTGGTGGCCTGATGCCCCCTGTCCGGGACCGATTCGCCTTTCGCGCGGGACGGTTCGTTAAGGAACCGTTCGCGCAACGCCCGTTGCTGACACCACCTGTTCACCCCATCCGCGTAGAACAGACCCACACGAGCCGCGAGGAGCGCACCCGATTCGCGGGGACGCCCGGCGCGGCGGCAAGATGAACGACCGAAGGAGACCGCATGGCCACGAACATCCTGATGCCCGCCCTGTCTCCGACCATGGAGGAAGGCACGCTCGCGCGCTGGCTCAAGAAGGAGGGTGACGCGGTGAAATCCGGCGACATCCTCGCCGAGATCGAGACCGACAAGGCCACGATGGAGTTCGAGGCCGTGGACGAAGGCACGCTCGGCCGCATCCTCGTGCCCGAAGGGACCGAGGGCGTGAAGGTCAACGCCCCCATCGCCGTCCTGCTGGCCGAGGGCGAGGACGCCTCCGCCGCGCCCGCCCCGGCCCAGGCCGACACCACCCCGATGCCCGCCGTCCTGGCCGGCCCCGAGGGCAAGACCGAGGCCACCGCCGGCGACGCCACCCCGACGCCCGCCCCCATCCCCGCCGAGCCCAAGGCTCCGGTGACGCCCGACTACCCCGAGGGCACGGCCACCAGGACCATGACCGTCCGCGAGGCGCTGCGCGAGGCCATGTCCGAGGAGATGCGCCGCGACGAGACGGTGTTCCTCATGGGCGAGGAGGTCGGCGAGTATCAGGGCGCCTACAAGATCAGCCAGGGGATGCTGGACGAGTTCGGGGCCAAGCGCGTCATCGACACGCCCATCACCGAGCACGGCTTCGCCGGCATCGCCGTGGGTGCCGCCTTCGGAGGCCTGCGCCCCATCGTCGAGTTCATGACCTTCAACTTCGCCATGCAGGCGATCGACCACCTCATCAACTCGGCCGCCAAGACGCTCTACATGTCCGGCGGCCAGATGGGCTGCCCCATCGTCTTCCGCGGCCCCAACGGCGCGGCCGCCCGCGTCGGCGCGCAGCACAGCCAGGACTACGCCGCCTGGTATATGCAGGTCCCCGGCCTCAAGGTCGTGATGCCCTACTCCGCCGCCGACGCGAAGGGCCTGATGAAGACCGCCATCCGCGACCCGAACCCGGTGATCTTCCTGGAGAACGAGATCCTCTACGGCCGCTCCTTCGAGGTGCCCGAGATGGACGAGTTCACCATCCCCTTCGGCAAGGCCAAGATCGAGAGGGCGGGGAGCGACGTCACCCTCGTCAGCTTCGGCATCGGCATGACCTACGCGCTCCAGGCCGCCGAGGAGCTGGCGAAGGACGGCATCGACGCCGAGGTCATCAACCTCCGCTCGCTGCGTCCGATGGACCTTCCCACCGTCATCGAGTCGGTCAAGAAGACCAACCGCTGCGTCACCATCGAGGAGGGCTGGCCGCAGGGCTCGGTGGGCAACTACATCGGCAGCCAGATCATGCAGCAGGCCTTCGACCATCTCGACGCGCCGGTGATCTCGCTGACGGGCAAGGACGTGCCGATGCCCTACGCCGCCAACCTCGAGAAGCTCGCGCTCGTCACCGTGCCCGAGGTGATCGAGGCCGTTCGCCACGTCACCTATCGCTGAGGACGCCCCAAGATGCCCACGCAGATCCTCATGCCCGCCCTGTCCCCCACCATGGAGGAAGGCACGCTCGCGCGCTGGCTGGTCAAGGAAGGCCAGGCGGTGAAGTCCGGCGACGTCATGGCCGAGATCGAGACCGACAAGGCCACGATGGAGTTCGAGGCCGTCGATGAAGGCGTGATCGGCAAGATCCTGGTGCCCGAGGGCACCGAGGGCGTGAAGGTCAACCAGCCCATCGCCGTCCTCCTCGCCGAGGGCGAGGACGCCGCTGCATCCGCTCCGGCGACCCAGGCCGACGCCGGCGCAACCCCGCCCAAGGACTCGCCCGCCCCCTCCGGCGCGATCTCCGACTACTCCCTCGGCCCCGTGCCCGAGCGGACCGGCGAGGCCCCCGCCGGCGTCCTCGACGCCGCCGCCGCCAAGCCCGAGACACCCTCGACCGCCTCGGCTCCGCAAGGCGGCCGCGTCTTCGCCTCCCCCCTCGCCCGCCGCATCGCCGGGCAGAAGGGCCTCGACCTCACCGCCCTCAAGGGCAGTGGCCCCAACGGCCGGATCGTGAAGGCTGACGTGGTGTCCGCGCAGCCCGCGCCGAAGGCGGCGGCTCCCGCTCCGCAACCGGCCGCCACCCAGCCTGCTCCGAAGGCCGAGGCGCCGAAGCCCGCGTCCGCGCCTTCCGCCGACGCCATCCTGCGGATGTACGAGGGCCGCGAGTTCGAGGAGGTCAAGCTCGACGGGATGCGCAGGACCATCGCCGCGCGCCTTACTGAGGCCAAGCAGACGATCCCGCACTTCTATCTGCGCCGCGACATCCGGCTCGACGCGCTGCTCGCCTTCCGCACCCAGCTCAACGGCGCGCTGGAGGCCCGCAAGGTCAAGCTGTCGGTCAACGACTTCATCATCAAGGCCTGCGCGCTCGCGCTCCAGCAGGTGCCCGACGCCAACGCCATCTGGGCGGGCGACCGGATCGTGAAGCTCAAGCCCTCTGACGTGGCCGTCGCCGTCGCCATCGAGGGCGGCCTCTTCACCCCGGTCCTCAAAGACGCGCACCTCAAGTCGCTCTCGGCGCTCTCCTTTGAGATGAAGGACCTCGCCGCGCGCGCCCGGACCAAGAAGCTCGCCCCTCACGAATACCAGGGCGGCAGCTTCGCGATCTCGAACCTCGGGATGTTCGGCGTGGACAACTTCGACGCTGTCATCAACCCGCCGCACGGCGCGATCCTCGCCGTCGGCGCGGGCGTCAAGAAGCCGGTGATCGGCGCGAACGACCAGATCGAGGTGGCGACGGTCATGTCCGTGACGCTCTCGGTGGACCACCGAGTCATCGACGGCGCGCTGGGGGCCGAGCTCCTGCAAGCCATCAAGGACAACCTGGAGAACCCGGTCGCCATGCTGGCGTGACCGGGCGTCCTCACCGGATGACCGCCGCCAGGGGGGCGCTAGCTGTGAAGCCAGCGCCCCTTCGACGTGAAAGGATGACACCCATGCGACGGCTCCTGATCCCGCTCGCGGTCCTCGGGCTCCTGGCGGCCTGCGAGGACATGACGACCGGCCCGGCCCCGACCGCGCCGCCTCCGCCGAGCCCCCGCGACGTGGCCGGGGCTGCCATCCCGCCGCGCCAAGGCTTCATCACCTATCTCTGCTCCGATGGGACCGTGGTCCAGGCCAACTACTCCGACAATCGAGGGAAGTTCGGCATCATGAGTAACGCCAGCCGCTCGGTCCTGCTGTCCATCGACAGGCAGAGCGTGCGATTGGCCCAGAGCGTCTCGGCCAACGGCACCCGCTACATCGGCGGCGGTTACGAGTGGGTGGCCTTCGGCACCGACACGGCGAGCCTGAGCCGTGAACCACAAGGGGCCGAGCCGGTCGCCTGCCGGTCGAACGGCGGGCGGGGCTAGGTCACTCGCCGGGCACGCGATGGTCCATGGCCATGGCGGGCTGGGCGCAGCCGGCCTCGCCGACGATCCGCGCCGGCACCCCCGCCACCGTCTTGCAGGGCGGCACGTCGTGGAGAACCACGCTGCCGGCCGCGATGCGCGAGCAGGGGCCGATGCGGATGTTGCCCAGGACGTGCGCGCCGGCCCCGATCAGGACGCCGTCGCCGATCTTGGGGTGGCGGTCGCCGTCGGTCTTGCCGGTCCCGCCCAGCGTGACGGAGTGGAGCATCGACACGTTGTCGCCCACCACCGCCGTCTCGCCGATGACGATGGAATGGGCGTGGTCGATCATGATTCCCTTGCCGATCCGCGCCGCCGGGTGGATGTCCACGCCGAAGGCCTCGGAGACTCGGGCCTGGAAGAAGTAGGCCATGTCGCGGCGGCCCGCCGTCCAGAGGTGGTGCGCGACGCGATAGGCCTGCACCGCCTGGAAGCCCTTGAAGTAGAGCATCGGCTGGAGGAACGTGTGGCAGGCCGGGTCGCGGTCGCAGATGGCGACGATGTCGGCGCGGGCGGCCTGGGCGATCTCGGGCTCCCCGGACAGCGCGGCGTCCACGATCTCGCGCAGGATCTGGCCCGACATCTCGGGCGAGGTCAGCTTCATCGCGATGCGGTAAGCCAACGCGCGCTCGAAGCTCGCGTGGTGCAGGACGCTCGAATGCACGAGGCCGCCGAGCAGCGGCTCGGTGGCGATGGCGGCCTCCGCCTCCAGGCGGATGCGCGACCACACGGGGTCGAGTTCGGCCAGATGGAGCCGGGGTGTCGCCATGCCTGGGGCCTCCTGCGTTCGGCGGGAACCTAGCGCAGATAGGTGACGGGGGCCACGGTGAAAGGGGCGTTCTCCGGGCCGGGGATGGCGCGGAAGGATCAGGCTGCCGCCCATGTCAGTGCACCCCTTCGACGACCCGGAACGGCCCCGGCCCGAAGCGGTCGGAGAGCTGCGCGACCTCGACGCGGACCGGCTCCGGTCCGTCGGCGGCGCGCAGCGCGGCGTCGTAGGTCCAGGCCGGGGTCGCCACCTGCACCTCGCGCAGGATCACGTCGTCGCGCGTGACGCGGACGAGGTAGGCCTCGCGGTCCTCGCCCAGCGGCACGTCGAGGCCGCTCCAGCTATCGCCGTCGATGCGGGTGCGGCGGGTCCAGGCGATCTCGGTCCCCGCGCCGGTCGGGCGGGCGCGGAGGTGGCAGACGGCGTAGGGGCGCAGGCCGAGGCCCCGGAACGCCAGCGCCTCGTGCCGCCAGGTGGCGTCGGAGGACGGGCGGGCCGAGGGCCCCCAGCGGTAGTGGCGCAGGCGGTCGCGGAGGCTGGCATGGTAGCCCCATTGCGTCACCGCGCCGTCGAGCAGCACGAAGCGCGAGCCGGCGGGCCAGACCGGAGGCATGGTCGCGTCGGTGCCGGCCTGGCCGCGCAGGCGCAGGCGGAGGTCCCAGGTCCGGGGCGCGACCAGCTCGGCCTCGGCGAACTGGAACACCTCCCAGCCCTCGGGGCTGCCGTCGCCGATGGCGGCGGCGGAGGCTCCGGCGAGCACCCGGTCGGGGCCGACCGATTGCAGGGAGCCTTGCGCGAGCCGCACCCGCAGGGCGGGGCCGTGGTCCCAGGTGCCGGGCGGGGCCGCCGGGAGGGCGGTCAGAGTCTCCCCGGCGGTGGCGGGGAGCGGCTGGACCAGCGCGGTGCGGTAGCCGGAGTCCGAGTCGGCCTCGCGCAGCGTCACCGGGCCGGGCCAGGGCCGGGCGGTGAAGGCGACATGGGGGGCGTGCGGGGCCTCCTCGCCGGTCAGGAGTGGCAGGTCGAGGAACAGCGCCTCGACCGGGACGGGCGCGGCGACGGGACGAGAGGGCGGCGGCTCGATGTCCATGTCGGGCGCGCGCCAGAGGCCGGGCTCGACGCGGACGGCCTCGATGGTGCGGGGGCCGGTGTCCTCTACCCGGTCGATGCGCCAGGAGGCGCCGTCGAGCGACACCACGTCGCCGGGGCCAAGATGGGCGAGCGACGGCGGCAGCGCGGCGCGCAGCCCGTCGCGGGCCACGCGGGATTCATGCAGCCAGCGCTCGGCGATGGCCGTGCCCTCCTCGCGCAGGAGGACGAGCGGCAAGGCGCTTTGGGACAGCGACGGCGTGGGGTCGTCGGGGAGGACGCCCTCGGCGGAGGCCGGGGCGTAGTCGCCGCCGTGCTCCACGAAGGACAGATGGACGCGGCCCGCCAGCTCGGCCTCGGGGGCGCGGGTGCGGGTCGCCACAGCCTCGGCCTCGGGGTCATGGACGAGGCGGCCGGCGTCGAGCACCGCGTCCACGCGGCCGGAGCGGTTGCGGAAGACGAGGCGGCCGTCACGCTCGGCGGCGTCGAAGCCGTGGGCGAGCATGAGGGGTTGCAGCGCCTCGCGCGCCGTTCCGGCCTCCTCCAGCAGCAGGCCGCGCACGAGGCCGTGCAGGCGGGAGGTGTCGGGGTCGGGGAGGCCCGCGTCGCGGCAGATCTCCTCGACCACCGAGGCGAGCGAGCGCGCCGAGGCGCGGCCGTTCAGCCAGTGGCCGCGATGGTAGTTCGGGCCGTCGCCCCATAGGTCGTCGCGGGCCGGGAAGGCCGGGAAGGGCCGCGCGTCCCAGGCCCAGGCGTGGGCGCGGTCCATGTCCACCATGCGCCCGCCGTAGAGCGGCGAGACGGGGTTGTTCGCGGCCCCCGCCCAATGGCGGAACAGGGCACGGTAGTAGCTCTGCTGGATCAGGTCGTCGCGGCGGCCGTCCGAGAAGTGCGGGAGGACCCCTTCGGAGGAGTGCGGGTCGAGGAACTTGTTGGGCTCGTTGGTCGCCTTGTCGAGCGCGGCGCAGCCGATCTCGGTGAACCAGATGGGCTTGGAGCGGGGGGTCCAGGCGGTCGGGGTCGCGGAGCGGATGCCGTTCACGCGGTCGTGGTGGGGGGTCTCCCACCAGGAGCGAAGGTCCTTGAGGCGCCAGATCCAGGGCTCGCCCTGGCCGTCGGCGATGGGCGTGCGGAGTTGGGCGGCGCGGTCGGCGTCGGTGGCGTAATGCCAGTCGTGATATTCGCCGCCGGCGACGTTGGCGGCGAGGTAATCGACGTTGTGCACGTCGCCCCAGGCGGCGTCGGCGTGGTCGTCGCCGTCGCGCCAGTCCGAGAGCGGCAGGTAGTTGTCGATGCCGATGGCGTCGATGGCCGGGTCGGCCCAGAGCGGATCGAGGTGGAACACCTTGTCGGCGGTCCCCTCGGGCTGGTGGCCGTGGTATTCGGACCAGTCGGCGGCGTAGGTGATCTTTGCCGTGGGCAGGATCGCCTTCACCTCGCGCGCGAGGCGGCGCAGCGCCTCGACCGCCGGATAGCCGGTCGCGCCGCGCAGGGTGGTGAGGCCGCGCATCTCGGTGCCGATGCAGAAGGCGTCCACGCCCCCCGCCTGCGCGCAAAGGTGCGCGTAGTGCAGGATCATGCGGCGGAAGGACCATTCCTCCGGCCCGGCGTAGACGACGCCGGTGGCGGTGCGGGCGAAGTGGTGGGGCTGGGCTTGGCCGAAGAAGGCGGCGACCTCCTGATCGGCCTGCGCGGTGCCGTCCGGCGAGCCGGGGCGGCCGGGGGCGATGGAAGCGGTGATGCGGCCGCGCCAGGGGAGCGCGGGTTGCTCGGCGGCCCCGTAGGGATCGGGGAGGCCGTTGCCCGGACGCTGGTCCATGAGGACGAAGGGGTAGAACATCACCTCCTTGCCGCGCGAGCGGATCTCGCGGATCGCCTGGATCACCGAGGCGTCGGCGGGGGTGCCGCCGTAGATCGGGCGGTCGTTCGTGCGGGGGACCAGCGGCGCGGCGGCTCGGGGGAGGCCCGAGACGGTCCAGGGCATCCCCTCGCCGTCGGCGCTGGCCTGCTCCACCTTGGGTTCGACCTGGCAGGACCCGGCGCGGAGGTCGTTGCCGAACCAGCAGGCGACGAGGCTGACCGATCGCAGGCGGGGGAGCTGGGTGGCGAGGTCGTCGAGCGACACGAGGAGGTCGGGGCGGCCCTGCGCGGTGCTGACGTTGGCGGCACTGCGTTCGCCGAAGCCGTGGCTGAGATAGACGGGCGTCGTGGCGAGGGCGTATTCGCCGGTGCCGGGGATCAGCGCCACGCCGCGCAGGAGGCGCGACAGGTCCTCGGCCTCCGCGTCGGGACGCTCTGCGGCGGGGCGGAAGACCTCGAAGGAGAACTGGGGCACGCGGTTGCCGAAGCGGGCGAGGGCGAGGTCCTCGATCACCACGTAGGCGATGCCGCGATAGGCGGGGACGCGGCCCTGCCCTTCCACCGCTTCCATGCGGGGGTCGGGGAGCTGGTCGTCGGCGCCCTTGTAGAGCGAGAGCTGGAGGTCGGTGGCGGCGATCTCGGCGCCGTCGGCCCAGATGCGGCCGAGGCCGGTGATCTCGCCTTCGCAGAGGGCGATGGCGAGGGACACGGTGTAGCTGTAGCTGGTGCTCTCGGTCGAGGGGACGCCCTTGGCGGCGCTGGTGCCGGTGGTGCTCGCGGTCTCCTGGAAGCGGGTGGCCCAGATGACCTGGCCCGACAGGCGCACGGCCCCGTGGGCGCGCGAGACGGACGCGCCCTCGGACGCGCCGGTGAGGCGGAAGCGGTCGATGCGGCCGGTCTCCACGGGGGCGCTGCCCGAGCCGAGGAGGCGGGCGTCGAGGAGGCGACCGGCGAGGCCGCCGGCGGCGCGGCCGAGGACGGTGCCGGAGAGGCCGAGGACGGAGCCGCCCAGCGCGGAGCCGAGGCCCGCGCCGGCGGCGGACAGGACGAGGGTGGCCATCAGGACGCTCCTTCCAGGTCGAAGCGGGCCACGATGCGGGCGGCCCAGGGGGTGGAGAGCGGGGATTCCACGACGCCGTGGCCGCTCAGGGCATGGATGAAGGTGGTCGGGGTCGCGAGGAGCCCGAGGTGCTTGGCTATGGCGTTGGGCCTCATGCGGAACAGGAGGAGGTCGCCGGGGGTGCCCCTTCCGGGCGGCAGGAGGCGCGCTAGGGCGTGCCAGAGGCGCTCCTCGCCCTGGGGTTCGGACCAGTCGGGGCTGTAGGGCGGGATCGATGCGGGCTCGTGGCCGTGGAGGTCGCGCCAGAGGCCCCGAACGAGGCCCAGGCAGTCGCAGCCGGCTCCGCGCAGGCTGGCCTGGTGCTGGTAGGGGGTGCCGATCCAGCGGCGGGCGGTCTCGATGACGCGGGTCATTGGAGGGAGCCTCCGTCGTTGGGGCCCGAGGGGACGGGGACGGAAAGGAGCCAGTCCTCGCCGGGGATGAAGGGGAAGCCGCGGAAGTTCGCGATGTTGTCGAAGCGGGCGCGGCAGGTGGTGGCGCGCTTGTCGCAGCCGGGTTGGAGGCGGATCAGGTCCGTGGGCGCGAGGGGCGCGCGGAGGGGGGACCAGAGTTCGAGGAGGCGGTCGGGGCCGTCCGTCTGGTCGCGCTTGACCGTGGCGGTGAGGCCCTGCGCCTGCCCGGTCAGGACGGTGAGGCGGCCGCGCTCGAACCAGCGGGACGGGAAGGTGGTTAGGCCGGACAGGCGGAACAGGGTGCCGTCGGTCGTGGCGGCGGGAACCTCGGCGGAGACGCCGGGGGCGGTGGTGTCGAAGCGGCAGGCGGCGTCGCCGAGGCTCGCGCCGCAGGTGGTCTGGTAGAGGCGGCCCAGGGGGCGGTTCAGGGCTTCGGAGAGGCCGCGCAGCTCGGCGTGGAACGCGCCGTCGCCGCGACGGATCTCGCCCAGGGTGCCGGTGAAGCGGAGGACGCGGTCGGCGGGGTCGGTCCAGTTGACGTGCCAGAGATGGACCTGGGCGGCATCAAAGCGCCCGGCCTCGATGTCGGCGTCGGTGATGGCGTCGGAGGTGAGGGCGCCGGTCGCTTCGCTGTTGTCCACCGAAAGGCCGGTCGCCTGGACGACGGCGCTGGCGGAAAGGCCGGAGTCGGGGCGGAAGGTCAGGCCGTCGAAGGACAGCGGGCGGTCGTGGTCGGTGAAGCCCAGGGTGACGCCGTCGCGGCGGGTCACGGACCAGCAGCGGGCGATGGTGGTGACGCCGGTGGCGAGGTGGTCGCGGAGGGTCATGCGCGCACCTCGATTACCGGGACGGAAGGGACCTCGCCCGCCTGGAAGGTGGAAACCTGCACGCGGATCGCGTCGGCGTCGAAGCGCACCGGCACGTCGAACTCGAAGCCCGCCGTGATGGCGGCCCCGGCGGCGGGGGCGGTCGCGAAGGTCACGAGGCCGGTGGCGGGGTCGAGCGTCCAGCCGGTGGACTCCTGGCCCGCGACGGCGACGCGGACGGTGCCCGCGACGGGTTTCCGGATCGTGCGCCAGTGGGTGACGCCGCCCGAGGCGTAGGCCTTGCGGAGCTGGAACGCGCGGGTGGTGCCGTCGCCGGTGCCGATCTCCTGGTCCAGCGGGCCGGGGAGGACGGAGGGGGCGCAGGACTTGTGGTCGGCCCAGTCCTTCCAGCGGAAGCCGTGGAGCTGGCCCATGCGCGCCTCCCAGAAGGCCAGGAGCGCGTGGAGGTCGTCGAGCGAGCGCAGGCCCAGCCCCGCGTCGTAGCGGCGGCGGGACTGCGACCAGGGGGAGTTGCGCTCCTCCCAGCCGTTGGAGAGCGTGACGATCTCGGTCCGGCGCTCGGGGCCGCCCTGGGCGCCGAAGCTGAGGGCCGTGGGGAAGCGGGTCTCGTGGAAGGACATGGGATCTCTCCTCTCAGCGGTTGCGGGCACCGCGGCCGAGGAGGCGCGACATCTCGGCGGCGATCTGGCCCTGGGAGCGGCGGAAGCCCTGGGCGTCGGGGGTGGTGACGTGGATGGTCACGTTCGGGGCCGCGCCGCCCTGGGACTGGACGCCGAGGCGGCCGTCGGGGCCGCGCGTGAGCGGCATGATCGCCTCCGGTCCGGCCTCGCCCATGAGGCCCGTGGCCCCGCGCATGGCGAAGGGGGTGGCCTGGCTGACGACGCCGCCCTTGGCGAAGGGCATCACCCGGCCTTGGGCGAAGGTGCCGCCCTTGGCGAAGGGCAGGAGGCTGGCCACCGCACCGCCGAGCCCCTGCCCCAGAGTCGCCGAGAGCGAGGCGTTCAGCGGCTTGACGGCGGCCTTGTAGACCGAGTCGACCAGCGACCGGCCGACGCCCTGGAGCGCGGTCGAAAGGCGGTCGCCGTCCACCACCAGCCCGTCGATGGCGCGGCGCAGGCCGGTGGACAGGCCCCGCTCGACCGCGCCGGCGTCGCGGGCGGTCGCGCCCAGCGCGTCGCGGACGCGGGCGAGTTCGGAGGCGAAGGCGGAGGCGGCGCGGGTGGTGTCTTGCAGGGGGGCGTCGCCGGTGTCGTCGTCGAGGTCGAGGAAGGTCATGCTTGGTCTCCTTTCGGGTCGTCGGGGTGCTGGGCGGCCAGCGCGAGGAAGCGGGCGCGGTCCATGACGGGCGCGCGGCGGTCGAGGCCGAGGAGCAGGGCCAGCTCGGCGGGGGTGAGGGACCAGAACTCGGCGGGCTTGAGGCCGAGGGTCTGGAGGCCCGCGCGCAGGAGCGCGGGCCAGTCGAAGCGGGCTGTTGGAGGGGGCATCACGCGGCCTCCGCGAAGGCGCGGGCGAGAAGCTCGGCCGCGAGGCGGACGGCGGCGAGGGGGCCACCGGCGATCTCGGAGGCGAGCAGGTCGTCGGGCGTCACGCGCCAGCCGCCGCCGCGCAGGCCGGCGACGAGGAGCGCCAGCACGTCGCGCGAGGACACGTCGCCGGATTCGAACCGGGCGACGAGGGCGATCAGGGTGTCGTCGCCGAGCTTGGATTCCAGCTCCGCCAGCGCGCCGAGGGTCAGCTTGGCTGTGCGGGGGACGCCATCGACGACGATCTCCACCTCTCCGGCATGGGGGTTCGCCATCACGACGCCGCCGTGAAGGCGATGGCCCCGGCGGAGGCGAGGGTGAGTTCATACGTCGCCTCGCCGTCGTGGGTGCCGGCGTAGTCGATGGCGGTGATCTGGAACGGGCCTTGCAGGGTGCCGAAGGAGGGGACGATGACCTGGGCGGTCGGGATCTCTCCGGCGAAGAACAGGGCACGGAGGCGGGCGTCGGTGGCGGCGTCCTTGAACACGCCGTTGCCGGAGAGCGCGGCGGAGCGGAGGCCCGCGCCGCCGAGCAGCTCGCGCCAGCCGCCGGGGCTGTCGAGGGTGGTCACGTCCACCGTCTCGGCGTTGAGCGAGAGACGCGTGGCGCGCAGGCCCGCGACGGTCTCGAACCGTCCGGTGCCGTCCATGTCGATCTTGATGAGAAGGTCCTTGCCGGGTTGGGCGGCCATGATGGGGTCTCCTTTCAGGGGGTTCGGGTCAGGTGAGGGATGCCGCGTCGTCCTCGACGCGGAGGCGGAAGATGAGGTCGATGCGGCGGGTGTCGCCGTTGTCGCGGCGGCTGGCTTGGGCGCGCAGGAAGCGCAGGAACACGACGCGGCCACGGGTCAGCGTCAGGTCGGCCCCGAGGAGGGCGTCGCAGACGGCGCTGGCAGCGGCCTTGGCGTCCGCGAAGCCCGCGCCGTCGCTGACGACCGAAAGCGTCACGTCGTGCTCGCTGCCCCGGCCGGTCTGGTCCGAGCGGTCGCGGACCGTCTCGGGGCCGAGCGCGACGTAGAGCGAGGGCGGCAGGCCGGGCGGGAGCTGGTCGTGCACGGCGTCGCCGACCAGCGCCCGGAGGGGGGCGTCGGTGGCGAGCCGCTGGTAGAGCGCGGCCTGGACCGCGCGCGAGAGGGCGTAGGTCATAGCGCGGCCTCCTCGCTGGCGAGGACGAGCAGGTAGCGGCCCTGGGGGTCGGCCTCGGTGACGAGGCGGATCGGGTAAAGGCGCTGGCCGTCGCGGAAGCGCTGGCCAGGGCGGGGGCGCGAGGATGCGCCGGGGGCCGCGCCGCGCACGGTGATGCGGAGCGGCGTGGTGACGTGGGTCCCGGCGGGCTCGGCGGTCACGCGGGCCGCGCCGGGGGCGATCTCGGCCCAGAGCGCGCCGAGCTCGGTCCAGGCGCGGGTGTAGCCGCCCAGGCCGTCGGGCTGGCGGAGGGGCTCCTCCAGCAGCAGGCGGCGGCGGAGGTGGGGGGTCGCCGGGCGAGCGGTGGCGGGAATGCGGCGGGCGGTCATTCGGCGTCCCTCCCCAGGCGGATCGGGCGGTAGCGGTCGATCAGCGCCGAGACGCCGAAGGGGGTGCAGCCGGGGCCGAGCGCGGTGTCGTGGCGGTATTCGTGGTAGTGGGCGGCGAGCATCAGGACCGCCTGCGCGAGGTCGGCGGGGAGGTCGGACCAGGCGGGGCCGTAGCCGGCCTCGAAGATCACGCGGGCGGTGCCGCCATGGGGGATGGACGGCAGGGGGCCCACGAGCGCCGGGCGCTGGGCGTCGGCGTCGAGGCGGAGGGCGTCGGGCGGGAGAGCGATCTCGGGGCCGCTGGCGGGGACCAGCGCGACCGAGACGAGCGACGCGACGGGCGCGAGCGGAAGGGGCTGGCGGCCGGGGCGGGTCCAGGCCGAGAGCGTCAGTTCGAAGCGGCGGCGCAGCAGGGCCTTCCCCGTGCGCCCCTCGATGGCGGCGATGGCGGCGCGCAGGAAGGCCGCGAGCAGCGGCTCCTGCAGGTCGTCGTCGGAAAAGCCCGTCCCGAGGCGCAGGTGCTCCTTGAGGCGGGCGACGGGGAGCGCGGAGTCGGGCGCCTCCGTCAATTCGACCAGATTCATCGGGAAAACCTCCTTCGGTCGGGGTTGCGGGGGGTGGGGCCGCCCATGGGGACGGCCCCGAGGAGGCTCAGCTCGCGGCGAACTTGAGGAGCTTGATGGCCGCGAAGTCGGTCACGCCGCCGCCCACGCGCTTGGTCGCGTAGAAGAGGACGTGCGGCTTGGCGCTGTAGGGGTCGCGGAGCACGCGGAGGTCGGGGCGTTCCGCCACCGTGTAGCCCGCCTGGAAGTCGCCGAAGGCGATGGACAGGCTGTTGGCCGCGATGTCGGGCATGTCCTCGCAGATCAGGACCTTGTAGCCCATGAGCCGCGCGGGCTCTCCGGCCACCATGCCGTCGGACCAGAGGAACCGGCCGTCGGCGTCCTTGAGCTTCCGCAGGACGCCCGTGGTGCGCGAGTTCATCACGAACACGGCGCGGGCGCGGTAGGGCGCGGGGAGCGCGTAGACGAGGTCCACCAGCGGGTCGATGGAGGACAGCGCCCCGGCGGCTCCGGAAGCGACGTAGCCGAGGCTGTTCCAGGCCCAGGAGGCGTTGGCGACGGTCGGGTAGGCCAGCACGCCCTTGGGCTTGTCCACGCCGTTGC
This sequence comes from Rubellimicrobium aerolatum, assembly GCF_017872975.1. GTDB lineage: Bacteria > Pseudomonadota > Alphaproteobacteria > Rhodobacterales > Rhodobacteraceae > Rubellimicrobium > Rubellimicrobium aerolatum. Next base: position 202,739 of record NZ_JAGGJP010000004.1, read on the forward strand.
CCGTCACGAAGGCGGCGGATTCGGCGCGGGCGAAGCGTTCGGCGATGCGGCCGGCGAGCCAGGATTCCACGTCGAAGGCGGCGTCGTCGAGGAGGCGCTGCGAGGCCTTGGGCTGGGCGGCCAGTTCGTGCAGCGGGATGGAGATCTTCTCCAGCGCGCCGGTCGCGGTTTCCGCCGTCGCGCCGGTCTCGGTCGCCCAGCCCGCGCCGAGCTCGCCCCGGTCGATCAGCACGTCGAGGCTCGCGTTCTCCACGGCGACGACGCTCGCGATGGAGCGGATCGAGGCGGTGGAGACGAGGATCGCGCGGATCTGCTCGGCGGTCTGGGGCGAGACGAGGACGCCCCCATCGGGGGCGACGCCGGCGGAGTAGGACTTGCCTTCGAGGGCCAAGCCGCGGAGGCCGGCGTCGTCGCCGGAGCGGAGGTAGGCGTCGAAGGCCTTCTGGTGCGGGGCCTCGTGGAAGTCCGCCGAGAGCATCGGGCGTTGGGCGGCGGTGGTCATCCTGGTGGCGAGCTTGGTCATGATGCGGGTCTCCTGATCCTGAAGTTTGGTGGCGATGTCGGTGGCGAAGGCGTTGAGTTCGTGGATGAAGCCGTCGGTGGCGGCCTTGATCTCGGGCGACGTTTCGGGCGGCGGGGACAGAGCTTCCCCGGCCCGAGACAGCGTCTCGGGAGCGGTCATGGTTGGTCCTTTCGGTTGGGGGTTGCGGGAGGGCCTTACTGGCCCATGAGGCGGGTGCGGGCCGCAGCCACGGCCGCCGTCATCTGGTGGAGGAGCGCGAGGTCCGCGCCCTTGGCGCCGAGGCGGGCCTCGCGCAGCATCGGGAAGGTCACGAGCGACACCTCCCAGAGTTCGATCTCGGCCAGCCGGCGCCGGCCCTGGTCGTCCTTGGTGGCGCGCACCGTGCGGTAGCCGATGGAAAGGCCGTCGATGGCCCCGGCGCGGATCAGCACGGCGGCCTCGCGGGCGCGGGCCACATCGGGGAGGAGGCGGCCCTTGACGTAGAGGCCGCGCGCGTCCTCGCGCAGCTCGTCCCAGACGCCGATGGGCTGGGCGGGGTCGTGCTGCCAGAGGAGCTTCACGGATTCCCCGGCGCTCGCGAGGCGCTTCAGGGACGCCGCATAGGCCCCGCGCTCCACGATGTCGCCACCCTGGTCGGGGAGGCCGAACAGCGAGGCATAGCCTTCGATCGCGGTGCCGTCGGGGGTGACGGCCACGTCGGCGAGGGGTCGGGTGAACTTGGTCTCCATGTTGAACTGCTCCTTCAGGGAAGATGGTCCAGCATCGACTGGACGAACTGGGCGAGGATGACGGCCACCACCCCGTAGACGGTGAGCCAGAGACGTTTTTCGAGGCGCTCCATCATGGATTCGATCTTGGCGAGCGACTGGTGGAGTTGGGCGAACTTCAGCTCGCTCATCCGCTCCTGGCTCTCGATCTTGAGGCCGGGGGCGCAGAGGAACGGGCGCGGCTCATGTGCCATCGGCGGCCTCCATCGGAGGCAGGCCCAGGAGGCGGCGCTTCTCGGCCTGGGACAGGAAGGAGGCCTGGGCGACGCGACGCCACTGGGCCTCGCGCTCGGTGGCCAGGGCCGGGATCTGGTCGAGGTCCGGCGCGAGCGTGATGCGCTCGCCGGTGAAGTCCGACAGCCAGTCGCTGATCGCGGAGGCGACGCGGGTGGCGAGCGGCAGGACGGTCAGCCGGTAGAAGGCGCGGTTGGCCTCCTGGTAGTTGGCGTAGGTCGCGTCGCCGGGCAGGCCGAGGATCATCGGCGGCACCCCGAAGGCGATGGCGATCTCGCGCGCGGCCTGCTCCTTGGTCTGCTGGAACTCCATGTCCGAGGGGCTGAAGCCCATGGGCTTCCAGTCGAGGCCGCCTTCGAGCAGCATCGGCCGCCCGGCGTTGCGGGCGCCTTGGTGCTGGGATTCCATCTCGGAGACCAGCCGGTCGAACTGGTCCTGCGACATGGTCCCGCCGTTGGGGCCGGCGTAGACGATCGCGCCCGAGGGACGGGCGGCGTTCTGGAGGAGCGCGAGGCTCCAGCGCGACGCGCCGTTGTGGACCTCGATGGCCTGGGCGGCGGCCTGGAGCGCCGACAGGCCGTAATGGTCGTCCTGAGGGTGGAAGCTTTTGACGTGGCAGACGGCGCGGGCCGGGAAGCGGTGGCGGCGCGCGCCCACGGTGTAGTCGTAGGCGACGGGCCAGCCGTCGTCGCCCGGCACCACCGCCATGCGGTCGGAGCGCAGGACGTGGAGTTCGTGCGGGAGCCCCTCCTCGGCCGCCACGGCCTCGACGAAGCCGTTGCCGGTGAGGAGGAGCTGGCCGTAGAGCGACTCGAGCAGCTCGGCCCGGCCCTGCGAGGGGTTGGGCCGGGCGATGAGGTCGAGGACCGGGTGGGCCTCGTAACGGCTCTGCGCGTCCTGGAGGACGAGCGGCAGCGCGGCGGCGGCCTCGGCGATCAGGCGCACGGCGCGGAAGCCCACCGGGTTGCGGGCGAACCCGGCCTGGGTGAGCTGGGCCGCGTCGCGCGGTTGCAGGGCGGCCCGGCCCGAGGAACCGGGCCAGGCGATGAGGTTGCCCGCCGCCGAGGCCTTGGCCTCGGTCGGGGCGGTCGTGACGGCGGCCGGCACGGGGGCCGATCCGGTGGCGTGGGCGTGGACCGGGAGGGTCCGGTCGGGGGCGCCCGTCTCCTTTCGTCTCAGGAAGTCGAACATCGTCTTTCTATCTCCTTGGGCCTGGTTCGCGGTCCGTGCGATGGAATTTGCCAGCGATTCGTTAACGGCGTCCGACAGCAACGAACGGTCAGGCGCGATTCGCGCAACGGGTCAGACGAGCCGGAATCGCGGCTCGGCCGGGGGGGCCGGAGGGGCCAGGATCAGGTCGTGGACGGCCCAGACCAGCGCATCGAGCCGGTCGGGCGAGCCCCGGCCCCGATAGCCGGTCACGGACATCCTAAGCATCTGATCCTCCAGCTTTCTCAGGTCCGCGCCGTGCAGGTGGCGCACCCGCCCCTGTTCGTAGAGCGCGGCCACCGGCTCGGCGCGAATCACCTTGCCCTCGCGGGCGTGGACGCAGGTCACGGCGAGGTTCGGGTCGATGCTGCGGAGGATCGTCCCGACCATCGCGCCGCCCTGGTTGACCTCGGCGATGATTCGCGAGGCGCCGTGGCGGCGCGCGGCCTCGATCACGGCGCGGCCCCACGAATCGGGGCTCGCGCCCTGCACGGTGGCGTCCTCGATGACGTAGGCCATCCAGTCGCCGCGCGGGCCCTGGGTGGTCGCGCCGACGACGACGATGCCGGTGGCGTCCGACGCCTTGCCCGTCGAGACGGCGGGATCGACCGCCACCACGATCCGGTCGAGCCGGGGCAGCCAGCGCGCCCGCGCATGGTCGAGCGTCCGGGCCGTCCAGAGCGCGCCGTCGGCGGCGTCGAGCAGCAGCCCCTCCAGCTCCTGCCGGCCGAGGCGGGTGTTGGCGAAGCGGGCCTGCATCTCCTCCATGAAGCCGCGCGCGAGGAAGGCGCGGTTCGCCGTGGTGGGCGCGTGGGTTTGGGCCGTCCCCTCGCGGCCCAGGAGGGCGGTCAGGGCGGGGGCGTCGCGCGGCGTGGTGGTGACGACGCAGCGGGGGTCGTCGCCGAGGCGCAGCGCGAACTGGAGCTGGTCCCAGGCGGCCTCCGCCTTCTTCCACTTGGCCAGCTCGTCGGCCCAGGCGGCGTCGAACTGCGGCCCGCGCAGCGATTCGGGCTCGTGGGCCGAGAAGATCTGCGCGACAGCGCCGTTCGGCCATTCGAGCAGCCGCCGGGTGGCGTGCCAGGTGGGCCGCCGGTCGGGCGGGGAGCAGGCCATGAGGCCCGAAGCGCCGAAGATCATCACCTCGCGCGCCTGGTCCAGCGTCTCGGCCAGCAGCGCCACGCGGCGGGCGCGGCCGGGGTCGCGCGGGCGCGGGCCTTCGACCTGGGCGCGGACCCATTCGGCCCCGGCCCGCGTCTTGCCGGCGCCGCGCCCGCCGAGGATGACCCAGGTGCGCCAGTCGCCCTGGGGCGGGAGCTGGTGGGGATGCGCCCAGAACTCGAAGAGGTAGGGGAGGCCCTGCACCTCGTGGTCGGTCAGGGCGGCGAGGGTGGCGCGCACGGTCTCGCGGCCCTGCCGGGCGAGCCAGCGGGCGGTGAGGGGCTGACGCGGGGGTTCGGTGGGGGCTTCGGTGGGGGCCGGAGCGGGCGCCCGCTCCGGCCCGGTCGCCTCGGGACATTGCGGCGGGGCGCTTGCAGGTCCGCCGCGCGTCGTCTCGGCCTGCCGGGTCTCCTCCGTCGCTTCGGTGGCGGGGCTGGACCCGGTCGCCTCGGGAGTCGTCGGGGCGCTCGCGGGCGGCCCGTCGATCCTCCCCTCCTGCCGGGTTTCGGCGGGGGCGAATCGCTCGACCGGGGCGGCGAAGCCGGGACGCGGGGCGTCAGGGGCCATGGCGGCCCCCTGCCCCTTGGCGGCGTCGGGTCGGCGGGAGGCGAGCCAAGCCTCGTCGGCGCGGTCGCGGAAGCAGGTCGCGGGGGACAGGCGTTGCATGGGTCAGCCCTCCCCGCCGCACGTGGAGGGGCGAGCGGCGGCGGCGCTCTCGTCGCCGCAGTCGTGGAGCCGCTGGAGGCGGCAGGCCATCTCCTCGCGGAGCGCCGCGAAGTCGATCTCGCAGGCGTTGCGAAGGCCGGAGTTCCTCTCGTGCCAGGCGTTGTAGCGGTCCTCGGCCTCGAAGGCGCGCTTGAGGGCGGATTCCAGCTCGGACTGCTTGAGGCCGATGTCCTTGAGGAGGCGGGGGTCCTGCTCGGCCTCCACGCGGTCGAGCAGCTCCGCGAGCGTGCGCCGCACGGAGCGGAGGAGTTGCAGCGCGTCGCGGAAGGTCTGCTCGATCTCGGGGCCGGTGAGGGCGATGGGTCTGCGGGTCATGATGCTGTGGCCTTTCCTGCTCTTGTTGTTGCGCCGGGCGTTTGGGGGGCCGGCACGAGGAGGATCGCGGAAAAGGACTGACGAAGCGTTGGAGCACCGGGCGGTGGGTTTAACGCCGGGTTAACGGGCCGGCGGGCGGCGGGGCCGGGGGCGCGGATGGGGAAAGTGACGATGCGTCAAGAGGTTGGTCGCCGTGCGGGGGCGGGCGCGGGCGGCGGCGGGGGGGCCGGCGCGGGCGCGCGGGACGGCGGCGCGCAACGCCTCCGGGCCGGGGGCCGGGCGGGCGCGGGCGATGTTTTCGGCCGGGAGGCGGGATGAAGCGGGACGGGGCGGGGATTCGCCGGGTTGCGGCGGGGCTCCGGCGCGGGATGATTCGCGGGGCGGCGACGGTCCCTGCCGGAATGGCCGGGGCGATGTGCGGCGGGAGGTGGGGAGCGGGCGGCGGCTCGGCGGGATGGCGCGCGCCGTCTCGCGGCCCTTTCTTCTGACCGCAGATGTCCCGGGGGGGATCGCGCGGCGCGCGATGGCGGCCTCACGGGCGCGGGCCCGTCGGGGGTCTGGTCGGGGGTCTGGTCGGGGGTCTGGTCGGGGGTCTGGTCGGGGGTCTGGTCGGGGGTCTGATCGGGGGTCTGATCGGGAGGAACCCGCCCTGCGGGGCGCGGGGGAGGGACGGGCGCCTTGCAGGGTTCGGGGTCGGGTCGCCTGGCGCGCGGGCGCTAGTTCGAGCCGTCCGCCGGCTCGGGGTCCGCCGCCTCCGCCTCCTCGGCCTGCCGGGCCTCGATCTCGCGCCAGCGGGCGACGTTGCGCTGGTGCTCCTCGAGGGTGGCGGCGAAGGCGTGGCCGCCGGTGCCGTCAGCGACGAAGTATCGGTAGTCGGTCGCCGCCGGGTTCACGGCCGCCTGGATCGCCGCGCGGCCGGGGTTGGCGATGGGGCCGGCGGGGAGGCCGTCCAGGACATAGGTGTTGTAGGCCACCTCGCCGTGGAGCCGCCGCTCCGTGACGCCGTCGATGTCGGACTGGCGGATCGGGCGGTCGAGGAGCCCCTGCCCCCGCGTGATGCCGTAGATGATCGTCGGGTCGAACTGGAGCCGCATCCCCTGGCGGAGGCGGTTGACGAGGACGGAGGCGACGACCGCGCGCTCCTCGGGGATCGCGGTCTCCTTCTCGACGATGGAGGCCAGCGCCAGGGCCTGCTCGGGCGTGTCGAAGGGGAGGTCTTGGGCGCGGGCCTCCCAGGCTTCGGCGAGCGCGGCGTCCTGGGCGGCCTGCATCCGGGCGAGGAGGTCGGCCACGGAGTCGCCGGGGCGGATCGCGTAGCTGTCGGGGGCGAGGCGGCCCTCGGGCGGGATGGGGGTGCCGTCGCCGTCGAGCACGTCGATGGCGTCGAGGGACTGGGCGACCTGCCAGCTCGTGACGCCCTCGGCCACGACGACGCGGAAGGTGGTGTCGGGCTGGGCCTTGACCTGCTCGTAGGCGGCGGGGACGGGGGCGTCGGAAAGGGGCTCGAACTCGGCGCGTTCGTCGTAGTCCCCCGTGGCGGGGTCGAGCTCGCGGACCTGGGCCAGCGTGCGGGCGACGCCGATGCGGTAGACGATCTCGGTGCCGCAGGTGGAGGCGCCGTCGCCGGTGACGATGTCGGTGATCTCCTGCATCGACGCCGCCTCGGGGATCAGGAAGCTGCCCTGCTTGAGGTCGGCGGTGCGGTCGGCGTAGTCGGCGCCGAGGCGGAGGATGGTCGGGTGGGCGACGGCGCCCTTCTGGCCGAGATCCTCGGACACCTCGCGGAAGTTGGCGCCGGGGGCGACGCGGAGGCAGATCGCCTGCGCGAGCGGGCCGGGGGCGGAATACTGCGAGACGCCCCAGGTGACGAGGCCGGCGAGCAGGAACAGCGCCACCGTCAGGAAGGTCAGCGCGTTGGCGGCGACGTGGCGCCACATCAGGCGGGAGTCCGGGCGAAGGGGCGCGGCGGGCGGCGGGCCGACGCGGCGCCCGTCACGGCGCGGCCCCGAGGACGAGGCAGGCGTTGGTGCCGCCGAAGCCGAAGCTGTTGTTCACCGCGATCCTGACCTCGCGGCGGCGGGCCTGGTTGGGGGCGAGGTCCACGGGCGTCTCGACCGCCGGGGTGTCGAGGTTGATCGTCGGCGGGCAGATCTGGTCCCGCAGGGCGAGGATGCAGAAGATCGACTCGATCGCTCCGGCCGCGCCGAGGAGGTGGCCGGTCATCGACTTGGTGGAGGACATGGTGACCGACGCGGCGGCGTCGCCCATGAGACGCTCGACCGCCGCCAGCTCGATCACGTCGGCCATGGTGCTGGTGCCGTGGGCGTTGATGTAGTCGATGGCGGCGGGCTGGAGGCCGGCGTCGGCCAGCGCCATGCGCATGGCGCGCTCCGCGCCCTCGCCGTCCTCGTTGGGGGCGGTGATGTGGTAGGCGTCGCCGGACAGGCCGTAGCCCAGGATCTCGGCGTAGATCCTGGCGCCGCGGGCGCGGGCGTGCTCCAGCTCCTCCAGCACCACCATGCCGGCCCCCTCGCCCATCACGAAGCCGTCGCGGTCGGCGTCGTAGGGGCGGCTGGCCTTGGTCGGGTCGGCCCCGTGCCGGGTGGAGAGCGCCTTGCAGGCGTTGAAGCCGGCCATGCCGATCTCGCAGATGGCGGCCTCGGCCCCGCCCGCCACCATGACGTCGGCGTTGCCATACTTGATGAGGCGGGCGGCGTCGCCCAGCGCGTGCGCGCCGGTGGAGCAGGCGGTGACGACGGCGTGGTTGGGGCCCTTGAAGCCATACTTGATGGAGACCTGGCCCGAGACGAGGTTGATGAGCGAGCCGGGGATGAAGAAGGGCGAGACGCGGCGCGGGCCCTTCTCCCTGAGGAGGAGGGTCGTGGCCTCGATGGACTTCAGGCCGCCGATGCCGGAGCCGATCAGGACGCCGGTGCGGGCGCGCTCCTCCTCCGTGGCGGGCACCCAGCCCGAATCCTCGACCGCCTGCTGGGCGGCGGCGATGCCGTAGAGGATGAAGTCGTCGATCTTGCGCTGGTCCTTGGGCTCCAGGTAGCGGTCGGCGTCGAAGGTGCCGTCGGTGCCGTCGCCGCGCCGGACCTCGCAGGCGTAGTCGGTCGCGAGGGCGGAGGCGTCGAAGGCCTGGATGGTGCGCGCGCCGGACTGGCCGGCGAGAAGCCGGGTCCAGGTCTCCTCCACCCCGTCGGCGAGGGGGGTCACGAGGCCGAGGCCCGTCACGACGACACGACGCATCCGAAATCCTCCCGTTGGGGGTTGCGCGGGGCCGGTCATACAGAGGGGGGGCGGGCTCCGCAACCGGGGCCGCCCCCCGCCGGGGAGGCGGCCCGCGGGGCGCGAGGGCGTCAGGCGGGGCGTCGGGCCGGGCGTCAGGCGGGGCGGCGGGCGGGGCGGCGGCCCATCGGCGGCAGGCCGGTGCGGTCGAGCCGGTCGAAGGCGGCCTTGACGGCGAGGGCCAGCGGGAAGGACAGGGCCAGCGCGACGGCGAGGCGCGCGGCCTCGGGCAGCGGCAGGCGGGCGACGCCGACGATGACGATGACGTGCAGGAGGTAGACGAAGAGCGTGGCCCCGGCGAGGCGCTGGAGGATCAGGCCCAGGGTGCGCGGCACCGACAGGCGCGGGTTCCAGAGCAGGAGCACGATCGCGGCGCCGAGGACGAGGCGCGGGCCGAGCGCCGGGTTGAGCGCGGCGATGGCGGCCCAGGCGACGGCCCCGGCGAGGAGGGTCGCGGTTCGTTCCCGGCGGGTCGCGGCGGCCTGGAGCATCCAGCCGAGCATCAGGACCGGCAGGCATTCGAGGATGTCGCGGGGCGGATGGTGCGGCACCGGCAGCCGCGCGAGCGCGTCGGGGCCGAAGGCCGTGCAGGAGGTAGACGAAGAGCGTGGCCCCGGCGAGGCGCTGGAGGATCAGGCCCAGGGTGCGCGGCACCGACAGGCGCGGGTTCCAGAGCAGGAGCACGATCGCGGCGCCGAGGACGAGGCGCGGGCCGAGCGCCGGGTTGAGCGCGGCGATGGCGGCCCAGGCGACGGCCCCGGCGAGGAGGGTCGCGGTTCGTTCCCGGCGGGTCGCGGCGGCCTGGAGCATCCAGCCGAGCATCAGGACCGGCAGGCATTCGAGGATGTCGCGGGGCGGGTGGTGCGGCACCGGCAGCCGCGCGAGCGCGTCGGGGCCGAAGGCCAGGAGCGTGCCGCCGAGCAGCGCCAGCGAGGCCGCGAGGCCGCCCGAGGCGACCGCCCAGGGCCGCGCGGCGAGGCCACGCCGCGCGGCGGGAACCTGGGCGGCGAGCGCCACGACGAGGACGAGCTGGACGTAGAGGCTGACGAACCAGTAGGGCTCGAGCGCCGAGGACTCGGTCCAGATGTGGTAGTTGCCGAGGAGGAGCGCGTAGCTGCCCGGCACGCCGCCGCCCTTGAGCAGGCCGTAGAGCACGGTCAGCCCGGCGTAGAGCGGCACGATCGGGAACAGCATCCGCAGGGCGAAGCGGCCCGCCTGCCCCGTCGCCAGCAGGTCGGTCTGGAAGCGGCCGAGTCCGAAGCCCATGAGCAGGATCAGCGCCCAGGTGCCGCCGTAGAGCGGAAAGGTGGTGGCGTGCTGCCCGATGACCAGGGTGATCGCCAGGAGCCGCAGCGGCACGTCGATGCCGAGCCGGGACGCGACCGGGCGGGCGGCGGGCCGGCGCGTGGCGAGGGATTCGAGCTCGGCCAGCGTCATGCGCTCCCAGCCTTCGGGGGTGGTCCCGAGATGCTCCTCCAGGGTCATCTGCATCTGGAGGTAGCTGAGCGAGTCGCCGCCCAGCGACACGAAGCTGTCGCCGGGCCCCACCTCGGGGGCGCGGGTGGCCTGACGCAGCGCCTCGCGCAGGTCGAGGCGGCCGCGCCGGGCGCTGGCCTCCTCGTCGCGGGCCACCACGGCGGCGGCGCGGGCGGCGAGCGCGCGCTGGTCCACCTTGCCCGAGGGCAGGAGCGGCACCCCGCCCAGCGGCGCGGCGTGGATGCGCGCCCCGGGCAGGTCGTAGGCGCGGGCCACCGCCTCGCGCACGGCCTCGCCCCGCGCGGGGTCGTCGTGGAGGAGCACGAGGCGGTCGCCCGCCGCCATGGCGCGGGCGGCGAGGCCCTGCCCGGCCAGCATGGATTCGATGCGGTCGAGGCCGAGCCGGAGGCCGTAGAGCTTGACGAAGCGCTTGGAGCGGCCGGTGATGCGGAAGAGGCCCTCGGGCGTGATCTCGGCGATGTCGCCGGTGCGGAGCTCGACGACCTCGGGCCCGCGCGCGAGATCGGCGCGGGCCGTGGCGTAGCCCATCATCACGTTGGGGCCGTCGTAGACCAGCTCCCCCTCGCGGCCGGGGGTCGCGATCTCGCCGCCGTCCTCGGCCAGCAGGCGGAGGCGGCCGCCGGGGATGGCGCGGCCGATGGTGTCGCAGGCCTCGGGCAGCGTCTCGGGCGGGACATAGGAGATGCGCGGGGCGGCCTCGGTCTGGCCATACATCAGCACGAGGTCCCAGCCCTGGGCCTGGCCCTTGGCGTGGGCGCGGCGCACGATCTCGGGCGAGAGGCGGCCGCCGGCCTGGGTCACGTAGCGCAGCGACGGCAGGTCGAGCGCGGCGAAGCCGGCGGCGTCCAGCACCTCGAACTGGTGGGGGACGAGGGCGAGGCTGGTGACGCGGGCGGCGCGGGCCCGGTCCCAGAACGCGGGCGCGGTGACGGAATCGGGGATGAGCGCCAGCGACGCGCCGGCGGCGAGGTAGGAATGGAGGACCGAGAGCCCGTAGGAGTAGAACAGCGGCAGGGTGGTGGCGGCGCGGTCGTCCGTCCCGAGGCCGAGGTATTCGGCGATGGCGCGGGCGTTGGAGTCGATGTTGCGGCCCGAGAGCCGCACGAGCTTGGGGTCGCCGGTGCTGCCGGAGGTCGACAGGAGGAGCCGCAGGTCGGGGTGGGGCGCGGGCCCGTCGGCCGGGCCGGGCGCGGCGGCGCGGAGGTCGAGCCCGCCGTCCCGGGGCGCGATGGCGAGGTCGGGCCGCCAGGCGCGGGCGATGGCGCTCTCCGGGCCGAGCTGGCCGGGCTCCAGCACCAGGACGGGCAGGCCGGCGCGGAGCGCGCCGAGATAGGCGGCGATGGCGGGGACGGAGGTCTCGAACTCCAGCGCGACCAGGGCCGAGGGGCCGGGCGCGGCGACGCTCAGGCGCTCGGACCAGACGTCGGCCTGGGCGGCGAGCTCGCCGTAGGTGACGGCGCGCCCGGCGGGGTCGATCAGCGCCGGCCGGTCGTCGCGACCGAGGGGGAAGGTCCAGAAGGGAGCGGAAGCAAGGCTCGGGTCCATGCGCGTCACGGGGAATCGTCCTTAGCCTTTGTCTTCGACTGCGACGGGTCGGGCGTCCGGCCCACCCTGCGCCCGCCGGCCCGGCGGGCAAGGAAATGTTTAACAATTCGTTAATCGGGCATAGGGCGGAACCATGGCATGCTTTGGGCGGCAAGGGCGGCCGCAACGAAAAAGGGCGGCGCCCCCGGGGGGCGCCGCCCTTGAATGTCCGCCCGAAGGGGCCGCTTACTGGGCTTCGGAGATGAACTTGACCGCGTCGCCGAAGGTCTGGATGGTCTCGGCGGCGTCGTCGGGGATCTCGATCCCGAACTCCTCCTCGAAGGCCATGACCAGCTCGACGGTGTCGAGCGAGTCCGCGCCCAGGTCGTCGATGAAGGAGGCGCTCTCGGTCACCTTCTCCTCCTCGACGCCAAGGTGTTCGACAACGATCTTGCGCACGCGATCGGCGACGTCGCTCATGGAAAGTCCTCTTGTCCTGGGCCGCGGCCCGTCTGTCAAAGTCCTGAGCCCTGGGAAGCGCGGGGCGGGGCCCCTTGTTCCACGCAAGGCCACGGGGTTCGTCGCAGGCCGCGCCGTCCCGTGTCGGCGCGGGTCATAGCAGAGATTTGAACGGTGGCAAACGCTTTCGCCCCCGCCCCCGCGCCGCCCCTAGAGCATCGCCATGCCGCCGTTGACGTGCAGCGTCGCGCCGGTGACGTAGGCGGCCTCGGGGGAGGCGAGGTAGAGGACGGCGGCCGCGATCTCCGAAGGGTCGCCCATGCGGGCGGCGGGAATCTGGGTCAGGATCGCGGCCTTCTGGTCGTCGTTCAGCTTGTCGGTCATGGCGGTGGCGATGAAGCCGGGAGCCACCACGTTGACGGTGATCCCCCGGCCGGCGAGTTCCGCCGCGAGCGCCTTGGACAGGCCGACGAGGCCGGCCTTGGCGGCGGCGTAATTGGCCTGGCCGGCGTTGCCGGTCGCGCCCACCACCGAGCCCACGTTGACGACGCGGCCCCAGCGGGCCTTCATCATGCCCCGGATCGCGCCCTTGGTCAGCCGCGCGACCGCCGTGAGGTTGACGGCGAGCACGTCGTCCCAGTCGTCGTCGGACATCCGGATGAACAGGTTGTCGCGGGTGATGCCGGCGTTGTTCACCAGGATGTCGAGGCGGCCCATCGCCTCCTCCGCCTGCTTGGGCAGGGCGGCGAGCGCCTGCGGGTCGGACAGGTCGGCGGGGAGGACATGGGCGCGGTCGCCGAGTTCGGCCTTCAGCGCCTCCAGGGGCGGGAGCCGGGTGCCGTGGAGGCCGACGGTGGCCCCCGCGCCGTGGAGCGCGCGGGCGATGGCGGCGCCGATGCCGCCCGAGGCGCCGGTGACGAGGGCGGTCTTGCCGTGGAGGTCGAACATCAGGCGGCTCCTTGGTTGGTTAGGGCGGCGCTGGCGGCGCGCGCCTCCTCGGGGGTGCCGACCGCGCGGGTGGCCACGCCCGGCGCGGTGCGGCGGATCATGCCGGAAAGCGCCTTGCCCGCGCCGATCTCCCACGCCTCGGTGACGCCGTTGGCGGCCAGCCATTGGACGGATTCGCGCCAGCGGACGGAGCCGGTCACCTGCCGCACGAGGAGGTCGCGGATCGCCGCGCCGTCGGTGACGGGGGCGGCGGTGACGTTCGCCACCAGCGGCACGGCGGGGTCGCGGAGCGTGACGCCCGCCAGTGCCTCGGCCATGGCCTCGGCGGCGGGCTGCATCAGGGCGGAATGGAAGGGGGCGGAGACGGGAAGGAGGAGGGCGCGCTTGGCCCCCTTGGCCTTGGCGATCTCCACCGCGCGCTCCACCGCCTCGCGGGTGCCGGAGACGACGACCTGCGCGGGGTCGTTGTCGTTGGCGGCCTGGCAGACGCCACCCTCGGCGCGCGCCTCGCGGGCGACCTCCGCCGCCTGCTCGAAGTCGAGGCCGAGGAGGGCGGCCATGGCCCCCTGCCCCACCGGCACGGCGGCCTGCATCGCCTCGCCGCGCAGGCGCAGGAGGCGGGCGGTGTCGGCGAGCGTCAGCGATCCGGCGGCGCAGAGGGCGGAGTATTCGCCCAGAGAATGGCCGGCGACGTAGGCGGCGGCGGTGAGGGCGACGCCCTCGGATTCGAGCGCGCGGAGGGCGGCGAGCGAGGTCGCCATCAGCGCGGGCTGGGCGTTGCGGGTGAGCTGGAGGGTCTCGGCGTCGCCCTCCCAGATCAGGGACGACAGGGATTCGCCCAGGGCCGCGTCCACCTCGTCGAAGACGGCGCGGGCGGCGGGGTAGGCCTCGGCGAGGGCGCGGCCCATGCCGATCGTCTGGGCCCCCTGGCCGGGGAACACGAAGGCGCGCATGGATGATCCTCCCTCACGAAATCCGGCGCCGTCATAGGGGGCGGCCGGGGATGGGGCAAGCGCGGGGCTTGCGCGGGCCGTCCGGGCCTTGCGCCAGGCCTTGCGCCGGGCGGGCGCATCTGTATAAGGCCCCATCCTTCCGCGGAGCCCATGAAACCGGCGCATCCTCTCGTGGGACGGGGCGCGGCAAGGAAACCCCCTCCCTTTGAAATGCGCAGCCAGGAGCGACCATGCCTCTCTACGAGCATGTCTTCATCGCCCGTCAGGACCTGTCGAACGCGCAGGCCGAGGCGCTGATCGAGCATTTCGGGACCGTCCTCGCCGACAACGGCGGCCAGGTGGTCACGAACGAATACTGGGGCGTCAAGACGATGTCCTACAAGATCAACAAGAACCGCAAGGGCCACTACGCCCTCCTGCGCTCGGACGCGTCCGCCGCGGCCGTGCAGGAGATGGAGCGGCTGATGCGGCTCCATGACGACGTGATGCGCGTGCTGACCATCAAGGTGGACAAGCACGAGGACGGCCCCTCGGTCCAGATGCAGAAGCGCGACGAGCGCGACCGCGACGGCCGGGGCGATCGCGGCGACCGGGGCGACCGCCCCCCGCGCGAAGATCGCGGCCCCCGCGAGGACCGTGGTGATCGTGGCGGGTTCTCCCGCGACCGTCGTTGATCTTGGAGGCCTGACAGATGGCAACGAAACCCTTCTTCCGCCGCCGCAAGTCCGATCCGTTCGAGGGCAAGGACGCGCCCGCGATCGACTACAAGGACACGCGCCTGCTGCAACGCTACATCTCCGAGCGGGGCAAGATCGTCCCCTCGCGGATCACCGCCGTCGGCGCCAAGAACCAGCGCAAGCTCGCCACGGCGATCAAGCGCGCGCGGTTCCTGGCGCTCCTCCCCTACGCCGTGAAGTGAGGACCGCCCCATGCAAGTGATCCTTCTGGAACGCGTGGCCAAGCTGGGCCAGATGGGCGACGTCGTGAACGTCAAGCCCGGCTTCGCCCGCAACTTCCTGCTGCCGCAGGGCAAGGCCATGCGCGCGAGCGAGACCAACGTCGCCAAGTTCGAGCAGACCAAGGTCCAGCTCGAGGCGCAGAACCTGGAGACCCGCAAGGAGGCCGAGGCCGTCGCCGCGACCCTCGACGGGCAGACCTTCGTGGTCATCCGCTCCGCCTCGGACGGCGGCGCGCTCTATGGGTCGGTGACGACGCGCGACGTGGCTGATGCCGCGACCGCCGGCGGCTTCTCGGTGGACAAGCGGCAGGTGATCCTGAACGCGCCGATCAAGGACCTGGGCATCCACACGGTCACCGTGCGGCTGCACCCCGAGGTGGACACGGCGATCCGCGTGAACGTCGCCCGCTCGCCCGAGGAAGCCGAGTTGCAGGCCTCGGGCAAGTCGATCCAGGAGCTCGCGGCCGAGGCCGAGGCCGCCGCCGAGTTCGAGATCGCCGAGCTGTTCGACGACATCGGGGGCGCGGCGCAGGAGGAGTGATCCTTCGCGCCGGCGTCTTGGGGGGCCGTTCCGGGAGACCGGGGCGGCCCTTTTCCGTTGGGGAGGCGGATGACGATCCCGTTGTTTCCGCGAACGGGCCGTTTCTTACTCGGGCCACCGATTGAGATCGGATGGAGCGGACCGGATTGACCTCGGCTCGTTCGCCGATGATCGGACGGCGGTAGACGGAATCCGCTGAAAACGATCAATCAGGACCGGGTCTTCATGACAATGCATACGCTGGGCGACGCTCCCTCGACGCTGGAACAGGATTGGCGAGCCAGAGGCTTGCCGACCTTTCGTCCTTGGATGGGAGAGCATTACCGCACACCGACCGGGATCACGGCGGGACGTCGGTTGCTGGTGCTGGGAGAGTCGCATTACGTTGACGAAAACGAAAGAGGCATGGTCGGCACCACGCCCCCGGGTTTCACGCGAACGGTCGTGGAAAAACTGGCGTTGGCGGAAAGGCCGTATCCATTCTTCGACAAGATCGCGCGGCTGGTGGCGGCCGATGCGGATGGCCGGATCACGCGGGACCGAACTGCCGAGTTCTGGCAGTCGGTGGCATTCTGCAATTTCGTTCCCGTGATCGTGGGCGAGAACCGTGTTCCCGATCAGTGGATGTTCAAGGCCGGGACCGAGACGGTCCAGAGCCTGCTGGACGAATTGGAACCAGAGGTCGTGATCGCGTGCGGAATCCGTCTGTGGGATTATTTCGCGCCAAATCTGGAGGGATATTCCGGACCGGCATACCAAACGGACGTCCATGATGACGGGCGCGCGATCTTTGGCAAGTTCTACCACCCAAGCGCGCGAAAGTTCCGCTTGGGAGATTGGGCCCCAAGGGCGCGCCGTCTGCTCGATCAGGCTGGAAAGCCACGAATGAAGGGGCACGGGCTGAGGTGGTCGGATCTGGGGGCGTAAGTCACAGGGTGCGCGGTTCCGGGGCTGTAGGACCGGGAACCGCGCACCCTGCGGGATCGGCAGGCCATGAATGGGAAAAGGCACCCACCGGGGGCGCCTTTGGCCTGATCGTCCTTCGGGCGTGGTGGCCGGCGGCCCCCGGGGGCCGCCGTTCGGCGCTGGAAACGGCCCCCCGGACCGTTTCCGACGCGCCTCATTCCTCGTCGAGCGCCTCGACGGCCTGTTGCAGCTCGTCCTTGGAGACCTCGCGCTCCTCCACCTTGGCCTGGGCGAAGATGTGGTCGATCACCTTGTCCTCGAAGATCGGGGCCTGGATCTGCTGGCGGGCGGCGGGGTTGTTCTGGATGAACTCGAAGAACTGCCGCTCCTGGCCGCGATACTGGCGGGCCTGCTGGAGCACGGCCTGGGTCAGCTCGGCGTCCGTGACCTTGACCTCGGCCTTCTGGCCCAGCTCGGCCAGCAGGAGGCCCAGCTTCACCCGGCGGCGGGCAAGGCGCTGGTGGTCCTCGGTCGGCTCCACGGTGTCGTGGTCGTGGCCGTGGTGGTCGGGGTTGTCCTCGTGCCAGAGCTGGTGGGCGATCTGGCCGGCCTCGGCTTCCACCAGGGACTGCGGCAGCTCGAAGTCCACGCGGCGGTCGAGCTCGTCGAGCAGCGCGCGCTTGGCGACGGCGCGGGCGGCGCCCTGGTATTCGGATTCCAGACGCTCGCGGACCTGGGCCTTCAGGGCGTCGAGGTCGTCGGCGCCGAAGCGCTTGGCGAGGTCGTCGTCCAGCGCGGCGGCCTTGGGGGCCTTCACCGCCTTGACGGTGCAGGTGAAGACCGCCGCCTTGCCGGCAAGGTGCTTGGCGCCGTAGTCGGCGGGGAAGGCCACGTCCACGTCCTTCACGTCGCCGGTCGAGACGCCGACGAGGCCGTCCTCGAAGCCGGGGATGAAGGAGTTGGAGCCGAGCACGAGCGGGTAGTCCTGGGCCGCGCCGCCCTCGAAGGGCTCGTCGTCCACCTTGCCGAGGAAGTCGATGGTGACCTGGTCGCCGGATTCGGCGGGGCCGTCCTTATCCTCGTAGGACTTGGCGGTGTCGGCGAGGTTCGACAGCGCCTCATCGACGGCGGCGTCGTCGGCCTTGACGGTCAGGCGGGTGAGCGCGAGGTCGGACAGGTCGAGCGCGGGAACCTCGGGGAGCTTCTCGTAGGAGACATCGACGGTCACGTCGTCGCCTTCCTTCCAGCCCTCGTTGGTCATCTTGATGGCGGGCTGGGTGGCCGGGCGGTCGCCGGTCGATTCGAGGTGCGAGGACACCGCGCCGTCGATGGCCTCCTGCATGGCCTCGCCCAGCAGGCGGGGGCCGTGCTGCTTGCGAAGGAGCGCCATCGGCACCTTGCCCTGGCGGAAGCCCTTCATGGCGACCTGCGGCTGGATCTCGGCCAGCTTGGCCTGCACCTGCTGGTCCAGTTCGGCGGCGGTGACGGTGACGGTGTAGCCGCGCTTCAGGCCCTCGTTCAGCGTCTCGGTGACTTGCATAAACCTCATCCTCTCGTCTGGCGCGCGGCGCCGCGTCGTTTGTGGTGCGGGTGAAGGGACTCGAACCCCCACGCCTTGCGGCGCCGGAACCTAAATCCGGTGCGTCTGCCAGTTCCGCCACACCCGCAACGTCCCACGGAGGGCGGGCGAGCCCTCCCCCCTCTGGCTGGCGCGGCTCCTAGCAGAGGGGGACGGGGCGCGCGAGGGGGAAAATCGCGGGCTTGCGGCGGGGCCGGAGGGGGGCGCCGCCCCCCGCTTCGCTCCCCCCGGGATATTTGGAGCCAAAGAAGGACGGGGGAGCGGGTCCGGCCCTGGGGCGCCCTACAGGCCGAGGGCGCGGAAGACCTTCGGCAGCTCCTCGGGGAGGTCCTCGGCGATGAGGCCGGGGCCGAAGGAGCGCGCGGCCTCGACGTGGAGCCAGGCGGCGGCGCAGGCGGCCTCGAAGGGGGCGAGGCCGCGGGCGAGGAGGCCCGTGATGAAGCCCGCCAGCACGTCGCCGGAGCCCGCCGTGGCGAGCCAGGGGGCGGCGCGGTCGTGGACGGCGGCGTGGATGGCGGCCGTCCCGTTCGGCTCGGCGATCACGGTGTCGGGGCCCTTGAGGAGGACGACCGCGCCGCATTCGCGGGCGGCGTCGCGGGCGGCGTCGAGCTTGGAGTAGGCGGGGCCGGTGGTGGCTGGGGCGCGCCACCTCTCGGCGATGGCGGGGAACAGGCGGGCGAACTCGCCGTCGTGGGGGGTGAGGACGCAGCGGGCATGGAGCTTGGCGCGCAGCGCGGGGTGATGGGCGAGGAGCGTGAGGGCGTCGGCGTCGAGGACGAGCGCCCTGCCCTTCCGCGCGGGGTGATTGCCGGCGTCGGGTCGGGAGGCGTCGAGGAGGGCGGACAGGAGCGCGGCCTCGCGGTCGGAGGTGCCGAGGCCGGGGCCGGCAGCGAGAGCGTTGAGGCGGGAGTCTTGGAGCAGGTCGGTCAGGACCTCGGCGTCGCGGACGGAACGCAGCATGATCGCGTCGAGGCGGGCGGCGTTCTCCTGGAGGGCGGCGGGGGGCACGGCGAGGGTGACGAGGCCCGCGCCGATGCGGAGCGCGCCACGGGCGGCGAGGCGGGCCGCGCCGCCCCGGCCGCAGCCGCCGGAAAGGAGGAGGGCGTGGCCGTGGGCGTATTTGTGGCCGGTGCGCTTGGACAAGCCATCCCCGGCGGGACAGGCGACTTGCTTGATCCTGTGGGGTTGCCACTGCGGACCGAGGCCGATGTCGGCGACGACCACCTTGCCGCAGCAATCCGGGCCGTGCGCCAGCAAGTGTCCTGGCTTCAGGCTGTGAAAGGTCACGGTGAGGTCGCAATACAGCGGGCTGTAGATCGGCGCGACCAGCCGTCCCAGTCCGCGCCTCGCAAGGTCATCCACCACCTCCTGCGAGGGTGGCGGCGCCGGCTCGAAGCGTTCCATGCCGCTGTCGCTGTCAAGGCCGCTTGGCACGTCGATGGCGACGATCCTGCTCCGGTGGTTGTCGCCCGCCTCGGCGCGCGCGAGTTCGATGTGGTCGATCAGCGCCCCGAGGTCGATCGGGACAGGGCGCACGAGTCCTGTCCCGAACAGCGCGTCGATCCAAAGGTCCGGAAGCGCGTCGTCGCCGTCGCGCTCCACATCCGGCACGACCAAGGTGTCGAGCGGTCGCGCCGGTGCGGATGCCGTCCAGCGTCTGAACGCCGTGCTCGCATCCGGCGGCAGCTTCTCCGGGTCCCCATAGAGGAACGCCTCCACGTCCCAACCCCGTTCCTTCAGCAGCCGCGCCACCACGAATCCGTCGCCGCCGTTGTTGCCCGGACCGCAGAGCACCACGGCGCGGCGGGCGCCCTGCTCGATCTCGGGCCACTCGGCCAGGATCGCCTCGACCACGCCCCGGCCCGCCCGCTCCATCAGCTCCAGGCCCGTGACCTCGCCCCTGGCGATGGCCGCCTGCTCCAGCGCCCGCATCTCCGCCGCCGTCAGGATCGCCGCCATCGCTTCCTCCTCCGGCAGTTTCCAAACTGCCTTATTTCGCGCCATCCCGCACAACCAGCGCGCAACCTGCGCGCTTCCGCCGACGTCGCCTCCGCCCGGCCGCCGGGCCGGATTGAAGCCCTCCGCCGCCCCGGCCATACCGCCCCTCGGGACAAGGGGAGCGTGGCGCCGCCATGAAAAAGATCGAGGCGATCATCAAGCCGTTCAAGCTCGACGAGGTCAAGGAGGCGCTCCAGGACGTCGGCGTGCAGGGCCTGTCGGTCGTGGAGGTCAAGGGCTTCGGCCGCCAGAAGGGCCACACCGAGCTGTATCGCGGCGCGGAATACGTCGTGGACTTCCTTCCCAAGGTGAAGATCGAGGTCGTCCTGCCGGACGAGCAGGCCGAGGCCGCCGTCCAGGCGATCATCGGGGCCGCCCGCACCGACAAGATCGGCGACGGCAAGATCTTCGTCTCCTCGATCGAGCAGGCGATCCGCATCCGCACCGGGGAATCCGGGGACGACGCGCTCTGACCATCGCGGGCGGTGACGCCTACAAGGACAACCCAAGAGAAAGCACAGGGGACATGGCCAACAAGCTTCTCGACCTCATCGCGCAGGAGGAGGCGGAATACGTCGATATCCGCTTCACCGACCCGCGCGGCAAGCTCCAGCACGTCACCGTGGTCGCCGACCTCGTGGATGCCGACTTCCTTGAGGAAGGCTTCATGTTCGACGGCTCCTCCATCGCCGGCTGGAAGTCCATCGACCAATCGGACATGAAGCTGATGCCCGATGCGGACAGCGCCTATGTCGATCCGTTCTTCGCGGAGAAGACCATCTGCGTGCACTGCAACGTGGTGGAGCCCGACACCGGCGAGCCCTATTCGCGCGACCCGCGCGGCACCGCCGTCAAGGCCGAGGCCTACCTGAAGGCGACGGGCATCGGCGACACGGCCTTCATGGGCCCGGAAGCCGAGTTCTTCATCTTCGACAACGTCCGCTTCTCGGTCGCCATGCACAAGGTGTCGTTCGAGGTGGACGGCGTGGACGCCGCCTGGAACTCGGACGCCGAGTTCGAGGCCGGGAACATGGGCCACCGTCCGGGCATCAAGGGCGGCTACTTCCCCGTGCCCCCGATCGACGACGCGCAGGACCTGCGCTCCGAGATGCTGTCCACCATGAAGCGGATGGGCATGAAGGTGGACAAGCACCACCACGAGGTGGCCTCCACGCAGCACGAGCTGGGCATCATCTTCGGCACGCTGACCAAGCAGGCCGACGAGATCCTCAAGTACAAGTACGTCATCCACAACGTGGCGCAGGCCTACGGCAAGACGGCGACCTTCATGCCCAAGCCCATCGCGGGCGACAACGGGTCGGGGATGCACGTCAACATGTCGATCTGGAAGGACGGGAAGCCCCTGTTCGCCGGCGACAAGTATGCGGACCTGTCGCAGGAGGCGCTCTACTTCATCGGCGGCATCCTCAAGCACGCCAAGGCGCTGAACGCGATCACCAACCCCGGCACGAACAGCTACAAGCGGCTGATCCCCGGCTTCGAGGCCCCGGTGCTGCGCGCCTACTCGGCCCGCAACCGGTCGGGCTGCATCCGCATCCCGTGGGCGGAATCGCCCAAGGCCAAGCGCGTCGAGGCCCGCTTCCCCGACCCGTCGGCGAACCCCTACCTCGCCTTCGCGGCGCTGCTGATGGCCGGCATCGACGGCATCAAGAACCGCATCGATCCCGGCCCGTCCTCGGACAAGGATCTCTACGACCTGCCCCCCGAGGAGCTGGCGGCGATCCCGACCGTCTGCGGCTCCCTGCGGGAGGCGCTCCAAGAGCTGGAGAAGGACCACGAGTTCCTGCTCCAGGGCGACGTGTTCACCCGCGACCAGCTCGAGGGCTACATGGCGCTGAAGTGGGAGGAGGTCTACGCCTTCGAGCACACGCCGCACCCGGTCGAATACAAGATGTACTACTCCTGCTGATTCGCCCCCTGGGCGAGTCCGCGAGGATCAGGAAGGGGCGTCCCGCGAGGGGTGCCCCTTCTTCGCATGGCGCGCGCGCGACCCGGGGAGCCCTCGCCGCACAGGCAACGGACTTCTCGTCGCAGTTGCAATTGGGCGGTTGCGTTCGTGCCGCGCACGCGGCAAGCCTTGCTCGTCGGCCGCCGGCGCGGCCGGTGGCCATACCGAACGGGCCCCGTCCCCGACCCGCAGGAGCGATCCGCGATGACCCCGCCCCCCGCCCGGACGACCATCGGCCAGCTCGTCTATGGCCGGACGCCCGACCTGGAATTCGGGGGGCTGATGGAGGATCTGGACGCCGCGCTCTCGGCGCATGGGGCCGAGGAGCGGCGGCTGTCCTGGGCCGGCGAGGAGACGGCGCTGATCGACATGGGCCCGGCGCGGGTCGCGCTGGCGCTGGCGCGCGACGTGGACCGGGCGGGCACGGCCGTCATCACCGTCGCGGTGAGCCACCGGCCCGTCGAGGGGCGCGACATGCGGCTCGCGGAGCGGCGGGGCCTCCTGGCGCGGCTGATCGCCGAGCGGCTGCTGGGCCGATGGACCCCGCAGGAGACGATCTGGACCACCTGCGAGGAGGTGGTGTCGCCGGCGCTGATCGACGCCTACACCGCCGGGCTCGCCGCGCGGCTGGGCGCGGCGCGGGCCGTGAAGGCCGAGCAGAGGGCGCGGCCCGCCCGCGACCCCGCCCCCCGGCCTTTCCTGGAGCCGGCCGACCTGCCCCGCCTCATGGCCCGGCTGGAGATGACGCTGGCGGCGCGGCGCGCGGGGCAGCCCGTGCCGGACGGCCCGGCGGCGGCGCGGGCCTGCGCCGAGGAGGCGCGGCGGGGCCGGTCGCCGTTGCGGCTGCGGTTCTTGGCGTATCTCATGGACGTCACGCTGATGCTGGTGGCGCTGCCGGTGGGCGCGGCGATGCTGACCTACAGCCTGACGCGCGGCGCCAACATCAACACCAGCGGGCGGGTCATGGCGGTTTCGGGCGTGACGCTGGGGATGGCCGACCACTTCGTGGGGCTGGGCGGGCTCCAGTTCCTGCTGACCTCGGCGTTCTGAGGCCGGGCCGCGAAACGGAAGGGCCGGAGCCCCGGGAGGCTCCGGCCCTTCGTGATCCCGGCGGGCGGGCTCAGGCGCGGGCGGAGCCCACGAGCTTCCAGGCGACGGGCAGCAGCAGCGCGGCGAGGCCGAGCTTGAGCGCGTCGCCGATCAGGTAGGGGGTGAGGCCCCAGGCGAGCGTCTGGTCCCAGACGGAGGCGTAGGTCGCCGGGTCGAAGGCGCCCGAGCCGACGACGTGCTGGAGCCAGAGAAGGCCGGGGACGTAGATCGCGACGTTGCCCAGCAGCATGGCGAAGGCCATCCGGCCCACCGAGCGGTCCCAGCCGCGCCGGGCGAGCGCGCCCAGCAGCACGGTCGCCAGCACGTAGCCCAGCAGGTAGCCGCCCGAGGCGCCCATCATGTAGCCGAGGCCGTTGTTCCCGGCCGAGGAGCTGGCGAAGATGTCGGCGCCGAGCGCCCCCAGGCCCATGTAGCCCAGGATGGTGGCGAGGCCGAGCCGGGGCCCGTAGGCCGCGCCCAGGCCCAGCACCGCGAAGGTGCCGAGGTTGACGGGCACCGGCGAGGGCGGCACCGGCACCTGCGCCTGCGCCGCGAGCGTCAGCCCCGCGATCCCCAGCGCCACGAGCATCGCCTGCCGCGCGAGGCGGGCCGGGCCGTCCTCGCGGGTGCCGAGCTCCGCGAGGACGGGCCAGGCCGTTTGCGTCATCCCTTGGGCCATGCGGGGGCCTCCTCCTTGGTTCTGTCGGGGAACTTGTGGCGCAAGGCCCCGATCCGCGCAAGTTGTCTCAATCGGGGCGGTAGCGTGAGACCATGGTGTAGTCCTTGGCCGGGCCGGTGACGGTCCATTCCGCCGCCCAGTCGGGCCAGGACGTGAGGTCGTAGGCGACTCGGTAGAGGTCGCGCCCGCAGGGGTGGTCGGTGCCCGCCGCGCGGCCCTCGGGGCGGAATCGGTGGAAGGGACGGCCGTCGGGGAACAGGACGGCGATGCCGCCCTCGTCCGCGCGCCAGAGGTAGTCGCGATGCGCGGCGAGCGTCAGGCCCCCGAGGCGGAGCGTCCCCTCCTCGCGGTAGCGCAGCCCTTCGCCGTCGGGCGTGAACCGGGCGGCGCCGTCGAAGCGGCCAGGCGGGCCGAGCCGGTCGTCGATGATGCGCGCGATGCGCCATTGGCCGAGGAAGTCGCGAAGATGCAGCATCACAGGGCGGGCCGTCTGCCCGCCATCCCTCCGTTCCGCCCTTGTGGCGGGCTGACGCCCGCCCTACGGAGCCCCTTATCCCAGTCCGCCGAGGCCCGCCATGATCCCCCGCTACTCCCGCCCCGAGATGGTCGCCATCTGGTCGCCCGAGACCCGCTTCCGCATCTGGTTCGAGATCGAGGCGCACGCCTGCGACGCCCAGGCCGAGCTGGGCGTGATCCCCAGGGCGAACGCGCAAGCCGTCTGGCGCGCGAAGGACGCGAGCTTCGACGTGGCCCGGATCGACGAGATCGAGGCCGTGACCAAGCACGACGTCATCGCCTTCCTGACCCATCTGGGCGAGATCGTCGGCCCGGACGAGGCGCGCTTCGTCCACCAGGGCATGACCTCCTCGGACGTGCTCGACACCTGCCTGAACGTGCAGCTCTGCCGCGCCGCCGACCTGCTGTCGCAGGGGCTGGATCGCGTCTGCGCCGCGCTCAAGGCCCGCGCCTTCGAGCACAAGGACACCCCCCGCATCGGCCGCAGCCACGGCATCCACGCCGAGCCGACGACCATGGGCCTCACCTTCGCCCGCTTCTACGCCGAGATGGACCGCAACCGCGAGCGCCTCGCCCGCGCGCGCGACGAGGTGGCGACCGGGGCCATCTCGGGCGCGGTCGGCACCTTCGCCAACATCGACCCCTTCGTGGAGGAGCACGTCTGCCGAATGATGGGCCTGCGGCCCGAGCCGATCTCCACGCAGGTGATCCCCCGCGACCGCCACGCGATGTTCTTCGCCACCCTGGGCGTGATCGCCTCCGGCATCGAGAACGTCGCCACCGAGATCCGGCACATGCAGCGGACCGAGGTGCTGGAGGCGGAGGAATACTTCTCGCCCGGCCAGAAGGGATCGTCCGCGATGCCCCACAAGAGGAACCCGGTTCTGACCGAGAACCTGACCGGCCTCGCGCGGCTCGTGCGGTCGGCGGTGACGCCGGCGCTGGAGAACGTCGCGCTCTGGCACGAGCGGGACATCAGCCATTCGAGCGTCGAGCGCGCCATCGCGCCGGACGCCACGGTGACGCTCGACTTCGCGCTGCACCGGCTGGCGGGCGTGGTCGAGAGGCTGGTCGTCTACCCCGAGGCGATGCTGCGGAACATGAACAAGTTCCGGGGCCTGGTGATGAGCCAGCGCGTGCTGCTGGCGCTGACGCAGGCGGGGGTGAGCCGCGAGGACGCCTACCGCCTCGTGCAGCGCAACGCCATGAAGGTCTGGGAGCAGGGGGCCGACTTCCGCGAGGAGCTGCTGGCCGACCCGGAGGTGACGGCGGCGCTGTCTCCCGCCGAGATCGAGGAGAAGTTCGACCTGGGCTATCACCTCAAGCACGTGGACACGATCTTCGCGCGGGTGTTCGGGGGGGCCTGAGCCCCCCTCAGATCAGCCCGAACCCCACCGCGCGCGAGATCGCCTCGGCCCCGGTCTTGGCCCGGAGCTTGTGGCGGGCGTTCTTGAGGCGCTGCTTGATCGCCCCCTCGGTCACGCCGAGCCGGTGCGCGATCTGCTTGAGCCGCTGGCCGTCCTTGACCAGCCGCAGGGCCTCCAACTCGGCCAGGGTAAGGTTGCGGGGCGGCGAGAGCGCCCGGTGCCGAGCCTCCACATGGGCGGCGAGGAGGGCGATCTCCTCGGCCAGGAACTCCCGGTCGGGGCGGGCGAAGAGGCCGTAGCTGCGCGGCCCCCCCTCCTCCCCGTCGAGGACCGAGACCGCCGCGCCGAAGGCCAGGCCGTGGCGGCGCGCGAGGTCCAGGACGCCGCGCGGGTCGGGCAGCGCCACCTCGCTCCAGCGGATGCTGCCCTCCGCGCCGTAGATCCAGCG
This sequence comes from Rubellimicrobium aerolatum, assembly GCF_017872975.1. GTDB lineage: Bacteria > Pseudomonadota > Alphaproteobacteria > Rhodobacterales > Rhodobacteraceae > Rubellimicrobium > Rubellimicrobium aerolatum. Next base: position 228,393 of record NZ_JAGGJP010000004.1, read on the forward strand.
GATCAGCGGGTCCCAGGGCAGGTGGCCGTGGCGGGCGTAGTCCTCCACCCAGGGGCGGGGGAAGCGGTTCTCCTCCTCCAGCGGGAAGGCGAAGCCGACGCGGAGCGCGAGGTAGTGTCCGGCCGGGGCCAGGAGGCCGAGATCGAGCGTCAGCGAATCGACCGCCGGGACGGCCATCGGGGGCCCGTCCTCGGCGAATCCCCGAACCCCATCCCGTCCCGCATACATCCGTCGTGCCCCGCTGATCGGCGGGACCATAGGCGCGCGGGGATGGGCGCGGCAACGACCAAATCCGTATAAGTTTATGCACTTGCCGGAAACGGCCTCTCGATCCGCGCCGCTTCGCGCCTTTGCGCGACGGAGCGCGTTGCCGCAGGGGCAGGACGTGCTAGCTTCGGGCCACGGTCCATCAAGGGAGCCTCCCATGACTCGCCTTCTCCTCGCCGCAGCCCTTCTCGTCCTTCCCCTCTCGGCCCGCGCGGCCTGCTCGGGCCATTCGGACCAGCAGGCCATGACCTGCGCCCAGGGCACCACCTGGGACCGGGAAAGCGCCACCTGCGTCCCCGTCACCGGCTGACGACGCGGGCCTGATCGGTCCCGCGCCGTCAACCGAATCCTAACGGATCCGGGTCATCCTGGCGGCATGAACGCGCCAGGATGCCTCACATGACCCTCGCCCACGACGCCGCGCGGCTCGACCGACGGCGCAAGGCCGCCATCGTCGTCCGCTTCCTCCTGACGGACGGGCTCAAGCCGCCGCTGTCCCAGCTCACCGAGGATTCGCAGGTGGAGCTGACGCGCGCGATGGCCCGGCTCAACGTGGTCGATCGGGGCACCCTCGACGCCGTGATCTCCGAGTTCGCCGACGAGCTGGAAGGGGTGGGCTTCGCCGTCAAGGGCGGGGAGGAGGAGGCGATCAAGGCCCTGTCGGGCCATATCAGCCCGACCGCCGTCGCCCGGCTCAAGGCCAAGGCCGTGCAGACCGGCAACGACCCCTGGTCCGCCGTGGCGGCGCTCGGCACGCCCGAGCTGGCGGCCCTCCTGTCGCGCGAGAGCATCGAGGTCGCGGCGGTCGCCCTGTCCAAGCTGCCGGTCGCCCGCGCCGCCGAGGTCCTGGGCAAGCTGCCCGGAGAGCAGGCGCGGCGCATCACCTACGCCGTCTCGCGCACCAGCGGCATCGCTCCGGACGCCGTGCTGCGGATCGGCCGCGCCCTGGCCGAGGAGTACTGCATGGCTCCGCCCTCGGCCTTCCCGCAGCCTGCGGGGGAGCGCGTGGGCGCCATCCTCAACTCCTCGCCCCCCGTCACGCGCGAGGACGTGCTCGACGGGCTGGAGGTGCGGGATAGCGGCTTCGCCGCCGAGGTCCGCAAGTCGATCTTCACCTTCGCCCAGATCCCGTTCCGCCTGCGCGGCCCCGACGTGCCGCGCATCCTGCGCGAGCTGGAGCCCAAGGTCGTGGCGCTGGCGCTCGCCGCCGGGCGGAAGGGCAAGGCGGAGGACGCGGCCACGGTCGATTTCATCCTGGGCAACCTGCCGCAGCGCCTCGCCGATTCGATCCGCGAGGAGATGGAGGGGATCACGCGCATCAAGCCCGCCGACGCCGACGCGGCGCAGGGCGCCGTGGTCACCACCGTCAAGGAGCGCGCCGCCATGGGCGAGATCGAGCTGATCGAGCCCGACGAGGCCGGGGAAGGATGACCGGCGTCCCGTCGGCGGCCCCCGGCGAGGGTGCCGCGCGGTCGGCCGGGGGCTCCCCGCCCCGGCGCCCCGAGGTGCGTCCAGGGGTCGGGCCGATCGTGCCGGGAACCGTCCCCGCACGGCGCTGCGGGGGCCGGGCCGGGCCGACCCGCCCGGGCGACTGGCGGGCGGCGGGCCTTGGCAGGGGTCGGGCGGCGGCCTATGGGACGCGCGCAGCCGAGGGTTCCCGCGACGATGCCCCTTCCCGCCGACGAGCCGCCCCCGCCGGGCACCGCCTCCGAGCGGACCCTGGACCGCGCCCTCCGCGTCGTGATCGGCACGGCCATGGCGATGCCCTACGCGCGCCGGGTGGCCTTCATGGGGGCGCTCACCCGCGGGGTCGTGGGGCCGCTCGCGGGCTACCGGGGCCGGGCGCTGGCGAACCTCGCGCTGATCCATCCCGACTGGCCCCTGCCCCGCCGCCGCGCCGTGGCGGCCGAGGTGCTGGACAACTGGGGCCGCACGCTGATCGAGAACTACTCCTGGCGCGAGTTGGGGGCGCAACTGGCGGTGGAGCCGGTGGCGGGCGGCGGCCTGCCGCACCTGGAGGAGGCGCGGGCGGCGGGGCGGCCGGTGATCTTCGTGACCGGGCACCTGGGCAACCACGAGGCGCCGCGCCACGTGCTGACGCGGCTGGGCTACTCGATCGGCGGTCTCTACCGCGAGATGGACAACCCTCTGGTGAACGCCCACTACGCCGCCACCATGGCCGAGGTCTCGGGTCCGGTGTTCCCCAAGGGGCGGCGGGGAACGCTGGGCTTCGTGCGCCACCTCGCGGGGGGCGGGATGGCGACGATCCTGTTCGACCTCCACGCCTACGACGGGGTGCCGATCCCCTTCCTCGGTCGCCCGGCCATGACGGCGACCACGGCGGCCGACCTGGCGCTCCGCTACGACGCGCTGCTGCTGCCCTACTGGGGCCTGCGGCGCGCGGACGGCCTGGGCTTCGACGTGATGCTGGAGGAGCCGATCCCCCATGCCACGCCCCGCGCCATGATGGAGGAGGCGACGCGGCGGCTGGAGGCGCGGATCGCCGCGCATCCCGGCCAGTGGTTCTGGGTGCATCGCCGCTGGAAGCGGGTGCGGGGCGCCTAGCGTCCGGCCTTGGCCGCCGCGCGGATGCGACCCGGCCCCGGCTCCTGCAGAAGGATCACGGCGCGGTCGGACCCCTCGCAGGGAACGGTCATCGCCAGCGGCTCCTCGCCCGTCCAGGTGCCGGCCTTGCGCCAGGAGGTGACGATGTTGTGGTAGGCCACCGACAGGCCCGCGTTCTCGCCGCCGGTGATGTCCACCCGGTCCTCGGGCCGGTAGCGGACCACCTGCACGTCGAGCGGGCCGGGCAGCGGCGCGGGCGGGGCCTCGATCCGCAGCTCGCCCCCGTGGCACCTCGCCCGCAGGTCCACCGGCGTCACGGCCCCGGCATGGGCGTGGAGCTTCTCCATCACCGCCATGGCGTCGCCGCCCACCACCCGGTCCTGCCCGCCCACGACGATCTGCGGCGTGTAGACCATCCGCTCCCCGGCGGCGCGGGCATAGGCCTCCTGCCGGGCGGAATGGTCCGGCGAGGCGAAGCTGTCCGGCCAGCCGATGTAGTCCCAGTAATCGACATGGAGCGACAGGGCGATCACCCCGTCCATCCGCGCGATGTCCGCGAGCATCGCGTCCGCCGGCGGGCAGGAGGAGCAACCCTGCGAGGTGAACAGCTCCACCACCACCGGAAGGCGGGATTCAGCGGCGGAAAGGCTCGGTGCCAAGGTCGAGAGGAGGGCGAGGCACGTCGCCGGGAGAAGTCGCATCGGGGGTCCGCCTGCCCGTGGGATTGTTCCTCGGGCTTACGGGACCCCCCGCCCCCGCGCCAATCAAGGAATTGCGAGAGGGCGCGGCCCGGTGCACCTTGCGCTCCGGGGTGCGGCCCCCGCGCCACGGCCGGGGGCTTTCCCCCGCCGGTGTGCAATGGTATACAAACCCGCGTCAGCGATGCCTATATGACATCCGCCAGCCCAGAAGGATTCGCCCCATGCCGATCACCGCAGGCCACGACAGCGCCGGCGTCCGCCGCACCCTGACCGTCGGCGGAGAGAGCTTTGCCTACTACTCCATCCCGGCGGCCGAGGCCGCGGGCCTGGGCCAGTTCGCCCGCCTGCCCGCCTCGCTCAAGGTCGTGCTGGAGAACCTGCTGCGGTTCGAGGACGGGGGATTCTCGGTCTCCTTGGACGACATCAAGGCCTTTGGCGACTGGGTGGCGAACGGCGGCCGGACCAACCGCGAGATCAACTACACCCCCGCCCGCGTGCTGATGCAGGACTTCACCGGCGTTCCGGCGGTGGTGGACCTCGCGGCAATGCGCGACGGCATCAAGGGCCTGGGCGGCGACGCGCAGAAGATCAATCCGCTGAACCCCGTGGACCTCGTGATCGACCATTCGGTCATGATCGACGAGTTCGGCAACCCCCGCGCCTTCCAGATGAACGTGGACCGCGAATACGAGCGGAACCTGGAGCGGTATCAGTTCCTGAAGTGGGGCCAGACCGCCTTCAACAACTTCCGCGTGGTGCCGCCGGGCACCGGCATCTGTCACCAGGTCAACCTCGAATACCTCGCGCAGGTGGTCTGGACCGACACCGACCAGCACGGCGAGACGGTGGCCTATCCCGACACGCTGGTCGGCACCGATTCGCACACGACGATGGTGAACGGCGCCGCCGTGCTGGGCTGGGGCGTCGGCGGCATCGAGGCCGAGGCGGCGATGCTGGGCCAGCCGGTGTCCATGCTGATCCCCGAGGTCGTGGGCTTCAAGCTGACGGGCCGGATGAAGGAAGGCACCACGGCCACCGACCTCGTGCTCAAGGTCGTGCAGATGCTCCGCAAGCACGGCGTCGTCGGCAAGTTCGTGGAGTTCTACGGCGAGGGGCTCGACCACCTGCCGCTCGCGGATCGGGCGACCATCGGCAACATGGCCCCCGAGTATGGGGCGACCTGCGGCTTCTTCCCCATCGACCAGGAAACGCTGCGCTACCTGCACATGACCGGCCGCGACGAATCGCGGATCGCGCTGGTCGAGGCCTACGCCAAGGAGAACGGCTTCTGGCGCGGCCCGGACTACGAGCCCATCTACAGCTCGACCCTGCACCTCGACATGGGCGAAGTGGTGCCCGCGATCTCCGGGCCCAAGCGCCCGCAGGACCACACCCCGCTGGACGAGGCGTCCGAGAGCTTCTTCAAGGTGGTGGCCGACTACCGAAAGGGCGCGGAGGCCAAGCAGCAGGTCACCGTCGCGGGCGAGGATTACACCATCGGCGACGGCTCGGTGGTGATCGCGTCGATCACGTCCTGCACCAACACCTCGAACCCCTACGTGATGATCGGCGCGGGTCTGGTGGCGCGCAAGGCGCGCGCGCTCGGCCTCACCCGCAAGCCCTGGGTCAAGACCTCGCTCGCGCCCGGTTCGCAGGTGGTGAGCGCCTATCTGGAAGCGGCGGGGCTTCAGGAGGATCTGGACGCCATCGGCTTCAACCTCGTGGGCTATGGCTGCACGACCTGCATCGGCAACTCTGGGCCCTTGCAGCCCGAGATCTCCGAGGCGATCCAGTCGAACGACCTCGTGGCGGTGTCGGTGCTGTCGGGCAACCGCAACTTCGAGGGGCGCATCTCGCCGGACGTGCGGGCGAACTACCTCGCCTCGCCGCCGCTCGTGGTGATCTACGCGCTCGCGGGCGACATGGACTGCGACATCACCAAGGACCCGATCGCCCAGACGCCGGACGGCCGCGACGTGTTCCTCGCCGACCTCTGGCCGAGCCAGGCGGAGATCGCCGAGTTGGTGGAGCGGACCGTGACGCGCGAGGCGTTCCAGTCCAAATACGCCGACGTGTTCAAAGGCGACCACCGCTGGCAGGCGGTGGAGGTGTCGGGCGGCGAGACCTACGACTGGCCGCCGACCTCGACCTACATCCAGAACCCGCCCTACTTCACCGGCATGGGCCGGGAGAAGGGGACCATCGGCAACCTCCTCCAGGCCCGCGTCCTGGCGGTGCTGGGCGACATGGTGACGACCGACCACATCTCGCCCGCCGGCTCGTTCAAGGAGACGACCCCGGCCGGGAAATACCTGACCGAGCGGCAGGTGCCCGTGCGGGAGTTCAACTCCTACGGCTCGCGCCGGGGCAACCACGAGGTGATGATGCGGGGCACCTTCGCCAACATCCGCATCCGCAACGAACTGCTCGACGGCGTGGAGGGCGGCTACACCCTCGGGCCGGACGGCCAGCAGACGGCGATCTACGATGCGGCCATGGCCTATCAGGAGACGGGCACGCCGCTGGTGATCGTCGCGGGCCAGGAATACGGCGCGGGCTCCTCGCGCGACTGGGCGGCGAAGGGAACGGCGCTGCTCGGCGTCAAGGCCGTGATCGCCGAATCGTTCGAGCGCATCCACCGCTCCAACCTCGTCGGCATGGGGGTGATCCCCTTCGAGTTCACCGACGGCGTGACGCGGCGCGACCTGAACCTCAAGGGCGACGAGAAGGTGTCCATCGGCGGGCTCGACACGGTGACGCCGCGGATGCTGGTCCCGGCGATCGTCGAATACGCCGACGGAACGCGCAAGGACCTGACGCTGCGCTGCCGGATCGATACGGCGGTGGAGATCGAATACGTCGAGAACGGCGGCGTGCTGCACTACGTGCTGCGGAACCTCGCCAAGGCGGCGTGAGAGCGAAGCAAATCCCTTGAGAGGGGATTTGCAAAACCTTTGTGAATGCTTTTGCGGCGGGATCCCCAAGGTCCCGCCTTTTCCATGCCGCCGATGCGGGTCCCGGAAACGCGAACGGCGCCCCAGGGGGCGCCGCCTTGCGGATTGTCCTCAAGGGCCGGCTACCCCGCCAGCAGCGCGCTCACCTCGGCGACCTTCGCCTCCAGCAGCCGCCGGTCGCCCCGCGCCTCGATGTTGAGCCGCAGGAGCGACTCGGTGTTCGACATCCGCACGTTGGCCCGCCAGTCGCCCATGTCGAGCGACAGCCCGTCGAGCCGGTCCGCCGACCTCGCCGCCGCGCCATAGGCGGCCTCGAACCGGGCGATGGCCCCGGCGGGGTCGGCCAGCGCGAAGTTGATCTCGCCCGAGGACGGGAAGCGCGTCCGCAGGTCGTCCACCAGCGCCGAGAGAGGTTGCTCCTGCCGCGCCAGCAACCCGGCGACCAGCAGCCAGGGGATCATCCCCGAATCGCAATAGGCGAAGTCGCGGAAGTAGTGGTGCGCCGACATCTCGCCGCCGTAAGGGGCGTCCTGCTCGCGCAGGGCGGCCTTGAGGTGGGCGTGACCGGTGCGGCAGATCACCGACCGACCGCCCGCCTCCTCGATCATCGCCTGCGTGGCCCAGATCACGCGCGGCTCGTGGACGATGGGGGCTCCGGGCTCCTTGGCGAGGAAGGCGCGGGCCAGCAGCGCCACCACGTATTCGCCGTCGATGAAGCCCCCCCTCTCGTCGAACAGGAAGCAGCGGTCGAAGTCGCCGTCCCAGACCACGCCCATGTCGGCCCCCGCCTCGCGCACCGCCCGTTCGGAGCGTGCCCGGTTCTCGGGCAGCAGCGGGTTAGGGATGCCCTGCGGGAAGGTCGGGTCGGGCTCGTGGTCGAGGCGCACGAAGTCGAAGGGCACGCCACGCCGGGCCAGTTCGGCGGCAATGGCGTCGAAGGTCGGCCCCGCCGCGCCGTGCCCGGCGTTGACCAGCACGCGCAGGGGTCGCAGCCCGGCGGGATCGAGGTAGGAGGCGACGTGCGCCGCATAGGCCGGCCGCAGGTCCAGGCCCGCCCAAGTGCCTCGCCCCGAGGACGTCCCGAAGCGGTCGGCCACCACGAGGTCGTGGATGTCCTTCAGCCCGGTATCCCAGGCGATGGGCCGCGCGCCCTCGCGCACGATCTTCAGGCCGTTATAGTCGATGGGGTTGTGCGAGGCCGTCACCATCAGCCCGCCGCCCGCGCCGGTGTGGGCGGTGGCGAAATACACCTCCTCGGTGCCGCAGAGCCCGAGGTCGAGCACGTCCGTCCCCTCGTCCCGCAGCCCCTCGACCAGCGCGGCCTGCAACGCCGGGCTGGTGGGGCGCACGTCGCGGCCCGTCACCACCCGCTCGGCCCGCGTCACCTGCGCGAAGGCGCGGCCGATGCGATGCATCAGCGCCTCGTCCAGCTCCTCGCCCAGGCGGCCCCGGACGTCGTAGCTCTTGAAGCAGGAGAGGCGGGTCATTCGGTCCTTTCCGCCCTGGCCAGCGCCGGGCGCAGTCGGCTGTCCACGAGCTCGGGGGTGAGCGGAAACGGGAGCCGGTCGATGATGGTGCCGTCGCCCGCCAGCACGAAGGTCTCGGGCACGCCGTAGGTGCCCCAATCCACACCCAGCCGGTTCTGGAGGTCCGCGCCGACAGCGGCGTAGGGATTGCCCAGTTCGTCGAGGAAGGCGGCCGAGCGCGCGGGCTCGTCGCGGGCGGCGATGCCGTAGATGGGGATGCCCTCGGCCGCGAGGTCCACAAGGACGGGGTGCTCCAGCCGGCAGGGCGCGCACCAGGAGGCGAAGAAGTTGACGAGCTTGGGCCGCTCGTCGGTGAGCACGGCGGGGTCGAGCGTCGGATAGCCGGGGATCGCGTCGCTCGGGAGCCCCGGCGCCACCTGCCCCACCAGGGCCGAGGGCAGCTCCTGCTGCCCGGCCCCCGTCAGCATCCCACCGGCGAAGAGCCCTGCCAGCGCCGCGAAGGCGAGGGGCGGGATGAGGACCAGGGGCGACACCTTAGCCATCGCGCCCGCGCTCCACCCGCTCCATCTCGGCCCGGAGCCGCCGCCAGCGCCGCCAACTGAGGCCTGCAAGGCCCCCCAGCAGCGCCAGCGTCACCGCGTAGGAGGCCAGCACCTCGACGGCGTAGGTCCCGAGGTCCGGCATCACGCCACCGCCCTCTGCGCCTGCCGCTCCAGCGCGCGGAGGCGACGGACGCGGATCTCGGTCCCCGTCCGCATCAGCACAAGTGCCAGGAACAGCAGGATGAAACCCGCGATGCAGACGAGGAGCGGCAGCCAGTAGACATCCGCGATGTTCTCCTCGGCGTCCATCGACAGGGTGGCGCCCTGGTGCAGCCCCTGGTTCCAGAAGTTGACCGCGTAGCGCGACAGGATCGCGAAGACCGACCCCACGAGGCAGAGCACGGATGTCAGGTCCGCCGCCTGATCCGGGTCGGCGATCGCCTCCCACAGCGCGATGTAGCCCAGGTAGAACAGGCCCAGGATCAGGAAGGACGTGAGGCGCGGGTCCCAGGCCCACCAGGTTCCCCACATCGGCTGCCCCCAGACCGCCCCGGTGAAGAGCGCGATCAGCGTCATCGTCAGTCCCACGGGCGCGGCGGCCTTGGCGGCGAGCGCGCTCACGTGGTGGCGGCGGATCAGCCAGACCAGCGAGGCGACCAGCATCATCGCCCAGGCGTTGATCGCCATCATCGCCGAGGGGACGTGGACGAAGATGATCTTGACCGAGGAGCCGAACTTGTCGGCCTCGGGCGTGAGGAAGAAGCCCCAGGCGAGGCCGCCCAGGATGCAGACGCCCGCGCCGCCGAAGGCCCAGGGGATCACCGGGGTCGTCGTGGCGATGAACTTCTTGGGGTTGGCGTATTCCCAGATCGACATGGGCGCTGAATAAGCCCTGCGCCCGTCCGCCTCAATGCCCCATTCAGCGCAGGTTGATGCGAAGCACCGCCCCTGCGGCGAAGGGCAGCAGGGCGAGGCTCCCCGCCGTGATGCCCGAAAGCATGAGGAGGGGCGTGGTGGCGGCCAGCCCCTCGGCCCCCCGCCGCGCGGCCTCGGCCCCGAAGATCAGCGTCGGCACGTAAAGCGGCAGCACGAGGAGCGACAGCAGCAGCCCGCCGCGCCGCAGCCCCACCGTCAGCGCCGCGCCGAAGGTGCCGATCACCGACAGCGCCGGCGTTCCCAAGGCCAGCGTCAGCACCAGCCAGCCATAGGCGGGCCCTTGCAGGTTCAGGAGCACCCCCAGGGGCGCGGCGGCGAGCGTCAGCGGCAGCCCCGTCGTCAGCCAATGCGCCAGCGCCTTGGCCAGCGCCACGCCCTCCAGCGGCAGCGGCGAGGTGGCGATCAGCGGCAAGGCCCCGTCCTCGTGGTCGAGCGCGAACTGGCGGTCCAGCGACAGCAGCGTGGCAAGCAGCGCCGCCACCCAGAGGATGCCGGGGCCGATCCGCGCCAGGATCGCCGATTCGGGGCCGACGCCGAAGGGGATCAGCACGATGACGATCAGGAAGAAGGCGAGCGACAGGCCGAAGCCGCCCCCGGCGCGCACGGCGAGGCGGAGGTCGCGGAGGAGCAGGGCCTTCATGCGTCGCGCCCGCCGGCCGGGGTCGAGGGGGGCGCTGCCCCCCGCTTCGCCCCCCCCGGGATACTTGAGGCCAAAGAAGGCCGCATCACAGGAAGGCCGCGTCGGTGCCCTGGTGGGCGGCGGCGCGCGGGTCGGCGCGGAAGGGGCCGAGGTCGAGAACCGGGGAGTCGAGACCCAGCGGCACGTGCGTCGCGATCACCGCGATCCCGCCCGCCGCGAGGTGCCGGTCGCGCAGCCAGTCCGCGAATCGTGCCACGGACGCGACGTCGAGCGAGACCGTCGGCTCGTCGAGGAGAAGGATCGTCCGTCCGATCACCCCGAGCCGGGCGAGGCCCAGCCGCCGCGACTGCCCCGCCGACAGCGTGCCGGCCGGGCGGTCGCGCAGGCTCCGCAGGTCGAAGTCGTCCAGGATCGCCGCGTCGAAGCCCCGCCCGTAGAGGTCGGCCCAGAAGCGCAGGTTCTCCGTGACCGTCAGCGCGGCCTTGATGCCGTCGGCGTGGCTGGCGAAGGCCACGCTCTCGGGCGGCGCCTCCACCCGGCCGGCGAACGGCGGCGCGAGGCCCGCGAGCACTCGCAGGAGCGTGGTCTTGCCCGCCCCGTTCGGCCCGCGCAGGATCAGCGCCTCGCCGGGCGCGACCGCGAAGCTCAGGCCCGTCAGCACCGGCACCCCGCCGCGCGCGACCGCCAGCCCCTCGACCCGCAGGCCCGTCCTCCCGGTCACACCGGCCACAGCGCGATGCCGACGCGCCGCCCCTCGGACAGGAGCACGTTGTAGGTGCGGCAGGCGGCAGGCGTCGGCATCGCCTCGACGCCGATCCCGGCGTCGTCGGTCACGGCGCGGAAGCCCGTGGGCAGGTAGGCCATGTCCGCCCCGGTGCCCACGAAGAGCACGTCGAGCCGCGCGCCCTCGGCCAGGATCAGGCCCGTGTCCTCCCAGCCGCCCCAGGCGCGCACGCCCGAATCGGGCAGGATCAGGAGCGGCCCGGCGATCACCCGCCCGCCGACGCGGAAGAAGCCCGGCCCGTAGCTGTCCACCGGCAGGGCGTCGGGGAAGCGCATCTCCTCGATCGGCATCGGATCAGGCGTCGATGTCGGCGAACTGGTTCGCCGAGGCCTTCTTGGCCTTGTCGCCGCGCGGCAGGCCGATCCAGAGCACGATGTTCTTGGCCACGTAGACCGACGAATAGGTGCCGATGAACACGCCCATGGTCATCGCGAAGATGAACCCCCGGATCACGTCGCCGCCGAAGATCAGCAGCGGGATCAGCGCCAGCAGCGTCGTCCCGGCGGTCACCAGGGTGCGCGACAGCGTCTCGTTCACCGACAGGTTCATCACGTCCCGGAGCGGCATCGTCTTGTACTTCAGCAGGTTCTCCCGCAGCCGGTCGAAGACCACCACCGTGTCGTTGACCGAATAGCCCAGGATCGTCAGCAGCGCCGCCACGATGGTCAGGTCGAATCGAAGCTGGAACAGCGAGAAGACCCCCGCCGTCACGATCACGTCGTGCAGCAGCGCGACGATGGTCCCCAGCGAATACTGCCACTCGAACCGCATCCAGATATAGAGCCCGATGCCCAGGCAGGCGCCCAGGATGGACAGGAACGCCGTCCGCACCAGCTCGCCCGAGACCTTGGGGCCGACCGATTCGACGGACGGGAAGGCGATGGCCGGGTCGATGGCCCGCAGCGCCTCCTCGACCACGGCGATCGTCTCGGGCGAGACGGCCTCCTGCCCCTCCTGCGCGGCGATGCGGACCTGCGCCACGTGCTGGTCGGCGCGGAAGGTCGGGTCGAAGACCTCGGTGATGGTCACGTCGCCCAGGCCCAGCCCGCTCAGGGCGTCGCGGTAGGCCGCCACGTCCACCGCCTGCGTCGATTCGGTGCGGATGGTGGTTCCGCCCTTGAAGTCGATGCCGAAGTTGAAGCCCAGCGTCGCCATGCTCAGCAGCGACCCCAGCACCAGCAGCGCCGAGAACCCCAGCGTGATCCACTGGAGGCGGAAGAAGTCGATGTTGGTCTTTTCCGGCGCGAGCCGCAGTCGCCATGCCATTGGGCCTACCTCACACGACGATGGTCTTGGGCCGGGTCCGGGCGAACCACAGCGCGATCAGCACGCGCGACACGTAGACGCCCGTGACCAGGGTGGTCAGCACGCCCAGGGCGAGCGTGACGGCGAAGCCGCGCACCGTGCCGGTGCCGACGAAGAACATGATGGCGGCGATGATGAAGGTCGTCACGTTGGCGTCGAGGATGGCCGAGAAGGCCTTGCCGAACCCCTCCTCCACCGCCCGGATGGGCGAGGCGCCGCGCCGGATCTCCTCGCGCATCCGCTCGTAGATCAGCACGTTGGCGTCCACCGCCTGCCCCATGGTCAGCACGATCCCGGCGATCCCCGGCAGCGTCAGCGTCGCGCCCAGCAGCGACAGCGCGGCGAGGATCATCACGATGTTGATGGCCAGCGCCACGCAGGCGATGGCCCCGAAGAAGCCGTAGGACGCCACCATGAACAGCACCACCAGCACCGCCGCCGCGTAGGCGGCCGTCTGGCCCGCCCGGATCGAATCGGCGCCCAGCTCGGGCCCGATGGTCCGCTCCTCCAGGAAGGTCAGCTCGGCCGGCAGCGCCCCGGCGCGCAGCAGCACCGCCAGCTCGGTCGATTCCTCGGGGGTGAACTGCCCGGTGATGATGCCTTGCCCGCCGGGAATCGCGCTCTGGATGACGGGGGCCGAGATCACCTGGTCGTCGAGCACGATGGCGAAGGGCTCGCCGATATGGGCGGCGGTGTATTCGCCGAAGGCACGCGCCCCCTGCGCGTCGAAGCGGAAGCTGACGGCGGGCCGGCCGTTCTGGTCGAAGGTCGGCTGCGCGTCGGTCAGGTCCTCGCCCGTCACCACCGCCGCGCGGTCGAGCACGTAGAGCACGCCGGGCTCGTCCACCGACGGCACCAGCACGTTGCCCGCGCCCGGGTTCGCCTCGGCGTCCGAGGTCACCTGCACCACCGGCTGGAAGGTGAGCTGCGCCGTCGTGCCGATGATGTCCTTGACCTCCTGCGCGGACCCCACGCCCGGCACCTGCACGAGGATACGGTCGGCGCCCTGCCGCAGAATCGTCGGCTCGCGCGTGCCGACCTCGTCGATGCGGCGGCGGACGATCTCCAGGGCCTGCTGCACGGTGCGGTCGTCCGTCGCCGCCCGCTCGGCCTCGGACAGCCGCACGGTCAGGATGTCGTTCTGCGCGCTGGCCTCGATGTCCGAGGCCGCGCCGCCCGCCAGCGTCGCCACCGGCTGCGCCAGCCCGCGCACGATCTCCAGCGCCCGCGCCGCGCCCGATGGCTCCGAGATGCGGATGCGGAGCTCGGACGGGTCGCCCCCCTCCTCGCGCGTCACGAATCCCACCGTGTCCCGCTCGGCCGCCAGCACGTCGCGGATCGTGGGCCAGAGCGAATCCATGCGGCTCGCGTAGACGTCGGCGACCTGCACCTCGGCCAGCAGATGCGCGCCGCCCCGCAGGTCGAGCCCGAGGTTGATGAGCCCCGAGGGCAGCCAGGCCGGCCATTGCGCCGCCTGCGCCTCCAGCTCGTCCGAGGCCAGGCCCGCCTCGATCGAGGCGCGGGCGTCGTTGGCCTGCTCGACTTGGGAATAGAACAGGTTCGGCAGCGCCAGCAGGATCGCCGCGACGGTGGCCGCCGCGACGAACAGCCTCTGCCAGAGGGGAACGAGGATCATGTCAGGCCTTGGCCGGCTCGGTCTTGGAGACGACGCTCTGGATGGTGGAACGGACGACGCGGACGTTGACGCCGGGGGCGATCTCGACCTCGACCTCGTTCTCGCCGTCCTTGACCTTGGTGACGCGGCCGACGATGCCGCCCGAGGTCACCACCTGGTCGCCCCGGCGCAGCGCCGAGACCAGGGCCTGATGGTCCTTGAGCTTCTTCTGCTGGGGCCGGATCAGCAGGAAGTACATGATGAGGAAGACGAGCAGCAGCGGGACGAGGGAGGTGATGCCTTCCATGGCGGTCCTTTGGATTGCGGACGGGAGGGAGGCCCCCCGAAAAGTCGCGGCAACATAGGGGCGGCCCCCCCGCTTGTCCACCGCACCACGGCGTGAGGCCCCCGGGAGCGGCTGCGGCCCTTCCGCGCGGCCCATCCGTGGCACCGGTGGCGCGGGGCCGGTGCGGGGCCGGTGCGCCGAAGCGCACCCTACGGAACACATGGGACACGTCGTCGGGTGCGCCGTCCGCGCACCACCTTCCCCCCCGCTCCACCTTCCGGCATAGGCACCTCGTCCACCCGATCTCAACCCCAGGGGCACGCCCATGCACGACATCCGCGCCATCCGAGAGAACCCGGCCGCCTTCGACGCCGCGCTGTCCCGGCGCGGCCTGTCCCCGGTCGCCCCCGCGATCCTCGCCCTCGACGAATCTCGCCGCGCCTGCATCCTCGCCGCCGAGACGGCGCAGGCCGACCAGAACCGCGCCTCCAGGGAGGTCGGGGCCGCCAAGGCGCGCGGCGACGACGCGGAGTTCGAGCGTCTCCGCGCCCTGGTCGCCGACAAGAAGGCCGAGGTCGCCCGCCTGACCGAGGAGGCCAAGCTCCGCGACGCCGAGCTGTTCGACGTGCTGATCGGCCTCCCCAACCTTCCCGCCGACGACGTGCCCGACGGCCAGGACGAATCCGCCAACGTCGAGATCCGCCGCTGGGGCACCCCGCGCGAGTTCGGCTTCCAGCCGCTGGAGCACTACGACATCCCCGCCGCCCGCGTCGGCATGGACTTCGCCACGGCGGGCAAGCTGTCCGGCACCCGCTTCGTCGTGCTCACCGGCGCGATGGCCCGCCTCCAGCGCGCGCTCGCCCAGTTCATGCTCGACCTGCACGTGGAGGAGCACGGGCTTTCCGAGGCCTGGACCCCCGTCCTCGTCAAGCCCGAGATGATGATGGGCACCGGCCAGCTCCCCAAGTTCGGCGAGGATTCCTACCAGACCACCAACGGCTGGTGGCTGGTGCCGACCGCCGAGGTGACGCTCACCAACTTCGTCAACGGCGACGTGCTGGACGACGCCACCCTGCCCCGCCGCCACGTCGCCCACACCCAATGCTTCCGCTCCGAGGCGGGAAGCGCGGGCCGCGACACCTCCGGGATGCTCCGCCAGCACCAGTTCGAGAAGGTGGAGATGGTGTCGATCACCCGCCCCGAGGACTCGGACGAGGAGCACCGCGCCATGACCCGCCACGCCGAGACGGTGCTCGAACGCCTGGGCCTCCCCTACCGCACGGTCGTCCTCTGCGCCGGCGACATGGGCGCGGGCGCGCGCCGGACGCACGATCTGGAGGTCTGGCTCCCCGGCCAGGGCACCTATCGCGAGATCAGCAGCGTCTCCACCTGCGGCGACTTCCAGGCCCGGCGCATGAACGCCCGCTACAAGCCCGCCGACGGCGGCAAGCCCCGCTTCGTCCACACGCTGAACGGCTCCGGCCTCGCCGTGGGCCGGACGCTGATCGCCGTGCTGGAGAACGGCCAGGAGGAGGACGGCTCGGTGACGCTGCCGGAGGTGTTGCGTCCCTACCTGCGCGGCGCGACGCGGATCACCCCCGAAGGCACCTTCGCCTGACCCCGCGCGCGTCCTTGGGACGGGCTCCGGCCCGTCGCCCCCACCCCGCCGGTCGGGGGAATCTCACGCCTTTCCTGGCACATAGGGCCGGGCTCACCCTGCCACGGCCCCACGGGAACCGGCAATGACCACAGGCTGGGGCTCCACCCCACCGAGCGCCCGCGGCCCGACGGTTCGTTAATCCGTCCTTAAGCCCACCGTTCGTTGCTGTCGGACCCCGTTAACCGGCCTCTGCGACACTCGCGGGCATGATGATTCCCCATGCCCGGAGCCCGCCGATGATTCGCAGCCTAACCCAGATGCTTCCGCAGCGCCGAGGGCCCGCCCAGGCCCTTCTTCCCCTTGTAGGGGTTCTTCGCCCCCGCATCGCGAAGGATCAGCCGGATCGGCGTGCCCTCCAGGTCGAAGGCCCCGCGCAGCCCGTTGACCAGATACCGCTCGTAGCTGGCGGGCACGTCCTGCGGGTGCGTGGTCATCACGACGAAGGCCGGGGGCCGCGCCTTCACCTGCGTCATGTAGCGCATCCGGATGCGTCGCCCGCCCGGCGCCGGCGGCGGATGCGCCTCGGTCATCCCCAGCAGCCAGCGGTTGAGCTGCGCCGTCGGCACGCGCCGGTTCCAGACCTCGTGCGCCTTCACGATGGCGTCGTGCAGCCGGTCGAGCCCCCGCCCCGTCCGCGCGCTGACCGTGATCAGCGGAGCGCCCCGCAACTGCGGCAAGAGCCGCTCGAACTGCTCCTTGAGAGCCTGCAACCGCGCCTCCCGCTCGGTGGCGAGGTCCCATTTGTTGACGGCGATCACCACCGCCCGCCCCTCGCGCTCCGCGAGGTCGGCGATCCGCAGGTCCTGCTGCTCGAACGGGATCTCCACGTCGAGCAATATCACCACCACCTCGGCGAAGCGCACGGCGCGCAACCCGTCCGAGACCGACAGCTTCTCCAGCTTGTCGCTGATCTTGGCGCGCTTGCGCATCCCCGCCGTGTCGAAGACGCGGACGGGCGTGCCGCCCCAGGTCGTCGGCACCGAGATGGCGTCGCGCGTGATCCCGGCCTCCGGCCCCGTCAGCAGCCGCTCCTCGCCGAGGATGGCGTTGATGAGGGTGCTCTTGCCGGCGTTGGGCCGTCCGACCACGGCGATCTGCAACGGCCGCGCCTCGCTCGGCCGCCAGTCCTCCGGGGCTTCGGCGTCCTCCTCGGTCTCCTCGCCGGACCAGCCGAGGTCCACGTCCGTCGCCGGGGCCTCCTCGGCGGCCAGGGCGGCGCGCGCCTCGAACTCGTCCACGATGGGCAGGAGGGCGGACAGCAGGTCCTCCATCCCCTCGCCATGCTCGGCCGACAGCCGGATCGGCTCCCCGAGCCCCAGCGAGAAGGCCTCCAGATACCCCCCCTCGCCCGCCCGGCCCTCGGCCTTGTTGGCGGCGACGATGACATGGGCGTTCTTCTTGCGCAGGATGTCGGCGAAGACCTCGTCGGTCGCCGTCACCCCCTGCCGCGCGTCGATGACGAACAGGCAGACGTCCGCCTGCTCCACCGCCCGCTCGGTCAGCCGCCGCATCCGCCCTTGCAGCGAATCGTCGGTGGCCTCCTCCAGCCCGGCGCTGTCGATGACGGTGAACTTCAGCGGCCCCAGCCGCGCCTGCCCCTCGCGCAGGTCGCGCGTAACGCCCGGCTGGTCATCGACCAGCGCGAGCTTGCGGCCCACCAGACGGTTGAACAGGGTGGACTTGCCCACGTTGGGCCGCCCGACGATGGCAAGGGTGAAGCTCATGCGGGGTCCTTAGCGGAAAGCGTTGAGCCGGCCGTCCTCGGTCACGATGTAGAGCGTCGAGCCCGCCACGACAGGGGCCGAGGCCGCGCCGGAGGGCAACGCGACATCGCCCAGGGCGGAGCCGGTGGCGGGATCGAACTGGCGCAGCGCGCCGTCCGAATCCGCGACGATGAGGCGCCCGCCCGCGAGGACGGGGCCGAACTGCGCGGTGACGCCGCGCCGATGCTCGCCCCGGGGCAGGGCCACGCGCCAGATCACGCCGCCCGTCGCGGCCTCGATCCGCAGCAGCTCGCCCCGGTCGTTGACGAGGAACAGCGAATCGCCCCCCGGCGCGACCGGCGAGGCCGCCCCTTCCGGGATGGCCCAGAGCGTGAGGCCGCTCGCCACGTCCAGCGCCGCGAGCCGGCCCGAGTAGCTGCCGACATAGGCGGTCGATCCGACGATCACCGGGTCGCCGCCGATGTCGGTCGCGGCGAAGGCGGCGGCCGAGCCCTGCCGCACCCCGGCGACGATCCCCGTCCAGCGCACGAGCCCGGTCTCGGGGAAGACGCCCCGCACCTCGCCCGAGGGATGCGGCAGCACGAGGATGCCGCCGCGCGCCGCCGCCCCCGCGCCCCCCGCCCAGGTGGCGGTGGAGGGCAGCCCCGTGTCCTGCCAGCGCAGCCGCCCCGTCGCGGAGTCGAGCGCCCAAGCCCGGCTGTCCCGCGCGACGACCACCACGAGGTCGCCCAGCACGGTCGGCGCCGAGGCGCCGGGCGCGCCCAGCTCCTGACGCCAGCGCGGGGCTCCCGTCGCGGCGTCGAGCGCGACCAGCTCCCCGTGCCCGGTGCTGACAAAGACCGTCGCCCCGTCGGTCGCGAGGCCGCCGCCCGAGGCGTCGCCACGGTCCGCCTGCGAGGACGGCACGGCGCGGCTCCAGAGGAGCTGCCCGCCGGTCGAGAAGGCGCTGACCGTCGCGCGGGCATCGAGCGTGAACACGCGGCCCCCCGCCACCACTGGCTCGGCGGTGATGCGGGCGCGGCGGCTGTCGCCCTCGCCGATGGCGACCGAGAAGAGCGGCGCGAGGGCGCGGCCCAGCGCCGGATGGCCGGGCGCGTGGTCCGGCCCGCCGTTGCGGTGGGTCCAGTCGGCGTTCGCGGTGGCGGGCGGCAAGGCGATCCCGCGCGGGGCCGCGACCGGCACCTCGTTGGCGAAGGTCCCCGCCCGCAACGGCAGCCGCTCGCCGGGAAGGATCTCCTCCGGCGCGCGTCCGCATCCGGCCAGGAGCGCCGCCGCGAGGAGGGGGAGGGCCAGAAGTCTCGTCGTCATCGCCTATTCCGTGCCTTGGGCCGGAGCCTGATTCAGCTCGGGCGCCGCCTCGGGCGGCACGCCCAGCGCGGCGAGCAGCGCCTCGACCCGGCCCCGCTGCGCCGCCGTCACGCCGGCGTCCTCGCGGATGGTCCGCAGCGTCGCGACCGCGTCCTCCCGCCGTCCGGCCGACAGGTCGAGAAGGGCGACCTGCTCCAGCGCCAGGAGACGGAAGGTCCCGCCGGGCGCCGCCAAGGCCTCCAGGGCGGCGCGGTCGGCTCCCGCCCCCTCGGCCATCAGCGCCTTGAGCGAGGCAAGGTCGCGGTAGAGCGGCGGCACCGCGCCGTCGGCGGCCATGGCCCGCAGGGTGGCGACGGCCTCCTCGGCCTGGCCCGCCGCCTGCTGCTCGGCCGCCAGGAGGAGCGCGACCACCGCGCCCTCGTCGCCGCCCCGGGGCAGCCCGGACAGGGCGGCGAGGCGAGCCCCGGCGTCCTCGGTCTCCAGGGCGTCCAGGATGGCGTCGCCCCGCAGCTCCGCCGCCGCCTCGCCGCGCGAGCGGCTCCATTCGTAAGTGGCGGCGCCGCCCACGATGGCGAGCACCAGCACGGCCACCAGCCAGCCCCAGCGGCGGAACCAGCGGTTCAGCCGGTCGCGGCGGACGGCCTCGGTCACCTCGTCGATGAAGCTCTCGTTGGCGTTGGTCATGACGGACCTCCCTCTGGCCCCCGCGCGTCAGGCGCCGTGGGCGGTCCTGAAGTCGCGCCCGTCATAGCCCGCAATCGCGGCGGCTGCCAAGACCCCCGGCCCGCGCGCGCCCTGCGGTCAATGTCCCGTCGCCAGCGAGGCCAGCGGCCGGCGCAGCACCAGGAGGCCGATGCCCAGCGCCAGCACGGCGCAGAGCGCGATGCCGGCCACCATCGGCAGCGGCGTGCCGTCGAAGAACGGCCCGAGCAGCGTGACCAGCAGCCCGCCCGTCACCATCTGGAGCGTGCCGCCTAGCGAGGATGCGAGCCCGGCGATGTCGCCGTGCTCCTCCAGCGCCAGAACGAAGGTCGCCGGCATCACCAGCCCGAGGAAGGCGTTGGCGACGAACAGCACGCCCATCAGCACGGCCAGCGTTCCGAAGCCGGCCCAGGCCAGGCCGAGGAGCAGCAGCGCCGCGCCCGCGAAGCCCCCGAGCGCGAGCCGCATGACCCGCACCAGCCCGAACCGCTGCGCCAGCGGGGCGGCGGCCTGGCTCGCCGCGAAGAAGCCCAGGGCGTTGAAGGCGAAGGCCAGCGAGAAGCCGGTGGGCGACAGGCCGAAATGCTCGGTGTAGACGAAGGACGCCGAGGCGATGAACACGAAGAAGCTGCCGAAGCCGAAGGCCCCCACGAAGGTCAGGCCCAGGAAGGCCGGATCGCCCAGCAGCACCCGGCAGCCCCGCGCCATGGAGCGGAGGTTGACCGGCACCCGGTCCTCGCGCGCCAGCGTCTCGGGCAGGGCGAACAGCGTGACGAGGAGGCTCATGGCCGCCACCGCGACCAGCGTGCCGAAGATCAGCCGCCAGCCGCCGAAGGCCAGCACCGCCGACCCGGCGAGAGGGGCCAGCATCGGCGAGACGGCGATCACCAGCATGACCAGCGCCATCAGCCGCGTGGCCTCGACGCCGGTGTGGCGGTCGCGGATCACCGCGCGCGGCACCACGCCCACCGCCGCCCCGCCGATCCCCTGCACGAAGCGGGCGGCGAGCAGCCAGCCCAGCGACGGCGCGAAGGCGCAGCCGACCGAGCCCAGCGCGAAGAGGCAGATGCCCAGCACCAGCGGCGGCTTGCGCCCCCAAGCGTCGGCCATCGGCCCCCAAAGGAACTGGCTGACCCCGAAGGCCAGGAAATAGAGCGTGATCGTCATCTGCACCTGCGTTTCGGCGGCGCCGAGGTCCGCGCCGATCTGCGGGAGCGCGGGCAGGTACATGTCGATGGAGAAGGGGCCGATCGCCGACAGCAGCCCCAGCACGAGGGCCGTGCGGAACAGGGAGGAATGCATGGGAGCCCCTCTGGCAAGAATAAGAACATTATGGGAACTGTTGACGCTGGGTTAATTGCCTGGGGCGGAAATGGCAAGCGGCCTTCCACCCCTGCCGGCCGGTTCCAGCCGAGCGATGGCCGGCCCGCGTCAGGCCGCGAGCTCCTCGTCGAGGCTCTGCCGCGACCACAGCTCGGCATAGCGCCCGCCGCGCGCGAGGAGCGCGTCGTGGCTCCCCTCCTCCACCAGCCGCCCGTCCTCCAGCACGACGATGCGGTCGGCGTCGGCGACCGTGCTCAGCCGGTGGGCGATGACGATGACGCTGCGGCCCCGGCCCATCGCCCGCAGCTCCTCCTGGATCGAGGCCTCGGTCGCGGTGTCGAGCGCCGATGTCGCCTCGTCGAGCAGCAGGATCGGCGGATCCTTGAGCAGCGTGCGGGCGATGCCGACGCGCTGCTTCTCCCCGCCCGAGAGCTTGAGCCCCCGTTCGCCGACCTGGGTGTCGTAGCCCTGCGGCAGCGAGGCGATGAAGTCGTGAATGCGCGCGGCGCGGGCGGCGCCCTCGATCTCGGCCTGCGTGGCCCCGTCGCGCCCGTAGCCGATGTTGTAGCCGATGGTGTCGTTGAACAGCACCGTGTCCTGCGGCACCACGCCGATGCGGGCGTGGAGCGACTCCTGCGCCACGTCGCGGAGGTCCTGCCCGTCGATGCGGATCGCGCCCCCGGTGACGTCGTAGAAGCGGAAGATCAGCCGGCCGATGGTGCTCTTGCCCGCGCCGGTCGAGCCGACGATGGCCACGGTCTGCCCCGGGGCGACGCGGAAGCTCAGCCCCTTGAGGATGGGCCGCTCCGGGTCGTAGCCGAACTCCACGCGGTCGAAGACGATCTCGCCGCCCGTCACCTCCAGGGGCTCCGCGCCGGGACGGTCCCGCACCTCGGCGGGCTGCTCCAGCAGGTCGAACATGTCGTCCATGTCCACCAGCGCCTGCCGGATGTCCCGATACATGGAGCCGAGGAAGTTCAGCGGCGACGTGATCTGGATCATGTAGGTGTTGACCATCACGAACTCGCCCACGGTCAGCGCGCCGGCCTGCACCCCCCGCGCCGCCATCAGCATGACGGCGATCAGCCCGAGGTTGATGAGGAGCCCCTGCCCGAAGTTGAGGGCGGCCAGCGAGTTGTTGGTGCGGACCGCCGCCTCGGCGTAGGCGGCCATAGCCTCGTCGTAGCGCCGGGCCTCGCGGTCCTCGGCGCCGAAGTATTTCACCGTCTCGTAGTTGAGGAGCGAATCGACCGCCCTCTGGTTGGCGCGGGTGTCCTGGTCGTTCATCTCCCTGCGGATCCGCACGCGCCATTCGGTGACGACGAAGGTGTAGACCACGTAGGCGGCGACCGTGACGGCGACGACCGCCAGATACCAGGCGTCGAACAGGAACCACAGCATCCCGGCGGTGAGCAGCAGCTCCAGCACCAGCGGCCCGAGCGAGAACAGCAGGATGCGGAGCACGTAGTCCACGCCCTTCACCCCCCGCTCGATGACGCGGCTGAGGCCGCCGGTCTTGCGGGTGATGTGGTAGCGCAGGGACAGCGCGTGGATGTGCCGGAACGTCTCCAGGGCGATCATCCGCAGCGCCCGCTGCCCCACGCGCGAGAAGACCACGTCGCGGAGCTGCTGGAAGGCGATGGTGAGGATGCGCGACAGGCCGTAGGCCAGGGTCAGCCCCAGCGCCCCGAGCGCGAGCGCCCCGCCGGGCACCCGCCCGGGGTCGGTCAGCGTGTCGGCCGCCCAGCCGAAGAGCACGGGCGTCAGGACGGTGATGATCTTGGCGACGACCAGGAGGCCCACCGCGACCGCCACCCGCCGCCGCACCCAGGGCTGGTCCCGGGGCCAGAGATAGGGCGCGGTGCGCCGGACCGTCCGCCAGCTGGCGGAACGGTCGGCGCGCGGGGCGGCATCGGTCGGGGACAGGCTACGCATGGCTCGGGTCCTGGCTGTGCGGCGGCGGAGCCTAGCGCGCGGCCCCCGCCTTGGCGAGGGGGTGGCCTGCGCGGCGTGGCGTCAGGGCCCCGCCTCCTCCGGCAGCACGAAGACCTGCCCCGGATAGATCAGGTCGGGGTCGCGGATTCGGTCGCGGTTCCGCTCGAAGACCCGGACATACATCAGCGGCTCGCCATACCGCTCCCGCGCGATGGCCCAGAGCGTGTTGCCGGGCTGGACCGTGCGGACGGCGACGGTCGATCCTCCGCCGGGCGCGAGCGCCGCCGCGACCTGCTCCCGCTCCTCGCGCTGGAAGGGGGTCTCGATCCGGCTGGCGACCGCGCCGTCAGGGCCGATCTCGTCCACCCGGAGCGTGTAGACGCCGGGCGCGGTCCCGCCGAAGTCGGCCCGCCAGCCTCCGTCCGGGGTGATGGGGACCTCCCCGGCGGGGCGGTTGTCGAGGTAGAGGCGCACCACTCCCTCGCCCGAGGCGCGGCCCGACAGCGTGACCTCCCCTCCGGCGCCGTAGGCGATGGCGTCGAGAGCGATGGAGGACAGGGGCTCGGCGCCCGGTGGCAGCGCCGGCTCCAGCACGCGGACGCCCCCGGCGTCCGACAGGAGGACCGGGCTCTGGCCGGGATCGCCGGGCGGGCCGGCCCCCGACGCCGGGACGCCGACGCCATCCGGCCCCGATGGGTCGCCCGATGCGATGGCGGCCGCCCCAGGCTCCGGGCCCCGCTTTGGGTCTCGCCCCAGGTCCGGCCTCGGGGCCTCGGGGCCGACGGCCGTCGGGGCGACCTCCGCCGGCGGCGCGGCGGGGGCGAGGAGGACGGACCCCTCGCCCTCGCGTCCCCCGCCGTCGCGGAGCGCGAGCTCCCGCGGCCGGTCGCTGGGCGGGAGGTCGAGGAACGCCACGAAGCGGCCATCCTCGTCGGCGGTGGCCTGGGCCACCACGTCCTCTCCGGACAGGACGGAGACCCTGGCCCCGGGCGCGGCCCGGCCCGCCACGAGCCCGCCGCCGTCCGGGGCCACGCGCACCGCGTCGAAGGCCGGCGCTTCAAGAAGCGCCGGGGCTGTCGCGGCAGGCGCCGAGGCGTCCGGCGCCAGGAGCGCGGCCGATCGTTCGGCGGGAAGGAGGCGCGGCAGGCCCAGCACGACGACGCCCGACAGGAGGCCCGCTCCGGCCAGGGCCAGGGCCAACGCGCGCAGGTTGCGGCTGTCCAGCACGGTCCTCCTCCTGATTCCGGTTCGGACCCGTCTGGAGACCACCATAGCTTCCGTTTACATCCCGTCAAAATCCATGATCGGGAGCACGGGCGTGAGCGCCTCCATCTGCATCTACTGCGGCGCGCGGGACGGCCGCGACCCCCTCCACGGACAGGCGGCCGAGGCCACCGGCCACATGCTCGCCGCCAATGGCTGGGGCCTCGTCTACGGGGCGGGCGACGTAGGCCTCATGGGCCGGGTCGCGCGGGCGCATCAGGCGGCGGGCGGGCGGGCGCTCGGCGTCATCCCCGGCCACCTCTTCCCGCGCGAGGTGGCCAAGCAGGACCTCGACCGCCTCGTGGTCACGGAAACGATGCACGAGCGCAAGAAGGTCATGTTCATGAACGCCGACGCGATCGTGGTCCTGCCGGGCGGGGCCGGCTCGCTCGACGAGTTCTTCGAGGTCCTGACCTGGCGGCAGATCGGCCTGCACGCCAAGCCGATCCTCCTCCTGGACGTGGCCGGCTACTGGCAGCCGCTCCGCGCCCTCCTCGACCACGTGGTGAGCAGCGGCTTCGCGGACGACT
Organism: Rubellimicrobium aerolatum; assembly: GCF_017872975.1. Classification (GTDB taxonomy): domain Bacteria; phylum Pseudomonadota; class Alphaproteobacteria; order Rhodobacterales; family Rhodobacteraceae; genus Rubellimicrobium; species Rubellimicrobium aerolatum. Next base: position 252,920 of record NZ_JAGGJP010000004.1, read on the forward strand.
CTCTGCGCGGCTTCATCCGCTTCGTCCCCGACGTGGCGGCGCTGGAATCCGCCCTGCGCGAGGCGCTCCCCTAGGCGCTCGCCAGTTCCTGCGCCACGATCCGCTCGATCTGGTCCACGGGATGCCCGGTCAGCGTCTTGTGGACCTCGCCCACGATGCGGTCCGCCACCTCCTTGTGGAGCTTGGCCCGCAGCGTGCCGAGATGGTTCGGCCCGGCGACGACCACCAGCCGGTCGAACTTCCCCTGATGCGCCGACGTGTAGAGCTGCTCCGCCAGATCCTCCACGAAGCGGTGCTCGTCGGACCGGTGCGTGTCCGAGGTGGAGCCCGTGGCGGGCTCGGTCCGCTTCACGCCGCGCGCCACTTCCTCGTCGGGCGTCTCGGCATTCTCCTCCTTGCGGAGGATGCGGAGGTTGGGGTCCTGCCCGTCGGTGATGTTCTCGAAGATCAGGGCCTTCGTCCCGTCGAGGACCAGGACCCAGGTGCCGTTCTCAAGCTGCATCGCGTTCCCTCCGTATGGCGCAGGAAGAACCGGTCCGGCCAGCGACCGGTTCCGCGACGGGCGAGGCCCGGCGTCGCGCTGGGCCTCCGCCGACCTCACATCCGCGAGGCGACGTTCTCCCAGTTCACGAGGTTGTCGAGGAAGTTGGTCAGGTAGGCCGGCCGCTTGTTGCGGAAGTCGATGTAGTAGGAATGCTCCCACACGTCGCAGCCCAGCAGCGCCGTCTGCCCGAAGCAGAGCGGGTTCACCCCGTTCTCGGTCTTGGTGATCTTGAGCCCGCCATCCGCGTCCTTGACCAGCCAGACCCAGCCCGACCCGAACTGGCCCACGCCCGCCGCGTTGAACTGCGTCTTGAAGTCCTGCACGGACCCGAAGGACTCGGTCAGCGCGCGCTCCACCTCGCCGGGGATGCGGCTCTCGCCGGGGGTCATCATCTCCCAGAACTGGTTGTGGTTCCAGAGCTGGCTGATGTTGTTGAAGATGCCGTTCTGCGCCACCGCGCCGGGCTGGTAGGTGCCCGTGACGATCTCCTCCAGCGACTTGGCCTCCCACTCGGTGCCGGCGATCAGCTTGTTGCCGTTGTCCACGTAGGCCTTGTGGTGGAGGTCATGGTGGAACTCGAGCGTTTCGCGGGACATGCCCTTCGATTCAAGCGCATCGTGGGGATAGGGCAGATCGGGAAGGCTGAAGGCCATGTCGCGGCTCCTTGTTGTTCGGGCGCCGGGTCGGCGCGCGACATAACAAGGCGCACGGGCCCGTGAGGTCAAGGGCGGGGGATGCGCGGGCTCCTGTGCGCCGATGGGCGGAAACGGGGTGGCCCTCGCGGCCGCTTGCCAGCGGACGGCGAGGGCCGGCCCGGTCCAAGCCGGGCCTGAAGGGCCGGTTCGCCACCGGCCGGGTTCGATGCTTTCCGTATGGGAAACATATAGCAGGCCTGCCCGAATCACGCAAGGACGGCCTCGGCCGACTCGGCCGGAAATGGCCGATGCGGACCTACTCGGGGCGAGGACGCGGCTCGGACTCACCGGCCATGGCACGCTCCAGGAGCGTCTTGCCAAGGGCGGGGCGCGTCTGTCACAGCGGAACGGCTGGGTCTGGGTGCAAGTCGCGACGATGAACTGGAAAAGGCTGAGGACGCCCGATCTGTCCCAGGGCGCGGGACCCGCCGCCGTGGTCGAGGCCGCTCTCGTCGTCCCGCCGCCGCCAGCCGCGCCGCGCCACGCGACCATGCCTGCGGGCATCCTGCGCCCCGACGGGCGCTTCGTCCACGAAAGCGTCACATGGCAGCACCGCACGGCCTTGAACCGCCGCCCGCCACGGCCGGACGGCGACCTCGCGCGGCTCCCTGGGATCTGGATGTTCATGGGGCCGCTCATCCCGCATTTCGGCCATTTCATCGTCGAGAGCATCGCGCGCCTCGGCGCCCTCGATCTCCTGGACCGGCAAATCGACGGCCTCGTCTTCATCCCGCGCCACAACACCCGGTCCGGGCAGGCGCTGGCGCGCTACGAGCCCGTCCTTCGCCTCTTGGGCGTGCGTCATCGCGTCCTCAACCTGGCCAAGCCCACCCAAGTCGAAACCCTTCTGATCCCGCCCCAGGGCCTCGGGCTCGGCCCCATGATCGCCGGCTCGCCCGAGCTTCGGCGCTTCGTCCGCGCCCAGGCTGGCCGGACCATCGCGGCCAGGGGTGCTCCCCGGATCTACATCTCGCGAAGCCGGCTCGGTCCCGACTACCAGAGCATCCTCGGCGAGGAGGTCCTCGAAGGCCTGCTCCGGGCCGAGGGCTACGACATCTACCATCCGCAGGAGCATCCGATCGAGGACCAGATCGCTGCCTACAAGGCCGCGACCCATGTCATCGCCCTGGACGGATCGCCCCTGCACCTCTTGGCGCTGGTCGGCCACGCGGGGCAGAAGGTCGCCGTCATCGCGCGCCGCGAAGGGCACCGCGATCTCGACTTCGTGACGCAGATCCGGTCCTTCCTCGGCGCGGAGGCCCAGGACCACTACCACCTGCGCCGGCAGTGGCAGGTCAGCGTGTCGCGCGACGGCAATCCGCGCACCTGGGGCGAGGCCGATTTCCCCGCCCTTTGCGCCAGCCTCCGCGAGGCGGGGATGATCTCCGCCCGGTCCTCATGGCCCGAGCTTCCGGCCTCGCTGATCGAGCGGCAGATCCGCCAGATCGAGACGATCAAGGGCGTGTCCCTTCGGCCCGGCCCCCGCGCCGCCCGATCGGGGCAGGCGGTCCGGCGACCCAGCCCCCATGTCCTGCGCCTCGAGCGGATCGTCCACCGGTTGTCGGGCCTGCTGCGAGGCTAGGCGCCGAAATACCCCACCGCCCCGTCCTTGGCCGACTGCCGCAGCAGCGCAAGGGCGTAGTCGCCCATCGAGCGGAAGCAGATCACCCGCGCCCCGTCGCCCTCCAGCCAGAAGGCCGCCGCCACCTGCCCCAGGCGGCTGCGGCGGACCACGCCCGGCCCGAAGGCGTCCGGGTGGAGGTCGGCGGGCGACAGCTTCGCCAGCACCTCCCGCGCGCCGGGGCCGTCGAGCCGCAGGCCGACCCGCATCGCGGACACGTCGGCGACCAGATGGTGCAGGCCCTCCAGCTCCTCCGACAGCCGGCGGACGGCGGCGGGGGCCTCCTCGGGCGGCAGGAAGATCAGCAGCTCGTCCGGCGACATCCAGGCCGCGCCCCGCCCCGAGGTGCCCTCGATCCGCAGCCGGCCGGGCATGGCGGTGCCGGTCAGCGCCGAGACGGTGACGCGCAGCCGTTCCTCGCCCAGGTCGCCGCGCAGCGACACCATGCCGAGCGGCCCCATCCTGGTCACGACCTCAGCCATTCAGCTTCTCCCCCGCCTTGTCGTAGAGCACCGGATCGACGATCCGCGCCGCGACCGGCTCGCCGGCCCGGTTCGACACCTGCACCGTCTCGCCCATCCGCTCGGGCCCCCGCTCGACGATCGCCATGGCGATGCCCCGGTCGAAGGTGGGCGAATGGTAGGTGGAGGTCACGCGCCCTTGGGTGTTGCGCTGGCCGTTGGCGTTCGTGCCCTGCCCCAGCACATAGGCCCCCTCGGGCAGCACCGACCGGTCGAGGCTTTCCAGCCCCACCAGCCGCCACCGCTGGCCCGAGGCCATGTGCGTCCGCTCCTGCGCGCGCTTGCCCAAGTAGTCGGGCTTCTTCCTGCTGATCGCCCAGCCGAGGCCGAGGTCCTGCGGGATCACCGTCCCGTCGGTCTCCTCGCCGATCATGATGTAGCCCTTCTCGGCGCGAAGGACGTGCATCGCCTCGGTGCCGTAGGGGGTGACGCCCCATTCCGCGCCCGCCTCCACCAGCGCCTCCCAGAGCGCGAGGCCCTGGTCCGCCGGCACCGCGACCTCGAAGGACAGCTCCCCGGAGAAGCTGATCCGGTGCACCCGCGCGTCGAAGGGGCCGAGCCTTCCCTCCCGGAAGGTCATGAACGGCAGCGCCTCCCGCGACAGGTCCATCCCGCCCAGCTTGGCCAGCACCTCCCGCGCGCGCGGCCCCGCGACGGCGACCTGCGCCCATTGCTCCGTCAGGTTGGCGGTGAAGACGCGCCAATCATGCCACTCGGTCTGGAGCCAGTCCTCCATGTGGGCGTGGATGCGGTCCGCGCCGCCCGTGGTCGTGTGGCAAAGCCAGGCGTCCTCGGACAGCCGGATCACCACGCCGTCGTCGATGAGGAAGCCGTTCTCGCTGCACATGATCCCGTAGCGGCATTTCCCCACGGCCAGCGTGCTCATCACGCCGGTGTACATCATGTCGAGGAACCGCCCCGCGTCCGGCCCCTTAACTACGATCTTGCCCAGCGTCGAGGCGTCGAGAAGCCCGACCCCGTTCCGCACCGCCAGCACCTCGCGGGCGACGGCGGCGTGGACGTTCTCGCCGGGGCGGAGATAGGCGAAGGGCCGCCGCCAGAGGCCCACCGGCTCCCAGGTGGCGCCGTGGCGCTGGTGCCAGTCGTGGATCGGCGTTGTGCGGACCGGCTGGAACAGCGCCTCCTTGGCGACGCCCGCCAGCGTGCCCATCGTGATCGGCGTGTAGGGCGGGCGGAACGTCGTGGTGCCGACCTGCGGGATCGGCACGTGCAGCGCCGAGGACAGCACCGCGAGCCCGTTGAGATTCGACAGCTTCCCCTGATCCGTCGCCATGCCCAGCGTAGTGTAGCGCTTCGCGTGCTCGACCGACTGGAAGCCCTCGCGGGCGGCCAGCTCCACGTCCGACACCTTCACGTCGTTCTGGTAGTCCAGCCACATCTTGCGCCGGAGCGCGGGGGTCGCGCCTTGCGGCATGACCCAGACCGGCAGGATCGGCCCTTCCTCGGCGTCCCGCGCGGCGACGGGGGACGGCGCCTCGCTGCCCGACGCGGCGGCCCCGGCCCGCGCGCCGGAGGCGATCACCGCCGCCGTCCGCAACTCCCCCTCGGCCGCGCCCGCCGGAAGAACCATCGCCTGCCCGTCCTGGCCGCGCGGCGGCCGGTTGGGGTCGGGCCGGAACATCGCCCTCGCGTCGTCCCACGACAGGCCGCCGCCGACATGGGACCAGAGATGGACCGAGGGCGTCCAGCCGCCCGACATCGCCACGGCGTCGCAGGCGATCTCCTCGATGGGGGCGCCCTCGCCGGCCAGCGCGCAGAGCTTCACGCCCGTCACCCGGCGGCGGCCCATGACCTTGGCGATGCCGCGCCCGGCCTCGACCCGGAGCCCGAGGTCCCGCGCCATCCGCACCAGCTCGCCCTCGGGGCGGGTGCGGGCGTCCACGATGACCGGCACGATCAGCCCGGCGCGATGCAGCGCCAGCGCGGTGCGATAAGCGTCGTCGTTGTTGGTGACGACCACCACGCGGTCGCCGACGCTGACGCCCCAGTTCACGAGGTAGTCCCGCATCGCCGAGGCCAGCATCACCCCCGGCAGGTCGTTTCCGGCGAAGGCCAGCGGCCGCTCGATCGCGCCGTTCGCCGCGACGATCCGCCCCGCCCGGATGCGCCAGAGCCGCTGGCGCGGCCCGCCGCCCTCCTCGCCCAGTTGCTCGCAGGCTAGGACATAGCCGTGATCGTGGATGCCGCTCACCTGCGTGTTCAGGTGCAGGCGGACGTTGGGCATGGCCCCCAGCTCGCGCATCGTCCGCTCGACCCACTGGGCGGCGGGGACGCCGTCGATCTCGGGCTCGTCGATCACGGCCCGGCCGCCCCACCAGGGGTTCTGCTCCAGCACGAGGACGCGCTGGCCGGACCGCCCGGCCTCCAGCGCCGCCGACAGGCCCGCGACGCCGCCGCCCGCAACCAGCACGTCCACATGGGCGAAGAAGTGCTCGTAGCTGTCGGGGTCGCGCCCCTCCGGCACCCGGCCCAGGCCCGCCGACCTGCGGATGACCGGCTCGTAGACGTGCTTCCAGAAGGCGCGCGGCCACATGAAGGTCTTGTAGTAGAAGCCCGCCGGCAGGAACCGCCCGAAGGCGTCGTTCACCGCGCCCACGTCGAAGTCGAGGCTTGGGAACCGGTTCTGGCTCAGCGCCGTCATCCCGTCGCGCAGCGGCGTGACCGTGGCGCGCTGGTTGGGCTCCATCCGCGCGCCGGTGCCGAGGTTGACGAGTCCGTTCGGCTCCTCGTGCCCCGAGGCGACCAGCCCGCGCGGGCGGTGATACTTGAAGCTGCGGCCCACCAGCACCTGCCCGTTGGCAAGCAGCGCCGAGGCCAGCGTGTCGCCGGCGAACCCTTGATAGTGGTGCCCGTCGAAGGTGAAGCGCAGGGGACGCGAGCGGTCGATCAGCCGGCCGCCCCGGCTCAGGCGGGTGCTCATTGGGCGGCCTCCGGGGCGGGGCTGGGGGCGCCGGGCTCGAAGCCCCGTCCGGCCCCGGCGGTGGAGATCAGGGAGCGGAGCCCGTCCGACGGCGCGGCCAGCGAGGCGGGATAGGTGCCGAAGACCCGGTTCGTCGCGGTGTCGCGGGCGGCGAGGAACCACCTGCCGCAGCCATAGCTGTGCCGCCACCGCTCGTAATGCGGTCCCTTGGGGTTCTGGCGCTGGAACAGGTAGCCCTCGAACTCCTCCTCGGAGGAGCCGGGGCCGTGGCGCTTCAGATGCGCCTCGCCGCCGGGCGACAGCTCGGTCTCGTCGGCTTGAACGCCGCAATGGGGGCAGGTGAGGGTCAGCACGGCAGGTCCTCGGGCTGGGCGGAAACGACGAAGGGCCGCGTCCCGGAAGGGAGGCGGCCGAACCATCCCCGAAGGGATGGCGCAGGAACGGGGCGACGCCGCGCGCCGCCCCGGATCGGGATCAGTCCGACGTCACTGGTCGGCCGGCTCGGTGCCGGTCGTGGGAGGAGCGGCCTCGCCCTCGGTCGGGGAGGCTTCGGTCGCCGGAGTCTCGGTGATGCCGCCGGTGTCGGAGGTCTCGTCCGAGCCCGTGGCGGCATCGGCGGCGGTGTCCGCGACGGCATCGGCGGCGTCGGTGGCCGCACCTGCGGCCCCGGTCGCCGTGTCGGTGACGGCATCCGCAGCGCCAGCCGCCGTGTCAGTGGCCGCGTCGGCGGCGCCAGTGGCCGTGTCCGCGGCGGCGTCAGCCGCGTCGGTCGCCGTATCGGCGGCGGCATCGGCCGCGCCAGCCGCCGTGCCGGCGGCGCCGGTCGCGGCGCCGGTCGCCGCGTCGCCCGCGGTGTCGGCGGCTTCCTCGGTCGCGGTGGCGGCGTCATCCGTCGCCGTGGCGACGTCGTTGTTGCCTGCCGACATGAACCACCACAGCAGCAGCAGGACGACGACGATCGCCCCGATGATGAAGGCGATGGAGCTGCCCGAGCTCCGCGCCGGGGGCGGGGTGTAGTTGGGGTCGGACATGAGGGGTGCTCCGTGGCTGTGTCGTGCGACACGGCAACGAGGCCTCCTCCGGCCCGGTTCCCAAGTGCGTGAAGAATAGGCGTCAATGCGCCACCCCGGCCGCCACGCTCTCGTCGATGAAGCGCCCCTCGCGGAAGCGGTCGAGCCCGAAGGGCGCGGCCAACGGCCCCGGCTGGCCGGTGGCGACCAGCTCGGCCATGGCCCAGCCCGAGCCGGGGATCGCCTTGAACCCGCCCGTGCCCCAGCCGCAGTTGACGAAGCAGTTCCCCAGCGGCGTCCGCGACAGGATGGGCGAGCGGTCGCCCGTCATGTCCACGATCCCACCCCATTGCCGCAGCATCTTGAGCCGCGAGATCATCGGGAAGGTCTCGACCAGGGCGCGCACCGTCTCCTCGATGTGGTGGAAGCTGCCGCGCTGGGTGTAGGCGTTGTAGCCGTCGGTCCCGCCGCCGATCACCATCTCGCCCTTGTCAGACTGGCTCATGTAGCCGTGGACGGTGTTGGCCATCACCACCACGTCCATGCAGGGCTTGATCGGTTCGGAGACCAGCGCCTGGAGCGGCATCGATTCGATGGGGAGCCGGAAGCCCGCCATCTCGGCCAGCACCGAGGAATGCCCGGCGACGACGAGGGCGAGCTTGCCGCAGGCGATCGTGCCCTTGGTGGTCTCCACGCCGGTCACGACGCCGTTCGCCGAAGTGACGCCCTTCACCTCGCATTGCTCGATGATGTCCATGCCCATGTCGGCGCAGGCGCGGGCGTAGCCCCAGGCCACCGCGTCGTGCCGCGCCGTGCCGCCCCGCGGCTGCCAGAGCGCGCCCAGCACCGGATAGCGCGGCCCGTCGATGTGGATGATCGGGCACAGCTCCTTGACGCGGCCGGGCGGGATGAACTCGGTCTCGACGCCCTGGAGCGCGTTGGCCTCGGCGGTGCGCTTGTAGCCGCGCACCTCGTGGAGGGTCTGCGCCAGCATCATCACGCCGCGCGGGCTGAACATGACGTTGTAGTTCAGCTCCTGGCTCAGGTCCTCGTAGAGGCTGCGCGCCTTCTCGTAGATCGCGGCCGAGGGGTCCTGGAGGTAGTTGGAGCGGATGATGGTGGTGTTGCGCCCCGTGTTGCCGCCGCCGAGCCAGCCCTTCTCGATCACCGCGACGTTGCGGATGCCGTGGGTCCTGCCGAGGTAGTAGGCCGTCGCGAGCCCGTGCCCGCCGGCGCCGACGATGACCACGTCGTAGCGGGATTTCGGCAGGGGCGAGGCCCAGGCCCGGTCCCAGCCGGTGTGGTGGCGGACCCCCTCGCGGGCGAGGGCGAAGACGGAATAGCGGCGCATGAGGTGACTCGATCCCCCTTGGGGGCCGGGGCGGCCCGGTCTGCGTCCTACCCGACCGGCGCGGTCGTGGGAAGCGGCTGGCGCGGGCCGGAGGTGACGGGCGTCGCCTCGCCGGAGCGGGACGGCGTGTCGCCTGGGCCACAGTCGGGTCGGCCCCCGGAGTTGACAGCTGTCAACTTGCCGAGGCGGAAAAGCGTGTCATCCGGGCCACAGCGGGGCCGACCCCGATGCGGCACAACGCCTCGCGGGGCGACCTTCCGTGTCGGCGGCGTCCCCTCTAGATAGGCGGGGCGCCACGGGGCGCGGGGGACCGATGCCATGCTGTTCTGGATCGTCGCGGGTCTGCTGGCCAGCGTCGTGGCCGTGCTGATCGCGCGGCCGCTTCTCGCGCCCTCGGCGGCGGGGGCCGAGGCGGTGCCGGACCAGGCGATCTACCGCGACCAGCTCGCCGAGGTGGAGCGCGACCTCGCGCGCGGCGTCCTCGCCCCCGAGGAGGCCGAGCGCGCCCGGACCGAGATCGCGCGCCGCCTGCTGGCCGCCGACCGGGCCGGGGCGACAGTGCTGCGCGCGGCGCCCCGGCGGGCGGGGCTGGTGGCGGCGTCCCTGGCCGCCGTGGTCGTGGTGATGGGGAGCCTCGTGCTTTACGCGACGATCGGCCGGCCCGGCGCCCCCGACGACCCGCGCGCCGCCCGGCTGGCCGAGGCGCAGCGCCTGCGCGACGAAAGGCCGTCGCAGGCCGACGCCGAGACGCAGGCCGCGCAGGTCTTTCCCGCGCAGCAGCCGGACGTGCCGGAGGAGTATCTCGAGATGGTCGAGCGGCTGCGGGAGGTTGTGCCGACCCGGCCCGACGACCTCCAGGGCTGGGAGCTGCTGGCGCAGCACGAGGCGCAGCTTGGCCGCTACGCCGAGGCGCGCGCGGCGCAGGAGCGGGTGATCGCGATCAAGGGCGACCGGGCCACGGCCGACGACCATGTGGCGCTCGTGGACCGGATGGTCGCCGCCGCCGGTGGGGTGGTGACGCCCGAGGCCGAGGCCGTGATGGCGCGCATCGACCGGATGCAGCCCGGCAACTTCGGCCTTCTCTATTATCTCGGGCTCATGCAGGCCCAGACCGGACGGCCGGACCTCGCCTTCCCCTTCTGGCGGAGGCTGATGGAGGCCGCGCCGGCGGACGACCTGCACCGCAGCATGGCCGCCTCGGAGATCGAGCGGCTGGCCTGGCTCGCGGGGGTGGACTACGAGCCGCCGGCCGCCGCGCCGGGGCCATCGGAGGCCGAGGTCGCCGCCGCGCAGGAGATGACCGAGGAGGAGCGCCGGGAGATGATCCGGGGCATGGTGGACGGGCTGCGCGGGCGGCTGACGGCCGAGGGCGGCCCGGCGCAGGACTGGGCGCGGCTCGTGACCTCGCTGTCGATCCTGGGCGACGAGGCAGGCGCGCGGGAGGCGCTGGCGCAGGGCAAGGCCGCCCATGCCGGCGACGCGCAGGCGCAGGTGATCCTCGACGGCACCGCGCAGCAGGCGGGCCTGACCGAATGATCTGCGCCGACGCGGACAGCTTTGCCGCCGCCCTGCCCCGCAGCGGCGCGGTCGCCGGGCTCGACCTCGGGACCGTGACCATCGGCGTCGCCCTGTCGGACCTCCGCCGCCAGGTGGCGACGCCGCTGGAGACGGTCCGGCGGCGGAAGTTCACGCTGGACGCCCAGCACCTCCTCGACCTCGCCCAGGCGCGGGACCTGAAGGGCCTCGTTCTCGGCTTGCCCATCAACATGGACGGGAGCGAGGGTCCGCGCGCCCAGAGCACCCGCGCCTTCGCCCGCAACCTGGAGCGGCTGACCGACCTGCCCATCGCCTTCTGGGACGAGCGGCTGAGCACGGTCGCGGCCGAGCGGATGCTGCTGGAGGCGGATACGTCGCGAAAGCGTCGCGCCGAGATCATCGACAGCGTGGCGGCCGGGTTCATCCTTCAGGGGATGCTGGACCGGCTGGGTTATCTGGGGAGCCGCGATGACGGATGACGTCTGGAGCCGCGAGGAGCCGCAGAGCCCCTGCCGGAAGGTCTGTGTGATCCACCCCGACTCCGGGCTCTGCGTCGGCTGCCTGCGGACCCGCGACGAGATCGCGGACTGGTCGCTGATGACGCCCGACGCGCGGGAGAGCCTGATGCTGGAGCTTCCCGGCCGGGCGAAGCGGCTGGTCCGGCGGCGCGGCGGCCACGCGGCCCGCGTGGAGGCCTGAGCGGGGTCAGTCGCCGAGCGCGCCGCCGGGCGGGATCCGCGCCATGGATGGGCCGGGCGGGGTCGTCCGGGCGGCGGTGGGCGGCTCCTCGGGCGCTGGCCGGTCCGCCGCCAGCCCGGCCACAGGGCGCGGCAGCGCGGGCGAGAGCGCGGCGAGCGCCAGGAGCCCCAGCGCCACCCCCGACAGGAACCCGGACACGAACCTCGGCACCGTCTGCCCTCCCCCCTTCGGTCGCCCGGACCGACCGGGCCGCAGGCTTGCGCCCGTCCTTAGCGCAGGCTACGCGAGGGCTGTAACCCCCCTTCTCCCCCCAGGGCCTTGGATGGAGGCGTGCCGATGCTCCTGCTGATCGACAACTACGACAGCTTCACCTACAACCTCGTGCACTACCTGGGCGAGCTCGGGGCCGAGGTGGTGGTGCGCCGGAACGACGCGCTGGACGTGCAGGAGGCGATGGGGCTGCGCCCCGACGGGATCGTGCTGTCGCCCGGCCCCTGCGACCCGGCGCAGGCGGGCATCTGCCTTCCGCTGATCCACGCCGCCGCCGAGACTCGGACGCCGCTGCTGGGCGTCTGCCTGGGCCATCAGGCCATCGGCGAGGCCATGGGCGGGCGCGTGGTGCGCTGCCACGAGATCGTGCACGGCAAGATGGGGACGATCCACCACGGCGGGACGGGCGTGTTCCGGGGCCTGCCCTCGCCCTTCCAGGCGACGCGGTATCATTCCCTGATCGTGGAGCGGGAGACCCTGCCGGACTGCCTGGAGGTGACGGCTTGGCTGGAGGACGGCACCATCATGGGGCTGCGCCACAAGGCCCTGCCCATCGAGGGCGTGCAGTTCCACCCCGAGAGCATCGCAAGCGAGCACGGCCACGCGCTGCTGCGGAACTTCCTGGACACGCTGCCGGTGGCGGCATGAGCGAGGCGCTGAAGCCGCTGATCGCCGCCGCCGTCGAGCGGCAGCTGACCTCGGAGGAGGCCGAGCGCGCCTTCGGCATCCTGTTCGAGGGCGACGCGACGCCGGCGCAGATCGGCGGCTTCCTGATGGCGCTGCGGGTGCGCGGCGAGACGGTCGAGGAGTTCGCCGCCGCCGCCGGCCAGATGCGGGCGCGCTGCCACCGGGTCACGGCGCCCGAGGGGGCGATCGACATCGTGGGCACCGGGGGCGACGGCAAGGGGACGCTCAACATCTCGACCGCGACGGCCTTCGTGGTGGCGGGGGCGGGCGTGCCGGTGGCGAAGCACGGGAACCGCAACCTGTCGTCCAAGTCGGGCGCGGCGGACGCGCTGACGCAGCTCGGCATCAACGTCATGGTCGGTCCCGCCGTGGTGGAGCGGGCGCTGGAGGAGGCCGGGATCGGCTTCATGATGGCGCCGATGCACCACCCCGCCATGAAGCACGTCATGCCAGCGCGGACGGAGCTGGGGACCCGGACGATCTTCAACGTGCTGGGGCCGCTGACCAACCCCGCCGGGGTGAAGCGGCAGTTGACCGGGGCCTATGCGGCCCACCTGCTGCGGCCCATGGCCGAGACGCTGGGGCGGCTCGGGTCCGAGCGGGCCTGGCTGGTCCATGGCGGCGACGGCACCGACGAGCTGTCCATCGCCGGGCCGTCCCGCGTGGCCGAGCTGCACGGCGGGCAGGTGAGCGAGCGGGAGGTCCACCCGGAGGAGGCGGGCCTGCCGGTGCATCCCTTCGAGGCGATCCTCGGCGGCACGCCCGAGCACAACGCGCAGGCGCTTCGGGCGTTGCTTGACGGGGCGGCGGGGGCCTACCGGGACGCGGTGCTGCTCAATTCGGCGGCGGCGCTGCTGGTGGCGGGGCGGGCGGCGTCGCTGCCCGAAGGGGTGGAGATCGCGCGGGAGAGCCTGGACAGCGGCGCGGCGCGGCGGCGGGTGGAGCGGCTGGCGGCACTGAGCCCCCTCGTCTGATCGGCACCGGAGGGCGTCGGCGCGCGTTGGCCTGCGTCCCCCAGCGGAGCCCCCTCATGGCCAGTCAGCCCGACCTCTTCGCCCCTTCGGTGTCCCCGGTCGCAGAGGCCACGCCGATCCCCGAGGCCTGGGCCGACCTGCCCTTCTTCGCCGAGGACTGGCCCCGGATCGCCGAGGCGCTGGCCCGCGACCCGCGCGCGATCCTGCCCCCGCACGAGCGGCGGTTCCAGGCCCTCGCGCTCACCCCGCCCGAGGCGGTGCGGGTGGTGATCCTGGGGCAGGATCCCTACCCCACGCCCGGCCATGCCATGGGCCTCGCCTTCTCGGTCAACCCGGACGTGCGGCCCCTGCCGAAGTCGCTGGCCAACGTCTTTCGCGAGATGAAGGAGGACACGGGGGATTCTCTGCCCAACGGCGACCTGTCGGGATGGGCGCGGCAGGGGGTCCTGCTGCTCAACACGCACCTGTCGGTGCCGGCCGGCGTGATCGGGGGGCACGCGAAGCTGGGCTGGGAGGCGCTGACCGGGCAGGTCCTCGCCCGCGTGTCCGAGAGGGCGACGGCCTTCGTGCTCTGGGGGCGGCCGGCGCAGGCGCAGGCGCGGCACATCCGGCCCGGCGACCACCTGATCCACGAGAGCGCGCATCCCTCGCCGCTGTCGGCGTCGCGGGGGTTCTTCGGCTCGCGACCGTTCAGCAAGGTGAACGGATGGCTGGCGGCGCGCGGGGAAGCCGGGATCGACTGGGGCGCCTCCGGCTGATCCGGGGCGGTCAGAGCGACAGGGCGTCCACGGCGTCGGGCAGGTCGGCGAAGGAGTGCAGCAGCACCTCCGGTCCGAGGGCGGCGGCGGCGGCTTCGCCCAAAGGACCGAAGGTGACGAGGATCGAGGGGACCCCGGCGGCGCGGGCCGTGAGGTGGTCGGTGTCGGTGTCGCCGACGAGGCAGGCGCGCGCCGGGTGGCCCCCGGCCCGGTGGACCGCCTCGGCCAAGGGGCGGGGGTCGGGCTTGCGGACGGGGAGCGTGTCCGCGCCGATCAGGCTGTCGAAGAGGTCCGTCACGTCCAGCCTGGCAAGCAGGAGCCGGGCCAGCCGCTCGGGCTTGTTGGTGCAGATGCCGGTGCGGTAGCCGGTGGCGCGCAACGCCAGCACGGCCTCGGCCGCGCCGGGATAGAGCAGGGTTTGGTCGCAGATGGCGGCCTCGTAGTGGGTCAGGAGGCGAGGATACTGGCGGTCCACCTCCTCGGTGCCGTGGCCGGCGCCCGCCCGTTCGAAGCCGAGGGTCAGCATCGCCCGCCCGCCCCGCAGCGCCACGCCCGCGTCGCCGGCGTGCAGGATCTCGCCGAGTCCGAGGTCGCGGAAGCAGGCGTTCGCGGCGGCCAGGAGGTCGCCGCTGGTGTCGGCAAGGGTGCCGTCGAGGTCGAAGATCACCGTGCGCGGGCTTTGGGTCATGCAAGCCACCTCCGCCGCCGGCTGTAACCGAGCGAAGGACGATGTGAAGCCCCCCGGTGGCCCGAGGCTTGGAAAGGACGGGCTTGTTGCCTAGAAGGCCGCCCAACGAACCAAAGCACACGAGGCGGACATGGGCGGGACCGGAGGCGTGGGCGTCGTCATCCTGGCGGCGGGCGCGGGCACGCGGATGAACTCCGAGCGGCCCAAGGTGCTGCACGAGCTGGGCGGCGCGCCGCTTTTGCACCACGCGATGCGGTCCGCCGCCGCGCTGGGGCCCGAGCGGATGGTCGTCGTGACCGGCGTGGGCGCCCCGGAGGTGGAGAAGGCGGCCCGCGCCTTCGACCCCGAGGTGGCGACCGTGCGACAGGAGGAGCGGCTGGGAACCGCCCATGCCGTGCTCCAGGCGCGGGAGGTGCTGGGGGACCACGACGGCGACGTGATCGTGCTCTATGGCGACACGCCCTTCGTCGCGCCCGAGACTCTGGACCGGATGCTGGAGGCCCGCGCCCGCGCCGACGTGGTGGTGCTGGGCTTCGAGACCGCCGACTCGGAGGCGCGGTATGGACGCCTTGTCGTCGAGGGCGACGGGCTGGCGCGCATCGTCGAGTGGAAGGACGCCGACGCCGCGACGCGGGCGATCCGGCTGTGCAACTCGGGCGTGGTCTGCGCCGAGGGGACCTTCCTGTTCGACCTGCTGCGCGAGGTGGGCAACCGGAACGCCGCCGGGGAATACTACCTCACCGACATCGTGGGGCTGGCCCGCGCGCGGGGCCTGAGCGCGACGGTGGTGCGCTGCGACGAGGCCGAGACGCTGGGCATCAACTCGCGCGCCGAGCTCATGGCGGCCGAGCGGGCGTTCCAGGCGCGGGCGCGGGCGCAGGCGGCCGAGGACGGGGTGTCGATGCCGGCGCCCGAGACGGTGGTCTTCGCCTACGACACCTTCGTGGGCCGCGACACGGTGATCGAGCCCCATGTCGTCTTCGGCCCCGGCGTGACGGTCGAATCCGAGGCGCGCATCCGCGCCTTCTCGCACCTGGAGGGGTGCCATGTGTCGCGTGGGGCGACGGTGGGACCCTTCGCCCGGCTGCGGCCCGGCGCGGAGCTGGCCGAGGATGTCCATGTCGGCAACTTCGTGGAGATCAAGGCCGCCCAGGTCGGCGAGGGGGCCAAGATCAACCACCTGAGCTACATCGGCGACGCCGAGGTGGGCGAAGGGGCGAACATCGGCGCGGGGACGATCACCTGCAACTACGATGGCGTCTTCAAGCACCGGACGGTGATCGGGCGGAACGCCTTCATCGGGTCGGACACGATGCTGGTGGCCCCCGTTCGGATCGGGGACGGGGCCATGACCGGCTCGGGCTCGGTCATCACCAGGGACGTGGCGCCGGGGGCGCTGGCGCTGTCCCGCGCGCCGCAGGTGGAGAAGCCGGGCTTCGCCACGCGATTGTTCGAGAAGCTGCGCGCCCTCAAGGCCGCCAAGACCGGAGCCTGAACCCATGTGCGGCATCGTCGGAATCCTGGGGAGCCACGAGGTCGCCCCCCTGCTGGTCGAGTCGCTGAAGCGGCTCGAATATCGCGGCTACGACAGCGCGGGGATCGCCACGGTCGATGGGGGGCGGCTGGACCGGCGGCGGGCGGTCGGCAAGCTCGTCAACCTGTCCGACCTGCTGGTGCACGAGCCCCTGGCGGGCAAGGCCGGGATCGGCCACACGCGCTGGGCCACGCATGGCGCGCCCTCGGTCCGCAACGCCCACCCGCACCGGGCGGGGCGGGTCGCGGTCGTGCACAACGGCATCATCGAGAACTTCCGCGAGCTGCGGGCCTGGCTGTCCGAGCGGGGGCTGGCGCACGAATCCGACACCGACACCGAGACCGTCGCCCTGCTGGCCGACCACTACCTGTCCGACGGGGCGACTCCGGTCGAGGCGGCGGAGATGACGCTGGCCCGGCTTCAGGGGGCCTACGCGCTCCTGTTCCTGTTCGAGGGCGAGGAGGACCTGATGATCGCGGCCCGGAAGGGCTCGCCCCTGGCCATCGGGCA
Source organism: Rubellimicrobium aerolatum (assembly GCF_017872975.1). GTDB lineage: Bacteria > Pseudomonadota > Alphaproteobacteria > Rhodobacterales > Rhodobacteraceae > Rubellimicrobium > Rubellimicrobium aerolatum. Next base: position 269,259 of record NZ_JAGGJP010000004.1, read on the forward strand.
TGGCGACGGCGAGATGTACGTGGGCAGCGACGCCATCGCGCTCGCGTCGCTGACCTCGCGCGTCACCTACCTGGAGGAAGGCGACTGGGCGGTGGTGACGCGGGCGGGGGCGACGATCCGCGACGGCGCGGGCCGGCTGGCCAACCGGGCGGCGCGGACCATCCAGATCGACGCCGCGCAGGTGGACAAGGCCGGGCACCGGCACTTCATGGCCAAGGAGATCGCCGAGCAGCCGTCGCGGCTGACGGCGGCGCTGGAGCACTACCTGTCCGAGGACGGGAGCATCCGCCTGCCCGCGCCGGGGATCGACTTTGCCGGCGTGGACCGGATCAGCATGGTGGCCTGCGGCACGGCCTCCTACGCCTGCCACGTCGCGAAATACTGGTTCGAGCAGATCGCCGGCCTGCCCGTGGACCTCGACGTGGCGTCGGAGTTCCGCTACCGCGAGCCCCCCATCCCGGCGCGCACCCTGGCGCTGTTCGTCAGCCAGTCGGGCGAGACGGCGGACACGCTGGCGGCGCTGCGCTACTGCCGCGACAAGGCCGAGCGCATCCTGTCGGTGGTCAACGTCGCCGAAAGCTCCATCGCGCGGGAATCGGACCTCGCGCTGCCGATCCTCGCCGGGCCGGAGATCGGCGTGGCCTCGACCAAGGCCTTCTCGTGCCAGCTCCTGGTGCTGGGGCTGCTGGCGCTGGAGGCGGGGCGGCAGAGGGGGCGGCTGGATGAGGCGACGGTGCGGGCGCGGATCGACGACCTGCGGGCGGTGCCGGGCCTCGTGAACCACGCGCTGTCGCTGACGGAGGACGCCGGGCGGATCGCGGCCAAGCTGGCCGAGGCGCGCGACATCCTGTTCCTGGGGCGGGGCCGGATGTTTCCGCTGGCGCTGGAAGGGGCGCTGAAGCTCAAGGAGATCAGCTACATCCACGCCGAGGCCTATGCGTCGGGCGAGCTGAAGCACGGGCCGATCGCGCTGGTGGACAAGACCGTGCCGGTGATCGTCATGGCCCCGCACGACGAGCTGTTCGACAAGACGGTGTCGAACATGCAGGAGGTCATGGCACGGGGCGGGCGCGTCCTGCTGGTCACCGACCGGGCGGGGTCGCAATCCGCCGCCCAGGGGGTCTGGGAGACGCTGGTGCTGCCCGACGTGGCGCCGGTCTGGGCGCCGATCCTCTACGCGGTGCCCGCGCAGCTCCTGGCCTATCACACGGCCATCGCCAAGGGGACGGACGTGGACCAGCCGCGCAACCTCGCCAAGTCGGTGACGGTCGAGTGACCGGGGCCGAGGCGCTCGCGGCGCTGGAGGCCGAGGGCGATCCGGTGCGGGCGGCGCAGGAGGCGGCGTATCACAAGGCGCCCCGGCGCTACCTGGGCGTGCCGGTGCCACGGATCGGGGAGCTGGCGGACGGGTGGCGCGCGGGCGCGACGGTCGAGGAGCGGGTGGCGCTGGCGGCGGCGCTCTGGGACAGCGACGTGCACGAGGCGCGGATCGCGGCGGCGAAGCTGCTGACGCAGGCGCGCATCCGGCCCGACGACGAGCCGGCGTGGCGGCTGGTCGCGTCCTGGGTGCCGACGTTCGACGCCTGGGCCGTGGCGGACCACGCCTCCAAGGCGGGCGAGCGGCGGCTGGTGGCCGACCCCCGGCGGCTCGACGAGGTCGAAGGCTGGGTGGGCTCCGAGCATATGTGGAGCCGGCGGGCGGCGCTGGTGATGACGCTGCCCTGGACCAAGGACCGCTTTCCGAAGCCCGAGGATCTGGCGGTGCGGGAGCGGGTGCTGGGCTGGTGCGAGCGGCTGGCCCCGGACCGCGACTGGTTCCTCCAGAAGGCGGTGGCCTGGTGGCTGCGCGACCTGTCCAAGCGCGACCCGGAGCGGGTGCGGGCCTGGCTCGGGGCGCATGGGGCGGGGCTCAGGGGCTTCGCCCGCAAGGAGGCGGCGCGGCTGCTCCCGGACGACTAGGCCGCCGTGCCCGCGCCGTGGGTGTTGAGCAGGTAGCGCGCGAAGAGGGGCGCGCTGGCAGCCCCCAGCGCGCGGGCGTTGCCGCCGACCTGCCCCTCCTCGATGCGGATGGGCGAGAGGCCCCGGCGGTCGAGATGGGCGAGCTCGGCCCGCGCGGCCTCGACCAGCCGGGCGCGCACGTCGGGAGGGAAGGCCCCGTCGATGAGCACCGCCTCGAAGTCGATCACCGCGCAGACCGTCACCGCAGCGCGGGCCAACTGCCGCGCCGTCCCGGCGATCCATGCGTCGAGAGGCGCGCGGAAGGCGGACCAGTCCTGCGGCTGGGTCCAGAGCCGGGCGGTCGGCACCCCCTCGCGGATCAGCGCCTCCTCGAGAAGGAACAGCGAGGCCACGTCGATGAGTTGCCGGTCCCGCCCGCCGTCGTCGCGGACGGGGAGCGAGCCGAAGGCTCCGGCGTTGCCGAAGGCCCCTTCCAATACGCCGTGGTTCAGCACCACGCCGCCGCCGATGAAGCTGCCCACGAAGAAATAGGCGAAGTCCCGGAACTCCCGCCCCCGGCCATGGACCTGCTCGGCCCGGCAGGCGGCGGTGCCGTCGTTCTCCAGGAACACCGGGAGGGGCGAGAAGGCGGCGGCGGCGGCGGCGTAGTCCACCGTCCGCCAGGCGTCGAGCGCGCCGTCGGGGGCGCCGAGGGCGGCGTGCCAGTCCCAGATCTCGTAGGGCTTGGCGATGCCGATGCCGGCGATGCGCGCGGCCTCCTCGGGGCGCATCGCGGCGGTGAAGGACTCGAGACCCCGGCGCAGGAAGGCGAAGACCTCCTCGGGGACCGGCCAGCGGTAGGTGGCCTGGAGCTGGCCCCGGACGCCGCCCGCGAGGTCGGACAGGAGGAGGTCGGCGCTGCGCCGCCCGATCTTGAGCCCGACGGAGAACGCCCCCTCGGGCGAGAGGCCCATGGGGATGCGGGGCTTGCCGACGCGGCCCCGCTGCGGCGCGCCCCGGCGGATCAGCCCCTCCCCTTCCAGCTCGCGCAGGATCACCGAAACGGTCTGCGCCGAGAGACCCGCCACGCGGGCGAGGTCGCTGCCCGGCAACGGCCCGTGCCGCTGGAGCGTCGAGAGAATCAGTCGTTCGTTGTGGTCCCGCAGCCCCTGCTGGTTGACCCCAGCGCTCAGGCCACGGACCGCGCCGGTCTCCATCGGGCGTCCTCCCGGATACGAGGAGAAACCGATCGGGATTAATAAATCAAGCTTACATACATATTGACCTGCGGCCCGGGTTGGGTATCTCTTGGGGCCGTTCCCCCTGCCAGGGAGGCTCGGGGACGGTGGCGGGCCGGGCGCCTGCCCCGAATGTCTGGGAGGACAGGACACATGAAGACGCTTCTCGCCGGCTCCGCGCTGGCCCTCATCACCATGTCCGGCGCGGCCGTCGCGCAGGAGGGCACCGCGGCGTGCCTCATCACCAAGACCGACACCAACCCCTTCTTCGTGAAGATGAAGGAAGGCGCCGAAGCCAAGGCGGCCGAACTGGGCATCACGCTCAGCTCCTATGCCGGCAAGGTGGACGGCGACCACGAATCGCAGGTTCAGGCCATCGAGACCTGCATCGCCTCGGGCGCCTCGGGCATCCTGATCGCCGCCTCGGACACCGCCGCCATCGTCGATTCGGTGCAGGCCGCGCGTGACGCGGGGCTGCTGGTGATCGCGCTCGACACGCCGCTCGACCCGATCGACGCCGCCGACGCGACCTTCGCGACCGACAACTTCCAGGCCGGGCTGCTGATCGGCCAATGGGCCGCCGCCACGCTCGGCGACGCCGCCGCCGACGCCAGGATCGCCATGCTCGACCTGTCGGTGGCCCAGCCGTCGGTGGACGTGCTGCGCGACCAGGGCTTCCTGACCGGCTTCGGCATCGACACCGGGGACGTGAACGTCATCGGCGACGAGGAGGACCCGCGCATCGTCGGCAACGACATCACCTCGGGCAACGAGGAAGGCGGCCGCCGCGCGATGGAGAACCTTCTCGCGGTGAACCCGGACATCAACGTCGTCTACACGATCAACGAGCCCGCCGCCGCCGGTGCCTACGAGGCGCTGAAGGCCGTGGGCCGCGAGGCGGACGTGCTGATCGTGTCGGTCGATGGCGGCTGCCCCGGCGTGCAGAACGTGGCGGACGGCGTGATCGGCGCCACCTCGCAGCAATACCCGCTGCAGATGGCCGCCCTGGGGATCGAGGCGATCGCCCAATACGCCGCCGACGGCACCCTGCCCCAGCCGACCGAGGGCAAGGACTTCTTCGACACCGGCGTGACGCTCATCACCGATGCGCCGGTCGAAGGCGTCGAGTCGATCACCTCGGAAGAGGGCAAGGCCCTCTGCTGGGGCTGAGTCCCGCTTCGGACTTGATCGACGGGGCCTGAGGGGCCCAGACTGGGACCAAACGGGGCGGGCTTCGGTCCGCCCCATCCTGAGGGGAGTGAACCCCTCGACCCCACGGGAGGAGAGCCCCGCATGAGCGGCACCGACAACTTCGAAGCCGTGGTCCAGGAACGCCGCACCGAGGCGGTGGCCGAGTTCCACGAGGACAAGACCCTCATCAAGCGGTTCCAGCACGCGCTGCACACGACGCCGGCGCTGGTGCCGATGATCGTGCTGATCGCGTCGATCGTGCTGTTCGGGCTGCTGATCGGGAACCGCTTCTTCTCGGCGGGGACGCTCACGCTGATTCTCCAGCAGGTGCAGCTCGTGGGGATCGTCGCGGCGGCGCAGACGCTGGTCATCATGACGGCGGGCATCGACCTGTCGGTGGGCGCGATCACGGTGCTCTGCTCGGTCATCATGGGGCAGTTCGCGTTCCGCTACGGCATTCCGGTGCCCATCGCGATCCTGTGCGGGCTGGCGCTGGGGACGGCGCTGGGGACGCTGAACGGCTGGCTGGTGGCGGTGATGAAGCTGCCGCCCTTCATCGTGACGCTGGGGACGTGGCAGATCATCCTGGCGTCGAACTTCCTGTATTCGGCCAACGAGACCATCCGATCGCAGGAGATCGAGGCGCAGGCGCCGCTGCTCCAGTTCTTCGCCAACACCTTCAAGATCGGCGCCGACGAGAACGGGCGCGGCGGGGCGACCTTCACCTATGGCGTGATCTTCATGATCCTGCTGGTGGTCGTGCTGGCCTACGCGCTGCGGCAGACCGCCTGGGGCCGCCACGTCTATGCCGTGGGCGACGACCCGGACGCGGCGCAACTGTCGGGCGTGAACGTGCGGGGCACGCTGATCTCGGTCTATGCGCTGTCGGGGCTGATCTGCGCCTTCGCGGGCTGGGCCTTGATCGGGCGCATCGGGTCGGTCAGCCCGACCTCGGGAGCGGAGCTCAACATCCAGTCGATCACCGCCGTTGTGATCGGGGGCATCTCGCTGTTCGGCGGGCGGGGCTCCATCGTCGGCGCGTTGTTCGGGGCGCTGATCGTGGGCGTCTTCTCGCTCGGGCTGCGGCTCCTGGGCGCGGACGCGCAATGGACCTTCTTCTTCATCGGCGTGCTCATCATCGTGGCCGTCGCCGTGGACCAGTGGATCAGAAAGGTGGCTGCGTGATGGCGGTGGAACCTCTTCTCAAGGGCCGTGGGCTGGTGAAGCGCTACGGCAAGGTCGTGGCCCTGGATCACTGCGACTTCGATCTTTATCCGGGCGAGATCCTGGCCGTGATCGGCGACAACGGCGCGGGCAAGTCCACGCTCATCAAGGCGGTGTCGGGCGCGGTGGTGCCGGACGAGGGGGAGATCTTCCTCGAAGGGCGCAAGGTCCACTTCACCAAGCCCACCGAGGCGCGGGCGGCGGGGATCGAGACGGTCTACCAGACGCTCGCCATGTCGCCGGCGCTGTCGATCGCGGACAACATGTTCATGGGGCGCGAGCTGCGGAAGCCCGGCATCATGGGGAGCGTCCTGCGCCAGCTCGACCGGCCGCGGATGGAGCGGTTCGCCCGCGAGAAGCTGACCGAGCTGGGGCTGATGACGATCCAGAACATCAACCAGGCGGTCGAGACGCTGTCGGGCGGGCAGCGGCAGGGCGTGGCGGTGGCGCGGGCCGCCGCCTTCGGGTCGAAGGTCATCATCCTGGACGAGCCGACGGCGGCGCTGGGGGTCAAGGAAAGCCGGCGGGTGCTGGAGCTGATCCTCGACGTGAGGTCGCGGGGCATCCCGATCATCCTGATCTCCCACAACATGCCCCACGTCTTCGAGGTGGCGGACCGCATCCACGTCCACCGGCTGGGCCGGAGGCTGTGCGTGATCCGGCCGCAGAACCACACGATGTCGGACGCGGTGGCCTACATGACCGGCGCGCGCGTGCCGGACACCGAGTTCGAGACGGCCTGAGGTGCTCGACGTCTCGGCGCAGGTGACGGCGCTCGCGGAGCGGGCGACCGGCCTCGCCGAGGCGCGGGGCCGCGTGCTGGTCGCCCTGGCGGGCGCGCCGGCGTCGGGGAAGTCCACGCTGGCCGCCGCGCTGCTGCGGCGGCTGCGCGACGGGGGCTGGCCGTCAGAGGTGGTGCAGCTCGACGGCTTCCTGCTCGACGGCGCGGTGCTCGATGCGCGGGGGATGCGGCAGCGGAAGGGCTCGCCCGAGACCTTCGACGTGGAGGGGTTCCTCCATCTGATGCGGCGGCTGCGGGCCGGGGGCGAGGTGGTGGCCCCGATCTTCGACCGGGCGCGCGACGTGGCGGTGGCCGGGGCGCAGGTCGTCCCGGCGGGGTGCCGGATCGTGGTCTGCGAGGGGAACTACCTCCTGTTCGACGAGGACCCCTGGCGGGAGCTGGTCCCGCTCTGGGACGTGACGGCGCGGCTCGACGTGCCCTTGCCCGAGCTGCGCGCCCGGCTGATCCAGCGGTGGCTCGATCATGGGCTGTCACGCGCGGCGGCGACGCGGCGGGCCGAGGGCAACGACGTGCCCAACGCCGAGAAGGCGATCGCGCGGGAACTGCCGGCGGAGTTCCTGCTCGCGACGCGGCCCGAGGGGCGGCCCGTCGTCCCGCGCCGGGCCGAGGGGCGATGATCACGCCCTTGCGAGGCGAGGTGGGGGGGCTATGATCGATCCCATGATCAGGTCCACGCCCGCCCCGCTCGACGCTGCGACCGTCTCTCGAATCCTTGACGGGACGCATGATGATCCCTTCTCGGTCCTCGGGCCGCACCGGCGGGAGGACGGGACCTGGGTCGCCGCGCTGGACCCCGGCGCCGAGGAGATGGCGGCGGTGGTGGAGGGGCGCGAGTTCCCCCTGCCCCGGCTCGACGGCGCGCTGTTCTGCGGGCGCATCCCGGACGGGAAGCCCTATCATCTGCGCGGGCGCGGCTTTGGCGGGCAATGGGACTACGAGGACGCCTATCGCTTCGGGCCGGTGCTGTCGGACTTCGACGAATACCTTTTGGGCGAGGGCACGCATCAGCGGCTCTGGGAGGCCCTGGGCGCCCATGTGCGGGTGCACGAGGGCGTGGAGGGCACGCATTTCGCCGTCTGGGCGCCCAACGCGCGGCGGGTGTCGGTGGTGGGCGACTTCAACGCCTGGGATGGGCGGCGCCACCCGATGCGGCGGCGGGGCGCGACCGGGGTGTGGGAGATCTTCCTGCCCCATGTCGGCGAGAGGCACTGCTATAAATACGAGATCATCGGCCCGCATGGGGAGCTTCTGCCGCTGAAGGCCGATCCGGTGGGGTTCGGGTCGCAGCACCCGCCCGAGACGGCGAGCGTGGTGCGCGACATCCGGGGCTTCGGCTGGGCCGACCGCGACTGGATGGAGGAGCGGGCCGCGCGCCAGCGGCGCGACGCGCCGATCAGCATCTACGAGGTGCATCTGGGCTCGTGGAAGCGGGTCTGGAAGGAGGGCGGGCGGCCGCTGTCCTACCGGGAGGCGGCGAAGGACCTCGTGGCCTATGCGAAGGACATGGGCTTCACGCATCTGGAGCTGCTGCCGGTCTCCGAATACCCCTTCGACGGGTCCTGGGGCTACCAGCCGGTCGGGCTGTTCGCCCCCACCATCCGCTTCGGACCCCCGCACGAGTTCCGCGACCTCGTGCAGGCGGCGCACCAGGCGGGGCTGGGGGTGCTGCTCGACTGGGTGCCGGGGCATTTCCCGAGCGACGCCCACGGGCTCGCGCGGTTCGACGGCACGGCGCTCTATGAGCACGCGGACCCGCGCGAGGGGTTCCACCAGGACTGGAACACGCTGATCTACAACTACGGCCGCAGCGAGGTGTCGAACTTCCTGGTCGCCAACGCGCTGTATTGGTTAGAAGAATATCATGTGGACGGGCTGCGCGTGGACGCGGTGGCTTCCATGCTCTACCGCGACTATTCGCGGAAGGCCGGGGAATGGGTGCCCAACATCCACGGCGGGCGCGAGAACCTGGAAGCGATCGACGTCCTGCGCCGCATGAACGAGGCGGCCTATGGGCGGCATCCGGGCGTGATGACGGTGGCGGAGGAGTCCACGTCGTTCCCCAAGGTCTCGGCACCGGTGGACGCGGGGGGTCTGGGCTTCGGCTACAAGTGGAACATGGGGTGGATGAACGACACCCTGTCCTACATGCACAAGGACCCGGTGCACCGGAAGCATCACCACAACCTGATGACCTTCGGGCTGGCCTACGCATTCAGCGAGAACTTCATCCTGCCGATCAGCCATGACGAGGTGGTGCACGGCAAGGGCTCGATGATCGACAAGATGCCCGGCAACTGGTGGGAGAAGTGCGCGAACCTCCGGGCCTATTACGGCTTCATGTGGGGGCATCCGGGCAAGAAGCTCCTGTTCATGGGCTGCGAGTTCGGGCAGCGCGCCGAGTGGAGCCACCAGGGCGAGATCGACTGGGCGGCCCCGGCGCATGGGCCGGAGCATCGGGGCATCCAGCGGCTCGTGCGGGACCTCAACACGCTGTATCGCGGGACGCCGGCGCTGCATGCCCGCGACTGCGAGCCCGAGGGGTTCCAGTGGATCGAGGGGGGCGACGCCGAGAACTCCATCTTCGCCTGGGTGCGGCGGGGGTTCGAGGGCGACGCGCCCTGCGTGGTCGTCTGCAACATGACCCCCGTGGAGCGGCGCGACCACCGGATCGGCCTGCCCGAGGCCGGGCGCTGGCGCGAGGCGCTGAACACCGACGCCATCGTCTACGACGGCGGCGGGCGCGGCAACCTGGGGGGCGTCACCGCCGAGGCGAAGCCCTGGATGGGGCAGCCCTTCTCGGCCGCCATGACGCTGCCACCGCTCTCCACCCTGATCTTCCAGTTGGATCGCTGACGGGGTTGGGAGGCCCCTGACGAATGCCGCAGACCCGCAGACTGACGAACCGTTCCATGGCCTTCGTGCTGGCGGGGGGCCGAGGCTCCCGGCTGCGGGAGCTGACCGACCGGCGGGTGAAGCCCGCCGTCTACTTCGGCGGCAAGGCCCGCATCATCGACTTCGCCCTGTCGAACGCCGTCAACTCGGGGATCCGCAAGATCGCCATCGCGACGCAATACAAGGCGCACAGCCTCATCCGGCACATGCAGCGGGGCTGGAACTTCTTCCGGGCCGAGCGGAACGAGTTCCTCGACATCCTGCCCGCCAGCCAGCGCATGGACGACGAGAGCTGGTATCGCGGCACGGCCGACGCGGTGACGCAGAACATCGACATCGTGGACAGCTACGACGTCGATTTCATCATCATCCTGGCGGGCGACCACATCTACAAGATGGACTACGAGGTGATGATCCGCGAGCACGCCACCAGCGGCGCGGACGTGACCATCGGCTGCCTGACCGTCCCGCGCGAGGAGGCCTCGGCCTTCGGGGTCATGGCGGTGGACGAGTCGGGCAAGATCACCAGCTTCCTGGAAAAGCCCGCCGACCCGCCGCCGACGCCCGAGAACCCGGACCTCGCGCTGGCGTCGATGGGGATCTACGTCTTCTCCTGGCCCTTCCTGCGGGACCTGCTGATCCGGGACGCGAACGACCCCCAGTCGAGCCACGACTTCGGCAACGACCTGATCCCCGGCATCGTGGCGCGCGGCGCGGCGCGGGCGCACCGCTTCGATGATTCCTGCGTCCGGGCGCCGGGCGCCCCGGCCTACTGGCGCGACGTGGGGACGGTGGACGCCTACTGGCAGGCGAACATCGACCAGACGGACTTCATCCCCGAGCTGAACCTCTGGGACCACGAATGGCCGATCTGGACCTATGCCGAGAGCACGCCGCCCGCCAAGTTCATCCACGACGAGGAAGGGCGGCGGGGCAGTGCCGTGTCGTCGATGGTGTCGGGCGGCTGCATCGTTTCGGGCACGGAGGTGCGGAACTCGCTGCTTTTCACGCAGGTCCACACGAATTCCTACGCCGTCCTCGATCATGCCGTGGTGTTGCCATACGTGACGGTCAATCGTCACGCGCGGCTCCGGCGGGTGGTGATCGACCGGGGCGTGGTGATCCCGGAGGGGCTGGTCGTGGGCGAGGACCCGGAGATGGACGCGAAGTGGTTCCGGGTCTCGGAGAGGGGCGTGACGCTCATCACCCAGGATATGCTGGATCGGCGGGCGGCGTCTGAATGACGCGGGTCCTGTCCGTCGCCTCGGAATGCGCGCCCCTGGTCAAGACCGGGGGGCTGGCCGATGTCGTGGGGGCGCTCCCCTCGGCGCTGGTCTCCGAGGGCGTGGACATGAAGGTGCTGCTGCCCGGCTATCCGGCGGTGATGGGCGCGCTGGCCCGCGAGGGCGCGGTGATGGAGGAATGGGACCTCTTCGGGGGCCACGCCAACCTGATCGCCGCCACCGCCGGGGGGCTGAGCCTCCTCGTCGTCGAGGCGCCGCATCTGTACGAGCGGACGGGCAACATCTACCTCGGCCCCGACGGGCACGACTGGCCGGACAACCCGGAACGCTTCGCGGGGCTTTGCTGGATGGCGGCGCGCGTCGCGGCAGAGGGGGTGAACGGTTGGAAGCCGCAGGTGCTCCATTGCCACGACTGGCAGGCGGGGCTGGTGCCGGACTACCTGCGGGCGCGACCAGAGGCGCGGGCGGGGACCGTGCTCACCATCCACAACATCGCCTTCCACGGCCTTGCCCCCTATGGGCGGATCGGGTCGCTTCGGCTGGATGGCTCGCGCTTCAACCCCGAGGGGTTCGAGTTCTGGGGCCGCATCTCGGCGCTGAAGGCGGGGCTGGTGGGGGCGGACAAGCTCACCACGGTATCGCCGACCTACGCGGCGGAGCTTCTGCGGCCCGAGTTCGGGATGGGCCTCGACGGGGTGATGCGGGCGCGGCGCGAGGACCTGTGCGGCATCCTGAACGGCATCGACGAAGCGGTGTGGAACCCGGCGACCGACCCGGCGGTGACGCCCTACGCGGACGTGGCGGGCAAGGCGGCCAACACCGCCGCGCTGCGGCAGGAGTTCGGGCTGCCCGAGAGCCGGGGGCCGCTTTGCGTCGTCGTCTCGCGCCTGACCGAGCAGAAGGGGCTCGACCTCCTCATCGAGGCGCTGCCGGCGCTGCTGTCGCACGGGGGGCAGCTCGCGGTGCTGGGCTCGGGCGAGGGCTGGATGGAGGAGGCGTTCCGCGACGCCGCGCAGGGCGGGCAGGTCGGCGTCCGCATCGGCTATGACGAGGCGCTGTCGCACCGGATGATGGCCGGCGGCGACGCGATCCTGGTGCCATCGCGGTTCGAGCCCTGCGGGCTGACGCAGATGTATGGGCTGCGCTACGGGACGATTCCGGTGGTGGCGCTGACGGGGGGGCTGGCGGATACGGTGATCCACGCCTCGCCGGCGGCGCTGGCGGCGGGGGTGGCGACGGGGATCCAGTTCCATCCCGTCACCGCCGAGGCGCTGCGTGGGGCCCTGGTGCAACTCTGCGACCTCTTCGCGGATCGGGAGGTCTGGACGCGGATGCAGGCCAATGCGATGGCGCAGCCGGTGGGCTGGCAGCGGTCGGCCCGCGCCTATGCCCGATTGTATCGCGATCTCGCACCCCACGAATGAAGCCCCAAGGCCCCCTCACCGGAAGCGGTATCGTGTTCCACGGCGCCATCACCTCGGGACGCCCTTACCCCCTGGGCGCGACCTGGGACGGCGAGGGCGTGAACTTCGCCGTCTTTTCCCAGCACGCGACGCGGATGACGCTGTGCCTGTTCTCGGCCGACGGGCGCTGGGAGGCGGAGTGGATCGACCTGCCGGACCGCGAGGGGCACGTCTGGCACGGCTACGTGCCGGGGCTGAGGCCGGGGCAGGCCTACGGGTTCCGGGCGCATGGCCCCTACCGGCCCGACGAGGGGCACCGCTTCAATCCCCACAAGCTGCTGCTCGACCCCTATGCCAAGCGGATCGCCGGGCGGCTGGAGTGGGACCCGGCGCTGTTCGGCTACGACGTGGCCTCAAAGCATGGCGACCTGACCTTCGACACCAGGGATTCGTCCAACTTCGTGCCCCGCGCGGTGGTGACGGACCCCAGGCTCGACGCGCGGGGCGAGCGGCGGCCCGACCGCCCCCTGACCGAGACGGTGATCTACGAGGCCCATGTGCGCGGCCTGACCATGGGGCGGAGCGACGTGCCGCTGCGGGGGACCTTCGCGGGCCTCGCCTCGGACCCGGTGCTGGAGCACCTGACCGGGCTCGGCGTCACCGCCATCGAGCTTCTGCCCGTCCACGCCTTCCTCGACGACAAGTTCCTGCTGGACAAGGGCCTGCGGAACTACTGGGGCTACATGACGCTCGGCTTCTTCGCGCCGGAGCCGCGCTACCTGTCGAACGGCGACCCGGAGGAGTTCCGGGCCATGGTCCGGCGGTTCCATTCCGCCGGGATCGAGGTGATCCTCGACGTGGTCTACAACCACACGGCGGAGGGGAACCAGATGGGCCCCACGCTGAGCTTCCGGGGCCTGGACAACGCCAGCTACTACCGGCTGGCGGAAAGCCCGCGCTACTACCTGAACGACACCGGCACGGGGAACGTGCTGAACCTCGACCATCCCTTCGTGATGCGGATGGTGATGGACAGCTTGCGCCATTGGGCCGAGGCGATGGGGGTGGACGGGTTCCGCTTCGACCTCGCCACGACGCTGGGGCGGACGGCGCGGGGCTTCGACCGGAACCACCCCTTCCTCCAGGCAGTCCGGCAGGACCCGGTGCTGGGGCGCCTCAAGCTCATCGCCGAGCCCTGGGACGTGGGGCCGGGGGGCTACCAGCTCGGGGCCTTCCCGCCGCCCTTCCTCGAATGGAACGACAAGTTCCGCGACCAGGTGCGGCGGTTCTGGCGGGGCGACCGCGACATGACCCGCAAGCTCGCCATGCGGCTGTCGGGCTCGGCGCTGAAGTTCGACCACGACGGGCGGCCGGCGACCTCCTCGGTCAACTTCGTGACCGCGCATGATGGCTTCACGCTGATGGACCTCGTGTCCTACCGGACGAAGCACAACGAGGCCAACGGCGAGGACAACCGCGACGGCCATTCCGAGAACCACAGCGACAACCTTGGGCACGAGGGGCCGACGGACGACCCCGCCATCCGGGCGCAGCGGGCGCGGCGGCGGCGGAACCTGATGGCGACGCTGCTCCTGGCGCAGGGGACGCCGATGATCCTGTCGGGGGACGAGATCGGCAACGGCCAGGGCGGCAACAACAACGCCTATGCCCAGGACAACCCGGTGGGCTGGGTGGACTGGGACCACGCCGACACGGAGTTCCTGGCCTTCTGCCGCCGGATGATCGACCTGCGGAAGCGGCACCCGATCCTGCGGCAGAAGCGGTTCCTCCATTCCCGCTCCCGCTCCATCGACGGGCAGGTGGACCTGTTCTGGCGGCGGGCCGACGGGATGCCGATGACCGAGGTGGACTGGAACGACCAGGACCAGCGGCTCATCGCCGTCGAGATGCGGGTCGCGTCCGAGACCCCGGACCACATCGTTCGCGCCTGCCGCGAGGACGCGGTCTTCGCCGTGTTCAACGCCGGGGAGGAGAGCCTCGTCTTCCTGCCCGAGCCGCCGCTCGACCGGGCCTGGGTCCTGCACATGGACACCGCCGACCCCGAGGCCGAGCCCGTCCGCATCCACCGCGCGCTGAAGGTCGCGGCGGAGTCGGTGGCGGTGCTGGCGCTGGAGCCCAAGCCCCTTTCCCGCCCGTAAGGAGACGACCATGGAGATCGCGACCATCGCTTCGGCCCCCATCGCCGGGCAGAAGCCCGGCACGAGCGGGCTGCGGAAGAGGACCCGCGTCTTCATGGAGCCGCATTACCTCGAAAACTACGTCCAGAGCATCTTCGACGGGATCGGCGGGGTCGCGGGCAAGACCCTCGTGGTGGGCGGCGACGGGCGCTACTTCAACGACCGGGCGGCGCAGGTGATCCTGCGGATGATGGCGGCGAACGGGGCGGCCAAGGCCATCGTCGGCCAGGGCGCGATCCTGTCCACGCCGGCGGCGTCGCACCTGATCCGGCTGCGGGGGACCGACGGGGGGCTGATCCTGTCGGCCTCGCACAACCCCGGCGGCGAGGACGCGGACTTCGGGCTGAAATACAACACGCCGAACGGAGGGCCGGCGCCCGAGGCGGTGACGGACCGCATCTTCGCGGCGACGCAGGCGATCGGCGAATACCGCATCGCGGTGGCGCAGGACGTGGACCTTTCGACGGTCGGCACGACGCGGCTCGGCGACATGGAGGTCGAGGTCGTCGATCCGGTCAGCGACTACGCGGCGCTGATGGAGCGGCTGTTCGACTTCGAGGCGATCCGGGCCTTGTTCGCGGGCGGCTTCACCATGCGCTTCGACGCGATGCACGCGGTGACGGGGCCTTATGCCAGGGAGATCCTGGAAGGGCGGCTGGGCGCGGCGCCGGGGACGGTGGTGAACGCGACCCCCCTGCCCGATTTCGGCGGCGGCCACCCGGACCCGAACCCGACCTGGGCGAAGGAGCTGTATGACCTCCTGATGGGCGAAGGGGGCCCCGACTTCGGCGCGGCCTCGGACGGGGACGGGGATCGGAACATGGTGCTGGGGCGCGGGGCCTATGTGTCGCCGTCCGATTCGCTGGCCGTGCTGACGGCGCACGCGACCAAGGCGCCGGGCTATCGCGGGGGGCTGAAGGGGGTGGCGCGGTCGATGCCGACCTCGGCGGCGGTGGACCGGGTGGCCGAGGCGCTGGGGATCGGGTGCTACGAGACGCCGACGGGGTGGAAGTTCTTCGGCAACCTGCTGGACGCGGGACGCGCGACGCTCTGCGGCGAGGAGTCGTTCGGCACGGGGTCCGACCACGTGCGGGAGAAGGACGGGCTCTGGGCGGTGCTGCTGTGGCTGAACATCCTGGCGGCGACCGGGCAGTCGGTGAAGGCGCTGCTGGAGGCGCATTGGCGGACCTTCGGGCGCAACTACTACTCGCGGCACGACTACGAGGACGTGGAGAGCGAGAAGGCCAACGCGCTTTACGACGGGCTGCGGGCGAAGCTGGCGGCGCTGCCGGGGCAGGCCTTCGCGGGCCTGACGGTCGAGAGCGCGGACGAGTTCGCCTACGACGACCCGGTGGATGGGTCGCGGTCGGAGCGGCAAGGGCTGCGGATCGGGTTCCAGGGCGGAAGCCGCGCGGTGTTCCGGCTGTCGGGCACGGGGACCGTGGGCGCGACGCTGCGGGTCTACCTGGAACGGGTGGAGACCGATCCGGCCGGGCTGTCGCGCGAGGCGGGCGAGGCGCTGGCGGATGTCGCGCGGGCGGCCGACGAGATCGCGGGCATCCGCGCGCATACGGGGCGCGAGGGACCGGACGTCGTGACCTGACGCGCGGGCGCGGGCGCGTGCACGACGCGCGGCGGCTGGGTCTTTGCGGCCCCGGCCCGGCGCATCGCTGCGCGGGGGCGGGTCCTCCCAGGGGGGCGCGGCGGAGATCGCCCCTTCAAACAGCGTCGCCCGGAGCTTGCGCCCCCGGGCGGGGATGGAGCCGTGCGCGACAGACCTCTTGGGCCCCAGCCCCCATCCCAGGGGGCCGCCCGTTCCTTCTCGCGTGGGGGGAGGATCGCACGGAGGCGTTAACGACGCCTGACAGCAACGGGCGTTGCGCGTTGCGTGGGATTTTAGGGATCGGGGATGGCTCAGCGGTCGCCGGGCGGGCGCGGGTTGAAGTTGATGAAGAAGCCGTAAAGGGCCGCGAGGCCGATCGCGCCGAAGAGGATGCCCCAGACCGTCCCGCCGGTCGCGAACTCCACCCCCGCCCAGCCGAGGCAGAGCGCCACGACGAGGACCCGGATCCAGAGCGGACGGAAGAAGGGGTGGTTGAAGTCGAAGAAGCGGTCCATCGCGGGCCTCCCGTGACCGAAGCGCTCCCACATGACCGGAGCCGGGCCCGCCTGTCCAGCCGCGCCGCGCGGCGGCCCCCTTGGGAGGATGCGGCCCGGTCGGCCCGCCCCGCAAGCGCCCCCCGGGGGCCGGGACCGGCCCGGGGCCTATCGGTCCAGGACCAGGATCGCCCGGAAGTCGTTGACGTTGGTCAGGGTCGGGCCGGTGACGACCTGATCGCCCAAGGCGGCGAAGAAGCCGTGCGCGTCGTTGGCCGCCAGCGCCGCTCGGGGGTCGAGCCCCCGCGCGGCGGCGCGGGCCAGCGTGCCGGGGTCGATCGCCGCGCCCGCCACCTCGGCCGCGCCGTCCACGCCGTCGGTGTCGCAGGCGAGCGCATGGACGCCCGGCGCGCCGTCCAGGGCCAGCGCCAGGGCCAGCGCGAACTCGGCGTTGGGGCCGCCCACCCCCGACCCCCGCCGGGTGACGGTCAGCTCGCCCCCCGACAGCAGCAGGACGGGCGCGGCGCCGGGGCCCCGGGCCCGCCGCAGCGCCAGCGCCTCCGCCGCCATCGCCCGGGCGACCTCGCGCGCCTCGCCCTCCACCGCGTCGCCCAAGGCGCGGACCTCGCAGCCCGCCGCCCGCGCCAGCGCGGCGGCGGCGGCAAGCGACTGGGCGGGGGCGGCGATCACGCGGGTCTCCGTGCGGGCCAGGCGCGGGTCGCCGGGCGGCACCACGCCGGACCCCCGCGCCAGCGCCGCGCTGACCGAGGCCGGCACGTCCACGCCCCAGCGCGCCAGCACCGCGCGCGCGTCCCCGGGGGTGGAGGCCTCGCCCACCGTGGGGCCCGATCCGATCACGGCGGGGTCGTCCCCCGGCACGTCCGAGATCAGCAGCGCCAGCATCCGCGCCGGGTGCGCGGCGGCGGCGAGTTGGCCGCCCTTCACGCGGCTCAGGTGCTTGCGGACGATGTTCATGGCCGAGATCGGCGCCCCGGAGGCGAGGAGCGCGGCGTTCACCGCCTGCTTGTCGGCGAGGGTCAGGCCCGGCGCGGGGGCCACGAGCAGCGCCGAGGCCCCGCCCGAGATCAGCGCGAGCACGACGTCCCCCTCGCCGAGGCCCTCCAGCAGCGCGAGCATCCGGGCGGTCGCGACCGCGCCGGCAGCGTCGGGCACGGGATGGCTGGCCAGGGCGAGCTCGATGCCGCGCAGGGGGCGGCCGTGGCCGTGGCGGGTGACGACCAGCCCCTCGCAGGGGCCCCAGGCGGCCTCCACCGCCTCGGCCATGCGGGCGGAGGCCTTGCCGGCGCCGACGACCCGGACGCGCCCCGGCGGCCGGGGCGGCAGATGCGCGGCGAGCGCGCGCATGGGGTCCGCCACCTCCACCGCGCGGTCGAAGAGCGTGCGGAGGAAGGCCGGGGGGTCGGCCAGGGGATCGGCCAGCGGGCCCACCGGCCCGGTCACGCGCGGACCTCCGTTCCGACGCTGGTCCCGGACGGCGGGATCGGGCGGACCCCATGGCGCGCGCCGGCGGGACCGGCCGGCGCCGTCGCCCCGCCCGGCCGGGCGGGGTCCGAGGGCGGGACCGGGCGGGCGGCGCGGGCTTGGGTCTCCTCGGGCATGGGCCTTTCCTCCGCTGCGGCGTCGGGCGGGGTCGCGCCCGGTGCCGGGCCCGCGCGGGCCACGGCCGGCGGGCGATGCCGCATCATGGGCCCGGGGCGCGCCCGGGGGAACCCCCGCTCCGGCCCGTCGCGCCGGCGGCCTGCCCGTCGTGCCGGCGGCCTGCCCGGCGGCCCGGCCCCGCCGGGCTGGACGGGTCCGCGCCCGGGCCGGGGTGGGGATCGGGGGCGAAGGGGCCCCGACCTTCAGCGCCCCGGCGGCGGGCGGTGGATGGCCAGCGCGATCTCGGCCGCGCCCAGCACCAGCGCGAGCGAGCCGGGGGCGGCGATGTAGCGCCGCTCCCACCGGGGGCGGAAGGCCGACTTGAACTGGCGCAGCCCCTCGCCGGAGGCGGAAAGGCGTCGCGCCCAGGGGGCCAGGGGGCCGCGCAGGCCGAACCCCTCCTCCGGGACGGCGGCGAGGGACAGGCGGGGGACCTCCTCGGCGGCGGCGGCAGCGATGGCGGCGCGGATCAGCAGGTGCATCGTCCCGTCCGGCAGGTCCCCGGCCGAGCGCAGGAGGTCCAGCGCCCATTCCCCCGGCCCGGCGTGGAAGCTCGCGAAGGCGACGAGCCGCCCGGCGGCGTCCCGCGCCAGGACGACGCGCTGCCCCGCCACGTGGGCGCGCGACCAGCGGCCCATGGAGAAGCCCCGCTCCCCCCCGTGGCGGCGGGTCCAGGCGTCGGAGACGGCCTCCATCTCGTCGAGGGGCAGGAGCGCGGGAGCCATGGACGCGCGCAGGCCCGCCTTTTCGGCGTGGCGGAGCTTGCGCCGGAGCCGGGCGTGGGCGGGCCCGTCCAGGTCGAAGCGGCGGGGGTCGAGCACCGCCTCGCGCGCGATGGGGAGCACGGCCCAGCCCAGGGCGCGGGCGGCGGTGGCCATGCGGGGGCCGACCTTGTAGAGGCAGGGCCGCCGCCCCTCGCGCCGCGCGAGGTCCTGCGCGGCGAGGATCAGGCGCATCGGGTCCTCGGCCCGGCCGCCCGGCCGCTGGGGGTCGCCCAGGAAGGCCCGCGCCAGCGCGAGGCCCTGACCGACCCAGACCTCGCCCGAGCGGCCCGTCGCCACCTCCAGCCGGCCGCCCCGCGCGAGCTGCGCCTCGGCCCGGGGCAGCGCGCGGAGCCGCGAATCGGCGGGGGCGCCGTCGAGCCGGAGGCCGGCGCGGGGCGCGGCGGCGAGGAGCGCCGGCCCGAGGAGCGCCCAGGCCGCGCCGCAGAGCGCCGGGAGGGCGTGGGCGACGCCCCGGAAGGCCAGCAGGCTGGCCAGGAGGTCGTGGGGGGCGAGGCCGGGCAGGTGCAGCGCGAGCGTCGCCTCGAAGGGGCCGGCGCCCGCCGGGCTGCCCGAGGCGAGACCCAGGCCGAGGGCCAGCAGGAACACGGGAAGGAGCGCCAGGTAGTCGGGCCGCGCGCCGTCGGGCAGCAGGACCCAGAAGGCCAGCGCCAGGGCGAGGCAGTCCACCGCGACCCAGAGCCCGAGCCGCAGCACGGTGATGCCCCGCATCCCGAGGCGCGCCCACAAGGCCCGCCCCCCCGCGCCCGCGACGAGGAGGAGCGCGGCCAGCGCCGCCCGCGCCTCGCCCTGCCAGGGGCCGGGGGTCCAGGCCGTGGCGGCCAGCAGGAGGAGGCCCAGCCCGGCGAAGAAGGCCAGGGTGATCGCCGCCGAGATGGCGAAGGACTGCGCCGCCGTGATCCCCGGCAGGAGGCGGCGGCGCACGATCGCCCCCACCACCGGGCCGAAGCCCACCGTCTGCGACACCGCCGCCGCCGCAAGCGCCGCGCCCCGCGCGCGGGCGGGGTCGGGCCGCAGGCCGAGATGGGCGAGGATCGCCCGTTCCTGCCCCGCCACCGCGACGAAGGCCAGCGCCGTCGCCGCGAGCCCGCCGATCCACTGCGCCGCCGTCAGGCCCCGCAGGCTGTCCCCGAGATCGGCGAGCCGCAGGTCGGCCAGCGCGCCGGCGCCCAGCCACAGGCAGGCGGCCAGCACCACGGCCGGCAGCGCCAGCCGGGCCAGCGCCAGCGGGCGGAGCCGGGGGCGGAGCGGGACGGCCAGCGCGGCCGCCGGACGCGAGCCGGGCGGCCGGGACAGGACGGGCCGGGACAGGGACGGCAGGGACAGGGGCGGCAGGGACACGGCGGGGCACTCGGTCAGGGACATCCGCGCCAGTCTGCCCGAAAGGTCTTGACGAAGGATGAACGCCGCCGGATTCGGCCCGCCCGGCGCCGAGGGCCGGTCGGATGCTGCGGCGCCGGAGCGGAACGGAGGCACGCAGGCCGGGCCGGCGCCCCCGCCGGGATCGTGCGCCCCGGCGGAATCGGCCGTGATCTCGGCCCGCTCTCCCGGCGGGGGCGTCAGGCGCGCGGGGCCAGCGCCCGGGCGATCCGCCCCACGGCGTCGCGCGATTCGCGCGTCCAGACGGCCAGCGGGAAGACGTGGATCGCTCCGGGATACTCCACGAGACCGACCCGCCCCCCCGCCGCCCGCAGCCGCGCCGCGAATCGGCGCGCGTCGGCGGCCAGCACGTCGTGCGTCCCTTGCAGGAGCAGGACCGGCGGCAGGCCCGCGAGGTCGGCGCGCAGCGGGCTCAGGCGCGGCTCGGCCGGATCGCCGCCCCGCGCCCAGAGCGCCCCCGTCGCCCGCAGCCCGGCCACCGACAGCATCGGGTCCAGCCGCTCCAGCGCCCGCGCCTCGGGGTCCGCGACCAGCAGGTCGAGCCACGGCGCGAGCAGCACGAGGCCCGCCGGCCCCGGCCGCCCGCGGTCGCGCAGGTCCAGCGCCAGCCCGACGGCGAGCCCGCCCCCCGCCGAATCGCCGGCGATCCAAGTCTCCCCCCCTTCGGCGAGGAGGCCGTCCCAGACCTCCGCGAGAAAGGCGAAGCCGTCGCGGTGGTCGTGCCCGGGCGCGAGGGGATAGGAGGGCACCACCACCGCCGCGCCGGTGGCGCGGACCAGCCGCGCGACCAGCCACCAGTGGGGCCGGATCAACGGCCAGACATAGCCGCCGCCGTGCAGGTAGAGGAGGCGCCGACCCCCGGCGGCGCCCTCGCGCGGGGCGACGGTGACGACGGCCCGCCCGGCGACCGTGGCCTCGGTCACGGCGAACCGCGCGCGCAGGCGGGCCGGCACGGCCGCGTCGCGCGGCGGCGGGCGCGAGAGGAGCATCCGCCGGTAGGCCTCGGGGTCGGCGCCGCGCCGCCCGCGCAACCGCCCGCGCAACCGCCCGCGCAACCGGAGGAGCCGCCGGGTCAGCCGCATGAGCAGGCTCGGCCCCGGCAGGGCAAGCGCAGCTCCCTCGCCCGGTCCCCCTGCCCCGTCCATGCCCCGCCTCCGCGCCCGTGCCGTCGCGCCCTTAGATCATGCCGCGCCGGCGGGCGGAACCGTCAGGCCGCCCGCGCCGCGTCGCGCAGGGATTCGGCCGCCTCGCGCACGATCTCGGCCACGCGGGCGAGCTGCGGGCCGAGCGGGTTCGTGCGCCGCCAGACCATGCCGATGGTCCGCGACGGCGGGACCCCCGGGAAGCGCGCCACCGACACCGGGGCCGAGCGCGTCTCGACCGTCACCGCCATCTCCGGGACCAGCGTCACGCCCAGCCCCGCCCCCACCATCTGCACCAGCGTCGAAAGGGAGCTGCCGTCCATCACCTCGCGCGGGCGGGCGGGCCGCGCCTCGCAGAAGGACAGCGCCTGCTCGCGGAAGCAGTGCCCCTCCTCCAGCAGCAGGAGCCGCATCTCGCGCAGCATCTCGCGGTCGGGGACGGGCTTGCCTTCGTCGGCGGCGGGGCGGACCAGCACGAAGTCCTCGGACAGCAGCGCCACCTCGGAGAGCGTCGGTTCCGACACCGGCAGTGCGACGATGGCGGCGTCGAGCCGGCCGTCGCCGAGGTCCTGGAGGAGCCGCGAGGTCACCGTCTCGCGCACGTGGATGTCGAGCCCGGCGTTCGCCCGCGTGAGCCGCCCCACCACCTCGGGCAGGAGATAGGGCGCGATGGTCGGGATCACCCCGATCCGCAGCCGCCCCACGAGGCGTTCGCCCGAGGCGCGGGCGAGGTCGCCCAGCTCGTCCACCTGGCGGAGGATGTCGCGCACGCGCGGGGCCAGCGCCTCGCCGAACCCGGTGAGCCGCACCCGCCGGGCGTCCCGCTCCACCACCGGCTGGCCGAGCGAGTCCTCCAGCTCGCGGACCTGCTGGGACAGGGCCGGCTGCGAGATCGCGCAGGCGCCGGCGGCGCGGCCGAAATGCCCGTGCCGCGCCAGCGCGTCGAAGTAGCGGAGCTGCCGCAGGGTGATGTTCCTCATAAGCTCAGCTTATCGGTTGCATCGAAATATTCAACTCGAACCGATGGAACCGCTTTGCTATGCCCGCAGGCGGACAAGGCAGCCATGGCCCTCCGGGGATTCGCCCCGCAGGGCCGCAGCGATCGGACAGGAGGACGCGATGGACGGAAACGGCGTGGCGGAAGCGGGCAGGTGCCCGGTGGCGCATGGGGTGGCCCCGATGCGGGCGAGCTTCGCGGGCCGGACCAACCGGGACTGGTGGCCCAACGCGCTCAACCTCAAGGTGCTCCACCAGCACGCGCCGGCGGGGAACCCGATGGGCGCGGGTTCCGACTACAAGGCCGAGTTCCAGGCGCTCGACTATGAGGCGCTCAAGGCCGACCTGCGGGCGCTGATGACCGATTCGCAGGCCTGGTGGCCGGCGGACTGGGGCCATTACGGGCCGCTGATGATCCGCATGGCCTGGCACAGCGCCGGCACCTACCGCATCGCCGACGGGCGCGGCGGCGCGGGCTCGGGGACGCAGCGCTTCGCGCCGCTGAACAGCTGGCCGGACAACGTGAACCTCGACAAGGCCCGCCGCCTGCTCTGGCCAGTCAAGAGGAAATACGGCAACCGCGTCTCCTGGGCGGACCTGATGATCCTTGCGGGGAACGTCGCGCTGGAGTCGATGGGCTTCAAGACCTTCGGCTTCGGCGGCGGCCGCGTCGATGTGTGGGAGCCCGAGGAGGACATCTACTGGGGCGACGAGGGCGAGTGGCTCGCGACGAGCGAGCATGAGCATAGTCGCTATTCGGGCGACCGCGCCCTCGCCAACCCGCTGGCGGCCGTGCAGATGGGCCTGATCTACGTCAACCCCGAGGGGCCGGACGGCAACCCCGACCCGCTCGCCTCGGCGCGCGACATCCGCGACACCTTCGCCCGCATGGCGATGAACGACGAGGAGACGGTGGCGCTGATCGCCGGGGGCCACACCTTCGGCAAGGCGCACGGCAACGGCGTGGCGACGAAGGTCGGCCCCGAGCCCGAGGCCGCGCCGGTGGAGGCGATGGGCCTGGGCTGGCTGTCCTCGCACGGGACCGGCAACGGCCACGACACCATGGGCTCGGGCCTGGAAGGCGCCTGGAAGCTGAACCCGACGACCTGGGACATGGGCTATCTCAACACGCTCTTCGGCTACGACTGGGAGCTGACCACCTCTCCCGCCGGCGCGAAGCAGTGGGTCGCCAAGGACGTGAAGCCCGAGCACCTGATCCCCGACGCGCACGACCCGTCCAGGGCGCACCGGCCGATCATGTTCACCTCGGACCTCGCGCTGCGCTTCGATCCGATCTACGAGCCGATCGCCCGGCGCTTCCACCAGGACCCGGAGGCCTTCGCCGACGCCTTCGCCCGCGCCTGGTTCAAGCTGACCCACCGCGACATGGGGCCGAAGCGCCTGTATCTCGGCCCCGAGGTGCCCACCGAGGACCTGATCTGGCAGGACCCGCTGCCCGCGCTCGACCACGCGCTGATCGACGCGGCCGACATCGCGGACCTCAAGGCGCGCACCCTCGCCTCGGGCGTGCCGGCGCGCGACCTGATCGGGGTGGCCTGGGCCTCGGCCTCGACCTTCCGCGGCTCGGACAAGCGCGGCGGCGCCAACGGCGCGCGCATCCGCCTCGCGCCCCAGAAGGACTGGGCGGCCAACGAGCCGGCGACGCTGGCCAGGGTGCTGGGCGTGCTCGAAGGCATCCAGGCCGGGTTCAACGCCCAGGCGACGGGCGGCAAGCGGGTCTCGCTCGCCGACCTGATCGTGCTGGCGGGCTCGGCGGCGGTGGAGCAGGCGGCCCACGCGGCGGGCGTGGCTATCGACGTGCCCTTCACCCCCGGCCGCGTGGACGCGACCGAGGAGCAGACCGACGCCGCCTCCTTCGACGCGCTGGAGCCGCAGGCGGACGGCTTCCGCAACTACGTCGCCTCCGGCCCGCACCACCTCTCGCCCGAGGAGCTGCTGGTGGACCGCGCCCAGCTCCTGACGCTGAGCGCGCCCGAGATGACGGTGCTCTGGGGCGGCCTGCGGGCGCTCGACGCCAACCACGGCGGCTCCACGCACGGGGTGATGACGACGCGGCCCGGCGCGCTGACCAACGAGGTCTTCGTGAACCTGCTCGACATGGGCACGAAATGGGCGCCCATCGCCGAGGGCGCCGGGGTCTACCAGGGCCGCGACCGCGCCACGGGCGACGTGCGCTGGACCGCGAGCCGTGTCGATCTCGCCTTCGGCTCCAACTCGATCCTGCGCGCGCTGGCCGAGGCCTACGCCCAGGACGACGCGGCCGGGAAGTTCGTGGCCGACTTCGTGGCCGCCTGGACCAAGGTGATGGAGCTCGACCGCTTCGACCTGCGGGCCTGACCGGCCCCACGGCCCTGCCCCTTCGGGGGCGGGGCCGCCCCCCGGAAATCCTGGCGATCCCACGAGGAATCGAACCCCGAACCTGCCGATTAGAAGTCGGCTGCTCTATCCAGTTGAGCTATGGGACCGCTGCCCCCCGTCCTAGCCCGGATCGGCGCGCAGGAAAAGCGCCCCGAGCGGCCCCGGACCGCCCTCCAAGGAACGCGACCGCCCTCCGCCCCGTTGGCAGGCGTCAACCCCGGAGGAGGCTCCCCATGACCCGATTCCCGACCCTGGCGCTCGCGCTTGCCACGCTGGCCGTCCCCGCCCTCGCGCAGGAGGCCGCGACGCCCGCCGAGAACCAGCCGCAGACCGAAAGCCAGGAAACCCGGCCCACCAACCAGACCAGCCAGCAGACCACCGAGGGCCAGACCGCGCGCGAGGCCGCCGCCGACCAGCCCGAGGACGCCCTGCCCGCCGGGCAGGAATCCCAGGGCGGCACCGGCGGGATCATGGACGCCCAGGGCAACCAGCTCGGCAACGTCTCGGTCTCGGCCACCGCCTCGGGCCACGCGCTCGTGCTCATCAACGCCGAGGGACTGCCGCCGGGCATCCACGCCATGCACCTCCACCTCGTCGGCGCCTGCGAGGGACCGGGCTTCGAGTCGGCCGGGGAGCACATCGCCGGCGGCAACGAGCACGGGGTGATGACCGACACCGGCCCGCATCCGGGCGACCTGCCCAACGCCAACGTGGGCGAGGACGGCACGCTGGACACCGAGGCCGTCGCCATCGGCCTGACCATGGACATGGTCTTCGACGAGGACGGCAGCGCCTTCATCATCCACTCGGACCCCGACGACTACACGACGCAGCCGGGCGGCAACTCGGGCGACCGGATCGCCTGCGCGGTGATCCAGGCCGCGCCGGGCACGATGACCGACTCCACCACCGACGCCAGCGTGGTGAGCGGCGAGCCCGCCGGCGGCGACCTCGACGAGGATCTCCAGGACGCCAACGAGGGCGCGCAGCCGCAGGACCCGGCGCTGGAGGACGGCGCGGCGGCGGAGGTCCCCGAGGCGCAGGACGGCCAGGGCGCCAACGGCGAGCCCGCCTCGGAGTAGGCGCCAAGCGGGGTCCGGCCCGCCGGACCCCGGCCCCGCCCCACCTCGCCCCGTCAGTGCGACCAGGGCTCGCGGCGCGAGGTCGAGAAGTTCTCGCCGTAGCCGCCGGGGCGGATGTTGGGCTTGCGGGGAGAGGCCGCCTGCACGATGACCTCGATCCCGTGCTTGAGCGCGTAGGCCAGCGCCGCCTCCTTCGTCTCGAAGGTCAGCCGCACCTGCGTCTGCATGTCCGAGGACGAGGTCCAGCCCATCAGCGGGTCGATGTGCCGCTCGCTCCCCTGCTCGAAGTCGAGCACCCAGTCGCCCTTGACCGCGCTGCCGATCTGGGTGTTGTTCCGGGGCATCTGGGTGATGCGTCCACGCATGGCGTCGTCTCCTGAACCTCTCCGGGGCCTCGCGCCCGCAGGCGCTCGGGGACCTTGTGCCGCAGGGGCCGCCCGCGCGCAAGCGCGCGCCTTGTTTCGAGAACGAAAAGGGACCAAATAGAGAGGTCCCCCCGCGTCAGGTCAGCCCCCATGCACAACAACTCGCCCGAGTCGATGCCGGTCCTCTTCGGCCCCAGGAAGCCGCTGGCCCAGCGCCGCGAGAAGCTGGAGGGCGGCAAGCGGTTCACCCTCAAGACCGACTTCGACCCGGCGGGCGACCAGCCCACCGCCATCGTCGAGCTGGCGCGCGGCGTCAGGGAGGGCGAGCAGAACCAGGTCCTCCTCGGCGCGACGGGCACCGGCAAGACCTTCACCATGGCCAAGGTGATCGAGGAAACGCAGCGCCCGGCGATCATCCTCGCCCCCAACAAGACGCTGGCCGCCCAGCTCTATGGGGAGTTCAAGGGCTTCTTCCCCGACAACGCGGTGGAATACTTCGTCAGCTACTACGACTACTACCAGCCCGAGGCCTATGTCGCCCGCTCGGACACCTACATCGAGAAGGAATCGCAGATCAACGAGCAGATCGACCGGATGCGCCACTCGGCCACCCGCGCCCTGCTCGAACGCGACGACGTCATCATCGTGGCCTCCGTCTCCTGCATCTACGGCATCGGGTCCGTGGAGACCTATTCGGCCATGACGCAGGACTTCTTCGTGGGCCAGCCCTACGACCAGCGCAAGGTCCTGGCCGACCTCATCGCGCAGCAGTACCGCCGCAACGACGTCGCCTTCGCCCGCGGCTCCTTCCGCGTGCGCGGCGACGCGCTGGAGATCTGGCCCGCCCACCTGGAGGACCGCGCCTGGCGCCTGTCCTTCTTCGGCGACGAGCTGGAGTCGATCACCGAGTTCGACCCCCTCACCGGCCACAAGGAAGGCAGCTTCGACCGCATCCGCGTCTACGCCAACAGCCACTACGTCACCCCGCGCCCGACGATGGCCCAGGCCATCAAGGGCATCAAGGAGGAGCTGCGCGTCCGCCTCGGGCAGCTGCAAGGCGAGGGCAAGCTGCTGGAGGCCCAGCGGCTGGAGCAGCGCACCCAGTTCGACCTGGAGATGCTGGAGGCCACCGGCGTCTGCAACGGCATCGAGAACTACTCCCGCTACCTCACCGGCCGCGCCCCCGGCGAGCCGCCCCCCACCCTCTTCGAGTTCATCCCCGACAACGCCATCGTCTTCGCCGACGAATCCCACGTCTCGGTCCCCCAGATCGGCGGCATGTATCGCGGCGACTACCGGCGCAAGTTCACCCTGGCCGAGCACGGCTTCCGCCTGCCCTCCTGCATGGACAACCGCCCCCTCAAGTTCGAGGAATGGGACGCGATGCGCCCGCAGTCGGTCTTCGTAAGCGCCACCCCCGCGCCGTGGGAGTTGGAGCAGGCCGGCGGCGTCTTCACCGAGCAGGTGATCCGCCCCACCGGCCTCATCGACCCGCCCATCGAGATCCGCCCCGTCGCGACCCAGGTGGACGACCTCCTGGACGAGATCCGCCGCGTCGCCGCCGCCGGCTACCGGACGCTGGCGACGGTGCTGACCAAGCGCATGGCCGAGGACCTGACCGAATACCTGCACGAGCAGGGCATCCGCATCCGCTACATGCACAGCGACATCGACACCATCGAGCGCATCGAGATCCTGCGCGACCTCCGCCTCGGCGCCTTCGACGTGCTGGTGGGGATCAACCTCCTGCGCGAGGGGCTCGACATCCCCGAATGCGGGCTGGTGGCGATCCTGGATGCGGACAAGGAGGGGTTCCTGCGCTCCGAGACCTCCCTCATCCAGACCATCGGCCGCGCGGCCCGGAACGCCGAGGGCAAGGTCATCATGTACGCCGACCGGGTGACGGGTTCGATGGAGCGCGCCATGCGCGAGACCGAGCGCCGTCGCGAGAAGCAGGTGGCCTACAACGTCCTGCACGGCATCACGCCGCAGACGGTCAAGAAGAACGTGGAGGACGTGCTGGCCGGGATGTGGAAGGGCGACACCGACATGGCCCGAGTCACCGCCAAGATCGACCGCGTGGCGGCGGGGAGCAACCTCAAGGCCGTCCTCGACGGCCTCCGCGCCGACATGCGCAAGGCCGCCGAGAACCTGGAGTTCGAGGAGGCCGCGCGCCTGCGCGACGAGGTCAAGCGGCTGGAGACGGTGGACCTGGTGCTCCACGACGACCCCCTCGCGCGCCAGCAGGCGGTCGAAACGGCGGTGGCCGAGGCCGAGAAGGCCACCGGGCGCAGCACGGCGGGACGGCCGGGGCAGCGGGGTGGGGTGAAGAGGAAGGGGCGGAGGTAATTCTGGATACGAGCTTGTTGAAGCTGCCCCCGAACTGACCGGACAGGGTCTCCCACTTCCCTAAGGGGTAGGAGTACTGTTCACATCATGACTGGTCACATCCCACGGCCCGA
>NZ_JAGGJP010000005.1 GCF_017872975.1 Rubellimicrobium aerolatum
TGCCGAACGACCCCATGTCCTCCAGCCGGCCGCCCACCTGCACCCCATACAGGTCCACGGACGAGCGGCCAATCGTGATGACGTCAAGAGGCTTGTGAGACATGAGATCCGGTCCCTTACCCGAGGATTTCGGAGACGATCACGGCGCGGCCTTCCTGCGCCGAGCGGAGCGCCGCGTCGGCCAAGACCAGGGCCTTGAGGCCGTCCTCGCCGGTGGTGGGGGTCTCGCCCTTCGCGCTCACCGCCGCGATGAAGCCCTCAATCTCGTTGGCATAGGCCTCGGTGTAGCGGGTCATGAAGAAGTTGAGGAGCGGCGGGCGGGTGAAGCCTTGGGCGTTGGCGATCTCGATATTGGCCTCGCGCTGGTTCTCGGCGGCCACCGAGCCCTTGGAGCCCAGCACCTCGATGCGCTGATCGTAGCCGTAGGTGGCACGGCGCGAGTTGGTGATGATCGCCTGCCGACCCGAAGCCGTCTTGAGGATGACGTTGACCGAATCGTAATCCCCGAGGTCGCCGATGGCGGGGTCGGTGAGGACGGAGGCCTGGGCCACCACGGTCTCGGGCTCCTCGCCCAGGAGCCAGCGGGCCATGTCGAAGTCGTGGATGGTCATGTCGCGGAAGATGCCGCCCGAGCGCTTGATGTAGTCGGCGGGCGGGGCGCCGGGGTCGCGCGAGGAGATCGTCACCATCTCCACCTCGCCGATGGCGCCGCCGTCGATGGCGGCCTTGACGGCCATGAAGTCGGGGTCGAAGCGGCGGTTGAAGCCGACCATGAGCGTGCCGCCGTTGGCCTTTACGGCCGCGAGGCAGCGCCGCACCCGCTCCACCGAGAGGTCGATGGGCTTCTCGCAGAAGACCGCCTTGCCGATGGCGGTGAACTGCTCGATCAGGTCGGCGTGGGTGTCGGTGGGCGTGCAGATCACCACGGCGTCGATGTCGGGGCTTTGGGCGATCTCGTCGATGCTGCGGACGGCGATGCCGTAGCCCTCGGCGAGGGACTGGGCGGCGGCCGGGATGGCGTCGGCGACGGCGACGAGCTCGGCGTCGGGGTTGTTGCGGATGGCCCGCGCGTGCACCTTGCCGATGCGGCCCGCGCCTAGGAGCCCGAATTTGACGGTCATGTGTGGTCCTTGCCTTGGATGGTGCGGTCCCCGGCGGCGCGGGGGCCGTGGTGAAGGGGTCAGAGCGCGGCGGCGGCGAGGTTCTGCGACTTGGCGCCGGTGATGTAGGCGACGACGTCCTGGCCGTCGGTCTCCTCCTTGCGGAGGTTGGCGACGATGCGCCCGCGCCGGAAGACGATGATCCGGTCCACGAGGTCGAAGACCTGCCGCATGTTGTGGGAGATCAGGATCAGGGATTCGCCGTTGTCCTTGAGGGTGCGGACGATGTTCTCGACCTGCGCCGTCTCCTGTACGCCGAGCGCGGCCGTCGGCTCGTCCATGATGATGAGCTTGGAGGCGAAGGTCGCGGCGCGGGCGATGGCGACGCATTGGCGCTGGCCGCCCGACATGTGGCGGATGGTGTTGCCGAGGTTCGGGATCTTGACCGCCGTGCGCTTGAGCGCGGCCTCGGTCGCCTGTCGCATGGCCTTGCGGTCGAGGATGGAGAAAGGGCCGAGGTTGAACAGGATCTTCTCGCGACCCAGGAACAGGTTGGAGGGCACGTCGAGGTCGTCGGCCAGCGCGAGGTTCTGGAACACCGCCTCGATCCCGGCCTCGCGGGCGTGGAGGGGGCCGGGGAAGTCCACCTCCCGGCCGTCGAACCAGACCTTGCCGGAGGTGCGGCGCTCGACCCCGGTGATCTGGCGGACGAAGGTGGACTTGCCCGCGCCGTTGTCGCCCATGATCGCCACATGCTCGCCCTGGCGAAGCTCGAAGTCGGCGTCCACGAGGGCGTGCACGCCGCCGTAGTGCTTGGTCAGGCCCTCGGTTCTGAGGATGATGTCGGACATGATGTTCCCCCTAGCCGCGCGTGCCGCGACGGCGCTGCCGCCAGACGTCGAGCACCACCGCGCCCACGATGATCGCGCCCTTCACCATCTCCTGATAGTAGGCGTCGAGCTTGAGGAAGGTGAAGCCGGAGATGATGACGCCGAAGATCAGGGCGCCCAGCACGGTGCCGACGATCGAGCCGCGCCCGCCGGAGAGCGACACGCCCCCGATCACCGCCATGGCGATGGCGTCGAGTTCGTACATCACGCCCATGCCGGCCTGGGCGGTCAGATTCTTTGAGGACAGCACCAAGGCGGCGACGGCGGCCAGCAGCCCGGCGATGGCGTAGACGAGGACCTTGTGCCGCTCCACGTTGATGCCGGACATCCGCGCGGCCTCCTCGTTGGAGCCGATGGCGTAGCAGCGCTTTCCGTAGAGCGTGAACTTGAGCATCAGGTGGAAGAGGATGGCCAGCGCCAGGAAGATGACGACCGGCATCAGGCCCTTGCCGATCCCGGCGAAGGGTTCGGTCGGGAAGGAGATCGGCTCGCCCTTGGTCCACCACTTGGCGACGCCGCGCGCCGTCACCATCATGCCCAGCGTGGCGATGAAGGGCGGGATCTTGGTGTAGGCGATGAGCGACCCGTTGATGAGGCCGGCGAGAAGGCCGCAGGCGAGGCCGACGAGGACGGGGACCAGCACCGGCAGGTCCACCCAGCCCTGTTCGAGGAACACCGCCTTGGGGTTGGGGTTGCCGTTGACGGTGGCGACCTGGGCGAAGCTCATGGCGATCATGGCGGTCGCGCCGACGACCGAGCCCGCGCTGAGGTCGATGCCGCCCGAGATGATGACCTGGGTGATGCCGATGGCGATGATGCCGACGATCGACACCTGAAGGATGATGATCTGCAACCGCGCTTGGTTGAAGAACGTGTCCACGTTGTCCCGCGTGTTGAGCAGGAAGCTGTCGCCGAGGAGCGCGCGCCCGAGAAGCTCGAAGGCGGCGACGATCAGCACAAGGGCGATCAGCACGTTGAGTTCCTGCGGCAACTGCCGCTTGGAGTGGTCGTAGGTCAGGCCACCCACCCCGAAAGTTGTCTGCGCCACGTCGCGACCTCCTGGCTTGTGCGCGGGCCGGGGGAGCCCCGGTCCGTGGGGAGGCGGCGCAGGGGCGCGCCGCCTCCGGGCTTGGGCGTGGGAATCAGTTCTTGGCGAGGAACTGGTCGATGTTGGCGGGCGTCACGAGCTGGAAGGGGATGTAGACCTTCTGGTCCACCGCCTCGCCCCGCGCGAGCTTGAGGGCGGCGTCGAGCGAGCCTTGGCCCTGGCCGGCGGCGTCCTGGAACACGGTCACGTCGAGCTCTCCGGCCTGCATCGCCGCGAGGGCGTCCTGCGTGGCGTCGATGCCGGCGACGATGACCTGGTCCATGGCGATGCCCGAGGCCTTCATCGCCTGGATCGCGCCGATCGCCATCTCGTCGTTGTTGGAGATGAGCGCGTCGAAAGGCGCCCCGGTCGAGAGCCAGTTGGTCATCAGGTTCTGCGCCTGATCGCGCGACCAGTTGGCGGTCTGCTGGTCGATGATGTTCAGGGTCACGCCGCAGTCGCCCGAGGCGATCACGTCGTGGATGTCCTGGGTGCGCTGCACGGCGGCCTGGTTCGACAGCTCGCCCTGCATGACGTAGACCTGGGCGTCGGTCGTTCCGGCCTCGGCCAGGAGGCGGCAGACCTCGAGCGTTTCCAGGGTGCCGGACTCCACCTCGTTCGAGGCCACGAAGGCCTGGTTGTCGGGGAGCGTGTCGACGTTGATGGGTTCGCGGTTGACGTAGACCAGCGGCACGCCGGCGGCGGCGGCGGCGTCGGACATCGCCTGGGTGGCCGAGGTGTCCACCGGATTGACGATGATCGCGTCCACGCCGGAGGCGATGAAGTTGTTGATCTGGTCGAGCTGGCGGGCCACGTCGTTCTGCGCGTCCTCGACCTGCAGTTCCACGCCGTCGAGCGTGCCGGCATACTCCTCCATGCCGTTCCGCAGCACGGTCAGGAAGTTGTCGTCGAAGAGCGCCATGGAGACGCCCACCGTCTCGGCCATGGCGCTGGTGGACAGGAGGCCGGCGAAACCGGCCAGGATCAGGGTCTTGTTCATTCGTTTCCTCCCCAAGGCGGCGTCCGGCCCGCCGCGATTTGTTCGTGCCGGAAGACCGCCCTCCCCGGACGGCCCGATTCTTGGCGGCCCTTGGTCAGGCCGCCTTGGCCGCGAGCCGGGCGGCGATGAAGTCCATGGACCGGCGCAGGTCGCCGACCGGGTCGGCGCTGGCATGGGTCTCGGGCGCGAAGGCCTCGAAGCTGATGGGGCCGCGGCAGCCCGCCGATTCGAGCGCGCGGATCTGCTCGATGTTGCCGAGCCGGTCGGCGCCGTCCACGAGGACGCGGTGCTGGTCGCCCATGTCGCCGACGGCGAGCGAGGGATCGACCACGCCCGAGACGTGGATGATGCCCGTGTGCTGCGGGAAGATCGGGCCGCCGTGGGCGAGGTGGTGGTGGAAGGTGTCGTGCACCAGCTTGAAGCGGCCCGTGGCGTTCAGCGCCTCGATGGCCTCCACCGCCTCGGTCTTGTAACGAAGGGCGCAGATCTCGAAGCCCAGGGGCTCGACGAGGCCCACGAGGCCGTGGTCCTCCAGCAGGGGCTTCAGTTCCCTGAGGGCGACGCGCAGGTTGGCCTGACGCTCGCCGTTGCCCATGCCGCCGTTGTCGTTGCGAGGGATGAGGCTCACCGCCTCGGCGCCGCAGGCCACCGCGACCTTCATCAGCGCCAGCGCCTCCTCGCGCTTGGCGGGGGACCAGTCGTTGAACCGCTTGACCTCGGCCAGCGCGAGGATGCGGAGGCCCTTCTCGCGGGCCAGATCGCCCGCCGCCTCAGGGGCCAAGCCGTCGAGGAGCGGCTGGGGCAGGTCGTTGCGGACCTCGACGCCCACGCAGCCCAGCGCGGCGGCGGCATCGAGAAGCTCGACGAACGACAGGCGGGCCACGGTCATGTGGTTGATGGCGAACGGCAGCATCTGTGCATCCTTCCTCCCGCGTGGCGGCGCCGTTGCTCGACGCTCCCTGTCCCGCGTGTTCCCGGCGACTGCTTGACGGTTCGCACACCGTCCGTCAACGCAGGCGGGACGCATTTTCCTCATTCACGAAGTTTCCATCATCAAGATTGTGATGGTTTTTCATCATACAGATTCGGGAAGGACCAGTTCGGGACGGAGGAAGTGCTGGCCCGCGACCTCGGACGGCCCCTGCCGCACGGCGTCGGCCATGAGCCGCACGAGGTCGTCGCAGAGCTGCGGCAGCGGCGTGGAGATCACCATCGTCGCGAAGCCGTCGATCAGCGCCGAGCGGGATTCGGGCGTGACCTCGTTGACGATGAGGCAGACCTCGCCGGGCTTGCGAACCTCGCGCAGGGCGGCGATGGCGCCCTCCATGCCGCCGCCCGCGACGTAGATGCCGCGCAGTTCGGGGTGGCGGTCGAGGAGGTCGAGCGTCGCCTCGTAGGTGAGCTGGCGGGTTTCAAGGTTCACCAGCGTGTCAAGGATCTGGAACTGCGGCGCGTATTCGCGGAACCAGCTTCGGAAGCCCGCCTCGCGCAATTCGTGGCCGTGCCAGCGGTAGCCGCCGACGAAGACCGCGACCTTGCCGGGCCGGTGCGCGGCCAAGCCGATCACCGAGGCGGCAATGCGCCCGACCTTGACGTTGTTGAGCCCAAGGTAGTTCTGCCGGATGCCTTGGGCGAAGTCGTTGAGGAGCGCGAAGGTGGGGCTGCCCTCGGCCTTGAGGGTGACGACGGCGTCGGTCACATCCGGGTGCGTCACGGCGCTGGCGGCCACGGCGTCGGCCCGGCCCCGCATCGCGAGGAGGAGGGAGGCGAAGTCCGACGGAGCCTGCGAGGCCGCGAACTCCAGCATCAGCTTGACGCGGACCCCGGTGGCGCGGCGGGCCGCCGCTTCCAGCTCGGCGGCGAAAGCCTGGTAGAAGGCCTGACGCTCCTTGTGGAGGACGACGCCCATCCGAAGCGTCGGCAGGTCGGTCTGGAGCCGCTGGGCGATCAGGGGCGCGGCGTGGTAGCCGATCCGGCGCGCGGCCTCGTAAACGCGTTGGGCGGTCTCCTCGCGCACCTGCTCGCGGCCGTTCAGGACGCGGTCCACCGTCGCCTGGCTGACGCCCGCCGCCTTGGCGACATCCTGGATGGTCGGTCGGCGGGCCATTCCGGCTCCTGATGTAATCACCTCAATTCAGGACTTCACTTGTGAGGCGTTCTGAGGAAATGTCCAGCGCGGATGTTGGGGAACCACGTCGCGCGGCCTTATGGGACGTGCCAGATCGACCCCGCATTCGGAGGAGGAACACATGCGCAAGAGGAACTACAGCCTGCTCGGCCCCGACGGCCAGCGCGCCGTCGAGAGCGGATTGGCGGCCGCCGAGTGGTACCACACCGAGGTGCCGCGCAAGGTCATGAAGGAGCTGATGCAGCGCAAGGATGGCCCCGCCATCCGCGACACGATCCTTTGGCTGGGCGCGATGGTCGTGCTGGCGGGGGTCGCGGTCGCGCTGTGGGTGGGCGGGCATCCCTGGCTGTCGGTGCCGTTCTGGCTGGCCTATGGCGTGCTCTATGGCTCGGCCTCGGATTCGCGCTGGCATGAGTCGTCCCATGGGACCGCGTTCAAGACGCCGTGGATGAACAACGTCGTCTACGGGATCGCCTGCTTCATGATCGTGCGGAACCCGCACACCTGGCGCTGGAGCCACGCGCGGCACCACACCGACACCTACATCGTCGGCCGCGACCCGGAGATCGCCATCATGCGTCCGCCGGAGATGGCGAAGCTGTTCCTGAACTTCTTCGGCATCCTCGACGCCTGGAACGGCTGGGGCCGGATGCTCTACAACGCCGCCGGCAAGATCCACCCGGAGGAGCAGACCTTCGTTCCGCAGAGCGAATGGCCCAAGGTCATCCGCGTGGCGCGCATCTGGACGCTGATCTACGCCGCGACGATCGCCGTGGCGGTCGCGACGGGCTCGGTCGTGCCGCTGCTGCTGGTCGGGGGGCCGCGCCTCTACGGGGCATGGCACCACATCATGACGGGGCTGCTCCAGCACGGGGGTCTGGCGGACAACGTCATCGACCACCGGCTGAACTCGCGGACCGTCTACATGAACCCGATCTCGCGGTTCATCTACTGGAACATGAACTACCACGTGGAGCATCACATGTTTCCGATGGTGCCGTATCACGCGCTGCCCCGGCTGCACGAGATCATCAAGCACGACCTGCCCAAGCCGAACGACTCCATCGCGCAGGCCTTTGGCGAGATGTGGCCGGCGATCCGGCGGCAGCTTCGTTACGAGGATTACTTCCTCAAGCGCGAGTTGCCGGCCACCGCCAAGCCCTACCGCGAGGACTTCCACCTCTCGGCGCTCGGCAGCGGGACCGTTGCGGCCGAGTGACCCGGACCCATCGGCCGGAGCCCTTCGGGGGTCCGGCCCAACAGACTTCATGACCTCAGGGAAGGACCGAAGATGCCCCAATGGATCGACGCGTGCGCGGTCGATGAGATCGACGAGGAGGACGTCATGCGCTGGGACCACGGCGGCAGGACCTACGCGATCTACCACAGCCCCGACGGCGAGTTCTTCTGCACCGACGGGATGTGCACCCACGAGAACGTCCACCTCGCGGGGGGGCTGGTGATGGACTACGTGATCGAGTGCCCCAAGCATAACGGCCAGTTCGACTACCGCACCGGGGCTGCCAAGCGCGCGCCGGTCTGCGTGAACCTGCGCACCTACCCGGCCAAGGCCGAGG
The DNA here is from genome assembly GCF_017872975.1 of Rubellimicrobium aerolatum. Classification (GTDB taxonomy): domain Bacteria; phylum Pseudomonadota; class Alphaproteobacteria; order Rhodobacterales; family Rhodobacteraceae; genus Rubellimicrobium; species Rubellimicrobium aerolatum. The sequence goes on from NZ_JAGGJP010000005.1 coordinate 7,783, forward strand.
GCGGGCGCGTGCTCGTGCAGGTGGGCTGAGTGCGCGCCTCCTCGCGGAAATGGACGGTCGCCGACCTGCGGGCGGCGAAGGGAAGCCACCAGTTCGCCATGCTGCGCGTCGAGACCATCGACGAAGCGGCGGCGGCGGAGGCGGCGGGCGTGGAGCTGCTGTCGGTGCCGCCGGAGATGCTGGCGGACCCGCGCTTCCGGCAGGTCGCGCCGAATGCCTTCGCCTGTCCGGGCATGAACTTCTACGAGGTCGGTGGGGCCGACGACTTCCTGCGCTGGGCCTTCCCGCTCTGGGCGCAGGGGGCGGATGCGGTCTATTGCTCGGGCTCGCTCGCCACCGTGCGGGCGCTGACAGAGAACGGCATCCCCGTCTGCGGGCACGTGGGGCTGGTGCCGTCCAAGTGCACCTGGACGGGTGGCTTCAAGGCAGTGGGCAAGACGCTGGACAGCGCGAAGCGGCTTTGGGAGTCGTGCCTCGCCTACGAGGAGGCGGGGGCCTTTGCCGTCGAGATCGAGGTCGTGCCGCAGCAGATCACCGAGGCCATCGCCGAGCGGACGGGGCTGTTCCTGATCTCCATGGGCGGCGGGGCCGGGGGGCACGCGCAATACCTGTTCACCGACGACGTGCTGGGGCAGACCGCCGGGCACATCCCGCGCCATGCCAAGGTCTACGCGGACTTCCGCGCCGAGCACGCGCGGTTGCAGGAGAAGCGGATCGCGGCGATGCGGGCCTTCGCGGACGACGTGCATGGCGGGGCCTACCCGTCGCGCGAGCATGTCGTGAACGCGGCCGACGAGGTGACCCAGCAGTTCCGGGAGTGGCTGGCGCATAATTAGGCGATCCGCAGGATCACGGGGGGCGCGTCGGTGAGCGTGCCCTCCAGACGGTCGCCGGGGCCGACCGGGCCGACGCCGGCGGGGGTGCCCGTCAGGATGAGGTCGCCGGGGCCGGGCGTGTAGAGCGTGCGGAGATGCGCGAGGAGCGCGTCGATGCCGTGGATCATGTCCGAGATCGGCGCGCGCTGGCGGAGGTCGCCGTTCACGCTGAGGGTGAGTTCGGCGTCGGGAGCCGGGGCGCCCTGGACCAGCGGGGCGACGACTGCCGAGCCTTCCCAGTCCTTCGACACGTCCCACGGCTTGCGGGCCTCCTTGGCGCGGGCCTGGAGGTCGCGGCGGGTCATGTCAAGGCCGACGCCGTGGGCCCAGACCTCGCCGCCCTGCCCCAGCGCCAGGACCAGCTCGACCTCGTGGTGGAGGTCGTCCGTGCCCGGCGGATAGGGGAGGATCGCATCGGAGGGGAGGAGGCCGAAGGGGGACTTGGTGAACCAGAACGGCTCGGAGCGGTCCACGGCGTTGCCCATCTCCGCCGCGTGGGCGGCGTAGTTGCGGCCAACGCAGAAGATGCGGGCGACGGGATAGGTCAGATCGGTGCCGGCGACGGGAAGCTCGGGCAGCGGGCGGGCGGCGAAGGCCTGGGGCATCGGGGACTCCTGTTCATGTCATGGGCGCGGCGAATCGCCGGACCCTTTGTGGGGTTCATGCGAGTCAGGCTAACCCCAAGGGATGAACAAGGTCCGACAGCAACGCGCGTAAGCGTGACGGAATCTTAATGGATCGTCAGGACGGGGTGCGGGAGGGGTGTGATTCGCGGGACTCAGGGCGTCGGATCGGGGAGGGTTCGTGGGGCAGGCTTCAGCGCGCCATGCCTCGTCCGATCAACCCGCGCGAGTGGCCGGGGAGCGTGGTGGGGTGCAACCCCACCCTACGATGCGATGACGCTTCAGCGCAGGCCGTCGGTCGCGATCTGGCGGGCGAGTTGCAGGGTCGCCTGGCCGCGTGCGCTCGCGATGGCGGCGGGGCCGGGGTCGGGCGGGAGGGGGACGGCCACGCGGAACTCGCGGGCGCGGTCGCGGCCGGTGCCGTCCTGGGAGGCGACGAAGTACTGGCCCCGGATGACGAAGGCGCCGGCGGTGGCGTCGGCGACGATCTCGGCCACCCGGACATCGACCTGGGCCTGGGCGCGCTCCTCGAAGGGCCAGGGCTCGGGGGCGCTGCGGGCGCCGGTGAGCGCCCCGAGGGTGCGGGAGAGGTCGAGCGTCAGGGCGCGGGCCGGGTCGTCGGCGAGGACGGCGCGGGGGACGGCGGTCAGCGCCCCGCCCTGCCCCTGCACGTAGATGCGATCGTCCTGCGCGTAGGCGGGGAGCGACACGTCCAGCACCTCGACGGAGGCGAAGGCCACGCCCACCCTCTCGGAGGCCGGGGCGGGCGGGACCGCGAGGCGCAGGGGCTCGCGCGAGCAGGCGGCGAGGAGGAGGACGAGGACGAGGGAGGCCGGGCGATGGATCATCAGTCGCGTCCGAAGATGAGGGAGTTGGGGTTGCGCTCGATGGTGCGGGCGAGCGCGGCCACGGCGTCGGCGGCGGCGGCGACCTCGCGGATGGCGGCCTGCGCCTCGCGCACGACGCCGGAGGAGGAGTCGAAGCCCGCCACGGTGGCGGTCGCCTGGTCGAGCAGCGCGCTGGCGCGTTCGACCAGCGCGGGCAGGCTGGTGGCGGCGTCGCGGGCGGCGGCGAGCGTGGCGTTGGCGTTGGCGATCACGCCGCCCTCGCGCGCCTCGCGCAGCAGCGCCTCGACCTCGGCCAGCGCGGCGGACAGGTCGGCGGGGAGCTGCTGCGCGCCTTCGGAACCCACCAGCGCGTCGGCGCTGGCGGAGAGCGCGGTGAGCTCGGCCACCAGCTCCCCGACGGGGAGGGCGTTGGCCTTGGCCACCAAAGCGTCGATGCGCCGGGTGAGCTGCGGCAGGTCGTCGGCGGCGGACTGGACGGACTGCGCGGCCTGATCGGCGGCGGCGATGGCCGAGGCGAGGCGGGTTCCGAGCTCGCCGTCGTCGAGGTCGGAGAGGATCGCGCGGGCCTCGGAGAGGGTGGCGGTCGCCTCGGTGGAGAGCTGGCCGAGCTGGGCCGGAAGCTCCTGCACGCCGGGCTGCGCCAGGAGGGCGCGGGCGTCGGCGGAAAGGCCCGAGACCTCGGCCAGCAGGTCCTCCACGGGGAGGGCCTGGGCCTTGGCGGCGACGGCGTTGAGGTTGTCGATGAGGGCGGGGACGCCCGCCGTCGCCTCGCCGATGCGGGCGACGGCGGTGTTGGCGGTATCCACGGCGGCGAGGATGCGGCCGATGGCGTTCTGCTCGCGCAAGCTGTCCAGGCTTTCGCGGATGCCGTTGATGGTGGCGTCGATGTCGGCGAGCGTCTGCGAGAGCTGGCCGGGGAGCGCCTGCACCTCGGGCGAGGCGGTGACGTTGCGGAGGTCGCCCAGGAGGCCGTTGATCTGGCCGGGCACCGCCTGCGTCTCGGGCGAGCCGACCAGCGTCGCGGCGTTGTCGAGGAAGGCGGTGGCGGAGTCGAGCAGGTCCTCGATGGGGAGGTTCGAGACGCGGGTCAGCACGTCCTGCGCCTGCCCCGCCACGTCGGCGATCTGGGCCTCGGCGGTGGGGAGGGCGGGGAACGGGAGCGCGGCGAGGTCGATCTCGCCGGGGGGGAGGTCGGGCAGTTCGAGGAGCTGGACCTTGAGGCCGCCGAGGAGGCCGGCGGAGGCGAGCTGCGCGCGAAGGCCGCGCGCCACGCGGGCCTGGAGGGCGTCGAGCACCTCCTCGCGGCCGGCGTCGCCTTCGAGGCCGAGGCGGGCGGGCTGGAGGGCGAGGACGGCCTGGAGATGCACCTCCTCGTCGCCGAAGCGTTCGGGGTCGAGGAGGCCGTTCACGTCCGTCACCTCGCCGATGCGGAGGCCGTCGAGCTCGACCGGGGCGCCGACGGCGAGGCCGGCGATGTCGCCCGAGAAGATGGCGAGGAGGGACAGGACCGGCGAGTTCGGGTCGGTGTAGATCGAGTCGCGGGCGTAGGATTCGTAGAGGAAGGCCTCGAACACGTCGCCGTCGCGGGCGGGCTGGGCGCCCGAGACGAAGGTGTCGAAGGCGAGGCCGCCGACGATGAGCGAGGACAGCGAGTCGAAGTCCACCTCGGCCCCGCCCGAACCGACGGAGAGGCTGAAGCCCGAGGCATCCCAGAACACGGTCGCCTCGGTCACGAGGCGGTCGTAGGGGGCGAAGATGACGGCGGGGGCGGTGACGGAGATGCCGTCCGTGCCCACCACGGGGTCGCCCACCTGCCCGACGGTGACGCCCTGGTAGATGATCGGCACCGCCGAGGTCAGCGTGCCGTCGGTGGAGCGGAGGGTGAATTCGAGGCCCTCCTGCCCGACGCCGAGGAGGGGCGTGGTGGCGAGGCCCTGGAAGCGTTCGGCGGGCTCGCTGCGGGCGTTGTCCCAGGTGCCCTCGATGAAGACGCCGGAGAGCACGGTCTCCAGGCCGGTGATGCGCTGGGTGGTGATCTCGGGGCGGACGACCCAGAAGCGGGCGTCGGCGTCCACGAAGGGCGCCACCTCGCGGTCGAGGCGGACGGAGACGATGACGCGGGCGAGGTCGGGGGTGAAGCGGACCCGTTCGACGAGGCCGACGGCGACGTTGCGGTAGCGCAGCTCGGTCTGGCGGGCCACCACGCCGGCGGCGTCCTCGAACTCGATCTCGATGAGGGGGCCCTGCTCGCGGAAGCTGCTCCAGGCGACGCCGAGGGCGATGGCGAGCGCGGCGAGCGGGACGAGCCAGATGACGGACACGCGCTGCCAGAGGCTTCGCCGGGCGGAGGCGACGGGGATCGGGGGGATGGGGTCGGTCATGCGGGGCGTTCGGCCTCCGGCTCCGCCTGGGCGCGGGCGTCGGCCTCCGTTTCCGCTTCGGCGCGGGCCTTGGCCTCCGTCTCCGCTTCGGCGCGGGCCTCGATGCCGTCCCAGATCATGCGGGGGTCGAAGGCCTGGGCCGAGAGCATCGTGAAGATCACCGAAAGCGCGAAGGCGAGGGAGGCGGGGCCGGGGCTGATCGAGGCCACGACGTTGAGTTGCACGAGGGAGGCGAGGATCGCAACCACGAACACGTCGATCATCGACCAGCGGCCGATGTAGTCCACGATCTCGTAGAGGCGCATCCGCAGGCCCGGCGCCATCCGCGAGCCGTGGCGGACGGACATGGCGAGGAAGGCGATGCAGACGAACTTGGCGAAGGGGATGCCGACGCTGGCGACGAGGATGACCAGCGCGATGCCGGCCGAGCCGTGGAGCAGGAGCTCCACCGCGCCGCCGACGATGGTGGAGTCCTGGGTGGAGAAGAGCGTCCGGGTCTCCAGCATCGGGTAGATGTTGGCGGGGAGGTAGGCCATGAGGCCCGCCGCCCACCAGGCCCAGACGCGGCTGAGGCTGCGGGGGTCGCGCGACACGAGCCGGCCGCCGCAGCGGCCGCAGCGGTCCTGGCCCATGGGCCAGACGCGCGAGCAGCGGCGGCAGGCCACGAGGCCGGCGTCGCGGGCGGTGACGTGGAGGAGGCCGGCTTCGGGGACCGGGGTCATCGGGCGGGGCTGATCGACTGCCAGACCGACCAGCGGCAGACGATCTGGTCCTGGGCGACGGTGACGACCACCAGCCCCGCGAACATCCAGAAGGCGGGGCCGAGCGAGACCTGGGCGAGGTCGGCGATCTTCACGAGCGAGACGGCGCAGCCGATGGCGAAGATCTCGGCCATGGACCAGGGGCGCAGGGATTCGGCGAGGCGGAAGGCGCGGGCGGCCTGGGCGGGCGGCGGGCGGTCGAAGACGATGGGGACCAGCGTGTAGAGGATCAGCATGGCGCGCATCAGCGGCAGGACCAGGATCGCCGCCGTCACCGCGAGCGAGACGAGGAGGAGGGGGCCGCCGACGAAGCTGGTCGCCACCTCCCAGAGGGTCGCCTGCTGCCAGAGGCCCCGCGCCTCGATGCGGAGGAACGGGAACCAGAGCGAGCCCACCACCAGCACCACCGCCGTCAGCGCCAGCGCGATCACGACCATGCCGGCGTGGCGGCGGGGCGAGATGAGGACGGTGTGGCAGCGGGCGCAGGTGGCGCGGCTGCCATCGGGCACCTCGGCGGCGCGATAGATGGCGTCGCATTCCGGGCAGGCGATCAGGTCCGCCGCCGCCGTGCCCGCGATGATGCCGCCGTCCGCCATGGTCCCCGATCCGGTCGCCCGGCCCCTATCTAGGCCCGCCGGGCGGGAAGGCCAAGCGCGCCAGCCCCCCGACGCCGGGTCAGGCAGGGGCCGGGTCAGGCAGGGGCCGGGTCAGGGGCCGGGCCGGGCGGGCACGGGATGGCGCCCGGCGGCGAGGTCGGCCAGCTTGAACACGAAGGGGTTGAGCGCGATGGACAGGAGCGCCGCCGCCAGCACGAGGTCGTGAGTCTCCGGGGCCAGCACCCCCAGAGTCACGCCGAGGCCCGCGAGGATGAAGGTGAACTCCCCCGCCTGGGCGAGGCTCGCCGCGACGGTCAGGCCGGTGCGGCGGTCCTGGCCGAAGAGCGTGGTGATGACCAGGGCGGCGACGGCCTTGCCGGCGGTGACGATGCCGAGGAGGCTCAGGACGGCGATGGGTCGCTCGATCAGGATGAGGGGGTCGAAGAGCATCCCCACGGAAACGAAGAACAGCACCGAGAAGGCGTCCCGCAGCGGCAGCGAGCGTTCCGCCGCGCTGTGGCCGAGCGGCGAGGCGGCGAGGACCAGCCCCGCCACGAAGGCCCCGAGCGCGAAGGAGGCCTCGAAGACGGCGTAGGCCAGCCAGGCGATGCCCATGGCGATGGCGAGCACGCCCAGCGTAAACAATTCGCGCGAGCGTTCGTGCGCGATGGCGATGAGGGTCGCGGGCAGGACGCGGGTGCCCACCACCGCCATCAGCACCACGAAGGCCGAGACCTTGAGGAGCACGAGCCCGACCGAGGCCGCGACGCCCCCGAGGTCCGGGGCGTCGCCGGTCGCCGCCAGCAGCGGCAGCAGGACCAGGGCCAGCACCATCACGAGATCCTCGACGATGAGCCAGCCCACCGCGAGGCGGCCCGTCGGGCTGCGGACCTGCCCCCGTTCTTCCAGCGCGCGGACGAGGACCACGGTGGAGGCGACCGAGACGGAGAAGCCCAGGAGCAGCGCCTCGGCGTGGCCCAGGCCGTAGGACAGGCCCAGCAGCCAGCCGAGGAGCGTCGCGGCGGCGATCTGTGCGATGGCGCCGGGGAGGGCCACGGCGCGCACGGCCATGAGGTCCTTGGGCGAGAAGTGCAGCCCGACCCCGAACATCAGCAGGATCACCCCGATCTCGGCCAGTTGCGGGGCGAGGTGGATGTCGGCCACGAAGCCCGGCGTGAACGGCCCGACGATCACCCCTGCCACGATGTAGCCCACCAGCGGCGAGAGCCGGAGCCGGTTGGCGACGAGGCCGAGCACGAAGGCCAGGACGAAGCCGGCCACGAGCAGGGTGATGAGGCTGTGGCCATCGTCCATCGGGTCTCCTGGGCTGGGGGGTCGCGCCCCCGATCTGGGGCCTCTCCCGGGTTGGGCGCAAGGCCGGTCCCGGCGAAAAGCGGGGCCGGGCCCGTCGGCGCGGCCGATCGCCTCCCTCCCCGGTCCTCCGTCCAGGCGCGGCGGGGCCTGACGGGGGCGGCGCCGCGGACGGGCCGTCGTGGCGGGGCGGGAGCGTGCCCCCCCCGGGCCGCGCCCTTCGGGGAGGGCGTCGCCCGGGCCGGCCGCCTCGACCGTGGCGGCCCGGGGCCGTCCCGCCCGGCCGGCGCGCGGCGGGTGCGGGCGGGCCGAGGGGAACGGGAGGTCGGGCGTCAGCCTTCGGGCGGGATCACGCCCTTGCGGAACAGGAAGCAGCCGTAGAAGCGCCGCTCGCCGGTCTGGATCACGGCATAGGCCTCGCGGGCGCGGTCGTAGAAGTCGAATCGCTCCACGCCGGCCATGCGGGCCTCGCGGCCGTCGGCGGCGTCGATGGCGTTCTGCACCTCCATCTGCACGGGGGGCACCGTCGCGGGCTCGCCCGCCACCTCCATGCGGGCGGCGTGATCCTCGACGAAGGTGTCGAGGGGGAGGACGGAGAGGATGGCCTCGATGGCCTGGGCGGCCGTGAGGTTCTCCATGTGCAGCAGCTCGCCCAGGTCGGTGTGGCGGGCGATGCTGTCCGCCGGGAAGTTGGTGTCGCAGACCACCACCACGTCGCCGTGCCCCATGGCGCGCAGCGCATACAGCACGTCGGCGTTGAGCCGGTTGTCGATCCCCTTGAGCATGGACGCGTTCCCTTGTTGATGCGTTCGCCGATGCCGGCGCGGACCAGATGCGCCCGGTCGGGGCCGGGCCGCAAGCGGAAGCGGTCGGCCGGAGCAGGGCCGGAAGTCGGGCCAGGAGTCGGGCCGGGCGCGGCGGAGCGGTCTGACTTGTCGCGGATGACGGGGCCGGGTCGGCGCTCCGCGATGGCGGGGTCGAGCCTGGCCCCGGGCCGCCCCGTGGGACGGTGGGGCCCCCTGCCCCGTCGCCCGCCTCAGAACGCCTTGAAGGTCAGCGTGGTGAGGGAGCGCTCGATCTCGGGGATGTCGAGGAGTCGCTCGTTGATGAAGTGGCCGATGTCGGCCCCCTCGGGGACGTAGAGCTTCATCAGCAGGTCCCAGTCGCCGCTGGTCGAGTAGAGCTCCGAATGGATCTCCTTGAGGGCGATGGCCTCGGCCACGCGGTAGGTGGTGCCGGGGCGGCAGCGGATCTGGACGAAGACGGGCGACATGGGGGCCTCTGCTCGGGCGGGGTGTCCGGCAGGGTGGCACGGCGGCAAGGTGGGCCGCAATCCCCGGGGCCGCCGGGTCAGCCGTGCTGGAGGAGGCGCGGGCCCGGTGCCGGGCCGTCCGCGCCCGGAGCGGCCGGCGGCTCGCCCGCGATGCGGCTGTAGCGGCGCGCGAGTTCCGACAGGAGCGCCCGGGTCTCGGCGGCGGAGAGCACGGCCGGGGCGGCGGGGGACGGGGACGGGCGGGGCGGCGCGGGCTCGGCGAAGGAGGGGAGCGGCGGGCGGGCCGGAACGGAGGCGGGGCCCGGGGCCGCCATCGACAGGCGGAGCCGCCGCTCGGGCCGGGCGGCCTCCGGCGGCGGGGACGGGGGAAACCCGGCGCTCGGCGGCGGGATGGCGGGGGTCGCCGCGTCCGGCGCGGTGGCCCCCGTCCTGGATGGGGGGACGGGATCGGACGAGGGGAGCGTCGGTTCCGGGAGGCTCGGCTGGGCCGACCCGTCCACGGACGCCGGCGCGTGGGGCGGACCGGCCGGGCGGAGCGCCGCGACGGGGTGGTCCGACGGGGCCGTCTCCGGCGCCGGAACGGTCGGACGGATCGGATCGGCGGGGCGCGGAGCCTCGGCGGCGAGGGCCGGGAGATCGGGGCGAGGAGTTGCCCCGACGATGGCGGGCACGGCGATGGGCACGGCGATGGGCACGGCGGCGGGATCGTGCGGGATCGAAGCCTCCATGGTGGCGACAGGCCCGGGCCTTTCCTCCTGGGGAACCGTCTCGCCGGCCGTCGCGGCTTCGGGGATGCGGTCGATCAGAGCGATGGAGCCGGACAGGGCGGGGGCGGACTCGTCGGGGTGGGTCGCAGGCACGGCGGAGACCGTCGCGGCGGCGCGGGCGGGCATGGCGGTGGGCGCGGCCGGGCCGGCGGCCTTGCGATGGGACGCGGCGGGGACGGCGGACAGGGCGACCTGGGCGAGCGTGCGGGGATCGGGGCGGCGGCCGAGGACGGCCTGGAGCGAGGGAAGGAGCGCGAACGCCTCCTCCAGCGCGTCGCCCCGGCGGTCGGAGAGCAGGATCGTCGCCAGCCGGGGGTTGCGCCAGTCGGCGAGGAGCGCGAGGTCGAGGGGCAGCGCCGCGCCCTGTCCTTCGCCGTGCCCGTCTTCGTCGTGCCAGTCTTCGCCGCGCCCGTCTTGCGTCAGGCCGGCGCGCGCGTCGCGCCCCTTCCCTTCGCCCAGCACGAGGAGGTCGATGCGGTTGCGGCGGGCGGCCTCCTTGGCGGGGCCGGACAGGGCGAAGGCCAGCACGTCGAAGCCCGCCGGCATGAGGGCCGTGGCGACCTGCGCGCGCAGCGATGAATCTCCTTCGACGATCAGGACCTGCATCCGATTCCCCTTTGCCTGCTGCCCGAATCCCACCTTGCCAGAAGATGCTTAAGGACCGGTGAATCGCCGGGCCGCCCGGCGCGGATCCGAGCGGCGGCCTTGACGGACGGGCGGGCGCGGGCCATGCGGGCGGCGCGACAGGGCGGAGACCAGGACCATGCGGCAGGCCACCATCGCGCGGCAAACGCGCGAGACCGACATCACCGTGACGCTGGACCTCGACGGGACCGGGCGCTCGGACTGCGCGACGGGCGTGGGGTTCTTCGACCACATGCTCGACCAACTGGCGAAGCATTCGCTGATCGACCTCCACGTGCGGGCCAAGGGCGACCTCCACATCGACGACCACCACACGGTCGAGGACGTGGGCATCGCGGTCGGGCAGGCCCTTCGCGAGGCCTTGGGCGACAAGCGGGGCATCCGCCGCTACGGGCACTTCGCGCTGGTGATGGACGACGCCAGGGTCGAGGCGGCGCTGGACCTGTCGGCGCGGCCCTGGCTGGCGTTCGAGGTGGGCTTCCCGACGCAGAAGATCGGCACCTTCGACACCGAGCTGGTGCGCGAGTTCTTCCAGGCGCTGTCCACCCACGGCGGCATCACCCTGCACGTCGACAAGGTGCGCGGGCTGAACAGCCACCACGTCGCGGAAGCCGCCTTCAAGGCCGTCGCCAAGGCGCTGCGGATGGCGGTGGAGCCCGACCCGCGCGCGGGGGACGCCCTGCCCTCCACCAAGGGCGCGCTATGACGACCGCGCTAATCGACATCGGGGTGGGCAACCTCCACTCCGCCGAGAAGGCCTTCGTGCGGATGGCGGAGGGGGCGACGGTCGTCGTGACGGCCGACCCCGAGGTGGTGCGCCGGGCCGACCGCATCGTGCTGCCGGGCGACGGGGCCTTCCCGCATTGCCGCCGGGCGCTGGCCGCCGCCGGGGGGCTGGAGGAGGCGGTGCTGGAGGCGGTGCGGGCGGGCAAGCCGCTGCTGGGCATCTGCGTGGGGATGCAGCTTCTCGCCACCGTGGGGCACGAGTTCGAGACGGTGCAGGGGCTGGGGCTGATCCCCGGCGAGGTGGCGCGGATCGCGCCCACGGACCCGGCGCTGAAGGTGCCGCACATGGGCTGGAACGACCTGATCGTGACGGGCGGCGGGCATCCGGTGCTGGAGGGGGTGGCGACGGGGGACCACGCCTATTTCGTGCATTCCTGGCAGATGCGGGTCGCGGACCCGGCGCATCGGCTGGCCCATGTGGACTACGGCGGCGAGGTGACCGCCATCGTCGGGCGCGACACCGTGGTGGCGACGCAGTTCCACCCGGAGAAGAGTCAGGCGACCGGGCTGCGGATCATCGGCAACTTCCTGCGGTGGAGGCCGTAGGGGCGCGGGCGGCCGGTCCCGGCGGAACGGTCGGATGGTGGTGTGGAACCCCATCCGACGCCGGCGGGAACAGGCGGGTTCGGAATCCAAGCGGGCGTAGGACGGGCTGAAGCCCGCCCTACGCGGCCGGGCCGGTTGCGCGCGAACCGCCTCGCGGCGGGCCGCCCTGGCGACTGCCCATCAACTTGGCCCAAATACGCAAGCGACGGGTCCCCAAAGGCCACCCGGCGCAGGATCATCGCCCGGGTCCGTCACGCCAGGAAGTCGAGGAGGTCCTGCGTCGCCCGCTCGGCGTGGGTGGCGAGGAAGCCGTGAGGGGCGCCGTCGTACTCGATCAGGCGAGCCTGCGGGATCATCCGGGCCGCCGCGCGGCCGGTGGGATCGATGGGCACGATGGCGTCGGAGGTGCCGTGGATCACCAGCGTCGGCAGGTCGAAGGCGGCCAGGTCGGGGCGGAAGTCCTCCTGCCAGGCGTCGATGCAGTTCACCGTGGCCTTGACGCTGGCGAGGAGCGCCATGTGGAGCGACCAGTGGAGGACGCCCTCGCTGGTGCCGGACAGGAGGCCCTGGCCGTAGAAGTTGCGGAAGAAGCCCTTCAGGAACTCGGGGCGGTCCTTGAGGATCTGCTCCTGCATCCCCTGGAGCATCTCCTTGGGCGCGCCGTCCGGGTTGTCGGGGGCCTGCACCAGATAGGGCGCGATGGAGCCGAGGAGCGCGGCCTTGCGGACGCCCCTTCCCTGATGGCGGCTCATGTAGCGGGCGACCTCGCCGCCGCCCATGGAGAAGCCGACGAGGGCGGCGTCCTGAAGGCCGAGGGCGTCGATGACGGCCGCGAGGTCGTCGGAGAGGGTGTCGTAATCGTAGCCGGTCCACGGCTGCTCGCTGCGCCCGAAGCCGCGCCGGTCGTAGGCGATCACGCGATGGCCGGCGCGGGCGAGGTGGTAGGCCTGATGCTCCCAGGAGTCGGCGTTGAGCGGCCAGCCGTGGATCAGCACCACGGGGCGGCCCGAGCCCCAGTCCTTGACGTAAAGGGCGGTGCCGTCGGCGGCCTCGATGCGGGGCATGGGGTTCTCCTTGGGATGCGGACGGCGTTTGAACGTCCGTCGAAGCGGGCTGTTCCGGGGGCCCCGGATTGAACTCCGCGCGCCCCCGTGCGAAGGGGAAGCCCTCCCCAAGGCAGCCCGAGTCCCCGATGATCCTGTATCCCGCCATCGACCTGAAGGACGGCCAGGCCGTGCGTCTCCTGCGCGGCGAGATGTCGGCGGCGACCGTGTTCAACGACGATCCGGCGGCCCAAGGGAAGGCCTTCGTGGAGGCCGGGGCGCGGTGGCTGCACCTCGTGGACCTCGACGGGGCCTTCGCGGGGGAGCCGCGCAACGCGAAGGCCGTGGAGGCGATCCTGGCGGCCTGCGCGGTGCCGGCGCAGCTCGGCGGCGGCATCCGCGACCGGGCGACGGTGGAGCGGTGGCTGGGCGCGGGGCTCGCGCGCGTGATCCTGGGGACGGCGGCGGTCGAGGACCCGGCTTTCGTGCGCGAGGTGGCGCGGACCTATCCGGGGCAGGTCGCGGTGGGGATCGACGCGCGGGAGAGCCGGGTCGCCACGCGCGGCTGGGCGGCGGAGACCGAGGCGACGGTGACGGATCTCGCCCGCGCCTACGAGGACGCGGGCATCGCGGCGATCATCTACACCGACATCGCGCGGGACGGCGCCATGCAGGGGCCGAACGTCGAGGCGACGGCGGCGCTGGCGGAAGCCGTCTCGATCCCCGTCATCGCGAGCGGCGGGGTGTCGTCGCTGGACGACCTGAGGCGGCTGAAGGGGACGGGCGTCGTCGCGGGGGCGATCGTGGGTCGCGCGCTCTATGACGGGGCGGTGGACCTGCGCGCGGCGCTGGAGACGCTGGCGGACTGATGGCGCTGCGCTGGCAGGAGATCGTCGTCATCCCGGAGGTGGAGGAATCCGTCCTCTGCGACTGCTGCGGCCAGCCCGCGCGCAGCGCCGAGGGGCGGCTGGTGCACCGCGAGGAGCCCGTGGGCCGGTTCTCGGTCCGCTGGCGGCCCGGCGTGCCCGAGCATCCGGCGCGGCACACGCTGTTCCTGGGCGACTGGACGCGCAAGGGCGGCATGGACGACGGGCCGGCGGTGGCGGTGGCCGAGTATCGGGGCGGCGAGAACCACGGCTTCGTGCTGCGGGACGACGCGGGCGTGCTGCTGAAGGCGCTCAAGCCCTGGCGGCCGCACTACATCCGGCGGGGGGAAGCGATCGGGCAGCCGCTGGGCGACGTGATCTTCGCGATGCTGGACGCGATCCACGTCAAGGACCCCCGGTTGCAGGAGATCCGGGGCTGGGCGGTGGCCTAGGACTGGCGTCCCACCCGGCGGCGCGCTAAACGCGCGCCATGCTCAAGACCCGCATCATCCCCTGCCTGGACGTGGCCGACGGCCGCGTGGTGAAGGGCGTCAACTTCGTCGAGCTTCGCGACGCCGGCGACCCGGTGGAGGCGGCGCGCGCCTACGACGCGGCGGGGGCGGACGAGCTCTGCTTCCTCGACATCCACGCCACCCACGAGAACCGGGGCACGATGTTCGACCTCGTGACCCGCACGGCCGAGAGCTGCTTCATGCCGCTGACGGTGGGCGGCGGCGTCCGGACGCCCGAGGACGTGCGCGCGCTGCTGCTGGCGGGCGCGGACAAGGTGTCGTTCAACTCCGCCGCCGTGGCGGACCCGGACGTGGTGGCGCGGGCGGCGGACCGCTTCGGCGCGCAGTGCATCGTCGTCGCCATCGACGCCAAGACCGTCGCGCCGGGGCGGTGGGAGATCTTCACCCATGGCGGCCGCAAGCCCACCGGCCTCGACGCGGTGGAGTTCGCCCGCACCGTCGCGGCCAAGGGCGCGGGGGAGATCCTGCTGACCTCCATGGACCGCGACGGCACGCGGGCGGGGTTCAACCTCCCCCTCACCCGCGCCATCGCCGACGCGGTGGAGATCCCCGTGATCGCGTCGGGGGGGGTCGGCACGCTCGACCACCTCGTGGAGGGCGTGACCGAGGGCCACGCGAGCGCGGTCCTCGCCGCCTCGATCTTCCACTTCGGCACCTACACCATCCCCCAGGCCAAGGCGCACATGGCGGCGGCCGGCATCCCGGTCCGCCTCGCATGAGCCTGGGCGAAGGAATCGGGCGCCTCGCCGCCACCATCGAATCGCGCAAGGGCGCGGACCCCGAGTCGTCCTGGACGGCCAGGCTGCTGTCGAAGGGGCCGGAAAAGGCCGCGCAGAAGTTCGGCGAGGAGGCCATCGAGGCCATCGTCGAGGCGGTGAAGGGCGACCGGGAGAAGCTGATCGCCGAGGCGGCCGATGCGCTCTATCACCTCCTCGTCATGTGCGCGGCGCGCGACGTGACGCTGGCGGACGTCGAGGCCGAGCTGGAGCGGCGCGAAGGGCGGTCCGGGCTGGAGGAGAAGGCGGCGCGGGGCTGAGGCCGGGTCGGTCGTCGGGCGGGGCTCGCTCCGCCACGGAACCTCGGCCGGTGGCGCGGATCCGGCCGGCGGAGCCTGGCGGGCTGAAGCCCGCCCTACGGGAGTCCCGCCGGACCTTGACGCGACCGATGGGTGCCCGCGAACGGCCGCCACATTCCGGCCACAAACCGGGCGCAAGCTGACCCATGTCAGACCGGCAGCAGCCCGAGTCGCGGGATCTCGATGGCGGGGCAGCGGTCCTGCACGACCTTGACGCCCATTCCTTCCGCGCGCCCCGCCGCCGCGTCGTCGCGCACGCCGAGCTGCGTCCAGATCGCGAAGGGCCGTGGAGATAGGGCGAGCGCTTGGTCCGTCACCCCCGCCACCTCCTCGCTGCGGCGGAAGACATCGATCATGTCCACCGGCTCGCGGATTTCCGCCAACGAGCCGCGCACCTTTTCGCCCAGGAACTCCTGCCCCGCCAGCCCCGGGTTGACCGGGATCACGCGATAGCCTCTGCTCTGGAGATACCTCGCGACCCCGTGACTGGGCCGCGAGGGATTGGCCGAGAAGCCCACGACGGCGATGGTCCTCACCCGCGAGAGGACATCGCGCACGAGGTCGTCGGTGGCGTGGGCCATGGTCGGTCTCCGAACAAAAAAACGCCCAGGCGGAAGGCCCGGGCGCAAGGTGTGGAACGAGGGACAGTGAAGCGAAACGCACAGGTTCCGATGTGCGTCATGAACAAGACGCGCGAGGGCCGCGCTTGTTCCCTGCCCCTTCACATTTCTTCGATCACGCTTTCGCGAGCGTGCTCAAGTGGCCGACGGGACTGACTCCGGCGAGGCTGCATAGAGCGCCACGGCCGCAGCGTTCGACACGTTGAGCGAACCGAAGCTACCCGCCGCGCCGATCCGAACCAGTTCGTCGCAGGTTGCCTGCGTCTTGTCGCGCAGGCCCGGCCCCTCGGCCCCCAGCACCAGCGCCACGGGCCGGTCGCGCCGCCCGTCCAGGGCCGCGCCGATGGTCCGTCCGCCCTCGCCCGCGAGGCCGAGAAGGAGGAAGCCCATCGCGCGCAGCTCCTCCATGGCGTCGGACAGGTTCTTGACGCGGATGTAGGGCTGCCGCTCCAGCGCGCCCGAGGCCGCCTTGGCGAGCGATCCGGTCTCGGGGGCGGCGTGCCGCTCCACCCCCACCACCGCGCGGGCGCCGAAGACCTCGGCCGAGCGCAGGATGGCGCCGACGTTGTGCGGGTCGGTCACGCGGTCGAGCAGCACGATCCGCGCCGGTCCCGGCCCGTCCGAAAGCGCGGCGTCGCGCAAGCTGCCCCAGTCGAGCGGCCTGGCCTCCAGCGCCGCGCCTTGGTGGACCGATTCGGGGTCGAGCGGGGCGGCGAAGCGGCGGGGGTCGCTGATCTCGGGCTCCAGGCCGCTGGCGGCCACGGCGTCGCCCAGCCTGTCGAGCGCGTTGGGCGTCACCACCAGCCGCAGCCGGGTCCGGCGCGGGTTGAGGAGCGCGTCGCGCACGGCATGGAGGCCGAAGAGCCAGATCGTCTCCTGCGCCGAGGCGCGGCGGGCGCGCTCCTTGTCGATGACCCACAGGGGTTTCTTCATGGGCGTCGCCTCCCTTGGCCTGTCCGGTCCTTGCCCCGCGACGGCGCGGCGCGCAATCCCTGTCGCTCCGGGCGGCGCGCGCTATCTGACGGAGCGACCGGACAGGAGGGCGGCGATGGCCGAGGACAGCAGCGAATCCGCCGGGCGCGCGGGCTACGAGGCGGGCCTGCGACGGCAGGCGCTCCTGAGCAACCCCTACCCCGCCGGGACCGAGGCCTTCCGCACCTGGCAGGCGGGCTGGCGCGAGGCGGAGGGCACCCCCCGCCCCGGCGACGCGCCCCCGGCGGTCGAGACGTCCTGACGGCAGGCGGTCAGGTTTCGTGTTGACCCCCCTGCGCGGGGCGGCTATCTCCCGCCTCGCGTCGGGCGACGAGCTGCAAGGTGCGGCAGCGGACTGTAACTCCGCCGGGGAGACCCATGCCTGGTTCGATTCCAGGGTCGCCCACCATCCCCCCTTTCCGGTGATCGATGCGGCAAGGCCGAGAGGCCCCTCCTCCTTCTTCGACCCCAAATATCCCGGGGGGAGCGCCGCAGGCGCGGGGGGCGGAGCCCCCTTCCGCACCGCCGACCCGCCCGTCTATGGTCCGCCGCGAAGGAGGACCACCATGACCGACAAGCCGCTCCATTTCGACACGCTGCAGGTCCATGCCGGGACCGCGCCCGATCCGGCGACGGGCGCGCGGCAGGTGCCGATCTACCAGACCACCGCCTACGTGTTCAAAGACGCCGACCACGCGGCGCGGCTCTTCGACCTGCGCGAGGTCGGCTACATCTACTCGCGCCTGACCAACCCGACGGTGATGGCGCTGGCCAACCGCATCGCCGCGCTGGAAGGGGGCGCGGGCGCGGTCTGCTGCTCCTCGGGGCACGCGGCGCAGATCATGGCGCTGTATCCGCTGATGGCGCCGGGGCGGAACATCGTCGCCTCGACGCGGCTTTACGGCGGCACGGTCACGCAGTTCACGCAGGTGTTCCGCAAGTTCGGCTGGTCGGCCAAGTTCGTGGACATCGACGACGAGGCCGCCCTGCGCGCCGCCGTGGACGGGGACACCCGCGCGATCTTCTGCGAGGCGATCACCAACCCCGGCGGGCACATCACCGACCTGCCGATGGTGGCGCGGGTGGCGAACGCGGCGGGGGTGCCGCTGGTCGTGGACAACACCTCGGCCACCCCCTACCTCTGCCGTCCCATCGAGCACGGGGCGACGATCGTCGTCCATTCGACGACGAAGTACCTGACCGGCAACGGCACGGTGACGGGCGGCTGCGTCGTCGATTCGGGTCAGTTCGACTGGTCGGCGAGCGACAAGTTCCCCTCGCTCTCGCAGCCCGAGCCCGCCTATCACGGGCTCAGGTTCCACGAGACCTTCGGGCCGATGGCACTGACCTTCCACGGCATCGCGGTGGGGCTGCGCGACCTCGGGATGACGATGAACCCGCAGGGCGCGCATTACACGCTCATGGGGATCGAGACTCTCAGCCTCCGCATGGAGCGGCACGTGAAGAACGCCATGGCCGTGGCGCGCTGGCTGGAGTCCGATCCGCGCGTGGCGGGCGTGACCTACGCGGGGCTGGAATCGTCGCCCTACTTCGCCCGCGCCGCCCGCATCTGCCCCAAGGGGGCGGGGGCGATCTTCACCGTCCAGCTCCGGGCCGGCTACGAGGGCTGCGTGCGCTTCGTGAACGCGCTCAGGCTGTTCAGCCACGTCGCCAACCTCGGCGACGCGCGCAGCCTCGTGATCCACTCGGCCTCCACCACGCACCGCCAACTCTCGGAGGAGCAGCAGCGCGCGGCGGGGGTGGCGCCGGATTCGGTGCGCCTGTCCATCGGCATCGAGGATTCGCGCGACCTCATCGCCGACCTGGACCAGGCGCTGAACGCCTGACCGGCCTCACTCGGCGATGGCGTAGGTGACCGAGACGCTGGCCGACAGCCTCAGCGAGCCGGGGGCGACCGGGACCGACCCGGCCGCCGCCGGCGCGGCCTGCCGGTCGAACATCGGCATCGGCGGCCCGTAGGAGCCGGACTCGCCGATCGCCAGCACCTCGCCCAGCGTGACGCCCGCCGCCTGCGCGAAGAGCTCCGCCCGCGCGCGGGCGTCGGCCACCGCCTCGCGCCGCGCCTCGTCGGTGAGCGCGCGGGGCTCGGCCACGTCGAAGCCGATGCCGTTGATCCGGTTGGCCCCGTCCGCCACCACCGCGTCGAGCACCCCGCCCAGGGCGCCCAGGTCGCGCACCGTCACCTCCAGGATCTGGGTGGCGACGAAGCCGGTCATGCGCGGCTGGCCGTCCGGCGTGTCGTAGTCGTAGGCGGGATCGAGCGCGAGCTGGCCGGTCTGGATGTCGGCCTGCGGGATGCCCTCGGTCCCGAGACGCGCCAGGACGGCGGCGGTTCCCTCGGACATGGCCTGCGTGGCCGCCTGCGCGGTCGGGGCCTGCTGGGACACCCCCAGCGAGACATGGGCCATGTCGGGCACCGCCGAGGCCCGCCCCTCGCCCACGACCTGGATCGTGCGGATCGGGGACGGCGGCGGCGGGGCCGATTGCGCCAGCAGGGCCAGCGGAGCGGCGGCGAGGATCAGGGCGGGGACGGCAGCCTTGAGGATGGACGGCATGGGGGGAGGCTCCTTTCGCTGGTCCCATGCTTCCGGGGGCGCGGCCCGGCGCGCAAGCCGGCCCGGGCAGGCTCGCGAAGAATTCGTCTCGAAATGCGCGGGAAGCTGCTGTAGGGCTCGGGAACGCCCCTCCCCTGTTCCGCGCCCCCCTCGGGGGATGATACACCCGGCCCCATGACCCCCCAACACGCTCTCTCCTTGTCCTTCGACGGGATCCGCCTCCTGCATCGCGGCCCGGACGGCTGGTCCGCCCTGGGCGAGGTGCCGCTCGACGCGCCCGACCTCGGGGCCGCGCTGGCCGACCTGCGCGGCCGCGCCGAGGCGATGGAGGACTGGGCCGGGACCACGCTCCTCCTGCCGCCCGAGCAGGTGCGCTTCCTGACCCTGGACGATCCCCAGGCCGACGAGGCCGCCGTGCGGGCGGCGCTCGACGGGGCCACGCCCTACCGGCTCGACGAGCTGGTGATCGACCACGCCGGCGACGGCCGCGCGACCCATGTCGCCGCCGTCGCCCGCGAGACGCTGGAGGAGGCCGAGTCCTTCGCCGCCGGGCACGGCTTCCGCCCCCTCGGCTTCGCCGTCCGCCGCGAGGACGGGTCCGAGGCCCGGTTCGGTCCGACCCGTCTCGCCGAGGCCCTCCGGCCCGAGGGCGTCGCGCCCCCCCCCGCTGCCCTGGATGCGACGGGCGAACGCGCCGAGCCCGAGCCCATCGCCGGGACTCCGGCCCTCGATCCCTTCGTCGAGTCCGAGCCGGAGCCGCCCGTCGCCGTCGCCGTCGCGCCCGCCGGGCCGCTGCCGGTGCCCGAGGCCCCCGACGCGAGCCCGCCCGCCGAGGCCCTGGCCCCTGCTCCCGCGGTCGAGGCCGCCGAACCGCCCTCCGGGCCCGCCGACGCGCTCGCGCTGGCCGAACCCGAAGGCCCCGAAGCCGAACCGGCGCCCGTCGCCGGGGCGGCCGCGCTCTCCTCCGAAGCGCCCGCCGTCGCGGTCGCGGAGGAGCCCGCCGCCGCGCCTCGGGCGCCCCTCGCGGCGAACGGCGTGCCGCAGCCCATCTTCGCCACCCGCGCACGGCCCTCGCACGGGCCGGAGAACGGCACCCATCCCGGCCGGGCCGAGCCCCGCCTCGCGCCGCCTCCCCCGCCATCCCCGGCTGCCGCCCCTCCGGTGGCGCGCGCGCCACGCGAGATCCGCGTGCCGCCCCGGATCGCCGCCCCCGCGACCCGGCGCGAGCCGACCCTGTCCGCCGCGCCCGAGCCGGCCCGCGCCGGGGCCTCCGTCATGGTGCCGCCCCCCGCCATCGCCTCGCCTCCCGTCGATCCGCCCCTGCGGGCCGCGCCCCCCGCCCCCGCCCCCGTCCCCGCCCCAGTCGCCACCCCGGCGACTCCGCTCCGGGCCGCCGCCCCGCGACCCCCCGCCCCGACCACCCCCCCGACCGCCGGGCCGACCGCCGGGCCGACCGCCGGGCCGACCGCCGTCGAGACGCGCGCCTCCGCCGCGCCGGCCCGGCGCTCCGGCCCACCGCGCTACCTCGGCCTGATCCTGACCGCCGTCCTGCTCCTGGTGATGGCCACGGTGGCCGTGCTGGCCGCCGCCTCGGACCGGGGCCTGTCCGGCCTGCTGCGGGGCGAGGCCGCCCGCCCGGCCGAGGCCGCCCTGGGCAGCACCGGCCTTGAGGACGCGGCCGCCGGGGAGACCGGCCCCGCCGTCACGAGCCCCCTCGTGCCCCGCCCCGTCGCCGTCGGTCAGGCCGCCATAGCGCCCGCCGAGGCCGAGCGCGTCTATGCCGCCACCGGCGTCTGGCTGCGTGCCCCGCGCCTGCCCGTCACCCCGCGCGCCGAGGCCCGCGCGGAGCCCGTCCTGACCCTCGCGCCCGACAAGGCGCCACCGGCGGCGCTGCCCGTCCTCGGGCCCGCCGGCCCCGACCGGCCGCTCTCCGCCGCGCTCGCCCTCCGCGACGACCGCGCGCCGGGCGCGGCCCTGCCGGAGGTCATCCTCGCCGCCGGGGCACCCGAGGTCCTGTCGGCCGCGCGCCCCCTGGCCCGCCCCGCCGCGCCCGAGGCCGCCCCGGCCGACACCGCCCCGGCCGACATCCCGCAGGCCGATACCGCCCCGACCGACACTGCCCCGACCGATACCGCGCAGGCCGCCCCGCGCCCCGGCGTGTCGCCGCGCGCGCGGCCGACGGACCCGGCCCTGCCCGCCGCCATGGCTCCCGCCGCCGAGGCCCCGCCCCCGCCCGGCGCGGTCGGCCTCGCGGGGCTGCGCCCCGCCCCGCGCCCCGAGGACCTCGCCCCCGCGCCGCCGCCCGAGGCGCTCGCCGCCTTCGACGGCCCGAGCCCCGCGCCCCGGCCCGACGGCCTCGCGCCCGAGGCCCCCGCCGCCCCGGACGTGAGCGACGCGGTCGCCGCCGCGCTGGCCGCGCCGCCCGCCGCCCCCGAGCCGCCGCCTGCGCCGGACCTCCAGTCCACCCTCGCCGCCATCGTCGAGAACGCGCCGCCGCTTCCCCAGGCGGCCCCGCCACCGCCCCCAGCGGCCCCGCCGCCCGCGCCCGCGCCCGCGCCCGCGCCAAGCCAGCCGCAGCGACCTTCGGGCGGAGTCGGCGTCGCGGGGCTCGCCCCCAACGAGCAGGCCGAGGCCAGCGAGGCCGAGCCCGCCAGCAGCGCCGCCGCGCTCGCCTCGGGGCCCACCGCCGCCAGCGTGGCGCAGGCCGCGACCAGCGCCGACGCGATGGCGCTGCGGGACATCAACCTGATCGGCGTCTTCGGCCAGCCCAACGACCGCCGCGCCCTCGTGCGGATGCCGAACGGGCGCTACCTGCGGGTGGGCGTGGGCGACGGGCTCGACGGCGGGCAGGTCACCGCCATCGGCGACAACGCCCTGAACTACGTCAAGCGCGGGCGCACCCTGGTCCTGGCGATCCCCGGCGGCTGACCCGCCGGGGACCGGGCCGCCTCAGCCGGTGACCCCGGCCTCGTCGAAGCTCGCCATGCCGGACTGGCAGGCGGCGGCGGCGCGGGCCACCGCGATGGCCACCGCCGCGCCCGAGCCCTCGCCCAGACGCATCCCCAAGGTCAGGATCGGGTCCAGCTCCAGCCGTTGCAGGAGCGCCCGGTGGGCGGCCTCGGCGCTCTGGTGCCCCGCCTGCGCGTGGTCGAGCGCCCCGGGCACCGCCCGCTCCAGCACGGCGGCGGCGGCGGTGCAGATGAAGCCGTCGAGGATCACCGGCACCCGCCGCGCCCGCGCGCCCGCGACGGCCCCGGCCATGGCCGCGATCTCGCGCCCGCCCAGGCACCGCAGCGCCTCCAGCGCGTCGCCCCGCGCGCCGGGGTTGGCGCGGAGCCCCGCCTCCACCGCCTCGGCCTTCCGCGCGAGCCCCGCCTCGTCCACCCCGGTCCCGCGCCCGACCCAGTCGCGCGCGTCGCCGCCGAACAGCGCGCAGGCCAGCGCCGCCGCCGACGTGGTGTTGCCGATGCCCATCTCGCCCGGCACGAGAAGGTCCGAACCGGCCTCCACCGCGTCCCATCCGGCGGCCAGGGCGGCCACGCACTCGGCCTCGGTCATCGCGGGGCCTTGCGTGAAGTCCGCCGTGGGCCGGTCGAGGTCGAGCGAATGGACCGTCAGCCGCGCCCCGGCGGCGCGGGCGAGCTGGTTGATGGCCGCGCCCCCGGCCTCGAAGTTGGCGACCATCTGCACCGTCACCTCGGCGGGAAAGGCCGAGACGCCGCGCGCCGTCACCCCATGGTTCCCCGCGAAGACCGCGATCTGCGGATGGTCCACGTGCGGCCGCGCCGTGCCCTGCCATTCGGCCAGCCAGAGCGCCAGATCCTCCAGCCGCCCGAGCGAGCGGGGCGGCTTGGTCAGGCGGTCGTTGCGCGCCTCGGCCTGGGCGCGGGCGGCGGCATCGGGGCCAGGGGCGGCGGCGAGGACCTCGCGGAACCGGGCGAGAGTCGAGAAGGGGGCCATGGTCTTCCTCGTTGCAAGTCGGTGGCCCCCTCCCTAAAGCAACGGGCAGCGAAGGGAAGTCAGGGATGCCCCACTCGGAAAATCCGCGCCTCATGGACGTTTGCGAGGCGTTCCTCTTCCTCACGCGCCTGCCCGGCCCTTCCCTTGCCGTCCCGCGTGGCGCAAGGGCGTCCTGGGCCTGGCCGCTGGCCGGCGCGGGCGTCGGTTTCCTGTCCGGGGGCGTCGCATCCGTCGCCTTCGGGGGAGGCCTTTCGGCCGGGGCCGCCGCCGCGCTGGCCCTCGCCACGCAGGCGCTCCTCACCGGCGGCCT
This sequence comes from Rubellimicrobium aerolatum, assembly GCF_017872975.1. Classification (GTDB taxonomy): domain Bacteria; phylum Pseudomonadota; class Alphaproteobacteria; order Rhodobacterales; family Rhodobacteraceae; genus Rubellimicrobium; species Rubellimicrobium aerolatum. The sequence goes on from NZ_JAGGJP010000005.1 coordinate 31,150, forward strand.
GCACGAGGACGGCCTTGCCGACAGCGCCGACGGGTTCGGGGGCGGCCGCACGCCCGAGCGGCGGCTGGAGATCATGAAGGACAGCCGCATCGGCAGCCACGGCGCGCTGGCGCTGATCCTGTCCCTCCTGATTCGCTGGAGCGCGCTGGCCGCCCTGCTGGTCGAGGGCTCCGCCTGGGGCGCGCTGGTGGCGGCCGGGGCGCTGAGCAGATGGCCGATGGCCTGGATGCTCCACCGCCTGCCACCTGCGCGCGAGGGTGGGCTGTCGCGCCTGATCGGCCGACCCGGCGCGGGGCCGCTCGCGCTCGGCGCGGCCGTGGCGCTGATGCTGGCGCTCTTGGGCACCGGGGCCTCCGCCCTGCCCGCCACCCTGGCCGTCGCGCTGGTCGCGCTCCTCTGGACGCCCGCCGTGCGCCGCCTCGTCGGCGGCCAGACCGGCGACACCTGCGGCGCGGCGCAGCAACTGGCCGAGGCCGCCGCGCTCCTCGCCCTCGCCGCCTGATCCTGACCCTTCAACCTGGCCCGACGCACGCGAGCGACGCCGGTCCCGGCCCGCCGATCGAGTCCCTGCCCTTCAACTTGGCCCAAATACGCCCTTCGCGCCCGACCCCGCCAGGCGCGCGGCCCTCAGATCTGGCGCTCGGGCATCACGACCCGCAGCCCGTCCAGCGCCGCCGTCACCTTGATCTGGCAGGTCAGCCGCGACCGCTGGGGATCGGGTTGATAGGCGAAGTCGAGCATGTCCTCCTCCATCGCGTCCTTGGGCGGCAGCTTCCCGACCCAGGCCGGATCGACGTAGACATGGCAGGTCGAGCAGGCGCAGGCCCCGCCGCAATCCGCCTCGATGCCGGGGATGCCGTTGTCGCGCGCGCCCTCCATGACGGTCAGGCCCTCGCGCACCTCGACGACGTGCTCGCGGCCAGAGTGCTCGACATAGGTGATCCGGGCCATGGTCCTGCCTTCCGTGAAGATGCCGCGCCTATCTAGGCCGAGGCGCGGCGGGGTTCCAGGGGCGGCCTTGCCCCGCGCCCCGCAGGCCCGCTAGCCTCCCCGCGCATGACGCCTCCTCCCGATCCCGCCCAGGACGCCCGGGCCGAGGCCTTCCTCCGCGCCCACCTGCCCCCGGCGGAGGTCGCGGGCACCGGCCTGCGGCTCCATCTCGCCGGGCCGAGGAGCGGCCTCGCCCGGCTCGTGCCCGCCGGTGGGACGCCCTACTGGGCCCATGCCTGGCCGGGGGGCGTCGCGCTGGCGCTCCATCTCGGCGCCCACCCCGGGACGGTTCGGGGGCGCCCGGTCCTCGACCTCGGCGCGGGATCCGGGATCGCCGCCCTGGCCGCGCTCCGCGCCGGGGCGTCGCGGGCGACGGCGGTCGATTCCGACCCCCTCGCCGCCATGGCCGCCCGGCTCAACGCCGAGGCGAACGGCCTGCCGCCGCCGCGCGCCCTGACGCTGCCGCCCGACCGGCTGGCCGAGTCGACCGCCGCCGCGCCGCCCGGGGCGACGATCCTGGCGGGAGACATCTTCTACGACGCGGAGGCGGCCCGGCAGGCCACCGCCGCGCTCGACGCCGCCCCGCCCGACGCGACGATCCTCGTGGGCGACATCGGCCGCCGCTTCCTGCCCCTCGACCGGCTGGAGCCCCTCGCCGCCTACCCGGCGCGCGACCTCGGCGACCCGCCCTCGGCCCCGGCGCGCGAGGGATGGGTGTTCCGCTGGCGGCGCTGACGAAAAAGGGCGCCCCACGGGGCGCCCTCCAGTCGTCCGAAGGCTCTCGGCCTCACTCGTTGCCCGAGGCGCCCTCGATGGACAGCGCCACGAAGCGCGGCTCCCCGGCGCGCTGCACCAGCAGCAGCACCGACCGCCGCCCGGCTTCCTCGGCCGCCTCGACGACGGCCGTGAAGTCGTCCGTCGTCACGATGGGCTGCTGCCCCGCCTCGGTGATGATGTCGCCCGGCTCGATGCCCTTCTCGGCCGCGTCCGAGGCCGGATCGACCTCGGTGACGATCAGCCCTTCGATGTCGAGGTTGCCGGGGATGTCGAACCGCTCGTGCAGCTCCGGCGTCTGCTGCGACAGCGTCAGGCCCAGGCCCTCGACCTCGCCGCCGCCGTCCTGCGGCGCGGCGTCCGCCGAGGCCGGCACCGCGCCCTCGGCCTCCTCGCGGCGGCCCAGCGTCACCTGGAGCGTCACCCGCTCGCCGTCGCGCAGCACCTCCATCGGCACCGTCTCGCCCACGGGCGCGGCCGCCACCTTCCGCACCAGCTCGTGGGTGTCGGCCACCGGCTCGTCGTTGAAGGTCACGATCACGTCGCCCGATTCGATGCCCGCGTCCGCCGCCGGCCCCTCGGGCACGTCCGTCACCAGCGCGCCGTTCGCCGCCTCCAGGCCCGCGATGGCGTCCACCATGTCCGGCGTCACGTCCTGGATGCGGACGCCCAGCCAGCCGCGCCGGGTCTCGCCGAACTCCTGGAGCTGCGCCACCACGTCGCGCACCACGTTCGACGACATCGCGAAGCCGATGCCGATCGACCCGCCGGTGGGCGACAGGATCGCCGTGTTCACGCCGATGACCTTGCCCTCCATGTTGAAGAGCGGCCCGCCCGAGTTGCCCCGGTTGATGGCGGCGTCGGTCTGGATGTAGTCGTCGTAGGTCCCCGACAGCTCGCGGTCGCGGGCCGAGACGATCCCGGCCGAGACCGAGAAGCCCTGGCCCAGCGGGTTGCCCATCGCCAGCACCCAGTCGCCGACGCTGGACCCCTCGCCCTCCGAATCGCCGAACTCCACGAAGGGCAGGTCGGCCGCGTCCACCTTGAGCAGCGCCACGTCGGTGTCGCGGTCGGTGCCGACCAGCTCGGCGTCCATGACCTCGCCCGAGAAGAACTCGATCTGGATCTCGTCGGCGCCCTCGATGACGTGGTTGTTGGTGACGATGTAGCCGTCCGAGGAGATCACGAAGCCCGAGCCCAGCGCCTGGCTGCGCTGCGGGCGGCCGTTCTCGCCCTGGAGGTCGTTGAAGAAGTCCTCGAAGGGCGAGCCCTCGGGCACGAGGCCCTGCGGCCCGGCCTGCGCCTCGACGATGCTGGTGGTGGTGATGTTGACGACCGCCGGGCTCACCTGCTCGGCAAGGTCGGCGAAGCTCATGGGCCGGGTGTCGTCGGGCGTCTGCACCGGCTGGTCGGGGGTCAGGGCGGCGTCGGGCGACTGCGCGCCCGGAACCTGCGTGGCGGCGTCCTGCGCCGAGAGCGGCAGCACGGCGGAGAGCGAGAGCGCCGTCCCGAGCATCAGCGCGGCGGCGCCGGCCGGACGGATCGCCAGGGATGTCGCGAGGGTCTTGAAGGTCACGATCGGCTCCTTGCAGGGCGGCCCCGGGCCGCCGGAATGGGGCGACCCCCGGCGCGGGCCCGACTGGGGGCCCCGGGGGTCGTTGTCCTGGAACATCGGCGCGCGGGCCGTCCTTCGCAACGCAAACTCGTCTCGCGCGGCGTCAAGACGGTGTGAGAAATCATGTCAGCCCGGCGCCCAGGAGCCGCCCCGCCCAGAGCAGCGCGAGCCCCAGCGCCAGCGCCGCGAGCCCCGCGAGCCGCCGCTCCTCGACCGACAGGCCGCGGAGCAGCGCGAGGAGCTGCTCCACGAGGCCGGGCGCGAGGACCCAGAGCAGGCCCTCGGCCACCAGCACGAGGCCCAGCGCCACGAGCGCGAGGCCCATCTCAGGGCGCGGCGGCGGGAGCCGTGGTCGCGCCGGTCCCGGCCGCCGGGGCGGCGGCGGGAGCCGGGGCGGTGGTGGCGGGAGCGGGGACGGCCTGCGCCGTCGCGCCGCGGCCCGCGCCGCCATAGAGGTAGTCGAAGAACGCGTTGTCGGGCGTCAGCACCATCGTCGAGTTGCTGCCCTGGAGCGCCTGCCGATAGGCCTGCATGGAGCGGTAGAACTGGAAGAACTCCTCGTCCGCCCCGTAGGCCTCGGCGAAGATGCGGTTGGCCTCGGCATCGGCCTCGCCCTGCGTCACCTGCGCGTCGCGCTGCGCCTCCGAGACCGTCTCGGTCACCGTCCGGTCGGCGGTGGCGCGAATGCGCTGAGCCGCCTCGTTGCCGCGCGCGATCTCGTCGGCGGCCTCGCGCTCCCGCTCGGCGCGCATCCGGGCGAAGGTCGCCTCCAGGTTCTGCGCCGGCAGGTTGGTGGTCTTGAGCCGCACGTCCACGACGTTCAGCCCCAGGCTCTCGGCCTCGACCTGCGCGCCGTCGCGGATGCGGTTCATCAGCGACCGGCGGTCGGCCGACAGGATCGTGTCCGAGGTCACCTGGTCGCTGCCCAGCACCTCGCGGATCTGGGCGTTGAGGATGTCGTTCAGCCGGTCGTCGGCGAGGGGCACGCCGCCCGCGCCCACCGCCTGCCGGAAACGGACCACGTCGGCGATGCGGTAGCGCGCGAAGGCATCCACCACGAGCCGGCGGTCGTCCGAGGGCGTCACCTCGATCGTGTCGGTGTCGAGGCTCAGGATGCGGTCGTCGTATTTCACGACCTGCTGGATGAACGGGATCTTGAAGCCGAGCCCCGGCTCCTCCCTCACCTGACGGATCTGCCCGAACTGGATGACCAGGGCCTTCTCGCGCTCGTCCACGACGAAGATGGAGGACAGCAGCAGCACGAGGGCGAGGCCCAGCGCGACCAGGGCGGCGGTGGCGTTGCGGCGCATGGTCAATTCCCCGTGCTGATGGTGGCGGTGGCGGCCGGGGCCGCCTGCGGCGAAAGCTGGACCTGCGGCGCGGTCCCCGTCCCGCCCTGCGGCGCGGGCCGCACGAGCTGGTCGAGCGGGAGGAAGGGCACCACGCCCTGGCCGCCGCCCTCGCCGCCCGCGACGCTGGAATCGAGGATGATCTTGTTCACGCCGCCCAGGACCCTTTCCATGGTCTCGATGTAGATGCGTTCGCGCGTCACGTCCTCGGCGTTGCGGTATTCGTTCAGCACCGCAGAGAAGCGCGAGGCCTCGCCGGCCGCGTTGTTGATGGTCTGCGCCCGGTAGGCCTCGGCGCCTTCGATGATCTGCGCGGCCTGCCCCCGCGATTCGGCCAGGACGCGGTTCGCGTAGGCGTCCGCCTGCCGCTGGAGCCGGTCGCGCTCCTGCTCAGCGGCCTGCACGGCGCGGAAGGCGTCGATCACCTCGGCCGGCGGGTCGGCCCGGCCCAGGGTGACGCGCAGGACGTTGATGCCGCTCTCGTAGGCGTCGAGCGTGGCCTGGATGCTGTCCCGCGCCGTCAGCGCGATCTGCTCGCGGTCGCGGTTCAGGATGGGGGCGAGGTTCGAGGCCGCGATGATCTCGCGCATGACCGATTCCGACACGGCGCGCACCGTCGCCTCGGGGTCCGAGATGTTGAACAGGAGCTGCGAGGGATCGCTGACGTTCCAGACCACCTGGAACCCGATGTCCACGATGTTGGCATCCGTGGTCAGCATAAGCCCGCCATCGTCCGCCGCCGTCCCCGCCGCCGTGCCCGACGCCGTGCCCGACGCCGCGCCCGCGCCCGCGCCCGCGCCGATGCTTTCCGTCCGCTCGGTGGTGGTGGACACGACCTGATAGGTGACGAGGGGCCAGGGCGCGAAGTTCAGGCCCTCGGTGCCGATGTCCGAGAACTCGCCCAGGAACAGCTCGACCGACTGCTCGTTGGTCTGCACCGTGTAGATCGACATGAACCCCCAAAGGAGCGCCAGCGCCCCCGCGCCGATCAGCAGCGTCCCGCGCGTCAGGCGCGGCCCGTCGCCGCCGCCCCGCATCGGCGGCGGCACCCCGCCGCGCCCGCCCATCAGCACGCGGAGCTGCTCGCGCCCCCGGTTCACGAGCTGGTCGATCTCGGGGATCTGCGGCCCGTCCCCCGGACGGCGCGGCGGGCGCCGGTCCTCGGGCCGGCGGTCGTCGTCGCCCCCGCCGTTGCCGCCGCCGCGATTGCCGCCCCACGGGCCTCCGTTCGCCATCGTCCGATATCCCCCTGATGTTCGCCTTCTAGCTGGTCACGCCGGGCGCAAAAGACAAGCCCGCCCGTCCCCTCAGTCCCGTCCCCACCCCGTCTCAGCCCCGTCTCAGCCCCGCCGCGCCGGCGTCCGCAGCGTCACGATCTCCTCGGCCATGGTCGGGTGCACCGCCACCGTCCGGTCGAAGTCCTCCTTGGTCGCCCCCATCCGCACCGCCACGGCGGCGAGCTGGATCATCTCCCCGGCTTCCGGGGCGACGATGTGGCAGCCCAGCACCTTGCGCGTCGCCTGGCTGACGATCAGCTTCATCAGCACCCGGTCGGGCCGCCCGGCGAAGGCCGTCCGCATCGGGCGGAAGGTGGTGGCGTAGACCTCGATCGGCTCGCGCGCCCGCGCCTCCTCCTCGGTCAGCCCCACCGCCCCGTATTCCGGCTGGGTGAAGATCGCCGACGGCACCATCTCGTGATCGACCGGGGTCGGCACCCCCTCGAAGACCGTCCGCACGAAGGCCATGGCGTCGCGGATCGCCACCGGCGTCAGCGCCGGCCGCTCGGTCGCGTCGCCCAGCGCGTAGACCGACGGCACCGGCGTCTGCGAATACCCGTCCACCGGGACATAGCCCCGCCGCCCGAGGTCGAGCCCCAGCGCCTCCAGCCCGAGCCCCGCCGTGTTGGGCTCCCGCCCCGTGGCGAAAAGCACGGCGTCGAAGACCCGATCCTCGCCCATGGTCGTCTTGACGCGCACCGGCCCGCCAGCGCCCTCGGGGCGCGAGCGCGGGGCCTGCTCCCCGGCCGGCAGGTCGAAGTCGTCCTCGGGCGCCCCCATCATCTTGATGTCGGTCCCCGTCCGCAGGTCGATGCCCCGCGCCCGGATCGATTCGGCCACCAGCCCCCGCGCCTCCTCGTCGAAGCCGCGCAGGATCTGCGCGCCCCGGTAGATCTGCGTGACCTCCACGCCCAGCCCGTTCAGGATGCAGGCCATCTCGCAGGCGATGTAGCCGCCCCCCACGATCAGGACGCTGCGCGGCAGCTCCTCCATCAGGAACACGTCGTCCGACACCATCCCCATCCCGGCGCAGGGGATGTCGGGCCGCACCGGCCGCCCCCCCGTCGCGATCAGGATATGCGCCGCCGTCACCGCCTCGCCGGTGGACAGCCGCACCGTGTGGGCGTCCTCCAGCACCGCGCGGGCGTCGTGCACGCGCACCCCCGACCCGTCCAGCAGCTTGCGGTAGACCCCTTCCAGCCGGTCCAGCTCGGCGTGCAGGTGCGCGCGGAACGCCGGCCAGTCGAAGGCCCCCTCCCCGAAGGTCCAGCCATAGCGCAGCGCCGTCTCGTGGACCTCGCTGAACTGGCTGGCGAAGACCATCAGCTTCTTGGGCACGCAGCCCCGGATGACGCAGGTGCCGCCCATCCGGCTCTGCTCGGCCAGCGCCACCCGAGCGCCGGTCTGCGCGGCCATGCGCGCCGCCCGCACCCCGCCCGAGCCGCCGCCGATCACGAACAGGTCCACGTCGAAGGCCATCAGCCCAGCACCTCCCCGAAGACGTTGTCCTGACCCGCGAAGGGGAACCGGCCCTGCGCGATGTCCACCACCCGCGCCGACCCGTCCGCCGCGCCCAGAACCAGCGTGTCGGCGATGTCGGTGAACAGCCCGTTCTCCACCACGCCGGGGATGCGGTTCAGCTCCAGCCCCAGCCGCCGGGGATCGCCGATCCGCCCGAGCCGCAGGTCCACGATGCGGTTGCCCTCGTCGGTGACGAAGGGCGCGTCGCCCGCTTTCCGCAGGGCCATGTCGCGCCCCTCCACGTCCAGGCCCACCAGCGCCTCCCCGATCAGCCGCATCGTCGCGCGCAGGCCAAAGGGGATCACCTCCACCGGCAGCGGGAACCGCCCCAGCGCCGCCACGCGCTTGCCCTCGTCCGCGATGATGACCACGCGGTCCGAGGCGGTCGCCACCACCTTCTCCCAGAGCAGCGCCCCGCCCCCGCCCTTGATGAGGCTCAGTTGCCCGTCCACCTCGTCCGCGCCATCGATCGTCAGGTCGAGCCACCCGGCCTCGTCCAGCGTCACCACGGCGATCCCCTCGGCCCGCGCCAGCGCCGCCGTCCCCGAGGAGGTCGGCACGGCGGCGATCCGCAGCCCTTCGCCCCGCACCCGCTCGCCCAGCCGCCGGACCAGGAACGCCGCCGTGGAGCCGGTCCCGAGGCCGACCTTCATGCCGTCCTCCACCATCTCGGCGGCCCGCAGCGCGCTGGCCCTCTTGGCGATGTCGGAAGGGGACAGGGTCGCGGTCATGGGGCTCATCCTCGCGTCAAGGCTCGACCGGGGGTATAGGCCCCTTCCGCCCCGGGGGCGAGTCCGCGCATCCCACGGAGGCCACCCGCGCCCCGGTCCTCCTCTCCGTCCCCGACCCGTCCCCGCCGCAGGGTGCGTGGTTCCCGCGCCTCCCTGACGCGCGGGTTCACGCCCCGCGCCCCGGCCCCCGCCACCCCCCGGCCCGCTTCGTGCAGCCAAAGCGTCGCATTCGTCCAACCCCGCGCCCCGCCCCCGTGCGAGGGTGTCGCGCATGACGCCGCTCCGCCTGCACTACGCCCCCGACAACGCCTCGCTCTGCGTCCGCCTCGCGCTCCTGCGCGCCGGCGTCCCGTTCGAGACCGTCCTCGTGGACCGCCGGACCCGCGCGCAGAAGGCGCCCGCCCACCTCGCGGTGAACCCCAACGGCCTCATCCCCGCGCTGGAGACGCCCCAGGGCCCCATCTGGGAGACCGGCGCGATCCTCCTCTGGCTCGCCGACCGGCACGGCGCGGACCTCGCCCCCGCGCCGGACCACCCCGACCGGGGCGCGGTGCTCGCCTGGCTGTTCTGGCTGTCGAACACCTTGCACCCGGCGCTCCGCATCCTTTTCTATCCCGAGACGCACGTCGCGGGCGACCCCGCCCCCCTCGTCGCGCGCACCAGGGACCGGATCGCCGCCATGCTCGACATCCTGGAGGACGGGACGCCCCGCCTCGGCCCCTGGCTGGGGGGCGAGCGGTCCTCGATCCTCGACTGCTACCTCGGCCCGATGCTCCGCTGGCTCGCGCTCTATCCCCAGGGCGCGACCGGCTGGTTCGACCTCGCCCGCTGGCCCCGGCTCCTCGCCGTCGCCCGCCGCATGGACGCCCGGCCCGAGACCGCCGCCGCCAGCGCCGCCGAGGGGCTCGGCCCCACGCCGTTCAGCGCCCCCGTCCTCCCCTCCCCGCCCGAAGGCAGCCCCCTCTGATGTTCCTCAGCGTCTTCGACATGTTCAAGGTCGGCATCGGCCCCTCCTCCTCGCACACGATGGGGCCGATGGTCGCCGGCGCGCGCTTCCTCGACCTGCTGCGCGCCCAGCCCTTCCGGGTCTTCGGCCTGCGCGCCTCGCTGCACGGCTCGCTCGCCTTCACCGGCGTCGGCCACGCCACCGACCGCGCGACGATCCTCGGCCTCGCGGGCTTCACCCCCGCCGACTACGACGCCGACCGCGCCGAGGCCGCGCTGGCCCGCATCCGCGAGACGCGCGAGGTCGCGCCCGAGGGCCTGCCGCCGCTGCGCTTCGACCCGGCCCGCGACCTCGCCTTCGACTACGGCCCCGCGCTGCCCGGCCACGCCAACGGCCTGATCCTGCGCGGGCTCGACCCCCAGGGCGACGTGATCGTCGAGGAGACCTACTACTCCATCGGCGGCGGCTTCGTCCTCACGGCCGCCGAACTTGCGGGGGGCCGCGCCACCGACGACGGCCCCCCCGTCCCCTATCCCTTCGACACCGCCGCCACGATGCTGCGGATGGCCCGCGACTCCCGCCTGTCCATCGCCGAGATGAAGCGCCGCAACGAGCTGACCCGGCGCGACCCCGCCGCCCTCGACGCGGGCCTCCGCCGCATCTGGGAGGTGATGAACGCCTGCATCGACCGCGGCCTCGCCTCCGACGGCATCCTCCCCGGCGGCCTTCAGGTGAAGCGCCGCGCCATGGGCATCCACCGCTCGCTGCTGGCCGAGCGCGGGCTCAACCTCACCGCGCCCCACACCATCAACGACTGGATGTCCGCCTACGCCATGGCGGTGAACGAGGAGAACGCGGCCGGCGGGCAGGTCGTCACCGCCCCCACCAACGGCGCGGCGGGCGTCGTTCCCGCGACCATCCGCTACTGGCTCGACCACGTGCCGGGCGCGTCCCCCCGCCAGATCCCCGACTTCCTGCTGACCGCCGCCGCCATCGGCGGCCTCATCAAGTACAACGCCTCCATCTCCGGGGCCGAATGCGGCTGCCAGGCTGAGGTCGGCTCCGCCTCCGCCATGGCCGCCGCCGGGCTCGCCGCCGTCCTCGGCGGCACGCCCATGCAGGTGGAGAACGCCGCCGAGATCGCCCTCGAACACCACCTCGGCATGACCTGCGACCCCGTGCGCGGCCTCGTGCAGGTCCCCTGCATCGAGCGCAACGGCCTCGGCGCGATCAAGGCCGTCTCGGCGGCCTCGCTGTCGATGCGCGGCGACGGCACCCACCTCGTCCCCCTCGACGCCGCCATCGAGACGATGCGCCAGACCGGCGAGGACATGCACACCAAGTACAAGGAAACCTCGCTCGGCGGCCTCGCCGTCAACGTCCCCAACTGCTGACGCCTCAGCCCGCCCCGAACTGCGCCCCGAACAGCCCCGCGATCTCCTTCAGCGCCCGCGCGCGGATCGCCGGGGCCTCCATCAGCACCTCGTGCCGCGCGCCCGTCAGCACCGCCAGCCGCGCGCCGGGCCAGCTCGCCACCCGCCGCCGGATGCGGCTCGGGTCCACGACGATCTCCTCGGTCCCGACCAGCGCCAGCGCCGGCACCTCCGGCAGCCGCGCCGTCATCAGCCGCCGCATCTCGCGCAGCGCCTCGTTCAGCCAATGGAGCGACGGCCCGCCCAGGCCCAGCTCCGGCTCGGCCACCACCTGCCCCTTGATCCACTCGAAGGTCTCGCGGTCCGAGGTCAGCGTGTTCCCGGCGAAGTCGCACCGCGCGATGTAGACGCTGGGCTCCTGCCCCGGCGTGAGCAGGTGCCCGAGCCCGAGCTGCCGCCCCATCTCCGACACCGACCAGGCCACGGGCTTCAGCGCCCCCGTCATCTGGATGCCCCACATCGGCGCCGAGAACGCCGCCGACCGCACCGGCAGCCCCTCGATCAGCGACCGCAAGCCGATCGCGCCCCCCATGCTGTGCGCGAGCAGATGCCATGGCTCGGGCAGCCCCAGCGCCCGCCCATGCGCCACCAGGGCCGCCACGTCGAGCTGGTAGTCCCCGAACCGCTCCACGTGCCCGAGGAAGCGGTCCGCCTTCAGCCGCTCGGACAATCCCTGCCCGCGCCAGTCCACCACCAGCGTGGCAAAGCCCAGCCGCAGCAGGTCCGCCGCCACCCGCCCGTACTTCTCGGCGTATTCCGTGCGCCCCGCGAACAGGAGCACCGTCCCCTTCGTGGCCTCGCGCCCCCAATGCACGGCGCGCAGCCGCACCCCGTCCGCCGCCACGATCCACCGCGCCGCTCCGTCCCCCGGCCCCTGCGCGAGCAGCGCGTGCAGCGGCGCGGCGCGATGATCCGTCCCGTCCGGCACCCTCAGGCCAGGACCGAGGCCAGCCGCATCGCCGCGCCCATGTCGCCATCGAGCGCGAGCTTGCCGGACATGAAGGCCGACGTGGCGTTGAGCCGCCCCTCCAGGATGTCGCGGAACACCTCGGGCGTGGCGGTCAGCGTCACCTCCGCCGGCCCCTCGCCGACCCGCGCCTCGCCCCGGTCCACGAAGAGGCTGCCCTCGCCGGTCAGCACGAACATGGCGGTGCCGTCGAAGCTCCGCCCCTTCATCCGCTCGTTCAGGGCCGTCACGGCCTCCTGCACCACGTCGCTCATCCCATCGCCTTTCCGTCCTGTGAAGACCCGCCCTCTGGCTTTCGCCGCGCAAAGGGCTACAGAAGGGTTATGGGACCACGCCCCCTCCGCTTCAAATCTACCCTGACGGCATTTCTCGCCGCAGTGTGGTTTTCCGCACCGCTCGCCGCCCAGGACGCCGCGCCCGCCGCGCCCATGCCCACCGCCGAGAGGGAGGCCGACCTCCTCCGCCAGCTCCGCGAGGCCGAGAGCCCCCAGGCGGCCGAGCGCGTCGCCGGGGAGCTGCGGGGCCTCTGGTCCCGCTCCGGCTCCGCCGCCATCGACCTCCTGCTGCGGCGCGGCCAGGACGCCCTCGAACAGGGCCGCCCCGAGGAGGCCGCCGAGCACTTCACCGCCGCCATCGACTGGGCGCCCGACTTCGCGGAGCCCTATGTCGGCCGCGCCTCGGCCTTCTACCTGACGGGCCGCGCCGGCCCCGCCATCGACGACCTGCGGCAGGCCCTCGTCCTCAACCCCGACGACTGGGAGGCGCTCCAGGGCTTCGCCGCCATCCTCGACGAGGTGGGCCGCCCCGCCGACGCCCTTGAAGTCTGGCGCCGCGTCCACGACATGCACCCGCAGAACCCGGAGGCGGCGGCGGCCGTCAGCCGCCTCGCGGCCGAGACCGAAGGCCAGACCCTCTAGCCGCCCCCTGACGCGCAAAAGGCGCGGAGATCCCATGCAAGCCTCCCGCGTCACGGCCGTCCTCGGCCCGACGAACACCGGCAAGACCCATTACGCCATCGAGCGGATGCTCGCCCACCGGACCGGCGTCATCGGCCTGCCGCTGCGCCTCCTCGCGCGCGAGGTCTACGACCGCATCGTCGCCCTGCGCGGCCCCTCGGTCGTGGCGCTGGTCACGGGCGAGGAGCGGATCGTCCCCGACCGCGCCGCCTACTGGGTCTGCACCGTCGAGGCGATGCCCGACGGCATGGGCGCCGACTTCCTCGCGGTGGACGAGATCCAGCTCTGCGCCGACCCGGAACGCGGCCACGTCTTCACCGACCGCCTCCTCCACGCGCGGGGCCTGCACGAGACGCTGTTCCTCGGCTCCCTCACCATGCGGAACGCCATCGCGGGCCTCGTGCCGAACGTGCAGTTCCTCACCCGCGACCGATTCAGCACCCTCACCTACACCGGCCCCAAGAAGATCAGCCGGATGCCCGAGCGCGCCGCCATCGTCGGCTTCTCGGTGGAGAACGTCTACGCCATCGCCGAGTTCATCCGCCGCACGCGCGGCGGCGCGGCGGTGGTGATGGGCGCGCTCTCGCCCCGCACCCGCAACGCGCAGGTCCAGCTCTACCAGAACGGCGACGTGGATTTCCTCGTCGCCACCGACGCCATCGGCATGGGCCTCAACCTCGACATCTCCCATGTCGCCTTCTCCGGCCTGCTCAAGTTCGACGGCCACCGGATGCGCGAGCTGGCCCCCGACGAGCTGGGCCAGATCGCCGGCCGCGCCGGGCGGCACACACAGAACGGCACCTTCGGCGTCACCGGCGAGGCCCCGGACCTCGACGCGGAGGTGGTCCACGCCATCGAGAACCACCAGTTCCGCCCCGTCACCCGCCTGATGTGGCGCAACTCCCGCCTCCAGTTCGGCAGCGTGAAACGCCTCCTCCAGACCTTGGAGGAGCGCACCGACGACCCCTGGCTCGGCCGCGTCCGCGAATCCGACGACCTCGGCGCGCTCCGGGCGCTCGCGGGCGACGCCGAGGTGGCGGCCCGCGCCACCGACGGCCCCAGCGTCAAGCTCCTCTGGGACGTGTGCCGCATCCCCGACTTCCGCGGCATCTCCAAGGGCGAGCACGCGGCCCTCCTCGGCCAGATCTTCAACTTCCTGCACGAGAAGGGCCGCGTCCCCGCCGAATGGCTGGGCGAATCCGTCCGCCGCATCGACCGCGCCGACGGCGACATCGACACATTGTCGAAGCGGCTGGCCTATATCCGCACCTGGACCTACGTGGCGCAGCGCAAGGGCTGGGTCGGCGACGAGGGTTATTGGCGCGAGGAGACTCGCAAGGTAGAAGACCGCCTGTCGGATGCGCTGCACCAGGCTCTGACGGAACGTTTCGTGGACCGGCGGACGAGCGCGCTCGCCCGGCGGCTCAGGCAAAGGGAGGTCCTCGTGGCCGAAGTCGATGACAAGGGCGCCGTGACGGTCGAGGGGCACGCCGTGGGCCGCCTCGAAGGGTTCCGCTTCCGCGCGGACCGCGCCGCCAACCCTGACGAGGCGCGCACCCTGCGCCAGGCGGCGGCCCAGGCGCTCGCGCCGCAGTTCCACCTGCGCGCCGACCGCTTCTACAACGCCCCCGACACCGAGATCGACTTCACGGAACAGGGCGGCCTCATGTGGGGCGAGCACGCCGTCGGCCGGCTCGCCAAGGGCAGCGAGCCCCTCAAGCCCGAGGTCGTGGCCTTCGTGGACGAGGAGGCGGGCCCCGAGGTCGCGCAGAAGGTGCAGCGCCGCCTCCAGCACTTCCTGGACCGCAAGATCGCCGCCGCGATGGAGCCGCTCCTCAACCTCGGGCGTGACGAGACGCTGACCGGCCTCGCCAAGGGCTTCGCCTACCGCATGGTCGAAGCGCTGGGCATCCTGCCGCGCGGCGACGTGGCCGAGGACGTCAAGGCGCTCGATCCCCCCGCCCGCTCGGCGCTCCGCAAGCACGGGATCCGGCTCGGCCAGTTCACCGTGTTCCTGCCCGCGCTCCTCAAGCCCGCGCCGACCCGCCTGCGCCTCGTGCTCTGGTCGCTCTGGAAGGGGCTCGACGAGTTCCCCTCCGCCCCGCCCGCCGGCCACGTCACCGTGCCCGCGACGCAAGGCGCCCCCCAGGGCTTCTGGGCCATGGCCGGCTACCGCGCCGCCGGCGACCGCGCCATCCGCATCGACATGCTCGAACGCCTGGCCGACATGCTGCGCGACCGCGACTCCAAGGCCGGCTTCGAGGCCGCGCCCGAGATGCTGTCGATCACCGGCCTGTCGCTCGAAGCCTTCTCCAAGCTGATGGAAGGCCTGGGCTACCGCGCCGAGAAGGGCGAGCGTCCCAAGACCCGCGCGCCCAAGGCCGCCGCCGCGCCCGAAACCCCCGTGGCCCCGCCTGTCGAGGAGCCCCCGGCGACCCCGCCGCAGGAAACGCCCACCCCCGGCGAGACCCCGTCCGAGGACCCGTCCCCCGCGCCCGACGCGCCGCCCTCCGAGCCCGCCGAGGTTCCCCAGCCCGACATCCCCGACCCGATGCCCGGCAGCCCGCCCGGCAGCCCGCCCGACAGCCCGCCCGAGGTTCCCTCCGAGGTGCCGGTGGAGGAGCCCGCCGAGGCCCCCGCCCCCGCCCCGACCGAGCTTCCGGGCGACGTGCCGGCGGACCTGCCGGACCTGACGCCGACCGAGATGCCGGGCTCCGACATCCCGATGGAGATGCCCATCGACTCGCCCCTGGAGATGCCCGGCAGCCCCTACGCCGGCTCCCCCGTCGAGGCCTCCGCCGAGCCCGAAGCCGAGCCCGCCGCCGAGCCGGCCGCATCCGCGCCCGCCGAGACGCCTGTGGAGACGCCCGCCGAGACACCTGTCGAGACGGAAACCTTCTACACCTTCACCTGGGGCGGCCGCGCCCAGCGCCGGCAGGGCGAGCGCGGCCCGCGCCCCGAGGGCCGCGAGGGCCGCGGCCCCCGCCGCGACCCCGCAGCCCCCGCCGGCGAGCGTCCGCCGGGCGACCGCCCCCGCGCCGACCGTCCCCAGGGCGAGCGTCGCCCGCGCGAGGAGGGCCAGCCCGCCCGCCGCGACGAGCCGCGCGCCGACCGTGGCCCCCGCCCGGATTCCCGCCCCGACTCCCGCCCCGACCGCGAGGCCGGCAAGGCCCGCGCGCAGGGCGACCGTCCCGAGCGCGGCCCCCGCCCGGATCGCGGCCCGCGCTCCGACCGGCCCGGGGGCGGCCGCGCCCAGTCCTTCGAGGCCCACCCGCCCCGCGAGGACAAGCGCCGCATCGACCCGGACAACCCCTTCGCGGCGGCCTTGGCGGGGTTCAAGCCCAAGTGACGGGCGCGGCCACGTGACCGGCGAAGGGCCGCGCCCGTCCAACCGGCCGACCATCCGGCTCGACAAGTGGCTCTGGCAGGCGCGGTTCCTGAAATCGCGCAGCCTCGCCGCCAATCTCGTGGCCGAGGGGCGCCTGCGCGTGAACGGCCAGCCGACCGACAAGCCCGCCCGCGCCGTGGGGGCGGGCGACGTGCTCACCTTCGCGCTGCACGGCCGCGTCCGCGTCGTCCGCATCCTCGACCTGGGCGACCGGCGCGGCCCCGCCCCCGAGGCGCAGGCCCTCTACGAGGACCTCGCCCCCGCCCCGCCCCCGCCCCCTGCGCTTGAATCCCCCGGGGGGCCGGGTTAGGTCACCCCCCGACCAGGAGAGACCCGACCCCCATGACCTACGTCGTCACCGAGAACTGCATCGCCTGCAAATACACCGACTGCGTGGAGGTTTGCCCCGTCGACTGCTTCTACGAGGGCGAGAACTTCCTGGCGATCCACCCCGACGAGTGCATCGACTGCGGCGTCTGCGAGCCCGAGTGCCCCGCCGACGCCATCCGCCCCGACACCGAGCCCGACATGGCGAAATGGGTCGAGTTCAACCGGAAATACGCCGAGCGCTGGCCCGTCATCACCCTCAAGAAGGACCCGCTCCCCACCGCCCAGGAGATGGACGGCAAGCCCGGCAAGATGACGCTGTTCAGCGAGGCCGCCGGCGAGGGAAGCTGACCGCCCCGGAGCCGCGACCCGCCCCGGAGCCCCGCCCCGCAGCCCCGCCCGCGCGCCGCCCTTCCCCGGCGCGCGCCGATCTGCTATGCTCACGCGCAAATGACGGGCAGGCGCACTTGAAACCTCCGATTCGGCCACCCACCTGAAGCGGGACATCGTTTCGGTTGGGTAACGCATCGCCGCAGGCCGCGCCTGTCCCGGCGTCCGTCGCAGTTCCTGGAAGGATCCCCATGACCAAGACCAAGAAGAGCGAGTTCCGCCCCGACGACTTCGTCGTCTACCCCGCCCATGGCGTCGGCAAGATCGTCTCGGTCGAGGAGCAGGAGGTCGGCGGCTTCAAGCTCGAACTCTTCGTCATCTCCTTCGAGAAGGACAAGATGACCCTGCGCGTGCCCACCAACAAGGCGGCCGAGGCGGGCCTGCGCCCGTTGGCCAACGCCGACACGGTGGCCCATGCGATGAAGACGCTCAAGGGCAAGGCCAAGGTCAAGAAGGCCATGTGGTCCCGCCGGGCGCAGGAGTACGAGCAGAAGATCAACTCGGGCGACCTCATCGCCATCGCCGAGGTGGTGCGCGACCTGCACCGCGCCGACGACCAGCGCGAGCAGAGCTACAGCGAGCGCCAGCTCTACGAGGCCGCGCTGGAGCGCCTGACGCGCGAGATCGCCGCCGTCGCCGGCCGCGACGAGAAGGCGGCGGGCAAGGAGATCGAGGACGTCCTCGTCGGCCGCGCCGCCTGATCCTTCCCCCGTCGTCCTCGCCCGTCCGGCCGCGCCCCCTCCCGAGGCGCGGCCTTCTTCGTGGCCCCCGCCGAGGGGGGCTCTGCCCCCCGTCTCCTGCGGAGACTCCCCCCGGGATATTTGGAGCCAAAGAAGGGCCAGGGACGCGCGCGGCAGGGCGGCGCGCGCCCGGTGCGGTCCCGTGCTTCCCCGGACGGGGGCCCGCCACGGCCGCGCCGGCCCGTGGACGCGGTGGCGGGCGGGCGGCCCGCCCTCCCCCTGTCCCGCCCCGTCCCGGCGTCCTCCACCCCGCAGGGTGCGCGTCTCGCGCACCATCCGCACCCGGCCCCTCGTCCCCCGAACTGCCCCGCCCTTGCGCGCGCGTGACGCGGCGGGCGGGGGCGTTGCGCGGATCGCGCCCGAGCGTTCGTTGCTGTCAGGCGGCGTTAACGTCTCCCTGCGATTCTCTCTCCCGCACGACCACACCAGCGGCTCCCCGCCGCACGGCCCGGCTCGCGTCCGCAGGGGCGGCCAGCCGGCACCGACGGCGGGGGGCGGAAAGGAGAGACAAGGACGAAGGGACGCCCACCCAGGGAAGGGGGGCTCGGACGAACGCGATGGGCCAGCAGCGGCCAGATACCCGGCCCGGGAGAGCGAGGCGCCATCGGCGCCCTCCCGCGATGCCACTGAGACCCAGCCCGCTCAATAGCGGCCGGTGCCCTGCCCTCGCGCGCCCCGCCGCGCCCGGGCCAGGGTAAACCCGGAGGCTTCGCGGGGATTTAGTCTGTGCGGAACCGCCCCCTCTTCCGACCCCAAATGTCCCGGGGCGAGCCGCGCCAGCGGCGAGGGGCAGCGCCGCTCCTTCCCCCGAAGACGCGAAAGGCCCCGCCAACGGCGAGGCCCCTGCATCGGATCGACCCGAAGGCGTCAGGCGGCCGGAGCCGCCGCCAGCTTCGCGATCTCCTTCTTGATCGCCAGCGCGTCCGAGGACAGCTCCTCGTCCTTGGCCTTCTTCAGGAAGGCGTCGAGCCCGCCGCGATGATCCACCGACCGCAGCGCGTGGTTCGAGATCCGCAGGCGGAAGGACCGGCCCAGCGATTCCGATTCCAGCGTCACGTCCTGCAGGTTGGGCAGGTAGCGGCGCTTGGTCTTGTTGTTGGCGTGGGACACGTTGTTGCCCACCATCGGGCCTTTCCCGGTCAGCTCGCACTTGCGCGACATGGCGTTCGTCCTTTGGCAATAGGCCGCGGGACCGCGGCGCGTCATGGGTGGCACCCCGCCCAGGGGCGCCTGAAACAGGTCCGAGGCCCTTAAGCCCTCCACGAGGCGAGGTCAAGCATGGAACGGGCGGCCTAGCCCTCGCGCGGGTCCTCCTCGGTCCCCTCGACGATGCGGAACTCCTCGGCGCCGTCCCAGCCCCGGATCCAGGCGTCGTGCGCCGGGCTGCCCTGCGGATAGGGGCAGTCGCCCCGCGCCACGCCGCGCTCGCAGGCGTCGCGCCCTTCCTCGTAGGGATCGCCGCTCATCGGCTCCATCCTCGCGCCCTCCTCCAGCCCGACCGCCACCTAGCGCGCCCGCCCGCCCGCGCCACGTCAGGCTCCATCCCCCGGCCGCTCCGGCAGCCGCGCCGCCCTGTCCCGCGCCCGCGCCGCCAGCCCCGGCCGCCGTCCCTCGGCCCGCGCCGCGAGCCGCAGCCACCAGCCGCGCGAGCCCGCCCGCGCCGCCCGGTGCGCCGCCCGGATCGCCGCGCCGGTCGTCCGACGCGCCCCCGCCTCCTCCTGCACGACGCGCATCCCGCCCGCGCCCCGCAGCACGCGGATCGCCGGATGTCCGCCGAACCCCAGCCGCACGCGCGCCAACCCCGGGAACAGCCGCGACACCGCGTCGGCATGGCGGAGGTCCTCCGCCACGAAGGGATCGAAGACCAGCAGCCCCCGCAGCCCCGGCATCGCCGAAAGCGCCCCCAGCCGCTCGTCCCAGGCCCCCGCCTCCCCCCGATACCGCCCGTCCCAGGCCGCCACCGGCGACACCTGCGGCGACACCACCACCGCCTGCCGCAGCCCCAGCGCCCCCGCGAGGCGCAGCGCCCCGTAGCCCCCCATCGAGAACCCCAGCGCCTGCGCCCGCCCGGCGCGGACCCCCGCCAGCGCCGCCTCCAGCGCCCGCGTCTCCCCGTTCACGAACCAGTCGTTCGCCCGCGTCTTGATCGCCAGTTGCGAGAACCCCTGCCGCGCGAAGCCCGTCGAGTGGTCGTCCGGGCTGAACCCCCCGCGCCCGTCGCGGCGGTAGTCGAAGGTGACGATCATCCGGTCCGACCGCCCGCGCAGCAGCACCGCGCGCAAGGCGTCGCCGTCGAACACCACCTCCGGGCTCACGCGCCCCCCAGCGCCCGCCGCGCCGCCTCGGGCGGGGACAGCCGCCCCGCCGCCACCGCCTCGCGCAGGTCGCCCGCCAGCCGCCCGTCGCGGTGCAGCCGCGCCAGCGCCAGCGCCATGAACTCCGCCTCGAACCAGCGCAGCCGCTGCTCGGCCCGCAACCGCTGGAGGTGCCCCTCGTCCCGCCGCCAGGACCACAGCCGCTCCACCGCGTCCCAGGCCTCCGCCAGCCCCGCCCCGGTCAGCGCCGAGACGGTCATCACGCGCGGATACCCCTCCGGGTCCATCGCCCGCCGCCGCATCAGCCGCAGCGCGGACGCATAATCCCCCTGCGTGTGCGCCGCCGCCGCCGGGTCGCGGTCGGCCTTGTTCACCAGGATGAGGTCGGCGGCCTCCATCACCCCGCGCTTCACCCCTTGCAGGTCGTCGCCCCCGTGCGGCGCCAGCACCAGCGCGAAGACGTCCGTCATCTCCGCCACCAGCGTCTCGGACTGGCCCACCCCCACGGTCTCCACGATCACCACGTCGAACCCCGCCGCCTCGCAGAGCCGCACCGCCTCGCGCGTGCGCCGCGCGACGCCGCCCAGCTGCCCCCCGGCGGGCGAGGGCCGGATGAACGCGCCCCCCTCGCGCGACAGCCGCTCCATCCGGGTCTTGTCCCCCAGGATCGACCCGCCCGAGCGCTGCGAGGACGGGTCCACCGCCAGCACCGCCACCCGGCTCCCCCGCCCGGCGAGGCGCATCCCCAGCGCCTCGATCAGCGTGGACTTCCCCGCCCCCGGCGTCCCCGACATCCCCAGCCGCAGCGCGCACGGTCCCTCGGGCAGCGTCGCCATCAGCGCCTCGGCGCGGGGCCGATGGTCCTCGCGCGCGCTCTCGACCAGGGTGATCGCGCGGGCGAGCGCGCGGCGGTCGCCCCGGGCGACGGCGGCGGCGAGGGTCTGGGGGTCGGTCATCTCCATGCCGCCAGGAATACCGCGCGCCTCCGCGCTGTCCAGCCGGGCAGGGACCGCCGCTGAAGACTGGCGTCGCAGGGGGGCTTTGCCCCCCGGCTTCGCCTCCCCCCAGGATATTTGAAGCCAAAGAAGCGCCGAGCGCAGCTTGGCCGGCACCCGCCGACACGTCGCGCCACCCCTACGCTCCTCGCGGCTGTCCATCAACTTGGCCCAAATACGCAAGCGACGCCTCCGCCCGCGCCCCGCCCGGCGTTCACCCCGGCGGGCCGAGCATTCCCTCGCAAGGCGGGGCGGAACCGACAGCGGCCACCCCGCGAATCGCCCTGACCGGCCTGTGTCAAGGGTGTTGCGCGAAGTGCCCCCCGAGCGCTCGTTGCTATCGGACGGCGTTAACGCCTCCGTGCGATCCTCCTCGCACGCGCCGCCTTCCCCATCCCTGCCCCGATCCCGCATAGGAGACCCATGACCCCCGATCCGCTGCCCATCGACGCCGTCCTGCCCGACCTCCTCGTCATCCTCGCGCGCGAGGGGCAGGCCGTCCTCCAGGCCCCGCCCGGCGCGGGCAAGACCACCCGCGTCCCCCTGGCGCTCCTCGCCGCCGGGACGCCGGGCCGCATCGTCCTGCTCGAACCCCGCCGCCTCGCCGCCCGCGCCGCGGCCGAGCGCATGGCGCACACGCTGGGCGAGCCCGTGGGCCGCACCGTCGGCTACCGGATGCGCGGCGACTCCAAGGTCTCCGCCGCCACCCGCATCGAGGTGCTGACCGAGGGCATCCTGACCCGCATGATCCAGGACGCCCCCGACCTCCCCGGCGTGGGCGCGCTCCTTTTCGACGAGTTCCACGAGCGGAGCCTCGCCGCCGACCTCGGCCTCGCGCTGGCCGTCGAATCGCGGGGGGCGCTGCGCCCCGACCTGCAACTCCTGGTCATGTCCGCGACCCTCGACGCCCAGCCCGTGGCCGACCTCCTCGGCGCGCCCGTCGTCACCGCCGAGGGCCGGGCCTTTCCCGTGGACCTCCGCTGGCTCCCCCGCCCCCTCGCCGGCCCCGTCGAGACGGCGACGGCCGCCGCCATCCGCGAGGCGCTGGAGACGACTCAAGGCGATGTCCTCGCCTTCCTCCCCGGCGAGCGCGAGATCCGCCGCACGGAGTCGCTGCTCCAGGGCCTCCCCGGCGTGGCCGTGCGCCCGCTCTACTCCGCCCTCCCCCCAGCCGCGCAGCGCCTCGCGCTGGAGCCCGCCGACACGGGGCGCAAGGTCGTCCTCGCCACCTCCATCGCGGAAACCTCCCTGACGATCCCCGGCATCCGCGCCGTGGTGGATGCGGGCCGAGCGCGCCGCTCCCGCTTCGATCCCGGCTCGGGGATGTCCGCCCTCGTCACCGAGCGGGTCACGAAGGCCGAGGCCACCCAGCGCGCCGGTCGCGCCGGCCGCGTCGCCCCCGGCATCTGCTGGCGGCTCTGGACGCGCGGCGAGGAAGGGGGCCTCCAGCCCTTCCCCCCGCCCGAGATCCTGGCCGCCGACCTCGCCCCGCTGGCGCTCGACCTCGCGCTCTGGGGCTCGGCGGACCTGCCCTTCCTGACGCCCCCGCCCGAGGGGGCGCTGGCCGAGGCCCGCCGCCTGCTGACCGATCTCGGCGCGCTCGCGGACGGCCGCATCACCGCCCACGGCCAGGAGATGGCCGCCCTCGCCGTCCATCCCCGCCTCGCCCATATGCTGCTGCGCGCCGGCAAGGGCGCGGCCCTCCTCGCCGCGATCCTGTCCGAGGGCGAGCGCCCCGCCCCCGGCTCCGCCGACCTTTCGCCGGTCCTCGGGGGCGGGCTCCGCCCCGAGGCGCGCGATCGCATCAAGCGCGAGGCCGGCCGCCTCGCCCGCCTCGCCCCCGACCGCGCCCCGATGGACCCCGGCGCAATGGCGGCGCTGGCCTATCCCGACCGGATCGCGCTCCGCCGCCCCGGCGACGCCCCGCGCTTCCTCCTCTCGGGCGGGCGCGGCGCGGTCGCGGCCCAGGGCGACCCGCTCGGCGCGCAACGGCTCCTCGTCGTGACCGACCTCGACGGCGCGGGCGAGGAGGCCCGCATCCGCGCCGCGCTCCCCCTCGACGAATCCGACCTCCGCTCCGTCCTTTCAGATCGCCTCCGCGTCGTGGAAGAGGCCGCCTGGTCCCCCCGCGACGGCCGCGTGCAGGCCCGGCGGCAGGAGCGCCTGGGCGCCCTCGTCCTCTCCGACCGCCCCTGGGAGGCCGCCCCGCCCGAAGCCCTCGCGACGGCCATGCTCGACGGCGCGCGGAGCCTCGGCCTCCGCCTCCCCCCCGCCGCCGAGCGCTTCCGCGCCCGCGTAGCCCTTGCCCGTTCGGCGGGCGGCGACCTCCCCGACCTGTCCGACGCCGCGCTGCTGGCGACGGTCGGGGACTGGCTCCTCCCCTGGCTCGACGGCCTGCGGACCGAGGCCGACTGGCGCAGGCTGGACCTCCTCCCCGCCCTGCGCGCGCGGCTGACCCATGCCCAGGCGCGGGAGATCGACCGCCTCGTGCCCGCCCACTTCACCACGCCGCTCGGCCGGCAGGTGCCCATCGACTACGCCCAGGACGGCCCCGAGATCGCCGTGCGTCTCCAGGAGATGCTGGGCGTGACCTCCCACCCGCTCGCGGCGGGCAAGCCCATCCGGGTCACGCTCCTGTCGCCGGGCCAGACGCCCATCGCGGTCGTCTCCGACCTCCCCGGCTTCTGGCGGTCCTCCTACCCGGAGGTCCGCAAGGAGATGCGCGGCCGCTACCCCCGCCACCCCTGGCCCGAAAGCCCCTGGGAGGCCGAGCCGACGCTGCGCGCCAAGCCCCGTGGCACCTGAGCGCCGGGCCGGGCGGCTGGCGTCACGCGAGCCTGGGATCGGGGTCCGCCACCCGATCCACCACCGTCCCCGCCCAGGGCCCGTGCTGGTGCGCCGCCCCCGTGTCCAGCCGCACGAAGCCATGCCGACCGAAGTAGTCGCGCTGCCCCTGGATCAGGTCGGTCGTCCCGCGCCCCTGCGCGAAGCTGTCCGCGAAGGCCAGCGCCGCCGACAGCGCCGGGACCGGATGCCCGCCCAGCGCCGCCGCCGCGACCACGCGGCGCAAGGATGGCAGCGAGGCCCGCAGGTCCGCCGCGAAGGCCGGCGCGAGGATGAGCTGGCCCTCCGGCATCTCCCCCCGGAACGCCGCCGCGATGTCGCCCAGCAGCGCCGAGCGGATGATGCAGCCCGCCCGCCACGTCTCCGCGACCCGCGCCTGATCGAGGCCCCAGCCATAGGCCTCCGAGGCCGCCATGAGGATGCGGAAGCCCTGCGCGTAGGCCACGATCCGGCCCGCCAGCAGCGCGCCCTCCAGCTCCGCCTCGGACAGCTCCACGGGCTTCCTCTCGGTCCCGAGGATGCGCTCGCCGATCTCGCGCGTGGCCTTCTCGGCCGACCAGCTCCGCGCGCCGACCGCCGCCTCGATGGCGGAGGCCGACTGCCCCAGCGCCAGCGCCTCCACCACCGTCCAGCGTCCCGTCCCCTTCTGCCCCGCCTGGTCGAGGATCACGTCCACCACCGGCAGCCCCGTCGCGGGGTCCACCGCCGACAGCACGGCGGCCGTGATCTCCACGAGGTAGCTCTTCAGCCGCCCGCCGTCCCAGCGCCCGAACAGCGCCCCGATCTCGGCCGGCCTGCGGTCCTGCCCGTGGCGCAGCAGCCCATAGACCTCGGCGATCAGCTCCATGTCCGCGTATTCGATGCCGTTGTGCACCGTCTTGACGAAGTGCCCCGCCCCGTCCGGCCCCATCAGCGCCGCGCAGGGCTCGCCCCGATACGTGGCCGCGATGGCCTCGAAGACCGGCGCGAGATGCGCCCAGGCCTCCGGCCGCCCGCCCGCCATGATCGCGGGCCCGTGCCGGGCGCCCTCCTCGCCACCCGAGACGCCGACGCCCAGGAAGATCAGCCCCTCGGCCTCCAGCCGGGCGGCGCGGCGGCGGGTGTCGTGGAAGTCGGCGTTGCCGCAGTCCACCACCGTGTCGCCGGGCGCGAGATGCGGCCGCAGCGCCTCGATCGCCGCGTCCACCGCCGGCCCAGCGTCCACCATCAGGATGATCGCGCGGGGGGCGGGCATGGCCGCCGCCATGGCGACAAGGCTCTCGTGCCCGACCGCCCGCACGCCCAGCGGCCCCGCCCCCTCCACGAACGGCCCGACCTTGGCCGCCGTCCGGTTCGCCACGTGCAGCGCGAACCCCTTCTCCAGGATGTTGAGCGCGAGCGCCGATCCCATCGTTCCCAGGCCGTAGAGCCCCAGGCTCGCCGTCATCCCCCGCATCGCGTTCCTCCTGTCCTGCGCGCCGCCTAGTAGCGGCTCGCCCGGGCCTTGGGCAACCGGCGGATCGTCTGTGGCCGCCCTGCATCGCGCGTTAATGATTTGTTCACTTTTCTTTAACATGGTTCAACGCAGGCGTGTGCGCCCCGCCTAGGATCCCAGGAACCTGTCCTCCCGTCCCGAGTTTGCCCATCGCATGACCATCCAGCCCCTCGCCTTCCTGCCCAGCCATCTCCCCCGCCGCCACACCGAGCCGCGCTTCTCGCAGCTCGCCGCGCTCTGCTGGCGCAAGGGCAAGGCGGGGGCGGAGGTGCTGCTCGTGACCTCCTCCTCGGGGCGCTGGATCCTGCCCAAGGGCTGGCCCATGGCGGGCAAGACCCCCGCGCAGGCCGCCCTGACCGAGGCCTGGGAGGAGGCGGGCGTCTCGCGCGGGAAGGCCGGGCGCAAGCCGGTGGGCCAGTATGTCGCCATCAAGCGAACCGCCGAGGGCGACGACCTCCCCTGCCTCCACCACGTCTACGCCATCAAGGTCCGCGAGACCCAGGACGACTACCCCGAGGCGCATCGCCGCGACCGGCTCTGGGTCGCGTCCGAGGACGCCGCCCGCCTCGTGGACGAGGAGGGCCTGCGCGAGATCCTTCGGAACTTCCGCCCTCTCGGGTGACGGCCCGCCCTTGCGGCGGCGCGGCGCCGCGCCTTAATGGACGGGGAACGCGGGCGGCGGGCGCCGCGCGCATTCCTTCGGGGACCACCATGCGCCACGACGACCCCATCCGGCAGGAGGCCGCGACGGCCGCGCGCCCGCCCCGGCGACGGCGGGCCCGCCAGGCGCCGCGCAAGAAGCTCGCCCAGATCCTGGAGGAGCTGGCCGACGACGCCTCGCGCGCGCGCGTCTCTCTCGCCGACCTCGTGGGGGCGATGGACGGGCGGGCCTTCGGGGCGCTGCTGCTCGTCTTCGCCTTCCCCAACGCCATTCCGGCGATCCCCGGCACCTCCTCGATCCTCGGGCTGCCGCTCCTGTTCCTGTCGGCGCAGATGATGCTCGGACGGCCCGTCTGGCTGCCCCGGATGATCTCGCTGCGCTCCATGTCGCGCGACGACTTCTCGAACCTTGTGGAGCGCGTGAACCCCTGGCTCGACTGGGCCGACCGCTTCACCGCGCCGCGGCTCGCGTTCTTCGGCGATCCCTTCGTGCAGCGGGCCATCGGCGCGGCCTGCCTGATCCTGTCGATTGTCCTCGTCCTGCCGGTGCCCTTCGGCAACATGCTCCCCGGCATCGCCATCTGCCTGATCGCGCTGGGGGTGCTCGAACGCGACGGGCTCTGGATCTGCGGCGGCCTCGCGGTGGGGGTGGCGGCGCTGCTGATCGCCTGGGGAGTGATCTACGCCATCGCCAAGGCGGCGTGGTTCCTCCTCGTGAACGCCTTCTGACGGCTCCTTTGACCGGAGCGGTCCGCCCCGCTACCCTCCCCCCGGACCCCACGAGGAGCCCCCCATGGCCGAGGCCGCCGGTCCCGACCTCGCCGCCGCCGTGACGCTCCTGGGCGCGGCGGTCGTCGCCGTGCCGCTGTTCCGCCGCTGGGGCTTGGGCTCGGTGCTGGGCTACCTCGCCGCCGGGCTCGCCATGGGGCCGTTCGGCCTCCGCGTCATCGGGGACCCCGAGGCGATGCTCCATGTGGCCGAGCTGGGCGTCGTCCTCTTCCTCTTCATCATCGGCCTGGAGATGGAGCCGCGCCGCCTCTGGTCGATGCGCCGCGACATCTTCGGGCTGGGGCTGGCGCAGGTGCTCCTTTGCATGGCGCTGCTCGCGCCGGTGGGCGTGGCGCTGGGCTACCCGCTCGCCACCTCCTTGGTCGCGGGGACGGGCTTCGTCCTCACCTCCACCGCCATCGTCATGCAGATGCTGAGCGAGCGCGGCGACCTGTCCCGTGCCAGGGGCCAGCACGTCGTCTCCATCCTGCTGCTGGAGGACCTCGCCATCGTCCCCCTCCTGGCGCTGGTGGCCTTCCTCGCCCCCGGCGGCGCCGAGCCCCTGACGGGCGGCGAGAGGGCGCTGGCCATCGCCACCGGCCTCGGCGCCATCGCGCTCCTGATCCTGGCGGGCTGGTATCTCCTCAATCCGCTGTTCCGCTTCCTCGCCACCTTCGGGGGGCGCGAGGTGATGACGGCCGGCGCGCTCCTCGTGGTGCTGGGCTCGGCGCTCCTTCTTCAGGCCGGGGGCCTCTCGGCAGCGATGGGGGCCTTCCTCGCCGGGGTGCTGCTGTCCGAATCCACCTTCCGCCACCAGCTCGAGGCCGACATCGAGCCCTTCCGGGGCCTGCTCCTCGGCCTGTTCTTCCTCGCCGTGGGGATGTCGCTCGACCTGTCGGCGGTGGCGGCGGACTGGCGGCTGATCCTGCTCACCGTCCTGGCCTACACGGCGCTCAAGTCGCTCGGCATCTACGCCGTGGCCCGCCTGTTCCGCGCCTCCCACCCCGAGGCGCTGGAGCGCACCGTCCTCATGGCCCAGGGCGGCGAGTTCGCCTTCGTCCTCTACGCCGCCGCGCTGGGGGTCGGGCTGATCGACGCGCGCGGCTCGGCGGCGCTGACGGCGGTGATCGTGCTGTCGATGGTCCTCACGCCCCTCCTCCTCGCCGCCCACGACCGCTGGCTGCGCCGCCCGCCCCAGCCGGACGACGGCGACGCCGAGGCCCCGGACGGCCTCCAGGGCTCCGTTCTGCTGATCGGCTTCGGCCGCTTCGGCCAGATCGCCGCGCAGGTGCTGCTGTCGCGCGGCTGGTCGGTCTCCATCATCGACACCGACACCCAGATGATCGCGGTGGCGGGCTACATGGGCATGAAGGTCCATTACGGCGACGGCGCGCGGCTCGACATCCTCCAGGCGGCCGGCGCGGCCGAGGCCCGCGCGGTGCTCATCTGCATCGACCGGCCCGAAACCGCGACCCGCATCGCCCAGGTGATGAAGGCGGAATACCCCCTCGTCCCCGTCCTCGCCCGCGCCTTCGACCGCGCCCATGCGCTGGCCCTGGTCCGCGCCGGCGTGGACTTCCAGCTCCGCGAGACCTTCGAGAGCGCGCTCTCCCTCGGCGCCCGCGCCCTCGACGACCTGGGCGAATCCCCCGAGGTGGTGGAGCAGGTGCTGGAGGAGGTCCGCAAGCGCGACGCCGACCGCTTCGCCGCGCAGATGACGGGCGACCTCACCTCCGGCCGCGACCTCCTGCTGTCGAACCTCCCCGACCACCTCCGCGACGCGGCGCGGGCGGCGGCGCCGGACCGGCTCGCGCAGGCGATGCAGGACACTGGCCGATCCTGACGCTTGCCGCGTCCCGGACGCGCTACTATTCCTTGGTAACGCCCACCGGGGAGCCCGCCATGCCCAAGACCACCTCCGTCGCCCTCGGCGACCACTTCACCGGCTTCATCGCCGAGCAGATGAACTCGGGCCGCTACGCCTCCGCCTCCGAGGTCGTCCGCGCCGGCCTGCGCCTGCTGGAGGAACGCGAGCAGGCGCTCGGACGCCTGCGCGAGGAAATCAGAAGAGGCGAGGAGGGGCCGTTCATCGAGGTCGAGGACATCGACGCCTACTTCGACGACCTGATCGAACGGGCACAGCGTGAAGCTTGAACTCGCCAAGGAGGCCGACTCGGACCTGCTCGACATCCTCCGTTATGGGCGCACGCACTGGGGCGGAGCCCGGGCGATGACCTATATCGGCGAGATTCGCACCCGGATGCGGAGTCTCGCGGCCGGTCACTCGTCGGGCACGCAGGCCGACGAGATCGCGCCGGGGCTCCGGCGTCAGGTCGCCGCCAGCCACGTCATCTGGTTCCGCGTCGAGGGCGACCGGCTGCGCGTGCTCCGCGTCCTGCACGGCAATCAGGACGCGCCTCACCACCTGACCTAAGCGATCCGCGCCCCCCACAGGTCATACTCCCCCGCCTCCTCGACCTCCACGGTCACGAGGTCGCCCGGCCGCAATCCCTCGAAGTCCTTGTCGATGAACAGGTTCCCGTCGATCTCCGGCGCGTCGCCCTTGGTCCGGCAGGTCGCGCCGTCCTCGTCCACCTCATCGACCAGCACCTCCATCCGGGTGCCGACCTTCGCGGCCAGCTTCACCTCCGAGATGGCCTGCGCCTTTTCCATGAAGCGCTCCCACCGCTCCTGCTTGACCTCGGGCGCGACGTGATCCGGCAAGGCGTTCGACCGCGCGCCCTTCACGTCCTCGTACTGGAAGCACCCGACCCGATCCAGTTGCGCCTCGTCCAGCCAGTCGAGCAGCGTCTCGAACTCCGCCTCCGTCTCGCCGGGGTAGCCCACGATGAAGGTGCTCCGCAGCACGATCTCCGGGCAGACCGCCCGCCACGCCGCGATCTCGTCCAGCGTCCGCGCCGCCGCCGCCGGCCGGGCCATGCGCTTCAGCGTGTCGGGGTGGGCGTGCTGGAACGGGATATCCAGATACGGCAGCACCAGCCCGTCCGCCATCAGCGGGATCAGGTCGCGCACGTGCGGATAGGGATAGACGTAATGCAGCCGCACCCAGGCCCCGAGGCTCCCGAGATCCCGCGCGAGATCGGTGATATGCGCCCGATGCCCCCGCTCCTCGGCGTGCCGCAGGTCCAGCCCGTAGGCGGACGTGTCCTGCGAGATGACCAGCAGTTCCCTCACGCCCGCCGCGACCAGCCGCTCCGCCTCCTTCACCACCGCGAAGGCGGGCCGCGACACCAGCCGCCCCCTCATGTCGGGGATGATGCAGAACCGGCACTTGTGGTTGCAACCCTCGGAAATCTTGAGATAGCTGTAATGCCGGGGCGTCAGCGACACGGCGGACGCCGGCAACAGGTCCACGAAGGGATCGGGCCGGGGCGGCACGGCCCGGTGCACCGCGTCCAGCACCTGCTCGTATTGATGCGGCCCCGTCACCGCCAGCACCTTGGGATGCGTCCCCGTGATGAACTCGGGCTCGGCCCCCAGGCAGCCCGTCACCACCACCTTGCCGTTCTGCGCGATGGCCTCGCCGATGGCCTCCAGGCTCTCGGCCTTGGCGCTGTCGAGGAACCCGCAGGTGTTCACGATCACCGCGTCCGCCCCGGCGTAATCCGGCGAGATCGCATACCCCTCCGCCCGCAGCCGCGTCAGGATGCGCTCGCTGTCCACCAGCGCCTTGGGGCAGCCGAGCGACACCATGCCGATGGTCGGCTGGCCCGGCCGCGCGGCCTCCACGATCTTGAGCTTGGGCGCGAGGTCGGGGCGAAGGTTCGGCGGGTTGATCGTCATGCGGGCGGCCTCGGGTCGGGGATGGGCGGACATAGCGGCTCCGCGCGCTCCTGAAAAGTGGGACGCCTTGCCACGCCCCGCCCCTCCGGGCCAGATGCCGCCCGAAGGAGTCCTCCATGCCCGAACGCCCCGTCATCCTCGCCTGCCCGCTGCCGCGCACGCTGCCGCTTCTCTTCGCGCCCGACCTCCTGCGCGACCTCTTCGACCGCTACGACGTGATCGAGACCACCGACGAGGCGCTCCCCGCCCTCCCCGACGACACCCTGCGCGAGGCGCGCTACGTCATCGGCCAGCCGCCGCTCACCCCGGACCTGCTGGCGCGGATGGAATCGCTCCGCTGCATCTTCAACGTCGAATCCAACCTCCTGCCGAACATGCCCTACGAGGACGCCTTCGCGCGCGGCGTCCACGTCGTCACCACCGGCGCCGTCTTCGCCGAGCCCGTGGCCGAGATCGGCCTGGGCTTCGCCCTCTCCCTCGCCCGCAACATCCACGGCGCCGACGCCGACTTCCGGCGCGGCGAGGAGAGATGGGGCGGCGACGGCAACGCCGGGGCCCGCCTCCTCACCGGCTCCACCATGGGCATCCTCGGCCTCGGCGCGCTGGGTCAGGCCGTCGCGCGCGTCGTCCAGGGCTTCCGCCCCCGCCTCCTCGCCCACGACCCCTGGCAGGCCCCCTCCGTGACCCGCGCCCACGGGGCCGAGCCCGTGGACCTCGACACCCTGCTGTCCCAGTCCGACACCCTCTTCGTCACCGCCGCCGTCACCAGCGAGAACCAGGGCGCCCTCGGCGCGGAGTCCTTCGCGAGGATGCCCAACGGCGCCTCCCTGATCCTCCTCTCCCGCGCCGGCGTGGTGGACTTCGACGCCCTCATGGCCGCCGTCCGCTCCGGCCATATCCGGGCGGCGAGCGATGTCTTCCCCGAGGAGCCCCTCCCCCTCGACCACCCGGTGCGTTCGCTTCCCGGCTTCCTCCTCTCCGCCCACCGCGCCGGCGCGCTCGACATCGCCTTCCAGCGCATGGGCGAGATGGTGATGGAGGACCTCGCCCTCCTCGACCGCGGCCTGCCGCCCCAGGCCTGCAAGCGGGCCGAGCGCGAAACCGTCGCCCGCTTCCGGTCCCGTCCCGTCACCCGCAACTGACCGCCCGCACGACCGCGTGATCGCGCCCGGTCCCCCGCGACGGAACCCGCCGCCCGCGCCGTAAAGGGAACAGCCCGGCCCCGAGGGGGAACCGGAGCCAACCCGATGAGGCGCACATGAAGACGACGATCCTGGCGGCGAGCCTCCTCGCCGCCACGCTGGCCTCGGCCGCTCTGGCCGGCCCCCATCCCCATTCCGCCCCGCAGTCCGAGGCCGCCCAGCCCTGGCCCCCCGGACCCCCGCAGGAGGCCCGCCACGAGCCCGCCCCGCCCGAGCAGGCCCGCCCCGCCGAATGGCGCGGCGAGCGCCGCCACGACCACCGCCATGGCGGAGGGTCCTGGCTCGGCGACCTCGCCGGCAGCCTCTTCTTCCTTGGCCTGT
The DNA here is from genome assembly GCF_017872975.1 of Rubellimicrobium aerolatum. Taxonomy (GTDB): domain Bacteria; phylum Pseudomonadota; class Alphaproteobacteria; order Rhodobacterales; family Rhodobacteraceae; genus Rubellimicrobium; species Rubellimicrobium aerolatum. Next base: position 62,937 of record NZ_JAGGJP010000005.1, read on the forward strand.
TCAACCGCTGACCATTCCGCAGGGACCCGCACGCACATGACCGCCACCGACACCTCCCCCCGCCCGCCGCTCTCCTGGCCGGCCCGCGCCTGCGACGCACTCGACGACCGGGGGCCGCTCGCCTGGGGCCTCGCCACCCTCGCCACGTTCGTCGTGATCTGGCCCCTGGGCCTCGCCCTCCTCGCCTGGGCGCTCTGGACGCGCCGGCTGCTGCCCCGGACCTGGCCCGCCACCCGATCCCGTCCCGCGACCGGCAACGCCGCCTTCGCCGCGCACCGGGCCGAGGCGCTCGACCGCCTCGCCGCCGAACAGGCCGCCTTCGAGGAGTTCCAGCGCAGCCGCCGCGCGACCGAGGACCGCGCCGAGTTCGACCGCTTCCTCGCCGAGCGCGCCGCCAGGCCCGACGCCCCGCAGCCCTGACCCCGCCCCTGACCCCGCGCGACCTCCCGCCCGGAGGCGCGGGCGCCCCTTGCGCCTCCGGCCCCGCCGTGGTGCCTTCGCGCGGCCCCCGCCCGAAGGAACGCCCATGCGCCTGCTCCCCGCCCTCGTCCTCCTCCTCGCCACCGGGGCCGCGCGGGCCGAGACCGCCGCCTTCGAGGTCCGCCTCGCCGGCGGCACCCTCGGCCACATGGAATACGAGACCGACGGCCCCCGCCCCTCCGCGCTCCGCACCCTTCTCGACAGCACGCCCCTCGGCGTCCTCGACGGCACCTGGGAGGCGACCTCCCGGCCCGCCCCAACCGAGGACGGCGCGGACGCGCTCCGCTTCCGGGCCGTCACCGCCTCCTCGCGCAAGGCGCGGACCATCACCTTCGACCATCGGGGCGGCGCGGTTCTGGCGACCGGGGTGGACCCCGCCGAGGACGCCACCGACCTCTCGCTCCCCGCCAACGTGCCGCCGGGCGTGCTCGACCCCGTGCAGGCCTTCGGCCGCCTGATGGCCCCCGGCCCCGGCTGCCCCGAGCCCTTCCGCCTCTACGACGGCCGCCGCGTGATCGAGGTGGCGACGACCTCATCCGAGACCGCCGAGGACGGCGCGCTCGTCTGCCACGCCGATTACGAGGTGATCGCCGGGCCGGGCCACCTGTCGCCCTTCCGCTTCCGGTCCTTCGCGCTCGACCTGACCTATCGCGACGCCGGCACCGGCCCGGCGCTCGCCGAGGCCGCCGTCAGCGCCGGGATCTTCACGGTCCGTCTGGTGCGCTAGAGCGGCATCCGATCAGGCCGCCGTCCGGCACAGGCTCCGCAGGGCGGGGCTCACCCCGCCACGCGACCCGGCCAAGGCCACGCGCCCGGCCGCGGCCAAGGAGTGGCGCACGGCCCACCCCATGACCCGATCCAGCCGGATCGGATGACGCCCCAAGGCCCTCAGCGCCGGCGGTCCCGCCGCGCGCTCATCGGCTGGAAGGCGATGCCGACATGGGCCTCGCAATAGGGCTTGCCCGACTGCACCGGCATCCCGCAGAACCAGAAGTTCGGCGTGGCGGGGTCGCCCACCGGCCACTTGCAGGTCTTTTCGGTCAGCTCCATGAGCGACAGCCGCTTGGCCGCCTTCTCGACCGCCAGCGCGGCGGCCTGCGCCTCCGGGCTGATCTCGTTGGCCGAGGGCTGCGGCGGCAGCGGCTGCCCCGCCGGGATGATCTGGCGACGGAAGGGCGCGGGCGCCTCCTCCTCGGGCTCCTCCTCGTCCTCCGCCTCGGCGGCGACGGCCTCGGGCTCGGGCTCGGGCTCGGCCTGGGCGGGCGCCTCGGGCTCGTCGTCCGCGTCCTCCTCCGGCTCGGGCTCCGCCGCGCGGGCGGCCGAGGGCGCGGCGGCCGACGCCTCGGGCAGCGCCTCCTCGCCCTCCTCGGCCCGTTCGCCGCCCGGGGTCACCCGGTTGGACAGGCCCAGCCGATGGACCTTGCCGATCACCGCGTTGCGCGTGACCTGGCCCAACTCCTTGGCGATCTGGCTCGCCGAGGCGCCCTCGCCCCACATCCGCTTCAGCGTCTCGACGCGCTCGTCAGTCCAGGACATCGCGCCCCCTCCGAAAACATGACGCACCGAGATACAGACCCCCGCGCCGGAGATCAAGACACGGCCGGCGCCGATCACGCGACGGGACCGCCCCGCCGCAGCCGCCCCAGCCCGGCCAGCGCGGCGAACAGCCCCGCCGCCACCGTCACCGTCGCCGGCCCCACGCCCGAATCCGCCGCGACCGCCAGCCCCAGCCCGCCCAGCGCCGCCACCGCCGCCAGCGCGCAGGCGGCGACCGCCATCCCCTCGGGCGTGCGCGCCAGCCCCCGCGCCGCCGCCGCCGGCAATATCAGCAGCGCCGTCACCAGCAGCGCCCCCACCACCTGGATCGCCACCGCCACCAGCCCCGCCACCAGCAGCGCCAGCAGCAGCGACCCCCGGCGCGGGTCCATCCCCCCCGCCCGCGCCAGGTCCGGCGCCAGCGTCGAGGTCAGGAGCAGCCCCCAGTTCCACCAGATCAGCCCCGCCACCCCCGCCGCCGCCGCCCAGATGAGCCCCAGGTCCCCCCAGCCCACCGTGAGCACGTCGCCGAACAGCACCGCCTCCAGGTCCATCCGCGGCCCCGGCGTCAGCGCGGCGGCGAACAGCCCCACCCCCAGCGCCCCATGCGCCAGCACCCCCAGCGCCGAATCCGCGCCGAAGGTCCGGTCGGTCAGCCGCACCGCGAGGAAGGCCATCGCCCCCGCCACCCCCAGGAGGCCCAGCCCCAGCGGCAGCCCCAGGCCCAGCGCCAGCGCCACCCCCAGCACCCCCGCGTGCGCCGTGGCGTCGCCGAAATAGGCCATCCGCCGCCAGACGACGAAGCAGCCCAGCAGCCCCGCCGCCAGCGCCACCCCCAGGCCCGCCAGCGCGGCCCGGATCAGGAACGGATCAAGGGACATCACGCCTCCTCGTGGTGCGGGTGATGGTGCGCCGCGTGGTCCGCGTGGTCGTGCTCGTGGCGATACAGCGCCAGCGTCCCCGCCGCCCCCGTCCCGAACAGCTCCCGATAGGCCGGCGCGGCCGACACGACCGACGGATGCCCCTCGCAGCAGACGTGCCCGTTCAGGCACACCACCCGATCCGACGCGCTCATCACCACATGGAGGTCGTGGCTCACCATCAGCACCGCGCAGCCCAGCCGCGCGCGGATCGCCTCCAGGCTCCGGTAGAACCCCGCCGCGCCCGGCTGGTCCAGCCCCTGCGTCGGCTCGTCGAGCAGCAGCAGGTCCGGCCGCCGCAGGATCGCGCCGGCCAGCAGCACCCGCTGGAACTGCCCGCCCGACAGGTCGGCCATGGGCCGCTCGGCCACGTGCCCCGCCCCCGCCTCCTCCAGCGCCGCCCCGGCCTCGGCGTCCGAAACCCGGCGCGGCAGGTCGAGGAACCGCCGCGCCGTCAGCGGCAGCGTCGCGTCGATGTGGAGCTTCTGCGGCACGTAGCCGATCCGCAGCCGAGGGGCGCGCGCCACCCGCCCCGAGACGGGCCGTTCCGCCCCGATCAGGCAGCGCAGCAGCGTGGACTTGCCCGACCCGTTCGGCCCGACCACCGTCACGATCTCGCCCCGCTCGATCCGCAGCGACACGTCGTGCAGCACCGTCACCCGCCCGTGCCGCACCACCAGATGCTCCGCCGCGATCAGCATGGAGCCGCCCCCCGACCCGATTCGCGGCAGGCCGAACAGAGCCCCTGCGCCTCCACCACCATCCGCTCGACCGCGAACCCCTCCGCCTCCGCCTCCGGGGCGAGCGGCGCCGCGATGGCCTCCTCGGCCACCCGCCGGCAGCCCCGGCAGACGAGGAACGACGGCTCGTGCGGGCTCCCCGGCCGCGCGCAGGCCACATAGGCCGACAGCCCCTCGATCCGATGCGCGAAGCCGTTGTCCACCAGGAACCCCAGGGCGCGATAAGCGACCGGCGGCTTCGACCCGAAGCCCTCCGCCTCCAGCCGCGCCAGCACGTCATAGGCCCCGAGCGCCGCGTGCGACTCCAGCAGGATCTCCAGCGTCCGCCGCCGCAGGGGCGTCAGCGCCAGCCCCCGCCCCGCGCAGGCCGCCTCGGCGGCGGACAGCGCCGAGGCGACGCAGGCGCGGTGGTCGTGTCGGTCGAAGCCATGGGCCATGCGCGGCGCCCCCGTTACAAGGTAACGCGCCCTAGCACCGCCCAGCCGCCCTCCGCAAGGTCCGCGTTACATGGTAACGAACCCCCTTGTTATATTATAACGCCTGCGCTAGCTCCCGCCCGTCACCGCAAGGAGCCGCCATGATCCGCGCCGCCGCCGTCCTCCTCCTCGCCGCCACCCCGGCGCTCGCCGGGCCGCCGGCGGTCCTCGCCGACATCGCCCCCGTCCAGGGCCTCGCGCAACTGGTCATGGGCGACCTCGGCACCCCCGGCCTGATCGTCCCCCCCGGCACCTCGCCCCACGACGCGAGCCTCTCGCCCTCCGAGGCCCGCGCCCTCACCCAGGCCGACGTGATCGTGCGGACCGGCGACGCGCTCCTCCCCTGGCTGGGCGAGGGCATCGCCAGCCTCGCCCCGCAGGCCCGCGTCCTCGACCTCCTCGCCACCCCCGGCTGGACCCCCCTCCCCGCCTCCGGGCCAGAGCACGACGACCACGACCACGGGGCCATCGACCCCCACGCCTGGCTCGACCCCGCCGTGGCCGCCGCCTGGCTCCCGGCCATCGCCGCGACGCTCTCCGAGGCCGACCCGGAGAACGCCGCCACCTACGCCGCCAACGCCACCCGCGAGGCCGACCGCCTCCGCGCCCTCGCCCGGACGCTCCGCGACCGCCTCCAGCCCCTGCGCGGCTCCGGCCTCGCCACCGGCCACGACTCCCTGCGCTACTTCGCCCGCGCCGCCGCGCTTCCCCCGCCCCGCGCGCTGTCGGGCCTCGACGGCGCCGCGCCCTCCCCCTCCGCCGTCGCCGCCCTCCGCGAATCCGTGCAGTCCGGCGAGATCCGCTGCCTCCTCCTCGACCCCGAGACCGACCCCGCCTGGGCCGACACGCTGGCCGAGGGCGCGACGCTCCGCACCGCGACCGTGGACCCCGAGGGCGTGACGCTCCCCCCCGGCCCGCAGCTCTATCCGCTGCTGATCGAATCCCTCGCCGCCGCCGTCGAGGGCTGCCTGAAATAGGAAACCGCCGGATCGCGGGCGGGCGATCCGGCGGCGAAGGTCCTGCGGCCGGGCCCCCGGGGGCCCGGCCGTCCCCTCAGGCCCTCAACCCCCCGTGGCCGCCGCGGGCGTCAGCACCGCGTCGATCACGTGAATGACCCCGTTCGACTGGTCCACGTCGGCGACCGTGACGTTCGCCACCGTGCCGTTCTCGTCGGTCAGCGTGATGCCGTCGCCGGCCGCGTTCATGGCGGCGGTCAGCGTGCAGCCGCCCAGCGTCTCGACCGCGTGGCTGCCGCCGTCATCGGCGATCATCTGCGCCAGCGCCGCCGACATCACCTCCGCGCCCACCACGTGGCAGGTCAGGATCTGCGTCAGCGTCTCCTTGTTCTCGGGCAGCAGCAGCGTGTCCACCGTGCCGGCCGGCAGCGCCTCGAAGGCGGCGTTGGTCGGCGCGAAGACGGTGAACGGCCCCGCCCCCTGCAACGTCTCCACGAGCCCCGCCGCCTGCACGGCCGCGACGAGCGTGGTGTGGTCGGCCGAGGCCGAGGCGTTGGTGACGATGTCGTTGGAGGCGAGCATCTCGGCACCCCCGACCATGGGGTTCTCCTGCGCGACGGCGGGCCCGCCCAGCAGCGCGAGGGCGGTGGCGGCGGCGATCCGGATCTTCATGGCGTATCTCCCTGAGTCGGTTGCGTCCCCCCGGAAGTCCTCCGGGAACGCACGCAGCCACGAAGCGCGGCGGGGGGGAGTTTCATCGCGCCTCCGAAAGCCGATCACGAAGCCGTGATCCCCTCGGAACCCCGAGAACAGCAAGTCGAGCCCCCGCCGGATCGCGTGATCCTCGCCCGACAGGTCGGCGACGGGCGGGCTGGAGACGAAGCGCCATGGCACCGAACCGATCTGCCCCATCCGCGGCACATGAGGCACGCCGCCCCCGTTCAGCACGGGCTCAAGTTGCGGAAATCCCCAAGGCGAACCCTGCTCGGGTTCGAGCGGAGCCACGACACGGGACGGCCCCCTGGGAGAGGGCCGACACGTTCGGCTTCAGCGACCGCGCGTCCTCCAGGACATCGGCGTCGAAGGTCACGTCGGCCCGGAGCTTGCGGGCGGACGACATGGCATCACCTCGTTGGCACACCAGATATGCGGACGATCCGCGCACGTGGCGACGACACGGCAAGCCCTCACCCCCGCGCCGCCACCCAGTCCGGCAGCTCCGCCACGCTCCCCAGCACCGCCTCCGCCAGCGGCTCCAGCTCCGCCCGCCCGGCCACGCCGGTCAGCACCGCGACCGCCCGCATCCCCGCCGCCCGCGCCGCCCGCAGGTCGTGAAGGCTGTCGCCCACCATGACGACCGCCCCCGGCTCCAGCCCGACGGCCTCCGCGAAGGCCAGGAGCGGCCCCGGCCCCGGCTTGGCCCCGTGCCCGCTGTCGAAGCCCGCCACGAAGGCGAAGGCGTCGCGCACCCCCGCCCCCTCCAGATGCGCCAGCGCCGGCCCCTCGGCGTCGTTCGTCGCCACGCCCAGCGCCAGCCCCATCGCCCCGAGCCGGTCCAGCGCCTCCCGCAGCCCCGGCACCTCCGCCTGCGGGGCCGCCGCCGCGCGGGCGTTCATCCGCGCCACCAGGGCGGCCCTGTCCCCGCCCACGAGAGGCAGAAGCGCCCCCGCCACCTCCTCCGTGGTCGAGGCGATCACCAGGCTGTCCGGCCGGAAGCGCCCCGTCCCCAGGTCGTAGCCCAGGACCCCGGCCATCCGCGCCATCGACGCCGGATCGCCGCCCGCCTCCGATTCGATCAGCCCCCGGCTCCAGGCCCCCCAGGTCGCCTGGAAGTCGAACAGCGTGCCGTCCTTGTCGAACAGCACGCCCGCGATCCGCGCCATCTTTCCGCCCGATTGGTGAACGCCGCCCGCCACCGCCGCCCTCACGGCCACTCGGGCCGCATCTGCCCCGGCAGCGTCATCAGCGCCGTCATCGGCTCGTCGTAGGCCAGCCCCCGGTCGTCGCAGAAGCGCCGGATCCAGCGATCCTCCATCGTCAGGAACTCCAGGATCCCCGCAAGGAACGCGGGGTCCGCCACCCGGTCGCGGGCGTCCTCCAGGCTGGCCCCCGTCGCCCCCGCGAGCTGCGGCAGCAGCTCCTCGTCGGCGGCGATCCAGGCCAGCGCCTCCAGGGCGATCGTCTCGGCGCGGTCGGGCGTCATCCATTCCTCCCCATCCCGTTAAGGGTTTGTTAACACTTGTGTCGGATGTTGGCCGCAAATGGGACAGGCGGCGGCCAACGGACCGGAGGATGATGATGGGCGGCGCGATCCTGATTGTCGATGGCTCGGCGGCGCGGCGGGCCCGCCTGCGGGCGGCGCTCGGCGATGCGGCGGGCCCGGTGGAGGACTGCGGCGACCCCGACGCCCTCCCCGCCCTCGCCGCTCGCCTGCGCCCGGCGCTCGTGCTGCTCGACCTCGGCGCGCGGCCCGGCCGGGCGCTGGCCGCCGCCGCCCGCCTGCGCGACGGCACCGGCCCCACCCCGCCCGTCCTCGCGCTGGCGCCGCCCGGCGACGCCGCGCCCCGCCTCGCCGCGCTGCGCGCCGGGCTCGACGGCGTGACAGGCCGCGCCACCCCGCCGCGCCTCCTCCAGGCCCGCGTCCGCGCCCTCCTGCGGGCCGAGCCGCTCCTCGCCCTCGCCCCCCCGCCCGAGGGCCGGCCCGGCCCCGAGGAGATCCGGCCCGACGCGATCCGGCCCGACGCGATCCGGCCCGACGCGATCCGGCCCATCGAGATCCGGCCCGCCGCGCCGCCGCGCGTCCTCCTCCTCTCCGCCCGGCCCGACGCCGCCGCCATGGCCCAGAACCTCGCCCGGCACCTGGGCGGCCCGGTCGCGCCGGTCCCGCTCGCGCCCGCCCTCCCGCCGGGGCCGCCGCCCGACCTCCTGATCCTCGACGCCGCCGGGACGCGGGGCGACCTCGCGCAGGGCGCGCGGGTGCTGGCGCTCCTCGCCGACCTCCTGGGGCGCGAGGGGTCGCGCGACGCCGCCACCCTCCTCCTCCTCCCCGCCTCGGCGCCCGAGACGGCGGCCTTGGCCCTCGACCTCGGCGCGGGCGAGGTGCTGGCCCCCGATCCGGCCCCCGATCCGGACGCCGACCCCGACCCCGTCCCGGAGGAGGTCGCCCTCCTCGCCCGCGCCCTCCTCGCGCGGCGGGCGCGCGGGCTCCGGCTGCGCGCCGGCCTGCGCTCGCGGCTGCGCGCGGCGGTGACCGACCCGCTGACCGGCCTGCACAACCTCCGCCACGCCAACCCCGCCCTGGCCCGTCTCGCCGCCGAGGCCGCGCGCGACGGCGCGGGCCTCGCCGTGCTGATGGTGGACATCGACCACTTCAAGCAGGTCAACGACCGCCTGGGCCACGCCGCCGGCGACCGGGTGCTGGCGGTGGTGGCGCGGCGGCTCCGCGCGCGGCTCCGGCGCGGCGACCTCCTCGCCCGGGTGGGGGGCGAGGAGTTCCGCGCCGTCCTCCCCGGGGCGAGCCTCGCCGACGCCCGCGCCGTGGCCGAGGAGCTCCGCCGCGCCGTCCGCGCCCGCCCCGTGGTCCTGCCCCCGACCTGTCCGCCCCGGCCTGCCCCGCACCAGCCCGCCCCGCACCGGCCCGCCCCGCCCGAGGAGCCGCCGACCCTGCCCGTCACCGTCTCCATCGGCGTCGCCGCCGCCACCGCCGAGGAGCTGGCGGCGGGCCTCGCCCCCTCGGCGCTGGTGGCGCGCGCCGACGCCGCGCTCTACGCCGCCAAGGCCGCCGGCCGCGACCGGGTGGAATCCGCCTTCCCGGCCTAGGAGGAGGTCCCGCGAAATTCCCCTGACCCCTCCCTCGGCGCGGACCCAGGGCCCGGCCGCCCGCGTTGATCCCTCGACCGCTCCGCTTCCCCCCTCACCCCATCCCAACGCGCCCATGACCCCGCCCCGGCCCACCTACCCCGCCTACGCCCGCTCCGAGCGCATCGCCGACGGCGTGATCCACGCCCTGGGCGTGGCCTTCGCGGTGGCCGGGGCCGGCGCGCTCACCGTGCTGGCCGCGCGCCACGCCGGCGGCGCCCGCGCCGTCGCGGCGGCGGTCTACGGCGCGGCGCTGGTGGCGACCTTCCTGGCCTCGGCCTTCTACCACATGACTCCGTGGGAACGGCTGCGCCCCGCGCTCCGCCGCATCGACCACGCGGCGATCTTCCTCAAGATCGCCGGCACCTTCACGCCCCTCGCGGTCCTCGCGGGGGGGCCGATGGCCTGGGGGGTGCTGGCGCTGGTCTGGACGCTCGCCGCCTTCGGCGCGCTCGCCAAGGTGCTCTGGTGGCACGAGCCCGGCTGGGCCGGCCTCGCCCTCTACCTGGGCCTCGGCTGGCTCGGCCTGCCGCTGGTCTGGCCGCTGGCCGGGGTGCTGCCGGGCACGGCGCTCGCCCTCGCCGTCGCGGGGGGCCTCCTCTACACGCTGGGCGTGGTGTTCTTCGCCTGGGAGCGGCTCAAGTTCTCCAACGCCATCTGGCACGCCTTCGTGCTGCTGGCCTCGGGGTGCTTCTTCGCCGCCATCACGCTGGGCACCTTCGCCTGAGGGCGAGGGGCGGCACCTTCGCCTGACGGCGCGGGGCGCGCGGCCCTAGAGCCCCATCTCCCGCGCCGCCTGCGCCACCACCGCCATCCGCTCCCCGTTCGAGGGATGCGTGCCCAGGAAGCGGTCGCCCGGATCGGGCAGCCGCAGGAAGAACAGCGACCCCCGCACCGGGTCGAAGCCCGCCCGCGCCGCGACCATCGCGCCCAGCCGGTCGGCCTCCAGCTCGAACTCCTTGGAGTAGCTGCGCGCGCCCAGCTCCGCGCCCAGCATCCGCGCGTCGCGGATCATCGCCGGGGTCGCGCCCGCCGTCTGGCTGGCGATCTGCCCCAGCACCGCCGCCCCCATGGTCGCGTACTGGTCCTGCCGCGCGAGGTGCCCGGCGATGTGGTGGCTCGCCTCGTGCGCCATCACCAGCGCCAGCTCGTCGCTGTTCTCGACCGAGGCGATCAGCGCCCCCGTGAAGGCCAGGATCGGCCGCCCGCTCCGGTCCAGCGCCTGGAAGGCGTTGGCCGGCAGCCCCGGCCGGTCGTCCACGACGATGCGGAAATCGCAGTTCGCGCCCGGGTTGCGGATCGCGCAGTCCCGCTCGGCCACCGGCTCCACCCGCGCCGCGACCTCCAGGAAGGCCCGCGCCCGCGCCGCGCCCTCCGACAGGGGCGCCGCGGCGGCGGGGACGGCGCCCGCGCGATCCGGCTGGCGATCGGGCGGGACGCCCCAGGGGGTGCCGCAGGCGGACAGGATCAGCAGGGCCGCCAGGGCGGCGAGGGGGCGCGGGCTCATCGACGGCTCGGGAGGGGGGGGCTCGGGTCGGGCTCGGGTCGGGGGTGGCCCGTCCAGCCTACGCGGCGGCGCGGCGGGGGGCCAGCGCTTTCGCCCGCCCGCTCACGACATCGGCACGCCCTCCGCCCCGACGCCGCCCGCCGATTCCGGCCCCATCCCGGCCCCATCCCGGCCCGAACCTGGCCCGAACCTGGGTTGCCCCGCGCGCGCCCGCGCCCTACCCTCGCCCCATGGTCACCATCGAGCACGATTTCGACGCCACCGTCGTCACCCTGGTGGACGAGGGCCCCGCCCCCCTGCGGGAGGACGTGACGATCAACCTCTTCGAGGATTGCGTCACCGTGGAGCAATACGACGAGCGGCGGGACGAGGTGGTGACGGTCACCCTGTCCATGGCCCAGATCCGCGACCTCCGCGCGGCGCTGGACCTGCCCGAGGGGATCTACAAGGTCCGCCCGGCGTAGGGGGGCGCCGCCCCCCGCTTCGCTCCCCGCGGGATGCCTGGGATCGGAAGAAACGGCGGGCAGCCCTCAAGGCCTCGGCACGGCCGGAAGCCGGGCGCCCCGCGTTCCTCCGGCCCAGGTCGGGGCCATGCCTCTCAACTTGGCCCAAATACGCAAGCGACGTCCCGGCCCGCGCAAGGCTCGGCGTCCGGCCCCCCTCCCCCCATGAGGGCGCGGCCCGGACGCGCCGACGAAGGGCCGCCCCCGCTGGCATCCGCCCGCCGCACCGCCTACCTAGATCCCCGAAGGCCACGAGGACCGCCATGCCCGACCCGAACCCCGCCGCGCTCGACTTCCTGCTCTCGCGCCGCTCGCGCCCCGCGCGCACCCTGTCGCTTCCCGTCCCCTCCCCCGAGGAGGTCGCCCGCCTGCTGTCGGCCGCCACCCGCGTCCCCGACCACGGCAAGCTCGAACCCTGGCGCTTCCTCGTCCTCGCCCGCCCCGCCACCGACCGCCTCGCCGCCCTGGTCGAGGCGCGCGGCGCGGCGCTCGGCGTCGAGCCCGAGAGGATCGCCAAGGCCGCCTCGCAATACGCCATGGCCGACCTCGCGGTCGTGGTCGTGCAGGTCCCCCGCCCCACCGACAAGGTGCCCCTGATCGAGCAGGCCTACTCCGCCGGGGCCGTCTGCCTGGGCCTCCTCAACGCCGCCACCGCCGCCGGCTTCGGGGCCAACTGGCTCACCGGCTGGCCCGTCTACGACGAGGCGTTCCGCCGCGACGGCCTGGGCCTCGCCCCCGGCGAGACGGTCGCCGGCGTCCTCCACATCGGCACGCCCACGGCCGAAGCGCCCGACCGCCCGCGCCCCGACCTCCAGCGCCTCGTCGCCTGGGTCCGCGAATGACCGCCCGCGCCCGCCCGGCCGCCCCGATGGGGGGCCGCCCATGATCCGCGACGTCGCGCTGGCGCTGGGCCAGCTCCCCGACCGCCGCTTCCAGAGGGTGCTCTGGCGCGGCGTGGGCCTGTCGGTGCTGCTGCTCGGCGCGGCCTCGGCGGGGCTCCTCTGGGCGGTCCAGTGGCTCCTCCCCGACGGCGTGACCCTGCCCTGGTGGGGCGAGGTCGCCTGGCTCGACGACCTCGCCGGCTGGGCGCTCCTTCCCGTCCTCCTCGTCCTGTCGGTCCTGCTGATGGTCCCCGTCGCCTCGGCCATGACCTCGCTCTTCCTGGAGGAGGTCGCCGAAGCCGTCGAGGACCGCCATTACCCCCGCCTGCCGCCCGCGAAACCGCAGCCCTGGTCCGAGGCGATCGGCGAATCGCTCTCCGCCTTCGGCATCGCGCTGCTGGCGAACCTGCTGGCGCTGGCGGCCTCGCTGCTGCTCGCCCCCTTCGCGCCGCTCATCTTCATCGGCGTGAACGGGCTGCTGCTCGGCCGCGAATACTTCCTCGTGGCGGCGATGCGGCGCGAGGGCCGCGCGGGCGCCTATGCCCTGCTCCGCTCCAACCGCGGCCGCGTCTGGCTATCCGGCTGCCTCATGGCGATCCCGCTGTTCGTGCCGATCCTGAACCTCGTGGTGCCGACGCTCGGCGCGGCGGCCTTCACGCATCTCTACCACCGGCTGGCGCGCGGTCAGTCCGCCTGAACCGGGTCCATCCGCCCGAACCAGTCGAGGTCGCGCACCCCCCAGGGCCCCCAGACCAGCAGCGCCGCCATCACGCCCCAGAGCACCACCGCCACCAGCGTCGTGACCCGCGCCTTGCCCCGCAGGTCGAAGTCGTGCGGCGACGAGGCGTGCGTCCCCGGCACCACCTCGCCCGCCTCGCCCTGCGTCGTGTTCCGCAGGGGCAGCACGACGAAGAACACCATGAACCAGGTCACGGCGAACAGCACGATGGCGCTGGTGATGGTCATGGGACTCTCCTGGGTGGCTCCGCGCCGCGAGATAGGCCTCCGCCGCGCCCGCGCCAAGCGCCCCCGAGGTCGCAGGCGCCCCCCGCCCCCCGGAACGCGGGCGATCGGACGCCTCAGACCTGCTCCAGCTCCACCAGCGTCCCGTCGAAGTCCTTCGGATGCAGGAACAGCACCGGCTTGCCGTGCGCGCCGATCCTCGGCTCCCCGCTCCCCAGCACCCGCGCGCCCGCCGCCACCAGCCGGTCGCGCGCCGCCCCCAGGTCCTCGACCTCGTAGCAGACGTGGTGCATCCCGCCCGAGGGGTTCTTCTCCAGGAACCCGGCCACCGGGCTCCCCTCGCCCAGGGGCTCCAGCAGCTCGACCTTGGTGTTGGGCAGCGTCACGAAGACCACCCGGACCCCGTGCTCGGGCAGCTCCACCGGCGGCCCGACCTCGGCCCCCAGCGCGTCGCGATACCGCGCAGCGGCCCGCGCGAGGTCCGGCACCACCAGCGCCACGTGATTCAATCGTCCGATCATGCGCCCGATCCTCGCCCCGACCGGCCTTCGACGCAAGATCCCTCGGATTTCCCCGCCGCGGTTAACCGCCCGTTCACCACTCCCGGGCGAACCTCCCTCCCGAACAGACCCGGAGCGACCCATGGGCCACCTCGACGACCTCCTTCCCCCCCGCGCCCCGACGGCGGACCAGCCGCTCGCCGGCCTCACCCTCCTGCTGGTGGAGGACAGCCGCCTCGCCTCCGAGGGGGTGCGCCTCCTCTGCCGCCGCTCGGGGGCGCGGCTCCGGCGCGCGGACAGCCTCGCCACGGCGGAACGCCACCTGCGCGGCTACCGCCCCGACGTGGCCCTCGTGGACCTCCACCTCCCCGACGGCTCGGGGCTCGATCTGATCGCGGGGCTGGCCCGCGCCACGCCGCGCCTCGACATGATCCTCGGGCTCAGCGGCGACGACGCCCTCGCCCCCGCCGCCCACGCCGCCGGGGCCGACGGCTTCCTGCCCAAGCCCCTCGGCCTCGCCGCCTTCCAGGCCGCGCTCCTCGCCCGCCTGCCCGCCTCCCGCCAGCCCCCCGCCCGCCGCCCGCTCCCCCAGGCCGAGCCGCGCCCCGACGCCACCGCGCTGCGCGAGGATCTGGCCCAGGCCGCCCGCCTGCTCGACGGCGATTCGGCCTACGCCGCGCGCTTCCTGCAAGGGGTGGCCCGCGCCGCCGGCGACCGGGCGCTGGCCCGCGCCGCCGAGGCCGCCACCCGCGGCACGCCCCCGGCGCTGGCCCTCCTGCGCGAGGCCGTGGCCACCCGCCTCGCCCCCGCCGCCCGTCCGTGGGATGGGGATTCGCCCGCCCCGCGCTCCACCCCATAGGGCGGGCGTCGGCCCGCCAGGATCGCGCCCCACGCCGCCCCACCTCACCCCAGCGCCGGGTCCCGCGCCACCAGCACCGCCGCCGTCAGCTCCGACAGCCTCGCCCGCTGCCGCCCCTCCGCGTCGAAGTTCCCCCGCTCCAGCCAGCGCCCGAACGCCGCCCGCAGGCGGGGCCACTCCTTGTCCACCGCCGCGAACCAGGCCGTGTCGCGGTTCCTCCCCTTCACCACCGCCGCCTGCCGGAACACGCCCTCGTAGCTCAGCCCCAGCCGCTGCGCCGCCCGCCGGCTCCCCAGGTTCAGCGCGTCGCACTTCCATTCGTACCGCCGATACCCCGCCTCGAAGGCCCAGCGCATCATCAGCACCATCGCCTCCGTCGCCGCCGCGCCCTTCTGGAGCGCGGGCGAAAGGTTGATGTGCCCCACCTCGATCACGCCGTTCGCCGGGTCGATCCGCAGGAAGCTCGCCACCCCCGCCGCCCGGCCGGTGTCGAGGTCGCGGATCGCGTAGAAGAACGGGTCGTCCAGGGTTGCGACCCGCTCGGCCCAGGCCGTCCATTCCCCCTCCGAGCCGAACGGCCCATAGGGCAGGTAATCCCAGGTCGCCTCCGATTCGCGGTTGGCGGCATGGACCTGCGGCCCGTGCCGCGCCGGGTCCAGCCGTTCGAGCCGCACCCGGCGCCCCTCGATCACCGCCGGCCCCGGCCGGGGCGGCGGCGTCCAGCCCGGCACGGGCTCGCCCAGCGGGCGCGGATCGGTCATCGGGGGCTCTCCTGCGGCAAGGGACGACGCCATCTCGCCCCACCCCCGGCCCGCCCGCAAGCCCCGCCCGTGCTGGCGTATTTGCGCCAGGTTGATGAGCCATGCCTCTCGACCCGGCCCAGATACGCCAGCGACGCCGGCCCCGCACGCGCCGCCGGGGATCGGGGCCCCGAATCACCCCGCGCCGCCCTCCCCGGGGGGCGTTGCGCGAATCGCGCCTGACCGTTCGTTGCTGTCGGACGCCGTTAACCCGCCGGTGGCATCCTCCTCGCGACACGCAACCCCAGGCCCCGGAAAGGACTCGCCATGCCGCTCGACCACGACCCCGACGACGACCTCTCCTGGATGGAGGCCTATGGCTGCGGCCCGGGCTTCCTCGACGCCGTGCGCCTTTGCGGCGCCCGCCAGCGCGCCCGCCAGTCCCGCTGGCGGGCCGAGCTCGACCCGGAGGTGCGCCGCCTCTGGGACGAGGCGCTAGGCCTCGCGGACCACCCGCAGCCCAAGCTCGCGGAGCTGGGCGGCCAGCGGCTCGGAGGGCGCCCCCATGAGGAGGTCCTCGGCCCGCTGGTTCATCGGGAACAGGATGACCTCGCGGATGTTCTGCTCGTCCGCGAGCAGCATCACGATCCGGTCGATCCCGGCCGCGCAGCCGCCGTGCGGGGGGGCGCCGTGGCGGAAGGCGTTGACCATGCCGCCGAACCGCTTCTCGACCTCCTCGGGCGGGTAGCCCGCGATCTCGAAGGCCCGGAACATGATCTCGGGCGTGTGGTTGCGGATGCCGCCCGAGATCAATTCATACCCGTTGCAGGCGAGGTCGTATTGATAGGCCACGACGCCCAGCGGATCGCCCTCCAGCGCCTCCAGCCCCCCCTGCGGCATGGAGAACGGATTGTGCGAGAAGTCGATGCGCCCGTCGTCGCCCTTCTCGAACATCGGGAAATCGACGATCCAGCAGAAGGCGAAGCGGTCCTTGTCGGTGAGCCCCAGCTCCTCCCCGATGACCGTCCGCGCCCGCCCGGCGATCTTCTCGAAAGCGTCGGGCTTGCCCCCGAGGAAGAACGCCGCATCCCCGAGCCCGAGCCCCAACTGGCTGCGGATCGCCTCCGTGCGCTCCGGCCCGATGTTCTTGGCCAAGGGGCCTGCGGCTTCCATGCCGGACCCGTCCTCGGCCTCGCGCCAGAAGATGTAGCCCATGCCGGGCAGCCCTTCCTTCTGGGCCCAGGCGTTCATGCGGTCGCAGAACTTGCGGCTTCCGCCCTTGGGCGCGGGGATGGCGCGCACCTCGGTCCCCTCCTGCTCCAGGAGCCGGGCAAAGACCGCGAAGCCCGAGCCCCGGAAGTGCTCGCTCACCACCTGCATCTCGATGGGGTTCCGCAGGTCAGGCTTGTCCGTCCCGTATTTCAGCGCGGCGTCGCGGTAGGAGATCAGCGGCCACTCGCTGTCCACCGTCCGCCCGCCGCCGAACTCCTCGAACACGCCCCGGATCACCGGCTGGACGGTCGCGAACACGTCCTCCTGCGTGACGAAGCTCATCTCCAGGTCGAGCTGGTAGAAGTCGGTGGGCGACCGGTCCGCCCGCGGGTCCTCGTCGCGGAAGCAGGGCGCGATCTGGAAGTAGCGGTCGAAGCCCGACACCATCAGCAGTTGCTTGAACTGCTGCGGCGCCTGCGGCAGCGCGTAGAACCTGCCCGGATGGAGGCGGCTCGGCACGAGGAAGTCTCGCGCCCCCTCGGGCGAGGACGCGGTGATGATGGGCGTCTGGTATTCGCGGAAGCCCTGCCCCCACATCCGTTCCCGCAGGAAGCGGACCACGTCGCTCCGCAGCGTCATCTTGCGCTGCATGACCTCGCGCCGGAGATCGAGGAAGCGATACCGCAGCCGGGTCTCCTCGGGGTATTCCTGGTCGCCGAACACCTGCAACGGCAGCTCCCCGGCGGGCCCGAGCACCTCGACCTCGCGGATGAAGACCTCGACTTCGCCGGTCGGGATCTTCGGGTTCACGAGGGCCGAGTCCCGCGCCTTCACCACGCCGTCGATGCGGATGCACCACTCGGCGCGCAGCTTCTCCACGTCCCCGAAGGCCGGGGAATCGGGGTCCACGAGGCATTGCGTGATGCCGTAATGGTCCCGCAGGTCCACGAAGAGGATGCCGCCGTGGTCCCTCACCCGATGGACCCAGCCCGAGAGCCGGACGGTCTGGCCCACATCCGAGGCGCGCAGATCGGCGCAGGTCTGGGTGCGATAGCGGTGCATGAACGGTCCTCCGGCAGGGTCGGGCCGATCCATCGCAAAGGGCCCCGGAAGTCAAGCCGCGCGCGGGCCGGGGCGTCGCTTGCGTATTTGGGCCAAGTTGAGAGGCATGGCTTCAACTTGGCGCAAGTACGCGCCAGGGTCCGGGGGCGGCAGCCCCCGGGGGTTCAGCCCAGCGCCGCCGGCACCAGCCCGCGCAGCGCGTTCCCCACCGCGAGCCGGACGGCGCCCAGTTCCTCCGCCCGCAGGACCTCCTCCCGCGCGCCGCGCTCCAGCATCTCCGCGCGCAGCACGCCCGGCAGGCAGCCGCAACCGAGCGGTGGCGTGCGCCAGCCCTCGCCCCGGTCGAAGAACAGGTTGGCAATGGTTCCCTCGCAGGCCTCGCCGCGCTCGTTGAGGAACAGCCACTCCTCCACGCCGGGGGGCAGCGCGGCCCGCGCCCTGTCATACAGCGCCCGCCGCGTCGTCTTGTGCCGCAGCCACGGGTCGCCCGACGCCAGCCGCTCGGGATGCACCCGCACCCGCCACTGCGGCGCGGGCGTGGGCAACGCCCCCTCCGTCACCGCGAACCGCCCGTCCGCGCCCATCGTCAGCCGCAGCCTCGCCGGCCCCGACCGCCCCTCGCGCAGCGCCGCCCGCGCCCGGCCCTCGTCGAAGGACCAGCCGAACGCCGCCGCCGACCTTGCCATGCGGGCGAGATGCCGCGCCTCGCGCACGGGCGCGGCCCCGTCCCAGGCCAGCGTCTCGATCAGCCGCAGCTCACGCATCCAGAGCCGGCCCCAGGAAGCGCGCCTTCCACAGCGCCTCCTCCCACTCCCCATCGGCGGTGGAATCGGCCACCACGCCACCGCCGACGTTCACGGTCACGTCCCGTCCAACGATGCTCAACGTGCGGATCGCCACCGAGAAGTCGCACCGCCCATCCGGCGCCATCCAGCCCACCGCGCCGCAGTAGACGCCGCGCGGATGCGGCTCCAGCTCGCGGATCACCTGCATGGCGCGGATCTTGGGCGCGCCCGTCACCGACCCGCAGGGGAACAGCGCCGGCATCAGCCGCGCGAGCGAGGCGGGCCCGCACAGCTCCCCCTCGACGGTGGAGGTCATCTGGTGGACCGTCGCATAAGGCTCGATCGCATAAAGCGCCGGGACGCGGACCGAGCCCGGCCGCGCCAGCCGCCCGATGTCGTTCCGCAGCAGGTCCACGATCATCAGGTTCTCGGCCCGCGCCTTGACGCTCGCCCGCAGCTCGGCGGCCAGCGCCGCGTCGCGCGCGGGGTCGGGGTCGCGCGGCGCGGTGCCCTTCATCGGGCGCGCGACGACGCGCCCCTCGCCGTCCACCCGAAAGAACAGCTCGGGCGACAGCGACGCCACCACCGGCCCCACGCCCATCTCGGCATAGGCCGCATGGCCCGGCCCTCCCGTCCCCCGCAACCGGCGGAAGAGGTCCAGCGGCTCGCCCTCCAGCCGAGAGGCCAGCGGAAAGGTCAGGTTCACCTGATAGCAGTCCCCCGCCGCGATGTAGCCCAGCACCCGCCCGATGGCGCGGTCATAGTCCCCGCGCGCCACCACCGGCTCGGGGACGGACAGCCGCGCGGCCCCACCGCCGCCCAGCCCACCGGCCCGCGGACCCTCCGGGAACACCCCCAGCGCCAGCAGCGGCCCCGGCCCCCGCATGACGCCCCCCAGGCGCGGCTCGAAGGCCGCCCCCGCCTCGTAGGCGATCCAGCCCGCCACCCAGGCCCCCGCCGCCCGCGCGGCGTCCGCCCGCTCCAGCGCCGGCCCCACCTCGGCGGGCGTCTGTGCCACGATCACCCCGGACGCGCCCGCGAACCAGGCGGGGCCACGCGGGCCGTGCTCGACGTAGATGCGGGGAACTGAAGTCATTGGGTCGCAAAAGCCCGGAGACGTTGAGGATTTCCGAGAGAACGCTTGCCGCTAGCGTCAAGCTCGGGCCTACTGGATCGCAAGGCGGAGCCGATAACCGCCGAAAAGGCAACAGGAGAGACACGTTGATCGACTCGTCCGACCACGACCTGATGGAGGACAAGAAGCTCCTCCACAAGATGGGCTACGCCCAGGAACTCAGCCGCTCCATGAGCCGCTTCTCCAACTTCGCGATCTCCTTCTCGATCATCTGCATCCTGTCGGGGGGGATCAACAGCTTCGCGCAGGCGATCTCCTCGGTTGGCGGCGCGGGCGCGGGGATCGGCTGGATCGTCGGCTGCCTCCTGTCGGGGCTCTTCGCGCTGGCGATGGCGCAGATCGCCTCGGCCTTCCCGACGGCGGGGGGGCTCTACCATTGGGCCTCGATCCTGGGGAACCGCTTCCTGGGCTGGATCACGGCCTGGCTGAACCTGCTCGGGCTCATCACCGTGCTGGGCGCCATCAACATCGGCACCGCCTACTTCTTCGCGGGCACCTTCGGCCCCGCCCTGGGCTTCACCGGGACGGACTGGCAGGTGGTGGGCTTCGTCGCCGTCATCACCGGCGCGCAGGCGCTGTTCAACCACCTGGGCATCCGCGTCACGGCGATGCTGACCGACGCCTCGGGCTACATCATCTTCGCCACCACGGCCGTGCTGATCCTGGCCTGCCTGTGGTTCGCCCCGGCCCTCGACATCAGCCGGCTCTGGACATTCACCAACTACTCGGGCGAGGCCGGAGGCGACGTGTTCCCGCGCTCCGAGAACATCGGCTACCTGTTCCTCCTCTGCCTGCTGCTGCCGGTCTACACGATCACCGGCTACGACGCCTCGGCCCACACCTCCGAGGAGACGGTCCGCGCCGCCCATTCGGTGCCCCGCTCGATCGTCTCGGCGGTGCTGTGGTCGTCGCTGATCGGCTGGCTGATGATCTGCGCCATCACCCTCGCCATCCCCGACATGGACGCGGCGGCGGCGCAGGGCTGGGGGATGTTCTTCGCCACCATGGACGCGATCCTGCCCGCGGGCCTCAAGAACGTGATCTTCTTCTTCATCCTGATCGCGCAGTTCCTGTGCGGGCTGGCCACCGTCACCTCGGCGTCGCGGATGCTGTTCGCCTTCTCGCGCGACGACGGCGTGCCGGGTGCGTCGCGGGCGCTGGCGCGGGTGTCGCCCCGCTACCGCACCCCCGTCGCGGCGATCTGGACGGCGGCCGTGCTTTGCGTCCTTTACGTGCTCCTCGCGCTCTCCATCAAGGTCGGCGAAACGAGCATCTACGTCATCGTCGTGAACTCGACGCTGGTGTTCCTGTTCCTGTCCTTCACGGTGCCGCTGGTCGCCGGGATGTTCGCTTACGGCACCGCGAAATGGCCCACCCCCGGCCCCTGGAGCTTGGGCGCCGGCCTTTACCGGCTGGTGACTCTGGGCGCGATCCTCGGCATGGCGGTGATCCTGTTCATCGCCGTGGCCCCGCCGAACGAACGGGTGCTCTGGGTCGTGCTGGGCTTCGTCGCCCTCGCGGTCGTCCTCTGGCTCGCGGTCGAGAACCGTCGCTTCAAGGGCCCGCCCATGGGCGCGGAGATCGCCCGCCGCCAGGCCCTGATCGCCGAGGCCGAGCGCGCGGTGGGCGAGGGCGCCTGACCCCCCCGTCGGGGCGGGCCCGCGACGGCCCGCCCCATCCCCGCCCCGTCCTTCGGCCCCTCCCGGCCTTGCGGCCCCCGGCCCCTTGTCTATAAGCGCGTCGATTTGCGCGTGGGGTGGGACAATGCCGAAGCGGACCGACATCAAGAGCATCATGATCATCGGCGCGGGGCCCATCGTCATCGGGCAGGCCTGCGAGTTCGACTATTCCGGCGCCCAGGCCTGCAAGGCGCTGCGCGAGGAAGGCTACCGGGTCATCCTGGTGAACTCCAACCCGGCCACCATCATGACCGACCCCGGCCTCGCCGACGCCACCTACATCGAGCCGATCACCCCCGACGTGGTGGCCCGCATCATCGAGAAGGAGCGGCCCGACGCCCTCCTCCCCACCATGGGCGGGCAGACCGGCCTCAACACCTCGCTGGCGCTGGCCGACATGGGCGTGCTGGAGAAGTTCGGCGTGGAGCTGATCGGCGCCAAGCGCGAGGCCATCGAGATGGCCGAGGACCGCAAGCTCTTCCGCGAGGCGATGGACCGCATCGGCATCGAGAACCCCAAGGCCGAGATCGTCACCGCCCCCAAGGGGCCGGACGGCAAGCGCGACCTCAAGGAGGGCGTGCGGCTGGCGCTGGAGGCGCTGGAGCACATCGGCCTCCCCGCCATCATCCGCCCCGCCTTCACGCTGGGCGGAACGGGGGGCGGCGTCGCCTACAACCGCGCCGAGTATGAGCACCTCTGCCGCACCGGCATGGACGCCTCGCCCGTCGGCCAGATCCTCGTGGACGAATCCCTCCTCGGCTGGAAGGAGTTCGAGATGGAGGTGGTCCGCGACCGCGCGGACAACGCCATCATCGTCTGCTCCATCGAGAACGTGGACCCGATGGGCGTCCACACCGGGGACTCCATCACCGTCGCCCCCGCGCTGACGCTGACCGACAAGGAATACCAGGAGATGCGGAACGGCTCCATCGCCGTCCTGCGCGAGATCGGGGTGGAGACGGGCGGCTCCAACGTCCAGTGGGCCATCAACCCCGCCGACGGCCGCATGGTCGTGATCGAGATGAACCCCCGCGTCTCCCGCTCCTCGGCGCTCGCCTCCAAGGCCACCGGCTTCCCCATCGCCAAGGTCGCGGCCAAGCTCGCCGTCGGCTACACGCTGGACGAGCTCGACAACGACATCACCAAGGTCACGCCCGCCTCCTTCGAGCCGACCATCGACTACGTGGTCACGAAGATCCCCCGCTTCGCCTTCGAGAAGTTCCCCGGCGCGCAGCCCCTCCTCACCACCGCCATGAAGTCGGTGGGCGAGGCCATGGCCATCGGCCGCACCATCCACGAATCGCTCCAGAAGGCGCTGGCCTCGATGGAGACCGGCCTTTCCGGCTTCGACGAGGTGCAGATCCCCGGCGCGCCCGACAAGTCGGCGGTCGTCGCCGCGCTGTCCAAGGCCACCCCCGACCGCCTCCGCACCATCGCCCAGGCCATGCGCCACGGCCTTTCGGACGACGAGATCAACGCCGCCACCGCCTACGACCCCTGGTTCCTGTCCCGCATCCGCGAGATCGTGGACGCCGAGGCCCAGATCCGCAAGGATGGCCTCCCCGTCACCGAATCCGCCCTGCGCCACCTCAAGATGATGGGCTTCACCGACGCCCGCCTCGCCAAGCTCACGGGCCGCGACGAGGGCCAGGTCCGCCGCGCCCGCGAACGGCTGGGCGTCACCGCCGTCTTCAAGCGCATCGACACCTGCGGGGCCGAGTTCGAGGCCCAGACCCCCTACATGTATTCGACCTACGAATCCCCCGCCATGGGCGAGGTCGAGGACGAGGCCCGCCCCTCCGACCGCAAGAAGGTCGTCATCCTCGGCGGCGGCCCCAACCGCATCGGCCAGGGGATCGAGTTCGACTACTGCTGCTGCCACGCCTGCTTCGCCCTGAGCGATGCCGGCTACGAGACCATCATGGTCAACTGCAACCCCGAGACGGTCAGCACCGACTACGACACCTCCGACCGCCTCTACTTCGAGCCCGTGACCTTCGAGCACGTCATGGAGATCCTGCGCGTCGAGCAGTCGAACGGCACGCTCCACGGCGTCATCGTCCAGTTCGGCGGCCAGACGCCCCTCAAGCTCGCCCAGGGGCTCAAGGACGCTGGCATCCCCATCCTCGGCACCACCCCCGACGCCATCGACCTCGCCGAGGACCGCGAGCGGTTCCAGCAGCTCGTCGAGCGCCTGGGCCTCAAGCAGCCCGTCAACGGCATCGCTTCCTCGCCCGAGCAGGCCTTCCAGATCGCCGAGCGCATCGGCTTCCCCCTGGTGATCCGCCCGAGCTACGTCCTCGGCGGCCGCGCCATGGAGATCGTGCGCGACCAGGACCAGCTCTCGCGCTACATCCGCGAGGCCGTCCACGTCTCGGGCGACTCCCCGGTCCTCCTCGACTCCTACCTCTCCGGCGCGGTCGAGGTGGATGTGGACGCCCTCTGCGACGGCACCCGCGTCCACGTCGCCGGCATCATGCAGCACATCGAGGAGGCGGGCGTCCATTCCGGCGACTCCGCCTGCTGCCTGCCGCCCCACACCCTGAGCCCCGCGATCATCGCCGAGATCCGCCAGCAGACCGAGGCGCTGGCCCTCGCCCTCCATGTCGTCGGCCTGATGAACGTGCAGTTCGCGGTCAAGGACGGCGACGTGTATCTGCTGGAGGTGAACCCCCGCGCCTCCCGCACGGTCCCCTTCGTCGCCAAGGCCACCGACTCGGCCATCGCCAGCATCGCCGCCCGCCTCATGGCCGGCGAATCGCTCGACGCCTTCCCCCTCCGCGCGCCCTACCCGAACGCCAGCTACGACACCCCCCTCCCCTATGCCGACCCGATGACCCTCGTGGAGCCGACGATGCCGTGGTTCTCGGTCAAGGAGGCGGTGCTCCCCTTCGCCCGCTTCCCCGGTGTGGACACCATCCTCGGCCCCGAGATGCGCTCCACCGGCGAGGTGATGGGCTGGGACCGTTCGTTCGCCCGCGCCTTCCTCAAGGCGCAGATGGGCGCGGGCGTGGTCCTGCCGACCGAGGGCCGGGTCTTCCTGTCCATCAAGGACGCCGACAAGGGCGAGGACATGCTGGAGGCCGCGCGCATCCTGACGACCCTCGGCTTCTCGATCCTGGCCACGCGCGGCACCGCCGCCTGGCTCCACGCCGCTGGGATCGAGGCGCATCTGGTGAACAAGGTCTACGAGGGCGGGTTGACCATCGTGGACCGCCTCAAGGACGGCCACATCGCCCTGGTGATGAACACGACCGAGGGCACCCAGGCCGTGAGCGACAGCCGCGACATCCGCGCGGCGGCGCTGTCGGAGCGCATCCCGTATTACACCACCGCCGCCGGAGCCCACGCGGCGGCGCTGGCGATCCAGGCGCGGGAGGAAGGCGAAGTGGGGGTGCGGGCGTTGCAGGCGTGAGAGAGGCTGAACATTTCTACTGATAAACTCAATATTATCTGTTTTCCCTCAACAGAGAACAGAATGCTCTCTGTTGAGCTAAAGCGCAAGGGTCAGAAAGTTCCCTTTATGCTGATGCCAACTTCGACGTTTACGCCTACCAAATTTGACCATCCATCAGCATCGGCATAGTCACATTTCGTAAAGGCTGTTATCTGACTTAGAGGCCTAATTTCCTTTGCTGGCTTTGCCCAAGAAATCTCTGCGTGCAGACCTCCTATAAATGCTTTCCAGCCGTCGATATTTGGATTGCCCTGAAGTTCGACTGCACTCATCGCATTTTGTAGGCCGTCGCGAATAGCAATTGCTAGAGCTGCTGTTGCCGCCTGCTTGAAAATAAGCGCAAACTCTTCCGGTGTTGAAGCAGCATTAATGGTTTCCGCATTGAGATTCAGTTCCATCGCCATCTCCAGCCTGATTCTTACAAGCCCATGAGCTATCAGAGCTCTCTTGAGGCGACATAGGCGTAATGCCTCAAAGCCATAAATGTTCTACGTAGGCACCATCATTGTTTCCCAAGATTGACGTTACGTCAAGCACCTTGTTAAGGTCGGCTAGGTATCTGCTTACTCGGTGGCAACCGCTTGGCGCGCGTTTCCATCTGCCCTCGCGCGGTTTAGGCACTATCCCACACCGCAGTGAGGGACCTTTACATCTGCAGCCAGCGTAGGGTGGGTGCCAACCCACCATCCGTCCACCCAGCCCGAGCCCTCGCCGGTGGGTTTCACCCACCTACGACCTCCCCGTGAGAGTCGCGCGCCTCCCGCCCCGATCGCCCCCACCGCGTGAACCCCGCAAGCCGAGGAACGCGCCCCAAGGCACCGACCTCCGCCCCGCAGGGCGGGGTTCCACCCCGCCGCGCGCCGGCGGCCCCCCGCGCCCGCGCCGCCCTCTCAACTTGGCCCAAATACGCAAGCCCCGCCTCCGCCCGCGCCGCGCGCTGGTGGGATGGAGCCCCGCCCACGCCAGCGGAGCCGCCGCTTCCCGGCCCCCCGATCCCTAAAATGCCACGCAACACGCAACGCCCGTTGCTGTCAGGCCCCGTTAACGCCCGCGTGCGATTCTCCCTCCCACGCGGCCCGGAGTCCCTCGCGACCTCCGCGCCCCCCTGAGGCCCGCCCACGCGGCCTCCCCCCGCGCCGGAGGTCCCCTCGCCCCCGGCCGGTCTGTTTGACAGCGCGACGGGCCGCTGGCCCAAACGCCACCTGGGCGAGAGGTCCCAGCCGCCGGCGCGTCGTGCACGCGCCTCCCGTGGGCCGGGCAGTCAATCCGGCACCACGGCCCCCGATCCCCCCGGGCCGCGCGCCAGAACGGCCCGCGCCCGGGCGGGTCATGGACCCGCGCTCACCGCAGGATCGGCTCCAGCGGATCGTAGGCGATCGCCCCCGCGTCCCCCCAAGCCACGGCGGCAAGGCTGTCGGGCTTCACCCGCAGCCGCGCCATCTCGGCCCGCGTCACCCAGACGCGGTGCGAGACCACCCCCTCCGGGTCCACCCAATCCCCGTCGGGGTCGCCCGCCAGCATCCGGCAGCGGAAGTAGATGTCCACCTGATGAAAGGTCCCGCGCGGATCGTGGAACTCGTTGACGAGGCAGGGCTCCCCTACCTCGACCACCAGCCCCGTCTCCTCCCGCACCTCGCGGACCAGCGCCTCGGGGAGCGACTGGTGCGCCTCCACCCCGCCCCCCGGCGCGCACCACAGATGCGTCCGCCCCTTCCAGGCGTTCACGAGGAGGAGGCGGTCGTCGCGCCGGAGGATCGCGCGCACGGCAAGGCGGGGCGAGGGCATGGCCGCCAGCCTGACCGCTCCCGCCGCCGCTGGCAAGTCAGCCGCGGCCCCGGACGGGCAACCGCCCCAGCGCCTCCAGCACCTGCCGCCCCAGCTCCTCGGCGGTGAAGGGCTTGGCGAGCACCGCCTCGCCCCGCAGGTCGTGGCCGGCGGCGTAGCCGGTGAAGAACAGCACCGGCAGCCCCGGCCGTTCCGCCCGCAGCGACCGCGCCAGCGCCGGCCCGTCCGTCCCCGGCATCACGACGTCGGTCAGCAGCAGGTCCACGGCGTGAAGCTGCGCCATCGCCACCGCCACGGCGGCGTTCGGCGCCTCGACCACCTCGTAGCCCATCTCGCGCAGCAGCGCCGCCGTGACGGGGCGCACCTGCGCGTCGTCGTCCACCAGCAGCACCGTCGCCCCGCCATGCAGCCCTGCCGTCGCCGCCTCCGGCCCATCCGCGTCCTCGGCCCGCAGCGCCGATCGCGGCAGGATCATCGCCACCGTCGTCCCCGCCCCGACCGCGCTCTCGGCCCGCAGCTCGCCCCCGCTCGCCTGCACCACGCCATGCACCTGCGCGAGGCCCAGGCCCGTGCCCTTGCCCGGCTCCTTGGTGGTGAAGAACGGCTCGAAGGCCCGCGCCAGCACCGCCTCCTCCATGCCGCAACCGGTGTCGGCCATCGCGATCTCCACCCGGTCGCCCGCGCCGAAGTCGCCCGGCCCCGTCGCCCCGCCCGGCAGGTTGCGCGCCCGCAGCCGCACCATGCCCACGCCGGCCAGCGCGTCCCGCGCGTTCACCGCGAGGTTGAGGACCGCCACCTCCAGCTGGTGCGGGTCCGCCATCACCGGCCACAGCCCCGGCTCCACGTCGATGGCCAGCTCGATCCGCGCGCCCATCGCGTGCCGCAGCATCGGCCCGAGCCCCGGCAGCATCCGCCCCAGGTCGAGCACCTGCGGCTCGGTCGGCTGGCGGCGGGCGAAGGCCAGCATCTGCCGCACCAGCGCCGCCGCCCGGTCCCCCGCCTTGCGCCCCTCGACGATCAGGAACCGCAGCTTCTCGTCCTCGATGCGCCGGTCCAGCATGGCGAAGGCCCCCTGGATGGCGGCCAGCACGTTGTTGAAGTCGTGCGCGACCCCGCCCACGACCTGCCCCAGCGCCTCCAGCTTCTGCGCCTGCACGAGCCGCCCCTGCGCCTCCTCGCGGCGCCTCATCTCGGCCTCCAGCGCCCGAGCCGTCTCCTGGAGGCTGCCCGTCCGCTCCTCGACCCGCCGCTCCAGCTCGGCGTTGAGCCGCCCGAGCCGCTCGCGGCTCTCGGCGAGGGCGATCTCGGCGGCCTTGCGGCCGGTGATGTCGCGGGCGATGCCGACGAAGCGCACGGGCTGGCCGTCCACGAAATGGACCTGCCCCTTGGCGGCGATCCAGCGCTCCATCCCGTCCAGCCGGCCGATGGCGCGATACTCGATGTCGTAGTCGCCCGTGCCCTCGGGATCGAGCGCGGCCCGCGCCGCCGCCGCCACGCGGGCGCGGTCCCCGGGATGCACCGCCATCAGGAACTCGCGCTCGCTGCCCATCTCGGCCTCGGGCGGCAGGCCGAACAGCTCCTTGCTGCGCGCGTCCCAGCGCAGGACGCGGGCGACGGGATCGTGGTCCCAGGTGCCGATCCGGGCGGCCTCGGTCGCCAGCCGGAGCCGGTCCTCGCTGTCGCGCAGCCGCGCCTCGGCGGCGTGGCGGGCCGTCAGGTCCTGCATCGCCCCGATCATCCGCACCGGGCGGCCCTGCGCGTCGCGCAGCAGGAAGCCCCGGTCCAGCACGTCGGCATAGCCCCCGTCGGCCCGCCGGAAGCGGTATTCGGCGGTCCAGTTGGTGTCCTGCCCGTCGATGATCTCCCGCGCCTGCCGCGCCACGCGGCCCCGGTCGTCGGGATGCACCCGCTCCAGCCACCAGCTCTCGGGCGTCACCGTCTCCTCGTGGCCGAACAGCGTGCCAAGGGACTCGTTCCAGATCACCTGCCGGTCGGCGAGCCTCATGTCCCAGATCACGTCGTTGGTCGCCCGCGCCGCCAGCCGGTAGCGCTCCTCCGTCTCGCGCAGGCGACGCTTGGCGCGGGCCCGCTCCACCGCCGACCAGGTGCGGGCGGCCACGTCCTCCACCAGCCGCGCCTCCGTCCCCGTCCAGAGCCGGGGCGTCCCGGACTCGACCGACAGCACCGCGACGAGCCGCCCGTCCTTGACCAGCGGCACGCAGACGACCGACCCCAGGCCGCGCAGCCGGCGCGCGCCGTCGCCCCAGGCGCTCGCGAGGCGGGGATCGGCCTGCACGTCCGGCGACAGGAACGGCGTCCCGCCCCGCAGCGTGCCCGCCAGGGGCCCGAACTGCTCCAGCGCGTAGCTGTGATCCATCGCCCCCGTCGGCATCTCGGGGGCGAAGCCGCCGAGGATGCGGTAGGTGCCGGCGTCCTCGTCCACCTCGCCGTAGCAGACGCGGTCCACCCCCAGCTCGCGGGCCAGCGCCTCGGCGGCGGTGGCGATGGTCTCGGCGGGATCGCCCAAGGCTCGCAGCCGGTCCGTCAGCTTCAGGAGGAAGGCGTCGCGGGCGGCCGCCAATCGCCGCGCCTCGGCGTCGCGGCGCGAGTCGTCCACGTCCGTCGCCATGCCGACCCAGGCGAAGATCGCGCCGTCGGCGTCGCGCAGGGGGGCGGAATGGCTGAGGTGCCAGCGCCAGCTTTGGTCCCGCTCGCGCCGCAGCCGCAGCTCGACCTGGTAGGGCCGGCCATCGGCCCGCGCCCGCGCCCGCCGCGCCAGCAGCAGCGGGCGGTCCTCGGGATGCACCCCCTCGGCCCAGTCCCGGCTGCCGGTCGCGGCGGGGCCGCTGAACTCGCGCGCGGCGGCGTTGAAGTATTCGACCGACCCGTCCGCCCGGCCGATCCACATCTTCTCCGGGGCGTTCTCGATCAGGGCCCGGAACCGCGCCTCGGTGGCCCTCAGCCGGTCGTCGGCGCGGCGGCGCTCGGTGATGTCCTCGACCACCGACACGAAGAACTCGGGCCGCCCGTCCTCGTCGCGGACGAGCCCCACGGTGAGCTGCGCCCACACGACCGCGCCCGACTTGGCGAGATAGCGCTTCTCCATCGAATACGAGGCGACGCGCCCCTCCAGCAGCGCCTCGACGTTGCCCAGGTCGGCGGCCAGATCCTCGGGATGGGTGATCGCCTGGAAGCTCGTGGCGCGCAGCTCATGGGGACCGTAGCCCAGGATCGCGCAGAAGCGGGCGTTCGTCTCCAGCAGGCGCCCGTCGAGCCCGACCCGCGCCACGCCGACCGCTGCCTGCTCGAAGAGCGCGCGATACCAGGCCTCGCTGGTCGCCCGCCCCGCGTCGTCGGCGGGGTCGCGGTTCGCGACATCGCTCAGGACGCCGATCCAGCGCGGCGCGGCGCTGCCGGGCAACAGGCTCGCCCGGCAGCGGACCCAGCGGTAGCCGCCGCTGGCGGTCCGCAGGCGGAACTCGGATTCGGCATGGTCCGGCGCGCTCGGGTCCGCGGAGCGCAGCGTCAGCCGGTCCCGGTCGGCGGGATGGAGCGCCCGTCGCCAGCCGTCCCCGAGGAGCGCCTCGGCCGGCAATCCCGTGAACGCCTCGTAACGCGCGTTGACGTAGACGTTGCGGCTGTCCTCGTCCGTCACGAAGACGATGGCCGGCATGGCATCCACCATCGCCGCGAGGTCGGGCAGCGCGTCGTTGGGGACCGGCACCGGCTTTCCGTCGCCCTGCAAGCTGCTCGGCCCCCCGTCCATTGCCGCGACACGTTCCCCCAGGATGTCGTCGGCTCGTTCCTAGTCGCAACGGCAGGTTGCAACCTCATCACGTCTCCGTGTGAAGCGGGAACCGGATTCGGGGATAGGGCGTTGCAAACCCCTCGTCAGGCGCGGCGGATGCGGGTGACGTGCCCCATCTTGCGCCCGTCCCGCACCTCGGCCTTGCCATAGAGGTGGACGCGCGACCCATCCTTCAGCAGCGCGGGCAGCCGATCCATGTCGGGACCGATCAGGTTCTCCATCACCACGTCGGCATGGCGCGCGCCGTCGCCCAGCGGCAGGCCCACGACCGCGCGGATGTGCTGCTCGAACTGGTCGATCAGGCACCCGGCCTCGGTCCAGTGCCCCGAGTTGTGGACGCGCGGCGCGATCTCGTTGACCAGGAGGCCCCGCGCCGTGACGAACAGCTCCACGCCCATCACGCCCACGTAGTCGAGCGCGTTCAGGATGCGCGCCGCCGCCAGCACGGCGTCGGACCGCAGCCCCGGCGACAGCCGCGCCGGAACGGTCGTCGTCCGCAGGATGCCGCCCTCGTGGACGTTCTCGCCGGGGTCGTAGGCCGCCACCGACCCATCGAGCCCCCGCGCCGCGATCACCGACACCTCCCGCTCGAAGGCGACGAAGCCTTCCAGGATCGCCGGCCGCCCGCCCATCTGCGCGAAGGCCGCCTCCGCGCCCTCGGGCGACAGGATGCGCGCCTGCCCCTTGCCGTCGTAGCCCAGGGTCCGGGTCTTGAGGATCGCCGGCGTCCCGATCACCGCCAGGGCCTGCGCGAGGTCGCCTTCCTCGTCCACCGCGGCATAGGGCGCGGTGCGAAGACCCAGCTCGTGCAGGAAGGTCTTCTCGTCCAGCCGGTCGCGCGAGGTCGCCAGCGCCTTGCGGTTGGGCCGGATCGGCACGACGGCCTCGATCAGGTCCAGCGCGGCGGGGGGGATGTTCTCGAACTCGTAGGTCACGACATCGACCGACCCGGCGAAGGCGCGCAGCGCGTCCTCGTCGCCATAGGCCGCATGGGTCGCGGCGCGCGCCACCTCGGCGGCCGGGGCGTTCCGGTCGGGGTCGAAGACATGGACATGGAAGCCCAGCCGCGCCGCCGCCATCGCGAGCATCCGCCCCAGTTGCCCGCCGCCCAGGATGCCGACCGTCGCCCCCGGCCGCAGCGCCTCAGTCATGCGGCACCTCGGGGACCGAGGCCGACAGCGCCTCGCGCCAGGCCACCAGCCGCTCGGCCAGCGCCTCGTCCGACAGCGCCAGGATCGCCGCCGCCATCAGCGCCGCGTTCACCGCGCCGGCCGCGCCGATCGCCATGGTCGCCACCGGGAACCCGCGCGGCATCTGCACGATGGAGTAGAGCGAATCGACCCCGCCGAGCGCCTTCGTCTCGATGGGGACGCCGATCACGGGCAGCGGGGTCTTGGAGGCCATCATCCCCGGCAGGTGCGCCGCCCCGCCCGCGCCCGCGATGACGACCCGGATCCCGCGCCCCTTCGCCTCGCGCCCGTAGGACCAGAGCCGGTCCGGCGTCCGGTGCGCCGACACGATCCGCGCCTCGTGGCCGACGCCCAGCTCGTCCAGCACCCGCGCGGCCTCGCGCATCGTCGGCCAGTCGGACTGGCTTCCCATGATGATCCCGACGGGTGGCATCAGGCGATGATGTCCGGCAGCAGCCGGTCCTCGATCAGGCGGATGCGGTCCTTCAGGATCAGCTTCTCCTTCTTCTTGCGGCGGATGGTCAGCATGTCGCGCGCGCCCTCGGCCTCAAGGGCCTGGATCGTCTCGTCGAGTTCCCGATGCTCGCGCTTGAGCACGTCCAGCTCCACGCGCAGCACCTCGGCCTCGTCCATGGCGGCAGTGATGTTCATCGGCTCCTCGCAAGGGTCCCGGAACTCTAGCGCCTCGGCCCGCTTTCGGCCACCCCCTCGGGGGACTTGCTGGCCGGGCCGCCGGTGCCCATATTCATCGGCAGGCGGCTGCCCATCCAGGGGGCCGCGCCAGACGGTCGCTTTCGGGCAAAGGACGTGTCGCAATGACCAAACTCACCTTGGGGACCCATCCCTACCTGCTGGGGTTCGAGCAGCTCGAACGCCTCGTGGAGCGGACGGCCAAGACCGGCAACGACGGGTATCCCCCCTACAACATCGAGCAGACCTCGGACCGCTCCTACCGGATCACCCTCGCGGTGGCCGGCTTCACCGAATCCGACCTGTCGATCACCGTGGAGGACCGGCAGCTCGTGATCCGCGGGCGGCAGGCCGACGAGGCCGACGGACGGGTCTTCCTTCACCGGGGAATCGCGGCGCGCCAGTTTCAGCGGAGCTTTGTGCTGGCCGAAGGCGTTGAGGTGGGAGAGGCGGTGATGGAGAACGGACTCCTCCATGTCGATCTGACCCGCCATGTCCCCGAGACGGTCGTCCAGACCGTCCGCATCAAGAGGAGTGGGGTCAAGTGAATCGCCCTCATGCAACTGCCCGGCCCCGGCCGGATCTCCAGGCGCTCGGCGCCGACATCGTCTACGTGAAGCCCATCGCCGTCGCCGATCTCCCCGAGGAGCTGCGCGAGCAGGCGGGCGAGCTGGAGACGATCTTCGCCGTCCACGATTCGCAGGGCCAGCAGCTCGCCCTCGTGGCGGACCGCGACCTCGCCTTCGTGCTGGCGCGGCAATACGACCGGACGCCCGTCACGGTCCACTGACCTTGCGACGGGTCCGGCGGCGGCCGGGGGATTGACGACCCGGCCCGCCGGATCACGTTAACGGACCGGGGCGGCTGGACCCCGACGACCCGGATCCGAGGCATGACCACGACACCCACGACCCCGTCGGAGCGCACGGCCCACGCGCGGCACGGCTATTCCTCCTACCAGATCGCCCTTCACTGGACCGTCGCGGTCCTCGTGGTGTTCAACCTGCTCCTGGGGAGCGGCATGGAGCAGGTCTACGACGCCGTCGGGGCGAACGAGACGGTGACCCAATGGGGGCCGGCCTTCGTCCACATCGCGCTCGGCGTGACGATCTTCCTGGTGATGATCGCCCGCCTGACGGCCCGGCTGAAGCGTCCGGTGGAGACCGCCGCCGACAGCAAGCACCGCATCCTGGCGCTGCTCGGCCGCATCAACCATTGGGCTTTCTACGCCGTGCTTCTGCTGATGCCGCCGTTGGGCGCCCTCGCGTGGTTCGCGGGGCAGGACTGGGCGGCCGGGCTCCACGGCCTGCTGGCCTGGGTGCTTCTGGTGTTGATCGCGCTGCACATCGGCGGCGCGCTGCTCCACCTCGTGCTGGGCGAGAACATCATCCGCCGGATCGTGCGGCCGACGCCGGGGACCTGACCCTGCGGGGAAGGGGGGCCTCGCGGCCCCCTTCGGTCGTCAGGCCTTGATGAGGCCCATGCCTTCCAGCTTCAGGATCACCTGATGCGCGCAGGTGTCCACGTCGAGCCCCTCGGTGTTGACGCGAAGCTCCGGGGCCTCGGGCACGTCGTAGGGGTCCGAGATGCCGGTGAACTCCTTGATCTTGCCTTCGCGGGCGAGCTTGTAGAGCCCCTTCCGGTCGCGCCGCTCGCATTCCTCCAGCGGGGTCGCCACGTGCACCTCGATGAAGGCGCCGAAGGCTTCGATCATCTCGCGCACCTCGCGGCGGGTCGTCGCGTAGGGGGCGATCGGCGCGCAGATCGCGATGCCGCCGTTCTTGGTGATCTCGCTCGCGACGTAGCCGATCCGCTTGATGTTGATGTCCCGGTGCTCCTTGGAGAAGCCCAGCTCCGACGACAGGTGCTTGCGCACCACGTCCCCGTCGAGCAGCGTCACGGGACGCCCCCCCATCTCCATCAGCTTGACCATCAGCGCGTTGGCGATGGTGCTCTTGCCGCTCCCCGAGAGGCCGGTGAAGAACACCGTGAAGCCCTGCCTGGACCGCGCGGGCGAGGTCTTGCGAAGCTCCGTCACCACCTGCGGGAAGGAGAACCAGTCGGGGATCTCCAGCCCCTCGCGCAGCCTTCGACGCAGCTCGGTCCCCGAGATGTCGAGCACGGTCGAGCCCGCCGGCACCTCGTCCACAGGGAAGTACTGCGCCTTCTCCTGGACGTAGACCATCTGCTTGAAATCGACCATCTCGATGCCGACCTCGGCCTGGTGCTCCCGCACCAGCTCCTGCGCGGCGTAGGGGTCGTAGAAGTCCTTGCCCTGGCTGTTCTTGCCCGGCCCCGCGTGGTCGCGGCCGACGATGAAGTGGGTCAGGCCGTGGTTCCGCCGGATGATCGCGTGCCACAGCGCCTCGCGCGGGCCGCCCATCCGCATGGCGAGGTTGAGGAGCGACAGGTGCGTGGTGGAGGCCGGATACTGGTCCAGCACCGCCTCGTAGCAACGGACGCGGGTGAAGTGGTCCACGTCGCCCGGCTTGGTCATGCCGACGACCGGATGGATCAGCAGGTTCGCCTGCGCCTCGCGCGCGGCGCGGAAGGTCAGCTCCTGGTGGGCGCGGTGGAGCGGGTTGCGCGTCTGGAACGCGACGATCCGCCGCCAGCCCATCTTGCGGAAGAAGGCCCGCAGCTCGTTCGGCGTGTCGCGCCGCGCCTTGAAGTCGTAATGGACGGGCGGCGTCAGTCCGGTGATCGGGCCGCCGAGGTAGACCTTGCCCGCCCGGTTGTGCAGGTAGTTCACCGCCGGATGCGCCACGTCGTCGGCGCCGAAGACCTTCTCGGCCTCGACCGCCTTGTTCGGCACCCACTTGTCCGTCACCGACAGGATGGCGAGGATCACCCCCTCCTGGTCGCGCAGCGCGATGTCCTGCCCGACCTCGACCTTCTCGGCGAAGGCCTCGGTGACGTCGAGCGTGACCGGCATCGGCCAGAGCGAGCCGTCCGCCAGCCGCATCGTCTCCACGACCGAGTCGTAGTCCGCCCGGCCCAGGAAGCCCTTGAGCGGGAAGAACCCGCCGTTCATCAAGAGCTCCAGATCGCAGAGCTGGCGCGGCGTCAGGTCGTGGCTGACGAGGTTGCCCGCCTCCACCTTCAGCTTCTGCGCCGAGTCCGCGGAGACGTAGAGCTCGGGGATCGGGGCGAGGTTCTGCATCGGCTTCGGGCCTTGATCGGGAACGGGAGCTTTGGAGTCCAGCATCGGCAAGCGGCTTTCGGGAGGGGGACCGGAATGTGCGGGCCTCCCTAGCGGCGGCCCGCCCGCGCCGCAAGGCGTCAATCCACCCCAAGCCATGCCTTGGCGGAAAGGCCGTCCCTCGGGCGCAGGAGCCTAGTAGTGCGAGAAGGCCGGCGTCGGGTCCTGCGTGGCCGAGACCGTCTCGCCCAGATGCGTCATGGGCTGCGCGGCGAGCCAGCGTTCCGCGTCGAGCGCGGCCATGCAGCCCATCCCGGCGCTGGTCACGGCCTGCCGGTAGACGTGGTCCGTCAGGTCCCCGGCGGCGAAGACGCCCTCGATGGAGGTGCGGGTCGAGCCCGGCTCCACCTTCACGTAACCGCCGTTGTGCAGCTCCAACTGCCCCGCGACCAGCTCGGACGCCGGCGCGTGGCCGATGGCGACGAAGAAGCCGGTCGCCGGCACGTCCTGCGTGACGCCGCTGCGGACGTCGCGCAGGCGGACGCCGGTCACGCCCTGCTCGCCCAGCACCTCCTCGACCTCGTGGTGCCAGATCGTCTCGATCTTCGGGTGCCGGAACAGCCGGTCCTGCAACACCTTCTCGGCCCGCAGCGTGTCGCGGCGGTGGACCAGCGTCACCTTGCTGGCGAAGTTGGTCAGGAACAGCGCCTCCTCGACGGCGGTGTTGCCGCCGCCTGCCACCACGATCTCCTGCCCCCGGAAGAAGAAGCCGTCGCAGGTCGCGCAGGCCGAGACGCCGAAGCCCTTCAGCCGCTCCTCGGAGGGCAGTCCCAGCCACTTGGCCCGCGCGCCGGTGGCGAGGATGATCGCGTCGGCGGTCCAGACCTGCCCGGAGTCGGTCTCGGCCCGGAAGGGACGCCGGGAAAGGTCCAGCTTCGTCACGAGGTCGGTGACGATCTCCGCCCCCATCTCGCGGGCATGGGCCTCCATCCGCATCATCAGGTCGGGGCCCTGCACCGTCAGGTCGCCCGGCCAGTTCTCCACCTCCGTGGTGGTGGTGAGCTGGCCGCCCGGCTCCATCCCCTGGATCAGCACGGGCGCGAGCATCGCGCGCGAGGCGTAGACGGCGGCGGTGTAGCCGGCCGGGCCGGACCCCACGATCAGAAGCCGGACGTGACGCGGATCGGCCATGAGTCATCTCCATCGGAAGGCGCGAGGTCGGCATATAGCGATCCGGCGCGCGTTGCGGAACCCTCCCGCCCGACATGGCCGCCAACCGGAGGCCGCGAAACATAATTGCGCGGGAGCGGGCGGAGGGATAGGGTCCGCCCGTTTCCACGGAGGACCCATGCCCGGCCAGCGGCTCGACCACATCGACCGTCGCATCCTGGACCTGCTCCAGGCGCAGGGCCGCATGACCAACGTGGAACTGGCCGCCCGCGTCGGCATCTCGCCCCCGCCCTGCCTGCGCCGCGTCCGCGCGCTGGAGGAAGCGGGGTTCATCCGGGGCTACCACGCCGACCTCGACCCGCAGAAGCTGGGCTTCGAGGTCAAGGTCTTCGCCTCGGTCCGCCTGCGGAGCCAGGCCGAGGCCGACCTCCAGGCCTTCGAGGACCTCGCGCGGGGCCTTCCTTACGTGCGCGAATGCCACATGCTGAACGGCGAGGTGGACTTCATCCTGAAATGCGTGGCGCCCGACCTGCGGACGTTCCAGCGCTTCCTGACCGAGACGCTGACGCCCGCGCCGAACGTGGCCTCGGTCAAGACCAGCCTCGTGATCCGCAGCGGCAAGGAGGAGCCGGGCGTCCCCGTCGATCCGGCCTAGAGGCGGATGGCGGCGATCAGCCGGCCATAGTCGGCCTCGCGCGCGTGGACGGACCGGCGATAGCTGAAGAAGCGGTCGGGCGTCAGGTAGGTGCAATGCCGCGTCCATTCGGCCTCGCCCACGCCGGCCTGCCGCAGCCGCTGGAGCCCGTAGCCGGGGAGGTCGAAGAGCAGCCGGTCGCCGTGGCCGTTGGCGAAGTAGCGGGCGGCGCGGGGGTCCTCGGCCAGCACGGTGTCCATGAACTCGGGGCCGACCTCGTAGGCGCGCTGGCTGATCGTGGGGCCTATGACGGCGTGGATGCGGGACGCCTTCGCGCCCAAGCCCTCCATGGCGGCGACCGTCGCTTCCAGGATGCCGCCGAGCGTCCCCTTCCAGCCCGCGTGGGCCGCGCCGATCACGCCCGCCTCGGAGTCCGCGAACAGGACCGGCTGGCAGTCCGCCGTCAGCACCGACAGGGCGAGGCCGGGCACCCGCGTCACCATCGCGTCGGCGCGCGGCTTGCCGGTCAGCGGCCCGTCCACCACGACGACATCCGCCGAATGGACCTGATGGACGCCCAGCAGCGCCTCGGGCTCGACGCCCATGGCCTCGGCCACGCGGCGGCGGTTGATCGTCACCGCCTCGGCCTGATCGGTGGAGCCGTTGCCGCAGTTGAGCCCGGCGAAGACCCCGGAGGACGCCCCGCCCGCGCGGCCGAAGAAGGCGTGGCGGAGGGGGTCGAGCAGCGGCGAGGTGATGAGGTCGAGGGTCAATCAGGCAAATCCGGGTGGCGGCGGGACGGACGGCGGGTGCAGGGCCACCGCCTTGAACAGCGTCCCCATTTCCGAAGGGAGGGTCAAGCGCCGCAGCGCAGCAAGATGCGAGTCGAGGCGGTCCCCTGCCAGCCCGCGCGCCAGCCTCTCGGCGCGTGGGCCGATGCCCAGCCGTTCCAGCAATTCGCCTTGCGCAACCATCGCTGTCGTCCGGGCGGGGGCGGCGGCCTGGGCCACGGCTTCGAAGTCCACGTGCGCCGTGAGGTCGGCCTCGCCGGGGGCCTCCAGCGGATCGGCGTAGGCGTGGCGGGCGACGGCCTGGAAGGTGTCGCCCGTGAGGTGCCAGCCGCCGTAATCGACAAAGACCGCCGCGCCGGCATGGGCCGCGATGCGCCGTCCGATCTCGGCGACGATGCCGGGGAGAGCGGGGCAAAGCTCCACCACGTCGCCCTCCGCCGTGTCGGCATGGCGATGTGCCAGCGCCGGAACAGGCCCGAGATGCCGGAGCCCCCAAGCCAACCGTCCGTCGCGCAGGCCGATCACCCGCTCGGACCAGCCGTCGCCCGCGCGGACGAACTGCCGGATGGGCAGCGCGTCCAGGAACTCGTTGGCGAGAAGGAACAGCGGGCCTTCGGGAAGGTCGGCCACGGTGTCGTGCAATTGCGCGCCCTGCACCCGCTTGGCTTGTTCGGCCCGGAGCGTGGGCGAGGCCTCGACCAGATGCACCGTCAGCGCGTCATGGAACCCCGGCACCCCTCGGGTCGCCCGGAGCGCGTCCGCCATCAGCGTCCCGCGTCCCGGCCCAAGTTCGGCCAGCACCACGCCACGCGGCGCTCCCTGATCGAGCCAGCTCTGCGCGAGGCAGAGGCCCAGGCATTCGCCGAACATCTGGCTGATCTCGGGCGCGGTGGTGAAGTCGCCGGCCGCGCCCAGCGGGTCGCGGGTCGCGTAGTAGCCGTGAACCGGGTGCAGCAGGCATTCGGCCATGTAGTCGGCCAGCGTCAGCGGCCCGGTGGCGGCGATGCGCTCGGCCAGGAGGCGCGCGAGCGGGGTCATGCCGGGACTGTCCTCCGCCGCCGCGCCCAGAGGACCAGCAGAACCCCCGCGAGGAGCAGCGGCAGCGTCAGGACCTGTCCCATCGTCAGGCCCCAGCCGCTCCAGTGCAGCGCAAGGCCCAGAGGGTTGCCGGGGCCGACGAACTGCGCGTCGGGCTGGCGCACGAACTCCACGAGGAAGCGCGCGACGCCGTAGCCGGCGAGGAAGGTGCCCGTCAGGAGCCAGGGCCGCCGCAGCGCCCCCCGGCGGAAGGCCATGACGATCAGCAGCGCCCCGAGGAGCAGGCCCTCCAGCGCCGCCTCGTAGAGCTGCGAGGGATGGCGGGCGCAGAGGCCCTCGACCAAGCCGGGGCAGTCCTGCGCCGCCTCGCCGGGGAAGATCACGCCCCAGGGGAGCAAGGTCGGCCGTCCCCAGAGCTCGGCGTTGACGAAGTTGGCGAGGCGGCCGAGGAGGATCGCCGGCGGCGAGGCCAGGGCGATGGCGTCGGCGACGCCGCCGAGCGGCAGACGGTGGCGCGCGCAGAAGATCAGGATCGCCAGCAGCACCCCCAGGAAGCCGCCGTGGAACGACATCCCACCTTGCCAGATCATCGGGATCTCCCACGGGGCGCGCAGGAAGTGGCCGGGCTGGTAGAAGACGACGTAGCCCAGACGCCCGCCGGCGATGATGCCCAGGATGATCCAGGTCAGCAGCGATTCGAGCTGCGCGGGCGTCATCGGCGCGGCGCCTCCGGCCCAGAGGCGCGGACGCCTCAGCGCCGCCACCGCCAGCCGCCAGCCGAGCAGGATGCCGGCGATGTAGGCCAGCGCATACCAGCGCACCGCCAAGTGCCAGCCGAGGACCGTGAACGAGAAGGCCTCGGGCGAGATGTCGGGGAAGGGGATGCCGGTCATGGGCCTTTCCTGCGGACCCCCGCGCGGGGTGTCAACCTTGCGGGCCCAGCCGCTTCCCCCCATATCGGGGGCAGCAGTCCCCGGAGGGCCCGATGCAGACCAAGAACAAGTTCCTCGACGACATCTCGCAGCTCGTGACCAATGCCATGGGCGTCGCGCAGGGGGCGCGGGACGAGGCGCAGACCGCCCTGCGGTCGATGGTGGACCGCCTGCTCGCCGACCGCGACCTCGTCACGCGCGAGGAGTTCGAGGCCGTGCGCGCCATGGCCCAGGCGGCGCGGGAGGAGAACGACGCCCTCTCGGCCCGGATCGCGGCGCTGGAGGCCAAGGCGCAAGGCGCGCAGCAGGAGGTGGACGCCCGGCCCGAATGGCCCGGTTCCCCGGGCGCCTGATTTCCTGGCGGGGCGTGTCGCGCGCACCAGACCAAAGGATTGTCCCCAAGAATCCGCTTTACAGGCTCGGCCGTTGTCCCACCATATCTCGTAGGGCTCGGAGGCAAGCCCACCGAACCCTGGAGCAGGCAACGCGCTCCGGACGCATCCCGCTCCGGAGCGACCTACGGAAAGGGCGCCGAGCTATGACCAATTCCGAGACCTATCTCGACGAGGGCGAGATCCACCCGATCGACGTGGTGGAGACGATCGCCGCTCATTACGAGTGGGATTTCGACCGCGTGGCCGAGAACCAGATCGCCATGACGCTCGAAGGCCAGTGGCGCTCCTACGCCCTGACCCTGGCCTGGTCCCCCTCGGACGAGACGCTGCGCCTGCTGTGCACCTACGAGCTCGACCCGCCCGAGGATCGGCTTCCCGCGCTGTTCGACCTGCTCAACCGGATGAACGACCTGTGCTGGGCCGGGGCCTTCACCTGGTGGGCCGAGGAGAAGGTGATGGTCTTCCGTTACGGGCTGGTTCTGGCGGGCGACCAGATCGCCTCGCCCGAGCAGATCGACACCATGATCCACGCCGCGCTGATGAGCGCCGAGCGGTTCTACCCGGCGGTGCAGATCGCGCTGTGGGGCGGCCGTGCGCCCAAGGACGCGATGGAGATCGCCATCGCCGAGGCCTACGGGCGGGCCTGATCCCTGTCGGATGACCACGACGGCCGGGCCAGCGCCCGGCCGTTTCGCATCGGGCCGCCCGGCTTGAAGCCTCGCCGTCCGGTGCCTACGGTCGCCCGGAGCGAAGCGGGAGAACGGCATGGCCTTGGACGAGGTGGCGGCGCGGGGGCTCGTGCTCCTGGGCTGCGGCAAGATGGGATCGGCGCTGCTGAGGGGCTGGCTGTCCGGGGGGCTGCCGCCCTCGGCGGTCCACGTGGTCGAGCCGCGCCCCTCGGACTGGCTGCGGGGAACGGGCGTCGCGCTGAACGCTCCGTTGCCCAAGGCGCCCGCCGTCGCGCTGGTCGCCGTCAAGCCGCAGATGATGGGCGAGGCGCTGCCCGCTATGGCGGCGCTCGGGGGCGGGCGGACGCTGGTCCTGTCCATCGCCGCCGGCACGCCGCTGGCGGCCTTCGAGGCGGCGTTCGGGGCCGGGACGCCGGTCGTGCGCGCCATGCCCAACACGCCGGCCGCCATCGGGCGGGGCATCACCGCGATCATCGGCAACGCGGCGGCGACCGGGGCGCATCTGGCCTTGGCCGAATCGCTGCTTTCGGCGGTGGGCGAGGTGGTGCGGTTGGAGGCGGAGGGTCAGATGGACGCGGTGACGGCGGTCTCGGGCTCCGGG
This sequence comes from Rubellimicrobium aerolatum, assembly GCF_017872975.1. GTDB lineage: Bacteria > Pseudomonadota > Alphaproteobacteria > Rhodobacterales > Rhodobacteraceae > Rubellimicrobium > Rubellimicrobium aerolatum. The sequence continues at coordinate 104,051 of NZ_JAGGJP010000005.1, forward strand.
CCGGCCTACGTGTTCCACCTGATCGAGACGCTGGCCGCCGCCGGGGAGGCGGAGGGGTTGGCGCCGGAGTTGGCGCTGCGGCTGGCGCGGGCGACGGTGGCCGGGGCCGGGGCGCTGGCGCAGGAGACCGGGACGGACCCGGCGCAGTTGCGGCGCGACGTGACCTCTCCGAACGGGACCACGCAGGCGGGGCTGGAGGTCCTGATGGGCGGGCTGCCGGACCTGATCGCCCGCACGGTGCGGGCGGCGGCGGCGCGGAGCGAGGAGCTGGGGCGGGCATGAGCGACGAGATCACGTTCGACGACTTCCTGAAGGTGGATGTCCGGGTCGGCCGGATCGTCCGGGCCGAGCCCTACCCGGAGGCGCGAAAGCCCGCCTACAAGCTCTGGATCGATTTTGGCCCCGAGATCGGGGAGAAGCGGTCCTCGGCGCAGATCACCGTGCATTACGCGCCCGAGGCGCTGGTGGGGCAGCAGGTCATGGCCGTGGTCAACTTCCCGCCGCGCCGGATCGGCAAGTTCGACTCCGAGGTGCTGGTCCTGGGGGTGCCGGATGCGGACGGGGCGGTGGTGCTGGTGCAGCCGGGGCTGGACGTGCCGTTGGGCGGGAGGCTGCATTGAGGCTTCTTGTGACCCGGCGGCTGCCGGAGGCGAACATGGTCGCAGCGAGGGAGCGGTTCGACGCGACCTTCGCCGACAACGACCATGGGTTGTCGCCCGAGGAGGCGGCGCGGGCGCTGCGGGAGTTCGACGCGATCCTGCCGACGCTGGGGGACCGCTTCACGGCGGAGGCCTTCGCGGGCGGGGCGGTGCGGTGCCGTATCCTCGCGAACTTCGGCGTGGGGGTGAACCATATCGACGTGGCGGCGGCGAAGGCGGCGGGGGTCGTGGTGACGAACACGCCGGGCGCGGTGACGGACGCGACGGCCGACATCGCGATGATGCTGATCCTGATGACCTGCCGCCGGGCCGGGGAGGGGGAGCGGCTGCTGCGGCGCGGGGACTGGACCGGGTGGGAGCCGACGCAGATGCTCGGGACCCATGTGACCGGGCTGACGGTCGGGATCGTCGGCATGGGGCGGATCGGGCAGGCCATCGCGCGGCGGTGCCATTTCGGGTTCGGGATGCCGGTGGTGTTCCACAATCGGTCGGAGAAGGTGGTGGACGTGCCGGCGCGGCAGGTGGAGTTGGCCGGGCTGCTGCGCGAGGCGGATGTGGTCGTGCTGGCGGTGCCGGGCGGGGCGGACACGCGGGGGCTGATCGGGGCGGCGGAGCTGGCGGCGATGAAGCGCTCGGCGGTGCTGGTCAACATCGCGCGGGGGGACGTGGTGGACGAAGGGGCGCTGGTGGACGCGCTGGAGGCGGGGCGGATCGCCGGGGCGGGGCTCGATGTCTATGCGCGGGAGCCGGAGGTGCCGGAGCGGCTGCGCCGCTTGGAGAACGCCGTGCTGCTGCCGCATCTGGGGACGGCGACGCTGACCGTGCGCGAGGCGATGGGGCGGATGGCGCTGGGGAACCTTCTGGCCTTTGCCGAGGGGCGCGAGCCGCCGAACGTGGTCCAGGGCTGATACCTCCGGGGGCTTCGCGCCCCCGGACCCCCGCGGGATACTTGGAACCGAAGGAAGGGGTCAGCGGTCGCCCACGGCCTCGCGCCAGTGGCGGCGGCAGAGCGATTCGTAACGCTCGTTCCCGCCGATCTCGACCTGGGGGCCTTCGCGGGAGGCGCGGCCGGCCGCGTCGCGGCGGACGACCATCGTCGCCTTGCGGCCGCAGTGGCAGATCGTGCGGATCTCGCGCATCTCGTCGGCCAGCGCGAGGAGGGTGGCGCTGCCGGGGAAGAGCTCGCCCCGGAAGTCCACGCGGAGGCCGTAGGCCATCACGGGGAGGTGGAGGTCGTCCACGGCGCGGGCGAGCTGCCAGACCTGGGCGGGCGTGAGGAACTGCGCCTCGTCCACGAAGACGCAGGCGACGGGGCCCTGCTGGAGGCGGGCGGCGATCTTGCCGAAGAGGTCGTCGTCGGGGCCGTAGGTGTCGGCCTCGGCCTCGATGCCGATGCGGGAGCGGATGCGCCCCTCGCCCGCCCGCGTGTCGAGCCGGGCGGTGAGGAGAAAGGTCCGCATCCCGCGCTCGTTGTAGTTGTAGGACGCCTGGAGGAGGATCGTGCTCTTGCCGGCGTTCATGGTCGAGTAGTGGAAGTGCAGCTTGGCCATGCGCGGGGGATTAGCCGGAGCCGGGGGGCGGGGCAACCGGGCGGCGGGGGCTGCCCTGTTCGGGGTCCATGACCCGCCCGGGCCGGGCCGTTCTGGCGCGGCCCGGGGGGCATGGGGCCGTGGTGCCGGATTGACTGCCCGGCCCACGGGAGGCGCGTGCACGACGCGCCGGCGGCTGGGGGGGTGGTGCCCCAGGTGGAGACGGGACAGCGGCCCGTCGCCTGTCAAACAGACCGACCGGGGGCGGATGGGCCTCCGGCGCGGGGGGAGGCCGCGTTGGCGGGCCTCAGGGGGGCGCGGAGGTCGCGAGGGACTCCGGGCCGCGTGGGAGGGAGAATCGCACGGGGGCGTTAACGGGGTCTGACAGCAACGGGCGTTGCGTGTTGCGTGGGATTTTAGGGAATGGGGGCGGCTCGGGGCGCGGGCGGCGCGTGACCCTCGCGGGACGGTCGTAGGGTGGGTGAAACCCACCGGCGGCGCTTCGGACCGGAAGGAACCATGGTGGGTTGGCACCCACCCTACGCTGGCTGAGATGGGGTTCGCTTCGGCGCACCCTGTCGGGCGGAACGCAAAAGGGGCGCCCGGAGGCGCCCCTTTCGTAGTCCTGGGATCGGTGGGGCGATCAGAAGTCGCCCATGCCGCCCATGCCGCCGCCCATGCCGCCAGCACCGGCGCCCGCCTTGTCGTCCTTGGGCTTGTCGGCGACCATCGCCTCGGTGGTGATGAGCAGGCCGGCCACGGAGGCCGCGTCCTCGAGCGCGGTGCGGACCACCTTGGCGGGGTCGATCACGCCAAAGGCGAACATGTCGCCATACTCTTCGGTCTGGGCGTTGAAGCCGAACGCCTTGTCGTCCGATTCACGCACCTTGCCGGCCACCACGGCGCCATCGACGCCGGCGTTCTCGGCGATCTGGCGCATCGGGGCCTCCAGGGCGCGACGCACGATCTGGATGCCCGCGTCCTGGTCCGAGTTGACGCCCTTCATGTCGCGGAGCGTCTTGGCGGCCTGCACGAGGGCCACGCCGCCGCCGACCACAATGCCTTCCTGGACGGCCGCGCGGGTCGCGTTGAGCGCGTCGTCGACGCGGTCCTTGCGCTCCTTGACCTCGATCTCGGTCATGCCGCCGACGCGGATGACGGCAACGCCGCCCGCCAGCTTGGCGACCCGCTCCTGCAGCTTCTCCTTGTCGTAGTCCGAGGTGGTTTCCTCGATCTGGTTGCGGATCTGGGCCACGCGGGCCTCGATCTCGGCCTTGTCGCCGGCGCCGTCGATGACGGTCGTGTCATCCTTCTTGATGATGACCTTCTTGGCGCGGCCGAGCATGTCGAGCGTGACGTTCTCGAGCTTCATGCCGAGGTCGTCGGAGATCACCTGGCCGCCGGTCAGGATCGCGATGTCCTGCAGCATGGCCTTGCGGCGGTCGCCGAAGCCGGGGGCCTTGACGGCGGCGATCTTGAGGCCGCCGCGCAGCTTGTTGACGACGAGCGTGGCCAGGGCCTCGCCTTCCACGTCCTCGGCGACGATGACGAGCGGGCGCTGCGACTGGATCACGGCTTCGAGCAGCGGGACCATCGGCTGGAGCGACGACAGCTTCTTCTCGTGCAGGAGGATGAGGACATCTTCCAGCTCGGCGGTCATCTTGTCGGCGTTGGTGACGAAGTAGGGCGACAGGTAGCCGCGGTCGAACTGCATCCCCTCGACGACTTCGACTTCCGTTTCGAGGCCCTTGTTCTCCTCGACGGTGATGACGCCCTCGTTGCCCACGCGCTGCATGGCATCGGCGATGAAGCGGCCGATGTTGGTCTCGCCGTTGGCGGAGATGGTGCCGACCTGGGCGACCTCGTCCGAGTCCTTGACGGGACGCGAGGCGGACTTGATCTCGCCGATGACCTTCTGGACGGCGAGGTCGATGCCGCGCTTGAGGTCCATCGGGTTCATGCCGGCGGCAACCGACTTGAGGCCCTCGATGATGATGGCCTGGGCGAGAACGGTGGCGGTGGTGGTGCCGTCACCCGCCTCGTCGTTGGTGCGCGAAGCGACTTCGCGGACCATCTGCGCGCCCATGTTCTCGAACTTGTCCTCGAGCTCGATCTCCTTGGCGACGGTGACGCCGTCCTTGGTGATCCGGGGGGCGCCGAACGACTTGTCGATGACGACGTTGCGGCCCTTGGGGCCGAGCGTCACCTTGACGGCGTTGGCGAGCACGTTGACGCCGCGCAGCATGCGGTTGCGGGCATCGGTGTCGAACTTGACGTCCTTGGCAGCCATTGGTGCTGTCTCCTTGGAATGTCAGGAAAAGGGAAAGGCGATCAGGCGGCGGCGGCCTGGGACGCGGACGCCTCGATGATGCCGAGGATGTCCGATTCCTTCATGATCAGGTATTCCTGGCCGTCGAGGGTGACCTCGGTGCCCGACCATTTGCCGAACAGGATGCGGTCGCCGGCCTTGACGGAGGGGGCGATCAGCTCCCCGGAGTCCTTGCGGGCGCCTTCGCCCACGGCGACGACTTCGCCCTCGGCGGGCTTTTCCTTGGCGGTGTCGGGGATGATGAGCCCCCCCTTGGTCTTTTCTTCGCCCTGCACGCGGCGCACGAGCACCCGGTCGGAAAGCGGCTTGAACGAGGCCATTGTGAAGCTCCCAGTGGTCTTCGTGAATCTCGGGTTCCGCTGGCACTCACCCTTGGGGAGTGCCAACAGGGCGGAGATAAGGACGGTGGGGGCCGGCTGTCAACGGGCTTCGTGGCGAAAAAGAGACCGGCCGCCCCGAGGGGCGGCCGGTTGGTGCCGATGCGGAGGAGGCTCAGGACTTGGAGGAGCCGGCCGAGCCTGCCGACGACGTGCTGCCGCCCGAGGAGGACGGGGTGGTGCCGGAGCCCGAGGCGCCGGTCAGGCCCGAGCCGCCCGAGGAGGACGAGGCGCCGTAGGTCGTGCCCGAGGAGCCCGACGTGGAGCCGCCCGAGGAGCCGGAGGTGGAGCCGGACGAGCCGCCCATGGACGAGCCCGAGCCGCCCGACGACGAGCCGAAGGACGACGAGCCGCCCATCGAGCCTCCCGACGAACCCCAGTTGGAGGACTGGTCCTGCACGCGGATGTTGTTCTGGACGTGCTTCACGCCCGAGACGTCATCCGCGAGGTCCTCGGCCCGGCGCTTCTCCCACCGGGAGTTGACGGTGCCCGACAGCGTCACCTCGCCGCCCGACACCTTCACGTCGATCTCGGAGGCGTCGATGCCACCGTGGGCGAGGCGTTCGTTCACGTCCTCCTCGATGCGGGTGTCGGAGCGGGTGTAGCCCTTGGGCGCGCGGCCGCGGAACTGCTGGGACTGGCCACCTTGGCCTTGGCCTTGGCCGCCCTGGTCCCCGAAGCCCAGCGCGTTGGCCGCCGCGCCGATCAGGCCGCCGACGAAGCCGCCGCCGTAGCCCTGGCCCTGGTTGCCCTGGCCATAGCCCTGGCTCCCGTAGCCCTGGCCGCCCTGCTGGCCGGTGCCGCCGCTGAACTGGCTCTGCTGGCCGTAGCCCTGGCCGCCATAGCCCGAAGAGCCATAGCCTTGGCCCGAGGAGCCGTGACCCTGGCTTCCGTAGCCCTGGCCGCCGTAGCTCTGGCCGCCGTGGCCGCCGGACTGGCCCTGGCCGTAGCCACCCTGGCCGTAGCCGCCCGAGGAGCCGAAGCCGCCGCCCTGGCCGCCGTAGCTGGAGCCGCCCCCGCCGTAGTTCTGGCTGCCGAAGGACTGGCCCGCGCCGCCGAAGCCGCCCGTTCCCTGGCCGTAGGACGAGCCCTGGCCGTAGCCGGAGCCGGAGTGCTGGCCCTGGCCGTAATTGTGCTGGCTGCTGCCGCCGCCCTGGAAGCTCTGGCCCGACTGGCCCCCGGATTGGCCGGACTGGCCGCCCTGCCCGTAGCCGTAGCCGCCCATGCCGAAGCCGCCCTGGCCGCCGGTCGAGCCGTAGCCGCCCTGGCTGCCACCGAAGCTGCCCGAGCCCATGTCGCCGTAGCTCTGCTGGCCGCCCATGCCGCCCGAGCCGTAGCCGGACCGGCCGTAGTCGCCCGAGCCCTGGGAGCCCGCGAAGCCCGAGCCCATGCCCGAACCTTGGCCGTAGCCGCCCGAGGAGCCCATGCCGCCCATGCCGGAGCCCTGGTGCGACTGGCCGCCATAGGTGCCGCCGTAGCTGCCGCCCGAGCCGCCGTAGGTGCCGCCCTGCGAGCCGCCGAGGCCGTAGCCCTGCGAACCCTGGCCGCTGCCGCCTTGGCCGTAGCCGCCCTGCCCGCCTTGGCCATACTGGCTCTGGTTGTGCTGGCCGCCGTAGCCGCCTCCGACTCCGGCGCCGCCGCTCTGGCTGCCCTGGCCGTAATCCTGGGAGCCGCGGCTCCCGCCCTGATGCCGGTCGTCGTCGTGATTGCTGGCCATCTTCTCCTCCTGAAGTTGACTGCCACGAACCCGCCCGCCCGTTGGCCGGACGGCGCGCGGTTCACGGGGAGGCAACCCCCGGCCCCGCGCGCTTGTTCCGCAGGCAGTTCGCGAATGAGGGGCTTGGGCGGAGTTGCGCGCGAGCCACGATCCCGGCCCTGCGGGCGGAAAACCGCGCCTCACGAAACAATCACGCTGGCGCGAGGAGCCGATTCGTGCTATCCGCGTCGCCACGGCGGGACAGGACCCGCCCCGATGCCCGCTCTCGATGACGGAGGCTGCACATGACCCGAGGATTTATCCCCGCCGCCCGATAAGGCGCCCGCAGCCCCGGCCGCGCGTTCCGACGCGGCCTCCCTTCCCGATCCCGGCCCATGCTCCAACCGCTTCGCGCGGGCCGTTCCATCGCGAGACCGTCATCATGAGACCGCCCATCGTCGGCGTCGATCACCGGATCGGCCCGTCCCCCCTCCCCTTCGAGGAGCGCCGCGCCCTGCGTCGCCACGCGCCCGAGGCGCTGCGCTTCGACCTGCCCCCGCCGGGGCCGTTGTCCGTCCCGGTGGCGGTCCCGCCCCCGGCCGATCCCGCCCGCGCGCCGGTCGCGCTGCGGGTGCGGCTCGGCCTCGCGCTCATCAGTTGGGGGCGGCGGCTCGCCGGTCCCGCGATGGGGCCCTGAGCCCTTCGGGGCGGCGCGTGGACAACCGCGCCGCCCCCCTGCTATGGGGGCCGCGACACTCCCTGGGGACATCCGACATGACCACCCTCGTCTTCGGCCACAAATCGCCCGACACCGACTCGACCGCCTCGCCGCTCATCTGGGCGTGGTTCCTGTCGCACCACGAGCCCGGCGCGGCCGAGGCCCGCCTGCTGGGCACCCCCAACACCGAGGCGCAGTTCGTCCTGAAGCGCTGGGGCTTCGAGGAGCCCGCGCACATCCTCGACGTGGAGGACGGGCAGCCGGTGGTGATCGTGGACACCAACAACCCCGCCGAGCTTCCGGCGAACATCAACCGCGCCGACGTGCGCGCGATCATCGACCACCACAAGCTGGTGCCGGGGATCGAGACCAAGACCCCGATCGAGGTGACGATCCGGCCCGTCGCCTGCACGGCGACGCTGCTGTGGCAGCTCATGGGCGGGCACGCGGGCCACGCGCCGGATGCCATCAAGGGCCTCGCGCTGTCGGCGATCCTGTCGGACACGCTGGAGTTCCGGTCGCCCACCACCACGCGCATCGACCGGCAGATCGCCGAGCATCTGGCGGGCGAGCTGGGCGTGGACATCCCCTCTTACGCCGCCGAGATGTTCGCGGCGAAGTCCGACGTGTCGGCCTATTCCGAGGCCGAGCTGCTGCGGATGGATTCCAAGGAATACAACGTGGACGGCGTGGAGTTCCGGGTGTCGGTGCTGGAGACGGTGTCGCCCCAGCAGATCCTGGCCCGCAAGGACGCCCTGGTGGCCGAGATGCCCAAGGTCGCCGCCGAGGACGGGGCGCAGCAGGTCCTGCTGTTCGTCATCGACATCCTTCGCGAGGAGGCGACCCTGCTGGTCCCCAACGAGCTGACGAAGAAGGTGGCCGAAGCGTCGTTCGGGGCGACCGTCACGGGGGATACCGTGGTCCTGCCCGGCATCCTGTCGCGCAAGAAGCAGATCATCCCCGCGCTGAAGGTCGCCTGAGCCGTGGCGCGCATCATCGGGGGCTTCGCGGAGATCGCCGACCGCTACGACGCGGCCTTCGTGGACCTTTGGGGCTGCCTGCACAACGGGCTGCGGGCCTTCCCCGAGGCCGTGGCCGCGATGGTGGCCTACCGGGCGCGGGGCGGGAAGGTGATCCTGGTCACCAACGCGCCGCGGCCGCGCGCCAGCGTCGAGGCGCAGATCGAGCGGCTGGGCATCCCGCGCGAGGCTTGGGACGCCATCGCCACCTCGGGCGACGCCGCCCGCGTGGCGCTGTTCCAGGGGGCGGTGGGCAGCCGCGTCTGGTTCATGGGCGAGAACCGCGACCGCGCCTTCCTGGAGCCGCCGCGCATCGTCCAGCACCCGGTGCCGCTGCTTGAGGTGCCGCTGGACGAGGCCGAAGGCATCGTCTGCTGCGGCCCCGCCGACCCCTTCGCGCACCCGGACGTGAACCGCACGGCCTTCGAGTATGCCATCGAACGGGGGATGCGGCTGTTGTGCGCGAACCCCGACATCGTGGTGGACCGGGGCGAGAGCCGGGAATGGTGCGCCGGTGCCTTGGCGCGGCTCTACGAGGAGATGGGGGGCGAGAGCCTCTATTTCGGCAAGCCGCACGCGCCGATTTACGACCTCGGGCGGCGCAGGCTGTCGCAGATCGGGCTCCTGCCGCCGGACGACAAGATCCTCTGCGTGGGCGACGGCATCCTGACCGACATCGCCGGGGCGGTGGGCGAGGGGCTGGACTCGCTGCTCATCACCGGGGGGCTGGCCGCCGCCGAGACGCGGACGGCGCCGGGGAGCCAGCCGGACGAGGCGGCGCTGGCGGCCTATCTGGAGGTGGAGCGGCTGACGCCCACCTACGCGATCGGGTTCCTTCGCTGACGCCCTGGGAGGGCTGTCTGCCCTCCCAGACCCTCCCGAGGATATTTGAAGCCAAAGAAGGCAGGGCCGGGTCGGCTTGCGTCGGCCGGGCCGGAGGTCTAACGAGCCGGCCATGCTCATCCTTCGCGACCGCCATGCCATCCCGCCCGAGGTGAGGGGCGCCTCGGCCGCCATCGGCAACTTCGACGGCGTGCACCTGGGGCACCGGGCGGTGATCGACGCCGCGCGGCGGGCCGGTGTGGCGCTGGGCGTCGTCACCTTCGAGCCCCACCCGCGCGAGTGGTTCGCGCCCGAGTCGCCGCCCTTTCGCCTTATGAACGCGCAGGCCAAGGCGCACCGGCTGGAGAGGCTGGGGGTGGAGCGGCTGTTCGAGCTGCGCTTCGACGGCGGGCTGGCGGCGCTGACGCCCGAGGGCTTCGTGCGGGAGGTGCTGGCGCGCGACCTCGGCCTGTCGCACGCGGTGGTGGGGGCGGACTTCCGCTTCGGGCGCGGGCGCGAGGGGGACGCGGCGGCGCTGCGGGACCTGGGGCGGGCCGCCGGGATCGAGGTGACGGTGGCGCCGATGGTGGAGACCGGGGCGGGCGAGGTGTCGTCCACCGCCATCCGCCGGGCGCTGGGCGAGGGGCGGCCGCGCGAGGCGGCGCGGATGCTGGGACATCTGCACCGGATCGAGGGGCCGGTGATCCGGGGCGACCAGCGCGGGCGGCTTTTGGGCTATCCGACCGCCAACATGGGGATCGAGGGGCTGCACCCGCCGCGCTTTGGCGTCTATGCCGTCAAGGTGGACGTGCTGGACGGGCTGCATCGGGGCAGCTACCGGGGCGCGGCCTCGATCGGGGTGCGGCCGATGTTCGGGGAGAACCGGCCGAACTGCGAGACCTTCCTGTTCGACTTCACGGGCGACCTGTATGGGGCCACGCTGTCGGTGGCGCTCGTGGACTACTTGCGGCCCGAGATGAGGTTCGACGGGGTTCCGGCTCTGGTCCGGCAGATGGACGCGGATTGCCTGCGCGCCCGCGAGGTGCTGGCCGATGCCTGACGGGATGCGCCCCCGCTTCTGGGAGCTGCCGCTGAAGGAGCTGACCCGGACGGAGTGGGAGGCGCTCTGCGACGGCTGCGGGAAGTGCTGCCTGAACAAGCTGGAGGACGAGGACACCGGCGAGGTGGCGCTGACGGACGTGGCCTGCCGGCTGCTGGACGGGACGACCTGCCGGTGCAGCAAGTATGCGACCCGGCACGATTACGTGCCCGAGTGCATCGTGCTGACGCCCCGGACGATCCGCAAGAACCTGTATTGGTTGCCGCAGACCTGCGCCTACCGGCTGCGGCACGAGGGGCGGCCCCTGCCCGGCTGGCACCCGCTCCTGACCGGCGACCCGGAGAGCGTCCATCGCGCCGGGGTGTCGGTCGCGGGGCTCACGGTGTCGGAGGTCGAGGTGGGCGACGACGAATGGGAGGAGCACATCATCGAGGAGCCGGGGACGTGAACTTTTCCAGCGACAACGCCGGGCCGGTGCATCCGCGCGTGATGGGCGCTCTCATCGACGCGAACGAGGGGCACGCGCCCGCCTATGGGGCGGACCGCTGGACCGGGGAGGCCGTGGCGCGGGTGCGGGAGGTCTTCGAGGCGCCCGAGGCGGCCGTGCATCTGGTGGCGACGGGGACGGCGGCGAACGCGCTGGCGCTCGCGGCGCTGGCCCGGCCGTGGGACGCGGTGTTCTGCACCGAGATGGCCCATATCCACGAGGACGAGTGCAACGCGCCCGAGGCCTTCACCGGCGGGGCCAAGCTGATCGCCCTGCCCGCGCCGCTGGCCAAGCTGGAGCCGGAGGTCCTGCGGGCGGCCATGGCGCGGCTGGGGAGCGTGCACGGGCCGCAGGTGGGGCCGGTGTCGGTGACGCAGGCGACCGAGAAGGGCACGGTCTACCGGCCCGAGGAGATCCGGGCGGTGGCGGCGGTGGCGCGCGGGTTCGGCGCGAAGGTTCATCTGGATGGCGCGCGGCTGGCCAACGCGCTGGTCGCGGTGGGCTGCTCGCCGGCGGAGATGACGTGGAAGGCGGGCGTGGATGTCGTCAGCCTGGGCGGCACCAAGAACGGGTTGATGGGGGCCGAGGCGGTGGTCTGCTTCGACCCGACCCTGTCATGGGAGATGGAACTGCGGCGCAAACGGGCGGCGCACCTGTTCAGCAAGCACCGCTACCTCGGCGCGCAGATGGCGGCCACCCTGACGGACGGGCTCTGGCTGGAGACGGCGCGGGCGGCCAACGCCGCGCTGGGGCTGCTGGTCGAGGGGCTGCGGTCCTTGGGCGTCGCGCCGGAGTGGGAGCCGGAGGCGAACCTCGTCTTCGTGCGGCTGCCGCGCGCCATGCACCAAAGGCTGCGGGCGGCGGGGGCGAGCTACCACCTGTGGGAGGGGCCGCTGGAGACGGGCGACCCGGAGGAGCCGCTGCTCTGCCGCCTCGTCTGCGACTGGTCGGTCGGAACCGGCGCGGTGGACCGATTCCTCGCCGTCGCGGCGGAGCGGCCCGTTCCGGCCACCATCCCCCCGTGCTAAGGCCCCGGCGCGTGTAGAAGGATTCGCCCATGCCCATCCATGTCGAGCCGAAGCTGATCGCCGGCAACTCCAACCAGAGCCTCGCCAAGGCGGTCGCGCGGCGGATGTCGCTGCACCGGGGCGTGGCGGTGGACCTCGTGCAGGCGCGGGTGGAGCGGTTCAACGACCAGGAGATCTTCGTCGAGGTCTTCGAGAACGTCCGCGGCGAGGACATGTTCATCATCCAGAGCACGTCGAACCCGGCGAACGATACGCTGATGGAGCTGATGATCATGACCGACGCGCTGCGCCGGTCGAGCGCGCACCGCATCACCGCCGTGATCCCCTATTTCGGCTACGCCCGGCAGGACCGCCGCGCCAAGGCCCGCACGCCGATCAGCGCCAAGCTGGTCGCGAACCTGCTGACGCGCGCGGGGATCGACCGGGTGCTGACGCTGGACCTGCACGCGGCGCAGATCCAGGGCTTCTTCGACGTGCCGGTGGACAACCTGTACGCCGCGCCGGTCTTTGCCCTGGACATCGAGCACCACTTCAACGGGCGCACCGCCGAGATGACGGTGGTCTCGCCCGACGTGGGCGGCGTGGCCCGCGCGCGGGAGCTGGCGCAGCGGATCGGCTGCGGCCTCGCCATCGTGGACAAGCGCCGCGCCCGCGCCGGCGAGATCGCCGAGATGACGGTGATCGGGGACGTGAAGGACCAGATCTGCGTGATCGTGGACGACATCGTGGACACGGCCGGGACGCTGTGCAAGGCCGCCGAGCTGCTGTGCGAGCACGGCGCCAAGGAGGTCCACGCCTACATCACCCACGGCGTCCTGTCGGGGCCGGCGGTGGAGCGGGTGTCGGGGTCCATGCTGAAGAGCCTCGTCATCACCGATTCCATCGAGCCCACGGACAAGGTGAAGGCGGCGCACAACATCCGCATCGTGCCGACCGCGCCGATGTTCGCGCAGGCGATCCTGAACATCTGGAACGGTACCTCGGTGTCGTCGCTGTTCGAGGCCGACAGCCTCGCGCCGATCTACGAGGGGATGTATTCGCGGGGATGACGCCACCCCCGGTCGGGACGAAGGGCCGCCCCGAGGGGCGGCCCTTTTGCGTTGAGGCTTAAGCAAAAAGGGGCCCCGCGTCGCCGCGAGGCCCCTTGTTCCGTTCCTTGCGGCCCGATCAGCGCGCGCCGATGGCCTCGATGTCGGCCAGCGCCTTCGCGGCCTCGTCGGCGCGGCTCGTGTCGCCGGTGGCCTGCGCCGCCGTGACCGCCTCGCGGGCCTCGGCGACCAGCCGGGCGTGGACCTCGGGGGTCACCTCGGCGCGGGGGAGCGCCTGCTCGGCCAGGACGGAGACGCCGGTCGCGGTGATCTCGGCGAAGCCGCCGGAAACCACGAAGTCGTCGGTGCCGCCCGCGTGGACCACGCGCAGCACGCCGGGGCGCAGGGTGGTGATGGTGGGGACGTGCCCCGCCATCGCCGTGAGATCGCCGTCGGTGCCGGGGATCTGGACCTCGCGGGCCTGGAGGGAGGACAGCCTCCGCTCCGGGCTCACGAGGTTGAAGTCGAGCGTGTCGGCCATGGGATCAGGCCGCCGCCGCCGCCATGCGCTCGGCCTTGGCGATCACGTCCTTGATGCCGCCGACCATGTAGAACGCGCCTTCCGGCAGGTGGTCGTATTCGCCGTTCACCACGGCCTTGAACGAGGCGATGGTTTCCTCGATCGGGACCTGCACGCCGGGCGAGCCGGTGAAGACCTGCGCCACGTCGAAGGGCTGCGACAGGAACCGCTGGATCTTGCGGGCGCGCGACACCGTCAGCTTGTCCTCCTCGGACAGCTCGTCCATCCCGAGGATGGCGATGATGTCCTGGAGCGACTTGTAGCGTTGCAGGATGCCCTGCACCGAGCGGGCCACGTCGTAATGCTCCTGCCCCACGACCTGCGGGTCGAGGATCCGCGAGGTGGAGTCGAGCGGGTCCACGGCCGGGTAGATGCCGAGTTCCGAGATCGCGCGCGACAGCACGGTGGTGGCGTCGAGGTGCGCGAAGGAGGCGGCGGGCGCCGGGTCGGTCAGGTCGTCGGCCGGCACGTAGATGGCCTGCACGGACGTGATCGAGCCGTTCTTGGTCGAGGTGATCCGCTCCTGCAGCACGCCCATGTCGGTGGCGAGCGTCGGCTGGTAGCCCACGGCCGAGGGGATGCGGCCGAGAAGGGCCGACACTTCGGACCCGGCCTGGGTGAAGCGGAAGATGTTGTCCACGAAGAACAGCACGTCCGTCCCGGAGGCGTCGCGGAACTGCTCGGCGATCGTCAGGCCGGTGAGGGCGACGCGGGCGCGGGCGCCCGGCGGCTCGTTCATCTGGCCGTAGACGAGGGCGACCTTGGACTTCTCCAGGTCGTCCATGTTGATGACGCCGGATTCGATGAACTCGTGGTAGAGGTCGTTCCCTTCGCGGGTCCGCTCACCGACGCCGGCGAACACGGAGAAGCCCGAGTGCACCTTGGCGATGTTGTTGATGAGCTCTTGGATGAGCACGGTCTTGCCCACGCCGGCGCCGCCGAACAGGCCGATCTTGCCGCCCTTGGCGTAGGGGGCGAGCAGGTCGATGACCTTGATGCCGGTCACGAGGATCGTCGACTCGGTGGACTGGTCGGCGAAGAGCGGCGCGTCGGCGTGGATCGGGCGCGTCTCGGTCGCGTGGACGGGGCCACGCTCGTCCACGGGCTCGCCCACGACGTTGAGGATGCGGCCGAGCGTGCCGGGGCCTACGGGAACCGAGATCGGCGAGCCGGTGTCGGACACGGCGGCGCCGCGCACGAGGCCGTCGGTGGCGTCCATGGCGATGGCGCGGACGGTCGATTCGCCGAGGTGCTGCGCCACCTCGAGGATCAGGCGCTTGCCGTTGTTGGTGGTTTCCAGGGCGTTCAGGATCGCGGGCAGGTGCCCGTCGAACCGAACGTCCACGACGGCGCCGATCACCTGGGTGATCCGGCCGTGGGTGGTGGCGTCCAGTGCCATTGCGTCTCTCCTCGTGTGTCGGTGCGGGGGCGGTCCCCCGTGGTCTGTCGTCAGGCCTCGATCAGGTCGAGGCGTCGTTCGATGCGGGCCACGCGCTCGTCGAGGCGGTCGATGCGGCCGTTGAGGGCCGACATCCCCACCTCGAGATGGCCGAAGAGCCGCGTGTGCTCCCCCAGTCGCCCTTCGACCTCGGTCATCCGAAGCTTGAGCTCGCCCATGTCCAGCGACAGGACGTCCAGCTTGGACTGGATGCGCTTCAGGTGCTCCAGAACGAGGTTGAAGGGCTCCTCGGTCATCACACCGCCTCCGCCCCCGAGATGATCTCGATGAGCTCCTTGGTGATCGCGGCCTGGCGGCTCCGGTTGTACTGGATCGTCAGCCGGTCGATCATGTCGCCCGCGTTGCGGGTGGCGTTGTCCATGGCCGACATCCGCGCGCCCTGCTCGGACGCCGCGTTCTCCAGCAGCGCCGCGAAGACCTGCGTGGCGACGCCGCGCGGCAGCAGGTCGGCGAGGATCGCCTCCTCGCCAGGCTCGTAGTCGTAGCTGGCCGAGACCTCGCCCGCCTCGTCGAAGGTCGCGGGGATCACCTGCCGCGCCGTCGGGATCTGGGAGATGACCGACTGGAAGCGGTTGTAGAAGATCGTCGCGACGTCGAACTCGCCCGCGTCGAAGCGGGCGATGAGGTCGCGGGCGATCCGCTGGCCGACCGCGTAGCCGAGCCGGCGTTCCGCCGAGAGGTCCACGTGGGCGATGAAGTAGGAGCCGAGGTCGCGCCGGAGCGCGTCGCGGCCCTTCTTGCCCACGGTCAGGATCTTGACCGTCCGGCCGGTGGCCAGCAGGCGCTGGGCCTCCTGCCGCGCCATGCGGGCGATGGAGGAGTTGAACGCGCCGCAGAGGCCCCGCTCCGAGGTCATCACCACGAGCAGGTGAACCTGCTCGCGCCCCGTCCCGGCCAGCAGCGCGGGCGCGGCGGGCGAGCCCGCGGTACCGCCCGCGAGCCCGGCCATGACGGCGTTGAACCGTTCGGTGTAGGGACGCGCCGCTTCCGCCGCGTCCTGCGCGCGGCGGAGCTTGGCCGCCGCGACCATCTGCATGGCCTTGGTGATCTTCCGGGTGGATTTCACCGAGGCGATGCGGTTCTTCAGGTCCTTTAGGCTGGGCATCCCCTATCCCACCCTTACGCGAAGTCGCGCGCGTATTCGTCGAGCGCGGAGCGGATCGCCTTCTCGGCGTCGCCCGCGATCTTCGGGTCCTGCGTCGTGATCATGTCGAGCACGTCGCGGCGGCGGTTGCGGAGGTGGCTCAGCATCCCGGCCTCCCAGCGGCCGACCTGGTTCACCGGGATCTTGTCCAGGTAGCCCTTGGTGCCGGCGTAGATGACGCAGACGATTTCCGCGTTCGTCAGCGGCGAGTATTGCGGCTGCTTCATCAGCTCGGTCAGGCGCGCGCCCCGGTTGAGGAGGGCCTGCGTCGAGGCGTCGAGGTCCGAGCCGAACTGCGCGAAGGCGGCCATCTCGCGGTATTGCGCGAGCTCCAGCTTCACGGGGCCGGCGACGGACTTCATCGCCTTGGTCTGGGCCGAGGAGCCCACCCGCGACACCGAGAGGCCGGTGTTCACGGCGGGGCGGATGCCCTGGTAGAACAGCTCGGACTCAAGGAAGATCTGGCCGTCGGTGATCGAGATCACGTTGGTCGGGATGTAGGCCGAGATGTCGCCGGCCTGCGTTTCCACGATGGGGAGCGCGGTCAGCGAGCCCGCGCCGTGATCCTCGTTCAGCTTGGCCGAGCGTTCCAGCAGGCGGGAGTGGAGATAGAACACGTCGCCCGGATAGGCTTCGCGCCCCGGCGGGCGGCGGAGGAGGAGCGACATCTGGCGGTAGGCCACGGCCTGTTTGGAGAGGTCGTCGTAGATGATGAGCGCGTGGCGGCCGTTGTCGCGGAAGAACTCGGCCATGGCGGTCGCGGCGTAGGGCGCGAGGAACTGCATCGGCGCGGGGTCCGAGGCGGTCGCGGCGACGACGACGGTGTAGGCGAAGGCCCCCGTCTCCTCCAGGCGGCGGACGAGTTGGGCGACGGTCGAGCGCTTCTGGCCCACGGCGACGTAGACGCAGTAGAGCTTCTTCGATTCGTCGGCGCCGGCGGCCTCGTTGTAGACCTTCTGGTTGATGATCGCGTCGAGGGCGATGGCCGACTTGCCGGTCTGGCGGTCGCCGATGATGAGCTCGCGCTGGCCACGGCCGATCGGGATCATGGCGTCCACGGACTTGAGGCCGGTCGCCATGGGTTCATGGACCGACTTGCGCGGGATGATGCCGGGGGCCTTGACGTCGGCGACGCGGCGTTCGGTGAAGGCGATGGGGCCCTTGCCGTCGATGGGGTTGCCGAGCGCGTCCACCACGCGGCCCAGCAACGCGTCACCGGCGGGCACGTCCACGATGGACTGCGTGCGCTTGACGGTGTCGCCTTCCTTGATGTCCCGGTCCGAGCCGAAGATCACGCAGCCGACGTTGTCGGCTTCGAGGTTCAGCGCCATCCCCATGATGCCGCCCGGGAACTCGACCATCTCGCCGGCCTGGATGTTGTCGAGGCCGTGGATGCGGGCGATGCCGTCGCCGACAGAGAGCACGGTGCCCACCTCGGCCACCTCGGCCTCCTGCCCGAAATTCCTGATCTGGTCCCGAAGGATCGCCGAAATCTCGGCCGCCTGGATCGCCATCATCCCACCTCTTTCATCATGTTCTGGAGTCGGCCGAGCTTGCTGCGGATCGAGGTGTCGATCATGCGCGAGCCCACCCGCACGACGAGCCCGCCGATCAGCGACCCGTCCACCTTGGTCTTCAGACGGACGCGCTGGCCCACCTGGGCCGCCAGCGTCTCGCCGAGGTTGCGCTCCTGCTCGGGCGTCAGCGGCTCGGCCGAGACGACCTCGGCCGTGACCTCGCCGCGCGCCACGCTCAGCCGTTCGAGAAGCACGGTCACGAGCTGGGGCAGCACGAACAGGCGGCGCTTCTGGGCCATGAGGCCCAGCACGTTCCGCATCACCGGCGACAGGCCCATGCGGGCCGCGATGGCAGCGATGGCCGCGCCCTGCTCCTCGCGCGTGTAGATCGGCGAGGAGATCAGCGTCCGCAGGTCGGCGCTGTCGGCCAGCGCGGCGTCGAGGGCGTTCAGGTCGGCCTCCAGAGGCTCCAGCCCCCCGTCCTCGCGCGCGAGGTCGAAGACGGCCTGGGCATAGCGGTTGGCGATGCCGGTCGAGATCGAAGCTGGTTCGGACACGTCCACCCTTCCGTTTTGTCGTTGGCCCCCGGTCGCCCTCGCCGCAGATTCCCGCGCCAAGCGTCCGCCCGGAGCCCGGCCCCGGCGGAGGCATTCATTCGTGGGCGCGTCTAGCAGAGCCTTCCCGGGGTCGCAACGCCTTGGTCGGGTATTTCGCGGCCGTTGGCGCTAGCGGCGCGGTCAGGGCGCGGCCGCGCGACCCGCCGGGGCGGGCAGGCCGTCCAGGATGGAGACGGGCCGGCGCACCGCCTCGGCGAGGCCGGCGCGGGTGGGGCTGGCGACCTGCTTGCAGGCCTCGACCATCAGGACGCCGCCCGCGGCGAGCGCCGGCATCCGCCGGCCCGCCGCCTCCATCGCGCCGCCGATCCGCCGCCAGAGCCGCCGCGTCGAGGGCGGCTGGTAGAGGGTGGAATGCCCCCTCTCGATGGCAAAGCCGTGGCGGCGGAGCACCTGTTCGAGCTGCCCCATCGTGTAGGGGCGCCCATAGCCGAAAGGCGTGGCGTCGGTGCGCGACCAGAGCCCGGCGCGGTTGGGCACCACGAAGACCGCGCGTCCCCCCGGCCCCAGGACGCGCCAGCATTCCTCCAGCAGCGCGGCCGGATGCTCGCTCGTCTCCAGGCCGTGCATGACCACCAGCTTGTCCACGAAGCCGGTGGAGATGGGCCAGAGCGTCTCCTCGCAGAGCAGCGACACGTTGGGCTGCCCGGCGGGCCAGGGCATGACGCCCTGCGGCCCCGGCATCAGGCCGATGACGCGCCGCGCCTGCCCCAGGTAGGGGCGCAGGAGCGGCACCGCGAAGCCGTAGCCGGCGACGGTCTGGCCCTTGGCCTCGGGCCAGAGCGCCAGGAGGTCGTCGCGCACGACCCTTTGCGCCGCGCGCCCCAGCGCGCTGCGGTAGTAGAAGTCGCGCAGCTCGGTCACGTCCAGGTGCATTCACGGGTTCGCGTTGCGGGGCGCCCTCGGGTTGGGGCAGTCTCTGGCGACCATAGCAAGAGACGAGGCCCCCGCCATGCCCGACCGTGCCCCTGCCCTCACGCTCGTCACCGTGCCGTGCCTCCGGGACAACTACGCCTTCCTGCTGCACGACGAGGGGAGCGGGGCCACGGCGCTGGTGGACGCGCCCGAGGCCGCGCCGATCCGGGCCGAGCTGGACCGGCGGGGGTGGCGGCTGTCGGACATCCTGCTGACGCACCATCACGACGACCACATCGCGGGCGTCGAGGCGCTGCGCGAGGGCGCGCGGGTGATCGGGAACGCCGCCGACGCGGGCCGGCTGCCCCGGCTCGACCTTGCGGTGAACCCCGGCGGGCGGCTGGAGGTCTGCGGCGAGGCGGTGGAGGTGATCGACACGCCCGGCCACACGGTCGGGCACGTGTCGTTCCACTTCCCAAGGTCCGGGTATGCCTTCACGGCCGACACGCTGATGGCGCTGGGCTGCGGGCGGCTGTTCGAGGGGACGGCGGCGCAGATGTGGGAGTCGCTCCAGCGGCTCCGGGCGCTGCCGCCCGGGACGGTGGTCTGCTCGGGGCACGAATACACCGAGGGGAACGCGCGGTTCGCGCTGTCGGTGGATGGGGGGAACGCGAGGCTCCGCGCCCGCGCCGATGCCGTCCAAGCGGCCCGCGCGAAGGGCGAGCCCACGGTGCCGTCGCGGCTGGCGGACGAGATCGCGACCAACCCCTTCTTGCGGGCGGACGCCCCCGACCTTATCTCGGCGCTGGACCTGAAGGGCCGCCCGGCGGCCGAGGTCTTCGCCACCCTCCGCTCCGCGAAGGACAGGTTCTAGGGACGCCCAGGAAACGGGCAGCGTCCCGCGCGCCCCGCCCCTTCGGAACCTTGCGTGGGGCATCCATCCCCCGCCCATGGGATCGTGATCGTCGTGCCCAAAAAAACCGCTTGAAGCGCGGGCGCAAACACCGATCTTTAATCCCAAGAGGCCCAAGGTCGTGTGGGACCCGCGTCCCCACCCGGCCCCCGACAGAGGAGCACGCAAGTGCCGTCTTTCTCGACTACTCTCGAGCAGTCCATCCACCAGGCGCTGGCCATCGCCAACACCAAGCGCCACGAGCTCGCCACCCTCGAACACCTGCTCCTCGCCCTCATCGACGAGCCCGACGCGGCGCGCGTCATGCGCGCCTGCTCGGTCGATCTCAAGGAGCTGCGGAAGAATCTCGAGGACTTCATCGACGACGACCTGTCCACCCTCGTCACCGACGTGGATGGGTCCGAGGCGGTGCCGACCGCCGCCTTCCAGCGCGTGATCCAGAGGGCGGCGATCCATGTGCAGTCCTCGGGCCGCACCGAGGTGACGGGGGCCAACGTCCTCGTCGCGATCTTCGCGGAACGGGAATCGAACGCCGCGTATTTCCTGCAGGAGCAGGACATGACCCGCTACGACGCGGTGAACTTCATCGCGCACGGCGTCGCCAAGGACCCCGCCTTCGGCGAATCCCGCCCGGTGACGGGCGCCAGCTCCTCCTCGTCCAAGAACGAGGAGCACGAGAAGTCCGAGTCCTCCGACGACAAGGAGAGCGCCCTGTCCAAGTACTGCGTCGATCTCAACGCCAAGTCCCGCAAGGGCGACGTGGACCCCCTCATCGGCCGCGAGGAGGAGGTCGAGCGCTGCATCCAGGTGCTGTGCCGCCGGCGCAAGAACAACCCGCTCCTCGTCGGCGACCCCGGCGTGGGCAAGACCGCCATCGCGGAGGGCCTGGCCTGGAAGATCGTCAACGGCGAGGTGCCGGACGTGCTGGCGGGCGCGACCATCTTCAGCCTCGACATGGGGGCGCTGCTGGCGGGCACCCGCTATCGCGGCGACTTCGAGGAGCGGCTGAAGTCGGTGGTGTCGGAGTTGGAGAACCACCCCGACGCGGTGCTGTTCATCGACGAGATCCACACGGTGATCGGCGCGGGGGCGACCTCGGGCGGGGCGATGGACGCGTCGAACCTGCTCAAGCCCGCGCTGCAGGGCGGCAAGCTGCGCTGCATGGGGAGCACCACCTACAAGGAGTTCCGCCAGCACTTCGAGAAGGACCGCGCGCTGTCGCGGCGCTTCCAGAAGATCGACGTGAACGAGCCCTCGGTCGAGGACTCGGTGAAGATCCTCAAGGGCCTCAAGCCCTACTTCGAGGAGCATCACGGCATCAAGTACACCGGCGACGCCATCCGCACCGCCGTGGAGCTGTCGGCCCGCTACATCAACGACCGCAAGCTGCCCGACAAGGCGATCGACGTGATCGACGAGGCGGGGGCGGCGCAGCATCTCCTGCCCGACTCGCGGCGCAAGAAGACCATCGGGATCAAAGAGATCGAGGCCGTGGTGGCCAAGATCGCCCGCATCCCGCCCAAGAACGTCTCCAAGGACGACGCGGAGGTGCTCAAGGACCTCGAAGGGGCGCTCAAGCGCGTGGTCTTCGGGCAGGACGACGCCATCGTGGCGCTGGCCTCGGCCATCAAGCTCGCCCGCGCCGGCCTGCGCGAGCCCGAGAAGCCCATCGGCAACTACCTGTTCGCCGGGCCGACCGGGGTGGGCAAGACCGAGGTGGCGAAGCAACTGGCGGACACGCTGGGGGTGGAGCTGCTGCGCTTCGACATGAGCGAATACATGGAGAAGCACGCGGTCTCGCGGCTCATCGGCGCGCCGCCGGGCTATGTCGGCTTCGACCAGGGCGGGATGCTGACGGACGGGGTGGACCAGCACCCGCATTGCGTCCTTCTCCTCGACGAGATCGAGAAGGCGCACCCGGACGTCTACAACATCCTGCTGCAGGTGATGGACCACGGGAAGCTCACCGACCACAACGGCCGGGCGGTGGACTTCCGCAACGTCATCCTCATCATGACGTCGAACGCGGGGGCGGCCGACATGGCCAAGGCCGCCATCGGCTTCGGTCGCGACCGGCGCGAGGGCGAGGATACCGCCGCCATCGAGCGGATGTTCACGCCGGAGTTCCGCAACCGGCTGGACGCGGTGATCTCCTTCGCGCCGCTGTCGAAGGACGTCATCATGCAGGTGGTCGAGAAGTTCGTCCTGCAACTGGAGGCGCAGCTCATGGACCGGCACGTCCATATCGAGCTGTCGCCCGAGGCGGCGGCCTGGCTGGGCGAGAAGGGCTACGACGACCGGATGGGCGCGCGCCCGCTGGGCCGCGTGATCCAGGAGCACCTGAAGAAGCCGCTGGCCGAGGAGCTGCTGTTCGGCAAGCTCACCAAGGGCGGCGTCGTGCGGGTGGGCGTCAAGGACGACCGGCTGGAGCTGACCTACGAGGCCGCGTCGGTGCCGCGCCTGACCGACAACAAGCCGCCGCTGCTGACGGCGGAGTGATCCACGGGACGCCGCCCTTCGGGGCGGCGTCTTCGTTTCGGCGGGATCCTGGCGATGGGACGCCCGATCGCGTTCGGACCGGGCAGCCGGACCCGCGGCCCGGGGGCCGTGGAGGCTGGCGAGGACGGAAACGCGATTCGGCATGACGGGGCTCTCCTTGGCTGTTCGCGAGGAGGATGCGCCCGAAGGATTAACGCCGTCCGACAGCAACGAACGGTCAGGACCCGATTCGCGCAACGCCCCCCGAGGGCTGCCATGGGCGGCGTAGCGTCGGCCTGACGCGACCCCGACGCGACCTTCGGGCGGGCCGAGGGCTGGCGCGCGCGGGGCATCGGGCGGGGTCGATCGCGTTCGATCCGGTTCGTCGGATCGGGCGGGCGGTCGCCGGGGCTGGGCTCGGAGCCGATTGCGGTCGGGCGGGGGCGTGGTGGGACAGGCTTCGGCCCGCCATGCTCCGTTGGCTGGGGTGGCGCCTGTGGCCGGGGTCGCCCGGCGGGCTGAGGTCCGCCTTACGGGAACCCGGCCGGATGGGATGGGGCCCAGGAAGGGGGGCATCGGCTTGGCGGCCCGATGCGGGTGGGGTGGACGCGCCTGGCGTCCGCGCCCGATGGGGCGAAGGGCGCACGGGCCGGGCCTCGGACACGGCAGCGCCGCCCCGAGGGGCGGCGCTGGTGGAACTCGCGGGTCGGGGCCTAGCGGTCCCGAGAGCCGATCAGGCGGCGCGACGGCGGCGCTTCAGCCCGAGGAGGCCCAAGGCGGAGGCGAGCAGCAGGCCGCCGGCGGGCACCGGCACGGTGGCGACCTCGTAGGTCAGGTTGTCGACGGAGATGGCGCCCAGGTCGTAGTCGTTGGTGCCGAACAGGGCGTAGGCGATCCTGGAGCCGGAGGAGAGCGCCAGCGTCACCATGTCGGAGCTGTCGATGTCGCGCAGGAAATCGATGTAGCCCAGCGGCAGGTCGTCCGCGTCGAAGATGGCCAGGAAGATGCTGTCCTGGTCGTAGGCGATGTCACCCAGCTCGATCGAGAGGCTCGACACGCCTCGCGCGAAGCTCACCTTGGCGACGCTCGGATAGGCGAGCGTGGGGTCGAAATCTTCCGACTCG
This sequence comes from Rubellimicrobium aerolatum, assembly GCF_017872975.1. GTDB lineage: Bacteria > Pseudomonadota > Alphaproteobacteria > Rhodobacterales > Rhodobacteraceae > Rubellimicrobium > Rubellimicrobium aerolatum. The sequence goes on from NZ_JAGGJP010000005.1 coordinate 127,487, forward strand.
TTGTAGATCCAGAGGGAGGTCCCGACCCCGGCCACATCAGGGGCGATCTCCATCGAGGTCGTCGGAGGCGCGACCGCCGTGATCGTGGCGAAGCCGTCGGTGAAGCTGACGGGGCCATCCTCGAAGAGGTAGAGCGCGTGGGGGAAGCTCTCGAAGTCGATGGTGGCGGCCGACGCGGCCGAGGCGCCGAGCGTCAGCGCCGTTGCGAGCAGGATGGACTTCATGTGTGTTCTCCGAAGGATGTGCGCGCGAGCGACGTCACCGCCGCCAGGGTGGGACGATCACCGATTGTTTACCATATCCGCCGCAAAGCGGCATGGTGCGAGGTGGCAACAGCCGGTTTCCGCGGAGGCAACAGTCAGGATGGCGCGCGCAAGCCCATGAAATCGCAGGTTGAGTGGAGTGGCCCCTCTCAACGCTCGGTCAGCTTGATCTCGATGCGGCGGTTGCGGGCCCGGCTCTCGGGCGTGCCACTGGTGTCGAGCGGTTGATATTCGCCGAAGCCGTTGGCCGACAGGCGGTCGGGGGGGATGCCCTCGGCCTCGCTCATCTGGCGGACGACGGACAGGGCGCGGCCTTGGCTCAACTCCCAGTTGTCGCGGAAGGTGCCGGTGCCGGCCAGGGGGGTGTCGTCGGTGTGGCCGTCCACCTGGATCACCCAGTCGATGCCGGGCGGGATCTCGGCGGCGATCTCCCGCAGCAGGTCGGCCACGCTCGCGATCTGCGCCTGCCCCTCGGGCGAGAGCTGGGCGCGGCCGGGCTCGAACAGCACCTCGGAGGAGAACACGAAGCGGTCGCCGACGACCTGGATGCCCTCGCGACCCTCCAGCAGGCGGCGCATGTTGCCGAAGAACTCGGAGCGGTAGCTTTCGAGGTCGCGCGCCTCGGCGGCGAGGCGGGCGGCCTCGGCGCGGGCGCGGGCGGCCTCCTCGGCCTCCAGGGCGGCGCGGCGGCGCTCCTCGGCGGCGACGCGGGCGAGCGCGGTGTTGAGGTCGGCGCCGAGCGATTCGATGCGGACCTGGGCCTCGCGGTCGGCCTCGGCGGCGACGTCGAGGAGGGTCTGGAGCGTGGCAACCTGGGAGCGCAGCTCGGCCACCTGCTCGTTGAGGGCGGCGACCTGGCGCTGGCCTTCGGTGGACAGCGCCTCCTGCTCGCGCAGTTGGGCCTGCGCGGTGGCGAGGAGGGCGGCCTGCCGCTCGGATTCGGTGAGGGCGTCCTGGCCCTGGCTCTCGGCGGCGGTGGCGCGGTCCAGCGCGGCGGCGAGGCGGGCGCGGAGGTCGGCCTCGGTCGCCTGGGCCTCCTGCGCGGTGGCTTCGGCCCGTTCCTGGCTCAGGACGGCTTCGGCGAGGCGGCGGGACAGGTCGTCCCGGTCGGCGTCGGCGGTTCGGGCCGCGTCGAGGGCCTGCCGGGCGGCCTCCTGCGCGGCCAGCGCCTCCGCGAGGCGGGCGTCGAGGGTCGCGCCCTGGGCCTCGGCGGCGGTGGCGCGCTCCTCGGCCTGCTGGCGGGCGAGGAGGGCGGCGGCGAGTTGCAGGTCGAGGTCGTCGCGGGCGGACTGGGCGGCGGCGAGGAGGGTCAGGGTTTCCTCGGCCTTTTGCCGCTCCTCCTCCAGGGAGAGGGTCATGGCGGTCAGCTCGGCCTCGGAGTCCGCGAGGCGGTCGCGGAGGGCCTGGGCGGCGGCGGCCTCGGCGAGGCGCTGACGCTCGGATTCGGAAAGCTGGTCGCGGGTGTCGGCGAGGGTCTCGGCCCCGGTAGCGGCGGCGGTGTTGAGGGAGCGGACGAGCTGCTCCAGCGCCTCGCGGCGGGCGGCGGCGAGGCGGGCAGCTTCGGTCGCGGCGTCGATCTCGGTGCGGGCGGAGGCGAGGGCCTGGTCGAGGGTGGCGGCGCGGCCCTGGGCCTCGTCGCGCTCCAGCAGGAGGGCGGCGACGCGGGCCTCGACGTCGGTGATGCGGGTCTGGGCCTGGGCGAGGTCGGCGGCGCGGGAGTCGCGTTCCCGTGTCAGGCGGTTGATGAGGTCGGCCTGCTCCCTGCCCTGCTGGGTGACGGCGGAGAGGTCGCGGCTCAGCGACGCCTCGCGCGATTGCGACAGGCCGAGGGCGTCGGTGAGGGAGGCCACCTGCGCGGCGAGGTCGTCGAGGCGGGTCTGCTGGCCGGTGATCTGGTCGCGCAGGGTGAACTGGACCACGGTGAAGATGGTCAGCACGAACATCAGGACGAGCAGGAGCCCCGTCATCGCGTCCACGAAGCCGGGCCAGGTGTTGGGTTGGCTCCGTCGCCGGGCGCGCAGCATGGGCTACCTCGTCTCGTCCCGGACGCGCGCGGGCGCGCGCAGGGTGCGGGCGAGGTTGGCGAGGTCGGTCCTGAGTTCCGCCAGAGTTTCCTGCCGGCCGGCAGAGATCTCCTCGAGGATGCGGAGGAGCTGCACGTCGATGGAGCGCAGGCGCATCCGGCTCTCGGCGTCGGCGCCGCCCTCGGACATCTGGTGGTTCAGGCGGTCGAGCGCGGCGACCATCCGGTCCTGACCTTCGACGAGGCGCTGGAGGGCGGGGGCGGTGTCGCGCTCCTCCAGCCGTTGGGCGAGCTGGCCCAGGGCCACGGCGAGGTCGCCGAGACGCCGGTCGGTCTGGGCGCGGGCGAGGTCGGACTGGGTGAACAGGCGCTGGAGCGATTCCATCTGCTCGGCCATGGTGTCCACGACCTGACCGAGGATGGAGGAGTCGGCGGTGCCGCCGTCCTCGCCCGAGAGGCCGACGCGGGTGATGGAGGACAGCCATTCCTCCAGCTCGCGGTAGAAGCGGCCCTGGCCGTGGCCGGCGAAGAGTTCGAGGAGGCCGACGATCAGGGAGCCGGCGAGGCCGAGGAGCGAGGAGGAGAAGGCGGTGCCCATGCCGCCGAGCTGGGATTCGAGGCCCGTTTGAAGGCGGCCGAAGATGTCGGCGCCGGTCTCGCCCTCCTGCGGGGTGAGGCCGCGGATCGTGTCCACCAGCGCGGGGACGGTGGTGGCGAGGCCGTAGAAGGTGCCAAGGAGGCCGAGGAAGATCAGGGTGGAGGACAGGTAGCGGGTGATCTCCTGATCCTCGTCCACGCGGGTCGCGACCGAATCGAGGATGGAGCGGGTGGAGGTGGAGGTGAGCTGCATCCGAGCGCCCCGCGTCCGCAGCAGGTTGGCAAGCGGCGCGAGGAGCGAGGGCGGCGCGCGCAGGGGCTGACCGGGATGGGCGGTGAAGTCCTCGATCCACGAGACCGAGCGCATCAGCAGGAACACCTGCCGGAAGCAACTGAAGACGCCCAGCGCGAAGACGACGGCGATGGCGGTGTTGAGGTAGACGTTGGTGTTGAACACCTGCTCCAGCGCGCGGGCGCCGAGATAGGCGCCGGACAGCACGAGGGCGAGGACGATCAGCATGAGGCTGATCTGGCGCACCGGCTGGGAGAAGTGCCGCGCCGCGTCGGTGTCCCGTCGTTCCATGCCCTTGTCCGCTGTCCTCATGCCGATCCCCTGCGGCACGCTAGAGGAGGCGAGTAGGAAACCCAAGCCCCGCGCAGGCTTGTGGTGAAGGGCCGCACGGGGCGTCCTTGTGGGATCAGGCGGTGAGGCTCCGGGTCCGGTCGAGCAGCGCCTCGATCTGCGGGTCGTGGATGCCCCAGTCGGACAGGCCGGCGGCGGTGTTCGACAGGTAGTCGATGTTCGGACCCCGTTCGCCGCGCGCCGCCGCGATGGTGCGCGCCTGGGTGTCGAGATCGACGCAGGCGTATTGCCGATGCTCGCGGCGGATGACGTAGGCGATGGCCTCGATCGTGCGGCCGTCCTCCAGGCGCAGGGGGAGGCGGCGTTCCTGGTAGGCGTTCGAGACCAGCTCGCGCGATCGCAGGCCGTCCAGCACCTCGTCGCGGTGCCGGGGGTCGGCGCGGAGCGCCACGCCGTCGCAGGACGCGCCCGCGTCCTCGTCGAGGGCGAGGACGAGGCCCGGAGCCTCCTCGGTGCCCCGGTAGTGGATGGACCACATGCAGAAGCTCCGCCGCCAGCCGTCGAGCCGGGCGCGGGCGCGCTCGGCCGGCTCGAAGCCGGGGCTCCAGAGCAGCGAGCCATAGGCGAAGACCCAAAGATCGGATGGTTGCGTCACGTGGCTGGTCCCTCCCCGGCGGTGGATTATAGATCGCTGGGGAAAGGATCACCTCATGCGCGTTCTCTTTTTCGTGGTGGCGGGGCTGGCGGCGCTTTACGCCGGCTACTGGTTCGTGGGCTCCTCGCAGGTGGAGGCGGGCGCCCGCGCGGCGCTGGCCGGGATGGAGGCGCGGGGGTGGGAGGTGGAGTATGCCGACCTCTCGACCACGGGGTTCCCGTCGCGGTTCGACACCACGGTGACGGAGCTGCGGGCGACCTCGCCCGACGGGGTGGTGCGCTGGGCCGCGCCCTTCGTGCAGGTCTTCGCGCTGAGCTACCGGCCGAATCAGGTGATCGTCGTCGGGCCGCCGGAGCAGACGGTGACGGTCGCCGGGCAGGACCTTGGCGTGACGGCGGACGGGTTGCGGGCCAGCGCCACGGTGGGGTGGTCCACGGCCCTGCCCCTCGATCACGCCGCCGTGGAGAGCGGGCCGCTGGCCGTCGTGTCGGACGGGGGGTGGAGCCTGTCGCTCGACCGGCTCTTGGGGGCGGTGCGGATGGCGGGGCCGGGGGCCAACAGCTACGACCTGTTCCTTGAGGGGACCGGGATCGTTCCGGCCGGTCTGCCGGAGCGGTTCGGGTCGCTCGGCCTCGATCAGCTGCGGTTCGACGGGCAGGTGGTGCTGGACGCCCCCATCGACCGGCGGCTGGCCGTGCCGCCCCGGGCGACGGCGCTGACGGTGCGGAGCCTGCGGATCGCGCAGGGCGACGTGGCGCTGGGCGGCACGGGGGAGCTGGCGCCGGACGCGCAGGGGTTCCTGGCCGGGCGGATCACGCTGACGGTGGAGAACTGGCGTGGGCTGCTCGATCGGCTGGAGGCGGCGGGGCTGCTGCCGTTCGCGCGCGGGTCGCTGGTGGAGCGGGGGCTGGAGCAGGCGTCGCGGGGGGGCGCGAACCTGGAACTGCCGGTCACGCTGGCGGAGGGGCAGGTGCGGGCGCTGGGCGTGACGCTGTTCGACGCGCCGCGCGTTCGGTGACGGAGGGCGGCCCCGGGCGGCCGGACGATCGGGCGGCGCCCCGTCAGCCGGGGGCTGTCACCGGAGCGCGGCCGAAGTCCGGCGCGGCGGTGTCCTGCCCGGCCTCGACGATGCCGCGCCGGATCGCGCGGGTCTGGGTGAAGTAGGCGTGGAGATGCGCGCCGTCGCCCATGCGGATCGCGCGCTGGAGCACGAACAGCTCCTCGGTGAAGCGGCCGAGGATGTCGAGCGTGGCGTCGCGGTTGGTCAGGAACACGTCGCGCCACATCGTCGGGTCCGAGGCGGCGATGCGGGTGAAGTCGCGGAAGCCCGAGGCGGAATACTTGATGACCTCGCCGTGGCTCACCCGTTCGAGGTGGTCGGCGACGCCGACCATCGTGTAGGCGATCAGGTGCGGCGTGTGGGACACGACGGCGAGCACGAGGTCGTGGTGGTCGGCGTCCATCTCGTCCACGTTGGCGCCCATCCCGCGCCAGAGCTGGGCGAGGCGTTCGACCGCCTGCCGGTCGGCGCCGTTGGGCACGAGGATGCACCAGCGGTTGTCGAAGAGCGTGGCGAAACCGGAGCGGGGCCCGGAGTATTCGGTCCCGGCGAGGGGGTGGGCCGGGATGAAGTGGACGCCCTGGGGGACGTGGGGCGTGACGGCCTCGATGACCGCGCGCTTGACCGAGCCCACGTCGGTCAGCGTCGCGCCGGGGCGGAGCGCGGGGCCGATCTCCTCGGCCAGCGGTCCCATCGCGCCGACGGGGACGGCGAGCACCACGAGGTCCGCGCCCTCGACGGCCTCGCGCGCCGTGTCGGTCACGCGGTCGCAGAGGCCGATCTCGCGGGCGGTCTCGCGCGTTTCGGCGGTGCGGGCGTAGCCGACGATCTCGCCGGCGAGGCGGTCCCGCCGCAGGGCGTGGGCCATGGAGGAGGCGATGAGGCCGAGGCCGATCAGGGCGACGCGCTCGTAGATCACCGCAGACCCTTGAACTGGCCGATGGCGTGGGCGACGCGGCGGCAGGAGGCCTCGTCGCCCACGGTGATCCGCAGGCAATGGGGCAGCTTGTAGCCCGCGACGCGGCGCACGATGATGCCTTCGGAGCGGAGGTGCTCGTCGCAGGCGTTGGCCTCGGGCGGGTCAGCGAAGCGGGCGAGGATGAAGTTGGCGGTGGACACGTCCGAGGGGACGCCCATCTCGGCCAGCGTGCGGGCGAGCCAGTCGCGCCAGCGGGCGTTCTCGCTCCGGCAGCGCGCGACCCAGGCGCGGTCGCGGACGGCGGCCTCGGCGGCGAGGAGCGCGGCGGTGGACAGGTTGAACGGGCCGCGGATGCGGTTCAGCACGTCGATGATCGCCTGCGGGCCGTAGCCCCAGCCGACGCGCAACCCGCCCAGCCCGTAGATCTTGGAGAAGGTGCGGGTCATCACGACGTTGTCGCGCCCGGCGATGAGCGCGGCCCCGGCGTCGTAGCCCTCCACGTATTCGGCATAGGCGCCGTCGAGCACGAGGATGGCCTGCGGGGGCAGCCCCTCGGCGAGGCGGCGCAGCTCGCCCTCGCCGATCATGGTGCCGGTGGGGTTGTTGGGGTTGGCGAGGAACACGAGCCGGGTGCGGTCGGTGCAGGCTGAAAGGATCGCGTCCACGTCGGTGGTCCGCTCGCGCTCGGGCACCTCCACCGGGGTCGCGCCCACGGCGAGAGCCGAGATGCGATACATGGAGAAGCCGTGCTCGGTGTGGATGACCTCCTCGCCGGGGCCGGCGTAGGCCTGGCAGAGGAAGGTGATGATCTCGTCCGAGCCCACGCCGCAGATGATGCGCCTGGGATCGAGCGACCAGACCTCGCCGATGGCGGCCCGCAGGGCGGCGTGGTCGGTGCTGGGGTAGCGGTGCAGGTCGCGCGCGGCGCGCAGGAACGCCTCGCGCGCGGGCTCGGGCGCCCCTAGCGGGTTCTCGTTGGACGAGAGCTTGAGGATGTTGGCCTTCCCCTCCAGGTGCGAGACCCCCGCCTCGTAGAGCGCGATGTCCATGATGCCGGGCTGGGGGGTGATGCGGGTCACGTCGGGGCCTCCTGTCGGGCGCCCTTCTAGCGACGCGCCGCAGGGGATGCCAGCGTCACGTCGCCGCCTGCCCCACCAGCGCCGAGAGCCGCTCCGGGTCGTATTCGGAGGGCAGGACCCTGGCGTGCCCGTCCTTGAGCACCGCGAGGGTCGGGAAGCTCTGGAGGCCGATGCGCCGGCCCTGCTCCCACACCGCGTCCCAGAGCTGGGGGTCATGGATGTCGGGCAGATCGGGCGGCAGCCCCACGGCGGCGAGGAGGGGCGCGTAGGTCTCCTCGCGGTTGAGGTCGCGGCCCTCGCCGTGGTGGGCCTCGATGACGCTGTGGGCGAAGTCCACCGCGCGCTCGGGGCGCATCCCCGCGACATGGGCGATGGCGACCGAGGGCGGGCCGCTGTTGCCCTCCACCCCCGGCGTGGCGATGAGGCGGAAGAAGGCCTCGGACGGCCCGCGCCCGGTCACCTCGCGCAGGCGCCTGGAGGCGCGGCGGATGTAGCCCTCCATCTCGGCGTAGGGTCCGACCCGTTCATCGGTCACGAGGCCCGCCATGACGAGCCGGATCGGCAGGTCCGGGTGGTCGGCCGCGACGCGCCGCATGGCGGGCACGAGGCCGTAGCACCAGCCGCAGAGCGGGTCTAAGCCGTAGATCAGTTCCGTCATCGCGTGGGTCCGTTTCCAAGGCTGGGCCGGGGGCGGGGCGCCTGCCGTTCAAGGCAGATGGCGACGCCCCCCACGCGCCGCAAGGGCCGCGCCCGGAGCCCGCGTGACGGGACGGCCTGGCCCAGGCCCCTTTCCGTCCGCCGGATGGCGGACTAGGTAAGCCCGACTGGGGTTCAACCCGGCCGGACGAGGGCTCGTTGCCCGCCGGCCCACGCGCCCAACGTGGCGCGCCTTGGAGGAAATCATGCCTACCAGCTTCTCGCTGTCGTCCAACGTCCTGCCCGACGCCAGCCTCTTGTCCCGCGCCATCTTCACGACCGGATCGGGAGGCGGCGTGGACAACCCGTCCTGGGACTCGATCGCCGCCGTCGATCAGGCCATCGAGGTGCCCGGCGACGTGGACCTGTTCGGCCTGTCCCTGGTCGCGGGGCAGGAATACCTGTTCGACATCGACGGGCGCGCGGGCGGGCTCGGCTCGATCGACCTGGAGATCGACCTGATCGACAGCCAGGGCCGCCGCGTCGCGAGCGACGACAACAATGGGATCTTCGGCCTCAGCCAGGACCCTTACCTGGTGTTCCAGCCCGACGTGTCGGGCATCCATTACGTGGCCGTCCACCAAGCCGCGAACGACTACCTGAGCGGCCAGTTCTCCTTCGCGCAGGTGAACGGCGGCACCGGCACCTACAGCCTCAACGTCTCCACGCCGGACCTGCCCTTCCTCCAAAGCCTCGGCTCCCGGTCGGACGAGCGCGACTTCTCCAACTCGTCCCAGCGGGTGCTGGCGCTCGGCGGGAACGACGAGCTCGACATGAACGGGGGCAACGACATCGCCCATGGCGGGTCGGGCAACGACCGCATCGAGGGCGGGTCGGGCAGCGACGAGCTGTTCGGCAGCAGCGGCAACGACCGGCTGTTCGGGCAGGGCGGCCGCGACATGCTGATCGGAGGGAGCGGCCGGGACAGCCTGTACGGCGGCACCAGCGGGGACGACCTGAACGGCGGGTCGCGCGACGACCTCCTGCTCGGCGAGTCCGGCAACGACACGCTCTGGGGCGAGGCCGGGTCCGACAGGCTGTTCGGCGGCGGCGGCGACGACGTCCTGCGCGGCGGGTCGGGGGTGGACACCCTTTACGGCGGCGGCGGCGACGACATCTTCCACTTCCTGCGCGGCGAGGGCCCGGCGAGCAGCCGCTCGGCCCAGGACCGCATCCTCGACTTCGAGCAGGGCGACCGGATCGACCTCACCGACCTTTACGCCTCGGGCGAGTTGGAATGGCGGGGCACGCGGGCCTTCACGGAGGCCTTCCAGGTCCGCGCGGCGGTGCTCGACAACGGGCTGATCGACGTGCGGGTGAACCTCGACGGCGACGCCGCCAGCGAGCTGGAGGTGCTGATCGACATCGCCGACGGCTCCTCGCTGGGCCGGAGCGACTTCCTGCTCTGAAGGCCGCCCCGGTCGGGAACAGGAGGCCCGCCGCGGCGCTTGTTCCCGCGGGGGCCGCGATGACCGAGACGCTTCTCAGGCAGGCGATCCGCGACCGGCGCGTGATCGCATTCCGCTACCACGGCGAGCATCGCACCGTGGAGCCCTACCGGCTCGGGCTCGATGGCGGCCGGCTGCGGCTGACGGGGTGGCAGAGCCGCAAGGGCTGGCGCAGCTTCCACGCCGACGACATGGAGGAGTTGGAGCTGACCGAGCGCACCTTCCTCGACCCGCGCGAGGGCTACGTGCGCGGCGACCCCCGCATGGACCGCATCCTCGCGGAGGTCTAGGCGGGGCTCAGGTCGCCAGCACGTTCAGGAAGGCCCAGGGCTCGTCGTCGTCGTGCTCCTCGGGGAACAGGTCCCATCGCGTGGCGAGCGGGGTCCAGTCCGTAAAGTGCGCCTCCAGCGGCCCGAGGTAGGGGCGCTGGATCTGGAGGCAGCGGGCGTGGTCCATCTCGTCGGTCTCGACGATGCCGGCCTCGGGGTTCTCCAGCGCCCAGACCATCCCGGCGACGATGGCCGAGGAGACCTGAAGCGCCGTGGCGTTCTGGAGCGGCGCGAGCCGCCGCGCCTCGTCGTTCGACAGGCGCGAGCCATACCAGAGCGCGTTCCGCTCGTGGCCGAAGAGGAGGACGCCCAGCTCGTCGCCGCCTTCGGTGATCTCGTCGGCGGTGAGGATCTCCAGGCGGTCCTGCTTGCGGCCTCCGCCGAACAGCTCGTGGAGCGACAGCACCGCCTCGTCGCAGGGGTGGTAGGCGTAGTGGCAGGTCGGGCGGAACTCGGGGGCCGCCGGGTCGCCCACGGTGTAGTAGTCGCTGATCGAGATGGCCTCGTTGTGGGTGACGAGGAAGCCGAACTGCGGGCCGGGCGTCGGGCACCAGCTATGGACGCGGGTGATCGCGCCGGGGCGTTCGAGCCAGATCGCGGCGCGGGAGCCGTGGTCGTGGCGATGGCCGTTCTCGGGGAACCAGGGCTCGAAGGTGCCCCAGCCCAGCTCGGCGGGCTGGAAGCCCTCGGCGATGAAGCCCTCCACGGACCAGGTGTTGACGAAGGTGCCGCGCGGCTTGGGGCGGGCGCGGGCCTGGGTGTCGCGCTCGGCGATGTGGAGGCCCTTGACGCCGAGGGACTGCATGAGCCGCGCCCAGCCCTCGCGCGTGGTCGGGGGCGCCACGTCCCGCGCGGTGTCGGCGGCGAGGCGCAGGAGCGCCTCCTTGACGAACCACGACACCATGCCGGGGTTGGCGCCGCAGCAGCTCACGGCGGTCGGGCCGCCGGGGTGGCGCCGCTTCTCCTCGCGCACCGATTCACGCAGGGCGTAGTTGGTGCGGGCGGCGTTGTCGGGGGTCTCGAAGTAGAAGCCGGCCCAGGGCTCGACCACCGTGTCGATGTAGAGGACGCCGATCTCGCGGCAGAAGCGCATCACGTCGAGCGAGGACACGTCCACCGAGACGTTGACGCAGAAGCCCGGCCCGCCGCCGAACAGGTCGCCCAGGATCTCGCGGTAGTTGTCGCGGGTGAGGCCGACCTCCAGGTGCCGGATGCGGTGCTGGCGGAGCCAGTTGCCCATGTCGGGGTCGGGGTCGATCACCACGAGGCGCGAGGCATCGTATTCGAAGTGCCTCTCGATCAGCGGCAGGACGCCCACGCCGATGGAGCCGAAGCCGATGAGGACGACCGCGCCCTCGATGCGGGCGTGGACGGGATGGCTCGGGGCCTTGCGCCCCCGGGGTGCTGTTTCGACCATGGTGCCCGTCCTTTGCCCTGTCCTTGCGGATTCGGCAACGAAAAGGCCTGCCGCGGGGGTTCCGCGACAGGCCCGAAAACAGCGCCGAAGCGACGGCGGATCAGCCGTTCTTGGCGTAGAACTCGACCACGAGGTTCGGCTGCATGATGACCGGGTAGGGCACGTCCGACAGGCCGGGCTGGCGCACGAAGGTCGCCACCAGCTTGCTGTGGTCCACTTCCAGGTAGTCGGGCACGTCCCGCTCGGTCAGGGCGATGGCTTCCTGGATCAGGATCATCTGCTTGGACTTGGCGCGGACCTCGATGACGTCGCCTTCCTTCACGCGGTAGGAGGGGATGTTCACCGACTTGCCGTTCACGAGGACGTGGGCGTGGTTCACGAACTGGCGGGCGGCCCAGATGGTCGGCACGAACTTGGCGCGGTAGACCACGGCATCCAGGCGACGCTCGAGGAAGCCCACGAGGTTCTCGCCGGTGTCGCCCTTCACGCGGGCGGCCTCGGCGTAGATGCGCTTGAACTGCTTCTCGGTCAGGTCGCCGTAGAAGCCCTTCAGCTTCTGCTTGGCGCGGAGCTGGGTCCCGAAGTCCGAGAGCTTGTTCTTGCGGCGCTGGCCGTGCTGGCCGGGGCCGTATTCCCGCTTGTTGACGGGCGACTTGGCGCGTCCGAAGACGTTCTCGCCCATGCGGCGGTCGAGCTTGTACTTGGCAGCGGTGCGCTTGGTCACGGCTGATCTCCTTCATGCGGCCGGATGGCCTTGGGTTGAAGGGCGTTGTCCTTTCCCCTCGCGGGGCGACAGGCCTCCCCTTGCGGGGGCCGCCAACACCAGGGGCGCCTCTTGGCGGGTCCGGCGGGGGTTGTCAAGCCCGCGCCCCGCCCCGATGCTGGCGCGATGAAGAAGCAGTTCCTGGCCATCCGCTGGGGCCGGAAATACGGCCCTGAATACCTCAACCGCCTGTATGGGATGGTCGCGCGCCACACGACGCCGCCCTTCGAGTTCTGGTGCCTGACGGACGACGCGACGGGCGTGCGGCCCGAGGTGCGGTGCCTGCCCCTGCCCCCGATGGGCTGCGAGATGCCCCGCAACACCTACGGCGTCTGGGGCAAGTCGCGGCTCTGGCTGCCCGACCTCGGGGGTCCTGTGGGGCCGGTGCTGTTCATCGACCTCGACGTGGTGGTGACGGGGTCGCTCGACGGCTTCTTCGAGGTGGGCTCGCCCGACGACGTGATCCTCGCGCGCAACCCGAACACGCCGCTGGAGAAGCTGGGGCAGACCTCCATCTTCCGCTTTCCCGTGGGCAAGCTCGCGCCGCTGCGCGAGAGGTTCCTGGCCGATCCGCAGGGCGTGGCCGACGAATACCGCTTCGAGCAGCGCTTCGTGACGCGCAACGCGCCGGGGGGCGTGAGCTTCTGGCCGAAGGGCTGGGTCGCGGTGTTCAAGTGGCATTGCATCCCGCCCTTCCCGCTCAACTATGTCCAGGCGCCGCGATTGCCCGAGGAGGCGCGCGTGGTGATCTTCCCCGGCCCGCTGAACCCGCCCGACGCCATCGCCGGGCGCTACCGCGACAGCGTGCCGGCAACCGCGCCGCTGGACCACCTTGCCAAGGGGCTGCGGGGCGAGCGGCGCGAAGGGCTGGTCAAGCACCTGCGCCACTACGTCCGACCCGCGCCCTGGGTGGCGGAGCACTGGCGGGAATGAGTCGGCCGGTCCTGGTGCTGATCGCGCTGGGGTCCGGCGGGCTCCTGACGCTCATGGTGCTCTGCAACTCGACGGTGACGGCGCAGGCGGGGCCGGTCTGGGGCTCGCTCGTGCCGCACGCGACGGGGACGGTGGCGGCGGTGCTGGCGCTGGCGGTGCTGGGCCGCGTCCGGGGCGAGGGGACCGCGCCGGGCTGGGCCTATCTCGGCGGGCTGCTGGGGGCGCTCACGGTGATGCTGTCCTCGGTCGCGGCCAACACGGCGCTGGCCTTGTCGGGGACGCTGGCCCTGGGCCTCGTGGGACAAGCGGGGTTCGGGCTGGCGGCGGACCGCTGGGGGCTGCTCGGGATGCCGCGCCGCCGGGCGACGTGGCGCGACCTCCTGTCGCTCGGGCTGATCCTGGGCGGGAGCGCGCTGCTGATCTTCGGGGCGCCGCGATGATCGCGCCGATCCTGATGGCGGTCGGTGCGGGGGTGCTGATCGGGCTCAGCCGTCAGGTGAACGGGCGGCTGTCGCTCACGAAGGGCGCGCTCGGGGCGTCGTTCTGGAATCACCTCGTCGGGTTCCTGGCGCTCGTCCTTGCCGCGCTCGGGCTCTGGATGCGGGCGGGCGGGCCGCTCCTGCCCGCCGGGCTCGGGGAGGTGCCGGCCTTCGCCTGGGCGGGCGGCACGCTGGGCGTGGTCTTCGTGGCCTCGGGGAGCTGGCTGGTGTCCCGTCTCGGCGCGGCGAGCACGGCGATGCTGGTGATCGCCGGGCAGATGGTGTCGGGGGCGCTGATCGACACGCTGCGCGGCGCCGAAGGGGCGCCGCTGCGCGCGCTGGGGGTGGCGGTCATCCTCGCGGGCGTGGCCCTGCGGTCAAAGGGGTAGGATCTCGACGCCCTCGGGGCCGGTTTGCGGGCCGTCCAGCCCTTCGGCCCGCAGCCGCCAGAAGCCGCGCCCGGCGTTCAGCGTCGGGTTCGCCCGCGTCTCGGGCAGGCAATACAGCTCCACCACGTCGTCGCCCCAGGCGAGAAAGCTCGCCTCCACGTCGCCGCCGGGGCGGTGAAGCGTCACGCGGGACTGCTCGATGAACCCCAGGCCCAGGAGCCAGTCCCGCATCGGCGCGAACTCGGCGCAGGACAGGCCGATGTGCTCGTGCCCCCAGGCGGCGCGCGGCGCGGGCGGGCGACGGGCCAGAAGCTCCATCTTCGCCCCCTCGGGGCCGTCGAGGAAGACGTAGTCCACGCCCCCCTCCCAGAACTCGGCGATGTGAACCGGCCCCTCGGGCGTCGCGTCCGAGATATGGGCGCCGCGTCCGACGCACTCGCGCAGGGCCGCGCCGAGGTCGGGCACCGACAGGGCGATGTGGTCGATCCGGCCGTGCCGTCCGTCAGGCTCGCCCGCCGACAGGATCACGGATTGTGACCCCAGCACCATTCGGTCGCCCTCGGGCCGGAAGCCGAAGAGCCGCCCGAGCCGATCCGCCCCCGCCTCGGGGTCGCGCAGAACCAGCTCGGGGATCAGGACACGGGTCATCGGGGGCTCCTCCGGGTTGCTCCCGGCGTCCTAGCCAGCCCCGCCCCTCTTGGCGAGCCCCGCGTCTCAGTCGTTCTCCACGCCGCCCTTGCGCTCGTTGCCGGCCATGGAGTCGTCGAGGAACTCGCGGGTGTCCTCGTAGAGGCGGCTGATGGAGTCGGACTGGTTCAGGTCCTCGGCCTCCATCTCCTCGTTGACGCCGATCTCGGCGCCCGAGGACAGGATGTCCTCGCCGGGCGTGGCGATCAGTTGCTCCTCCAGCGACAGGTTGTCGTCGGGGAGGTCGCGGTGCTCGGGGAGGAAGGGCGTGTTGTTGGGGTCCACGATGGAGTCGTCGCCCATCACGTCCCCGGCGTCATCGAGGCGCAGGTCGCCCAGGACCTCTTCCTCCTCGGACAGCTCCGCATCGAAGCGGTCGTCGGTGGGGATCGTGGGCGAGGCGTCGCCGCCCTCCCAGCCCTCGGCCGCGCCGGCCAGAACGGCCCCGCCGACGCCCGCGCTCTCCGAGGTGGCGTCGCGCAGGTCGCGCTCGTCGTTCTCCAGATCCTGGAGATGGGCGATCCTCTCGCGGTTCCAAGCGGCCTTGTCCTCGTGGCCATGGCCAATGATCGAGGTGTCGGTGGGCTCGTCCTCGATGGGGATCGGGCCTTCCTCGGGCGCGGTCATGACGATGCCGTGCCCGCCGTTGAGGTTGGGATCGGTGTCGCGGTCGCCGCCCAGGGCGTCTCCGCCGGGCGGCACCATCAGTTCGTCGAGCTGGCCGTCGCCGGTCTCCAGCCCCGGAGCCTCACCGCCTCGACGATAGCCGTCCTCGTCCTCCTCCAGTTCGGCGCCCTCGTCGTCGATATCGTCCTCGGCGTCGAGGTCGTCGTCATCAAGGTCGTCCTCCTCGTCCTCGGGGCCGTCCTCCGGGTCCACGTCGTCACGGTCCTCGGAGGGGTAGCCCGGTCCCTCGATGCGGGTGTCCTGCTGGCCCGTGGTCAGGACCTGCGGCGCGGGCTCGTCGGGGCGGCGGCGGCTGAAGGCGGCGTTGATGGCGCGGCCCGCGCCGGCCCCGGACGCGGAAGGACGGTCGGCCATGGACACGGCGCGCTCGGTGACGGCGTCGTCGGGATCGGGCGGGTTCGGTTGGTTGGCCACGGTGTCGATTCCTTCTCGGCTTTGGGCGCGCGCGGGGGATGCCTGTCCCCGCGCCCCCTCAATGCCGCAGCTGCGCGGGGGTTCCTGTCAGCCGCAGCGCGAGAAGCCGCAGGTGGCGCAACTCAGGCAGCCTTCCTGCACCCGGACCTCGGTGCTGCCGCAGGAGGGGCAGGCCGCGCCCGGAGCCGCCGCCGCCGCGTCCTTGGGCGCCTCCTCCCAGCCGGCGTCGTCGAACTTGCCCGTGCGCTCGACCGGCGTCGCCACCCCCTGCCCCGGCACCAGGCTCGCCTCGCTGTCGAGGAAGCCGATGCGCTTCAGGTGCCTCTCGATCTCGATGCCGATGGCGGCCAGGATCGAGGGCACATACTTGCCCCCCATCCAGGCCCCGCCGCGCGGATCGAACACCGCCTTCAGCTCCTCCACCACGAAGGCCACCTCGCCCCCGCGCCGGAACACCGCCGAGATCATCCGCGTCAGCGCCACGGTCCAGGCGTAATGCTCCATGTTCTTGGAGTTGATGAAGACCTCGAACGGCCGCCTGCGACCTTCGACCACGATGTCGTTCACGGTGATGTAGATGGCGTGCTCCGAGCCCGGCCAGCGCAGCTTGTAGGTCGCGCCTTCCAGTTCCTCCGGACGGTCCATCGGAACCACCTCGGCCTTGGGCGCGGGCTTCGGCTCGGCGACCGATAGCACCGAGCCGGTGACGGCGTTCGGCCGGTAGGTGGTGCAGCCCTTGCAGCCCATGTCCCAGGCGGCCTGATACACGTCCCGGAAGTCCTCGAATGGGATGTCGGCCGGGACGTTGATCGTCTTGGAGATGGACGAATCCACCCACTCCTGCGCCGCCGCCTGCATCCGCACATGGTCGAGCGGCGCGAGGTCCTGCGCCGTCACCACGTGATCCGGCAAGGGCGCGTCCCCCTTCAGCCGCCGCCAGAGCGCGACGGCGTGGTCCACCACCTCCTCCTCGCGCCGGCTGCCGTCCGGCAGGAGCACCTTGCGGGTGTAGGAGGTGGCGAAGACCGGCTCGATCCCCGACGACACGTTCCCGGCGTAGAGCGAGATCGTCCCCGTCGGCGCGATGGAGGTGAGGAGCGCATTGCGGATGCCATGGGCACGCACGGCCTCCCGCACGTCCTCGTCCATCCGCCGCATCATCGCGGATTCGAGGTAGCGGTCGGCGTCGAAGAGCGGGAACGGCCCCTTCTCCCTCGCGAGGTCCACGCTGGCGAGGTAGGCCGCCCGCGCCACCTGCCGCATGGTCGCGCGCGTCCAGTCCGCCGCCGCCTCGGACCCGTAGCGCAAGCCCAGCATCATCAGCGCATCGGCGAGGCCCGTCACCCCGAGCCCGATCCGCCGCTTGGTCCGCGCCTCCTCGGCCTGCTGCGGCAGGGGGAAGCGCGACAGGTCCACCACGTCGTCCATTATCCGCACGGCGACGGCGACCAGCTCCCGCAGCTCCGCTTCGTCCAGCCGCGCCCCCGGCCCGAACGGGTCGCGCACCAGCCGCGCGAGGTTCACCGATCCCAGCAGGCAGGCCCCGTAGGGGGGCAAGGGCTGCTCGCCGCAGGGATTCGTCGCGGCGATCGTCTCGGCGTAGCGGAGGTTGTTCTCGCGGTTGATCCGGTCGATGAAGATCACCCCCGGCTCGGCGAAGTCGTAGGTGGATCGCATGATGCGGTCCCAGAGGTCGCGCGCGCGGATCGTGCGGAAGACCTTGCCGCCGAAGGTCAGGTCCCAGTCCGCATCCGTCTTTACCGCCTCCATGAACGGGTCGGTGACCAGCACGCTCATGTTGAACATCCGCAGGCGCTGAGGGTCCTGCTTCGCCGTCACAAAGTCCTCGATGTCCGGGTGGTCGCAGCGCATCACCGCCATCATCGCGCCGCGCCGCGAGCCCGCCGACATGATCGTGCGGCACATCGCGTCCCACACGTCCATGAAGGACAGCGGCCCCGAGGCGTCCGCGCCGACCCCCTTCACGGGCGCGCCTCGGGGCCGCAGCGTCGTGAAGTCGTAGCCGATGCCGCCCCCGGCCTGCATCGTCAGCGCCGCCTCCTTGAGCGCGTCGAAGATGCCGGCCATCGAGTCCTCGACCGTGCCCATGACGAAGCAGTTGAAGAGCGTCACGCTCCGCCCGGTGCCAGCCCCGGCCACGATCCGTCCCGCCGGCAGGAAGCGGAAACCGTCCAGCGCGTCGTGGAACCGCTCCTCCCAGGCCGAGGGGTCCGCCTCGACCGAGGCCAGCGCCTTCGCGACCCGCCGCCAGGTATCCTCCACCGTCAGGTCCACCGGCGTCCCGTCTGGGGCCTTGAGGCGATACTTCATATCCCAGATCGGCTCCGAGATCGGCGCGAGGAAGCGCGAGCCGAGGGGGGTCTGGTCGTTGGCCATGGCAACCTCTGGAACGAAGGATGAACACCGATCTTGGCGTTCCCCTGGGGGATGGTCAACAAGATGTGGGCGGCCGCATCTTGCGAACAAGCGCGCCCGCCCTCATGGTGCCGCCCGCTCGGAACGGGAGCCAAGGGTGGCGGGACTGCATCTCATCAAGCTGTCGGTGGGGACCGACGACGTGGCCGACCTCGCCCGCTGGCAGGCCGGGCCGGGCCGGGGCCATGACGGCCGCCCGCGCCACGTCACCCGGATGTGGCCCAAGCGCGAGGACGAGCTTCTCGACGGCGGCTCGATCTTCTGGGCGATCAAGGGCGTCGTGCTCTGCCGCCAGCGGGTCCTGGCGCTGGAGGAGGTGCGGGGCGCGGACGGAATCCCGCGCTGCGCCATCGTCCTGGACCCGGAGCTGGTGCGCGTGACGCCCATGCCGCGCCGCCCGTTCCAGGGCTGGCGGTACCTGCCTCATGACGAGGCCCCGCGCGACCTCGGTCAGTGGGACGCCGCCGAGGAGGAGCTGCCGCCCAAGCTCTCGATGGCGCTGGCCGAGTTCGGCGTGGTCTGGGGGCCAGCCCCCAAGCAGGGCTAGAGGCCCAGCCGCGCCCGCAGGTTCTCCAGCGCCGCCCGTTCCTCCTCGCCCCAGGGCGCGCGGCGGCTGCGGAACAGCGTGGCCTGGCTCGCGTGGATCAGGCCGTCCGACAGGACCTTGAGGCCGTTGGCCCGCAGCGTCTCGCCGGTCGAGGTGATGTCCGAGATGGCCTCGGCCGTCTCGCCCCGCACGACGCCCTCGGTTGCGCCCTGGCTGTCCACCAGCAGGTAGTCGGCCACGCCCTGCGCCCGCAGGAAGTCGCGGGTCAGCCGGTGATACTTCGTCGCGATCCGCAGCCGGTGGCCGTGCGCGCGCCGGAAGGCCGCGCAGGCGGCGTCGAGGTCGTCCAGCGTCTCCACGTCCACCCAGAAGCGCGGCACGGCGATCACCACGTCGGCCGGCCCGAAGCCCATGGGGGCCAGTTCCTCCACCCGCTCCTCCCAGCGCGCGACCTTCTCGCGCACGAGGTCCGAGCCGGTGACGCCCAGATGGATGCGCCCGGCCTCCAGCTCGCGCGGGATCTCCCCGGCGGACAGGAGCACCGGTTCCAGATGCTCCCAGTCGGAGCGGGCGGCGTATTCGCGCTCGCCCCCGGCGCGGCCGAGGCTGATGCCGCGCGCGGCGAACCAGGCGAAGGCGTCCTCCATCAGCCGCCCCTTGGACGGCAGGCCCAGCCGCAGCGTCATGCCGCCCCCCGCAGTTGCACGACCAGCTCGGGCCGGATGACGCCGCCCACGGCGGGGACCACGCGGCCCCGGCCCAGCACCCGCGTCAGCGCGTCGTAGCGCCCGCCGGTCGCCACAGGGGGCAGGTCCGGCCGCGCCGCCGCAAAGAGGCCGAAAACGAAGCCGTCGTAGTATTCCAGCGTCGTGCGGCCGAAGCTGCCCTCGAAGGCGACCTCGGCCACGGCGACGCCGCGACGCTCCAGCGCCTCGACCCGCCGCTCCAGACGGTAAAGGGCGGGGCCGAGGCCGGGCGCGTCCTGTTCCAGGCCGCGCAGCGTGTCCAGCGCCTCGGGCAAGGGCGCGGCCAGCGACAGCAGGGCGTCGATCAACGTCACCTCCCCGGCCGGGAGCGGCGGGGCCAGCGCCTCGTCGCGCAACTGCCCAAGGCGGGCCTCGATCTCCCCTCGCGTCCGCACCCCGATCTCGGGCCCGGCGTCGGCGAAGGGATCGGCCGCCGCCAGCAGCGCCGCCCGTCCCTCGGGCAAGGGCGTCCGGCCCGCGTAGCGGTCGAGCAGCGCGCGGAAGCGGCGGGGCCGCCAGACGTGCCGCCGAAGGGCGGCCTTGCGGGGGGCAGTGGTGGACAGCCCGTCCACCGCCGCCAGAATCAGCCCGATGTCGCCCATCGCCGCCCGCAGGTGCAGGTCGGGGATGGCCGAAGCCAATGTCGCGAAGACCTCGGCGTCGGCCTCGGCCGGATCGCGGCCGCCGAACAGCTCGAACCCCGCCTGGAGGTATTCGCTCGGGCGGCTCTCGTCTTCGGCCTCCTGCCGCCGGAACACCTCGCCCGCATAAGCGTAGCGGGCGGGGTCGCGCCCGGCCTCCATGTGCATCCGCACCACCGGCACCGTGAAGTCCGGCCGCAGCATCACTTCGCCGCGCAGGGGGTCCTGCGTGACGAAGGCGCGCGCGCGGATGTCCTCGCCGTAGAGATCCAGCAGCTCCTCGGCGGGCTGGAGGACGCGCGCCTCCACCTCCTCCGCCCCTTGCGCGGCGAAGTGGGCGAGGAGGCGCTGCGCCTCGGCGCGGGCGGCGATGCGGCGGGCGGGGAGGGTCACTTGGCGAGCAACGCCCTAAGGTGGGCCACGAGGTCGGCCCGCGTCACTTCCTGCTGGGCCGGGCGGTCTTTCCATTCCTCCAGGCTCGCGGTTTGCGCGGCCTGCGCGCCAGCCACGAGGTCCTTGACCTGCACGACGCCCCTCGCCTTCTCGTCCGAGCCCTCGATGATGGCGAAGGGCGCGCGGCGGCGGTCGGCATACTTCATCTGCGCGCCGAAGTTCTTGGGGTTGCCCAAGTAGGCCTCGGCCCGGATGCCGGCGTTCCGCAGTTCGGCGACGATGGCGAAGGTGTCGGCCATGCGGTCGCGGTCCATGACGGTGACGACCACCGGCCCCGGCTCCTCGTCCGCGACGCGCCCCTTGGCGCGCAGGGCGGCGAGCAGCCGGTCCACGCCGATCGAGACGCCGGTCGCGGGCACCGCCTCGCCGGTGAAGCGCTTCACGAGGTCGTCGTAGCGCCCGCCCCCGGCCACCGAGCCGAACTGGCGCGGCTTGCCGTCGTCGCCGAGGATCTCGAAGGTCAGCTCGGCCTCGAAGACCGGGCCGGTGTAGTAGCCGAGGCCCCGAACCGTGGCGGGGTCGAGCAGGATTCGGTCGGGGCCGTAGCCGCCAGCCTCCAGCAGCTCGGCCATCTGCGAAAGCTCCGCGAGGCCCGCCGCGCCGGTCGGGGTGGCGCCGCACAGGTCGGACAGGGTCCGCAGCGTGTCCGCGCCGGTTGCGCCGCGCGCCTCGACGAAGCCCAGCACCACCCGCGCCTGATCGTCCGAGAGACGGGCGCCCTTGGTGTAGTCGCCGCTCTCGTCCTTGCGGCCCTCGCCCAGGAGCGCCCGCACGCCCTGCGGCCCCAGCCGGTCGAGCTTGTCGATGGCGCGCAGCACGATGCCGCGTTCATGCGCGAAGCGGTCGGGGTCGGCGGGGTCGAGCACGCCCGCCGCCTCCATGACGCCGTTCAAGACCTTGCGATTGTTGATCTTCACCACGTAGTCGCCGCGCGCGATGCCCAGGGCCTCCAGCGCGTCGCAGAGCATCCCGCAGATCTCGGCGTCCGCTGCGACGGTCGGCGTGCCCACGGTGTCGGCGTCGCACTGGTAGAACTGGCGGAAGCGGCCCGGCCCCGGCTTCTCGTTGCGCCAGACCGGGCCCATCGCATAGCGGCGATAGGGCGTGGGGAGCTGCGCGCGGTGCTGGGCGTAGACGCGGGCGAGCGGCGCGGTCAGGTCGTAGCGCAGCGCGAGCCAGTCCTTGTCCTCGTCGAGCCAGGCAAAGACGCCCTCGTTCGGGCGGTCCACGTCGGGGAGGAACTTGCCCAGCGCCTCGACCGTCTCCACGGCGGAGGTCTCCAGCGCCTCGAAGCCGTAACGGCGGTAGACCTCGGCGATGCGGGACAGCATGGCGGCCCGCTCCGTCACCTCCGCGCCGAAATGGTCGCGGAAGCCCTTGGGCGTCTCGGCCCGGGGGCGGCGGGTCTTCTGGTCCTTGGCCATCGTGGAGGTCCCTTGCTGCCGGGCCGCTTTAGCCTTCGCGTCCGGCCGGGGCAACCGTCGGGGCTGGACAGCGCGCGCGGCCTGGGGCTTGGTCGCGCCATGGACCTCACCCCCCTCGAAGAGCGCGTGGCGCACCTGCTCCGGGCCGTGGACGACCTGTCGGACACGGTTGCCCGGCAGGAGCGGGAGATCGCCCTGCTGACCCGTCGCGTCCAGATGCTGATGGAGCGGGAGGCCGAGCGCGAGGCGCAAGGCCCCGGCGACGTGCCCATAGACCGGCCGCCCCATTACTGAGGATCGGGTCGGTCGGAGATGGCGGTCGTCGCTGGGCACGGAATCGGTCCTTTCGCTGTTCGGGACCAATCTGCCAGACGAGGGTTAACCGCCTCCTACAGCTACGAACGGTGGGTTTAAGATTTCATGAAGGCGGCGGGTCGGCCGCCACCACCTCGCCCTGGTGGAGAAGGAGGTCGCGGTGCGCCTCCTCTCCGAAGACGGGATAGGCCGAGACGAAGACCGTATCGCGCGCGAGCTGGTCGAGGTCCGCGCCGCAGGGCTGGCCGGGCGCGGCGCCGCAGGCCTGGGCCTTGATCCGCTCGTAGGCGGCATCGACCGGGGAATAGGCCCCCTCGGGGGCCTCGTAGCGGGTGACCTCGTGGGTCGCGAGGTCGCCGAACATGACGAGAGCGGCGGTGACGGAGCGCGCGCAGCCGTCCGCGAAGCCGGTGATGTGGTGCGGGCGGGCTTCGGTGGAGCCCGGCGCGGTGTCGTGGACGGCGTAGCCGGCGCGCGTCTCGACCAGGGGGCCGAGCTGCGAATCGGCGAGGCCGCAGACGGGCGGGAGGGCGGCCGAGGCCCCGGCGAAGGCGGCGGTCGGGGCGGGGCCAAGGGCCTCGTCGCAGGACGCGAGGGACAGGGCGGCGAGCGCGGCGGCCAGGACGGCGCGGGGCATGGGGAACTTCCTCCCGGAGCTTTGCGGCGCAACGCGCGAAACGGGGATGCGGTTCGGGGGTCCGACGTCGAAGGGGGCGCTGCCCCCGTCCCCTTCGGGGACTCCCCCGGGATATTTGGAGTCAAAGAAAGCCATCAACCATTCCTTAACCCTGGTCGGAAAAGATGGCCTCACGGTACAGGCGGGGACGCCGATGACCGTGTCAAAGAAGGCCGCCCTCGGGGACGTTGATCGCTCCCGGGGGCCGCTGCGCGCCTGGCTTTCTTTGGCTCCAAATATCCCGGGGGGAATCGCGCGGCACGCGCGATGGGGGGCAGCGCCCCCCTGCCCCGGCCTCAGACCTCCTCGACCTCCTGGACCCCTGGCACATGGCGCAGCGCGCGCCGAACCTCGGGAGTCACAGGGAATTGGTCGCCCAAGTCGATCTCCACGTCTCCGGGCAGCGTCGGGTGCCGGAGGAAGAGCGTGACCGGCCCGCCCCTCGCGCGGCGGGCGGCCTGCCGGGCCTGGTCGAGCACGCGGGCGACGGAGGCCAGCGCCTCCTCGGCCTCCACGAAGACCTTGAAGCCCATCGCGCCCGCGCCCGCCACCTCGTCCACCGGCGTCACGCCCCGGCCCGTCAGGCGGAGCTGGTCGCCTTCGGCCGTGCACTCCACCTGGATCACCACGCGCGATCCGGGCTCCAGGTGGGGGCGGCCGGCCTCCAGCGCCTCGCTGAACAGCGTCACCTCGAACTGTCCGGTGGGGTCGGACATCGACACGAAGGCGAAGCGGTTGCCGCGCGCCGACTTCCGCTCCTGCCGCGCCGCCACGCTGCCGGCGATCTTGGCCACGAAGGGGCCGTCCTGCACCTTCAGGGCCACCTCGTCGTAGGTCAGGACCTTGGCCCGCCGGAGCGCGGGGAGGTAGTCGTCGAGCGGGTGGCCGGTGAGGTAGAAGCCCACGGCCTTGAACTCCTCGGCCAGCCGCTCGGGCGCGTCCCAGTCGGGGGTGGCGGGCAGGCGCGGCTCGGGGAGGTCGGCCCCGGCCTCGCCGAAGAGCGACACCTGGGAGGAGGCCCGCTGCTCGTGCACCGCCGCCGAGTAGGCCACCAGCGCGTCGAGCGATTCGAGGACGCGCCTGCGGTTGCGGTCGAGCTGGTCGAAGGCCCCGGCCCGGGCCAGCATCTCCAGCGGGCGCTTGCCGACGCGCTTGAGGTCCACGCGCCGCGCCATGTCGAAGAGCGTGGCGAAGGGGCGGCTGTCGCGGCCCCTCACGATCAGCTCCATCGCCTCCACGCCGACGTTCTTGAGCGCGCCGAGGCCGTAAACGAGCGTCCCCTTCTCCACGCCGAACAGCGCCCCGGAGCGGTTCACGCAAGGAGGCGACCAGGGGATGCCGAGATGCTTGCGGACCTCCTGGAAGTAGGTCGCCAGCTTGTCGGTCAGGTGGAGGTCGCAGTTCATCACCCCCGCCATGAACTCGACGGGGTGGTTGGCCTTGAGCCAGGCGGTCTGGTAGCTGACCACCGCGTAGGCGGCGGCGTGGGACTTGTTGAAGCCGTAGTTGGCGAACTTCTCGAGGAGGTCGAAGACCTCGCCGGCCTTGTCCTTGGACACGCCGTTCGCCATCGCCCCTTCGATGAACTTGGGGCGTTCCTTGGCCATCTCCTCGGGGATCTTCTTGCCCATCGCGCGGCGGAGGAGGTCGGCGCCGCCGAGGGAATACCCGGCCATCACCTGGGCGATCTCCATCACCTGCTCCTGGTAGACGATGATCCCCTGCGTCTCCTTCAGGACGTGGTCGATGCTGGGATGCAAGGGCTCCAGCGGCCGGAGGCCGTTCTTGACCTCGCAATAGACGGGGATGTTCTCCATCGGGCCGGGGCGGTAGAGCGCCACCAAGGCCACGATGTCCTCGATGCAGGTGGGCTTCATGCGCTTGAGCGCGTCCATCATGCCCGAGGATTCCACCTGGAACACGGCAACCGTGCGGGCGCGGGCGTAGAGGTCGTAGGCGGCCCTGTCGTCCAGCGGGATCGCCAGGATGTCGTTCTCGGTCCCCGGCGCGGGGTCGTAGATCCTCCGTCCGTCCGCCGCCACGTGCAGGTCGCGCGTCCTGCGGATCAGCTTGACCGCGTTGTCGATCATGGTGAGCGTCTTGAGGCCCAGGAAGTCGAACTTCACGAGGCCCGCCTGCTCCACCCACTTCATGTTGAACTGGGTGGCGGGCATGTCGTCGGTGCCCGGCGCGCGGTAGAGCGGCACCAATTCGTCGAGCGGCCGGTCGCCGATCACCACGCCCGCCGCGTGGGTGGAGGCGTTGCGCAGGAGCCCTTCGAGCTGCTCGGCGTATTCCAGGCAGCGCTTGACGACCTCGGCGGCCCGCATCTCCTCGCGCAGGCGGGGCTCGTCGGCGAGGGCCTTGGTGATGGAGACGGGCTTGACGCCCTCCATCGGGATCATCTTGGACAGGCGGTCCACCTGCCCGTAGGGCATCTGGAGCACGCGGCCCACGTCGCGGACGGCGGCCTTGGACAGCATCGCGCCGAAGGTGATGATCTGGCCCACCTTGTCCGCGCCATACTTGCCCTGGACGTAGCGGATCACCTCCTCGCGGCGGTCCATGCAGAAGTCGATGTCGAAGTCGGGCATCGACACCCGTTCGGGGTTCAGGAACCGCTCGAACAGCAGCGAGTAGCGCAGGGGGTCGAGGTCGGTGATGGTGAGCGCATAGGCGACGAGCGAGCCCGCGCCGGAGCCGCGGCCCGGCCCCACGGGGATGCCCTGCGACTTGGCCCACTTGATGAAGTCGGCCACGATCAGGAAGTAGCCGGGGAAGCCCATCTGCTCGATGATGCCCAGCTCGTAGGCGAGGCGGGCCTCGTAGTCCTCCACGGGGACGGCGTGGGGGATCACGCGAAGGCGGGCCTCCAGCCCCTCCTTGGCCTGGCGGCGCAGCTCCTCCACCTCGTTGTCGGCGAAGCGGGGCAGGATCGGCTTGCGCTTGGCGACCTTGAAGGCGCAGCGGCGGGCGATCTCGACGGTGTTGTCCAGCGCCTCGGGGAGGTCGGCGAAGAGGGTCGCCATCTCCTTCTGGGACTTGAAGTAGTGCTGGGGCGTGAGGCGGCGGCGCGGCCCGGACTGGTCCACGTAGGCCCCCTCGGCGATGGCGAGGAGGGCGTCGTGCGCCTCGAAGAGCTGCTCCTTGGGGAAGTAGACATCGTTCGTCGCCACGATGGGCAGGCCCAGGTCGTAGGCCATTTCCAGCGTGGGACGCTCGGAGAGCCGCTCGGCTTCGGGGAGGCCGCCGTCAATGGGGTGGCGCTGGAGTTCCACATAGAGGCGGTTCGGAAAGATGCCGGCCATGCGGCGCAGGAACTCCTCGGCCTTCCCGCGCTGGTTCTGTCGGAGCATCCGGCCGAGCGGGCCATCGGGGCCGCCGGTGAGGCAGAGGAGGCCGGCGCTGTGCCTCTCCAGGTCCGCCAGCGTGACCTGCGGGAGGCCGTCGCCGTTGGTGTCCACGAGGTAGGCGCAGGTGGACAGCTTCATCAGGTTGTTCCAGCCCGCCTCGCTCTGGGCGAGCAGCACCACGGGCGCGGGGCGGTAAGGCGCGCGGCCCGGCTCGGGCGGGAGGTAGCAGAGGTCCCACTGCGCGCCGATGATCGGCTGGACGCCCGACTTGCCGGCGTGGTCCGAGAACTCCAGCGCCGCGAACAGGGCGTTGGTGTCGGTGATCGCCACGGCGGGCATCCCGTGGTCGGCCGCCAGCTTGGCGAGCTTCTTGACGGGGACAGCCCCTTCGAGGAGCGAGTGTTCCGTGTGGACGCGGAGATGGATGAAGGTGGGGCTGGCCATGGAGACCAGACTAGGGCCCGCCCCCCCGAGTCGGAAGGGCGCGCCGGGCACATCCCTGTGGGTAAGTCAGCCGGTGAGGCGGCAGGTCCGCACCTCGCCCTCGAAATACGTCTCGAAGCCCGAGGGGTAGGCGTAGCCCACCTCGCCCCGGCGCGGCAGGCGGCGGGGGCCGACGATCCCATAGTCGGAGAAGCGCCCCCGCCAGTCGAGCCGCGCCACCGTGCCGTCGGTCCCGATCGACGGGCGGGCGGGGCTGTCCATGGTGGCGATGTCCCCCGCCGCGTCGAAGCCGAAGGTCACGGCGGCCCGTCCCGCCGGCGTGTCGAGCGCGGCCTCGACGCGGTGGTCGCCGGTCTCGCGCCACCGGATCGACGGGTTGCCGAGGATGGCGTCGGGGAACCAGGGCAGCTCGGCCAGGTAGCGCAGCGCCTCGCCCAGCGCGGCGTCGGGACCGCCGGCGCGCGCCACGGGGAAGGCGCCGAGGAGGCGTGCCTCCAGCCGCCCCTCGCCTTCCACGTAGGCGTCGAGCACGCGCAGCCACGTGAGGGGCCCCCAGGCCCGCCGGGCGTCCCAGGCGAAGCCGGGGCGGCCCAGCGCGACGGTCTGGCGAGTCGCGTAGGCGGAAAAGAGGCCGCCCTGCCGCAGCCGCAGCCGGGCGGACTGTGTGAGGATCGCGGCGCGGGCGGTCCCCGTCGCCCCGGCGCGGCGGGCGAAGCCGGCCACGAGGGGCGGCAGGTCCGACCTTGGGGTGCCGGTCGGCCCGGCGAGGAGCCGCGCCTCCAGCGCCGCGACCTGGGCGGCGAAGCCATGCGACAGGACCGCCTGCGCGGCGGGGATCAGCAGGAGCGGGGCGAGGCGACGAAGGCGCATGACGGGTCCGGGCCGCGACGCCCCGAGGTCCGGGCGTCGCGGCCACGTTCCCCCACGCGGCCCGGCGCTGGCAAGCCCCGTCTCGGGCCGCCGCCCTGGGCCGCCGTCGTGGGCGGCCGTCTCGGGCGGCCGTCTCGGGCCACCCCCGGTGCGGTCAGGAGGCCGCCGCCGTCCCCGGGGCGGGGCGGAGCGCCAGCAGCGCCGCGACCGCCGCCGCGACCGCCAGGGTCAGGAGCAGGCCCCGGTCCTCCCAGCCCGGTTGCAGGACGTTGATCGCCAGCAGCGCGAACAGGATCACCTGGTCGATCCGGGCGATCCGCAGCGCCCGGCAGCCGAGCCGGAGCGCCTGCGCCTCGTCGCCGTCGCGCTCCCAGACCAGCGCCGCGCGTTCGAGGAGCGGGCCCACGCGGAGCGCCCCCACCGCGAAGGTGACGCCGGTGCCGAGCAGGGACAGGGTGAGCCAGGCCTCCCACGGGTGGCTACCCGCCCAGACGAGCAGCAGCCCCGAGGCCAGGACCGCCAGCGCCGCCGGCACCGTCAGCACCGGCCCGAGGATCGTCGCGCCCTTGATGATCCGTAACGCGTGCTGGTCGTCATGCGTCCCCGTCGCCGCCGCGCTGAGCACCACGAGCCCGAGCCCGCCGCCGATCCAGACGGTCAGGGCCCCGAGGTGCAGCAATCTCAGGATGTCCTGGAAGTCCATCATACATCTCCCACGAGTTACGCCACGGGCGGCATCCTACCTGAAAACGGCTCCGTCCGGGTCGGAAATCGAGCCCCTGGCGGGGCCAGGCCCCAACGAGTCCGCCAGCGCGGCGGCGAGGGCGAGGCAGGCCCCGAGCCCGCCCAGGATCGCCGTCTCGGCCCAGCCGGGGCGGAGCAGGAGGAGGGCGAGGATCGTCGCGGCGCCCAGTCGGAGCGGGCCGACGCCCCGGGTGGGCCGTGAGGGGAGGGAAACGTGCATCGTCAACGTCCTTGGGGAAACGGAACTGGAAAGGGTCGGTGGAAAACGGTGCGCCCAGGATAGCGGCGGCGGCCGGGGCCGGCCCAGTCGGGTTTTCCCCACCTTGGCGGCGGGCCTTGCCAAGGCCGCCGCTTTCCGCCTTGATCGCCGAGGGCCGCGATCTACGCCGCATCGGTCGCGCCCGTTCCAACCCGGTAACGCGGCGGGCAATCGCATGGGGATCGGATTCCTCCTCAACGGGGAGCGGGTCGAGGCCGAGGGGCCGCCGACGCGGACGCTGCTCGACTGGCTGCGCGAGGAGCGGAGCCTGACGGGCACCAAGGAAGGGTGCAACGAGGGCGACTGCGGCGCCTGCACCGTCATGGTCACGGACGAGCGGGGGGCGCGGGCGCTCAACGCCTGCATCCTGTTCCTGCCGCAACTGGCCGGCAAGGCGGTGCGGACGGTGGAGGGGATCGCCGGGCCGGACGGCGAGCTGCACCCGGTCCAGCGGGCGATGGTCGATCACCACGGCTCGCAATGCGGCTTCTGCACCCCGGGCTTCGTGGTGGCGATGGCGGCGGCGCACCTGAACGGCGACACCGACTTCGACACGGCGCTGGCGGGGAACCTCTGCCGCTGCACCGGCTACGCGCCGATCCTGCGGGCGGCGGAGGCAGCCTCGCGCGAGCCGGTGCCCGAGTGGATGCGCGACGCGGTGCCGGGCGGCGCCCCCGCTGCGGTGGGCGTGGAGGCCGGTCCCGGCGCGGGCGACCTGCCCCCCGCCGAGGGCTGGGCGGGGCGGCGCGACGACGCGGTGGCGACGGTGGCAACCGAGCCAGGAACCGGCCCAGTCCCAGAGGCCAAGGGCCAGCGTGGCGAGACGGTGGGCGGCACGGCGTCCCTTGGGACCGGCGCGCCGCCGCCCGTGGCCCTGCCCCCCCGGCCCGAGGCGGCGGGCGCGGCGATGCTGCCCGAGAGCGCCGACGCGCTCGCCGCGTGGTATATGGCGAACCCGGACGCCACGCTGGTCGCGGGGGCGACGGACGTGGGGCTCTGGGTGACGAAGGGCCTGCGCGAGCTGCCCAAGGTCGCCTTCCTGCACCGCGCCCGCGACCTCGCGCGGATCGAGGTCGGGCCGGACGCGATCCGCCTCGGCGCGGGGGCGACGATGACCGAGGTGCTGGCGGCGGTGGAGGGCCGGTTCCCGAGCTGGGCCCGGCTGATCCGCCGCTACGGGTCCGCGCAGGTGCGGAGCGCCGCGACGCTGGGCGGCAACATCGCCAACGGCTCGCCCATCGGGGACAACCCGCCGGCGCTGATCGCGCTGGGGGCGGTGCTGCACCTGCGGCGCGGCGACGCCCGGCGGACGATGCCGTTGGAGTCGTTCTTCCTCGCCTATGGCCGACAGGACCGCCAGCCCGGCGAGTTCGTCGAGGCGGTGACGATCCCGGCCACCGCGCCCGCCTTCCGCGTCTACAAGCTGTCCAAGCGCTTCGACCAGGACATTTCCGCCGTCTGCGGCGGGTTCGATATGACGGTGGAAGGGGGCACGGTAACGGCCGCGCGCATCGCCTTCGGCGGCATGGCCGGGGTGCCCAAGCGCGCAACGGCGGTCGAGGCGGCGTTGGTCGGGCGGCCCTGGACCAGCGAGACGGTCGCGGCGGCGATGCCCGCCTTCGCGGAGGACTTCGCGCCCCTGTCGGACATGAGGGCCAGCGCGGCCTATCGGCTGGAGGCGGCGGGCGGGATGCTGATGCGCTACCACGCGGAGTTGTCGGGGGCCGAGACCGATGTCCGGGAGGTCGCGCCATGACCGTCGGCCTGCGCGAGACGCACGACTCCGCCACCCTCCACGTCACCGGACAGGCGCGCTACGTGGACGACATTCCCGCACCCTCGGGATGCCTGCACCTCGCCTTCGGGCTGTCGGACGTGGCGCGCGGGCGGCTCCTGTCGCTCGACCTGTCCGCCGTGCGCGCCGCGCCGGGCGTGGTGGACGTCATGGCGGCGGACGACCTGCGGCGGCCTGCCGACTGCTCGCCCTCCGTCCACGACGAGCCGCTCCTGTGCGACGGGCCGATCCACTACCTCGGCCAGCCGCTCTTCCTCGTGATCGCCACCAGCCACCTCGCGGCGAGGAAGGCCGTGCGGCTGGCTGTGGCCGAGGTCGCGGAGGAACGGCCGATTCTTACCATCGAAGAGGCGCTGGCGGCGGACAGCCGCTTCGAGGACGGCCCCCGCGTCTGGACCAAGGGCGACACGGACACGGCGATGGCCGCCGCGCCGCGCCGCCTCAGGGGCTCGGTGGAGATGGGGGGGCAGGAGCACTTCTATCTCGAAGGCCAGGCCGCCCTCGCGCTCCCCGGCGAGGGGCAGATGGAGGTCCACTCCTCGACCCAGCACCCGAGCGAGATCCAGCACAAGGTCGCGGACGCGCTCGGCCTCCACATGAACGACGTGCGCGTGGTCATGCGGCGGATGGGCGGCGGCTTCGGCGGCAAGGAAAGCCAGGGCAACGCGCTCGCCATCGCCTGCGCGGTGGCGGCGGAGCGGACGGGCCGCGCCTGCCGGATGCGCTACGACCGCGACGACGACATGGTGATCACCGGCAAGCGCCACGAGTTCCGCATCGACTACGAGGTGGGCTTCGACGGCGACGGACGGCTTCTGGCGGTGGACGTGATCCAGTATGCGAGGTGCGGCTGGTCGCAGGACCTGAGCCTCGCCGTGGCCGACCGGGCGATGCTCCACGCCGACAACGCCTATCTGATCCCGGCCATGCGGATCACCTCGCATCGCCTCAAGACCAACACCCAGAGCGCCACCGCCTTCCGCGGCTTTGGCGGCCCGCAGGGGATGCTGGGGATGGAGCGGATCGTCGAGCACGTCGCCCGCGACCTAGGCCGCGACCCGGTGGAGGTGCGCCGGCTCAACTTCTACGCCGCGCCCAAGGAGGGCGGCCCCGGCACGGGCCGGCGCTTCACCGGCGCGCACTCCCGCCCGCCCGAGCCGCCGACGACGCCCTATGGCATGGAGGTCACCGACTTCCTCCTCCACGAGATGACCGAGGAGCTGCTGGCGTCGTCGGACTTCGAGGCCCGGCGCGCGGCGATCCGCGACTGGAACGCGCGCAGCCCGATCCTGAAGAAGGGCCTCGCCTACGCGCCGGTCAAGTTCGGCATCTCCTTCACGCTCTCGCACCTCAACCAGGCCGGCGCGCTGGTGAACGTCTATCGCGACGGCTCGGTGCTGCTGAACCACGGCGGCACCGAGATGGGCCAGGGCCTCCACCGCAAGGTGACGCAGATCGCCGCGAGCCGCCTCGGCATCCCGGTGGAGCGCGTCCGCATCAGCGCGACCGACACGACCAAGGTGCCCAACACCTCGGCCACGGCGGCGTCGTCGGGCGCGGACCTGAACGGCATGGCGGTTCAGGCCGCCTGCGACACGCTGCGCGACCGCATGGCCGCGCATCTGGCGGGCCTGCACCAGACCGCGCCCGAACGGGTGGAGTTCGAGGGCGGAATGGTGACGGTCGGCGGGCAGGCCCTGACTTGGGACGCGGCGGTGGAAGCCTGCTACCTGGGCCGGGTGTCGCTGTCCGCGACGGGCTTCTACGCCACGCCCGACCTCGAATGGGACCGGCTGCGCGGGCGGGGGCGGCCGTTCTTCTACTTCTCCTATGGCTGCTCGGTGACCGAGGTCGTCATCGACACCCTCACGGGCGAGAACCGCATCCTGCGCGCCGACATCCTGCACGACTGCGGCTCGTCGCTGAACCCGGCGCTCGACATCGGGCAGATCGAGGGCGGCTACGTCCAGGGCGCGGGCTGGCTCACGACCGAGGAGCTGGTCTGGGACGACAAGGGCCGCCTGCGGACGCACGCCCCCTCCACCTACAAGATCCCCGCCGTGTCGGACCGCCCGGCGGTGTTCAACGTCCGGCTCTGGGACGCGCCCAACCGCGCGGCGACGGTCTATCGGAGCAAGGCCGTGGGCGAGCCGCCGTTCATGCTGGGCATCTCGGCCTTCCTCGCCCTGTCCGACGCCTGCGCGGCGACCGGCCCGCACTGGCCCGACCTCCACGCCCCCGCCACGCCCGAGCGCGTGCGGGCGGCTGTGACGCGAGCGCGCGGGTGAACCGGGGCGCAAAGGCCTTCGACGGCCTTTGCAAATCGCCTCGACGCGATTTGCGGGTCCCGCCATGAGCCTCGACCTCCCCGCCCTCCGCGCCGCCGTCGCCGCCCATGGCGTGGTGGTCCGCATCCTGATCGTGTCGGTCGCGGGCTCCGTCCCGCGCGAGGCGGGCACCTCCATGCTGATCTGGACGGGGGGCGAGGAGGGCACGGTCGGCGGCGGCGAACTGGAGAACCAGGCCACCGCCGAGGCACGGACGATGCTGGCGGCCACGGCCCTGCCCCGCCTGCGGACGGTCCCCCTCGGCCCGGCGCTGGGCCAATGCTGCGGCGGCTCGGTCACGCTCGCCTGGGAGCGGTTCGACGCCGCGAGCCTTCCCGATGCCCTGCCCTTCGCCCGCCCTCTCGCCGGGGCGACCGCGCTGCGCCCGACGCTCACCCCCGCTCCCGGCACGCCGCCGCAGGTCCGCGACGGCTGGCTGGTCGAGGCCGCGCCCGCGGCCGGACGGCCGCTCTGGGTCTGGGGCGCGGGCCATGTGGGCCGCGCGATCGTCGCCGTCCTCGCCCCCTGGCCCGGCGTGGCGATCACCTGGGTGGACCTCGGCCCCGACCGCTTCCCGGCAACGGTCCCGCCCGGCGTCACCGTCCTCCCCGCCGTCGAGCCCGCCCTCCTCGTCCGCCACGCCCCGCGCGACGCCGACCACCTGATCCTCACCCGCTCGCACGAGTTGGACCTGCAACTCTGCCACGCCCTCCTCCTCCACGGATTCACGAGCCTCGGGCTGATCGGCTCGGCCACCAAGCTCGCCCGATTCCGGGGACGGCTGTCCTCGCTCGGACACACGGCCGCTCAAATTTCGCGCATTGCCTGTCCGATAGGCGACCCCGCCCTCGGAAAGCACCCCCAAGCCATTGCCGTCGGCGTCGCGGCCGCGCTAATCCGGTCGGCGGGAACCGGCAGGCACGCCGAGGAAAGGGACGCGACCGGATGAGCGACGCGCTGCTGGCGATCCGGGGGCTGACCAAGGCCTATCCGGGCGTGGTCGCCAACAGCGACGTGAGCTTCGACATCCGCCCGTCCAGCGTCCACGCGCTGCTGGGCGAGAACGGGGCGGGCAAGTCCACCCTGGTCAAGACCATCTACGGCCTCGTGCGCCCCGACGCCGGGACCATGACGCTCGCCGGCCAGCCCTACGCGCCGCCCGAGCCCCGCGCCGCCCGCGCGGCGGGGGTGGCGATGGTGTTCCAGCACTTCTCTCTCTTCGACGCGCTGAGCGTGGCCGAGAACATCGCGCTCGGCATGGAGGACCCGCCGCCGCTCCGCGACCTCTCCGCGCGCATCGCGCAGGTGTCGCGCGACTACGGCCTGCCGCTCGACCCCAACCGCATCGTCGGCGACCTGTCCGCCGGGGAGCGTCAACGGGTGGAGATCATCCGTTGCCTCCTCCAGTCCCCCCGCCTCCTCATCATGGACGAGCCGACCTCAGTCCTGACCCCGCAGGAGGTCGAGATCCTGTTCCGAACCCTCCGCAAGCTGCGCGAGGAGGGGCTGGCGATCCTCTACATCTCGCACAAGCTGGAGGAGATCCGCGTCCTTTGCGAGGAGGCGACGATCCTGCGCGGGGGCCGCGTGGTGGCGACCTGCGACCCGCAGCGCACCTCGGCCCGGCGCATGGCCGAGATGATGGTCGGCGGCACGCTGAAGACCCCGGCGCGGGCGGCGCATCCCGGCGGCGACACCGTGCTCGACGTGCAGGGCCTGTCCGCCCCCTCGCCCCGCCCGCACGGGACGGCGCTGCGCGGCGTCACCTTCAGCGTCGCGCGGGGCGAGGTGCTGGGCATCGGCGGCGTCGCCGGCAACGGCCAGGACGAACTGCTGCTCGCGCTGTCGGGCGAGATGCGGACCGCACCGGGCATGGTGCGCCTCAAGGGTGAACTGGTGGGGAGCCTGCGCCCCTCGGCCCGCCGCGCGCGCGGCCTCCTTTGCGCGCCCGAGGAGCGGATGGGCCACGCGGCGGCCCCCGACATGACGCTGACCGAGAACGCCTTCCTGTCGGGCCGCCTGCGCGAGAGGCTGGCGCGGCGGGGCTTCGTGAACTGGACCGCCGCCCGCGGCTTCGCCGAGCGGATCATCCGCGACTTCGACGTGCGGACGCCCGGCCCCTCGGCCGCCGCCCGCTCGCTCTCGGGCGGCAACCTCCAGAAGTTCGTGATCGGCCGCGAGATCCTGCAACGGCCCGAGGTGCTGATCGTCAACCAGCCCACCTGGGGCGTGGACGCGAGCGCCGCCGCCGCGATCCGGCAGGCGCTGCTCGACCTCGCCTCGCAGGGGGCCGCCGTGGTCGTGGTCAGCCAGGACCTCGACGAGCTGATGGAGATCTCCGACCGCTTCGCCGCGCTGAACGAGGGCCGCCTGTCGCCCGCCCGCCCCGCGCGCGGGCTGACGGTGGAGGAGATCGGCCTCATGCTCGGCGGCGCGCACGGGATGGAGGTGGCCCATGCCCACTGACCGAGCCGCCCGGCCCTACCGTCGCAAAGGGCGTATTTGGGCCAAGTTGAGAGGGCATGGCTCATCAACCTGGCCCAAAGACGCAGCCCACCCCCGCCAAAGGCGCGCCGCATGATTATCCTGGAGAAGCGCCCCAACCCCTCCCGCGCCTGGGCTCTGGCGACGCCGGTCCTCGCGGTGCTGGCCACCATGATCGTCGGCGGGCTGCTGTTCGCCATGCTGGGCAAGGACCCGGTGCTGACCATCCGCACCATCTTCTGGGATCCGCTGTTCGGGCCGTTCGGGAGCTACACGCGCCCGCAACTCCTCATCAAGGCGGGGCCGCTGATCCTGATCGCCACCGGCCTGTCCTTCGGCTTCCGCGCCGGCATCTGGAACATCGGCGCGGAGGGGCAATACATCCTCGGCGCGCTGACCGGCGCGGCGGCGGGCCTCGCGCTCTATCCGTCCGAGTCGCGCCTGATCTTCCCGCTGATGGTCGCGGCCGGGGCGCTCGGCGGCATGGCCTGGGCGCTGATCCCGGCGCTCCTCAAGGTGCGCTTCGGCACCAACGAGATCCTCGTCTCGCTCATGCTCGTCTACGTGGCGACGAACCTCCTGGCCTATGCGGCGCTGGGCCCGCTTCAAAACCCCGAGGGGATGGGCTTCCCCGGTTCGCGCAACCTGTCGCAATGGCCGTCATCCGCCAACCTGGAACTGCTGACCGGCACCGGCCTCCACTGGGGCGTGGTCGCGGCGGGGGTGGCGGTGGTCGGGGCCTACGTCCTCCTCGCCCGCCACGCCTTCGGCTTCGCGGTGCGCCTTGCGGGGCAGGCCCCCCGCGCCGCCGCCTTCGCCGGCGTCTCGCCCTCGCGCCTCGTGCTGGCCTGCATGGCGATCTCGGGCGGCCTCGCGGGCCTCGCCGGGGTGTTCGAGGTGACGGGGCCGGCGGGGCAGATCGGCATCGACTTCGGCGTGGGCTACGGCTTCACGGCGATCATCGTCGCCTTCCTCGGGCGGCTGCACCCCTTGGGCATCCTCCTCGCCGGGCTGCTCATGGCGCTCACCTACATCGGCGGCGAGATGGCGCAGACCCAGCTCGGCCTGCCGGGGGCGGCGGTGCAGCTCTTCCAGGGGATGCTGCTGTTCTTCCTGCTCGCCATGGACGTGCTGACCCAGTTCCGCCTGCGCTGGAAGGGCGCGTCCCCCGTGATCGTCGCGACCGCCAAGCCGGTCGAAGGGGCGCGCTGATGGACCTGACCAGCATCTCGCCCGTCCTGCTGCTGGCCTCGCTGATGGTCGCCGCCACCCCCATCCTCCTCGCCGCCTTGGGCGAGCTTGTGGTGGAGCGGGCGGGCGTCCTCAACCTCGGCGTCGAGGGCATGATGATCACCGGCGCCATCGCGGGCTTCGCCACGGCGGTCGCCACCGGCTCGGCGCTGCTGGGCTTCGTCGGCGCGGCGGCGGGGGGCGCGGCGCTGTCGCTCCTCTTCGCGGTGCTCGTGCTCTGGCTGCGGTCGAATCAGGTCGCCACCGGCCTCGCGCTCACGCTCTTCGGCCTCGGCCTGGCCTCGCTCGCCGGGCAGCCCTACAACGGGGTCCGCGCCCCCCCGATGCCGGAGCTGGATATCCCGCTCCTGTCCGGCATCCCCGTGCTGGGGCCGATCCTGTTCCGGCACGACCCGGTGGTCTACCTCGCGCTCGCCCTCGTAGGCGGCGTCTGGTGGTTCCTTCACCGCGCGCGCGCCGGCCTCGTGCTCCGCGCGGTCGGCGAGAACCACGACGCCGCCCACGCGCTGGGCTACAAGGTCCTGCGCCTGCGGCTCCTCGCCATCGCCTTCGGCGGGGCCTGCGCGGGCCTCGGCGGCGCCTACCTGAGCCTCGTCCGCGTCCCGCAATGGACCGAGGGCATCACCGCCGGCGCGGGCTGGATCGCGCTCGCCATCGTCGTCTTCGCCTCCTGGCGGCCGCTCCGACTCCTTCTGGGCGCGTGGCTCTTCGGCGGCATCTCGGTCCTCCAGCTCAACCTCCAAGCGGCGAACGCGCCGATCCCGGTCGAGGTGCTGTCGATGACCCCCTACCTCGTCACCATCCTCGTGCTGGTGCTGATCTCCTCCGGCCGGGGCCGGGCGCGTCTCGCCGCGCCGGGCTCGCTCGGGCAACCCTTCCACGCCTCGCGCTGAGGCGCGGCCCATCCAACAAGGGAGTTCCTACGGATGAAACTGAACAGACGGACGCTTCTCGCCTCCGGCGCGACGGCGGCGACGCTCGCGGTGCTGGGCGTCCCGGTCCGCGCGCAGGACGCCCCGCTCAAGGTGGGCTTCATCTACGTCGGCCCGGTGGGCGACGGCGGCTGGACCTTCCAGCACGACCAGGGCCGCCTCGCCGCGCAGGAGCATTTCGGCGACGCCATCGAGACGATCTTCCAGGAAAGCGTCCCCGAGGGCGCCGACGCCGAACGCGCCATCACCCAGATGGTCCTTTCGGGCTGCCAGCTGATCTTCACGACCTCCTTCGGCTTCATGGACCCGACCGCCAACGTCGCCGCCCAGTTCCCCGACGTGAAGTTCGAGCACGCGACCGGCTACAAGACCGCCCCGAACCTCGCCACCTACGACGCCCGCTTCTACGAGGGGCGCGCGGTCATCGGCACCATCGCCGGCCGCATGACCCAGACCAACAAGATCGGCTACATCGGCTCCTTCCCGATCCCCGAGGTCATCCAAGGCATCAACAGCAGCTTCATCCACGCCCGCAAGGTGAACCCGGACGTGGAAATGGTGGTGATCTGGGCCTACACCTGGTTCGACCCCGCCAAGGAGGCCGACGCCGCCAAGGCCATGATCGAGCAGGGCGTGGACGTCATCCTCCAGCACACCGACTCCACCGCGCCGCAGGCCGCCGCGCAGGAGGCCGGGAACGTCTTCACCTTCGGGCAGGCGTCCGACATGGCGGCCTTCAAGCCCACGCCGCGCATCTCCTCCATCATCGACAACTGGGGGCCCTACTACATCCAGCGCATCCAGGCGGCGCTGGACGGGACCTGGGAGTCGCAGTCCTTCTGGGGCGGCATCGGCGAGGGCGAGGTCCTGATCGGCGAGATCACCGAGGCCGTCCCCGCCGAGGTCAAGGCCGAGGCCGAGGCGCTGGCCGCCGCCATCGGCGACAAGTCCTACCATCCCTTCACCGGCCCGCTGAACAGGCAGGACGGCACGCCGTGGCTCGCCGAGGGGCAGGTCGCCACCGACGAGGAGCTGAAGGGCCTCAACTTCTACGTCGAGGGCATCACGGGCGAGATCCCGGCCTGAGCCGGAACCGCCCCCGGGGGGCCGGCGCAGCCGGACCCCCGACCCTCTCCGGGCGGCCCTGGGCCGCCCGTCGCATTGCAGGCTCATCACATGACCGACTTCCTCGTCATCGGCGGCGGCATCGCCGGGGTGTCCGCCGCCGCGCGGCTGTCCAGGCTCGGCTCCGTCATCCTGCTGGAAGCCGAGGACCGCCTCGCGCACCACGCCTCCTCCCGCTCGGCCGCCGTTTTCGAGGGCACCTACGGCGCGCCTTCCACCGTCGCGCTCAACCGCGCGAGCCGGGCGGAGCTGGAGGCCCGCGGTGTCCTCGCGCCCCGGGGCCTCATGGTCGTGGCGCGGCCCGAGGAGAACGCCGCCTTCGAGGCCGACCTTCGGCAGATGGAGATGGAGGAGGTCCCGCTCGACGCCGCGCGGGAACGGCTGCCGATCCTTGGCCCCGCCGTTGCGCGGGCCGCCGTGCAGGCCGACACGCTGGACCTCGACACCGACCGGCTGCTGCAGGGCTTCCTGCGCGAGGCCAAGGCGAACGGCGCGCGCGTCCTGACCCGCGCGCCCGTGACCGCGATCCGCCGCGCCGCGTCGGGCTGGGTCGCCGCCGCCGGAGAGGATCACGAGGCGCGGGTGATCGTGAACGCCGCCGGCCCCTGGGCCGACCGGATCGCGGCGCTGGCGGGCCTGCCGCCGCTGGAGCTGCGGCCGTTCCGCCGCTCCATGGCGCGCATCCCCGCCCCCTCGAACCCGTCGCGCTGGCCCATGGTCGTCGGCGCGGGCGAGTCCTTCTACATGAAGCCCGATGCCGGCGCGCTGCTCGTCTCGCCGGCCGAGGAGGATCCGGCCGAGCCCCACGACGCCTGGGCCGACGACCTGGTGCTGGCCGAGGGCCTCGCGCGGTTCGAGGCCCATGTCGCCTGGGAGGTCGAGCGCCTCCTCGCCTCCTGGGCGGGGCTGCGGACCTTCGCACCCGACCGCCGGCTCGTGCTCGGCCCCGACACGCTGGAGCCCTCGTTCCTCTGGTGCGCGGGCCAGGGCGGCTACGGCTTCCAGACCGCCTGCGCGGCGAGCCGGCATTTGGCCGAGCTGGCGGGCGGCGCCGCGCCGACGCTCGGCCCCGGCCTCGCGGCCGAGCTCGCGCCGGCGCGGTTCCGCTAGTGGCGCGAGTTGAAGCAGAGGGGGGACCCCGACCGCTCGTACGTCGACTGGATCGTCGACGGCTCGAGCTGGGAGGGCAATCTGGCCCAGGTCATCGCGAACCACCCCCGCGTCGTGGCCTGCGCCAAGAACCACGACTTCGGCTTCGAGGTCCCCTATCCTGAGGAGGGCGAGCCGCACCGCTACCGACTCGACTTCGTCATTCGCCTCGATCTTCGTGACGCCCGTGGTCGAGGCCAAGGGTGGGCGAGACGTCAAGGACGCGCCCAAGGCCGAGGCGATGTCTTCCCCACGCGCCTGCCCTTCCCGAAGCCCGGCATCGACATGGCCGAGCCCAGGGCGGTCGCCATGGCGATCCTGCGGATCGGGCTCGACATCGCCTCCATGATGCCGAGGCGGCAGGCCCCATCGTCCTCGCGGCGGGCGACCCCGACATCGTCCCCAGCGCCAGGCTCGGCCAGCACGAGGGCATGAAATCCGTGCTCGACCCGATCGGACAGAGGGTGGAGCCCGGCCTTTTCGAGCACGTCGACGGCCGGAAAGGCGGCTTCCCGAAGCCTAAGGCCAGAACCGAGGCATCGCCAGCGCAAGGCACCACCGCATGACCGTCATCACCTTCGCCCGCCTTCAAGACCTCCCTCCGCGCGAGGCGCGGTCGCACGAGGAGCACGTCTTCACCCCCTGGCCCGCCGACAACCTCGACCATCTGGCCGAAGCCATCCGTATCCCCCTGGAGCTCACCGGGCGCGAGGCGCCGGTGGACGGGCTCTGGGCCGACATCCTCGCCCGCAACCCGCAGGATGGCAGCGTCGTGCTGATCAAGAGCCGGCCCGAAGTCACCGACCACATCCACCCACCTGAACTGGCCCTCGTTTCACCGGACACTCAGGCGGTTGCGGTTTGGGCGGCGATGAACTCGCGAGGCGAGCGCATCTTCAGCCCGGAGTGCGGGTGGCGGGGACAGCGTCCGTCAGCGAGGTGTAGTTTCGAGTGTAGGACTGGGTGGCCATGGGTCACTCGGCCTAGGGTGTAGGCAGGGGTGTGGTCATCTCCTCGAGTTGCGGTGTGACGAGTTCCACCATTCCCTCGATCTGCATGTAGCGGTGTTGGAGCTGCCACTCGTCGTTGGCTTCGAGGAGCACGGCGCCGATGATGCGGGTGATGCTGTCTTCGTTGGGGAAGATCCCCACGACGTCGGCGCGTCGTTTCACCTCCTTGTTCAGGCGCTCGAGTGGGTTGGTGAAGTGCAGCTTGGTCCGGTGCTGGCTGGGAAAGGCCATGTAGGCCAGCACGTCGGCCTTGGCCGCGTCCATATCCCCGAGAAGGCCATCCGGCGAATCGCTCAGCTCTACGGCGTCGAGGCGGAGGCCTGGGGCTCGCCGCCCGAGCGGCGGGTCGCCATCCGGCAGGCCAGGATCAAGCAGATCCTCAAGGACCTCGAGCCCTGGCTCGCAGCTCAGATCCCCACCCTCTCCGGCAAGAGCCCGCTCGCCACGGCCAACCGCCCTGCGCTGGCCAGGATGACGCGGCTCAGGCCCTGCCTCGAGCACGACATCCTGGAACCGGACAACAGCGAGCCGTGTCCACCATCGGTCCGAGGACAACGGCGAGCGCCGAGCGCGGTATGCGCGCCGTCGCTCTCGGCCGGGAGAACTACCTCTTCGTCGGCTCAGAGGTGGGCGGCCGCGCCGCGGCCATCGTCTATGCCCTGATCGAGATGGCCAAGCTCAACGGTGTCGCGTGGTGCGGTGGAACCCCACCCTACGCTGGCTGCCGGATCACCTGCATTGCGTGTGGACGCTGCCGGAGGGGGACAGCGACCATGCGGTGCGATGGGGGGCGATCAAGGCGCGGTTCACGCGGGGTTGCCCGCGTCGGAGCGTCGTTCGGCCAGCAAGGTCGCGAAGGGCGAGAAGGGGATCTGGCAACGCCGGTATTGGGAGCACCACGTCCGGGGGGAGGACGATCTTGCGGCGTGCGTCCGGTATTGCTGGATGAACCCGGTGAAGCACGGGTTCGTGGAAAGGCCGGAGGACTGGCCGTGGTCTTCGTTCCATCGCGACGGGCGACCGGGCGCGGCGGGGTGGATGCGGATGTAGGGTTGGTAGTTCTCCGTGAAGCGGAGGTTCACCCACCGGGGGGGCCGGAGCTTCAGGTCGGCGTGCCGGCGTCGGGCGTCGATGGTGGGTGAACCCGCGCCGGAGGCGCGGAACTACCCACTCTACGTCTTGCTGCCCTACGATTGCTGAAGCGCACCCTACCTTTGCGTCCGAAATGCCAAACGCGGGATAATACTTTCGAATACCGTTAAGCAAACAACCTGAAATCTGAAAACATCGTCGAGAACAGTCGGCAGGAGGGGGACATGCTCATTGGAGTCAATGAAAGTAATATAGGGGAAGAACTTCCCAAGGCTGCTCTGTTGAGCGCGGTATTCATCAACTTTACTTACATCGCCGGACGATATGGCACTCCACATCGACCTCTCAAGTTGGGCATAAGTGTCCGCGTCCTCTGGAGTAAATACCGAAGGAGGAATGTAAGGTGGAACTCTATGAACATAGCGGTTTCTCATAACATCCTTCACCCTTCGAAACCATCGATCATTTATTAGAAAGAAGTTTTCAAGAGAGGCCAGTCCTGTCTGCTTTCGAAAAGAAGCCTTCAAAAGATCCGAATTCCGTTCTGCCGTTGCCATATCTGCTCCAGACATTCGATGCAAAGCGATTGCGAACGCATCGAATACTCCCATCATATGAACATAGATTAAGAGCAAGCTGTCGCTCAGCCTTCTGCTTTCATCGACCTGCAATGGCTGTTCGCGATCCGGGTAAACGGTTGAGCAAAAGGAATTGACGGCTTCATAGATTGAGCCTATTCGACGAGCGGCTCCATATTGAAGCACGTTCTGAACGTCGCTCTGCTCAAGTTCAACAATCGTTCCTGAAAACGAGGTTTGCAAAGCCACAAGCACTGGATGATAATGATCATACTGAACCCGGATTTTTCGCTTGACCTTATCGGTTTCGCTTAACGTCCCAGGAAAACCCCACCAGACACTCTGCTCAACATTCTCCCATAGAAGTTCTGTCGCTTGGATTAAGGCTCGGCGCTGGCGTTCAATCAAATCTGCGCCCATGCAGAAGGAGATACCTTACCCATCCATCTTCAGCGCCGAGATGAACGCCTCCTGGGGAATATCCACCTTGCCGAACTGCCTCATCTTCTTCTTCCCGGCCTTCTGCTTGTCCAGCAGCTTCCGCTTCCGCGTCGCGTCCCCCCCATAGCACTTGGCGGTCACGTCCTTCCGCAGCGCCGACAGCGTCTCGCGGGCGATGACCTTGCCTCCAATCGCCGCCTGGATCGGGATCTTGAACATGTGGCGGGGGATCAGGTCCTTGAGCTTCTCGACCATCGCGCGGCCCCGCATCTCGGCCCGGTCGCGGTGGACCATCATCGACAGGGCGTCCACCGGTTCGTCGTTGACGAGGACCTGCATCTTCACCAGCGCGTCCTCGCGGTAGCCGGTGATCGTGTAGTCGAAGCTGGCGTAGCCCTTGGTGACGGACTTGAGCCGGTCGTAGAAGTCGAACACCACCTCGTTGAGGGGGAGGTCGTAGACGACCATGGCGCGGCTGCCCGCATAGGACAGGTCGGCTTGGATGCCCCGGCGGTCCTGGCAGAGCTTGAGCACGTCGCCCAGGTACTCGTCGGGGACGAGGATCGTGGCCTTGATGCGCGGCTCCTCCAGGTGATCCACCAGCGTCAGGTCGGGCATGTCGGCGGGGTTGTGCAGGTCCTTCACCGTGCCGTCGCGCATGTAGAGGTGGTAGACCACGGAAGGCGCGGTGGTGATGAGGTCGATGTCGTATTCGCGCTCCAGCCGGTCGCGGATGACTTCGAGGTGGAGGAGGCCGAGGAAGCCGCAGCGGAAGCCGAAGCCGAGGGCGGCGGATGTCTCCATCTCGTAGGAGAAGCTCGCGTCGTTGAGGGCAAGCTTCTCGATAGCGTCGCGGAGGTCCTCGAAGTCGGCGGCGTCGACGGGGAAGAGGCCGCAGAAGACCACGGGCTGCGCGGGCTTGAAGCCGGGAAGGGCCTCGGTCGCGCCCTTGCGCTCGGTGGTGATGGTGTCGCCGACACGGGTGTCGCGGACCTGCTTGATCTGCGCGGTAAGGACGCCGATCTCGCCGGGGCCCAACTCCGGGATGGCGACCATCTGCGGGCGCAGGACGGCGAGGGTGTCCACGGAGTAGACGGCGTTGGTCTGCATCATGCGGATGCGGTCGCCCTTGCGCAGGACGCCGTCCATGACGCGGACCATGACGACGACGCCGAGGTAGGGATCGTACCACGAGTCCACCAGCATCGCCTTGAGGGGGGCCGTGCGGTCGCCCTTGGGCGCGGGGAGGCGGTGGACGATGGCCTCGAGCACGTCGGGGATGCCGAGGCCGGACTTGGCGGAGATGAGCACGGCGTCGGAGGCGTCAAGGCCGATCACGTCCTCGATCTGGGCCTTCACGCGGTCGGGCTCGGCCGCCGGAAGGTCGATCTTGTTGAGGACAGGGACGATCTCGTGCCCGGCGTCGAGCGCGTGGTAGACGTTGGCGAGGGTCTGCGCCTCGACGCCCTGGCTCGCGTCCACGATGAGGAGCGAGCCTTCGACCGCGCGCATGGAGCGGCTGACCTCGTAGGCGAAGTCCACGTGGCCGGGGGTGTCGATGAGGTTCAGGACGTAGTCCTGCCCGTCGTTCGCCTTGTAGT
This sequence comes from Rubellimicrobium aerolatum, assembly GCF_017872975.1. Classification (GTDB taxonomy): domain Bacteria; phylum Pseudomonadota; class Alphaproteobacteria; order Rhodobacterales; family Rhodobacteraceae; genus Rubellimicrobium; species Rubellimicrobium aerolatum. Next base: position 171,601 of record NZ_JAGGJP010000005.1, read on the forward strand.
CGATGCGGACCGAGTTCGCCTTGATGGTGATCCCGCGCTCGCGCTCGATGTCCATGGAGTCGAGGAGCTGCTCCTTCATGTCGCGGTCGGCGACCGTCCCGGTGGACTGGATCAGCCGGTCGGCGAGGGTGGATTTGCCGTGGTCGATATGAGCCACGATCGAGAAGTTGCGGATGCGGGAAAGCTCGGTCATGCGGGACGCTATGGGGGCGATTCCCCGGTGCGTCAAGGAAGGGGCGCGGGGCGCACGGGAGCTTGAGGGGCACGGCCTCGGGTGTATGTTGTCGCAGCCACCACGGGAGGCCGTCATGGCCGAGATCCGAGTCAGCCTGAGCGTCGAGATGGATGACCTGCGCGACCCCGAGAGGGTGCTCGACGCCACCATGGGGGGAGCCGGTGGCGATCCTGAAGGGCGGGACGGTGGTGGTCTATCTGGTCCCGGCGAAACGGCCCCTGGAGGACCTGGGGCACCGCTACGCGACCATGGAGGAGTTGCAGGCGCACGTGCGCGAGAGCCGGGAGCAGGTGCAGCCGGTCCTCGACTGGCTGCGCGACAAGTGAGCGTCGGGCCTTCGGGAGGGGGGCCGGTGACGGCGTGGCGTGGGGAGGCGGTCCGACGGTGACACGCCCAGCGGAACGGTCGCCAGTGGGGTGGAACCCCACCCTACGAGGTGGGGGATGCTGGACGCCGTGTCGCCCTGAATTGCGCTCCGCTCCGGGGGCCGTCAATATGTCGGACGGGCAAGAAGAAACGAGGCGGGGCGTGCGGATGATCGGGCGGCGATTCGGGCTGGGCGTGGCGCTGGGCGCGCTGGTGGTGCTGGGAAGCTGCGGCGGCCGGGTGTCGGGCGACATCGGCCGCGCCTGCATGGCCGGCGGGCGCGACGCGGCGAGCGCGCGGCTCTGCTCCTGCGTGCAGGGGGTGGCGAACCAGTCGCTTTCGGGGTCGGACCAGAAGAGGGCGGCGCAGTTCTTCACCGAACCCGACGCCGCGCAGCAGGTCCGCACCTCGGACCGCCCTGGGGACGAGGCCTTCTGGGAGCGCTACCGCGCCTTCGCCGACCGCGCCGCCGCCATCTGCGGCTGAGCGGGGCGCCCCCGGAGGGACGCCCCGCCGGTCGTCAGGCGCGGACGCGGCGGGCGCGCAGGGCGCCGAGCCCGAGGAGCGCCCCGCCGAGCAGGAGCCCCGCCGCCGGCAGCGGCACCGGCGCGGGGGCGCTGGCGACCGCGAGGCCGGTGAGCGAGCCGTAGGTCGTGCCCAGGGACCCGAGGAAGTTCAGGTCGGCCCGCCCGCCCGCGCCGGGCAGCAGGAAGCTGTAGAGCGATTGCGCTCCGCCGAGGCTCAGGAGCGCGTAGGCGGTGTTGTCGCCCTCAGCCAGCGACAGGATATCGAGGCCGCCCACCGCCGAGAAGTCCAGCGCCGTGCCGTCGAGGAAGAGCCGGCTGACGGTGGTCAGCGTGCCCGCGTTGTTGCCGAGGAGCGCCAGAGAATCCGTTCCGCTGTCCAGCACATACTGGACGTTGGCCGAGGCGTTGGGGACGGCGTTGGTGTAGGCGTTGGCGAAGACGGAGGGGTTCGCGCCCTCGTTGGGGTCGCCCGCGACATAGAACAGGTCGGTGGCCTGGGTCAGCGTGGCCGGCACCGCCTTGGGGTCGAAGACGAAGTTGTCGTCGTTGGTCGTCACCAGCCGCGCCGCGTCGATGACGTTGTTGAAGTCGAAGCCCGCGCCCGCGCCCTCGTTGATCCCCGGCCCGATCGCCTGCTCGGTGGCGACGCCGGTCGCCGGGTCCACGAGGTAGTAGCCGTTCGTCGCGCTGCTGTAGCCGTAAAGGCCGCCGGTGCTGGGCCGGGCGGTCAGCTCGCTCAGCGCAAGGTCGAGGCCGTCCGCCGTGGACAGGGCGATGCCGGACAGGCTCGTCGGGTCGGCGAGGTCGCCGATGGTGACCAGCGTGGCCCCGTTGTCGCCCAGCGCGTAGCCGAGGCCGGTGGTGGCGGCGCCGGCGGCTCCGGCCAGCCCGAGGCTGGCCAGGGTGACGCTGGCGGCGATCAGTCGTGACGGCATGGTGAACTCCCTGTTGCGGGCGAGAACGGCTCGCTCCGCTGGGAGTTACGTATTAGGAAACAAAGAGTTTCCCGAATAGCGACACGTCCGCGTGAGGACCGTCCAGGTTGTCAGTTGCCGTGGGACTCCATCGGCTCGGCGTGGCCGTGGCCGTGGCCGCCCTGAGCGGGGGCGTCGCCGGTTAGGCGGTCGAGGTCCACGGGAACGCGGAAGGTCATGTCGCCCGTGCGCTCGAAGGTGAGCGTGACCTCGATCACGTCGCCGTCGGCGAAGGGCCGGGTCAGGCCCATCAGCATCAGGTGGACGCCGCCGCGTCGCAGCTCCAGCTCGCCGTCGGCGGGGATGGGCAGGCCGCCCTCGACGGGGGTCATCCGCATGACGCCGTCCTCCTCGCGGCTCTCGTGGAGCTCCACCCGCTCGGCGGCGGGGGAGGAGGCGCCGAGCAGGCGGTCGCCCGCGTCGCCGTGGTTGTGGATCATCATGTAGGCCGAGCCGGTGGTCGCCTGCGGCGTGGTGGCCAAGGCATAGGGGTCGTGGATGCCGATGTCGCCGGCCAGGGCCGGCGCGGCTGGCAGGAGAAGCGCGAGGAGCGCGGCGTGGAGGTGGTGGCGCATGGGCGGGTCCCTTGTCGGTCGTGACGCGGCCCCGGCCCTAGCACGGTGCCGGGCCGGGTGCCATGCGGCAGGCTGGCCCCGTCCCGCCCTCTCGAATTGGCCCAACCACGCATGGCCCGCCGCCGGCCCTCGGCGCGGTGCCTCCGGCGTCACGCGGGCGGCGGGGCGGGCCAGCGCGGCGCGGCGCGCAGCGCGTCGAGCGCCGGGCCCACCGCCGCGGGCGGCAGGATGACCAGCAGCCCCGGCGCGGAGGGCCGCAGGCGCAGCGGGCCGCCCCGCGCCGCGTTGGAGGTGCCGATCCGCCGGAGCGGCCCGAGGAGGAGGTGGTCGGTGGGCCAGAGCAGCCCCTCGGAGGCGACGCGCAGGTCCGTCAGCGGGAAGAGCGAGACGAGCGTGCCGGCGGGCAGGTCGAGCCGCAGCTCGGGCGGGGCGTGGAAGGCCAGCGTCTCGGGGCCGAGGAGGAGGCAGGGGCGGTCGACGCGAAGGCAAAGGCTGTGGAGCGCCGCCAGTTCGTGGTCGATCCGCCCGCCCGCGAAGCCGAGCGCGAGGAGGGCAGGCGCGTCGATGCGGGTCAGCGCCTTGTCGAAATCGGTGGTTTCCTGCTCGTCGATGCGGTGGAGGACGGCGGCGAAGGCGCCGGCCGCCTCGGGCGAGAGGCTGTCCATGTCGCCGATCACCGCCGCCGGGGTCAGGCCCAGCGCCAGGGCGGTGTCGGCCCCGCCATCGGCGGCGACGAGGGTGGGGGCGAGGCGGAGGGCCTCGACCAGTTGGGCGGAGGAGGCGGGGGCCCCACCCAGCAGGGTCACCGGAGCCGGGGAACGGACGATGGCCCTCATTGCCGGGGATTGTGCGGCGGGCGGCGGCGCTGCCCGAAAAGGGCCATGAAAGGGCCTTGCGCTTTCCCTGAAGCGGCAAGGTTCCGGGAAGGAATGGGTGCTAGGACCGGAGTCATGAGCGGCGATGGGACAGCGAGCGGCGGAATGGGCACGTCCAACGGGGATCTCCGGATCGAGATTGGGGACCTGACCTGCACCTTGGAGGGATTCGACGACCCGGTCGAGGCGATGGCCGCGATTTCCAGCTATCTGCGCGCGCTGGAGGAGCGGGAGGCCGGCGGCGCCCCCGTCGAGGTCGGCGCGTTGCGGCGCATCCTGGAGCTGGCGCGGAGCGTGCGCGTGGCCGAGGCCGCGCCGCCCGGATCGGCCGCCGCCCCGGCGGGCAACCCGGCCGCGCGGCCCCCGGGCGACCGGACCACCCTCTCCGGCGCTCGGACGGACCAGCCGCGCGACGAGGGGTCGGGGACTGGCCCCGACGAGGCCGTGCTGGCGCGCATCCTGTCGGAGGCGGACCGCCACCTCGCCGCCCCCGAGGCGCGGCGCCGCCGCGAGGCGCTGGCCCGGCTCAAGGCGGCCTTCGCCAGCCTGGGGCGGCGCGCGGCCCCGGACCCGGCTCGGGCCGTCGCCCCCCCGCCCGAGGGCGGCTGGGCCGAGCCCTTCCGCGACGACCTGCGCGAGGCGGTGGGCCGCGCGCCCGGCCCGCCCGAGCGGCGCTGAGGGTCAAGTGGATCGAGGTAGGTGGACGTGATCCGGCCCGCTGCCGTCACACCGACCCGCGTCTCCCTGCAGGGCCAGCGCTCCAAAGCGACCCTGCCGAGTTCGGCCCTCGCCCGATTTCGGACATAGAGCGGACAAGGGACCGCAGTCCTTTTACGGGCCAGGAGCCGACGAGCGGCGCTGGATCAGCCTCGCAGCCGCTCGTCTAAAAAGGAGGCCGAATCGCTATGCCGCCGGCCGGACTGGATCCATGGCTTGGATCGGGATCCCGCCGGATCAGACAACCTTTGTCGTCTTCCAGTTGCTCTCTGTGGCTTTGTACCCCAGCGGGAACGGCGGCCGGACACTGAGACAAGCGCTCTCGGACGCGAAGTAGATGTCGTCACCGGCCCGCGACAGGCGGCTGAGACCAGCGACGTCGTGCATCGGCCTAGAGATGGGATGGGCTTCACCGCCCAGCAACTCCTCGAGGACGTTGTTGAACCGGGTCGGGCCGAAGGTTCTCTCGATGGTGATGTTGTCCTTCGGCATGGCAGAGAAATCCAAAGCGGCGGTTTGCGAGTGCAGCAGTCTGATGAACGGGTTGTGCGGGAATGACACGAAGAAGCCGTTCAACACCCAAGGGCGATACGATCGCAAGTAGAGCAGGGTCGATCCGCTTCTGACAACATGGGAGATGGTCCGAGCGAACTGCCGCAGCGGCCAACAATCGATGTCGACGTAGATGACCGGGAGCCTTGACGCATAGGCAATTCGGAAGATGTCGGACTCCATCGCATAATGGAAGGCACCATCGAAGCAGGCGAGATATTCCTGCGCGTGCGTTTCGATCCACTCGCGAGCAGACGCCTTGTCGAATAGCTTCTGGCGACCGAGATTTTGGCTTTGGACCAGATAAGCCAGACGGTTGAACACCATCTGGACATCCTCGGGAGGCATGCCTTGGCTCCAATACTGGATGATGTCGATATCCAGGCCAATGCACTCATCGTCGATGACGTGCTCTTCCTGACGTTCGAAGAGGCACTGCATCCAAGCTTCGTGCAGCGAAGGGCATCGCTTTTTGAGCAGATCACCTTGCTGATGATACCAGATGAATTTCTTGAAGTACTCCCGGTCCGGCTTGGTGGCCTCTGCATGTGCAAACGCTTCCGCTTCGTCCAGCGAGCCGCGCGCAACAAGGCTCATCCACCTGAATTGAGCATTCTTCGCGTCGTCTTGGCCCATGCCGGCGAATTTATTGCAGCAGGCGATGACGCTATCGGGCTCTCCCAGAAGATGCGCAAGATTACGACTTTGGGCTAGAAGCTTTGGATTTCGATCACCCGCCTTATTCAGAACATCTAGGCCTCGGACGACGTGATCGTTCGCGATCAGAGTCAGCGCGACCAGCCGGATTTCGGAGGGCTCGACAAGCATGTCGAGGTCGCTGACCTTGATGTACTCAAGAGCCCCTGCGAAATCCGATTGATTGAAAGCTTCTTTGACGCGCGAATCAAGTATCTTTCTCATATCTTCATGCCTACTGCCCGTGATGTCCAGTTTTCCGGTCGAGGATGGAAGGTCAAGCATTTGCCGCGCCGCGACCGACGGCACTGCGGCATAAGTGCGCTTGAGTGCACGAGTGGGTCAATGGCATCCTCGGGGTCGCGGAGGCGGCCATGGCGGAACTGACCTGCAGGCGGCACGCCCCGTCCGCAGAGTGCATCGCTTGAGTGCCGCTCCTCATCGAGGCCTGTGCGCGAAGGTTCGACGGGCCGAAAGCGAGCATATCGGCGCGGTCCTTCCGCTCCAGCGATCCGGATAACGGGTCAGGGCTCGTGCCGTTCGTCAGGCGGCGTGGTCGGCGCGGGGATCTTTGAGTGGGGCGGCGTCGCCGGGCGGGCGGGGTCCTCGCGGCCGACGCCTCGGAACACCGCCTTGAAGGGCAGCGCCCAGGCGATGCCGAGGGCGACGTAGATGAGCAGCTCCAGCCAGAAGGGTGGGCGGTCGAAGAGGTTGATGACCGTGACCGCCACGACGACGTAGGCCGGCAGCCCCACCAGCAGGATCACCAGGGACCAGATCCGCCGCGCGCGGTAGCTCAGGGCCATGGGATCAGTCCGCGAAGGGGTCGGTGACGAGGATGGTGTCGTCGCGCTCGGGGCTCGTGGAGACGAGGGCGACGGGGCACTGGATCAGCTCCTCGATGCGGCGGACGTACTTGATCGCCTGCGCGGGGAGGTCGGCCCAGGAGCGCGCGCCGGCGGTGGAGGCGTTCCAGCCCTCGATGGTTTCATAGATGGGCTTGCAGCGCGCCTGCGCGTCCGATGCGGTGGGGAGGTGGTCGAGACGCTCGCCGTCGAGGTCGTAGGCCACGCAGATCTTCAGCTCGGGCAGGCCGTCGAGCACGTCCATCTTGGTCAGTGCGATGCCGTTCACGCCCGAGAGCGCGCAGGTCTGGCGCACCAGCACCGCGTCGAACCAGCCGCAGCGGCGGTTGCGGCCGGTGACGGTGCCCTTCTCGTGGCCGACGGTTCTCAGGTGCTCTCCGATCTCGTCGTGCAGTTCCGCCGCGAAGGGGCCTTCGCCGACGCGGGTCGTGTAGGCCTTGACGATGCCCAGGACGAAGCCGGTGGCGGAGGGGCCGAGGCCGGTGCCCGTCGCCGCCTGCCCGGCCAGCGTGGTCGAGGAGGTGACGTAGGGGTAGGTGCCGAAGTCCACGTCGAGGAGCGAGCCCTGCGCGCCCTCGAAGAGGATGCGCTTGCCGGCGCGGCGGGCCTCGTTCAGCACCTTCCAGACCGGGGCGGCGTAGGGGCGGATCAGGGGCGCCACCGCGTCGAGCCGGGCGCGCAGGTCCCGGGCGTCCACCTCGGGGAGCCCGAGGCCGCGGCGGAGCGCGTTGTGGTGGGTGAGCAGCCGCTCGATCCGGGTGGACAGCGTGGCGGGGTCGAAGAGGTCGGCGACGCGGACGGCGCGGCGGCCGACCTTGTCCTCGTAGGCGGGGCCGATGCCGCGCCCGGTGGTGCCGATCTTGGCGACGGCGGTGGAGCTTTCGCGGGCGCGGTCGAGCTCGCCGTGCAGCGGCAGGATGAGGGGAGCGTTCTCGGCGATCAGGAGGTTGTCGGGGGTGATCGTCACCCCCTGCCCTTCCAGCCGCGCGATCTCCTCCAGGAGCGCCCAGGGGTCGAGGACCACGCCGTTGCCGATGACCGACAGCTTGCCGCGCACGATCCCCGAGGGAAGGAGCGACAGCTTGTAGACCTGGTTGCCGATGACCAGGGTGTGGCCGGCGTTGTGGCCGCCCTGGAAGCGGGCGATGATATCGGCGCGCTCCGACAGCCAGTCGACGATCTTGCCCTTTCCTTCGTCGCCCCACTGAGCGCCGACGACGACGACGTTGGCCATGGCCTGGTCCTTCCCTTCAAACCCCGCTCCCTATAGCGACGGGACCGGCGGGGGGGAAGCGGGGGCGGGACGCGGGTGGGATTCCACTCCACCCTGCGACCGCTCGGCTTGGCGGCACCGGGGATGGTGGGGTGGAACCCCACCCTACGCCCGGACCGGACAGGGCGGCGCGGGTGGAACGGGCGCTTGCGTATTTGGGCCAAGTTGAAGGCAAGCGAACGGCGGGGCCGGCGGCGGTCCCGCCCCGCCGGGAGCCGGTCAGCCGGCGAGCCGCCGGACGAGGCAGTGGGTCGGGCCGCGCAGGAGCGCCGCCGGCGCGAAGGCGAGCGGCCCGCCCTCGGCCTCCCGCGCGATGGCGGCCAGTGTCGCGGGACCGGTGTCGCGGCGCCGGGTCCACCCGCGCCCTTGCGGCGGGGCGCGGCTGCCTTTAGAAGCGCCGCGTTCCGCCCCTTGGGAAAAGCGTCCATGGAAACCGTCGCCCTCGTGATCCTCCTGATCCTCGCCGTCGCGCTGATCGGGGTGGTGCTGCTCCAGCGCTCCGAGGGGGGCGGGCTCGGCATGGGCGGGGGCGGCGTGATGACCGGCCGCGCGGCGGCGACGGCGCTGGGCCGGGCCACCTGGATCATCGGCGGGGCTTTCATGGCGATGTCGGTGGTGCTGACCATCCTCGCGGCGGAACGCTCGGCCGGGTCGTCGGTGGTGGACCAGATCAACGCTCGCGGGTCCGCCGCGACGGAGGACGAGGACGCCGCGCCCGCCCTGCCCGGCGGCCTGGGCGGCGGCGACCTCCTGCCACCCCCGGCGGGCGGCGCGGCGACGGATGCGCCGCTGGTGCCCTCGGGCGACTGACAGGCTGAAGGGTTCGGGCCTGTTGCGCGGGCGGGGCGCTTCGGGCTAAGGGGAAATCCCGTGGCGGCGCGTGCCCAGGCGCGCTGGTCCGTATTCCATTTGCCGATTCCACGGGGGTTCGCATGGCGCGCTACATTTTTATCACCGGCGGCGTGGTCTCCTCGCTCGGCAAGGGGTTGGCCTCGGCGGCGCTGGGGGCGCTGCTCCAGGCGCGCGGCTACACGGTTCGGCTGCGCAAGCTCGACCCCTACCTGAACGTCGATCCCGGCACGATGAGCCCGTTCGAGCACGGGGAGGTCTTCGTCACCGACGACGGCGCGGAGACGGACCTCGACCTCGGCCACTACGAGCGGTTCACCGGCGTCGCGGCGCGGCGGACGGATTCGGTGTCCTCGGGTCGGATCTATTCGACGGTGCTGGAGAAGGAGCGGCGGGGCGACTACTTGGGCAAGACGATCCAGGTGATCCCGCACGTCACCAACGAGATCAAGGACTTCCTGGCCGTGGGCGAGGACGAGGTCGATTTCATGCTGTGCGAGATCGGCGGCACGGTCGGCGACATCGAGGGGCTGCCGTTCTTCGAGGCGATCCGGCAGTTCACCCACGAGCGCCCGCGCGGGCAGTGCATCCTGATGCACCTGACGCTGCTGCCCTACCTCGCCGCGTCCGGGGAGCTGAAGACCAAGCCCACGCAGCACAGCGTCAAGGAGCTGCAGAGCATCGGCCTCGCGCCCGACGTGCTGGTGTGCCGGAGCGAGCATCCGATCCCCGAGCGGGAGCGGGAGAAGATCGCGCTGTTCTGCAACGTGCGGAAGGAGGCGGTGATCGCCGCCTACGACCTGAAGTCGATCTATCAGGCGCCGCTGGCCTACCACAAGGAAGGCCTGGACCAAGCGGTGCTGGACGCCTTCGGCATCTCGCCCGCGCCCAAGCCGAACCTGAGCCGCTGGACCGACGTCATGGACCGGATGGAGAACCCCGAGGGCGAGGTGAAGGTCGCCGTCGTGGGGAAATACACGCAGCTGGAGGACGCGTACAAGAGCATCGCCGAGGCGCTGACCCACGGCGGGATGGCGAACCGGGTGCGGGTGAAGGCGGAGTGGGTGTCGAGCGAGCTTTTCGAGCGCGAGGACCCGGCGCCGTATCTGGAGGACTTCGACGCGATCCTCGTGCCCGGCGGCTTCGGGGAGCGGGGGACGGAAGGGATGATCGCGGCGGCGCGGTTCGCGCGCGAGCACAAGGTCCCGTATATGGGCATCTGCCTGGGGATGCAGCTCGCGGTCATCGAGGCGTCGCGGAACGTGGCCAAGGTGGAGGATGCGGGCTCCGAGGAGTTCGACCACGAGGCGGGGCGGAAGCGGTTCACGCCGGTCGTCTATCACCTGCGCGAGTGGGTGCAGGGCAACCATGTCGTCGAGCGCAAGGTGACGGACGACAAGGGCGGGACGATGCGGCTCGGGGCCTACACGGCGCACCTGACGCCGGGGTCGCTGGTGTCGGACGTGTATGGCGCGACGCGCATCGAGGAGCGGCACCGGCACCGCTACGAGGTGGACACGGCGTTCCGGGAGAAGCTGGAGGACGTGGGGCTCTGCTTCTCGGGCATGAGCCCGGACGGGCGGCTGCCGGAGATCGTGGAATGGAAGGACCATCCCTGGTTCATCGGCGTGCAGTTCCACCCGGAGCTGAAGTCCAAGCCCTTCGAGCCGCATCCGTTGTTCGCGGGGTTCGTGAAGGCGGCGGTGGAGGCGGCGCGGCTGGTGTGAGGCGGCCCGGCGGCGAATGGTGCGTGCCCCAGGGCCTGCGGCCCCGGAACCACGCACCTTACGGAAGGGTTTCGGGCAGCGCCGTAGGTCGGGCTTCACCTCGCAAGCGCGGGAGGTGGCGGGCTGAAGCCCGCCCTACGCATCACTGGAGCCCGACATCCCCGGCGCGGCCCGACCAAAGGCCGGGTGCAACGCCGACCCTCCCGCGCTAGGCTGGTCCCGAACGGCTCCGAGAGGCCGCAAGGGAGGAACCCGCCGATGCCCGCATTCCTGATCGCCCAGGTCAAGGTGACCGACTCCGCCTGGGTCCCCGACTACGCCGCGAAGGTCCACGACCTCGCGGCCCGGCACGGCGGGCGCTACCTGTCCCGCAGCGGCAACATCCGTGTGCTGGAGGGCGCGGACCCGGACGCGACGCTGATCGCGCTGATCCAGTTCCCGAGCGTCGAGGCGGCCGAGGCCTTCGCGGCCGATCCCGACTACGCCCCCTTTGCCGAGGCGCGGCAGGCGGGGAGCGACAGCCGCTTCGTGGTCATCGACGACACCGACCTCGCGGGGGCGATCCCGTATCTGCCGAAGGGGGGCTGACAGGGAGGAGCCGTAGGGTGCGCTTCAGCGCACCATCGTCAGGACGTAATCCATGAAGGTGCGCTGAAGCGCACCCTACCCCGGTGGAAGGCGGCGGCCGAACGGCCCGCCCGCTTCAGAACCGCACGGTGAACCGCCGCGTCACGAGGAGGCTCGCGGAATACTGGTCGTCCTCGGCGGTGATCGGGCTGGAGGCCGCGTCGCCCACGAGGCGCTCGTAGCGGACCTCGCCCGTCAGGCCCCAGGCGCCGGCGAGGCGGTAGCTCGCGGAGGCCCGGACGCCCGAGGTCAGCAGCCCCCCCGAGGCGTCGTAGGCCGCGAGCCCGCTCGCCGCCGACTCGGCATCCGAGACGCCGAAATAGGTCGCGGCGTAGTCGTCGGTGCCAAGGAGCAGGCGCGGCCCGGCCCGTAGGGTCAGCCGGTCGGTCGGGCGGGAGATCAGGTCCATGCCGACCTCGCCCACCCAGGATTCATGGCCGGTGACGCCGTAGCGCGCGACGGCCAGCACCTCCCACCACGACCGGGCGTAGGAAACGCCGCCGCCGATCTCGATGGCGCCGTCGATGTCGTCGAGGCCCTCCAGCTCCTCGTAGTCGTCGCCCGACCGCTCGTGGACGTAGCGGAAGGAGCCCCGGAAATCCCACCCCTCGGCTGTGGCATAGGGGTCCTCGCGGCCGAAGGACCGGCTGCCGAAGCGGAGGAATCCGGCGGAGAAGGTGAAGTCGGGGCCGGGCTCGGCCTCGTCGGAGCCGAAGTAGCCGGGGGTCGCGGCGATCCCCGCGCCGAGCGTGAAGGCGAGGCGCGGGCCGGTGGCGTCGGGGGTTTGGGCGAGCGCGGGCAGCGGCAGGAGCGCGAGGAGGGCGACGGCGGGGCGGATCATGCGGCGGGTCCTTCGGGGTCCGGGTTCACCGCCGAGATAGGCCGGGCCGGAGGGGCGTCCAACAGACGGATGGAAGCGAGGCGGGCCGATGCGGCGCGGCGGCCACGGAGCGCGGGCGGGCCATCAGGTCGATGGAGAAGCTGTCGGCTGCGGGCGAGACGTGCGTATTTGGGCCAAGTTGATGAGCCATGCCTTTCAACTTGGCCCAAATACGCCTGCGACGACGGACAGGGGCGATCCCGGTCGGGCCGGTCGCCCTGTCCCTCAGCCGTCCGCCCGTATGCGCGCGTTCTGCGGGTCGTAGGGGCTGTCCTCGGTCACGACCGCATCGAACAGTTCTCGGAACATCCGCACCTTGAGCCGCGTACCCGGCACGGCCAGCTCGGGCCGGACGTAGCCCATGCCGATGCTGCGCCCGAAGGCCACCGAGTAGCCGCCCGAGGTGAGGCGGCCCGCCTTGGTCCCATCCTCGGCATACAGCGCCTCGCGGCCCCAAGGATCGGCGTCGGCCGGGCCGTCGATCAGCACGGTCACGCACTTGGACCGCACCCCCAGCGCCTGCATCGCGGCTTTGCCCCGGAAGTCCTTGGTCATGTCCACGAAGCGGGGGAGGTCCGCCTCCAAGGGCGTCGCGTCGCGGCCCAGTTCGTTGCCGAAGGCGCGGTAGCTCTTTTCCTGCCGGAGCCAGTTCTGGGCGCGGGCGCCGACCAGCGACAGGCCATGCGCCTCCCCGGCCTTCATCAGGAGGTCGAAGAGGTGGTTCTGCATCTCGATCGGGTGGTGCAGCTCCCAGCCGAGCTCGCCGGTGTAGGCCACGCGGATCGCCTGCACCGGGACCATGCCCAGCTCGATCCGGCGCGAGGACAGCCAGGGGAAGCGCCTGTTCGAGAGCGCGGTGGCAGGGTCGGCGTCCTTGATGACGCTGTTGAGGAGCGCGCGGGAGTTGGGACCCGCGAGGGCGAAGACGCCCCATTGGGTCGTGACGTCCTGCACCTCGATGCGGCCGAAGGTCGGCTCCATGTCCTCGACCGACTTGCGGAGGAAGTCGCCGTCGTAGTCGGCCCAGGCCCCGGCGCTCACCAGATAGTAGTCGTCCTCGGCGAGGCGCACGATGGTGTATTCGGTGCGCGTGGTGCCCGCGTCGGTCAGCGCGTAGGTCAGGTTGATGCGGCCCACCTTGGGCAGCCTGTTCGTCGTGAACCAGTCGAGGAAGGCCGTGGCCCCCGGCCCCTTGACGCGATGCTTGGCGAAGGCGGTGGCGTCGATCAGGCCGACCCGCTCGCGGATCGCCTTGGCCTCATCGACCGCATACTGCCACCAGCCGCCGCGCCGGAAGCTGCGGGTGTCGTGGTCGAAGCCCTCGGGCGCGTCCAGCGGGCCGAAATAGATCGGCCGCTCCCAACCGTTCACTTGCCCGAACTGGGCCCCCCGCGCCTTCTGCCGGTCGTAGGCGGGCGAGGTGCGCAGGGGGCGGCAGGCGGGCCGCTCCTCGTCGGGGTGGTGGAGGATGAAGACGTGCTCGTAGGCTTCCTCGTTCTTGCGGGCGGCGTATTCGGTGGTCATCCAGCCGCCGAACCGCTTGGGGTCGAGCGAGGCCATGTCGATCTCGGCCTCCCCGTCCACCATCATCTGGGCGAGGTAGTGCCCCGTCCCCCCGGCGGCGGTGATGCCGAAGGAGAATCCCTCGGCGAGCCACATGTTGCGCAGGCCCGGCGCGGGGCCGACCAGCGGGTTGCCGTCGGGCGTGTAGCAGATCGGGCCGTTGTAGTCGTCCTTGAGGCCCACCGTCTCGGAGGACGGGATGCGGTGGATCATCGACATGTATTCCGTCTCGATCCGGTCGAGGTCGAGCGGGAAGAGGTCGGCGCGGAAGCCCTCGGGCACGCCGTATTCGAAGCGCGCGGGGGCGTTGCGCTCGTAGGGGCCGAGGATCCAGCCGCCGCGCTCCTCGCGGACGTACCACTTGGCGTCGGCGTCGCGCAGGACGGGGTGCTGCGGGTTGGTCGAGCGCCACTGGACGAGGGCGGGGTCCTGCTCGGTGACGATATACTGGTGCTCGACCGGGATCGCGGGGATGCGGAGGCCCAGGAGCCGCGCCGTGCGCTGGGCGTGGTTGCCGGTGGCGGTGACGACGTGCTCGGCGCGGATCACCTCGCGGTCGTCGGTCGCGACCAGGTTGCCGCCCCGGTCCTCCATGCGCGTCACGGTCACCTGCCAGTGGTCACCGGCCCAGTGATAGCCGTCCACCTGCCACTTGCGCTCGATGGTGACGCCGCGCTGGCGGGCGCCCTTGGCCATCGCCATCGTCACGTCGGCGGGGTTGATGTAGCCGTCCTGCGGGTGGAACAGCGCGCCCTTCAGGTCCTCGGTCCGCACCAGCGGCCAGCGGTCGGCGATCTGCGCCGGCGTCAGGAACTCGTGCTCCACGTTCGCCGTCTCGGCGGTGGTGGAGTAGAGCCTGTACTCGTCCATCCGCGCGTCGGTTTGGGCCATGCGGAGGTTGCCCACGACGAAGAAGCCGGCATCGAGGCCGGTCTCGGCTTCCAGCGACTTGTAGAAGTCCACGGAATACTTGTGGATGTGGGTGGTGGCGTAACCCATGTTGAAGAGCGGCAGGAGACCGGCGGCGTGCCAGGTCGATCCCGCCGTCAGTTCGTCGCGCTCCAGCAGCATCGTGTCCCAGCCGCGCTTAGCGAGATGATAGGCGATGCCGGCCCCCACCGCCCCGCCCCCTACCACGAGAGCCTTCACCTCGGTCTTGAGCGTCGCCATGGCCGTCTGTCCCCTGTCCGTTCGCGGAAAGCACCATGGCGCAAGCGGCCGGCGCGCGCGAGAGGGGGGCGACCCCTTGGCGCGCGAAACCGACGCGGATTTGATCCGTCAACGGTTTCTTAGGGATTCCAGGGAAGGATGGCCGTCGTCACCGCACCCACCCGTCCCCAAGGAGGCCCCGAGTCATGCCGCTGTCCCGCCCCGCCGCCATCCTGGCGCTCCTCCTCGCGCCCGCGCCCCTCCTGGCCGAGGGGGCGGCGCATGACGGCGCGCACTGGAGCTACGAGGGCGAGACCGGGCCCGAGGCCTGGGCCTCGCTCGATCCCGCCAACGCGGCCTGCGCGACCGGCACGCAGCAATCCCCCATCGACCTCGCCGGCGCCATCAAGGGCGAGGTGGGCGCGCTCCGCCGCGACTGGGCGCCGGGGGCGAGCTGGGTGGCCGTCAACAACGGCCACACGATCCAGTTCAACCTCGCCGAGGGGAGCGAGGGGGGCGGGCTGGAGATCGGCAACCGGCGCTACGAGTTGGCGCAGTTCCACTTCCACCACCCGTCCGAGCACGCGGTGGACGCCGCCCACAGCGACATGGAGGTGCATTTCGTCCACAAGGCCGAGGATGGGGCGTTGGCGGTGATCGGGGTGATGCTGACGGGCGGCGGCGGGCCGGGGCTGCTCGACGCGCTGTTCCAGGTCGCCCCCGCCGTGGAGGGCGAGGCCCCGGCGGGCGCCGCCGACCCGTCGAGCCTCCTGCCGACGGAGGGGGGATTTTACCGCTACGAAGGCTCGCTGACGACGCCGCCCTGCACGGAGTCGGTGACGTGGACGGTGATGACGCAGCCGGTGGCGGTGTCCGATCAGGTGGTCGCGGCCTTCGCGACGGTGTTTCCCAACGACGCCCGGCCGATCCAGCCGCTGAACCGGCGGTATCTGCTGCTGAACTAGGGCCGGCCTTGCCGCCTCCGTTCCGCGCTCCTAAGACAAAGGCGCGAGGGGGGGGACGCCATGGAGACCTGCGAGACCGTCGCCGCGATGCGGACGCTCCGCCGAGGCTGGGCGGGCCATGGGACGGGCCAAGCCTCGGGGCGCGTGGCGCTGGTGCCGACCATGGGCGCGCTCCATGCCGGGCACATGGCGCTGGTGGCGGAGGCGCGGCGGCGGGCTGACCGGGTGGTGGCCTCGATCTTCGTGAACCCGACGCAGTTCGGCGATCCCAGGGACTTGGAAACCTATCCCCGCACGCTGGACGCCGACCGGGCGATGCTGGAGGAGGCCGGCGTGGACGCGCTGTTCCTGCCCCCGGTCGCCGAGATGTATCCGGAAGGCGACGAGACGGTAGTGGAGACGGTGCGGCTGTCGGGCCTCTTCCACGGCGCGGTGCGGCCCGGCCATTTCCGGGGTGTGGCGACGGTGGTCTGCAAGCTCCTCAACATCGTGCAGCCGGATGTCGCGCTGTTCGGGGAGAAGGACTACCAGCAGCTCGCGGTCATCCGGCGGATGGTGCGCGACCTGCACCTGCCCGTCGAGATCGTCGGCGTGCCGACGCTGCGCGAGGCGGACGGCCTCGCCATGTCGTCGCGCAACGTGCGGCTGGACCCCGAGGCGCGGGAGGCGGCGCTCGTGCTGTCCCGCGCGCTCGACCGCGCCGAGGCGCTGGCGGCGGAGGGCGCGACGGTGGAGCGCATGGCCGAGGCGATCCGCGCCACGGTCGCGGAGGAGCCGCGCGCGACGCTGAAGGGTCTCGACATCGTGGACGCCGAGCGGTTCACGCCCGTCGTGCGCCACCTGACCCGCCGCGCGGGCATCATGCTTTCGGCCGAGGTCGGGGGCGTGCTGCTGATCGACCAGCGCGAGGTCGGGCCGGAGGGGCCGCGATGACCGCGCGGCCTGTCCTTGCCTTCCCCTGTGTCCCGGCCCGCCGTGGCGAGGTCTATCGTCGTCTCCCCATCGGCCGGCGCGAGGTCGGATGCGGGGGAGGCGCAAGGACCGCCGCTCCCATCCGCCCAGCCGCCGGTCCGCCACGGCGCGCGGGCGCCCTGCCGACCCTCCCGCGCGAGACCCAGCCCCAGGAGCCCCGATGAGCACCCAAGCCCCCGTCCGCCGCATCACGGTGCCGCAGATCCGCGCCCGCAAGGGCGGCGAGCCCATCGTCTCGCTGACCAGCTACCACGCCCATACGGCGGCCATCGTGGACCGCTACGCCGACTTCATCCTGGTGGGCGACAGCCTCGGCATGGTGATGCACGGGATGGAGTCGACGGTGGGCGTGCCGCTCGACCTCATGGTGATGCACGGGCGGGCGGTGGTGCGCGGCACGAAACGGGCGCTGGTGGTCGTGGACATGCCCTTCGGCACCTACGAGGAAAGCCCGGCCATGGCCTTCCGCAACGCCGCGCACATCATGAAGGAAACCCAGTGCGGGGCCGTGAAGCTGGAGGGCGGCGCCCGCATGGGCGAGACGATCCGCTTCCTGACGGAGCGGGGCATCCCCGTCATGGCGCATATCGGGCTGACGCCGCAGTCGAGCCACGTCATGGGCGGGTTCAAGACGCAGGGGCGGGACGAGGAGACCTGGCCCCTTCACGAGGAGGACGCCCGCGTCGTGGCCGAGGCCGGGGCCTTCGCCGTGGTGCTGGAGGGGATGGTGGAGCCTCTCGCCGCCCGCATCACCGGGCAGGTGGCGATCCCGACCATCGGCATCGGCGCCTCGGCGGCCTGCGACGGGCAGATCCTGGTGCTGGAGGACATGCTGGGGCTCAACCCCAACCGGCCGCCGAAGTTCGTCAAGGTCTATGGCCAGCTCGGGGCGATGATCGAGGAGGCCGTGAAGGCCTACGCCGAGGAGGTGCGCTCCCGCGCCTTCCCCGGCGAGGATCAGGTCTATCGGTGACGAAGGCCCCCCGCGACGGGGGGCCCCGCCAGCGTCAGACCGGCCCGATCAAACGGGGGGGCGGCCCCGCACGGCGCGCGCGATCATCGCGACCACGAACAGCGCGATGAACACGAAGAAGATGATCTGCGCGATCCCGGCCGAGGCGGAGGCGATGCCCCCGAAGCCGAAGAGCGCGGCGATCAGGGCGATGACGAGGAAGGTGACGGCCCATCCGAGCATTGGGTTCTCCTTTCGGAAACAGGCATTTGCCCATTCAACGCCGCGTCGCGGGCAAGGTTCCGCCGATGTTCGCGGGCTGTTCACAGGCCCGAGGGTTGGGGCTAGGCTGACCCCCGGACCAGCGAGGAAGACCGCATGACCGCCACAGCCCGCACCGTCGTCATCCGCCAGCATGGCGGCCCCGAGGTGATGATGCTGGAGGACCGCCCGCTGGGCGAGCCCGGCCCCGGCGAGGTCCGCATCCGCCACCACGCGGTCGGGCTCAACTTCATCGACGTGTATCAGCGGTCGGGGCTCTACGCGATGCCGCTGCCGGCCGCCCTGGGACAGGAGGGGGCGGGGATCGTCGAGGCGGTGGGCGAGGGCGTCACGCACCTGAAGGCCGGCGACCGCGCGGCCTATGGCGGCGGGCCGTCCGGCGCCTATGCCGAGGCGCGGGTGATGCCCGCCGGGGCCGTGGTGCCTCTGCCCGAGGGGATCGCCTTCGAGGACGCGGCGGCGATCATGCTCAAGGGCCTGACGGTGCAGTTCCTGTTCCGCCGCACGGTGCCGATCGCGTCGGGCGACACCGTGCTGCTGCACGCCGCCGCCGGGGGCGTGGGGCTGCTGGCCTGCCAATGGGCGCGGTCCGAAGGCATCCGCGTCATCGCCGTGGCGGGTGGCCCCGAGAAATGCGCGCGGGCGCTGGAGCATGGGGCCATCCACGCCATCGACACGCGGGCCGTGCCCGACATCGCCGCCGAGGTGCGGCGGCTGACGGGCGGGCGCGGCGTGGACGTGGTGATGGACGGCGTGGGGCGCGACACCTTCGAGGCCTCGCTCGACAGCCTGCGGCCGCTCGGCATGATGATCTCGTTCGGGAACGCCAGCGGCAAGGTGCCGCCGGTGGACCTGATGGCGCTGGCGTCGCGCGGGTCGCTCAAGATCACGCGGCCGACGCTGTTCACCCACATCGCCGACCCGGAGGCCTGCCGGGCGATGGCGGCGGACCTGTTCGGCAAGGTGGTGGCGGGCGAGGTGACGGCCCAGGTGGGGCAGCGGTTCCGGCTGGACGAGGTGGCCGAGGCGCACCGCGCGCTGGAGGCGCGGGAAACGACCGGATCGACGGTGCTGATCCCCTGAGGCGCGCGGCCGGTCAGGGCAGCGCGCGGTCCAGGTGCGTGTAGCCCCCGTCGGGAAAGATCCACTGGCCCGTGGTGTGGCCGGCCCGCGCCGAGAGCAGGAAGGCCACGCTGTCCGCGATCTCGCGCGGGGTGGTCATGCGGTGGCCGAGCGGGATGCGGTCGGCGATGCGCGCCTCCTCGGCGCGGGGGTCCGGCTGGGCGTCGAGAAGGCGGCGGTAGAGAGGCGTCATCACCTCGGCCGGGACCACGGCGTTGACGCGGATGCCGAAGGGCGCGAGGTCGGCGGCCCATTCGCGGGTGAGGCCGAGTTGCGCGGCCTTGGCGGCCACGTAGGCCGAGGTGCCCCCCTGCCCCGTGACGGCCGTCTTGGAACTGACGTTGACCACCGCGCCTCGTGCCGCCTTGAGGTCGGGGAGCAGCAGGTGGAGCAGCGTGTAGTAGTGCACGAGGTTGGCGTCGAGGCTGCGGCGGAAGGCGGCCGGCCCTTCGGCGAGGCCCACGCGGTCGTTCGCGCCGGCGTTGTTCACCAGCCCGTCCACGCGGCCCCAGCGGGCGCGGACCTCCTCGGCGGCGCGGGCGCAGTCCTCGTCGCGGGACAGGTCGGCGCGGACCCAGCCCGAGCGGGCGCTGCGGGCGGCGAGCCGGGCGAGGAAGGCGTCCTCGGGCGGGCGGCGGGCGAGGATGACGGGGACGGCCCCTTCGTCGGCCAGCACCTCGGACACCGCCGCGCCGATGCCCGACGCGCCGCCCGTGACCACCACCACCTTGTCGCGAAGCTCCAGGTCCATGCCGTTCCCCTTCCCTGCCGGGACAGGGAGGGCCTTGCGGGGGAGGTTGTCAACGGGGGCGGAGTCGCCCCGCGACCACACTCGGCGGGCGTTCGGGGAGGCCCGGCCTACCGGCGCGGGTGCGGACGTGGCATCAACGGATCACCGCGCGGCCGGGGCCGCCGGGAGGTTTCATGGCATTCGGGGGCGGCATGGGGAAGCGGCGCGGACTTCGCCTCGGGTTGGCGGTCCTGGCGCTTTGCGCGGGACCGGTGGGGGCGCAGGTGCGCCCGCTGGCGCGGCCGGCCACCCTGAGCCCCCCCGCCCCCGAGGAGGCGGTCGTCCCCGTCGCGCAGCCGCCCGCGCCGGTCGTGCCGACGCCGCCGACCGTGGGGTCGGAGACCAGCCTGCCGCTGCCGCGCTACGTGTCTCTCAAGACCGACGAGGGCAACGCCCGGCGCGGCCCGGCGCTGGACCAGCGCATCGACTGGGTGTTCGTGCGCGAGGACATGCCGCTGCGGATCACCGCCGAATACGGCCATTGGCGGCGGGTCGAGGACCGGGACGGCCAGGGCGGCTGGGTGCACTATTCGCTGCTGTCGGGGACGCGGACGGTCCTTGTCACCGAGGACCGGATGCCGCTGCGCGCCAAGCCCGACGAGGGCGCGCCGGGGGTGGCGCTGCTGGAGGCGAACGTGGTGGCGCGGCTGGAGTCCTGCGAGCCGGACTGGTGCCGGATCACCGCCGGCGGCTATGGCGGCTGGGCCCCCAAGGCGGCGCTTTGGGGCGTCGATCCGGCCGAGGTCATCGAGTAGGCGCGTCGGGGCTCAGGCCAGGGCGGCGTCCTCGGCGGCGGCGAACATCCGGCCGCGCTCCGCGATGAGGACGCAGACGACCGCCAGCGCGCCCAGGACGAAGTAGCCCGCCGCCGTGGGGATCACGGTTCCGTCGAACTGCTGGCCGACGAAGCCGCCCATCAGCGCGCCGCCCAGGGTCTGGATGAAGCCGAAGACCGACGAGGCCGTGCCCGCCACCGCGCCCAAGGGCTGGAGCGAGAGCGAGTTCATGTTGGACGCCGCCCAGCCGAACATGAACATGACGCCGGACAGGAGCCCCAGGAACAGCCAGAGCGGCGGGTGGCCGTCGAGCGCGACGCTGGCGAGGAGGAGGAGGCCGCTGAGGCCGGTGA
This sequence comes from Rubellimicrobium aerolatum, assembly GCF_017872975.1. Classification (GTDB taxonomy): domain Bacteria; phylum Pseudomonadota; class Alphaproteobacteria; order Rhodobacterales; family Rhodobacteraceae; genus Rubellimicrobium; species Rubellimicrobium aerolatum. The sequence continues at coordinate 192,264 of NZ_JAGGJP010000005.1, forward strand.
AGGCGAGGATGGCGAGGTGCGAGATGTTCCGCATCCCCCAGCGCCGCACGATGCGCGAGTTGAGGAAGGACGACACCGCCATGAGGCCCGCCACGAAGGCGAAGGCCGCCGGGAACCACACGCCCAGGCCGTAGATGTCCACGTAGATCTGCTGCGCCGTGCTGATGAAGCCGAACAGCGCCCCGAAGGTGCAGGTGCCCGCCATCGCATACCAGAAGGCGGCGCGGTTCGAGACCACGATGCGGAAGCCGCCGAAGATCGAGGCCGCCGTGAGCGGCCGGCGTTGGGCGGGGGCCAGCGTCTCGGGGAGGCGCAGGAAGGCCCAGCCGCCGAAGGCCAGCGCGAGGACGCCCATGAACAGGAAGATGCTCTGCCATGGCGCGAAGGCCAGCAGGACCTCGCCGATGGAGGGGGCGACGACGGGGATGACCATGAAGACCATGAAGGCGAGCGACATGACCTCGGCCATGGCGCTGCCCGAGAAGCGGTCGCGCACGACGGCGACGGCGATGACGCGGGTCGAGGCGGCGCCGAGGCCCTGCACGAGGCGCATCGCCAGCAGCATCCCGAAGCTGGGCGCGGCGGCGGCGGCCAGGGCGGCGGCGATGTAGAGGCCGATCCCGAGGAGCAGCGGCATCCGGCGGCCGAAGCGGTCGGACAGCGGCCCGACGAGGAGCTGGCCCACGCCGAAGCCCAGCATGTAGACGGACACGACGTATTGCCGGTCGTTGGCGTTCGCGATGCCCAGCGCCTCGGCCATGTGCGGCAGCGCCGGCAGCATCACGTCGATGGCGAGGGCGTTGAGCGACATGATCGCGGCGATCAGGGCGACGAACTCGGGGCGGGAGAGCGCCCCCAGGTGCGGATGCGGCTGGGTCATCGAAGGTCCGGGCGGGTGGAAACGGGGAACGGGTGGGGTCGCGGATGGGGAAACGAGGGCCGCAGCTAGGCCGGTGGCCCGCGCCGTCGAGTCCCCGGTGTTTCACATCGAACCGGGGAGTTCAACGCATGGCCGCCATGCCGGGGGCGGCGGGCCCTGGCCCCGGCTTGCCCTGGCCCCGGCTTGCCTTGGCCCCGGCTTGCCTTGGCCCCGGCTTGCCTTGGATCGCCCGAGCCTCTAGTGCGGGCGACCGGCGCGCGGGGCCGTCCCGCGCCCGGCCCGGCGCGAAGGACCCGACCGCATGACCCGCGACACGATCCGCAGCCCCCGCGCTCTCGTCGAGGCGGGGCTGGTTCCCGAAGCGGCGCGGGCGGGGCTGGAGGCGGTGGCGGCGCGCTATGCCGTCGCGATCACGCCGGCGATGGCGGACCTCGTGGCGCTGGATGACCCCGCCGACCCGATCGCCCGGCAGTTCGTGCCCGATCCGTCCGAGCTGGAGGCCACGGCGGAGGAGCGGGCCGATCCCATCGGCGACGGGGCGCACAGCCCGGTGCCGGGGATCGTGCACCGCTACCCCGACCGGGTGCTGCTGAAGCCGCTGCACGTCTGCCCGGTCTACTGCCGGTTCTGCTTCCGGCGCGAGATGGTCGGGCCCGAGGGGCTGGGGCAGCTTTCGCCCGAGGAGACCGAGGCGGCGCTGGCCTATGTCGCCGGGCGGCCGGAGGTCTGGGAGGTGGTGGTGACGGGGGGCGACCCCTTGATGCTGTCGCCCCGGCGGCTGCGGGAGATCGTGGAGCGGCTGGGCGCGATCCCCCATGTGCGGGTGGTGCGGTTCCATTCCCGCGTGCCGTCGGTCGCGCCCGAGCGGGTGACGGCCGAGATGGCGGCGGCCCTGCGGGCGAGCCCCGACCTCGCGGTGTTCGTCGCGCTGCACGCCAACCACGCCCGCGAGATGACGCCCGAGGCGCGGGCGGCCTGCGCGCGGCTGGTGGATGCGGGGGTGCCGATGCTGGGGCAGACGGTGCTGCTGCGGGGGGTGAACGACAGCGCGGCGGCGCTGGAGGCGCTGCTGCGGGCGATGGTCGAGGCGCGGGTGAAGCCGTATTACCTGCACCACCCGGACCTCGCGCCCGGCACGTCGGGCTTCCGGCTGCCCATCGCCGAGGGGCAGGCGATCCTGCGGGCGCTGCGGGGGCGGGTGTCGGGGCTGTGCCAGCCGAGCTACGTGCTCGACCTGCCGGGGGGGCACGGGAAGGTGCCGCTGGGGCCGTCCTTTGCGGTGCCGGACCCGGACAGGCCGGGGGGGCATCTGGTCGAGGACCACGCGGGGCGGGTCCATGCCTATCCGCCGGAGGGCGGGGAGGGCTGAGCGGATGCGAGTCCCATGCCCGGCCGGCGCGGCTGTTCTGGCGCGCGCCGGCGGGGATGGGGGCCGTGGTGCCGGATTGACTGCCCGGCCCACGGGAGGCGCGTGCACGACGCGCCGGCGGCTGGGACCTCTCGCCCAGGTGGCGTTTGGGCCAGCGGCCCGTCGCGCTGTCAAACAGACCGGCCGGGGGCGAGGGGACCTCCGGCGCGGGGGGAGGCCGCGTGGGCGGGCCTCAGGGGGGCGCGGAGGTCGCGAGGGACTCCGGGCCGCGTGGGAGGGAGAATCGCACGCGGGCGTTAACGGGGCCTGACAGCAACGGGCGTTGCGTGTTGCGTGGCATTTTAGGGATCGGGGGGCCGGGAAGCGGCGGCTCCGCTGGCGTGGGCGGGGCTCCATCCCACCAGCGCGCGGCGCGGGCGGAGGCGGGGCTTGCGTATTTGGGCCAAGTTGAGAGGGCGGCGCGGGCGCGGGGGGCCGCCGGCGCGCGGCGGGGTGGAGCCCCACCCTGCGGGGCGGAGGCCGTGCCGACCCATCGGCAAGGGGGGCTAGGCGGCGGCCGGGGACGCGGCCGGGGACGCGGCGGGCGGTGCCCTCTTTTCCCCGCGACGGAACGCCGTTATGGTCCCCGCCCATGACGCCGCGCGCCCTCCTCCTCCTGCTTAGCCGCCTCTGAGCGGGCCGGTCCGGCGCGCCGCTCGGAGGGGATCACCGCGCCGGAGCAGGAGAAACCCCCAGAAGGATCAGCACGTCATGTCCCAGACCACCGCCCAGCCGACCGACCGCGTCCGCATCTTCGACACCACGCTCCGCGACGGGGAGCAGTCGCCCGGCGCGACCATGACCCACGAGGAGAAGCTGGAGATCGCCCAGCTTCTGGACGAGATGGGCGTGGACATCATCGAGGCGGGGTTCCCCATCGCGTCCGAGGGCGACTTCCGCGCGGTGAGCGAGATCGCCCGCGCGACGAAGAACGCCAGCGTCTGCGGGCTGGCGCGCGCCAACCTGCGCGACATCGACCGCTGCTGGGAGGCGGTGCGCCACGCGAGGCGGCCGCGCATCCACACCTTCATCGGCACCTCGCCGCTGCACCGCGCGATTCCCAACCTGGACATGGACCAGATGGCCGAGCGCATCCACGAGACGGTGACGCACGCGCGCAACCTCTGCGAGGACGTGCAGTGGTCGCCCATGGACGCGACGCGGACCGAGCATGACTATCTGTGCCGGGTGGTGGAGATCGCGATTCGCGCGGGCGCGACGACCATCAACATCCCCGACACGGTGGGCTACACCGCCCCCCGCGAGAGCGCGGCGCTGATCGCGATGCTGCTGGAGCGGGTGCCGGGCGCGGACGGCATCATCTTCGCCACGCATTGCCACAACGACCTCGGCATGGCGACGGCGAACGCGCTGGCCGCCGTGGAGGCCGGGGCGCGGCAGATCGAGTGCACGATCAACGGCCTGGGCGAGCGGGCGGGGAACACCGCGCTGGAGGAGGTCGTCATGGCGCTGAAGGTGCGCCACGACATCATGCCGTATCGCACGGGCATCGACACGACGAGGATCATGAACATCTCGCGCCGGGTCGCCACGGTCAGCGGCTTCCCGGTGCAGTTCAACAAGGCCATCGTCGGCAAGAACGCCTTCGCGCACGAATCGGGCATCCATCAGGACGGGATGCTCAAGAACGCCGAGACCTTCGAGATCATGCGCCCGCAGGACGTGGGGCTGAACGACACCAACCTCGTGATGGGCAAGCATTCGGGGCGGGCGGCGCTGCGGGCCAAGCTGAAGGACCTCGGGTTCGAGTTGGCCGACAACCAGCTCAACGACGTGTTCGTGCGGTTCAAGGATCTGGCGGACCGCAAGAAGGAGGTCTGGGACGAGGACCTGATCGCGCTGGTCGTGCAGAACGAGGCGGCGGAGGACCATATCAAGCTCAAGCACCTGCGGGTGATCTGCGGGACCGACGGGCCGCAGAAGGCCGACATCGTGCTGGAGATCGACGGGCAGGAGCGCAGCGCCACGGCGACGGGCGACGGGCCGGTGGACGCGACCTTCAACGCGGTGAAGGCGCTGTATCCGCACGGGGCGCGGTTGCAGGTCTATCAGGTGGCCGCCGTGACGGAAGGAACGGACGCGCAGGCGACCGTGAGCGTCCGGCTGGAGGAGCAGGGGCGCATCAGCACCGGGCAGTCGGCGGACACCGACACCGTGGTGGCGAGCGCGAAGGCCTACATCAACGCGATCAACCGCCTGATCGTGCGGCGCGCGAAGTCGGCGCCGGGCGAGGACACCAAGACGGTGAGCTACCGGGACGCCGGGTGAGCCCGGAGGCGAGGGCCTTCTGGGCGGCCTGTCGGGCCGCCCGTCCGGGGCCTGGCGACGAGGAGCCGGACGTCTTCGCCTTCGGCGATTCGCCGGAGATGGCCGAGGAGCTGGGGCTGCTGGTCCTGCACGGGCCGAAGCGGGCGACGGCGGGGCTGCTGCGCGACTTCGAGGCGGACGGGACCGCCCTGCCCCGCCCCGGCGGCCATTTGGTCGTGCTGGGGGGCGACGGCCGCCCGCTGGCCGTGATCCGCACGGTCGAGGTGCGGGTGGGGCCGCTGTCGTCGGTGGACGAGGCCTTCGCCTGGGACGAGGGCGAGGGCGAGCGGACGCGCGACGACTGGCTGGACGGGCACCGGCGGTTCTTTCGTCGGCAGGCGGAGCGGGAGGGCTTCGCCTTCTCCGACGACATCGCGACGGTGTTCGAGCGGTTCGAGCTGGTCTGGCCGGCCGGGAGCGTGACGGGGGCGTAACGGGGGGCGCGCTGCGGCGGAATTGCGCCGCACGGGGCCGTGATGCGCCCTTTCGCCCTTCGTGGCGTAAGCCTATAAGCGCGGCGGCCCGGCAGGCGCGAACCTGGCGCGGGTCCAAGGGACATTTGGAATCTGGAACGGAGCGGCCATGTTCGGCTTGGGTAGCCTTTTCTCGTCCGACATGGCGATCGACCTGGGGACGGCGAACACGCTCGTCTACGTCAAGGGCCGGGGCATCGTGCTGTCGGAGCCCTCGGTGGTGGCCTACCACGTCAAGGACGGGGTGAAGAAGGTGCTCGCGGTCGGCGAAGACGCCAAGCTGATGCTGGGGCGCACGCCGGGGTCGATCGAGGCGATCCGGCCGATGCGCGAGGGGGTCATCGCCGACTTCGACGTGGCCGAGGAGATGATCAAGCACTTCATCCGCAAGGTGCATCGGCGGTCGGGGTTCTCCAAGCCCAAGATCATCGTCTGCGTGCCGCATGGCGCGACGCCGGTGGAGAAGCGGGCGATCCGGCAGTCGGTCCTGTCGGCCGGCGCGCGGCGGGCGGGGCTGATCGCCGAGCCCATCGCGGCGGCCATCGGGGCGGGGATGCCGATCACCGATCCGACCGGCAACATGGTCGTGGACATCGGCGGCGGCACCACCGAGGTCGCGGTCCTGTCGCTGGGGGACATCGTGTATGCGCGCAGCGTGCGCGTCGGCGGCGACCGCATGGACGAAGCGATCATCAGCTACCTGCGCCGCCAGCACAACCTGCTGGTGGGCGAGAGCACGGCCGAGCGGATCAAGACCTCCATCGGCACGGCGCGGATGCCCGACGACGGGCGCGGGCAGACCATGATGATCCGGGGGCGCGACCTGCTGAACGGCGTGCCGAAGGAGACGGAGATCTCCCAGGCGCAGATCGCCGAGGCGCTGGCCGAGCCGGTGCAGCAGATCTGCGAGGCGGTGATGAGCGCGCTGGAGGCGACGCCGCCGGACCTCGCCGCCGACATCGTGGACCGGGGCGTGATGCTGACCGGGGGCGGCGCGCTGCTGGGCGAGCTGGACCTCGCGCTGCGCGAGCAGACGGGGCTGGCCATCTCGGTTGCGGACGAGAGCCTCAACTGCGTGGCGCTGGGGACCGGCAAGGCGCTGGAATACGAGAAGCAGCTCCGCCACGTCATCGACTACGACAGCTGACGGGCCGGAGGGCCGCCGCCATGGCCAGGGATCGCGACCGGGGCGAGGAGTTCACGAGGCCGCTGCGCCGCCTGCTGGTGGGGCTTTTGGTGCTGGCCTGCCTGGGGCTGTTCCTCGTGTGGCGGATCGATTCGCCGCGCGTGGAGCGACTGCGCGCGGAGGTCGTGGACGAGGTGGTGCCCCGGCTCGACTGGATGCTCGCGCCGGTGACGGGGCTGGCGCGGCTGGCGGGGGACGTGCGGAGCTACGAGCGCATCCACCAGCAGAACCTGGAGCTGCGGCGCGAGCTGCGGCAGATGACCGTCTGGCGCGAGGCGGCGCTGCGGCTGGAGCAGGAGAACGCCAAGCTCCGCGACCTCAACAACGTCTCGCTCGACCCGGCGCTCACCTATGTCACGGGAACGGTGATGGCGGATTCGGGGAGCCCCTTCCGGCAGTCGGTGCTTCTCAACGTCGGCGGGCACGACGGGATCATCGACGGCTGGCCGACGATGGACGGGATGGGCCTCGTGGGGCGCGTCTCGGGCGTGGGGCAGCGGACGAGCCGGGTGATCCTGCTCACCGACACGTCGAGCCGCATCCCGGTCACGCTGGAGCCGTCGGGGCAGAAGGCGATCCTGACGGGGGACAACTCGCTGTATCCGCTGCTGGACTTCCTGGAGGACCCCGACGCGGTGCGCCCCGGCGACCGCGCGGTGACGGCGGGGGACGGGGCGCTGTTCCCGGCGGGGCTGCTGGTCGGGCGGGTGGCGCAGGGGACGGACGGGCGGCTGCGCCTGCGGCTGGCGGCGGATTACGAGCAACTGGAGTTCGTGCGCGTGCTGCGGAGCCCGCTGGTGGAGTCGATCGCCGATCCGGGCGGGCTGATCGTGCCCACGGCCGGGATCGCGCCCCGGCCCGAGGAGCGGGAGGTCTTTGGCCCGCCGCTGCCGCCCACGGGGCTGCTGGCCGGAACGACGACGCCCGCGACGCCGCCCGAGGGGACGGTCGGTGACTGAGGGGCGCGGCGCCTGGCCGGGGCGCGTCACCTATCTGGTGCTGGCCTTCGTGCTGATCGCGGCGCCGCTGCTGCCGCTGAACACGGTGCCGCGCCCCTATGCGACGCCCGACATCCTGCTGGCGGTCACGGGGGCCTGGGCGGCGCGGCGGCCCGACACGCTGCCGGTGCTGGTGGTGCTGGGGGTGTTCCTGCTGGCCGATTTCCTGTTCCAGCGGCCGCCCGGATTGTATGCCGCTCTGGTGCTGCTGATGACGGAAGGCCTGCGCCGCCGCTCCCTCCGGCTGCGGAAGGGGTCGTTCCTGGGCGAGTGGCTGGCGGTCGGAACGGGGATCGCGGCGGTGGGCCTCGCCAACCGGGCGGTCCTCGCGGTGGTGATGACGCCGCAGCCGCCCTTGGGGCTGACGCTGATCCAGGTGATACTGACGGTGGCGCTCTATCCGGCGATCGCCGGGGTGGCGCACGTGGCGCTGGGGCTCCGCCGCCCCGCGCAGGGCGAGGTGGACGCATTGGGGCACCGGCTATGAGGAACGCGCGCAACGAGGGCTCGGAGGTCTGGCCGCGCATGACGCGGCGCGCGGCGCTGCTGGGGACGGCGCAGCTCGGGCTGATGGGGGTGCTGGGCTGGCGGATGAAGCAGCTCCAGGTCGATCAGGCGGACGAGTTCGCGCTGCTGGCCGAGGAGAACCGCGTCAACATGCGGCTGATCCCGCCCGGGCGCGGGCTGATCTTCGACCGCAACGGCGTGGCGCTGGCCACCAACGAGCCGGTCTATCGCATCGTCATCGTCCGCGAGGCCGCCGGAGAGCCGCGCGAGGCGCTGGCCCGGCTGGCCGCCGTGATGCCGCTGGACGCCGGGACCATCGAGGCGACGCTGGCCGAGATGGAGCGGGTGGCGTCCTTCGTGCCGGTGACGGTGCGGGACCGGGTGTCCTGGGACGACGTGGCGCGGGTGACGGCGAACGCCCCCGCCCTGCCCGGCGTCACCGCCGAGGTCGGGCTGTCGCGCAGCTATCCGCGCGGCCCCGACACGGCGCACGTGGTGGGCTACGTGGGCCCGGTCAGCGACTACGACCTGGGGCTGATGGAGGACCCCGACCCGCTGTTCCAGATCCCCAAGTTCCAGTTCGGCAAGACCGGCGTGGAGGCCAAGCTGGAGGACCTGCTGCGCGGCAAGGCCGGGACGCAGCGCATCGAGGTCAACTCGGTCGGGCGGGTCATGCGCGAGCTGTCCCGCGACGAGGGCACGCCGGGCGCCGACGTGCAGCTCAGCCTCGACGCGGAGCTGCAGTCCTATGTCGAGGCGCGGCTGGCGGGGGAAAGCGCGGCCTGCGTGGTGATGGACTGCGAGAGCGGCGACCTGCTGGCGGTGGGGAACGCGCCGACCTTCGACCCGAACCTGTTCGTGCGCGGCATCTCGGTCCCCGACTGGACGGCGCTGAACGAGAACATCTACCGCCCGCTGGCCGCCAAGGCGGTGCAGGGGGCCTATCCGCCGGGATCGACCTTCAAGATCGTCACGGCGCTGGCGGCGCTGGAGGCCGGGGTCATCTCGCCCGAGGACACCGTGTGGTGCGGCGGCTACACCGAGGTCTCGGGCATCCGGTTCCACTGCTGGAAGCGCGGCGGGCACGGCAACGTCGATTTCAACGACAGCCTGAAGTATTCCTGCGACTGCTACTACTACGAGGTCGGCCAGCGCGTCGGCATCGAGGCCATCGCCGCCATGGCCCGGCGGATGGGCGTGGGCGTGCGTCCCGACGTGCCGATGTCGGCGGTGGCCGAGGGGATCGCCCCCGACGCCGACTGGAAGCGCGCGCACCACGACGAGGCCTGGCGGGTGGGCGACACGGTGAACGCCTCGATCGGGCAGGGCTACGTGCTGGCGACGCCGCTCCAGCTCGCGGTGATGACGGCGCGGGTGGCGACGGGGCGCGAGGTGGCGCCCCGGCTGGTCCGGGCCATCGACGGGGTGGAGCAGCCTTCGGGCGCGGGGGGGCCGCTCGGGCTCAACGAGAACCTGCTGCGCCGCGTCCGGGCCTCGATGTTCGACGTGGTGAACCACGCGCGCGGCACCGCCCACAAGGCGCGCATCGCGGCGGCCGGGTTCGAGATGGCGGGCAAGACCGGCACGAGCCAAGTCCGCCGCATCACCGCTGAGGAGCGGGCGCGGGGCGTGACCTCGAACGCCGACCTGCCGTGGAACCGGCGCGACCATGCGCTCTGGGTGGACTTCGCGCCCTACGACAACCCGCGCTTCGCCGTGTCGGTGGTGGTGGAGCACGGGAGCGGCGGGTCCACCACGGCGGCGCCCATCGGGCGGGACGTGACCTTGCAGGCGCTGTATGGCGGCTTCCCGCCCCTCGACGCCTATCCGTCCGACAAGCGCGAGGAGGCCGGGCAGATGCAGGCCCGCGTCCGCGCCCTCCTGCAGGGCCGGCCCGCGCCGACCCTCGGGCGGGCCTGAAGGGGAGCGCGCGTGAGCTATCTGGAGTATCAGGTCAAGTTCGTCCCCTCGGGGTTGAAGAAGCTGCTCTACCTCAACTGGCCGCTGGTGCTGCTGGTGACGGCGGTGTCCTGCATGGGCTTCGTCATGCTGGCCTCGATCTCGGGCGGGCGGATGGACCTCTGGGCCGGCCCGCAGATCGAGCGGTTCGGGCTGGGCTTCGTCCTGATGATCGCCGTGGCGGTCACGCCCATCTGGTTCTGGCGGAGCAGCGCCGCCGTGGCCTACCTCGTGTCCATCGGCCTGCTGGTGCTGGTGGAGGTCATGGGCACCGTCGGCATGGGCGCGCAGCGGTGGATCGACATCGGGCCGCTGCGGCTCCAGCCCTCGGAGGTGGCCAAGGTCACGCTGGTGATGGCGCTGGCCGCCTACTACGACTGGCTGCCGGCGCGGCGGGTGTCGAACCCGATCTGGCTGGCGCCGCCGCTGCTGCTGATCGTGGCGCCGGTGGTGCTGGTGCTGGCGCAGCCGAACCTGGGGACGGCGGTGCTGATCCTGGGGACGGGCGGCGCGGTGATGTGGTGCGCGGGGGTCCACTGGGCCTACTTCGCGGCGGTGTTCGGCTCCATCGGCGGCGCGGTCTTTGCCGTGTTCGAGAGCCGGGGCACGCCGTGGCAGCTCCTCCACGACTACCAGTACCGGCGGATCGACACCTTCCTCGACCCCTCGCAGGACCCCTTGGGCGCGGGCTACAACATCACGCAGGCCAAGATCGCGCTGGGCTCGGGCGGCTGGACCGGCAAGGGCTTCATGCAGGGCACGCAGTCGCGGCTGAACTTCCTGCCCGAGAAGCACACCGACTTCATCTTCAACACCCTGGCCGAGGAGTTCGGGTTCCTGGGCTCGATCACGCTGCTGGCGCTGTATGGGCTGATCCTGCTGTTCCTGTTCACGGCGGCGATGCAGTGCCGGGACCGGTTCTCGTCGCTGCTCGTCACCGGGATCGGGGTGAGCTTCTTCCTGCTCTTCGCGGTCAACATGCTGATGGTGATGGGGCTGGCCCCGGTGGTGGGCGTGCCGCTGCCGCTGGTGAGCTACGGCGGCTCGCAGCTCCTCGTGCTGCTGATCGCCTTCGGCCTTGTGCAGAGCGCCCATGTCCATCGCCCCCGCTAGGGTCCACTTCGCCGCGCCCGACCGGCTGTGGCCGGGCTACGCCGAGGCGCTGCCCCGCGTCTTCGCCGAGGCGGGCGTCGCGGCCGAGCTGTCGCGCGACCACCCGCCCGGCGAGGTGGACTGGATCGTCTACGCCCCGGGCGGGCCGGCGCTGGACTTCGCCGCCTTCTCGCGGGCGAAGGGCGTCCTGAGCCTCTGGGCCGGGGTGGAGCGGATCGTGGGCACGGTGCCCGCCGACCTGCCGCTGACGCGGATGGTCGATGACGGGCTGCGGCAGGGCATGGCGGAATGGGTCGCCGGTCACGCGCTGCGGCATCACCTGGGGATCGACGCGCACGTCCTGAGGCAGGACGGCGTCTGGCGTCACGTCGCCCCGAAGCTCGCGCGCGACCGTCCCGTGACGGTGCTGGGACTGGGGGAGCTGGGGATGGCCTGCGCGCGGACGCTGGCCGGGCTGGGCTTCCCGGTCACGGGATGGAGCCGGCGGCCGAGGGCCGAGCCGCGCCTCGCCCACGCGCTGTCCGGCCCCGAGGGGCTGCCCGAGGCGCTGGCGGGGGCCGAGATCGTCGTGCTGCTGACGCCGCTGACCCCCGAGACGGAGAACCTGATGGACGCGGCCCGCCTTTCCTTGCCGGCGCGTGGCTTCGTCCTCCTCAATCCCGGGCGCGGCGCGCTGATCGACGACGCGGCGCTGCTGGCGGCGCTGGACGGGGGCCAGGTCGGCCACGCCACGCTCGACGTGTTCCGGCAGGAGCCGCTGCCGCCCGATCATGCGTTCTGGGCGCATCCGCGCGTCACGGTCACGCCCCACATCGCCGCCGAGACGCGGGTCGAATCGGCCGCGCGCGTGATCGCCGAGAACCTCCGGCGCGGCGCGGCGGGCGAGCCGCTCCTCCATCTCGTGGACCGCCGGACGGGCTACTGAGGCCCTGCCCTTCTTTGGCTTCAAATATCCCGGGGGGTGAGGCGCGACGCGCCGAGGGGGGCAGCGCCCCCCTGCTACCGCAGCCGCGGCGGGCCCTTGGCCGCCTCGGCCGGGTCCTTCAGGTCGAAGCGCAGCCCCACGCGCGCCAGCCGGGCGAGCACCGGGTCGCCCTCGCCCAGGAAGGTCACGTCGAGCCGCACGTCCTCGGCCCCCGACAGCGCCACGGCGGCGTTGATGCCGGCGGCCAGCGGCTCCTCGGCCCCCGGCCGCGCGCCGACGAAGGCCAGGAGATGCCCGCGCGAGCCGTCCGACCACTCCACCGCCGCGAGCCAGGCGGCGTCGGCCAGCCCTTCCCCTTGGGCGAGGCGGCGGTCGAGCGTGGTCAGGAGCGAGGCGGGCAGGCCCTTGGGCGGGTGCAGCGCGAGGGGCCGCGCCTCCACGCGGGCCGGTCCCCCGGCGAGGTTGCGCGCCAGCCAGTCGAGCGATTCGGGCGCGACGAGCAGCGGCTCGGCCAGACCGCCCAGGCGCAGCGCCAGCCCGACCCCCTGCCCGTCCAGCATCTGCGCGAGGGCGAGGCCGGACAGCGTGGCCGTGGCCCCGGTGACGGCGCCGATGGCGTCGTGCGCGACGACATGGGGGACGCCGCCCGCCAGCATCGTCTCGGGCGTCACGTCGTCGCCCTCTCCCTCCCCCGCGAGGGGAAGGACCAGCTCGGCCCCCGACAGGACCTCGTAGAGTCGGAGCCGCGCCGCGTCGTCGTCGGGGCGCAGGAGGAAGAGGCGGGCGGCGCGGGCCAGGGGGGTCTCAGCCATGCAGCACCTCCTGCACCCGCGCGCGGAGGGCTGGCAAGACCTCCTCGGCGAACCAGGGGTTCTTCTTGAGCCAGGCCGTGTTCCGCCAGGACGGATGCGGCAGGACGAAGCGCGCGGGCGCGTGCGCGCGCCAGTTCCGCACCCGCTCCGTGACCGGTCCCTTGCCCAGGTGCCAGGCCTGCGCCGTGCCGCCCACAATCAGCGTGAGCCGGATGTCGGGCAGCGCGGCCATGGCCTCCGCGCGCCACGTCGCGGCGCAGATCGCGGGCGGCGGGATGTCGCCGCCCTTGGCGTCGTAGCCCGGGAAGCAGAATCCCATCGGCACGATCGCCACGCGCGAGCGGTCGTAGAACTCCTCGGGCCCGATCCCCATCCAGTCGCGCAGGCGGTCGCCCGAGGGGTCGAGGAAGGGCGTGCCCGAGTCGTGCGCCCGCGCGCCGGGCGCCTGCGACGCGATCAGCAGCCGCGCGCCGGGCCGGAACCAGACCACGGGCCGGGGCGCGTGCCGGGTGGCCGTCGCGGCGAAGCGGGGCGCGCAGAGGCGGCAGGCGGCGATGCGGTCCCAGACGGGCCCTTCGCCCACCGCGCGGGCCACGGGCGGCTCCGCGATTCCAGGGGCCGGTCGCGGTTTCGTTTGATCCAGCCCCAGACCCCCCCTAACTGGGTCGGACGCCGCCCAGGGAGACTTCATGCACCGCGTCTGGTCCTTCGTCGCCAACTACTCGCTCCTCATGATCGCCGGCGCGGCCCTCGCGCTGCTGTGGGCCAACCTCGACCCGCACGGCTACCACGCCGTCGTGGACTGGGTGATCCTCGCGGGATCGCCGGTCGGGGAACCGATCTATGCGCCCGACGGCTCCGTCGCCAGCCGGACGCTGACCTTCCACTACCTCGTGAACGACGTGCTGATGGCCTTCTTCTTCGCCATCGCCGCCAAGGAGGTCTGGGAGGCGATCATCCTGCGCGACGGCTCGCTCCGGGGGCGGTCGGCGCTGGTGCCGGTGCTGTCGGCGCTGGGCGGCATGGCGGGGCCGGTGGCGATCTACCTCCTGCTCGCGGCCGCCCTCGGCTCCGAGACCTACGACGCGCTGGCCCATGGCTGGGCGGTGCCCACGGCGACGGACATCGCCTTCTCCTACATCGTCGCCCGCATCATCTTCGGCGCGGGGCATCCGGCGGTGCGGTTCCTGCTGCTGCTCGCCATCGTGGACGACGCGCTGGGGCTCCTCATCATCGCGGTCTTCTACCCCAAGGGCGACCTCGCGCCCGAATGGCTGCTCCTGTCGCTGGGCGCGGCGGTCGGGGCCTGGCTGCTGTTCAACTGGCTGCCCCGCGCGCTGGACGGCGCCGACCCCCGCAAGCCGCGCGCCACCTGGATGCGCCGCCGGCTGTCGTTCTGGCCCTACCTCGCCGCCGGCGCCCTGAGCTGGTTCGGCTTCCAGGAGGCGGGCGTGCATCCGGCGCTGGGCCTCCTGCCGATCATCCCGGCGATGCCCCACGCCGACCGGGGCTTCGGCATCTTCGCCGAGGCCGAGCGGCACCTGCGCGACGTGCTCAACAGCTTCGAGCACGCGCTCAAGACGCCGGTGGAGTTCGTGCTCTTCCTCTTCGGCCTCCTGAACGCCGGGGTGGAGTTCGCCGCCGCCGGGGCGCCCACCTGGCTCGTGCTGATCGGCCTCCTGGTCGGCAAGCCGATCGGCATCCTGGGCGCGGGGTGGCTGGGGGTGCGGACGCTGCGGCTGGGGCTGCCGAAGGGCATGGAGATGCGCGACGTGCTGGTGGTGGGCTTCGTGGCGGCCATCGGCTTCACGGTGGCGCTCTTCGTGGCGGGGGTCGCCTTCTCGCCCGAGGCCACGCTCGCCGGGCATCCCATCCAGGACGCCGCCAAGCTCGGCGCGCTGCTGAGCGTGGTGGCAGGGCCCATCGCCTGGGTCGTCGGGCGGATGACGGGCGTGCGGCGGCAGGCGTGACGCCGGGGCGGGGACAGGCTAGAGCGCGGGGGCCAAGGAGGAACGACCCATGACCCAAGCCCCGCCCCCGACCGCGCAGCGAGTCGTCCGCGTCCGCGACATCGAGATCGGCAACGACCGCCCGCTAGCGGTCATCGCCGGGCCCTGCCAGATCGAGGGGCGCGACCACGCCCTGCGGATCGCCGAGGCCATGGCGCGGGCCTGCGCCGAGGCCGGCGCGGCCTACGTGTTCAAGGCGAGCTACGACAAGGCCAACCGCACCTCGCTGTCGGGCCAGCGCGGGCTGGGGATGGAGGAGGGGCTTCGCATCCTCGCGGACGTGCGCGACGCGGTGGGCTGCCCGACGCTGACCGACGTGCATGGGGCCGACCATTGCGCGCCCGCCGCGCAGGCGGTGGACATCCTCCAGATCCCGGCCTTCCTGTGCCGCCAGACCGACCTGCTGCTGGCGGCCGGGGCGACCGGCGCGGCGGTCAACGTCAAGAAGGGCCAGTTCCTCGCGCCGTGGGACATGGCCAACGTCGCCGCCAAGGTCGCGAGCACCGGCAACGACCGCATCCTGCTGACCGAGCGGGGCGTCTCCTTCGGCTACAACGCGCTGGTCACCGACATGCGCGGGCTGCCGACCATGGCGCGCACGGGATATCCGGTGGTCATGGACGCGACGCACGCGGTCCAGCAGCCCGGCGGGCAAGGCACGTCGTCGGGCGGCCAGCGGGAGTTCGCGCCGGTGCTCGCCCGCGCCGCCGTGTCGCTGGGCATCGCCGCCGTCTTCATCGAGACGCACGAGGACCCCGACCGCGCGCCCTCGGACGGGCCCAACATGATCCCGCTGGACCGGATGGGGGCGGTCGTGGCCTCGCTGATGGCCTTCGACCGGCTGGCCAAGGCCGACCCCCTCCGGGTCTGAAAAATGCGGTACGGGGGGCTTGAACCCCCCCGCGCCCGAGGGTATCTCCCGCCGCACGGATGGGGCGTCGCCAAGTGGTAAGGCAGCGGTTTTTGGTACCGCCATTCCTAGGTTCGAATCCTAGCGCCCCAGCCAATCCCTCCTGATCCTGACTGTCGATCCTAGCCTTCCTGGCCCGGCCTTCCTGGCCAGCCACCTGCCCAGCGATCCGTCAGGCGTCCGAGGGCGGCCCGGGTCGCGAGAACAGGTCCGGGGACGCGGGCGACGCGTCGCGCCCCTCGGGATCGGCGGGGGCCTTCCCCTGGGGCGGGACCAGCTCCAGGGCGCAGGCGAGGGCCTGCCCGGACGCGCCCACGACCTTCAGCCGCCAAGCCGGAGCGCCCTGTGGCAGGGTGCGGAGCCGGGGGGCCGACCGGCGCTCCACGAAGCCCACGCGGGCGGGCCGCTCGCCGTCCAGCCAGACCTCGACCGCGTTCGCGTCGTGGGGGTTGTCGTCGGCCGGGCGCAGGCGGAGCCGGGTTCCGGGGCCGATCCGGTCGGCGAGCCGGGGGAACTCCCCGTAGGGCAGGCCCACCACGGCGACGAGGGCCTCCTGGGGCAGCGGCACGTCGCCCTCCTCGCCCCGGCGCGTCAGGCGAAGGAGGCCGGCGGAGTCAAGGGGCTGCACGTCGCTTCGGTCCCTCGCGGCCGATGGCCGGGAGGACAGGAGGAGCGCCCTCGCCTCCCGGACGGACTGGGGCAGCGCGTCGATCCGGGCGCCCCGGCCGAGGTCGAGGTCGCGCGGCCGGGCGACGGCCCCGGCGAGGTCGTTGGCCCAAAGGAGAAGGACCTGATCGACATAGGCGGGAAAGGCGGCCTCGAAGGCGAGGGCGAAGTCCCCCGGCGGCGGGAGGTCGCGCCGCCCCCTGTAGTCCGCGAGCGACCAGAGCCCATTGCGGCTGACCGTGAGGCCCGCCAGCTCGGCGTGGCCGAGCGCCAGGACGGCCGGTCGGTCGAGCGCCGTCTCGTCGCGCAGGAGTCCGAGCGCGGCCTCGAAGGCCTCCAGGCCGACGACGGCGGGGGCCGGGTCGCCCGGCTCGGGCGGCAGGACGGCGCGGAGGAAGGGGACCGCCAGCACCGGAAGCGCCGCGACCGGGTTCCCGACCCCGAGCGTCCGGCGGTAGATCGCGCGCAGCGTGTCCGGCAGGGGCACGCCGCAATGCAGGAAGACGGCCTCGATCAGGTCGAGCTCCTCCTCGCGGGCGGGGCGCAGGACGCCATGGGGGCTCTCGGACCGGCGCTGCCCGCCCAGGACGGCGTGGGCGCGCAGGAGCCGGTCGAGCGCGTCGAGCGCCGCCTTGCGCGGCGTCGGACGGCGCCCGGCCTCACCGATGTCGAATTCGTCCGGTTCCATGTCCATCGAACGCATCGGCGGGCCGAAGGCTCCCGGCGCCGGGCGGCCCCGTCAGACCGCGACGCCCACCGGGCAGGTGACGCCGGTGCCGCCGATGCCGCAATAGCCGCGCGGGTTCTTGTGGAGATACTGCTGGTGGTAGTCCTCGGCGAGGTAGAAGGGCCCGGCCGGGGCGATCTCGGTCGTGATCGCGCCGTAGCCCGCCGCGCGCAGCCGCTCCTGGTAGGCGGCCCTCGTCCGCTCGGCCGCCTCGCGCTGCGCCTCGGTGGAGGCGTAGATGCCCGAACGATACTGGGTGCCCCGGTCGTTGCCCTGGCGCATCCCCTGGGTCGGGTCGTGGTTCTCCCAGAACACCTTCAGCAGATCCTCGTAGGAGACGGCTTCGGGATCGTAGACCACGCGCACGACCTCGTTGTGTCCGGTGCGGCCGGTGCAGACCTCCTCGTAGGTCGGGTTCGGCGTGTAGCCGGCGGCGTAGCCCACCATGGTCGAGTGGACGCCGGGCAGGGTCCAGAACTTCCGCTCCACGCCCCAGAAGCAGCCCATGCCGAAAACCGCGACCTCCATCCCCTCGGGCACGTCGAGTCCGATGGGGGTGCCAAGGACGGCGTGGACGGAGGAGGCGAGGATCGGGCGGTCGCGGCCGGGCAGCGCCTCCTCGGGCGGGATCATGCGGGTCTTGTCGGGGAAGAGGCTGAACATGGCGGAGGACTCCTGATGCGTCGCCTTGGATATAGGCGCGGGGACGGCCCGCTGTCAGGGGCGGCCGGTCACTCCGCCGCGACGGAGAGGCCCGAAAGCGCCGCCGTCAGCGCGCGGCCCGCCTCCGACCAGTCGAGGCCCGCCCAGCCCGCGCCGCCCAGCAGCGCCGCCACGATCAGCAGGCGCAGCATCCGGCGCATCCAGCGCCGGATGAGCCAGGCCGCGGCCACGCCCGCGCCCAGCGCCGAGGCGAGCTCGGCCAGGGTTCCCTGCCCTTCGATCATCACATGAAGCTTTGCGGGTCGATGTCGATGGTGAGCCGCAGGTCCGACGGGAAGCGGAACTGCGCGACCCAGCGGGCGATGGCGTCCTGGAAGGGCGAGCCCCGTTCGGCCTTGAGCAGGAGCCGGACGCGGTGCCGGCCCCGCACGCGGGCGATGGGAGCGGGGGCGGGGCCCCAGACCTCGGCCCCGATCCTCGCGAGCGGCTCCTTGTGGCGAGCCATCTCGACGGCCTTGTCCATGGCCTCCTGCGCGTCCTCGGAGGACAGGACGATCCCGCAGAGCCGCGCATAGGGCGGCATCCCGGCCATGCGGCGCGCGTCGGCCTCGGCCCGCCAGAAGCCCTCGTCGTCGCCCTTCAGGATCGCCTGGATGACGGGGTGGTGCGGCTGGTAGGTCTGGAGCATCGCCTCGCCGGGCGCGTCGGCCCGGCCCGCCCGGCCCGAGACCTGCCGCATCAGCGCGAAGGTCCGTTCGGCCGCCCGCAGGTCCGATCCGTAGAGCCCGAGGTCGGCGTCGATCACCCCGGCGAGCGTCAGCTTGGGGAAGTTGTGTCCCTTGGCCACGAGCTGCGTGCCGATCACGATGTCGGCCGCGCCGTCGGCGATCTGCTCGATGGCCTCCTTGAGCGATCGCGCGCTGCCGTAGAGGTCCGAGGACAGCACCGCCGTCCGGGCGGTGGGGAACAGGGAGGCCACCTCCTCGGCCAGCCGCTCCACCCCCGGCCCCACGGGCGAGAGCTTGCCCTCGGCCCCGCAGTCCGGGCAGGCGACCGGGATGGGGAAGGTCTCGCCGCATTGATGGCACATCAGGCGGCGCATGAAGCGGTGCTCCACCAGCCGCGCGTCGCAATGCGGGCAGCCGAGCTGGTGGCCGCAGGACCGGCAGAGCGTGACGGGCGCGTAGCCCCGGCGGTTGATGAACAGGAGCGACTGCTCCTCCCGCTCCAGCCGCTGCGCGACGGCGGTGGCGAGCGTGGGGGACACCCAGTTGCCGCGCGGCACGTCCTCCAGCCGCATATCGACCGCCTTGACCGTCGGCAGCACGGCGAGGCCCACGCGCGCGGGCAGCGTCAGGCGGGCGTATTTCCCGGTCTGGGCGTTGTGCCAGCTTTCCAGGCAGGGCGTGGCCGAGGCGAGGATCACCTGCGCCTTCTCGATGGAGGCGCGCAGCACGGCCATGTCGCGGGCGTTGTAGAGCACGCCGTCCTCCTGCTTGTAGGAGGTGTCGTGCTCCTCGTCGACGACGACGAGGCCAAGGTCGCGGAAGGGCAGGAACAGCGCCGAGCGCGCGCCGACCACGAGGGACGCGCCCCCCTCGGCCGCCTGCCGCCAGAGCCGGCGCCGCTCGGTCTGCGTCATGCCGGAATGCCATTCGGCCGCGGGTGCGCCGAAGCGGGCTTCGACCCGCGACAGGAAGGCCCCGGTGAGCGCGATCTCGGGCAGGAGGACGAGGGCCTGCCGACCCTGCCGCAGCGTCTCGGCGACCGCTTCGAGGTAGACCTCGGTCTTGCCCGAGCCGGTCACGCCCTTCAGAAGCGTGGTGTTGTAGGTCCGCGCCTCGGCCCCGATCCGCAGCGCGGCGGCGGCGAGCATCTGGTCCGGCGTCAGCGCCACGCCGGGGCCGCCGAGGTCCAGCACCGGATAGGGACGGTCGCGCGGGGCCTCCACCTCCAGCACGGCCCCCTGCTGCACGAGGCCCCGGATCACCGCCGTCCCCACCCCGGCCCTGTTGGCGAGCTCGCCCAAGGTGAAGCTCTTCTCCGGCAGGTCGCGCAGGACGGCGAGGACGCGGGCGCGGGCGTCGGTCATCCGCCCGGCCTCGCGCGGGCCCAGGCGGTAGACGTGGTGCATCGCCTGCCCTTCGGTCAATCCGGGCGCGCGGGTGGCGAGGCGCACCATCGCGGGAAGCGGCGTCAGCGTGTAGTCGGCGGCGCGGCCCAGGAACTCGCGCATGGGCGCGCGGAGCGGCGGGGCGTCGAGGATGCGCGTGACGGCGCGCAGTCGTGCCTCGGGCACCTCGCCCGAGCCCGGCCCCCAGACGATGCCGACGATCTTGCGGGGGCCGAGCGGCACCTCCACGAAGGAGCCGGGCGCGCAGCCGCCTTCGGGCGCCTTGTAGTCGAGCAGCCGGTCGAGCGCGCCCAGGGGCAGGATGCCGACGCGGGCGCCGGGGGCGAATCGGTCCTCCCAGGCGGGCTCGGCCATGCGCCAGGACGGAGGCGCGGGAGCCTCGGCAAGCGGCGATTCGGGATCGGAGCCCAGCGCGCGCGACCCGGGCGCGTCAAGGAGGTCGAGTCCGAAGGGATCGCCTTCGATCTCGGGACCGTTCGGCAGGGCGACGGGGGCGAGGCGCTTGTCCTTGCGGGCCTTGGCCATGATCGGTTCCTTCAGGGGCCGTGGTTCCTGATATGTTCCATTTCCGCCACAGGGGCAAGGGATCTCGCCCCAGGGCCTCGCGGATGCGCGCCCGCCACGATTCGGGCGGCGCGCGCATCCGACCCCGCGACCGGGGTGGCCGCGCCGGCGCGCGCTGATAGGGTGCCGGGAGAACACCAACGAAAAGAGTGTCACAGGCATGAGCAGCAACCCCCTCATGGACCCGCAGGTCCGCGAGCGCATCATCGCGGACCCCGCCGTGGTGCTGGACGACAAGGACATCATGCGCGTCCTCGTGGCGGCCAACGAACGGGCGATGGGTCCGAACGTCGTGGACCTGCGCGGGATCGCGATGGACCGGCTGGAGGCCCGGCTCGACCGGCTGGAGGACACCCATCGCAGCGTGATCGCGGCCGCCTACGACAACCTGTCGGGCACCGCCACGATCCACCGCGCCGTGATCCGCCTGCTGGAGCCCACGCGGTTCGAGACCTTCCTGCGCGACCTCGGCGGCGACGTGAAGCAGCTCCTCCGCGTCGATTCGCTGCGGCTCGTGATCGAGGCCGACCAGGCGGACGGGGAGGACGGGGTGGAGCGGCTGGACAGCCCGCTGGTCATGGAGCCGCGCGGCTTCGTCGACTCCTACCTGCGCGCGGGCGGCTTCCCGCCCTCCCGCTCGGTGGTGCTGCGGCCCGTGGGCCTGTCCACCGTCTACGAGGACGGGATCGCGTCCGAGGCCTGCCTGCGGCTCGACCTGGGCGAGGACGTGGGGCTGCTGGCGCTGGGGTCGCGCGACCCGCGCCACTTCCTGCCGCACCAGGGCACCGACCTCCTGGCCTTCCTCGCCTCGGTTGTGGAGCGGGCGCTGCGGCGCTGGCTGGGATGATCGCGCCCCAGCTCTCGGCGGCGCTGGAGGACTGGCTGGGCCAGGGCCGCGCCCGCCGGGGGCTGGCTGCACGCACCGTCGAGGCCTACCGCGCCGACGTGGCCGAGTTCCTGGCCTTCCTCGCCGCGCATCACGGCGGGACGGCGGGGGTGGCGATGCTGGAACGGCTGTCCATCCCCGACCTGCGCGCCTTCATGGCGCACGAGCGGGGGCGCGGCCTCTCGGCGCGGTCGCTGGCGCGCAGGCTCTCGGCGGTGCGGGGATTCTGCGGGTGGCTGGCCGAGCGTGAGGGCTTCGACCTCTCGGCGGCGCTGTCGCTGCGGGGGCCGCGCGTCAAGGCCCGCCTGCCCCGGCCGCTCACGCCCGAGGGCGCGCGGGCGATGCTGGACGCCGTGGAGACGGACGCCGCCGAGCCCTGGGTCGCGGCCCGCGACCTCGCGGTGACGACGCTGCTTTATGGGCTGGGCCTGCGGATCTCGGAGGCGCTGGGGCTGAACGGAAGGGACGCCGACCTGCCGCCGGTCCTGCGGATCGTGGGCAAGGGCGGCAAGGAGCGGCTGGTGCCGGTGCTGCCCGTGGCGCGGGCGGCGGTGGCCGACTACGTGCGGCTCTGCCCCCATCCGATCGGGCGCGACGGGCCGCTGTTCCTGGGCGTGCGGGGCGGGCGGCTGTCGCCGCGTGTGGTCCAGCTTTGCATGGAGCGCGCACGGGCGCGGCTGGGCCTGCCCGCGACGGCGACGCCCCACGCGCTGCGGCATTCCTTCGCCACCCACCTCCTCGCGGCGGGCGGCGACCTGCGGGCGATCCAGGAGCTTCTGGGCCACGCCTCGCTCTCCACGACCCAAGGTTACACGGCGGTGGACGCCGGGCGGCTGCTGGAAGTCTACGAGCGGGCGCATCCCCGAGCCTGACCGCCCTGCCCTACCGCTCGCCGGGCTTCGCGCCTATGTTGGCGGGGACGGCAAGGGGAGCGGCATGATCGGCTCGGTCACGGACAGCGTCTGGAACGCGACGCGCAACATGGCCGAGGCGGTCGCCGCCCCCTTCCAGGACCCGGTGATCCGCCTGGGCGTCACCGGCCTGAGCCGGGCGGGCAAGACCGTGTTCATCACCTCGCTGGTGGCGAACCTGATGGACCGGGGCCGGATGCCGCAGCTTCGGGCGGCGGCCGACGAACGCATCCTCGCCGCCTGGCTCCAGCCGCAGCCCGACGACGCGGTGGCGCGCTTCGCCTTTGAGGACCACCTCGCCGCCCTGACCGCGCCCGAGCCGCATTGGCCCGAGGGGACGCGACGGGTGGCCGAGCTGCGGCTGTCGCTGCGGCTCGCGCCGTCGGGACTGCTGGGCGGCTTGTCGGGGCCGCGCACGGTGCATCTCGACATCGTGGACTATCCGGGCGAGTGGCTGCTCGACCTCGGGCTGCTGGACAAGGATTTCGCAAGCTGGTCCGAGCGGGCGCTGGCCAAGGCGCGGACCCGGCCGGGGGCCGAGGAGTTCCTGGCGCGGCTCGGGCGGCTCGATCCGGGCGCGGGCTTCGACGAGGTGACGCTCCGGGGGCTGGCCGAGGCCTACGCCGCGCATCTCCAGGCGGCGCGGGACGCGGGGTTCTCGGACTGCACGCCAGGCCGGTTCCTGCTGCCGGGCGACCTCCAAGGCTCGCCGGTGCTGACCTTCGCGCCGCTGCCGCCCGTGGCCGACGCCCCGCGCCGGAGCCTCTGGCGCGAGAGCGAGCGGCGGTTCGAGGCCTACAAGCGGCTGGTGGTGAAGCCGTTCTTCCGCGAGCATTTCGCGCGGATCGACCGGCAGGTGGTGCTGGTGGACGTGCTGGGAGCCTTGGCGCGGGGGCCGCGCGCCTTCGAGGACCTGCGCGAGGCGATGGCGGACATCCTGGGCGTGTTCAATCCGGGGTCGAGCGCGTGGCTCGCGCGGCTTCTGGGGCAGAAGCGGATCGACCGCATCCTGTTTGCCGCGACCAAGGCCGACCACCTGCACCACGGCCAGCACGCGCGGCTGGCCGCGCTGACCGAGGCGCTGCTGCGCGAGGCGCGGGACCGGGCCGAGTTCGCCGGGGCCGACACGGCGGCCATGGCCATCGCCAGCCTGCGGACCACCGTCGAGGACCGCGTGAGCCACGGCGGCGAGATGCTGGACGTGGTGCGCGGGCGGCTGGACGGGACGGGGCGGCAGGTGGCGCAGCATCCGGGCGACCTGCCGGAGGACCCGGGGCGGCTGCTGGCCCCGGCGCGGGCGGGGGCCGAGGACTGGCCGCTGCAGGGCTACGAGCTGCGGGAGTTCGCGCCCGCGCCGCTGACGCTGCGGCCCGGCGAGGGGCCGCCACATATCCGGCTCGACAAGGCGGCCGAGTTCCTGATCGGGGACCGGCTGTGACCCGCGACGGGAGGACCGACCCTTGACCGACCCCATCCGCCCGCGCGGCCCCGTGCTGATCGAGGTCGGGGACGCCGCCCCGCCCGCCCCCGAGGCCGCGCCGCCGGTGCCCGAGGTCGGGACGCCCGTCCCGGCGATGGAGCGGGCGATGCGGATCGCGGCGCGGCCCCGGTCGGGGTTGGCGGCGTGGTTCTGGTCGCTGCTGGGGAGCTTCCTCCTGTTCGCGCTGTCGGTCGCGGCCTGGGACTGGGTCACGTCGCTCCTGGAGCGGCACCCGGTGCTGGGCGGGATCGCCTCGGCTCTGCTGCTGGGGCTCTGCGTCGTGGCGCTGGCCATCGCGGGGCGGGAGTTGCTGGCGATCCGGCGGCTGGCGCGCATCGACCACGTGCAGCGCGAGGCGGTGGCGGCGCTGGCCTCGGGCAGCCTGAGCCAGGCGCGGACGGTGACGGCGGACCTGCTGCGGGTCTATGCCGGGCGCGAGGGGCTGGGCGCGGCCTCGGACCGGCTGCGGGAGCGGCAGGGGGACGTGTTCGACGCCGATGGGCTGTTGCGGCTGGCCGAGCGGGAGCTGCTCGGGCCGCTCGACGCGGCGGCGGAGCGGGAGGTGGCGGGGGCGGCGCGGCAGGTGGCGGCGGTGACGGCGGTGGTGCCGCTGCCCTTGGCCGACGTGGCGGCGGCGCTGGCGTCGAACCTGCGGATGATCCGGCGGATCGCCGAGGTCTATGGCGGGCGGTCGGGGACGCTGGGGTCCTGGCGGCTGGTGCGGGGGGTGATGACGCATCTGGTGGCGACGGGAGCGGTGGCGGTGGGCGACGACCTGATCCATGGCGTCGCGGGCGGAACGGTTCTGGCGCGGCTGTCGCGGCGGTTCGGCGAGGGAGTGGTGAACGGCGCGCTGACGGCGCGGGTGGGCATCGCGGCGATCGAGGTCTGCCGGCCCCTGCCCTTCCTGGGCCGCGAGGGGCCGAGCGTGACCGGCATCCTGGGCGGGGCGCTGCGCGGGCTGTTCGGCGACCGCGGGTCCGACAAAGACTAAATCCCCGCGAAGCCTCCGGGTTCACTCCCGGGCTCGCGGGGACCAGGGGCGCGCGAGCGGGAGCACCGGCCGCTATTTAGCGGGCTGGGTCTCAGTGGCATCGAGGGAGAACGCCCGTGGGGCGCCTCGGTCTCCCTGGCCGGGTATCTGGCCGCTCCTGGCCCATCGCGTTCGTTCGAGCCCTCCTTGCGGACGGGCGTCCCTTCGTCCTTGTCTCTCCTTTCCGCCTCCCGCCGTCGGTGCCGGCGTCTCCGCCCCTGGGGAGCGCCGGGCCGTGCGGACGGGGGCCGCTGGTGTGTGCGGGAGAGAATGCCAGCCAGGCGTTAACGCCGCCTGACAGCAACGAACGCTCAGCCCCCGGTTCGCGCAACGCCCCCGGCGAGGGAGGGGCGGCGGCGAATCAGGGCGGGGGCGAGCGGGCCGGCCGACTCGCCCGGCCGCCACCGTCGCCGCGTGTTTGGGCCAGGTCGATGAGCCATGCCCTCTCAACTTGGCCCAAATACGCACCTTGCGCCGCCCGGGACGGGCGCACGGGCGGGGCGTGGGGGGGGGGAGCCCCAGCCTACGAAATGGAGTCCGGGCGCGCGGCCCTTGGGCGGGAGGCGGCGAGGGCGCGGAGGGTGGCGGCGAGGGCGGGCTCGCCGCCGGGGGTCCAGCCGAGGGCGCGAAGGCGGGAACAGTCCATGACGTTGGGGAAACGGTCGGCGCGGGGCGGCAGGCGGCCGGGGATGCCGGTCAGGTTCGACCAGCGGGCGAGGAGGTCGTGGCGGTCGAGGAGGAGGTCGGAGCAGTTGTAAGGGCCGGGCGGCGCGGCGAGGAGGAGGAGCGCGGCGGCGGCCACGTCGTCGCCGTGGACCTCGGTGCCGCAGGCGGGGGGGAGGGGATCGCCGCGAGCGAAGGCGTCGAGGAGGTCGGCCCATTTGGGACGCTGGCCCGGCGCGGGGGGACCGTAGACGCCGGTGGCTCGGAGCGAGGCGCCGCCCTGGGCGTGGAGGGCGGCCTCAGCGGCGAGCTTGGCCTGGCCGTAGAGGCTGTCGGGGGCGAGGGGGAGGTCCTCGGTCAGGGTCGTGCCGGGGGGGAGGCCGTCGTAGACGGCGCGGGAGGACAGGAACACGGTGGGCAGGCCGCGCGCGTCCTCCCAGAGGCGGAGGGTGCCGTCGAGGTTGAGGCGGAGGAAGCCCTGGGGGTCGGAGCCCTCGCCGCCCCGGTAGCGGCCGGGGACGTGGGCGAAGGCGGCGTGGATGAGGGCGTCGCAATCGGCCAGCGGCGCGGGCTCGCCCAGCCGCCAGGGGCGGTGGGTGCCGCCGTGGGGCGATGGGGCGCGGCCGAGGGCGACGAGGGCGTGGCCCTGCGCGAGGGCGCGGGCGGCGAGGAACTGGCCGACGAGGCCGGTCGCGCCGGTGAGGGCGATCCTCATGGGCGGGCGTCGCAGGGGGGCGCTGCCCCCCGCGCTGGCGCGCTCCCCCCGGGATATTTGGGGTCAAAGAACGGCAGAGGCCTCGCGCGACGGGGCTTGCGCCGTCCGGGCGGCGGTCCGGCGGGGCGTGGCAGGACGGAGCCCGCCTTACGCATGGTGGGATCCGGGGGCCGGCAGCGTCGCAAGGTCGGGCACCGGGCCGTCGCCGGCATGGGCGCGCCAGAGGTCGATCAGGGGGCGGAGGCGGTCGGCCTTGGCGTGGTCCTGCCAGGGTTTTTCATACTGGTAGTGGAGGACGTGGAGGTCGCTCCAGTCCCAGAGGGCGGGGAGGTTGAGCCAGACGTATTGAAGCGTGTTGTAGATCACCGGGAGGCCGTGCCAGTCGGGGAAGGCCGTTTGCAGGAAGGTCTGGTCGGTGCGCTTCCAGAAGGCGTTGGGGGCGTCGAGTTGCGCGAGCAGGCGGTCGAAGGTCGCCTCGGAGGGGCGCGCGGTGAGGACGCCGGAGTTCATGCGGTGGAAGTCGGCGAGGCCCTCGTAGACGTTGGGGGCGGCGCAGAGCTCGGGGTAGTCGAAGAGCCGATCGATGTTGCGAAGGACGAGGGTGTCGGCGTCGAGGAACACGACCCGCTCGTAGGGGAGCTGCCAGAGACGGAGCTTGGCGAAGTTGTCGAGGGGGGTGTGGAAGGGCGGCTTCTCGCCCTTGGTGAAGGGGTTCAGGCCGTGGATGCGGTCCTTGGCATGGGCGGCGTTGAAGGCGGCGGAGGTGGGGAGGAGGTCCACCTTCACAAGCCGCGCCCCCCGCGCGGCGAGGGGGGCGAGCGACGAAGGCGGGACTCCGCCGGTGTGCATCACCACGCGGTCGGCGGTGGTGCCGGTGAGGGCGAGGGAGCGCAGGAGCGCCGCCGCGCCGAGGGCGAAGTCGGCGTTGGTGACGAGGGTGACGAAGGCGCGGGTGGTCATCGCGGCGCGGTCAGCCGGGCCACGAGGGCGCGGGTGATCGGGGCCACCACGAGGACGGTCGGGAAGGCGACGGCCCAGCTCGTGAGCCAGGAGATCCCCCATCCGCCGAGGAAGCCCGGCGCGAGGCCGAGCGCCCGCGCCGTGGCGATGCCGGACACGATCATCGACATGAACCCCGACAGGAGCAGGCCGAAGAGGACGGGTGCGAAGCGGGCCGGGATCACGACGCGGGACGCAGGGCCTTGCGCTCGGGGTCGCGGTCCACCTGGGCGGCGAGCTCCTTGGTCCAGGCGGAGACGGCGGGGACGCGGCTCCGGTCGATGCGGTGAGCGAACTTGCGGGCCACGTCCACCACCTCGGCGAGAAGGCCGTCCTCCAATCGCGTGGGGTTCAGGCCGAGGGCGAGGAACTGGTCGTTGCGGACGATGAGGTCGTTCTCCTCGGCCTCCTTGCGGGGGTTGGGGAGGTAAGCGACCTTCGCGCCCGTCAGGCGGGCCACCAGCTCGGCCAGGTCGCGGACGCGGTGGGTTTCCGTCATCTGGTTGAAGATGCGGACGCGCTCGCCGCGCCTGGGGGCGTCGGCGAGCGCCAGCTCGATGCAGCGGACCGAGTCCTGGATGTGGATGAAGGCGCGGGTCTGGCCGCCGGTGCCGTGGACGGTCAGCGGGTGGCCGATGGCGGCCTGGATCAGGAAGCGGTTGAGCACCGTGCCGTAGTCGCCGTCGTAATCGAAGCGGTTCACGAGCTGGTCGTGGCGGCGGGTCTGGTCGGTGTGGGTGCCCCAGACGATGCCCTGGTGCAGGTCGGTGATCCGCAGGCCGTCGTTCTGGGCGTAGAACTGGAAGAGGATCTGATCGAGGCTCTTGGTCATGTGGTAGACCGAGCCGGGACGGGTCGGGTAGAGGATCTGCTGCGGCTTCTTGCCGGTGGGCGTGTCGATCTCGATGTCGAGATAGCCCTCGGGGATCGGGGCGCCGACCGAGGAGTAGCCGTAGACGCCCATGGTCCCGAGGTGGACGAGGTGGGCGTCGATGCCCGTTTCCACCAGGGCGGCGAGGACGTTGTGCGTCGCGTTGACGTTGTTGTTGACCGTGTAGACCTTGTGGCGGTCGGTCTTCATCGAATAGGGCGCGGCCCGCTGCTCGGCGAAGTGGATCACGGCCTCGGGGCGGTGCTCGGAGAGCCATTGCTTGAGCCGCTCGTATTCGTCGGCCACGTCGAGGAGGTGGAAGCGCAGGCTGCGGCCCGTCACCTCGCGCCAGATGCGGCAGCGCTCCTGGATCGAGTCCATGGGGGTGAGCGACTGGACGCCGAGCTCGGTGTCGATCCAGCGGCGGCTGAGGTTGTCCACGATGTGGATCTCGTGGCCCGCGTTCGACAGGTGCAGGCAGGTGGGCCAGCCCACGAAGCCGTCGCCGCCCAGGATCGCGATCTTCATCCGAAACACTCCGTTGACGCCCGCCGCGCGCGGACGGCCCGTGCTTACTGGATCGGCGGCCCGAGGTCCACCAAGGTTTCCCCGGGCGGGCCGAGGGGCCGGAGGGCGGCGTCGAGGCGGAGGAGGTCGGCGGCGGGCCGGCCTTCGAGGGTCGCGAGGCCGGGGCGGCCGATCAGGCGGGCGGGGATCGTGACCGCCATGCGGAGCGCGGCCTCGGGCGGGACGCCCGCCTGGGCGACGAGGTTGGCGACGCCCTCGGCCATCGTCGTGTGCGCGCCGGCGAGGTTCCCCTCGGGGTTGAGGAGGCGGCCGTCCTGCACGTGGAGGTCCATGTCGTAGAGGCGGAAGCGGTCGGGGCCGCCGACGGTGGGCATGGCGTCGGAGACGAGGAACAGGAGGTCGGGGGCGAGGCGGGCGCGCAGCGCCAGGGCCAGGACCTCGAAGGCGACGTGGTGGCCGTCGGCGATGATCCCGGCGGGGACGGTGGAGTTCAGCGCCGCGCCGACCAGGCCGGGCTCGCGGTGGGTCAGCGGCGACATGGCGTTGAAAAGGTGGGTGACGGCGCGGGCGCCCTCGGCCAAGGCGGCGCGGGCCTGGGCGGCGGTGGCGTCGGAGTGGCCGAGGGAGACGACGGTGCCCATCGCGGCGAGGGCGGCGATCTGGCCGGGGGTCGTGGCCTCGGGGGCGAGGGTGAGGAGGACGGGGACGCCGCCTTCGCGAAGGCGGCGGACGAGGGTCAGGGTCCGGTCGTCCAGAGGGCGGATGAAGCGGGCGGCGTGGGTGCCGCGCCGGGCGGGGGCGATGTGGGGCCCCTCGATGTGGAGGCCGAGGAGGCCCGGTTTCCCCTTGGCGGCGAGGGCGGCCTCGGCGGCGCGGTCGAGCACCTCGGGCGCGTCGGTGATGACGGTGGGGAGGAGGGCGACGGTGCCGAGACGGCGATGCGCGGCCGCGATGGCCTCCATCCCCGCGACGGTGGGATCGGCGTTGAGGAGCACCCCTCCCCCGCCGTTCACCTGGAGGTCCACGTAGCCGGGCGTGACGGTGCCGGGGAGCGGGTGGGCGTTCATTCGCGCGTCGAGGGGGGCGAGGTCCGCCACCCGGCCCTCCTCAAAGCGCAGGGCAAGGCTCTCGCGCAGGCGCTCGCCGTCGAAGAGGCGGGCGGGGGCGAGCCAGGTCATGCGGGGCCGAAGAGGTAGGGGGCCAGCGCCTCCTGCACGGAGGCCTGGATCAGGGCCTGCGCGCGGGGGAGGTCGGAGAGCCCTTCGGCGCGGTCGAGGGTGGCGGGGGCGAAGGCCTGGAGGAGGAAGGGGTCGGGGAGGGTCCGGCCCTCGAAGGCCGCGCGGAGGCGCGACAGGGCGGCCTGGGCCTCGGGCTGGGGCCAGTAGTAGCGGATGCGGTCGGCGTAGGAGGTGTGCCGCTGGAGGCGGAGGTCGGCGGCCCAGGGGTCGAGGTGCTTCTGCCAGTGGCGGGGGTCGGCGAGCATCAGCCGCTCCATCGTGCCGGGGAGGTCGCCCGCGTCCCATCCGGCGAGGCGCGCGAGGGCGTCGAGGCCATAGACCGCCTCGCGCCACGCGAAGGTGAGCGCGGGGCCGACCTTCTGGAAGGCGAAGCCGAGGGCGGCGAGACGGGGGAAGGCCTGCGCGTGCTGGTAGTCGGTGGAATGGGCCTCCAGCACCACGCCGTCATGGTGGGCGACGGCCTGCCGGAGGCCGGGGTCGCGGGTCAGGGGAAGGCGGTGGACCTCCAACGCGCCGAACTCCACGCCGGGCTGGACGACGAGGGCGCCGATGCGGCCGAGGCCCCGGAGGGCGTCCACGTGGGCGTCGAGCGTGGCGCGGGCGGCCTGCGGCGTGGTGGGGACGATGCCGTGCTCGCCCGCCCGCGCGCCGCCGGGGGGCGGAACCTCGGTGCCGACGACGAACAGGAGGTCGGGGGCTTCCCCCACCGCCGCACGGGCGAGGGTCGCGGCGCGGGGGACGGTCACGGCGTCGGGGAGCTGGGCGGGCTCGCCCAAGCAGCCTTCGGAGCAGTCGAGGTGGATCTTGGAGAAGCCCGCGCGGACATAGGCGCGGATCATGGTTTCGGCGCGGGCCATGGCCTCGGCGGGCGGGAGGTGGCGCCAAGCCTGGGGCCCGAGGTGGTCGCCCCCCAAGACGGCCTGCGCGCGGTCGAGGCCCACGCGGTCGGCGATCCCGTGGACCGTCGCCACGAAGTCGGCGGGGCGCTGGCCGGTGTAGCCGCCGTCCTGGTTCACCTGGTTGGACGTGGCCTCGACCACCAGCGGGCGGCCGAGCTGGCGCGCGAGGCGGAGGGACGCCTCCAGCACCTCGGGGTGGGCGGAGCAGACGGAGGGGATGGCGGCGGGCTCGCCGGCGCGGTTGCGGGCGATGATGTCGAGGAGGAGGCTCACGGTTTCACCTTGTGCAGGCGGAGGCCCTGGACGACGCGGGTGAGCGTGCCCTGGCCCGCGAAGGGGTCGTCCACGGGGAGGCCGAGGCGGTCGGCGAGGGTGGCGGCAAGGACCTGGGCGAAGGGCACGACCAGCGCCGCGCCCCATTCCGCGCCGTCGGGCATGGGCACGTCGAGGTCGCCGCCAGGGCCGAGGGTGAGGACGCGGGTCTCGGGATGCGTCGCGCGCAGCTCGGCGGCGAGGTCGTCCTCGTAGAGGGCGGCATGGCGGTCGGGGGAGCGCAGGAGCACCACGTCGGCCGCGCCGCGCAAGGCCGCGCGGGGGCCGTGGCGGAAGCCGAGGGGGGTGTCCCAGACGGCGGGGATCATCCCGGCGGTCAGTTCCGTGACCTTGAGCGCGCATTCGCGGGCGGCGGGCTGGAGGGGGCCGGTGCCGAGGAAGACCAGACGCTCGGGCGTGCGGGCGGCGCGGGCGGCGTCCTCGTAGAGGGGAAGGAGGCGGCGGAGGTGGGCCGCGTGCTCGGGGATCGGCTGCGCGCCTTCGGGGGCGAGGAGCGCGAGCGCGGTCAGGAGCATGGCCGTGAAGCTGCCGGTCATGGCGAAGCCCGCGTCATGGGCGGCCTCGGGCAGGGTCAGGACGTGGAACGGGGCGGGGCGGAGGCGCGGGTCGGGGTGGGTCTTGGGCGCGCGGGTGGCGAGGGTGCCCGCCGCGTTGCAGGTGACGTGGAGGCGCGCGGTCTCGGGCGACAGGGCGTCGAGGGCGTCGAGGGTGGCGACGCTCTCGGCGGTGTCGCCGGAGCGGCTGAACTGGATCACCAGCGCCTTGGTGGGGAGAAAGGCGCGCGGGCGGGCCACGAGGTCGGTCGTGGGGAGGGCGCGCAGGCGCGGGTGGATCACGCCGTCGAGGGCGGTCGCCACGATCTCGCCCAGCAGCGCCGAGCTGCCGGCGCCGCAGAGCCAGACCTCCTTGGCGGCGAGCATGGCGATCCAGTCGCGGGCGTCGCGCAGGGCGGGGCTACGGGACAGGGCGTCCCAGAGGTCGGGCTGGCCCTGGATCTCGCGCCAGGTCGCGGTGTGCTGGAGGCTCATCGGGTGCGCGTGACCTTGGACAGGGTTTCGGGGGCGTCGGGGTCGTGGCCGAGGGCCAGCGCGGCGGCGTGGACCACGGGGTAGAGGAGGCAGAGGAGCAGCGCGGCGGCGTCGGAGGAGCCGCGCGCGACGGTGTAGGCGGCCCGCCAGGAGGGGGGCACGGCGGGCGCGGGGCGCAGCGCCGCCGCCCGGAAGGCGGGGGCGGCCTCGGCGATCTCTCGGGCCATGTGGGGGCCGGCTTGCATGGGGTCTCCTCTCGGGGGTTCATCGGGTGCGCGTCTTGAGGACGTTATGCACCGCGATGCGTTGACGGCGAGTGACAGCAACGAACGGTCAGGCCCCGATTCGCGCAACACCCCCCCGAGACGGGCGAATCAGAGGAGGCCGGCGTCGCGGAACAGCGCGCGGAGGTCGGCCTCGGGGCGCGCGCCGAAGTGGGAGATGACCTCGGCGGCGGCGGCGCAGCCCATGCGGCCGGCCACGTCGAGCCCCTGCCCCGTCGCGAGGCCGTAGAGGAAACCGGCGGCGAAGAGGTCGCCCGCGCCGGTGGCGTCCACGGGGGTGACGCGGCGGACGGGGACGGTCGTCCGCTCCTCGCCGCGGATGAGGATCACCTCGTCGCCGGAGCGGGTGCAGACGATCAGGCCGCAGTCGGCGGCGGCCTGCCGGAGCGCGGCATCGAGGTCGGTCTGGTAGAGCGATTCCCATTCGTGCTGGTTGCCGATGACGTAATCGAGGTCGCGGACGAGACGGCGGAAGTCGGCGCGGTGGCGGTCCACGCAGAAGGGGTCGGAGAGCGCGATGCCGGCCTGCCCGCCGCCCTGATGGGTGAGGCGGGCGGCGGTCTCGAAGGCCTGCTTTCCGGTGGGCTTGTCGTAGAGGTAGCCTTCGAGGAACAGGATGTCGGCGCTGGCGGCGACCTGTTCGGGCACGTCGGCGGGGGAGAGTTCCGAGGAGATGCCGAGATAGGTGTTCATCGACCGCTCGCCGTCGGGGGAGACGAAGATCATCGAGCGGGAGGTGGGCAGGTCGCCGTCGGCGACGGGCGGGTTGGGGAAGTCCGAGCCCTCCTCGGCCAGCGAGGCAGCGTAGAAGCGGCCCAGCGCGTCGTCGTTCACCCGGCCGATGAAGGCGGTCCTCAGCCCGAGGTTGCCCAGGCCCGCGATGGTGTTGGCGACGGAGCCGCCGGGGATCTGGCGGCGGTCGCGCATGGCGGCGTAGAGGATCTCGCCCCGCTCGCGCTCCACGAGCTGCATGATGCCCTTCTGGATGCCCATGAGGTCGAGGAAGGACTCGTCGGCCTGGGTGAGGACGTCCACGATGGCGTTGCCGATGCCGACGGCGTGGTAGCGGGTCATGCGGGGGTCTTCTCCTCAAAGGTGCACAGGTCGCGGATCGGGCAGATGGGGCACTTGGGCTTGCGGGCGACGCAGGTGTAGCGGCCGTGCAGGATCAGCCAGTGGTGGGACAGCTTCTGGAACTCCACGGGGACGTGGTTCTCCAGGGCGCGTTCCACGGCCACCACGTCCGCGCCCAGGGCGACGCCGGTGCGGTTGCCGACGCGGAAGACGTGGGTGTCCACGGGCTGGGAGGGGAAGCCCCACCACATGTTGAGGACGACGTTCGCCGTCTTGCGCCCCACGCCGGGGAGGGATTCGAGCGCGGCGCGGGAGGAGGGCACCTCGCCGCCGTAGGTCTGGACGAGGAGCTCGGACAGGCGGATGACGTTCTTGGCCTTGTTGCGGTAAAGGCCGATCGTCTTGATGTAGGGGATCAGGCCCTCCTCGCCCAGGGCCAGCATCTTCTGCGGCGTGTCGGCGAGGGGGAAGAGGTCGCGGGTGGCCTTGTTCACGCTGGCGTCGGTGGCCTGCGCCGAAAGGGCGACGGCGACGAGGAGCGTGAAGGCGTTGAGGTGCTCCAGCTCGCCCTTGGGATGGGGGTCGAGGTCGCGCAGGCGCGTGAAGACCTCGACCTGCTCGGCGTAGGTGAGTTGGCGGGACATGGGGCGGGGTTAGCGGGGCGGCGCGGTTCCCGCAAGTTCCGGGTCGCGGCGGGGCGCGTGGTCCCCTACCCTTTCGGGACCGGCGCGGAGGGGATCATGGATCAGGGCTACCATTACGGCGTGATGCGGCGGGCCATCGAGCTGATGGATGGGGCCGAGGCTCCGCTGTCGCTGGAGGAGCTGGCGGCGGCGATGGGGATGAGCGGGGCGCATTTCCAGCGGGTGTTCTCGGCCTGGGCGGGGGTGTCGCCGAAGCGGTACCAGCAGCACCTCGCGCTCGGGCGGGCGAAGGCGCTGCTGCGCGAAAGGCGGGCGGTGCTGGAGGTGGCGGACGCCGTGGGGCTGTCGGGGGGGTCGCGGCTGCACGACCTGTTCCTGCGGTGGGAGGCGATGACTCCGGGGGAGTTCGCGCGCGGCGCGGAGGGGGTGGAGCTGCGGGCGGGCGTGTTCGATTCGCCCTTCGGGCCGGTGGTGGCGATGGGGACCGGGCGGGGGCTCTGCGGGCTGGGGTTCGCGGGGGAGCAGGGCGAGGACGCGGTGCGGGCGGACCTGGGGGCACGCTGGCCGGGGGCGCGGGTGGTGGAGGACCGCGCGGCGCTGGCGGGGTGGGTCGATGGGGCCTTCGGCGGGCGGGGGGCGGCGCTGCACGTCAGGGGCGGGCCGTTCCAGATCAAGGTCTGGGAGGCGCTTCTGGCGATCCCCGAGGGGTCGGTCGCGACCTACGGCGAGATCGCGCGGGCCATCGGGCATCCGGGCGCGGTGCGGGCGGTGGGGACGGCGGTCGGGCGCAACCCGGTCGGCTGGCTGATCCCCTGCCACCGCGCCATCCGGGGGACGGGGGAGCTGGGCGGCTACCGCTGGGGGCTGCCGGTCAAGCGGGCCATGCTGGGCTGGGAGTCGGCCAGGGCCGAGGGGCAGGCCGAGGGCCGGGAAGCGAAGCGGGCCGGTGAGCGGAGCCCTGCCGAGGCGGCGGGAACATAGTTATCGCCGCGCCGTTATCGCTTATCAGTGGAGCCCCGGCCAGACGGGTCGGGCTGGGGCGCGTCCGCGCCCGCCTTGAAGGAACGAAGACATGGTTTTCCAACGACTCACCCTTTCGCTCGCCGCCGGGTCGGTGCTGGTCCTTGCGGCCTGCCAGGCCCCGGCGCCGGGGCAGGATGTCAGCCAGACGCGCAACGCCGCCGCCATCGGCGCGGGCGTGGGGGCGCTGGCCGGAGCGCTGACCGGCGACAACCCGGAGGAGCGGGTTCGCAACGCCGCCATCGGCGCGGCGGTGCTGGGCGCGGCGGGCGCCGGCGTGGGCACGCTGCTGGACCGGCAGGAGGCCGAGCTGCGGTCGCAACTGGGGTCGGGCACGGTGACGAACACCGGGAGCCAGCTGGTGGTGACGCTGCCGCAGGACATCCTGTTCGGGACCGATTCGGCCTCGGTGTCGCTCCAGTCGCAGGGCGACCTGCGGGCGGTGGCGACCTCGCTCAACAACTATCCGGCGACGACGGTGAACGTGGTCGGGCACACCGACAGCACGGGCGACGCCGCCTACAACCAGGACCTGTCGGAGCGGCGCGCGAGCGCGGTGGCGGCGGTGCTGCGCGGGTCGGGCGTCAACCCCGGGCGCATCAACATCGTCGGGCGGGGCGAGGACGCGCCCATCGCGTCGAACCTGACCCCCGAGGGGCGCCAGCAGAACCGGCGCGTGGAGATCATCATCACGCCCAACGCCTGACGGCGCGAGGGCGGAAACAGGAAGGGCCGCCGGTTCGCCCGGCGGCCCTTTTCCGTTGGCCCCCGAGGGGCGGTCAGTTCAGGCGCTGGGCCACGGTGGCGATGGACTGGTCCACGAGGCGGGCGCGGTCCGTGGGCGTCATCTGCCGGGCCAGCACCTCCTGGGCGGCGGCGATGGCGACGGTGATGGCGCGGTCGCGCACCTCGCGCAGGGCCTTGGCCTGGGCGGCGGCGATCTGCTCCTCCGCGCCGGCGATGCGGCGCTGGACGGCCTGGGCGGCGTCGGCGCGGGCCTGGGCGGCGGCGCGCTCGGCCTCCGCGCGGGCGTCGGCCACGATGCGCTCGGCCTGGGCGGCCATCTCCTGCCGCTTGCGGTCGAAGGAGGCGACGAGGGTCTGGGCCTCCTCGCGCAGGGCGCGGGCCTCGGCGAGGTCGCGGCGGATGCCGTCGGCCCGCTGGTCGAGGAGCGCCGTCAGCTTTCCGGGCACGCCGAAGTAGACCAGGAGCCCGACGACCAGCAGGAAGGCCAGCAGCACGATGAAGTTCGTGTTGTGGAGCGAGAAGAACCCGTATTCCGTCGCCGCGAAGGCGGGCGAGGCGGCGAGCGTGAGCGCCAGGGTCGCGAGCTTCCTCATGTCAGCCTCCCACGCGGGCGGAGACGGCCCGGTCCACGGCGGTTTCATCGACCTGCCCGCCAAGGACGCGCAGGATCTCGCGCGCGGTGTCGCGGGCGACCTCGGCCACGGAGCCCTGGGCCTGCGACTGGATCTCGGCGACGGCGCGGGCGCCTTCGGCGGCGCGGGCCTCGATCTGGGCGTCGGCCTGGGCCAGCGCGGCGTCGAGGTCGGCCTTGATGGCGTCGCGGGTCGCCTGGGCGATGCGGTTGGATTCGGCGCGGGCCTCGGCCACGGCCTTGTCATAGGCGGCCTGGGCGTCGCGGGCCTGGGCGCGCAGCGCCTCGGCGGCGGACAGGTCGCTGGCGATCGTCCCCTCGCGGGTGGCGAGGGTGGAGCCGATGCGCGGCAGGGCCATCCGGGACAGGATGAAGTAGATCGCGACCAGCGCGACCACCGCCCAGAAGATCAGGTTGTCGAAATAGGCCGGCTGCAGGAGGGGGATCGGCCCCTCGGTCGGGACGGCCGTGCCATGCGTGAGCTCGGCTGTGGCGTCGTGCTCCATCGGTGACTCCTCGTGGCGCAAGCGAAGGCGGCGGGATCGTGACCCCGCCGCCGTTCAGGACTGAGGGACGGGGATCAGACCGCGAACAGCAGCAGGAGCGCCACGAGGAAGGCGAAGATGCCGAGGGCTTCGGCGAAGGCGAGGCCGATGAAGAGCGTCGCGGTCTGCGAGGCGGCGGCCGACGGGTTGCGGAGCGCGCCGCCGAGGTAGTTGGCGGCCACGTTGCCCACCCCGATCGCCGCGAGGCCCGAGCCGATCGCCGCGAGGCCAGCGCCCATGAACTGGCCGAGTTCGCCGATATTGCCTTCCATTTCGTTCTCCTTGAGTGGGAAGGGTTAAACCGAAGCCGTCAGTGGCCCGGATGCAGCGCGTCCTTGAGGTAGACGCACGTGAGGATGGTGAAGACGTAGGCCTGGATGCCGGCCACCAGGATCTCGATCCCGTAGATGGCGGCGACGCCGAGGACCGCGAGGGGGCTGATCGCCGCCACCTGCGCGAAGCCCGCGAAGACCTTGATGACCGTGTGGCCCGCCATGATGTTGCCGGCGAGACGGATGGAGTGGCTGACGGGGCGCACGAAGTAGGAGATGAGCTCGATCACCGCGATGATCGGGCGCAGGAACAGCGGCGCGTCGGTCATCCAGAACAGGCCCAGGAACTTCTTGCCGTTCAGGACGAAGCCCAGGACCGTCACGAACAGGAACACGCCGAAGCCGAGAAGCGCCGTGACCGCGATGTGCGAGGTCGCGGTGAACGAGAGCGGCAGCAGGCCGAAGAAGTTCGTGAACAGGATGAAGAGGAAGAGCGTCAGGATCAGCGGGAAGAAGCGGCCCGCGTCGTGGCCCGCCACGTCGTCCACCATCTTGCGGATGAAGGAATAGATCAGCTCGGCGACCGACTGGGCGCGGCCGGGGATGACCGAGCGCGAGCCGGTGGAGAGGACGAACAGCAGGAAGATCGCGAGGACGGAGATCGCCATCCAGAGCGTCGCGTTGGTGAGCGCGAAGAACGACGGGTTGTAGTCCGCGCCGCCCGTCCCGAACAGGGGCGTGAGCTGGAACTGGTCGAGGGGGTGGAAGGTCAGGCCCACCGCCTCATGCGCCGTTTCTTCCATCCTCGCCCTCCTTGTCGCGGGCCGCGGCGGCCTCGCCCTTCAGTTGCATCTCGCGGGCCGAGCGGAGCATCGTCTTGACGCCGGCCGCCAGGCCCAGGAACAGGAACAGCACCAGGAAGATCGGCATCGTCCCCAGGAGGGTGTCGAGGCCGTATCCGATGCTGGCGCCGATCATCAGACCGGCCACAAGCTCGATCACCATGCGCCAGGCGAGGTTCGCCTGCGAATAGTGCGACTCCGTGTGGGATTTCTCGGGCTCGCGCCTCGCCTTGGCGAGCCGCTCCTCCAGCGCGTCGAGGCGCGCCTGCTCGGAACGGTCGTCGGGATCGGACATCGGCCCCCCTTCGGAAGTCCGGGGACTGCTAGGGCCTGGGGGGGCGGGTGTCAAGGCGGCGTCTGGGCGGCTAAGTGGTTGATCCTTATAGGGCGGCGCGGGAATCGTCGGCCGGGGGCGGCGCGGGCGTCGTTCAACGGATCGGTTGAGCGTGGCCGTCGAGCTTTGACGGCGGGGCCTTGACGGCGGGCGGGCGGGCGGGCGAGGGCGGGGCATGGCCCCCACGCTCGACACCGTCTTCGCGGCGCTTGCCGATCCCACGCGGCGGGCGATCCTGTCGATGCTGCTGGAGGACGACATGGCGGTGTCGGACGTGGCGAGCGCGTTCCCCGTGTCGCTGGCGGCGGTGTCGCGGCATTTGCAGGTGCTGGCCGAGGCGGGGCTGATCGCGCAGGAGAAGCGCGGGCGGATCACCTGGTGCAAGCTGGAGCCGGACGCGCTGCGCGAGGCGAGCGTGTGGATGCAGGGCTTCGGGATGATGGAGGCGCTGGACCTCGACGCCTTCGAGCGGTTCCTGGAGGGGGAGTTGCGGGACGGGGAGGCGGGGGCGTAGGGCGGGCTTCAGCCCGCCATTCGGGCGCCGGTCGCAGATGGCGGGCTGAAGCCCGCCCTACGCCGATCCAAGCGGGTGCGATGACGACCTAGCGGGCGGGCGTGGGGTCGGGATCGTCGGCGGCGGGGGCGCGGTGGTCCCCTGCCCCGCCGGCGCCCATCCCCATTCCCATCATGCCGCCTCCGCCGCCCCCTCCCCCACCGCCGCCCTCGCCCCGGCCCTTGCCACCGCCCGAGGGGGCGGGGCGGGCGGGGCCTTGCGCCGGGATCTGCGCGTCGTCGGGCACCGGGTCGAGGTCGAGCGTGTCGCGGATGAAGTCGCGCAAGCTCGCCACGAGGTCGGCGGTGTGGACGGGGCGGCCCGCCGCCATCTCGCGCGCGGCGCGGGCGGCGAGGCGGACCTGATCGGCGGTCCCGAGCAGGATGATGTCGGAGAGCGCGGCCTCGGCGGCGTCGCGGATGCGGCGGCGGCGCTCGGCGGCCTCGGGGGTCGCTTCCGCGCCGGGCTCGGGCGGCAGCGCCCGGCCGCGCAGGTCGCGCAGGTGGGTGGGGTCCACCGACAGGTCGCCGGTGAAGGAGCCGCCGAGCGTCTTGTAGGCGGCGATCAGCGTGCGGAGCCGTTCGTTGATCTGGCGGTTCGCCCGCTCGCGCCGCTGCTGGATGGCGACCATGGCGAGGAGGCGCAGGCCCACGCCGACGAGGGTGACGAGGGCGAGGCTGGCCAGCGTGATGAGGAGGCTCTGCCAGGAGCTGAAGTCGAGGTCGGACAGGGGGGCCTCCGGGGTTGCCTGTCCGGGGAAGGTCGGGCGCGCGGGCGGCGCGGCAAGGGGGCCTAGTGCGGGTCGGGGCGGAGGAGCAGGAGGAGCGCGGCCCCGGTCAGCGCCACGCCGACGAGGACCAGCGGGGCGGGGGCGCCGGCGCCCAGCGCCTCCTCCCACAGCAGCACCCAGGCGGGGACGAGATAGGTGTAGGCCATGACCTTGGACGAGGGCAGGCGCAGGGCGGCGAACTGGAGGAGGACCATCGTCGCCGCCGAGGCGAAGATCGCGACGTAGAGGAGCGTGATCCAGACGAGCGGAGGCAGCGCCGCCCAGTCGGTGGCGAGGAGGCGGGGGAAGCCCAGGACGGTCAGGAGGAGCGCGCCGGCGAGGACGACGCCGAGCGAGAAGTCGGCCGCGCCCTCGCCCCGGTTCAGGCGGGCGACGAGCGGCGTATAGAGCGCGTGGGCGACGCAGCCGACGAAGTAGATGGCCTCGCCCCGCCCGAGGTCGAGCGCGAGGAGGGCCCGGAGGTCGGCGCGGAAGATCACCCAGAGCGCGCCCGCCGCGCCCAGCGCCAGCGCGGCGGCGATGCGGCCCGAGAACCGTTGCCGCAGGAGCCACCAGCCGAAGCCCGCCGCCATCAGCGGGGTCAGCGTGAACACGGCGGAGGCCGCGACGGGGGGCGCGGTCTTCAGCCCCTCGAACATCA
This sequence comes from Rubellimicrobium aerolatum, assembly GCF_017872975.1. Taxonomy (GTDB): domain Bacteria; phylum Pseudomonadota; class Alphaproteobacteria; order Rhodobacterales; family Rhodobacteraceae; genus Rubellimicrobium; species Rubellimicrobium aerolatum. Next base: position 232,486 of record NZ_JAGGJP010000005.1, read on the forward strand.
GGACGAAGTAGAGCGCGTAGAGGACGCCCAGCACCCCCTGCCGCCAGGGCGCGCGGGGGCGGCGGAGCCCGCCTGTGGCCGCGAGGCCCGCGCCGATCACCAGTGCGGCGACCCAAAAGCGCAGGGCCGTAAAGGCGACGGGGTCCACGAGGTCGGCCACCCGCGCGCCGAGCGAGAAGGACCCCGCGACCAGCGCCGAGAAGAGGAGCATGGCGAGGTGGCCCTGCCCCTGCGGCCCGAGCCGCGTCGGGCTTTGCAGGGTGCGGGGCCGCGTCGGGCCCTGGGTGGATGTCATGCGTCCCAGGCCTTCGCGCGCTCCTTGAGCAGCGACAGGACGGCTTGGACCTTGGGCGTGCGGTGCAGGTCCACGTGGGTCACCAGCCAGACCGGCACCTCCCAGCCTTCGCGCGGCGGAAGCACCTCGACGAGGTTCGGGCGGGCGCGGCGGTCGAGGGTGGAGACGAAGCCCAGGCCCGCGCCCGCCGCGATGGCCTCGATCAGGGAGGCGTCCTCGGCCACGCGGTAGATGACCCGCTCGCGCGGGGCGAGCTCGGCCAGCCAGCGGTTGAAGGGCGCCCGGCCGTCGAGGGCGTCGAGGCCCACGTAGGCGTGGCGCGCGAGGTCCTCGGGCGTGGCGGGGGTGCCGTGGCGGTCGAGGTAGGCGGGCGCGGCGACGAGGGCGTAGCGCATCCGCAGGAGGGGCTGCACGACGTTGTCGGGCTGCGAGGGCGGCGCGAGGCCGGCGCGGATGGCGACGTGCGCCTCGCCGTATTCGAGCCGGAACAGCCGCCCGTCGGCGAGGTAGCGCACGACGAGGCCGGGATGGGCGGCCTGGAACTCGGTCAGGAGCGGCGTGAGGTAGGGCGAGAAGGCGGCCAGCGAGGTGACCACCAGCTCGCCGCTGACGCCGCCGGACTGGTCGCGGATGCGGCCCACGAGCTGGGCGAAGCGGTCCTCGGCCTCCTCGGCGACGCGGAGGAGGTCGCGCCCGGCCTCGGTCGGGGTGTAGCCGCGCGCGTGGCGCTGGAACAGCCGGGCGCCGAGGCGGGACTCGAGCGCGTCCACGTGGCGGATCACGGTGGCGTGGTGGACGCCCAGCGCCTCGGCGGCGGCCGAGACGGTGCCCAGGCGGGCGACCTGGAAGGCGGTGCGGATCTCGTCCCAGCTCGTCATGGGGTGGTTGTGGCAAGGGACGGTGGCCGGGGCAATGGGCTGCGTTCCGCTTGACGCCGCCCCCGCGAGGGCGTATCCGCCACCGATCACCGGACACCTTCGCGTCGTCCGGTCCCCCATCCATGGGGGATCGCCGCCCGTCAGCGCAGATGCGCCCACGGGCGCGACTGGTGTTGGGGATTTCGCCGCGCGCGGCGAGTTTTGGAATTCGGGCGGGCCTGCCTATCTGCGGGGCGGGACATGAAGGAGAGGACGGCCATGTTCGAGAACCTCGCGGACCGCCTGGGCGGAGTCTTCGACCGGCTGACGCGCCAGGGCGCGCTGAGCGAGGCCGACGTGCAGACCGCCCTGCGCGAGGTGCGGACGGCGCTTCTGGAAGCGGACGTGAGCCTGCCCGTCGCGCGGGACTTCGTGAAGGCCGTGGAGCGCAAGGCCACGGGGCAGGCCGTCACCAAGTCGGTCACGCCGGGGCAGCAGGTCGTCAAGATCGTCCATGACGAGCTGGTGCGCGTGCTGGGCGGCGAGGAGGACGCGGGCTCCCTCAAGATCGACAACCCGCCGGCCCCGATCCTGATGGTCGGCCTGCAGGGCGGCGGCAAGACGACGACGACGGCCAAGCTCGCCAAGCGGCTCAAGGAGCGCGAGGGCAAGAAGGTCCTCATGGCGTCCCTGGACACCAACCGGCCGGCGGCGATGGAGCAACTGGCCATCCTCGGCGCGCAGATCGGCGTCGATACCCTGCCGATCGTCGCGGGCGAGGACCCGGTGGCGATCGCGCGGCGGGCCAGGACGCAGGCGGCCCTGGGCGGCTACGACGTCTACCTGCTCGACACCGCCGGGCGGCTGCACATCGACGAGGCGCTGATCCGGCAGGCGGCCGAGGTGCGCGACGCGGTGCGCCCGCGCGAGACGCTGCTGGTCGTGGACGGCCTCACGGGGCAGGTCGCGGTCGAGGTCGCGCAGGAGTTCGACGACAAGATCGGCGTGTCGGGCGTGGTGCTGACGCGGATGGACGGCGATGGGCGCGGCGGCGCGGCGCTGTCGATGCGCGCCGTCACCGGCAAGCCGATCCGCTTCGTGGGCCTGGGCGAGAAGCTGGACGCGCTGGAGACCTTCGATCCCGGCCGGATCGCCGGGCGCATCCTCGGGATGGGCGACATCGTCGCGCTGGTGGAGCGGGCCCAAGCGACCTTCGAGGCCGAGCAGGCCGAGCGCATGATGAAGCGGTTCCAGAAGGGACTCTTCAACATGAACGACCTGCGGATGCAGCTGGAGCAGATGCAGAAGATGGGCGGCGTCGAGGCCGTGATGGGCATGATGCCCGGCATGGGCAAGATGCAGAAGCAGGCCGCCGAGGCGGGGCTGGACGACCGCATGATCCGGCGGCAGATCGCCCTCATCAACTCGATGACCAGGAAGGAGCGGGCGAACCCGGACCTCCTCCAGGCGTCGCGGAAGAAGCGGATCGCCGCGGGCGCGGGGCTGGAGGTGCAGGAGCTGAACAAGCTGCTCAAGCAGCACCGGCAGATGGCCGACATGATGAAGAAGCTCGGGGCCATGGGGAAGGGCGGGATGCTGAAGCAGGCCGTCCAGCGGATGTTCGGCAAGGCCGGCCCGTCGCCCGAGGAGATCGCCGCCGCGCAGGCCGCCATGCAGTCGGGGAAGATGCCGCAGATGCCGGGCGGGATGCAGTTGCCCAAGGGCTTCGGTGGCCAGAACCCGTTCGGCGGCGCGGGCGGCGGGCTGCCGCAGGGCCTGTCGGGGCTGATGAGGAAGAGGTGACGTGAGCGCGCCGGTCCTCCACACCGAGCGGCTGACGCTCCGCCAGCCCGTCCCTGGCGACTGGGAGCCGTTCCGCGACTTCATGATGTCGGAGCGGGCGCAGGAGTTCGGCAGCCATCGGAACCTCGGCAAGGCGTTCCGGTCCTTCGCGGCGGAGCTGGGCCATTGGGAGATCTTCGGCTTCGGGATGTTCGCGGTGACGCGGCGGGGCGAGGATCGCGCCGTGGCGCTGGTCGGCCCCTGGAACCCGCCCGACTGGCCCGAGCGCGAGATCGGCTGGATGGTGCTGGACGAGGGCGCCGAGGGCCGGGGCATCGCCCGCGAGGCGGCCGAGGGCGCGCTGGGGCATATCTGGCGCGACCTGCGCTGGGACACGGTGGTGAGCTACGTCGCCGAGGGCAACGCCCGGTCGGCGGCGCTGGCCGAGCGGCTGGGCGCGCGGCTGGACCCCGGGGCCGCCGCGCCCGAGGCGCCGGGCAAGCGCATCCTCGTCTACCGCCACCCCCGGCCGGAGGAGCTGTCGTGATCGCGGCGCATGAGATGGTCCTCCCCGGCGCGCCGGCGGCCCTCGCACGGCATCTGTCGTCTCTCGTGCCGACCCTCGAGACGGCGCGGACGCGGCTGCGCGCGCCTCGCCTGTCGGACATGGACGCCTGGGCCGAGATCCTCTGCACCGACCGCGCGCGGTGGATGGACGGGCCGATGAGCCGCAACGACGCCTTCACGGAACTGGCGGCCTCGGCCGGCGGCTGGATGCTGCGCGGCGTCGGCTTCTGGGCCGTGGAGGCGCGCGAGGGCGGCGAGGTGCTGGGCTTTGCCGGCGTCAACCTGGAGCCGTCGGACCGCGAGCCGGAACTGGGGTTCTTCCTGCGCGCGGCGGCCGAGGGCCGGGGCTATGCCACCGAGGCCTGCGCGGCGGCCCGCGACTGGGCCTGGGCGCAGGGGCTCCCGTCGCTCGTGAGCTACGTCGATCCCGAGAACCTGCGCTCGGTGCGCCTCGCGGAACGGCTGGGCGCCCGGCGCGACCCGGAGGCCGAGGCCTCCTATGCGGGGACGCCGGACGACGGCGTCGCCGTCTATCGCCATCCCCGGCCGGAGCTTGCAGGATGAACCAGATGGACGACACGCTCCGCGCCGCGCAGGTCCTGCGCGAGCACCGGGAGAGCATCGACCGGCTCGACGCGATCCTGGTCTTCACGCTCGCCGAGCGGTTCAAGCACACGCAGGCCGTGGGCCGACTCAAGGCCGCCCACGGGCTCCCCCCTTCGGACCCCACGCGGGAGGCGCAGCAGATCGCCCGCCTGGTGGAATTGTCCGAGAAGGCCGATCTCGATCCCGAGTTCGCCCAGAAGTTCCTGGCCTTCGTCATCCAGGAAGTCATCAAGCACCACGAACGCCATCAAAGCTGAAGGAACAGACATCATGGCCATGAAGATCCGGCTCGCCCGCGGCGGCTCCAAGAAGCGCCCCTTCTACTCGATCGTCGCCGCCGACGCGCGGATGCCCCGCGACGGCCGCTTCATCGAGAAGCTGGGCACCTACGCCCCCCTCCTGCCCAAGGACAGCGAGGAGCGCGTGAAGATGAACCTGGAGCGCGTGCAGCACTGGCTGTCCCAGGGCGCGCAGCCCACCGACCGCGTCCAGCGGATGCTGGAAGCCGCCGGCGTCCTGCCCAGGACCGAGCGCAGCAACCCCCAGAAGGGCGAGCCGGGCAAGGCGTCCAAGGACCGCGCCGAGAAGAAGGCCGCCCGCGCCGTGGCGACCGAGTAAGCCAGCGACATGAGCGACGACAAGATCGTCGTGGGCAGCCTCGCCGGGGCCTTCGGGGTCCGCGGCGAGGTGCGCCTGAAAAGCTTCTGCGCCGAGCCCGCCGACATCGCGGGTTACGTGCCCCTCCGGTCCCCGGACGGGCGGGCCTTCGGGTCCATCGAGATCCTGGGCCAGACGCAGGGCGCGCTGATCGCCCGGGTCGAGGGGATCGCCTCCAAGGAGGAGGCCGACGCCCTGCGCGGCGTGCCCCTGCTGGCCGACCGGGCGCGGCTCCCCGCGCTGCCGGACGACGAATACTACCACGCCGACCTGATCGGGCTGCCGGTCCATGACGCGGGCGGCAACCGGCTGGGCACCGTGCGGGCCGTGCTGAACCACGGCGCGGGCGACATCCTGGAGATCGCGCGGCCCGGCGGGGCCACCGCGCTCATCCCCTTCACCCTGGCGGCGGTGCCGCTGGTGGACCTCGCCGCCCGGCGCATCGTCGCCGACCCGCCCGAGGGCGCGCTCTAGGAACGGCCCGGCCACGGCCCGCGTTCGTCCCGGCAACGACCGGAAGGACGAGGACGATGGGCCAGAGGGCCAGGAAGATCGTGCCGAAGCGCATCGGCAACGTGAAGGTGCCCAAGCGGCTCCGCAAGACCGTCAACAAGGCCCTGTCGAACCCCCGGACCGCCGAGATGGCCTCCGGGGCGCTGCTCGCCATCGGGATGGCGCTGGCCCGCAAGACCCTGGGCGACAAGGCGGCCCGGTTCGGCTTCGCCCCGGCCGGGGACGACAAGGCGAGGCAGGATGGGCCGAAGGAGTCCGGCCCGACAGCCAAGCCCGCCGAGGGGGTCGCCGACATCGGCGCGCTGGTCGCGGGCGCGGCCGGCGAGGCGGTGCGCGGCGTGACCCGGATCGTCGAGGAGGTGGCGGACACGCTCCGGCGCGAGTTCGGGCCCCGCACGGCGGCGGGGCAAGGGACTGGCTCCGGGGCTGGCTCCGGGACTGGCTCCGGGACTGGCTCCGGGACTGGCCCGGCCGACACCGGGGCGGGCGCCCAGTCCCAGCCTGCCGCGCCCGACGACTCGCCGGACGACTCGGCGGCGGCGTCCCCGCGGCGGGCCGCCGAGCCCGAGACCCGCTTCGATGGCAGCGAGAGCTTCGGCGACCGCGACGACAACGACGACCCCACCGACGGCAACGACCGGTCCAAGCCCGGCCCGATGACCGGCGCGGGGCCCTGACCGCGCGGCTCCCGGCGGCGGTTCCCTTCCGGCCCGCCCTGCCCTATGAGGCGGGCCCATGTCCGACACCCCCTTCCGCGCCATCGGCCGCAAGTCCATCCGTCCCTCCGCCACGCCCCGCGACCTCATGGCCGAGGAGGAGCTGGCCGGCGTCTGGACCGCGCAGGTCGTCACCCTGCTGCCCGAGGCCTTCCCCGGCGTCCTGGGCCTGTCGCTGACCGGCAAGGCCCTGCGCGAGGGGCTCTGGGCGCTCCGGACCATCGACCTGCGGCAGTTCGGCGACGGGCGGCACCGCAACGTGGACGACACCCCCGCCGGCGGCGGCGCGGGCATGGTGCTGCGCGCCGACGTGGGCGCGCGGGCGCTGGAGGAGGCGATCTCGCGCGCGCGGGGCGACGTGCCGCGCCTGCTGCTGTCCCCGCGCGGGCGGCGCTTCGATCAGGCGATGGCCCGCGACCTTGCGGGCCGCGACGGTGCGATCCTGTTCTGCGGCCGCTTCGAGGGCGTGGACGAGCGGCTGATCGAGGGCTTCGGGCTCCAGGAGGTCTCGCTCGGGGATTTCGTCCTGACCGGGGGCGAGATCGCGGCTCAGGCCTTGATCGACGCGACGGTAAGGCTTATGCCCCGCGTGCTCGGGAATCATCATTCGGCCGAGGAGGAATCCTTTTCCTCCGGCCTGCTGGAATACCCGCAGTACACGAAGCCGGCCGTCTGGGAAGGGCGCGCGATCCCCGAAGTGCTTCTGTCGGGGCATCACGCGCGAATCACCTCCTGGCGGCAGGAGATGGCCGAAAGGCTGACCAAGGAACGGCGACCTGATCTCTGGCGGGACCACCTTGCATCGCAGGGGCTCCCGGAGGAAGACCGAGAGCTCTGAGGCCGCGAGAGACCTCCGGGGGTTCGCCCCGGGCAACCAGAGGAGGGTCCCATGGACCTCATCGCGCAACTGGAGGCGGAACAGATCGCCTCCCTCGGGAAGGACATTCCCGACTTCAAGGCCGGCGACACCATCCGCGTCGGCTACAAGGTGACCGAAGGCACCCGCTCGCGCGTGCAGATGTACGAAGGCGTCTGCATCGCCCGCAAGCACGGCGCCGGGATCGCGGGCTCGTTCACCGTCCGCAAGATCTCGTTCGGCGAGGGCGTGGAGCGGGTGTTCCCCCTCTACTCCACCAACATCGACTCGATCACCGTGGTCCGTCGCGGCAAGGTCCGCCGCGCCAAGCTCTATTACCTGCGCGATCGTCGCGGCAAGTCGGCCCGCATCGCCGAGGTCACCAACTACAAGGCGAAGGAGGACTCCAAGTGAGGTCCGGCATCCATCCCGAATATCATCTCATCGACGTCCGCATGACCGATGGCACCATGATCCAGATGAAGACCACCTGGGGCAAGGAAGGCGACACGATGAACCTGGAGATCGACCCGCTGTCCCACCCCGCCTGGACGGGCGGCGGCACGCGCCTCATGGACACCGGCGGCCGCGTCTCCAAGTTCAAGAACAAGTACGCCGGCCTGGGCTTCTGAGCCCCTCCCCGGGGGCCCTGGGCCTCCGCCGACGACGCCATCAGGACGCCGCGCCCTCCCCCGGGGCGCGGCGTTCCGCGTTACGGGCCCCTGCGACCCCCGGATCGGCCGGCGCGTTTTCCGGCGCGGCGTTAAGGAAATCCTCACCATTGTCGGGCAGACTGGGCGGAAGGACGCAACCGACCATGCGAGGGGGGGGGACGAATGCCGCGACTTCATCGACTTCCGGCCCGCATCGCGGCCGTCATGGTCGGGACCATCCTGGTCCTCGTCCTGACGGTCAGCGGCTCGGTGCTGTGGATGACGCGGGCGCTGGACGACCAGGCCCGCCGCCAGGCCGAGGCGCGGATCCTCGACGCCCGCGACGGCATGGTGGAACGGGCGCGGCTCCTCGCCCTCGACTACGCCAAGTGGGAGGATACGGCGACCCACGTCACGGCGGGCGACACCGACTGGATGCGCGACAAGATCGGCGCCACCGCCATCGCCGGGGAGGCGTTCCAGATCGCCATGCTCTGGGGCGGCCCGCTGGAGCGGGACCTCGGCTGGACCATCGGCGGCCCCGCCGAGCCGCGCGAGGGCCTGCTCGACCCCCTGCTCCTCGGCCTCGCCGAAAGCCGGCTCGCGCTCGTGCCGCTCGACACCTACGACGGGACGGAGTTCTTCGCCTGGAGCGCCGGGCATCTCTACGTGCTCGCCGCCGCGCGGGTGGAGCACCTGACGGAGCGTGGGGGCGGCGTGCTGCCCGACGACCGGCTGGGGCGGCTCGTCATGGGCCAGCGGATCGGCGCGGCGACGGTGGGCGCGATGCGCGACGACCTCCTGCTGAGCGAGGTGGCCCTGGTGCGCCGCCCCCCGCAGGACCGGCCGTCGCTGCCGCTTCTCGACGCGCAGGGCGCGCCGGTGGCCTTCATCTCCTGGGAGCCGCCGCATCCCGGCTCGGACCTGCTGCGGCGGATGCTGCCGCTCCTCGTGGTGGTGATGGCGCTGACGGCGGGGCTGGTGGCCGTCGGCATGACGCTGGTGCGGCGCAGCGCCGATCACCTGATCGCGGCCGAGCGGCGGTCGGCCCTGGCGGCGCGGACCGACCCCCTGACGGGCCTGATGAACCGGACCGCCTTCAACGAAGCGCTGGCCACCCCCGCGCGGGAGGGGGAGCGCGCGATCCTCTACCTCGACGTGGACGGGTTCAAGCGGATCAACGATGCCATCGGCCACGCCGCCGGCGACTCCGTGATCGCCCACCTGGGCGAGCGGCTGTCCGACCTGGCCGGCCCCGGCTGCCTCCTGGCCCGGGTCGGCGGCGACGAGTTCGTGTTCATCCTCGACGGCCCCGACGCCGGGGCCCGCGCCCGCGACCTCGCCGCCGCCGTCGGCGCGGCGCTCCGGTCGCCGCTGGAGGTGCCGGGCCACCGGCTGCGGATCGGGGCCTCGGTGGGCTACGCGGTGCAGGGCAAGGCCGGCTCGACCGCCGAGGACCTGGTGCGGCACGCCGACCTCGCCATGTACGAGGCCAAGCGGCACCGCGACCGCGGGCCGGTCGCCTTCGGCGACATGATCGAGACCGCCGACCGCGAGGCCCGCATCATGGAGCGGGCGCTGCGCGAGGCGCTGGACCGCCCGGGCGAGCTGTCGCTGGTCTACCAGCCGATCCGCGACCCCCGGACGGGGCGGCTCGCCAAGGCCGAGGCGCTGGCGCGCTGGACCTCGCCCCAGCTCGGCCCGGTGCGGCCCGACCGCTTCATCGCCGTGGCCGAGCAGTCGGGCCTGATCGTGGACCTGGGCTGGCGGCTGTTCCTGCTGCTCTGCGACGACCTGGAGCGGCACGCCGACCTGGTGGCCTGCTTCAACGTCTCGCCGCTCCAGCTCCTCGCGCCGACCTTCGTGCCCGACCTGATCGGCGAGCTTGGCCGGCGCGGCATCGACCCGCGCCGCCTGGAGGTGGAGCTGACCGAGCGGGTGCTGGTGGACGACCCGCGCCTCGCGGCCGAGCGGCTGGAGGAACTGCGGGCGGCCGGCTTCCCGATCGCGCTGGACGACTTCGGCACCGGCTACTCCTCGATCGGCTACCTGCGGCAGATGGGCTTCGACACGCTGAAGATCGACCGCAGCTACGTCGCCGACCTGCACGACCGCATCGAGAGGCAGGCGCTGCTCAACGCGATGATCGAGCTGGCCCACGCACTGGGGCTGGAGGTGGTCTGCGAGGGGGTGGAGGCGGAGGACGACCTCCGGATCGTGCGCGAGCTGGGCTGCGACCTGGCGCAGGGCTATCACCTCGGCCGGCCCATGGCGCTCGGGGACCTCATGGCCCCGTGCCAGGGCCCGGCGCGGTCGGTGGCGTGACGCGGGGCGGACGTGGTTCCCCGGCCCGGCAGGGGCGACGCGGGTGGAGGGGCGAGGGACGGAGACGGTTCGGGGATAGCCGCCTCGATGGGATCGCCGCGGGCCCGGTCGGACCGGCGACACGCGGGCCAAGGCACGTCGTGAACCCGGACGGCGGCTGCCGCCCTCTCCGGCCTGAGACGACCGGGATGCCTTGTTGGCCCGATTCGCGGCGCGGCCATGCCAATGTCAGGCTGTCGTCGCCGGACCCAGACGGCACCCGCCCTCGGGCGTGTCGGGAAGCCGCCCATGGGTCGCCGCCGTCCAGTGCCAGCGCAGCCGGATCTTGGATGGGACCGCTGGCTTCGGACCGGATCGGTTGCGGTGACGACGGCCGGCCACTGCCCCGACTGGACAGCCGGCTTCAGGCATCATGGCGGGGCGCGCGGCTCTGCAACCTCATTCTCCGACGGCGAGACCTGCCAAGCTGCCGTAACCGGGGCGCATTGCGCCAACGTCCCGGTCAGGCAGGCGAGCCTCGGCCGATTCCGTTCTCCATGCCGGGGCGAGAGAGGAGGCCGACGGGCTTCGGCGCAGCGGCCTGCCACCGCGATGCGTCGGCCGGCGAGGCACTATGCGGTGGGCTTCGCCACTCCTGACGGGACCGGAAGCTCGATCGCGCTGGTGACCCTCGGCCTCTGCGCGGCTCGGTGTCCTGATCGAGACAGGGAGAATCCGGGACTTTGGCCCAGCGGCCTGGGGCCGCGATGGGTCGGGCGGCGAGGCCACCGTCGGGCGGCTGGCTTCGGCGAGCCATTGGCATCGTGGCGGGAAGGGCCGGACAGGCGAGTGAAGCCCAGTCCCTTCCCTGCTTGGTGACAGGATCGGGGGACCGGGAGCGTCGGCCCGGCGGCCTGGGAGCACGAGCGGGCGGGCGGGACGGCGCTGTCCAGCGACGGGCTTTGACGAGCTGCCGTAACCGGGGCGCGAAGGGGCGGACAGACCGCTAGCGCCCGGCCCCGGCTCTGCTCGGTCAAGGGACCGGAGGCGAGACAACAAGAACCGGGAACCTCGGCTTGGCAGCCTGCGCCCATGATGGGTCGATCTGCGACGGCGCGGACGGGGGCCGATCACCGCCCGGACCGGGCCTCGACCGGCGTGAAGCCTCGTGGCGGGGTGAACGGACCCGGGCCTCGTCACGGCTTGGCGGCCGTCCAGGGGTCGTCGGTCCGCAGGCGGCCCGGGACACAAAGAAGGGGCTGGCGCGGCGGCGGGCGGCCGCGCCAGCTGGAGTGGGTCAGTGGGTCGGCGGCGGCCGGCTCAGGCTGCCGTGGTGCGGCGGCGCGGCGCGGCGGCCGGGCGGCGCGGCTTCTGGCCGGCGGGCTTGCCGCCGGGCGCTCCGACCTGCGCCGGGCGGCGCGAAGGCTGCTGGCCGGCCGACGGCCCGCCCGGACGGCCCTGCCCCGCAGGACGGCCTTGCCCCTGGCCTTGGCGCGGCTTGCCGCCCCGGTTCGCGCCGGGACGCGCGGCGGGCTCGGACACGCCCTCCCACGGGGCGCCCGAGGCGACGGGGATCTTGGCCTTCATCGCCTTTTCGATGTCCCGGAGCTCGCCCATCTCGTCGGGGGAGCAGAGGGCCACCGCCGTCCCGTCCGCCCCGGCGCGCGCGGTGCGGCCGATGCGGTGGACGTAGTTCTCGGGCACGTTGGGCAGGTCGTAGTTGTAGACGTGCCGGATGCCGGGGATGTCGAGCCCCCGCGCCGCCACGTCGGTCGCCACCAGCACCCGCACCTCGCCCTCGCGGAAGGCGGCGATGGCGCGGTCGCGCTGGCCCTGGCTCTTGTTGCCGTGGATCGCCGCGACGGCGTAACCGGCGGCTTCGAGCTGCCTGGCGAGCTTGTCGCTGCCGTGCTTGGTGCGGCCGAAGACGATGGCGAGCTCGTCCCGGTGCTTGTCGAGAAGCTCGATCAGCAGGTCGGTCTTGGCGCCCTTGGCGACATAGTGGAGCCACTGGTCGATCTTGGCGACGGCCTGACCGGGCGGGTTGACCTGCACGCGGACGGGATCGGTCAGGAAGGCCCCGGCGATCTCCTCCATCAGCTTGGGCATGGTGGCGGAGAAGAGCATGGTCTGGCGCTGCTTGGGCAGGAGCCCGGCGATGCGGCGCAGCGAGTGGATGAAGCCGAGGTCGAGCATCTGGTCGGCCTCGTCCAGCACCAGGAACTCGGTCTTGGAAAGGTCCACGGCACGACGGTCGAGGAGATCCACGAGGCGGCCGGGCGTCGCCACCAGGATCGCCACGCCGCGGGACATCCGCTCGATCTGCGGGGTGAAGCCCACCCCGCCGGTGATGAGCGCGAGCTTGAGGTGCGACCCTTGGGCGAAGGCCGAGAGCGTGTCGTGGATCTGCCGCGCGAGCTCCCGCGTGGGGGCGAGGATCAGGGCGCGGGGGGTCTTGGGCTCGGCCTTGCGGCCGTTCTTCATGAGCGCGTCGAGCATCGGCAGGCCGAAGGCGGCGGTCTTGCCCGATCCGGTCTGGGCGAGGCCCATGACGTCGCGGCCCGCCATGGCGTGCGGGATGGCCTGGGTCTGGATCGGCGTTGGGTCGGTGATGCCCTGGTCGTTCAGGGCGGTGATGAGGCGGGGCGAGAGCCCCAGCGTGTCGAATTGCATGGATGTCCTGTCAGGGGCCCGCAGGCCCGAATGGGTCCCCGTCCCGGCCCAGCGGGGTCCGGGCAGCGAGGGGTGGCAGCCGATGCGCTGACCCCCGGGCGGCATTGCCCTGGGACCGTCACGGCGCGGCTTCCCCTGCGTGAAAGGTGGGAACCTTGTGCCCGGCGATCTCGCGCATCAAGATGCGCCCTGCTCACGCGGCAGGACCGGCGGGTGAGTGGCACATGGGCCTCGGCGGGCCCCGAGTCAAGGACCGCTCGCCTTTTCCTCGCCATCTTGCGCCATTATACCGCTGCCGGATGCAAGGGGGGAAGCCGTGGCGCACATCATCGTCGTGGGCAACGAGAAGGGCGGCGCGGGCAAGTCCACCGTCGCCATGCACGTCGCCTCGGCGCTCGCGCGGATGGGGCATCGGGTGGGGTGCATCGACCTCGATGTCCGGCAGCGCTCGCTCGGGCGCTACATTGAGAACCGGACGCGGTTCCTGGCCAAGGAGGGGCTGGACCTGCCGACGCCGCGCGACCTCCTCCTGCCGGAGATCGACGAGGCGGAGGTGCCGGAGGGCAAGAACGCGCAGGATCTCCGCCTCGGCCGCGCCGTGGCGGCGCTGGAGGCGGAGTCGGAGTTCATCGTCATCGACTGCCCCGGCAGCCACACCCGGCTCGCGCAGGTGGCGCATTCGATGGCGGATACGCTGGTGACGCCGCTGAACGACAGCTTCGTGGACTTCGACCTCCTGGCGCGGATCGACACGGACGGGGAGAAGATCCTGGGGCCGTCGGTCTATGCGGAGATGGTCTGGAGCGCGCGGCAGTTGCGGGCGCAGGCGGGGCTCGCGCCCATAGACTGGATCGTCCTGCGGAACCGGCTGGGCAGCCAGGCGATGCTGAACAAGCAGCGGATGGAGGCGGCGCTGGCGCGGCTCGCCAAGCGGATCGGGTTCCGCGTCGGGCCGGGGTTCTCCGAACGGGTGGTGTTCCGGGAGCTGTTCCCGCGGGGACTCACGCTCCTTGATCTGAAGGATATCGGCGTCAGCAGCCTGTCGATGTCCAACGTCGCCGCGCGGCAGGAGCTGCGCGAGCTGGTGCGGGCGCTGGGGCTGCCGGGAGTGGCGGTGCGGTTCTGACGCAGCGTCGGGGCGTTCGGCGCGGGGGCCCTTGTCTCGCCGGCCCGTCTTGGGCTTGATGCGGCGAAGGCCGGCCCCGGGGGCCGAAGGGGAGATTGGATCATGGCCATGAGCAGCGGCGCCGCCGCCAATCCGGGCGCGGGCTACGGGGCGCAGGGCGGACGGTCGCACCTCGTCGCGGGGACGCGGATCGTGGGCGACATCAGCGCGCCGGGGCTCCTGGAGATCCAGGGCCAGGTCGAGGGGCGGGTGATGGCGGATTCGGTCGTCATCGAGGAGCGCGGCACCGTCAACGGCGAGGTGCAGGCGGCAGCGGTGGGCGTGAAGGGCACCTTCACCGGCCACATCGCCGGGGGTGCGGTCCGCATCCACGCCTCGGCCCGGCTGTCCGGCACGATCCGCTACGAGACGCTGAGCATCGAGAGCGGGTCCGAGATCACCGCCACCTGCGAGAAGGTCAGGGCCGAGGGCTGAGGGCGCGGCGTCCCGGATCCACCATCCGATCGCGCTCGATCCGGACGACGGGACTCTGCGGGTCACCTGCCCGGATCTTCCCGAGGTCACGAGCTTTGGAGGGATGGTCGCCGAAGCCTTGCACCACGCGGAGAACGCGGTAGCCGTGGCAGGCTGGCTGGCGCACGGCGAGCCGATCCCCCGCCCGAGCAGCAGCCATCGTCCTACGGTCCCGCTCCGCCTATCGCTCGCGTAAGGTCGAACTGATCTGGGCCTTGCGCGTCCGCGATCTGTCGCAGGCCGATCTGGCGTGGGAGGCGGGCCTGCGGAAGCGGCAGGTGAAGCGTCGTCCTGATTCAAGACGCGGCGTTCAAGTCGGCCGCGACGAGGCAGCGTTCAGGGCCTTGGGGGGTCGGGTGAGCGTAGGCATGGAGCCGAGCGGCTGACCTTGATGGATCAGGTCAAGGCCATGCCTGAAGATAACTTCATCTGCTGGAGGACTCTGGCGCGCTGGGGAGGATTCGAACCCCCGACCCCTTGATTCGTAGTCAAGTACTCTATCCAACTGAGCTACCAGCGCGCGGCAGAGTGAGGGCGATGTAACCGTGGCCACCGGGGTTGGCAAGGGCCATTCCAAGGAGGGCGGCGCACTTGCCGCAAGGTCGGGCCGCAAGGTCGGGCGGGAGCCCCGATCATTCGGCGGCCTCGGTGCCGCCCTGGTAGCGCCCGGCGAGCGGCGGCTCGGGGTCGGTCCCTCCTCCGGTCTCGTCCGGGCGCGAGAGGGGGGCCAGCCGGGTCGTCTCCTTGGGCAGGCGGATGGCGAACTCGGTGCCGCCGGGGCCGGTGCGGCGCAGCTCCAGCCGGCCGCCGTGGCCGCGCACGATCTCGTCGGCGATGGCGAGGCCCAGGCCGGTGCCGCCCTTGCTGACGCCCCCCTGGAAGGCCTGGAACAGGTGCTCGCGCGCCTTGGGGGGCAGGCCGGGGCCGGTGTCGCTGGCCACGATCCACCAGGCTTCGTCGTCCTCCTCGGCGGACAGGCCGATCTCGCCCGGCTTGCCGCTCGCGGTGATGGCTTGCCGGGCGTTGCGGACGAGGTTGAGGATCACCCGGTAGAGCTGCTCGCCGTCGGCGCGGACCGTCATTCCGGCGGGGATGTTCTCCGAGAAGGAGATGTCGGCGTCCCCCGCCGCCAGCCGCTCCCCGTCCACGACCTCGGCCACCACCGAGGCCAGCGGCACGCGGGACAGGCGGGGCGGCGGCTCCTCGACGCGGCCGAAGGCGAGGGTCGATTCGCACAGGGAGATGGCGCGGGACAGGGAGGCCACGATCTTGGGTGCCATGCGACGCACCAGCGGGTCCTCGGTCTCCTCCAGCCGGTCGGCGAAGAGCTGGGCCGAGGCGAGGATGTTGCGGAGGTCGTGGCTGACCTTGGCCACCGCGCTGCCGAGCTGCGCGAGCCGCGCCCGCTGCCGCAGCGCGCCGGTGAGCTGGGTCTGCATCCCGCGCAGCGCCTCCTCGGCCTCGCGCAGCTCGGTCACGGAGGCGGTGGGGTCGATGATCTGGCGCGCGTCCTCGGGCGCGGCGGCGTAGGCGCGCATATGGCCCACCACGCGGTCGATGGGCCGCAGGAGGAGGACGCGAACCGCGAGGAACAGGAGCGCCGCCGTGACGATGGTGATGACCGCCGACAGCGCCAGCACGCGCAACCCGTCCTCGATCATCGCGCGGCGCAGCGGGCCCTGGTCAAGGGTGATCTCGATGAGGAGGCCGCCCTCCTGCACCGGGCTGCCGATGACGCGGATGATGCGGTCCTCGGGATCGGCCAGGGTCGCCAGCGCGTCGCGGATCAAGGTGGCCGCCGTCGCCTCGCGCAGGTCATAGGTGGCGTGGATCGGCTCGGGGATGGGTGAGGAGAGCGCGAGCTGGCGCAGCTCGTTGCGGCGCAGGACGACGTTGTAGACGCCGGCGTTCCGCAGGAGCTCGCGCTCCAGCGATTCGTCGAGGGAGTCGTCGGCGAGGAGCGCGAGGGAGGCGATCTGCGCGGCCTCGAGCCGCAGGTCGAGGTAGTCCACGCGCGACCGGGCCACGGAGGGTACGAAGATCAGCACCTCCGCCAACATGACGAAGGCGGCCGTCAGGATCAGGAATCTCCCGGAAAGGGAGTTCAGCATGGCCCGGGCCTCGTTCTTCCGTTCCGCCATGTAGGGTGGCCTCGCGATTTCGTGTAGGCCGTTCGGGCACAACCCCGCAAAGGGATCATGGGTCCCGCGTTCGCGCGGGGCGCGTTGACACGGGGGGGACCGGCCACTATGGGACGGGCTTCGGATATTGCGCGCGGGTCCCGGAGGCCCTGTCGCGCGCTGCAGGAGTTCGCGACATGAAACGCACCTTCCAACCCTCGAACCGCGTCCGCAAGGCCCGTCACGGCTTCCGCGCCCGCATGGCCACCAAGAATGGCCGCGCCGTGCTGAACCGCCGCCGCGCCCGCGGCCGCAAGGTCCTCTGCGCCTGATCGGTTCCGCGCGGGTCCTCACGAAGCGCGCCGACTTCGTGCGCGCCTCGTCCGCCCTGCGCGCCTCCACGCCCGGCTTCACGCTCCAGGCCCGCCAGCGGGCCGAGGGCGAGGCCGAGGGGGTGCGGGTGGGCTTCACCTGCTCCAAGAAGGTCGGCAACGCCGTCGCCCGCAACCGCGCCAAGCGCCGGCTGCGCGAGGTGGCGCGCGCCGTCCTGTCCGAGGGCGGGCGGCCCGGCTGGGACTATGTGCTGATCGGCCGGCCCGAGGCCACGGCCTCCCTGCCCTTCGCGCAGCTCCTGTCCGACCTGTCGCGCGCGCTGTCGCGCGTGCATCCGGAGCCATGACGCCTGGGGCTTGGCTCCTCGCGCTGCCCGTACGGGCCTATCGCCTGCTCCTGTCCCCCCATGTCGGGCACAACTGCCGGTTCACGCCCACCTGCTCGGCCTATGCGCTGGAGGCGCTTGAGCGTCACGGCGCACTGCGGGGTGGCTGGCTGGCGCTACGCCGGATCGGGCGCTGCCATCCCTGGGGCGGCTGGGGCGTGGACGACGTGCCCAAGTAGGTCTAGGACCGGTCCCGTCCCCCGGAGATCGCCATGCTCGACGACGCCGACGCCCCCGACGACATCCACCCACTGTTCGCGGGAGCCCCCAAGAGCACGGAGTTCCGCAAGCTGCGGAAGCGCCTCGTGCAGGACGTGCGAGAGGCCATCGACCGCTACGGCATGGTGACGCCCGGCGCGCGCTGGCTCGTGTGCCTGTCGGGCGGCAAGGACAGCTACACGCTTCTCGCCATCCTGCACGAGTTGCAATGGCGGGGGCTGCTGCCGGTCGATCTGCTGGCCTGCAACCTCGACCAGGGGCAGCCGGGATTCCCGGCGACGGTGCTGCCGGCGTTCCTGGAGCGCATGGGGGTGCCGCACCGGATCGAGTATCAGGACACCTATTCGGTCGTCACCTCCAAGATCCCGGAGGGCAAGACCTACTGCTCCCTGTGCTCGCGGTTGCGGCGCGGGAACCTGTATCGCATCGCACGGGAGGAGGGATGCTCGGCGGTCGTGCTGGGGCACCACCGGGACGACATCCTCGAAACCTTCTTCCTCAACCTCTTCCACGGCGGGCGGCTCGCCACGATGCCGCCGAAGCTGCTGAACGAGGAGGGCGACCTCCTCGTGCTGCGCCCCCTCGCCCATGCGGCCGAGGCGGATTGCGAGCGGTTCGCGAAGGGGATGAGCTACCCGATCATCCCCTGCGATCTCTGCGGCAGCCAGGAGGGGCTCCAGCGGGTGCAGATCAAGGCGATGCTGGACGAATGGGAGCGGCGGAGCCCGGGGCGACGGACCAAGATGTTCCGGGCGCTGACGACTGTGCGGCCGTCGCATCTGCTCGACCCCGACCTCTTCGACTTCACGGGTCTGGCACCGGATGGGGAGCCGCGCTCCGTCCCGCCCCTGTTGCGCTGAGGGCTAGGGCGGGCGGACGCGTCCTGCGGCCCTGCCGCGCAGGGAAAACCGCTTGACCTTTCCCCCACCCGAGTCTTGAAGCCCCCAAGCGTGTCACGGCGGGGACCACCCATGGACGATCAGAACAAGAACCTCATCCTGGCGACGGCGCTCAGCTTCGTCGTCATCCTGGTCTGGTTCCTGCTGTTTCCGCCGCCCGAGCAGGCCCCCTCGCCCGATCCGGCGTCGGTGACCTCCCAGACCGTGCCGGAATCCGTGGCCGCTCCCGACGCGGGCGAGGCCGGAGCCATCGCTGCCGATGCCGCCGAGGAGACGGTCGCCACGGCGGCGCAGGCCCCGCGCATCGCCATCGACACGCCGTCCGTCACGGGCTCCCTGTCCCTTCAGGGCGCGCGCTTCGACGACCTGTCGCTCAAGGGCTACCGGGTGACGCTCGACAGCCCCGACCTCGTCAAGCTGCTGACGCCGCAGGGCTCGGCCTTCCCCTACTACGTCGTGGCCGGCTGGTCGGCGGGCGCGGGGCTCTCGGCCGACGCCGTGCCCGGCCCCGACACCGTGTGGACGCTGGCCGAAGGCGCGGCGGCCCCGGAGGCGGCCGAAGGCGAAGCCGAGCCGACCGTCGCCACGCTGACGCCCGACTCGCCCGTGACCCTGACCTGGGACAATGGCGCGGACCTCCTGTTCACGCGCGTCATCGCCGTGGACGACAAGTTCATGTTCACGGTCACCGACACCGTCGCCAACACCGGCGAGGCCGCCGCGACGCTGTCGCCCTACAGCTTCATCGCCCGCGATGGCCGCGAGGACGTGCCCGGCAACTACATCCTCCACGAGGGCGTGGTGCGGATGTCGGACGGCGAGCTGCAGGAGATCGACTACCCCGACATGCCCGATCTGGAGCAGGCCGCCGACGGCTCGGCCCAGGAGGCCATCGAGGTCGCCCAGAACGGCTGGATCGGCTTCACCGACAAGTACTGGATGACCACGCTGATCCCCGAGCCGGGCACGCCCTTCGACTCGGTCGCGCGCTACCTTCCGGGCGGCGAGGTGTTCCAGACGCTGGCGCGCGAGGAGGCGCAGACCGTCGCGGCCGGGCAGAGCATCACCAACGAGAGCCGCGTCTTCGCCGGCGCGAAGGAATGGGAGACCATCCGCGCCTACCAGCAGGGCGGCGTGGACCGCTTCGTCGACTCCATCGACTGGGGTTGGTTCTTCTTCCTGACCAAGCCGATGTTCTGGCTCCTGCACCACCTGCACGAGCTGCTGGGCAACATGGGCGTCGCCATCATCGCGCTGACGCTGGTCATCAAGGCGCTGGTGCTGCCGCTGGCCTGGAAGTCCTACGCCTCGATGGCGCGGATGCGCGAACTCCAGCCCGAGATGGAGAAGCTCAAGGAGAAGGCCGGCGACGACCGCATGGCGCTCCAGCAGGGGATGATGAAGCTCTACCGGGACAACAAGGTGAATCCGGCGGCGGGCTGCCTGCCGGTGCTGATCCAGATCCCGATCTTCTTCTCGCTCTACAAGGTGATCTTCGTCACCATCGAGCTGCGGCACGCGCCGTTCTTCGGCTGGATCCGTGACCTGTCGGCCCCCGACCCGTCCTCGATCCTGAACCTCTTCGGGCTGCTGCCCTGGGCCACGCCCGAGCCGGGATCGATCTTCTACATCGTCTCGCTGGGCGTTCTGCCGATCCTTCTCGGCATCTCCATGTGGCTCCAGCAGCGGCTGAACCCCGCCCCGCCGGACCCGACGCAGAAGATGATCTTCGCCTGGATGCCCTGGATCTTCATGTTCACGCTGGGCGGCTTCGCGTCGGGCCTCGTGCTCTACTGGATCGCGAACAACACGATCACCTTCGCGCAGCAGTACATCATCATGCGGAGCCACGGCGTGACGCCCAACGTGTTCGGCAACATGAAGGACATCCTGCGGAAGACGCCCAAGGCCGCGGGCTCCGACGCGTCGCCCAAGGGCAAGTGATGGTCCTGCCCTTCCCCGAGGCCGCGCCCCCCGACGAGGCCGCGCAGGAGGCCGGCCGGCTCCTGTTCGCGGGGCCGGTGGACTTCCTCAAGGGCGTCGTCGCCATGCAGGGCCTGCCCCCGGCGGACCGGGCCGAGGTCTGCTTCGCGGGCCGCTCCAATGTCGGCAAATCGAGCCTCATCAATGCGTTGACGGGCCGCAAGGCGCTGGCGCGGGCGTCCAACACGCCGGGGCGGACGCAGGAGGTGAACTACTTCACCCTCGGCGAGAGCCACTATCTCGTGGACCTGCCCGGCTATGGCTACGCCGAGGCGCCAATCGCCGTCGTCGCCAAGTGGCAGGCGCTGCTGAAAAGCTACCTCCAAGGCCGTCCGACGCT
Source organism: Rubellimicrobium aerolatum (assembly GCF_017872975.1). Lineage (GTDB taxonomy): Bacteria > Pseudomonadota > Alphaproteobacteria > Rhodobacterales > Rhodobacteraceae > Rubellimicrobium > Rubellimicrobium aerolatum. The sequence goes on from NZ_JAGGJP010000005.1 coordinate 252,883, forward strand.
GCGCCGGGCCTTCGTGCTGATCGACGCGCGGCACGGCATCAAGTCGGTGGACGAGGAAATCCTGTCCCTCCTCGACAAGTCGGCCGTGACCTTCCAGGCGGTGCTGACCAAGGCCGACAAGATCGGCGCCCGCGAGCGCGAGAAGGTGCTGGATCAGGTGCGCGCCGCGCTCCAGAAGCACCCCGCCGCCTTCCCGGAACTGGTGCTGACCTCCTCGGAGACCGGGGACGGCATCGCCACGCTCCGCGCCATCATCGCCGGGATCGGCTGACGCCAGAGGACCAAGCCCCATGAAGCGCGACTGGATCGCCACCGCCCGCACGCTCAGCGAGGCCCTGCCCTACCTCCAGAAATATGCCGATGCCGTCGTCGTGGTGAAGTTCGGCGGCAACGCCATGGGCGACGACGAGGCCATGGCCCAGTTCGCCCGCGACATGGTCCTGCTGCGGATGGTCGGCATCCATCCTGTCGTGGTGCATGGCGGCGGGCCGATGATCAACGCCATGCTCGACAAGCTGGGAATCGAGTCGCACTTCGTCCGCGGCAAGCGCGTCACCGACAAGCCCACCGTCGAGGTGGTGGAGATGATCCTCTCGGGCCTCGTCAACAAGCGGATCGTGCAGGCGATCAACGACGCCGGCGGGCGCGCGGTGGGACTGTCGGGCAAGGACGACGACCTGATGGTCTGCGTCGCCGACGACCCGGAGTTGGGCTTCGTCGGCCGCCCGGTGGAGATGAACGTGCAGGTGCTCCGCGACCTCTACGAGGCGGGGATCATCCCTGTCGTCGCCCCCGTCGCGACCGGCATGGCCGATAACGAGACCTTCAACGTCAACGGCGACACCGCCGCCGGGGCCATCGCCGGCGCGCTCAAGGCCGACCGGCTGCTCCTGCTGACCGACGTGGCGGGCGTCAAGGACGAGAACGGCGAGGTCGTGACCCAGCTCGGCGCGGAACGGTTGCGCGGCATGATCGAGAGCGGCGTCGTCAAGGGCGGCATGATCCCCAAGGTCGAGACCGCACTCGCCGCCATCGAGGCCGGGGTGAAGGCGGTGGTGATCCTCGACGGCCGCCTGCCCAACGCCGTGCTGATCGAATTGTTCACCGACTATGGCGCTGGCTCCATCATCCGGGGGCCCGAGCCCGAAACCTGGCCCAAGCGCCGTTAGGGCGATGCTGGGCGATGAGCTGCTACCCGAGTCTGGACCACCCGGCTGGCCTCTCCCGGGGGGTCTGCCGATCAGGGCGGGCCATGAGCCGCTGACCGATCTGTGAGCTC
>NZ_JAGGJP010000006.1 GCF_017872975.1 Rubellimicrobium aerolatum
CACCCCCACCGGGCGCTCGGATACAGATCACCCCGCGAGTTCATCGCGGATCAGACAACAACCTGATCCTGTCCGGTCATTCAGGGGCAACAACAAGTCCCCTGAGCCCCCCGCTGATGGACGCTTGAGCCAATCCAATCGGAGGGGGAGCTACACGATCCCTCAGTATAGGGTGCAGAGGCTTAGGAGGGCCGCTGAGGGGAGGTGTGTAGCTTGGCTGCGGCAAGGGGGCGGCTAGACCGATAGGGCGCTGTGTGGGGCTCTCTAAGGCATGGAGCGAGGGGCGGAGGCTGTCGCAGAGGGGCGTAACTCTCTTCGGCCACCTTCCCCTGTCCCCACCCATGAAGATCGCTGTATGGCCCGCTCCGGGGCTGGAAACGGCTACTATGCTGCGGGATGGTTGGTGCCCTTGTGGGTCATGTCGTCCAGCTTACCTTCTCCATCGTCTCTTGTAGGCGTTTGAAGCTCAATTTCCCTGAGTAGTGACCATACGACATCGTAGCTATCCTGTGCCCAAGTAATCTAGCAGAGAAGTTCTCAAGCACTTCTGCATCCTCTAGTTGTTGCGCAACGCTCTTCCTGAATGAGTGGAATACATGGGAACGCCCGAACCCTAGGCTCTCCTTCAAACGTCCGAACTTCTTGCCAATGGCATTTGATCTGTCTCCATACTTGTTGAAGGTCAGACCTGACATGAGAAAACCGTCTTTGCTCTCTTCTTTCAATTTGGCTACAAGCTGCTTGATTTCTGAATGAATGGGTATTTCACGAACGCCCTCTTCAGTTTTTGACTCTACGATCTTGAGGCGATCCTTCGTGACGTTCTCAGTTGTGAGGCTACAAAGCTCCTCTATTCTTGCTCCTGTGTGGGCACCAAGGACAATCAAATCGCGTAGAGCGTCGTCATTCTCTGGGACGGCATTGAGAAGCTTATGATAGTCTTCCACCGAAAACTCAGCTCTCTTGTTTCCCGCTGTCCGTCTATCTTTGCTTGCATATTTCTTAGGCACCACCTCAGAAGTGAACGGGGAGGCAACCTTGAGGCTTTTGTAGCGAGCTAGCCACTTCCAATAATCCCGACAGGCAGACATGATGCGACGGCAAGTGGCGGGAGCAAGTCCATCCTTATCAATCAGGGTTTCTTCCACCCAAAGCATGACGGAATGTTCTGTGGCCTTGAATGCATCCGGGAAAGTTTTAACAAATCGTTGAACATCGGCCTTCTTCATTTCTTTGGTTTTGGCTTCATTCTTCAGGGAGGAATACCAATCTTCTATGTAGGTTTCGAGGGGAAAGACTTCTTGGATGGCTACAAGAAACTTCTTCTCATCCTCTTCTGTGGTAAAGCCTGACTGTCCCTGATCGTTGATTGTGACCAGAGCATCATAAGCAATGTCCATAATATCTTCGTTTGTGATTCCTTGGCGTCTGAATTTATCGGCCTCTCTATGTGCATCTTGAATGCTATTCGCAGGGAAGCCCTTTCGGACGCGATCAATCTCTCGTTGCCATTGAACGATAAGGGGCAGAACTCGCTTCTCAGCTACAGTAAGACTGTCGGTTTTCAGGGTTTCCTTGAACCGGCTCTTCCTGAAGTGCTTGTGGAGGTCTTTGGGTATCTCCAACACAGCATACCACCCCCGACGACGCTGGATCAGGTATCTCGGCATCAGAGCCCCCCGCAGAGCGATTCCACCCACGTCTACCACCCACGCTAGGGCTGCTACAACCCAATATTCCAATGGTTATGGCTAGTTGTCCTCCTTAAGCAGAGAATCCCACCTCCTCCGCCATCATCCCATTGGAATGACAATGGAAAACATAACTCCTTGGGCGCTCCCCACGCATCACCCTATCATCAGAGGTGCTGGTTGTTTGTCGACGGGTCCTGCTTGCCAGTTGCTAGGTCGCCCAAGGGCCCGGTCATTCACGACGCCGTGAACTCCGGGGCGTCCCGTGAAGATCTTGCTACAAGAGGTGGTCGGCAGGATCGCCACCACTCCAAGCGGGATCGCACGGTGACGAACACCCTCTACCTCTCCGACAAGCAGGCCGCCGAGCGCTACGGCGTGGCGCGCGAGGCCATCTGGCGCTGGAAGCGCGACGGCGACTTCCCCAAGGCGGTGAAGCTCAGCCGGGGCATGACGCGCTGGCAGGTCCCCGACCTAGGGGAATGGGAGCGCTCGCGGGAGATGCACTTCGCCATCATGTTGCCGGTCGGGTCCGGCAACCTCTTCGGCCGCATGACCTGACGCACGCGGAACGCATCGACGGGGACCCAAGGGGACAAGACATGACGGCCGGCTCGCCGCCGGGTTCGCCAGCATCACCCCGTCGTCGTGTCGCTATAACTCAAGTGCAGCGACGAGATCGCTGCGCTTCAGCATCAGGACACGACCATGACCAACAAGCTGGGCCACCACGGCCACGGCCGCCTCGCCACGTTCCTTCGCGCCCGCCTCGCGGAGCTCGCGCCCACCAAGACCCAGACGGAGGTCGCCCGCGAGGCGGGCTTCCCCAATCCCAACATGATCTCGATGCTCAAGAACGGGCAGACCAAGCTCGCCCTCGACCGCGTGGCGGCGCTGGCGCGGGCGCTCGAGGTGGACCCGCGCCGGCTTTACTTGTTGGCGCTCGACCAGGAGGGCCACGCCACCACGGCGCGCGAGATCGAGGAGATCTTCAACGCCATCGTGACCCGCAACGAGGCCGAGTGGCTGGAGGCCCTGCGCGAGGCGTCCGACCATCGGGGGCCGGCAGTCTGCCCCGGACCCCACCACGAGGACGGTCGTCGCGGGCTTCCGCGTCCCCGACGACCGCCCGCTGACCAGGAACGAGTGGGGCTGGGTCGAGTGCCTGCGCGCCATCGTCGGCGACCGGGATCCGCCACCGACGCTCCTTGCGGTCCAGGCGCTCCGCCGGGCGCTGACGGACGGGTAGACCCACCACGACGCGCCCATCGACCAGCTCGTGCCCGTCCAGACGCAGACCTCGACCGCCGCGAGCACGTCGCGCCGGTGGAGCGCTCCTTGATGAGCTGCGCGTCCAGCAAGGGCGGCCCGAACAGGGCGATCCATGCGCCCGGAAGCCCGCCCTGCCGATCGCCGGATCGAGCCCTGCGCGCCGGTGTCGTCGAGCATCTCCGCCGCCGCGAAGGACAACGTCTCCGCCAATATGGACAGCATGACTGACATAGATGGGACCTGCGTGTTGACGCACTGGAGGGCCTCACCTGACCGATCCCGGTCAGGTCCTGCTCCACCAGCGGATCCGGGGGAACAGGATCATGACCGCCTGCGCCGGAAACGGATCATCTGCTCGGGGTCGGGCCGCAGCTCGCCCGAGTGCGCCACCCACCGCGCGCACCGGACCTCCGGATCCGGGAACGCGCCCACGCAAAGCCGCCACTTCGGGCAGGAGGCAAAGACCCCTGAAGAGCGCCAAAGCGCAAGCCGCCGACCTGCAGGGGGATGGAAGCATGGCGCGAGAAGCCCGTCCACGGGGGGCCTGACGCCGCCGGGGGCACGCCACCAAGCCCAGCAGCGCCGTGGGGAACCATCCGGGCGCCGGATCCCGAACCATGTCGAGGGGAACGGGAACGGCGCGATGCTGATGGCGGGACTCGTCGTTGGTCGGAAAGATCGGTGTCGTCGTAGATCCGGTGCTCGGGTCTGATGCACCGCCTGGAGGAGCATCGAAGTCCTAGACGGCCCCGTGCTGCTCGATCCGGATCCGTCCAGTGCCCGGTCAGTCCCGGGGATGGATCCCTCCAGATCCGTGCCTGCCGGTCCAGCCGATCTAGCGGAAATCCCGGCTCCCCGGCACGACTCGGACATCCCTCGGGTGCCCCGGCTGGGGGCTGCGCGCGCTGCCCTGGACGGGTCGGACCACCTCGTCGGCGTGGGACAGCGTGGGGGCGAGGCCTTCGGGGGCGAGGCGCAGCAGCGCGTCGGTGCGGTCGACGAGCCGCTCGGCCACGACGTGGACGATCTCGACCTCGCGCTGGACGTGGCCTTCGACGGCCAGGAGGCGGGCCTGCATGACGACCTTGCGGTAAGTCTCCATGACCTTGGGCCAGATCACGAGGTTCATGGTGCCGGTCTCGTCCTCCAGCGTGATGAAGCAGGTGCCCTTGGCCGAGCCGGGGCGCTGGCGGACGAGGACGAGGCCCGCGAGCCGGACCTTCTGGCGGTCGCGGGCGGTGGCGAGGTCCTGCGCCGTAAGGTAGCCCTGGGCGTCGAGCGAGCGGCGCAGGAAGCTCAGGGGATGCGCCTTCAGCGACAGCCGGAGCGTCTGGTAGTCGGCGACGACCTGCTCGGGCAGGGCCATGGGCGGCAGGGCCACGGCGGGTTCCTCGCCCTCGTCGGGGCCGCCCTGGAACAGCGGCAGGTCGGGGGCGTCGCGCAGGCCGCCCACTGCCCACAGGGCCTGCCGGCGGTCGAGGCCGAGCGAGCGCAGCGCGTCGGCCTCGGCCAGGCGGCGCAGGACGGCGACCGGGAGGCCTGCGAGAGCCCGGAGGTCGGCGAGGTCGCGGAAGGGCTCATCGCGGGCGGCCAGGAGGCGGGTGGCAACGCCCTCGGCGAGGCCGCCGATCTGGCGCAGGCCCAGCCGCACCACTACGCCGCCCCGCCCGTCGGAGACGAGCGTCGTGTCCCAGTCTGAGTGGTTGATGTCGGGCGGGCGCATCTCGACCCCGTGCTCCTGCATGTCGCGCACGATCTGGGCGGGGGCGTAGAAGCCCATGGGCTGGGAGTTGAGGAGCGCCGCGCCGAAGGCTGCAGGATGGTGGCACTTGAGCCAGGCCGAGGCGTAGACGAGGAGCGCGAAGCTCGCGGCGTGGGACTCGGGGAAGCCATACTCGCCGAACCCTTGGATCTGGTCGAAGCAGCGCTTGGCGAAGGCGGGATCGTAGCCGCGCTCCACCATGCGGCCCACCATCTTCGCCTCGAGCCGGTCGATCTGGCCGCGCGAGCGGAAGGTGGCCATCGCTTTCCGCAGCTCGTTCGCCTCGGTGGGGGAGAAGCGCGCGGCCTCGATGGCGATCTTCATCGCCTGCTCCTGGAAGATGGGCACGCCCAGGGTGCGCCCGAGGATCCGCTTGAGCTCGTCGGGCGGGTGGGGTGGGGCGGGCGAGGGGTAGCGCACCTCCTCCTGGCCTGCGCGCCGGCGCAGGTAGGGGTGGACCATGTCGCCTTGAATCGGGCCGGGGCGGACGATGGCGACCTCGATGACGAGGTCGTAGAAGGTGCGCGGGCGCATGCGGGGCAGCATGTTCATCTGCGCGCGGCTCTCGACCTGGAACACGCCCACCGAGTCGCCCCGCGACAGCATGGCGTAGGTCGCGGGGTCCTCCTGGGGAATGGAGGCGAGGTCGAGGTCGCGCCCGTGATGGGCGCGCACGAGGTCGAGCGCCTTGCGCAGGCAGGTGAGCATCCCCAGCGCCAGGACATCGACCTTCATGATGCCGAGCGCGTCGATGTCGTCCTTGTCCCATTCAATGAAGGAGCGCCCGAACATGGCGCCGTGGCCGACGGGCACGGTCTCGGTCAGCGGGCGCTCGGTCAGGACGAAGCCGCCGACGTGCTGGCTCAGATGCCGGGGCATCCCGATGAGTTGGGAGGCGAGCCGGATGGCGAGGCGCAGCGTGGGGTCGGCGAGGTCGAGGCCCGCCTCCTTCACGTTCCGCTCGGCCACCTCCGTCCCCCAGGAGCCCCAGACGGTCCTGGCCAGCGCGCCGGTCACGTCCTCCGAGAGGCCCAGGACCTTGCCCACCTCGCGGATGGCCGAGCGCGGGCGGTAGTGGATCACCGTGGCGCAGAGCCCGGCGCGGTCGCGGCCATACCTGGCGTAGATGTGCTGGATCACCTTCTCGCGCCGCTCGTGCTCGAAGTCCACGTCGATGTCGGGAGGCTCGCCCATGCGGGCGTCGCTGATGAAGCGCTCGATGAGGAGGTGGTGGGTGGCGGGGTCCACGGCGGTGATGCCGAGGGCGTAGCAGACGGCGGAGTTCGCGGCCGAGCCGCGCCCCTGGCAGAGGATGGGCGTCCAGGGGGCGCCCGAGCCGTCCCCCTCGCGGGCGAAGCGGACGATGTCGTGCACGGTCAGGAAGTAGCGGGCGATCTTGTGCCGCGCGATCAGGTCGAGCTCCGTCTCCAGCGTGGCCTGCACCTCGGGCGGCACCCCCCCGGGATAGCGCCGCGCGGCGCCCGCCCGGGTCAGCGCCTTGAGGTGCGACTGCGCCGTCTCGCCCGGGGGGACGACCTCGTGGGGATACTCGTAGCGCAGATCGTCGAGCGAGAAGGCGCAGGCGTCGGCCACCTCGCGCGCGGCGCGGATCGCCTCGGGCCATTCGGCGAAGAGACGGACCATCTCGGCGGGGGACTTCAGGTGCCGCTCGGCGTTGGGCTCCAGCAGGAACCCGGCCTCGGCGAGGCGCACCCCCTCCCGGATACAGGTCATCACGTCCTGGAGCGGGCGGCGCGTGGGGGTGTGATAGAGCACGTCGCCCGTGGCGAGGATCGCAAGGCCCTCGCGCGCGGCGAGGCGAGCGAGCGCGTTGATCCGCGCCCGGTCGTCGCCACGATACAGGTAGGAGGCCGCGACGTGCCGCAGGCCGGGCAGGCGGCGGGCCAGGTCGCGGAGACGCTGGGGAAGGCCGTCGAGGTCGGCGGGTGGGATCAGGATGAGGTGCAGCCCCTCGGCGTGGGCGGCGAGGTCGTCGAGAGTGAGGTCGCAGGCGCCCTTGCGCTGCCACGCGCCCTCGGGCGTGGCCATCTTGCCCTTGGACAGGAGCCGCGACAGCCGCCCGTAGGCGTCGCGGTCGCGGGGGTAGGCCAGGATCTCGTCGCCCGAGACGAGGACAAAGCGGCAGCCGATCAGGGGGCGCAGGCGGGCCTTCTTGGCCTCCACGTGCAGGCGGACGGCCCCGGCGAGGCTGTTGCGGTCGGCGCAGCCCAGGGCGTCGTAGCCCAAGGTGTGAGCGGTCGTGGCGAGGTCCACCGCGTCCGAGGCGCCGCGCAGGAAGGAGAAGCAGGTGGCCACCCCCAACTCCACGAAGGGCGCGCGGGGGTTGGGGGAAATGTCGCTGTCCTCCGACAGCGTCCGCTTGGGGTGCTGGTGGTCGTTGAGGGGCATGGGCGTCAGGCGAAGAGGCCGTGGAGGAACCAGCGCGGGGCGCCGCCCCGTCCGTCGCCCGGCCGGCCCTCGCGAAAGAGCCAGAAGCGCCGGCCCTCGCCGTCCTCGACGCGCCAGTAGTCGCGGGCGCGCGTGCCGGGCGGGTCGCGCCACCATTCGGGGCCGATGCGCTCGGGCCCCGAGAAGCGGGCGACGCGGTGGGCGGCGCGCCGCCAGGTGAACTGCGCGGGCGGGCCGTCGGGAAGGCCGTAAAGGACGCGGACCTCCTCGGGCGGGTCGAGGAGCAGGAGCGGGCGGGGCGCGCCCGGCGATGGAAAGGGCGGCGCGCCCGGTGGCGCAATGGGCGACGATCCGGCGGGCGGCTCGCTCCCCAGCGCCGGCACCCAGACCAGCGCGCGCTCGGGGATGTGGCTCTCGCGCGGCACGGGGCGGCAGAGCGCGCGCGGGCCGAAGCGGGCCCCCAGGCGATCCAGCAGGCGGGCGAGATCCTCGGCCTCGTCGCGCGCGCCGTCGAGGCCGGGCTGGCGCACGTCCAGCGGCTCCGCCTCGGTCGCGGCGAGGGTGGCGAGGTCGAAGCCGAAGCCGGGGTCGAGCCCCGCGAGGCGGCCCTCGAGCAGGCGGACGAGGTGGGCGGCGTCGCGGGTGGGTCGGGCGGTCGCGGCCTCGACCCCGGCCACGGTGCCGTCGGTGCGGAAGAGCGCGAGCCGAAGGCGCCGGGCGCCGAAGCCCTTCGCCTCCAGCCTGGCGCAAAGCTCCTGCGCAAGGCGCGGCAGGAGCGGCGCGGGGTCCTGCACCGGCTCGGAGAGCGTGGCCCGGGCGACGAAGCGGGGCGGCTCCTTGGGCCAGGGGAGCGGCTCGGGCAGCCGCCCGGTGAGCTGGTCGAGGCGCAGGAGCGGGTTCTCCTCCGGCGCAGCCCGGGCGAAGCGGCGCGCGAGGGCCGGGCGTGGCACCGCGAGGAGGTCGCCCACGGTCCCAAGGCCCAGGCGCTGGAGGAGGAGCGCCGTCCCGGGCGAGAGCCGCAGCGCCCGCACGGGCAGCGGCGCCGTCAGGGGCTCGATCTCCCCGGGCCCGCAGATCGCCCGCGGCCCGGCGAAGCGCGCCAGGGCCCAGGCCGCGCCCCGCGTGGGCGCGAGGGCGACACGCGCGCTCAGCCCCAGGCCCGCGAGCCGCGTCTCGATCTCCCGCAGGAGCGCGACCTCCCCGCCCCAGAGATGCGCGGCGCCGGTCACGTCGAGGACGAGCCCCGGCCCGCCTGTTTCCTCCACCGCCGTCCAGGGACACCAGCGGCGGGACCAGAGCATGAGCGAGGTCAGCGCTTGCGCGTCACCTGCGAGATCGGCCTCCTCGACACGCAGAACAGGACAGACGCTGCGGGCGTCCCCCACGCGCAGGCCGGGCGTCGCTCCCGCCGCATCGGCCGCCCGCGTGGCGGCATGGATGACGGGGCCGTGGGGACCGAGGGTGGCAAGGGCGAGGAGCGCGTCCTCGGAGGCGCCTACGAGGCGCAGGTGGCGCTCGATGGCGAAGCGGGGCAGCGCCAGAGACAGGAAGCGGCGGCCGGGCGGCCTAGCCGGGTTCCGGCCCGGGGGCTCGAAGCCGGGCCGCGCCGGGAGGGGGGCGGTGCCGGGCGGGGCGGCGCCGGGTCGTCCCTGGGCCGCCCGGAGGGGGAAGGGCAGGATCGCGGCGCCGGACCGGGGGCCTGCCATGGCGTCAGGCGCTCCGGCGGTCGGGCCGCGCGGCCTGCGCCCCCAAGGCCTCCCACCCGTCCCCCGGGCGCAGGAAGGCGATCCCCCTCTGCACCGGGTCGCGGCGCGCCAGCCACTCGCCCAGCGCCCCCCGGCGGCTGCGGAACCGCGTCGCGCGCCAGAGCGCCTCGCCGGGGGCATGGGGGTCGTCGGGCGCGGGCGGCGAGGGCATGGCGGCCACCCGCCAGCGCTCCCGCGCGGCGCTCAAGGCCGGCGCGGCGGCGCGGCGCAGGAGCCAGGCCCGCCCCCCGCCCCGCTCGGCCCGCAGCGCCAGCCGCTTGGTGGCGGTGAGGTCGAGCGCGGCAGGCTCGCCCCAGACCTCGCCCACCACAGCCGACAGCGCGGCGCAGCCCAGCGCCTGCTCCAGGGCCCAGAGCACGTCGACCGCGCGCGGCACCTCCAGATGCAGCAGCTCGAGCGGCCCCCCGAGCAGGCCCGTGAGTCCCGGCAGGTAGGGCCGCCCGCCCTCGCGCCGCGACAGCCGGTCCTGCACCCAGAGCACCCGCGCCCCCGGCGTCAGATGGGCGAGCACGAAACCCGGGGCCGCCCCGTCCGTCCCCATCGCGAAGACCTCGGCAAGGGCCGCAGGCGGCTCGGCGGCGAAGGAGGGCGAAGCGGTCCAGAGGTTCACGGGCGACTCACAGGGCTGTGTTCATGCTTTGTTCTATCGCGCCCGCGCCAAAGGTCAAAGGCGAGCCGTAGGGTCGAACAACAAGAAGACGGTTCTTCGTCGAGCGTGAGGAACCTGCTCTGATCTCCGTTGAAGGAGACAATCTCACCGACTCGATTGTCATCGATGAGTCGAGCGATCTGGCTTCAACATGGCCATCTTGTTCGCTCTGCTCATTGCAAACGGTGAGACGGGCACTTAGCTCAAGCCAGAGTCGAGCTTGCGCGTCTTGGGCATGCTCTGCTCCCCGAGCTTCGGGTCGTTCCCGGCCTCGTGGCATACCGGCCTCGTTCGTACCTGAACGGCAGCACGACGAACTGGGCGCTGGTGTTGCGCCGCAAGGACCCCGACAGCTTCGACACCTTGCTGGCGAAGTCCATCCCGCCTTGCGCGCACCTTCTGAAGCCCCCTGCGATCTAGCTCTGCCGCAGCGGGCCGCCGCCTTGGGCCACAGTTGGGAAGAGCGCGAGTGCGGGCGTGCATGAAGGCGACCCCGACGAGGTGGCGCTCTGCCGCCAGCTCGGGCTCCCGCCCGGCTCGCTGCGCCCCTGACGCCCCCGTTCCTCCGGCGGTGCGATCCGCCGCCGGTGGCTCCCCCCGCGCCCGAGGGCCGGTCCGGTGTCCCCGGCGGGCCGGTCCGGGCGCGGGGCAGCTGATCCACATCCCCACGCCCAGGAGCCCCTACCCATGGACGACGCAAAGGCCGAGCCGCGCCGCGCCAAGGCGCTGGCCGAGGAGGCCGGGGCCGCCGTGGCACGGGCCGAAGCCGCCTTGGAGCAGCCTCCTGCGCGCCGCGATGCTCGACGCCGGGCGTGACGAGCTCACCCGCTCCGACAACGACATCGTCGCCGCCGAGCTCGACGTGAGCGGCACGTGGGTCCGCAAGCTCCGCAACCTGCTCCAGGCCGAGCGCTACGGCGAGCGGGTGCGCCAGGGTCCCGGACGACCGCGCGGGCGACAGGGGAGTTGCGAAGCGTCCACAGGTCCCGGCTCCAACGTCCGAGCCTCTCCCAGTCATGGGCCGGGCGAGTCCACGCCCCTGCGGACCGGCACGGGATAGCCGTCCAGCCGGTCCGCGCCAAGCCTTCGAGCACCTCGCACCGGAGCCCGATCGCAGGATGCTGGCTCTCCTCAGATGATCCCATGATTCGGGCCGCCCTCCCGGCTCAACCCGACCCAGATCGGGACTTCATGCTGACTGAGAGCACCCAGGGTGCCTGAAGGGCGGGGCCCCCTCGGCGGCGGACGCGGAGCGGTCAGGGCGCGGGGGGGCCGGGGGTCCAGAGGGGAACGCTGGAGATGGACATCTTGGCGGAGCCCTCGGTCACCTCGTTCGCATGGACCAGGTAGATGAGGACCTGGTTGGCCTCGTCGTGGATGCGGGTGATGCGGAGGGACTTGAAGATGATCGACTGGCGTTCGGAGAAGATCTCCTCGCCCTCGGGGCCGCGCGCGATGTCGCCGAGGGTGATCGGGCCGGTCTGGCGGCAGGCGATGGAGCTGTTCGACGGGTCCTCGAACCAGTTGCCCTGGGACAGGCGGTCGATGAGCGACCTCTCGAAGTAGGCGACGTGGCAGGTGACGCCCTCGACGCCGGGATCGGGCAGGGCCTCGACCAGGATGTCGTTGCCGACCCAGTCCACGCCGACGCGGCCCACCTCCTGCGCGGCAAGGGAGGAGGCGAGGAGCAGGGCGGGAATCACGGGAAGGAGAGCGGGGCGCATGGGCCGGGAACGCGGGGGCCGCGGGGCGGTTCCCCCTGCAACCGGCGCGAGTCCCGCGCCCAAGTCCACATCGGGTCGCTCCATGTCTGCCGCATTTCCGGGCATCGACGTTCGCGCCATCGGCTCCCGCCGCCGGTCGGCGAACCGCCGCGCCGCACCCGGGTTGCGGCGGCAGGACCCTGCCATCCCTGGAGAACCGTCATGCCGCCACGCCTCCGGGCGCCCCGCCTCCTCGGGGCCGCCTTCCTGCTGATCCCCCTCGCCGCCTTCGCCGGGGAAGGCTATGTCGAGGGCGGCCGCACCGCCTGGGCCTGGGGCAGCACCAGCACCGCCTTCGTGGAGCTCTCGCCCGGCGAGGACCACCCGGCCGACGTGGTGTTCACCAACCGTCTGACGCACGGCAACTCGATCCAGATGGACTTCGTGCTGGAGATCGATGGGATGCGCGTCGGCGTGGCGGTGGTGAACGGCGTCGGCGAGGCGCCGGACGTGGTGACCGTGCGGCCGCCGGCGGGCTTCGTGGCGGAGCCTGCGACGATCGAGGTGGACGAGGGCGAGGTCGGGCGCATCCGCATCCTTCCCGCGCTGCTGAGCTAGCTTGACAGGACGCGCGGGCGGGCCAGCCTGTCGGGGAACCCGGAGGAGGCCCCCATGCCCAAGCCCGAGCCGCCCGCCCTGATCCTGGAAACGGCGATCTACGCCGAGGACCTGGCGGCCGCCGAATCGTTCTACGCGGGCGTGATGGGGCTGGAGGTCGTCGGGCGGCAGGCGGGACGGCACCTGTTCCTGCGCTGCGGGGCGGGGATGCTGCTGGTCTTCGACCCGCGCGCCACCGCCGTCGTGGATCCCGAGGCGCCGCTGCCGGTGCCGCCCCATGGCGCGACGGGGCCGGGGCACCTCTGCTTCGCGGCCGAGCCGCTGGGACTCGAGACGTGGCGGGCGCGGCTGGAGGCGGCGGGCCTGCCCATCGAGGCGGTGGTGGACTGGCCGCGCGGGGGACGGTCGATCTACCTCCGCGACCCGGCCGGCAACTCCCTGGAGGTGGCCGAGGCGCGGATCTGGGGCGGCTGATGGAAGCGCTGGCACGGATCGGGCGCGGCGAGGGGGTGCTCCACCGGGACTTCGGCTGGCTGGTCGAGGCGCTCGAATACGTGGCGGCGGGGATCGACCTTTTCGCGATCCTGCTGCTGCTGGTCGGCGCGCTGCGCTTCGTGGGCGGAGTGACGCGGGCCGAGCTGTCGGGGGACGACGCGCGGCGGCTGCGGGGCACCAACCGCGAGCGGGTGGAGCTGGGGCGCTACATCCTGGCGGGGCTGGAGCTGCTGATCGTCTCGGACATCATCCACACCTCGCTGAGCCTCGCCCTCGCGGACCTCGCGTATCTCGGGCTCCTGGTGCTGATCCGGTCGCTGATCTCGTTCTTTCTCGACCGCGAGCTGGGGGAGCTGCGGCGGGAGCTGGAGGGCGGACCGGGGGACAGGTAGGGCCGGGACGCCCCGTCCTCCCCAAGGCGTGATGCGGCTCGGTTGACCGCGCCGGGGGCGGGCGCTAAGCCCCCGGATGGACGCAAGGGCGTCCCGTTACCGACCGGAGGCGCGCGTGGACGACGGCTTTCTGAGGGAATACCTTCCCATCATCATCTTCCTCGGCCTGGCGGTCGCGCTGGGGATCGTCCTGATCCTCGCGGCGGTGGTCCTGGCCGTGCGGAACCCGGACCCGGAGAAGGTGTCCGCCTACGAATGCGGCTTCAACGCCTTCGACGACGCCCGCATGAAATTCGACGTGAGGTTCTACCTCGTGTCCATCCTGTTCATCATCTTCGACCTGGAGGTGGCGTTCCTGTTCCCCTGGGCCACCGCCTTCGGGGAGCTGTCGATGGCGGCCTTCTGGTCGATGATGATCTTCCTCGCCGTCCTGACCGTCGGCTTCGCCTACGAATGGAAGAAGGGAGCCCTGGAATGGCAGTGAAGGACGACACCCGCCCGCAGGTCATCCTCCCCACCGAGGAGGAGATGAACCGGGGCAGCCTCGTGCAGGGCGGCCCCCAGACGGGCGGCCTGTCCGTGCAGGGGGTCCAGACGGGGCTCTACACCGCCGGGGCCGACCGCGAGGTGACGGTCCGCGAGATGAACAAGGACCTGCAGGACCAGGGATTCCTTGTCACCTCGACGGCGGATATCATCAACTGGGCGCGCACGGGCTCGCTCCACTGGATGACCTTCGGGCTTGCGTGCTGCGCGGTCGAGATGATGCACACCTCCATGCCGCGCTACGACCTCGAACGCTTCGGGACGGCGCCCCGCGCGAGCCCGCGCCAGTCGGACCTCATCATCGTGGCCGGGACGCTGACCAACAAGATGGCGCCCGCCTTCCGCAAGATCTACGACCAGATGCCCGAGCCGCGCTACGTGATCTCCATGGGGTCCTGCGCGAACGGGGGGGGCTACTACCACTTCGGCTATTCGGTGGTACGCGGCTGCGACCGCGTGGTGCCGGTGGACGTCTACGTGCCCGGCTGCCCGCCCACCGCCGAGGCGCTGCTTTACGGCATCCTGCAGCTCCAGCGGAAGATCCGCCGGACCGGCACCATCGTCCGCTGAGGGGACCAAGCATGGCCGACACCACCGCCCCGACCGAGTCCGCGCCGCAGGTGCCCGAGGTTCCCGTGGACCCCCTGGACGCGCTGGGCGCGGCCATCGTCGCGCGCGGCAAGGGCGCGGTGCTGGGGCACGAGGTCGCCTACGGGGAGCTGACGATCCACGTCGAGCCCCGGTCCATCGTGGACACGCTGGCTTTCCTGCGGCACGACTCGGCCTGCCGCTTCGCGGTGTTCATCGACGCGACGGCGGTGGACTGGCCGGGGCGGGCCAAGCGGTTCGACCTGGTGTATCACCTGCTGTCGCTGGTCCATAACCGCCGCATCCGCATCAAGGCGCAGGTCACCGAGGAGGAGATGGTCGCCTCGGCCACCGGGGTCTTCCCCGGCGCGAACTGGTTCGAGCGCGAGATCTTCGACATGTTCGGGATCGTCTTCTCGGGCCATCCGGACCTGCGGCGCCTCCTGACGGACTACGGCTTCCGGGGGCATCCGCTCCGCAAGGACTTCCCGCTGACCGGCTTCAACGAGGTCCGCTACGACGAGGTGCAGAAGCGCGTCGTCTACGAGCCGGTGCGGCTGACGCAGGAATGGCGGCAGTTCGACTTCCTGAGCCCCTGGGAGGGCGGAGCCTTCGCGCTTCCGGGCGACGAGAAGGCCGGCGCGACCCCGCAGCAGGGCAAGCCCCCGACCCCCAACACCAACCGCTGACCCGAGGAGACGCGATGATGGACGGCGATCTGAAGGGCGACCTGCGGCCGAACCTGCGGGGCACGGACCTCGAATACGGCGGGCACGTCAACGGCAAGGGGTTCGAAGACACCCTGACCGGCGAACAGAAGATCCGCAACTTCAACATCAACTTCGGCCCGCAACACCCTGCGGCGCACGGGGTCCTTCGCCTCATCCTCGAACTGGACGGCGAGATCGTGGAGCGCTGCGATCCGCATATCGGGCTGCTGCACCGGGGGACCGAGAAGTTCCTGGAGCACAAGACCTACCTCCAGGGCCTGCCCTACTGGGACCGGCTCGACTACTGCTCGCCCATGGCGATGGAGCACGTCTGGTGCCTCGCCATCGAGAAGCTGACGCAGGTGGCGGTGCCGCGCCGGGCGTCGCTGATCCGGGTGCTGTATTCCGAGATCACGCGGGTGCTGAACCACCTCCTGAACGTCACAACCTGGGCGATGGACGTGGGCGCGCTGACGCCGCCGCTCTGGGGCTTCGAGGAGCGGGAGAAGCTCTTCACCTTCTACGAGCGGGCGTCGGGCGCGCGGATGCACGCGGCCTACTTCCGGCCGGGCGGGGTGCACCAGGACCTGCCCGACGACCTGCTCGACGACATCGACGCCTGGGCGGAGCAGTTCCCGCAGGTGCTCGACGACGTGGACACGCTGCTGACCGAGAACCGCATCTTCAAGCAGCGCAACGTGGACATCGCGACCGTCACGCTCAAGGACGTGGAGGACTGGGGCCTGTCGGGGCCGATCGCGCGGTCGGCGGGGCTGCCTTGGGACCTGCGGCGGTCGCAGCCCTACGAGTGCTACGACGAGTTCGACTTCCAGATCCCGGTCGGCAAGAACGGCGACAACTACGACCGTTACCTGATCCGCATGGCCGAGATGCGGGAGTCCACCAGGATCATCCGGCAGGCCATCGCCAAGCTGCGGGTGGAGAAGGGCGACATCCTGGCGCGCGGCAAGCTCACCCCGCCCAAGCGCGGCGAGATGAAGACCTCGATGGAGGCTCTCATCCACCACTTCAAGCTCTACACCGAGGGCTTCCACGTCCCGGCGGGCGAGACCTACACCGCCATCGAGGCGCCCAAGGGCGAGTTCGGGGTCTATCTGGTGGCCGACGGCACCAACAAGCCGTATCGCGCCAAGATCCGGGCGGCGGACTACGCGCATCTTCAGGCGATGGACCACCTCGTGAAGGGGCATATGCTCGCGGACGTGTCGGCGGTGATCGCCACGCTCGACATCGTGTTCGGCAGCATCGACCGCTGAGGCGCGGCGATTCCCGGGACCGGCAAGGGAGGGCACCGATGAAGGCCAGGACGTTGACGCTTATGGCCCTGGGCACGCTGGCCCTGGCGGCCTGCGCCGGGACGCCGCCCCGGCCGCCGCAGCCGGTGGGCGCCCCGGCCTCGGCCGCGCCGGCCGACCGCTTCGTGGCGGCCATCGAGTCGGAGGGCTGCGTCCTCACTTCGGCGAACCTCGGCGCGGTGCTGCTGCGGTCGGGGCTCACGCAGGCCGAGCTGCCGGGGCTGACCACGCAGCTGGAGGCGCAGGGGCGGCTGGAGCCGTCGGCCAACGACGCCATCCGGGTGCTGTCGGACAACTGCATCTGACGCCCCGTGGCCCGGGGCCTGTTCCGGGCCGCCTTGAACCTGTATAGGGCGCGACGACGCCCAAGATGACCTGATCGGACCCTTCATGCTCCGTCGCCTGCACCACGACCAGCCCGCCTCCTTCGACTTCACGCCCGCGAACCTCGCCTGGGCCGAGGCGCAGATCCAGAAGTACCCGGAGGGCCGGCAGGCCAGCGCCGTGATCCCGCTGCTGTTCCGCGCCCAGGAGCAGGAGGGCTGGCTGCCCAAGCCCGCCATCGAGGCGGTCGCGCGGATGCTGGGCATGGCCTATATCCGCGTGCTGGAGGTGGCGACCTTCTACTTCATGTTCCAGCTCTCCCCGGTGGGGTCGGTCGCGCATATCCAGATCTGCGGGACCACGCCCTGCATGTTGCGGGGGAGCGAGGAGCTGCTGGACCTCTGCCAGCGCCGCATCAGCGCCGAGCCGCACCATCCCTCGGCCGACGGCAAGCTGTCCTGGGAGGAGGTCGAGTGCCTGGGGGCCTGCGCCAACGCGCCGATGGCCCAGATCGGCAAGGACTATTACGAGGACCTGAGCGTCGAGAGCCTGACGCGGATCATCGACGAGCTGACGGCGGGCCGCGTGCCCCGTCCGGGGTCGCAGATCGGACGCTATGCGTCCGAGCCGGAGGGCGGCGTGACCTCCCTGGCCCAGTGGGTCGAGGGACGGAACGCCCACAACGCCAGCGTGGATCTTGCCGTGACCATCGGCGACACGGTCAAGCGCATCGACGGGACCGAGGTGCCGCTGCGCGCGCCCTGGCTCAGGACGGCGCAGCCCGAGGAGCTGCCGGCGGTTCCGGTCGAGGAGGTCCAGGCGGCCACGCCCTCGGACGGCGAGCCCGGCGAGTCCCCGCAGGCGATGGACCAGCAGCACACGGCGCGGCCCGCCGGGGTGCGCCACCCGCTGCCGGGCGGCGAGACGGTGGCGCCGGAGCCGGAGGGCGAGCCCTCGGGCGTGGTGCCCGCGCATGGGCTGGGCTCGTCCGACGCCGCCGGGGTGGCCGCAGCGCCGCTCGCGCCCGAGGCCGCGCCGCCGGTGCTGGACGCGCCGCGCGGGGGAATGGGCGACGACCTCAAGCGCATCACCGGCGTCGGGCCGAAGATCGAGGCGCTGCTGCACGAACTGGGGATCTGGCACTTCGACCAGATCGCGGCCTGGGGGCCGGGCGAAGTGGCCTGGGTCGATTCGCGGCTGGGCCAGTTCCACGGGCGCATCCAGCGCGAGGACTGGATCGCGCAGGCGCGCAAGCTCGCGACTGAGGGGTGACGGGGATGGCCACTGGCCCAGGTCCGCGCGTCCTGAACGGGCACCAGCGGCTGGTGCCGCGCAAGGGGCATCCCGTCGCGCCGCCCCCGCCGCTGGCCGATCCGCGCGCCTCCGCGCCCAAGCCCCGGCCGCAGGATCCGAGGGTCGCGGCCCTGGGGCGTCGCGCGGGTCTGGTGCTGGCCGGGGTGGGGCTGTTCTGGATCGCCGCCACCTGGGCGGGGGACAGCCTGGGCTGGCCCGTCCGGGTGCGGGCGCTGATCGATCTCTTCGCTCTCGCGGGCTTCGGCTTCGCGCTCTATCTGACATGGCAGGTCTGGCGCCTGCGCCGGACGCACAAGGGATAAGCCCATGCTTGAGGACAAGGACCGCATCTTCACCAACATCTACGGGATGCACGACCGATCCCTCGCCGGGGCGCGGGCGCGCGGCCATTGGGACGGGACGCGGGACATCCTGCTGAAGGGCCGCGACTGGATCGTGAACGAGATGAAGGCGTCGGGCCTGCGGGGCCGGGGCGGCGCGGGCTTCCCGACGGGGCTCAAGTGGTCGTTCATGCCCAAGGAATCGGACGGGCGGCCCGCCTACCTGGTGGTCAACGCCGACGAGTCGGAGCCCGGCACCTGCAAGGACCGGGAGATCATGCGCCACGACCCGCACACGCTGGTCGAGGGCTGCCTGATCGCCTCCTTCGCGATGGGGGCCCATGCCGCCTACATCTACATCCGGGGCGAATACGTCCGGGAGAAGGAGGCGCTCCAGCGCGCGGTGGACGAGGCCTATGACGCCGGGCTGATCGGGCCGAACGCCTGCGGGTCGGGGTGGGACTTCGACCTCTACGTGCACCACGGCGCGGGGGCCTACATCTGCGGCGAGGAGACGGCTCTCCTCGAATCGCTGGAGGGCAAGAAGGGGATGCCCCGGATGAAGCCGCCGTTCCCGGCGGGGGCGGGGCTCTATGGCTGCCCGACGACGGTGAACAACGTCGAGTCGATCGCCGTCGCGCCGACCATCCTGCGGCGCGGCGCGGGCTGGTTCGCCTCCTTCGGGCGGCCGAACAACGCGGGCACCAAGCTGTTCGCCATCTCGGGGCACGTGAACCGGCCCTGCGTGGTCGAGGAGGCCATGTCGATCCCCTTCGTGGAGCTGATCGACAAGCATTGCGGCGGCATCCGGGGCGGCTGGGACAACCTCAAGGCGGTGATCCCCGGCGGGTCCTCGGTCCCGAACGTCAAGGCCGACGTGATGAAGGAGGCCATCATGGACTTCGACTGGCTGCGCGAGCAGCGGTCGGGCCTGGGCACCGCCGCCGTCATCGTCATGGACCAGAGCACCGACATGGTGAAGGCGATCTGGCGGCTGGCGAAGTTCTACAAGCACGAGAGCTGCGGCCAGTGCACGCCCTGC
Organism: Rubellimicrobium aerolatum; assembly: GCF_017872975.1. GTDB lineage: Bacteria > Pseudomonadota > Alphaproteobacteria > Rhodobacterales > Rhodobacteraceae > Rubellimicrobium > Rubellimicrobium aerolatum. Next base: position 18,918 of record NZ_JAGGJP010000006.1, read on the forward strand.
CGGGAAGGCACCGGCTGGATGATGCGCGTCATGGAGCGGCTGGTGAAGGGCGAGGCGGAGGTCGAGGAGATCGACATGCTCCTCGATGTCACCAAGCAGGTCGAGGGGCACACGATCTGCGCGCTGGGCGACGCGGCGGCCTGGCCGATCCAGGGGCTCATCCGCAACTTCCGCGACGAGATCGAGGACCGGATCCGCGCCAAGCGGACGGGGCGCATTACGGCGGTCGCGGCGGAATGAGAACGCTCGGCGCGGCGCTCCTCGCGGTCGCGCTCTCCGGCTGCGTGGCCGGGGGCTTTGTCCTGCCCGCGCCGGGAGCGGACCGCGTGAGCTACCAGGGCCGCACCTGGGAGGTGCGGCGGGTGGCCGAGGAGCCTCGGCCGGACCTGTCGCCGGAGGCGCTCGACGAGTTGCCGGACGGCGGCCTTGCCGTGCCGCAGGGCGCGGCGTTCACGGGCACCGGCCCGGCGATCCGGGTTCATGGCGGCGTGACCCGGCAGGGGGCGAGCGATGTGCTCGCCATCTGGTGCCGGGGGCGGGGGCGCGACGTGGCGCCGGGCTGGCGCGGGGCGCCGGTGCGATTCGACGACACGGGCGCGGAGTTCGTCTTCTACACGGATTGCTGAGCCGACGTGCCCCGAGGGCGGGGCGGGCTAGGTCACGCCGCGATCACGGATCGGAGGCGGTGGCATGAGGTGGATCGCGGGGCTGGCGGTGGCGCTGGCGGTGCCGGCGGGGGCCTGGGCGCAGGCGGGGCGGACGGAGGTCGTCCGCGAGGTCTTTCCCGAGGTGGGACGGCAGGTGGTCGCGAGCACCCCGAGGGGGCCGGTCGCGACCATCGAATGGCGGCAGCGAGTCGAGGTCCGCGCCCGCACGGCGACAGGCGCGGCGTTGTCGCCGCAGGCACGGGCCGAGGCTCTGGGCCGGGCCTTGGCCACCTGCCGCCGGGGCGAGCCCCGGGGCGCGGTCGAGGTGGTCGAATTCAACGGGACGTATGTCGTCGGGCTCGACTGCGTGCGGCTTCAGTAGGTCGTGACGGGGTCGGAGGCGGGAAATGTCTCGTCCAGCGCCTCGTCCACCTTGTCCCATCGGCGCATGGGGAGGGTCATCTCCTCGCGGCCGGCGTTGCGGACGGGCTGGTAGGGGGACTTCGTGCCGCTGGACCGCGACGGGGTCCGGCGCAGGGCATAGGCCGCCCCCGCGAGGCCGATGGCCAGGAGGGCGAGGGCCGGGCGACTGAAGGTCATGGACGGGTCTCCGATGCGGATGGATCGCGGAGGCAACGGCGGCCGGGCCGGGGATGTTCCCTGCGGCCGCAGACCTGCCGCCGTGCCGCGAGTTGACAGCTGTCAACTTTCCGCCTGATCCGTTCGGAAGGTCCGGCCCCCGGCCTTGCAGCGAATCGCGGGGTCCGGCAGTCCTCCGCCCGCTGACGGGGCGCTGATATGGCATAGCCGGATGGTCGCCCCCATATCCGGGCGGAGCAGCGGCCGGAGGGGAGCCCCCAGTCGGCCCCGGTCAGGAGGCTCCGAATGAACCGATCATGCCGAATCGCGGCGCTGGCCGCCTGGGCCTGGGCCTGGGCAGGCGGGGCGGCGGGGCAGGAGCGTCCGCCGCTGGGCGAGGTGCCGTCCATCACAGAGGGGCTGATCGATACCGCCATCGCCTACGAGATCGGGCGTCGCTGCGACACGCTTGATGGGCGGCGGCTCCAAGGGATCGCGTTCCTGCTGTCGCTGCGGGCCGAGGCGCGGCGGCTCGGCTATTCGGCGGAGGAGATCGACGCCTTCGTCTCCGAGGGACCGGAGAAGGAGCGGCTGGAGGGAATCGCGCGGGAGCGGCTGCGGGCCTTGGGCGCGGTTGAGGGGGAGTGGGAGACCTATTGCACCGTGGGGCGGGCGCAGGTGGCGGAAGGGACGCGGATCGGCGGGCTGCTGACCGACTAGCCGGGTTCGTCAACTTCGCGCGACGCCGGTCCCGGCGCGGCGGCGGGCGTTCGTCGCATCTGGCCCTCCCTCCGGTCCCACGCTAGAACGCCGGGCAAACCGGGGCGCCAGCGCGCGCCCCCGAGCCCGGAGGTTTGCCCGCGATGCCCGACCTGAAGCCCATCATGATCGACGGCACGGTCTACGAGGTGCCGGCCGCGATGACGATCCTCCAGGCCTGCGACATGGTGGGGATCGAGATCCCGCGATTCTGCTACCACGAGCGGCTGTCCATCGCCGGCAACTGCCGGATGTGCCTCGTGGAGGTGGTGGGCGGGCCGCCGAAGCCCACCGCCTCCTGCGCGCAGCAGGTCAAGGATCTGCGCCCCGGCAAGGACGGGCAACCGCCCGAGGTCAAGACCAACTCGCCCATGGTCAAGAAGGCGCGGGCAGGGGTGATGGAGTTCCTGCTCATCAACCACCCGCTGGATTGCCCGATCTGCGACCAGGGTGGCGAGTGCGACCTTCAGGACCAGGCGCTCGCCTATGGGCTGAGCTATTCGCGCTACCGCGAGCCCAAGCGGGCGACCGAGGACCTGGACCTCGGCCCGCTGGTCGAGACGCACATGAACCGCTGCATCTCGTGCACGCGCTGCGTCCGTTTCACCACCGAGATCGCGGGCATCACCCAGATGGGGCAGACGGGGCGGGGCGAGGACAGCGAGATCACGTCCTACCTGAACCAGACGCTGAGCTCGAACCTGCAGGGGAATATCATCGACCTGTGCCCGGTGGGGGCGCTGGTCAGCAAGCCCTACGCCTACAAGGGGCGGCCTTGGGAGCTGGTGAAGACCGATTCCATCGACGTGATGGACGCGCTGGGGTCGAGCATCCGGGTGGACAGCAAGGGCCGCGAGGTCATGCGGATCCTGCCGCGCAACCATGACGGCGTGAACGAGGAATGGCTGTCGGACAAGGCGCGCTTCGTCTGGGACGGGTTGCGGCGGCAGCGGCTGGACACGCCTTATGTCCGCGAAGGCGGGCGGCTGCGGAAGGCCACCTGGACCGAGGCGCTGTCGGTCGCGGCGCGGGCGCTGCGGTCGGGGAGGGTGGCGGGCCTCGTGGGCGACCTCGCGCCGACCGAGGCGGCCTTCGCTCTCAAGGACCTGATGGCGCGGGTCGGCGGCACGGTGGAGTGCCGGGTGGACGGGGCGCGGCTCTATACTGCGCTGCGGGGCGGCTATGCCGGCAACGCGCGGATCGAAGACCTCGCCACCGCAAAGCGCATCGTCATCGTGGGCTCGAACCCGCGTGTCGAGGCGCCGGTGCTGAACGCCCGCATCCGGGGGGCCTGGCTCAAGGGCGCCGAGGTGACGGTGATCGGCGAGACGGCGGACCTCACCTACGATTACGCCCATGCGGGGACGGATCGCGCGGCGCTGGACGCCTTCCGCGAGGGGGCCGCGCCGTCCGAGAACGCGGTCGTCATCCTAGGGCAGGGCGCGCTGCGCGAGGCCGACGGGGAGGCGGTGCTGTCCCACGTGCTCGGGATCGTCGAGGCGATGGGGGCGAAGCTGCTGGTGCTGCACACCGCCGCGTCGAGGGTGGGCGCGCTGGACGTGGGCTGCGTCACCGAGGGCGGGATGCCGGCCGCCGTCGAGGGGGCCGAGGTCATCTGGAACCTGGGCGCCGACGAGATCGAGATCGCGCGCGACCAGAACGGGGGTCCGTTCGTGATCTATCAGGGGTCGCACGGCGACCGGGGGGCGCATCGCGCCGACCTTATCCTGCCGGCGGCCGCCTGGACCGAGGAGAACGGGCTCTTCGTCAACACCGAGGGGCGGCCGCAGCTCAGCCTGCGCGCCGGGTTCGCGCCGGGCGAGGCCAAGGAGAACTGGGCCATCCTGCGCGCGGTGTCGGGGGCGCTGGGATCGGCGCAGCCCTGGGACAGCCTCGCGCAGCTCCGGCAGGCGATGGTGGCGGCGCATCCCCACCTTGCCGAGATCGACTCGGTGCCCGCAAACCGGCTGCCCCACCTGGCGCCGCGCAAGATGGGCGAGGCCACCTTCCGCAACGCGCTCCGGGACTACTTCCTGACGAACCCCATCGCGCGGGCGAGCCAGGTGATGGGCGAGCTGTCGGCGCTTGAGGCGCAGCGGAACCAGACGCCCCGCCTCGCGGCGGAGTGAGGCCCGTCCGCCCGCGTCCGAACGGGTCCGGGCGACGAACGAGTGAATCGGCTGGAAACCGGCGGGGAGTTGCTGTTTACAGCACCTCGCCGGGACCGGCCCCCCGGCGCCGTGGCGCGAGCGGCGAAACGACGGTCTAGAGGAACGCGATGGTCGATTTCTTCACCAACAACTGGCTCGGCATCGTGCTCCTCGTCCTGGGGCAGTGCCTGCTGATCCTGGTGCCGCTGCTCGTGGCGCTGGCCTTCCTCCTTTACGCGGACCGGAAGATCTGGGCGGCGGTGCAGCTTCGGCGGGGGCCCAACGTGGTGGGGCCGTTCGGGCTGTTCCAGAGCTTCGCCGACTTCCTGAAATACATCGTGAAGGAAGTGGTGATCCCGGCGGGCGCCGACAAGTCCGTGTTCCTGATCGCGCCGCTCATCTCCTTTGTGGTGTCGGTGATCGCCTGGGCGGTGATCCCCTTCAACAACACCTGGGTCCTGGCCGACGTGAACGTGGCGATCCTGTATGTCCTCGCGATCTCCTCGCTGGGCGTCTACGGGATCATCATGGGGGGCTGGGCGTCCAACTCCAAGTATCCGTTCCTGGGGTCGCTGCGGTCGGCGGCGCAGATGATCTCCTACGAGGTGTCGCTCGGTCTCATCATTATCGGGGTCATCATCTCCACGGGGTCGATGAACTTCGGCGACATCGTGCGGGCGCAGGACACCAACGCCGGCATCTTCGGCTGGTACTGGGTCGTCCACTTCCCGATGGTGTTCCTGTTCACCATCTCGGCGCTGGCCGAGACCAACCGCCCGCCCTTCGACCTGCCGGAGGCCGAGTCGGAGCTGGTGGCGGGGTATCAGGTCGAATACTCGTCCACGCCGTTCCTGCTGTTCATGATCGCCGAATACATGGCGATGGTGCTGATGTGCACGCTGACGGCGATCCTGTTCTTTGGCGGCTGGCTGTCGCCCATCCCCGGCCTGCCCGACGGCGTGCTGTGGCTGGTGCTCAAGATCCTGATCTTCTTCTTCATCTACTCGATGGTGAAGGCGATCACCCCCCGCTACCGCTACGACCAGCTCATGCGGCTCGGGTGGAAGGTGTTCCTGCCGTTCTCGCTCGTGTGGGTGGTGCTGGTGGCATTCCTGGCGAAATTCGAGGTCCTGGGCGGCGCCTGGGCCCGCTGGACCTGGGGAGGCTGAGGATGGCGACCCTCCCCCTGAGCTTCGGCCACCAGATCCGCCCCACCGACGGGCGCGTCGAACACATCGAACAGACGATCGGAGGTCCGGCATGAGCACGCAGTTCGACTACGGCCGCGCGGCGAAGTACTGGCTGCTCGCCGACTTCTTCAAGGGCTTCGGCGTGGGGATGAAGTACTTCTTCAAGCCCAAGACCACGCTGAACTACCCGCACGAGCGCGCGCCGCTGTCGCCGCGCTTCCGGGGGGAGCACGCGTTGCGCCGCTACCCCAATGGCGAGGAGCGGTGCATCGCCTGCAAGCTCTGCGAGGCGGTCTGCCCGGCCAACTGCATCGTGATCGACGCCGAGCCGCGCGAGGACGGGTCGCGCCGGACGACGCGCTACGACATCGACATGACGAAGTGCATCTACTGCGGCTTCTGCCAGGAGGCCTGCCCGGTGGACGCCATCGTGGAGACGCCGAACCAGAACTTCTCGACCGAAACGCGGGAGGAGTTGTTCTACGACAAGCAGAAGCTCTTGGACAACGGCGACCGCTGGGAGGTCGTGGTGGCCAAGAACCTCGAACTCGACGCGCCGTATCGGTGACGTCATGACCGAGCAGAACCCCTTCGCCGCAATGATGAAGATGGGCCAGGACTGGGCCCGTGCCGTCAATCCCGCGCTCGAAAGCTTCACGCCCAAGGGCTTCGAGGCCCTGATCCCGACGATGCCCAAGAACGTCCTGGAGATGTTCATGGGCAAGACCATGAACCCCGAGGGGCTGGACGCGAAGACGCGGCTGCTAATCACGCTGGCCGGGCTGACGATTCAGGGCGCGCAGGCCGAGCCGCAGGTGCGGCTGACCGTGCGCCACGCCCGCGAGGCGGGGGCCAGCAAGCAGGAGATCGCGGAGACCATCGCGGTCGCCGGGCTCTTCGGTGGGGTGCCGGCGATGACCAAGGCGATGGAGCTCGCCACCGAGGCGATGAAGGAGGACAAGGACCGTGGCTGAGGCGACGAACGAGCTCCTCCTTCAGGTGCTGCGGCAGGTGCAGGTCGATCTGACCGACCTCAAGAAGGGCATGGACGACTTGCGGGACGAGGTCCGGTCGGGCCTGGGCGAGGTCAACCAGAAGGTGGACGGCCTGACCGTCATCGTCGGCCTGCTGGCCGGCCATGTCCACCATGTCGAGCAACGGGTCGAAGCGTTGGAGAGCCACAGATCATGACCGCCGCCGCTCTTGCCTTCTACGCCTTCGCGATCGCCACGATCGCGGGCGGCCTCATGACCGTGGTGAGCCGGAACCCGGTCCATTCGGTACTCTGGCTGATTCTGTCGTTCCTGTCCTCGGCCGGGTTGTTCGTCCTGCTGGGGGCCGAGTTCGTCGCCATGCTGCTCGTCATCGTCTACGTGGGGGCGGTCGCGGTGCTGTTCCTGTTCGTCGTGATGATGCTCGACGTCGATTTCGCCGAGCTGAAGGCCGAGATGGCGAAATACATGCCGCTCGCGCTGCTGATCGGGCTCATCATCATCATGCAGCTCACCATCGCCTTCGGCGTGTGGGAGGTGGACGCGGGCGCCGCCGGGCGGATCGCCGCGCCCATCGGGGCGGACGACAACACGCGGGCCATCGGGCTGCTGCTGTACGACCGCTACTTCCTGCTGTTCCAGCTCGCGGGGCTGATCCTGCTGGTCGCCATGATCGGAGCCATCGTGCTGACGCTGCGGCACCGGGTGGACGTGAAGCGGCAGGACGCGCTGACGCAGATGTTCCGCGACCCGGCCAAGACGCTGGAGTTGCGCGACGTGAAGCCGGGGCAGGGCATCGCGGCGCCAATCGAAGGAGCCCGCCGATGATCGGTCTCGAACACTACCTCACCGTCTCGGCGGCGCTGTTCGTCGTCGGCATCTTCGGGCTGTTCCTCAACCGGAAGAACATCATCATCCTGCTGATGTCGCTGGAGCTCATCCTCCTCGCCGTCAACATCAACTTCGTGGCCTTCTCGTCCTATTCGGGCGATCTCGTGGGCCAGATCTTCACCCTCTTCGTGCTCACGGTCGCGGCGGCCGAGGCGGCCATCGGGCTCGCCATCCTGGTCTGCTTCTTCCGCAACCGGGGCACGATCGAGGTCGAAGACGTCAACGTCATGAAGGGCTGAGCCGGTGTCCACGATCATCCTCTTCGCGCCGCTGGTCGGCGCCCTGGTCTGCGGCTTCGGCTGGCGGCTGATCGGCGAGGCGGCGGCCTGCTGGCTGGCCACCGCGCTGCTCGGCCTCGCGGCGGTGCTGTCCTGGGCGGTGTTCCTGGGCCTGGGCCCCGAGACCCAGCACGTCGAACTCCTGCGCTGGATCCAGTCGGGCACGCTCGATTCGGCGTGGTCGATCCGGCTGGACCGGCTGACGGCGATCATGCTGATCGTCATCAACACGGTCTCGGCGCTCGTGCACCTTTATTCGGTGGGCTACATGGCCCATGACGAGAACTTCCATCATGGCGAGAGCTACAGGCCGCGCTTCTTCGCCTACCTGTCGCTGTTCACCTTCGCGATGCTGATGCTGGTGACGGGGGACAACCTCCTCCAGATCTTCTTCGGCTGGGAAGGGGTGGGCCTCGCGTCCTACCTGCTGATCGGGTTCTACTTCCGCAAGCCCTCGGCCAACGCGGCGCAGATCAAGGCCTTCGTGGTGAACCGGGTCGGCGACTTCGCCTTCCTGCTCGGCATCTTCGCGCTCTACTTCCTGACGGATTCGATCCGGCTCGACGACATCTTCGCGGCGGTGGGGGAACTGGCGACGACGCAGATCACCTTCGCCTGGAGCACGTTCAACGCGGCGGAGCTGGTGGCCTTCCTCTTGTTCTTCGGCGCGATGGGGAAGTCGGCGCAACTGTTCCTGCACACCTGGCTGCCGGACGCGATGGAGGGGCCGACGCCGGTCTCGGCCCTGATCCACGCGGCGACCATGGTGACGGCGGGCGTGTTCCTGCTGTGCCGGATGTCGCCCCTGTATGAGGTCGCACCCTACGCCAAGAACTTCATCCTCTATGTCGGCGCGGCGACGGCGTTCTTTGCCGCCACGGTCGGCCTCGTGCAGAACGACATCAAGCGGGTGATCGCCTATTCGACCTGCTCGCAGCTCGGCTACATGTTCGTGGCCGCCGGCGCGGGGATCTATGGCGCGGCGATGTTCCACCTGTTCACGCACGCCTTCTTCAAGGCGATGCTGTTCCTGGGGGCGGGGTCGGTGATCCACGCCACCCACCACGAGCAGGACATGAGGAACTACGGCGGGCTGCGGAAGCACATCCCCTACACGTTCTGGGCGATGGTGATCGGGACGCTGGCCATCACGGGCGTCGGCATCCCGCTGACCTATATCGGCTTCGCGGGCTTCCTGTCGAAGGACGCCATCATCGAGACGGCTTGGGCGTCGGGCAACGGCTTCGCCTTCTGGGCGCTGGTCATCGCCGCCTGCTTCACGGCGTTCTATTCGTGGCGGCTGATCTTCCTGACCTTCTTTGGCGCCCCGCGCTGGGGGCAGGCCGAGCACGCGCATGATCCTCATGCATTCGTGCCGGCTGACGCGACCGGCTCCGCTCCGCTGGTGGGGACCGAGGCCACGCCGCACGGGCACGACGACCACGGGCACCACCATGTCCCGCACGAGAGCCCGGCGGTGATGCTGATCCCGCTTGGCGTACTGGCCTTGGGCGCGGTGTTCGCCGGGATGATCTGGCACAACCAGTTCTTCGGCGACCACGCGCGGATGGTGTCGTTCTTCGGGATGCCCGAGCACCACGCCGAGGAGAGCAGCGAGGCGCGGGCGGGCGACGGCGAGCCCGAGCCCATCGCGGAGGCCGGGGCGACCCCGGCCGAGGCGGCGGACGAGCACGGGGCGGCCTCGGAGGCCGCGCCGGAGGAGGCCACGGCCGTCCCCGGCGAGGAGGCGAACCCGCTGGTGCCCGAGCTAGGCGGCGCCATCGCCATGAACGAGGCGAGCAACGAGGTGCTGGAGGCGGCCCACGCCTCGCCGGCCTGGGTCAAGGTCTCGCCCTTCCTCGCCATGCTGATCGGGACGGCGCTGGCCTACCTGTTCTACATCCGGCGGCCGGACCTGCCGGGGCGGATCGCGGCGACCAACCGGCCGCTCTACGAGTTCCTGCTCAACAAGTGGTACTTCGACGAGATCTACGACTTCGTCTTCGTCCGCCCGGCCGTGGCCATCGGCCGCTTCCTCTGGCGGCGCGGCGACGGGACGGTGATCGACGGGACCATCAACGGCGTCGCCATGGGGATCGTCCCGACCCTCACCCGCGCCGTCAACCGGGCGCAGTCCGGTTACGTCTTCCACTACGCCTTCGCCATGGTCATCGGGATCGCGCTGATCCTGACCTGGTTCACGATCACCGGAGGAGCCGAGTGATGCTTCTTTCGCTCGTCACCTTCCTGCCGACCCTCGGGGCGCTGGCGCTGCTCCTGCTGCGCGGCGACGACGCGGCGTCGCGCCGGAACGCCAAGTGGATCGCCTTCGCGACCACGGTCATCACCTTCGTCGCGTCCCTGTTCATCCTGGGCCGCTTCGACGCCGCGAACCCCGGCTTCCAGCTCGTCGAGGACCGGGAGTGGCTGCTGGGCCTGCGCTACAAGCTGGGCGTGGACGGCATCTCGGTGCTGTTCGTGCTGCTGACCACGTTCCTCATGCCGCTGGTGATTGCCTCGGCCTGGGACGTGGAGCACCGGCTGAAGGAGTACATGATCGCCTTCCTGCTGCTGGAGACGCTGATGATCGGCGTCTTCGTGGCGCTGGACCTCGTGCTGTTCTACCTGTTCTTCGAAGGCTCGCTGATCCCGATGTTCCTCATCATCGGCATCTGGGGCGGATCGAACCGCATCTACGCGGCGTTCAAGTTCTTCCTCTACACCTTCCTCGGCTCGCTCTTCATGCTGGTCGCGATGGTTGTGATGTTCGCGCAGGCGGGCACGACCGACATCCCGACGTTGATGGCCTTCGACTTCTCGACCGCGCCGTTCAACATCCTGAACATCCAGGTCGTGGGCGGGCTCCAGACGATGCTGTTCATCGCCTTCTTCGCCAGCTTCGCGGTGAAGATGCCGATGTGGCCGGTGCATACCTGGCTGCCCGACGCGCACGTGCAGGCGCCGACGGCAGGCTCGGTGGTGCTGGCGGCGATCCTGCTGAAGATGGGCGGCTACGGGTTCCTGCGCTTCTCTCTGCCGATGTTCCCGGTGGGGTCGGAGGTGATGGCGCCGCTGGTGCTGTGGCTGTCGGCGATCGCGGTCGTCTATGGGTCGCTGGTCGCGCTGGTGCAGACCGACATGAAGAAGCTGGTGGCCTATTCGTCGGTGGCGCACATGGGCTTCGTCACAATGGGCATCTTCGCGGCGAACCAGCAGGGCGTGGACGGCGCGGTGTTCCAGATGCTGAGCCACGGCTTCATCTCGGGGGCGCTTTTCCTCATCGTGGGCGTGATCTACGACCGGATGCACACGCGCGAGATCGCGGCCTATGGCGGGCTGATGAACCGGATGCCGGCCTACGCGGCGGTGTTCCTGCTGTTCACCATGGGCAACGTGGGCCTGCCGGGGACCTCGGGCTTCGTGGGCGAGTTCCTGACCATGGCCGGCACCTTCCAGGTCAACACCTGGGTCGTGGCGGTCGCCTGCACCGGGGTGATCCTGTCGGCGTCCTACGCGCTCTGGCTGTATCGCCGGGTGGCGCTGGGGCCGCTGGTCAACACGGCGCTGCGGGGGATCACCGACATGACGGGCCGCGAGAAGGCGATCTTCGCGCCGCTGGTGGTCATGACGATCCTGCTCGGCGTCTATCCGTCGCTCGTCACCGACATCGTGGGACCCGCCGCCGAGGCGATGCTGGTCCCCGTGCACGAAGCCCAGGCGGCCTTTGGGGTGGAGCCCCAGGTCGCGCAAGTTGAGGAAGGGGCCGCGGAATGACCGGCGACTTCGACGTGATCCGGCCCGAGGTCTACCTCGCGCTTTATGCGATCCTGGCGCTGCTGGTCGGCGTCTTCACCATCAAGGACCGGGCGACGCCGATCCTGCTGTGGCTGACGGCGGCCGTCATGGCGCTGATGGCCTGGTGGATCGGCACGCGGTCGGGGACGGACGTGGCCTTCGCGGGCCTGTTCGTGGACGACGGCTTCTCGCGCTTCGCCAAGATCCTGATCCTGGCGGCGGGGGCGGTGACGCTGCTCCTGAGCGGCGACTACCTGACCCGGTCGGGGACGCTGCGGTTCGAGTATCCGATCCTCGTGGCGCTGAGCGTGCTGGGCATGATGGTCATGGTCTCGGCCAGCGACCTCATCGTGCTCTACATGGGGTTGGAGCTGCAGGCGCTGGCCGCCTACGTGCTGACCTCGATCCGGCGCGACTCGGTACGCTCCACCGAGGCGGGGCTCAAGTTCTTCGTGCTGGGGGCGCTGTCGTCGGGGCTGCTGCTTTATGGCGCGTCGCTGACCTACGGCTACGCGGGGACGACGTCGTTCGCGGGCGTGGTGCAGGCCACGCAGGACGGGGCCTCCTTGGGGCTGATCTTCGGGCTGGTGTTCGTGGTGGCGGGGCTGGCGTTCAAGATCTCGGCCGCGCCGTTCCATATGTGGACGCCGGATGTCTACGAGGGCGCGCCGACGCCGGTGACGACCTTCCTCGCCACGGCGTCGAAGGTGGCGGCGATCGGGCTGCTGGCGCGGGTGGTGCACGACGCCTTCGGCTTGGTCGCGGGGGACTGGCAGCAGATCGTCGCCTTCCTGTCGCTGGTGTCGATGTTCGTGGGCTCCATCGCGGCCATCGGGCAGACCAACATCAAGCGGCTGATGGCCTATTCGTCGATCTCGCACATGGGCTTCGCGCTGATGGGCCTGGCCTCGGCCACCGCCTTCGGGGTGCAGGCGATGCTGATCTACATGGCGATCTATGTCGCCATGAACCTTGGCACCTTCGCCTTCATCCTGTCGATGGAGCGGAACGGTCAGCCCGTCACCGACATCCGGTCGCTGAACATGTACTCGCGGCGGGAGCCGTTGCGGGCCTTCGCGCTGCTGCTGCTCATGTTCTCGATGGCGGGCGTGCCGCCACTTCTCGGGTTCTTCGCGAAGCTGGAAGTCCTGCGCGCGGCCGTTGGGGGAGGGATTGTGTGGCTTGCCATCGCGGGGATGGTGGCCTCGGCGATCTCGGCGTTCTTCTACCTGCGGCTCGTCTATTTCATGTACTTCGGCGAGGAGAAGGACGTTCTCGACAGCCGCATGGGCGGGGTGCAGTGGACGGTGCTGATGGTCTCGGCGGCGGCGATGCTGCTGGGCGTGATCAACCTGTTCGGGATGGAGCCGCTGGCGGCGGCGGCGGCGGCGACCCTTGTCAACTGACTCGGTCATCCCGCCGGCCCCCTGGCCGCAGACCTACGGGCTCGTGATCCTCGACGAGGTGGACAGCACCATGGCCGAGGCGCGGCGGCGCGCGTCCGGCCTTGATCGCCCGACCTGGGTCATGGCGCGGCAACAGACCAACGCCAAGGGGCGGCGGGGGCGGACCTGGCTGGGGGGCAACGGCAACCTCGCCGCGACGCTGGTCTACAAGCCCTGGTGCACGCCCGCCGAGGCGGCCGCGCGATCCTTCATGGCGGCGAACGCGCTGCTCGAAAGCCTTGCGCTGTATATCGACCGGGGCGCGCTGGCGTTGAAATGGCCGAACGACGTTCTGCTGAACGGCGGCAAGGTCGCGGGCATCCTGCTGGAGAGCGCGTCCTCGGGGGGGCCGCTGGTGGACTGGCTGTCCATCGGCGTGGGGGTGAACCTGTCCCGCGCGCCCCACGACGTGCGGACCGAGTTCGCGCCGGTGTCGCTGGCCGGGGAGGGGGGCGAGGCCGTCGCGCCCGAGGACTTCCTCACCGTGCTGGCGGGGCACTTCGCCACGCAGGAGGGCAAGCTCGCCGCGATGGGGTTCCCGCGCATCCGCGAGGACTGGCTGGCGAACGCCGCCCGGCTGGGCGAGATCGTCACCGCGCGGACCAGCAAGGCCGAGATCACCGGCGTCTTCGAGACCGTCGATCAGGCGGGGAACCTGATCCTGCGGGTCGAGGGGCGTGAGGTCCTGATCCCGGCCGCCGACGTGTATTTCTGATGCTGCTGGCCATCGACTGCGGCAACACCAACACCGTCTTCGCCGTGTGGGACGGGGCGCGGTTCCTGGGGACCTGGCGCATCGCGACGGACTGGAAGCGGACGGCGGACGAATACTTCGTGTGGCTGCGGTCGATCATGCGGCTGGCGGATGTCGAGGCGACCATCGACGCGGTGATCGTCTCCTCCACCGTGCCGCGCGTCGTGTTCAACCTGCGGGTCCTGGCCGACCGCTACTTCGGCTGCCGGCCACTGGTGGTGGGCAAGCCGGAATGCCGGCTGCCGCGCGCGCCGCGCGTGGACGAGGGGACGCAGGTCGGGCCGGACCGGCTGGTGAACTCGGCCGGGGCCTTTGACCGGCACGGGGGCAACCTGATCGTCGTGGACTTCGGCACCGCGACCACCTTCGACGTGGTGGACGACGACGGGGCCTATGTCGGCGGCGTCATCGCGCCGGGGGTGAACCTGAGCCTGGAGGCGCTGCACATGGCCGCCGCCGCGCTGCCCCACGTGGACGTGACCAAGCCGCAGCGGGTGATCGGGACCAACACCGTCGCCTGCATGCAGTCCGGCATCTTCTGGGGCTATGTGGGCCTTGTCCGGGGCATCTGCGAGCGCATCAAGGCCGAGCGCGAAAGGCCCATGCGGATCGTCGGAACCGGCGGCCTCGCGTCCCTGTTCGGACAGGGAGACGTTCTATTTGACCGGGTCGAGGACGACCTCACCATGCACGGCCTGACCGTGATCCACGCCTTCAACAAGGAGACGGCATGACCGTCATTGCGACCCCTGCCGAGGCCCGCGCATGAGCGGCGAACGGCTCATCTACATGCCGCTCGGCGGCGCCGGCGAGATCGGCATGAACGCCTATGTCTATGGCTATGGGCTACCCGGTCAGGAGCGGCTGATCGTCGTGGACCTGGGCGTGACCTTCGGGGACATGGACGGGACGCCGGGGATCGACCTGATCCTGCCGGACGTGGCCTGGCTCGCGGAGCGGCGGGACCGGATCGAGGCGATCCTCGTGACCCATGCCCATGAGGACCACGTGGGCGCGCTGGGGCTCGTGTGGGACAAGCTGCGCGCGCCGATCTACGCCCGCAAGTTCACGGCGGCCATCGCGCGGCTCAAGCTCGACGAGCGCGGCGGGGTGCCGGACTCGGCGCTGAACGTCGTGGGCGCCTGGCCGGAGGTGCTGGAGTTCGGTCCCTTCAAGGTGGGCTTCGTGCCGATCAGCCATTCCATCCCCGAAAGCGCGGGGCTGGTGATCGACACGCCGGCGGGGCGGGTCGTCCATTCGGGCGACTTCAAGATCGACCCGACCCCGGTGGTGGGCGAGGCCTTCGACCCGGCGCTCTGGGCCGAGATCGCGCGGCCCGGCGTGCGGGCGCTGGTCTGCGATTCGACCAACGTCTTCTCGCCGCATCCGGGGCGGTCCGAGGCGACGCTGGCCGACAACCTCGCCGCGCTGCTGCGCGAGGCGAAGGGGATGGTGGTCGCCACCACCTTCGCGTCGAACCTCGCGCGGCTTCAGACTCTGGCCAACGCCGCCGAGGCTTCGGGGCGGTCGGTCTGCCTGCTGGGCCGGGCCATGCGGCGGATGGTGGAGACGGCCATCGCCACCGGGCTGCTGACGCAGTTCCCCAAGACCATCTCGCCCGAGGACGCGGGGCAGATCCCGCGCGAGAACCTGCTGCTGATGGTCACCGGATCGCAGGGCGAGCGGCGGGCGGCGGCGGCGCAGCTTTCGTCGCAGGGCTACATGGGGCTGTCTCTCAAGGAAGGGGACACGTTCCTGTTCTCGTCCCGGACCATTCCGGGCAACGAGCGTCCGGTCGCGCGGATCATGAACCAGCTCTCGGAGAAGGGCGTGGACGTGCTCGACGACGCGGGCGGGCGCTATCACGTGTCGGGCCACGCGAACCGGCCGGACCTGGAGACCTTCCACGACATCATCAAGCCGCAGTTCCTGATCCCCATGCACGGCGAGCACCGGCACCTGCGCGAGCACATGAAGCTGGGCGAGGCCAAGGGGCTGCGCGGGATCATCGCCACCAACGGAATGATGATCGACCTGTCGGGCAACGCGCCCAAGGTGGCCGAATTCGTGGAGGCGGGGCGGACCTACCTCGATGGCGGCGTGCTGATCGGCGGCATGGACGGCGTGGTGCGCGACCGGATGCGGATGGCGCTGAACGGGCACGTCACGGTGACGCTGATCGTGGACGAGAAGGACGAGCCGCTGGGCGAGCCCTGGTGCGAGCTGATGGGGCTGCCGTCGAAGGGGCGGTCGAACGCCGATCTCGTGGAGACGCTGGAGGCGGAGCTGGGTCAGTTCATCAACCGGGCCGAGAAGCGGACGCTGCGCGACGACGAGAAGCTGGAGCGGGAGCTGATCCGCATCGTGCGGCAGACCTCGCAGGCCGAGATCGGCAAGAAGCCCGAAGTGACGGTGGTGGTGTCGCGGCTGGCGTGAGGCGGGGTGGGTGAGGCTCGGCGCGGCCGGGGTTCGCCCATCGGAAGCGCGGTTCTTGGTGGGTGGTTCCACGCGCGCGGCGCGTGGAACCACCCACCCTACGGTGATCGACGTAGGGCGAGCTTCAGCTCGCTACTCGGTTCCACGGCCCTAAGATGGCGGGCTGAAGCCCGCCCTACGGGGCAGGTCTCAGGAGCAGAGATAGATCGCGCCGCCGACGCCGATGACCGTGACGGCGGCGGCTCCGGCGGCGACGGGGGCGCTGAGGGCGGTGCCGAGCGCCGTCGCGGAGGGGCCGAGCGCGGTGGCGACCGCGGGCGCCTGGCCGGTGACAAGCACCGCGCCGGTGCCGTGGGCCACGGCCGTCACCGCCTCGGCGTCGCTGTCCACGCGGCGGCCGGTGACGAGGCCGGTCATGGCGAGGCCGAGCGACTCCATGCCGTCGGCCACGACGTTCACGCGGTCGCAGACCGTCTTGGTGCAGCGGCCCCGGTAGTTGCGGGCGCCCGGGACCAGGAGCCAGCCATTCGCGTCGTCGGCGGCGAGGCAGTAGCCCTCGGTCTCCTCCAGGCGCATCGTCGTGGCCAGGAAGTGCGTGACGGCGGCGCTGTCGCAGGCGACCCGCTCGCCCCAGGCGCGGTCCCAGGAGCGGGAGGGCCACATCCGCAGCCTTTCGCGCAGGCCGGGCGCGGGGGCGCCCATCGCCTCGGGGACGATGATGAGCTCCTGCGCGTTGACGCGGGCGACGCAGCTTTGGGCCGTCGCCTCGGTGCCGAGGAGCGCGAGAAGGATCGCGAGGACGAGTCTCACCCGGCGCGACGCTCCGCGAAGCTCTTCAGGATGAAGGACGGGGCGTCGTCGCCCATGCCGACGATGCGTTCGTCGCGCGGCTCGCCGCGCGGGCGGCGGTCGCGGTCGGAGCGGTCACGCTCGGGATGGTCACGCTCGGGGCGCGGGGCGCGTTCGGGCCGGGGTTGCTCGGCGGTCGGGGCAGCCTCTGCCAGCGCGGGCGCTGGGACGGGAGCCTCCTCGCGACGGTCGTCCCGGCGGGGGCCGCGCACGCGGGTGCGACGCTCGCCCCGCTCCTCGGTGCGGCGCTCCTCGCGGCGGGGACGATCCTCGCGGACCTCTTGCGGGGGGGCGTCCTTGAGCGGGTTCTCCACGCGCGGGATGGGCTTGGCGATCAGGGCCTCGATGGCGGCGAGGTATTTGTCGTCGCGGGGGGCGCTGATGGTCAGGGCCTTGCCGGAGCGGCCGGCGCGGCCGGTGCGGCCGATGCGGTGGACGTAGTCCTCCGAATGGGACGGCACGTCGAAGTTGAAGACGTGGCTGACGGCCGGGATATCGAGGCCGCGCGCGGCCACATCGGAGGCGACGAGGAGCCGCAGCTTGCCGTCCCGGAAGGCGTCAAGCGTGCGGGTCCGCTGCGACTGGTCGAGGTCGCCGTGGATCGCCTCGGCGTCGTAGCCATACTTCTTGAGCGACTTGGCGACGATGTCCACGTCCACCTTGCGGTTGCAGAAGACGATGGCGTTCGAGCAGGCCTCGCCCTCGCCGTCGATGAGCGCGCGGAGCACGGCGCGCTTCTCGGCGGCCTCGGTCTCGCGGCGGGTCGGCTTGAACTCCACGAGGCCCTGGGCGATGTTCTCGCCCGTCGTGGCCTGGCGGGCGACCTCGACCCGGGCGGGGTCCTTGAGGAAGGTCTTGGTGATCCGCTCGATCTCCTTGGCCATGGTGGCCGAGAAGAAGAAGGTCTGCCGCGACGGGGGCACCAGGCCGAAGATCCGCTCGATGTCGGGGATGAACCCCATGTCGAGCATCCGGTCGGCCTCGTCCACCACCATGATCTGCACGCCGGTCAGCAGGAGCTTGCCGCGCTCGAAGTGGTCGAGCAGGCGGCCGGGGGTGGCGATCAGCACGTCCACGCCCCGGTCGATCAGGGCGTCCTGGTCCTTGAAGGACACGCCGCCGATGAGGAGGGCCTTGGTCAGCTTGAGGTGCTTGGTGTATTTGTCGAAGTTCTCGGCCACCTGGGCCGCCAGCTCGCGCGTGGGGCAGAGGACGAGGGAGCGGGGCATCCGGGCGCGGGCGCGTCCCTGGGCCAGCCGGGTGATCATCGGCAGCACGAAGGCCGCCGTCTTGCCGGTGCCGGTCTGGGCGATGCCGAGGATGTCGCGCCCTTCGAGCGCGGGGGGGATGGCGTCGGCCTGGATCGGCGTCGGCGTCACGTAGCCCGCGTCGGTGAGGGCCTGAAGAACGCGGGGGTCGAGGTTGAGGTCGGAGAACTGGGTCAAGCGCTGTCCTAGCGATGGGGATGTTGCGGCGTTGTTGGCCGCATCCTGTCGCGCGGCCCGGCCCGGCCGGATTGCCGGGGCTCTGACGTATCAAATCCCTTCGGCGTTATCGGGGAAACCCGGAAAGGTCAAGCTGGGCCGCGCCTTGAGGGTGCGGCATGATGACCTATCTGGCGCGGCGGACCAAGGAGGGACCGATGATCCAGAAACATGGGCAGGCGAACTGGCGGGGCGGGCT
The DNA here is from genome assembly GCF_017872975.1 of Rubellimicrobium aerolatum. Lineage (GTDB taxonomy): Bacteria > Pseudomonadota > Alphaproteobacteria > Rhodobacterales > Rhodobacteraceae > Rubellimicrobium > Rubellimicrobium aerolatum. The sequence goes on from NZ_JAGGJP010000006.1 coordinate 37,366, forward strand.
TCGCGACGGGCAGGGCACGCTGTCGGTCGAATCCGGCGCGATGCGGGACCAGGGCTACAGCTTCGCCAAGCGCTTCGGCGACGAGGCCGGGACCAACCCCGAGGAGCTGATCGGCGCGGCCCACGCGAGCTGCTTTGCCATGGCGCTGAGCGCCGACCTGGAGCGGGCGGGGCTGCGGGCCGACAGCATCGACGCCCGCAGCACCGTCACGCTCGACATGAGTTCGGGCGCCCCGGTCATCAGCCGCGTCCATGTCGAGGTGGCAGCGCGTGTGCCGGGCGCCGACGACGAGCGGTTCCGCGAGGTCGCCGAGGGGACCAAGCAGAACTGCCCGGTGTCGAAGGTGCTGTCGGGCGGGGCGCAGATCACCATGACGGCGCGGCTGGAGTGAGGCCGGCCCGCCGGTTCAGCGGAGCGGGCGGCGCCCCGTGACCTTCATCGTGATGTAGCGGATCGCGTAAAGCGCGGCGAGGCGGACCAGGGTCTTCTTCATCGGGGCTCTCCGTGGGTGGGTGTCGGAGAGGGGACGCGCGAAGGCCGCGCCGGGTTCCGGCGCGTCGCGCGCGCCGGGGGTGGCCCGTCGCCGCAGGGCGATGCCGCGCGACGCCGGTGGCGGCCGCGGGCAAGCGCGTGCACGACGCGCGGCGGCTGGGTCTTTGCGGCCCCGTCCCGGCGCAATCCTGCGCGGGGGCGGGTCCTCCCAGGGGGGCTGCCGGCCGCTCGGCGTCCCTTCAAACAGCGCATGGCCCAGCGGCGAGGATGGCTCCGGACGCGCGACGGGGGGTCCCGGCGGGCGCCCGGTCCTTGGGGCCTGTGCGAGCAATGTGCCCGGGAAAGGTGAACGACCTCTGACAGCACCGGGCGTTGCGTGTTGCATGGGATTCTAGGGATCGGGGGCGCGTGGTGGGGCGCGTCAGTGGGAGCGGTCGGGCCCGGAGCGGTCGGGGCCGTATTGGTCGGGGCCGAATTGGTCGGGGCCGGTCGCGAGGACGGGGCTTTCGGCGAGGAGCGGGTCCAGCTCGACGAGCAGGCGCTCCACCAGCCAGGTCCGGCCCAGGCTGTTGAAGTGGCAGCCGTCCCGGCGCAGGTCCTCGTCCATCTGGTCGGTGTCGAGGCCGACCGTCACGCGGTCGAGGCCGGCGGCGGCCCGTCGGATCGCCTCGGTCGCGGCGGGGTGGAACCTCGGCCCGCAGCGCGAGCCCTGGAGCAGGTAGATGGAGGCATCGGGGATGCGGTCGAGCAGCAGGGCGAGCAGGGCTCGGACGGCCGGGACGGTGTCGCGGCCGTCGGGGTCGATCTCGGCGTCGGTCTCGCCCTGGTGCCAGATCACCAGGGGGTCGCGGTAGCCCTGGGCGAGCGCGCCCGAGGCGGTGGCGACCAGCGCGTCGAGATAGCCGGAGCGGGGATCGACCCAATCCGCGAACTGCGTGGAGCCGATGGCGCCGTGGACGAAGACGATGGGCCGGTCGAGCCGGGCTTCGAGCCGCGCGCCGAACTCCACCCAGAGGCTGCCGCCCTGGCCGGCGGCGCCGAGGACCGGATCGGCCTGCGGGTAGCAGCGGCCGTCGTAGAAGGTGACGACGCGGCTCCCCTCGCGGGCGGGGAGGAGGCTGGAGTTGCTGTTGGCGGCGTTGGACTGGCCGCCAGTGACGATCAGCACCGATTCGCCGGGCGGCGGGCAGGGGACGGGCGCGGGCGGGTCGTAGTCGGCGAGCCGGGGCACGGGGACCCAGTCCTTGGGCAGGCCGAGGGAGACGCGGATCAGGCGCTTGCCTTCGAGCACCGCATCGCGCAGCGCGGGCGACATGGTGGCCGTGACCGCGCCCGCCTGGAACGCGGCGAGCAATGCCACCAGGACGAGGGCCAGCCCCCGCCACCCGCGAAGCCGTCGGTTGAACATCCGAATCCCCTGCCGACCCCGTTGCAGGACTCGTATTGTTTCCATCCTGGGGTTGAAAGGCTCCACTTGGTTGAAACTGGCGACGGGTGTGCGACCGCCGCGTTCCTGATCGCCGGGGTGGCGGCTTGGGCGGATTGTGCGCGCGCCGCCGACGGCGGGGCTGGCGGAGCGGTGCCTCGGGCCCGGGCCTCGCGACGGACCCCACGGCGGAAGCGATGCGGCGTCGGGCGGAGCCTGCACGGGGAGGGGGGCCGGCCCGGGTGGGGGACGACGCCACTCGGGGGTGGGGTGCGAGGGTGAGGTCGCGGCGGCGCTTCCTGCCGAGCGCATCGGAGTCCGGGCCGGCTGCGGACGGCTCGCCCCGTTTGGCCGGACGGCCTCCGGGCGCGCGGGTTGCCGTTCCGCGTGCCGTCCCGCGCAGGGCCCGGGACGGGTCGGGCGGCGCGAAGGACCACGCAACGGCCCGGGCGCGGTCAGGCGGCCGCCATCATCTCCTTGGTGGCGGTGAGGCGCACGTCGGGGTGGTCGCGCACCACGCGGTCGATGTCCCATTGCAGGCGGGTCAGGAACACCACGTCGCCGTCGTTGTCGTGGGCGATGTGCTGGCGGTTCTTGGACACGAGGTCCTCCACCGCGTCCTTGGGGCCGTTGACCCAGCGGGCGGAGTTGAACTGCGTGGATTCGAAGCGGACGGGGAGGCCGTATTCGAGCTCGATCCGGCTCGCGAGCACCTCGAACTGGAGCTGGCCCACGACGCCGACGATGAAGCCCGAGCCGATCATGGGCTTGAAGACCTTGGCGGCCCCTTCCTCGGCGAACTGCATGAGGGCCTTTTCGAGGTGCTTGGCCTTCATGGGGTCGCCGGCGCGGACGGTCTGGAGGAGTTCCGGCGCGAAACTCGGGATGCCGGTGGCGCGCAGGGCCTCGCCTTCGGTCAGGGTGTCGCCGATGCGGAGCTGGCCGTGGTTGGGGATGCCGATGATGTCGCCGGCCCAGGCTTCTTCCGCGAGCTCGCGGTCGGCAGCGAGGAACAGGACGGGGTTGGTGATCGCCATGGGCTTGCCGGCGCGGACGTGGTGCAGCTTCATGCCGCGCTCGAAGTGCCCCGAGGCGAGGCGGACGAAGGCCACGCGGTCGCGGTGCTTGGGGTCCATGTTCGCCTGGACCTTGAAGACGAAGCCGGAAACCTCTGATTCCTCGGGAGAAATCTGGCGGGGGGTGGCGCGCTGGGGCTGGGGCTCGGGGCCGTAGTCGCCGATGCCGTCCATCAGTTCCTTGACGCCGAAGGAGTTGATGGCGGAGCCGAACCAGATGGGGGTCATGTGGCCCTCGAGGATCGATTGGCGGTCGAAGGCGGGGAGGAGGCCGCGCGCCATCTCCACCTCCTCGCGGAGCTTGGCGAGGAGGTCGGCGGGGACGTGCTTCTCGATCTCCGGGTCGTCGAGGCCGTCGATCTGGATGGATTCCGCCACGCGGTTGCGGTCGGCGCGGTCCATGACCTCGATGCGGTCGCGGAGCATGTCGTAGGCGCCGAGGAAGTCGCGCCCGACGCCGATGGGCCAGGAGGCGGGCGTCACGTCGATGGCGAGGTTCTCCTGGATCTCGGAGATGATCTCGAAGGTGTCGCGGCTCTCGCGGTCCATCTTGTTGCAGAAGGTCAGGATGGGGAGGTCGCGCAGGCGGCAGACCTCGAAGAGCTTGCGGGTCTGGGATTCGACGCCCTTGGCGCCGTCGATGACCATCACGGCGGCGTCCACGGCGGTCAGCGTGCGGTAGGTGTCCTCGGAGAAGTCCGAGTGGCCGGGGGTGTCCACGAGGTTGAAGCGGAAGCCGCCGTAGTCGAAGGACATGGCGGAGGCGGAGACGGAGATGCCGCGCTCCTTCTCCATCTGCATGAAGTCCGAGCGGGTGCGCCGCGCCTCGCCCTTGGCGCGCACCTGCCCGGCCATCTGGATGGCGCCCCCGAAGAGGAGGAACTTCTCGGTCAGGGTGGTCTTGCCGGCGTCGGGGTGCGAGATGATCGCGAAGGTCCGGCGGCGGGCGATCTCGGGCGGGAGCTGGGGGCGGTTGGTCATGGCCCGGCCCACATAGGCGAGGGGGAGCCCTGGGGCAACCGGGGCGGATGGCCGCAAGGGACGGCGCGGTGACGCTTGCTCCGGGCGGGTCGGGGGCCTAGAAGCCCCAGGGTTTTCGTCGGGATCGGGTGGGCATGGAGCCGAGGCTGGAGGTCGGGGGACTCACGCGGCGCTTCGGCGGGCGGGAGGTGGTGCGGGACGTGTCCTTCGCCATCGCGGCGGGGCAGGTGAGCTGCCTGCTGGGACCCTCGGGCTGCGGCAAGAGCACGACGCTGCGGCTGATCGCGGGCGTGGACCTGCCGGACGGGGGGACGATCCGGGTGGACGGGCGGCCGATGGTCGAGGGCGCGGTGCGGGTGCCGCCCGAGAAGCGCGGCATCGGGCTGATGTTCCAGGACTTCGCGCTGTTCCCGCACCTGACGGTGGCGCAGAACGTGGGCTTCGGGCTGCCCAAGGGGACGCCGGGGCGGGCGGAGCGGGTCGCCGATCTGCTGGAGCGGGTGGGGATGACGCGCCACGCGGGCAAGCATCCGCACGAGCTGTCGGGGGGCGAGCAGCAGCGGGTGGCGCTGGCGCGGGCGCTCGCGCCCCGGCCCCGGATCATGCTGATGGACGAGCCCTTCTCGGGGCTGGACGACCGGCTGCGGGACGACATCCGCGACGAGACTCTGGCGGTGCTGAAGGCCGAGGGGACGGCGGTGCTGCTGGTCACGCACGAGCCCACCGAGGCGATGCGGATGGCGGACGAGATCCTGCTGATGCGGGACGGGCGCATCGTGCAGGCGGGCGCGCCCTACACGATCTACAACAACCCGGTGGACCTTCGGGCGGCGGCGTTCTTTTCCGACCTCAATGTGATCCGGGGACGGGTGGAGGGCGCGCTGACCGAGACGGCATTCGGGCCGTTCCTGGTGCCGGGCGTGCCCGACGGCGGCGAGGTCGATATCGCCATCCGGCCGCAGCACCTGAAGATCGACTTCGACCGCGCGGGCAAGGGGCCGCTGCCGACGCCGTCGCATGGGGATGCCGCGCGGGGCGTGGTGGAGCGGGCGCGGTTCATGGGGTCGGAAAGCCTCGTGGAGTTCCGCATGGACTTCGACGGATCGGTGCTGCGCGCCAAGGTGCCCTGGGTGTTCCTGCCCAAGCCCGGCACGCCCTTGTGGCTGATGTTCCGGCGCGACCGCTGCTTCGTCTTCCCGCGCGAGGGTCAGCCCAGGGTGGCCTGATAGTCGGCGAGGGTCCGGCCCGGCTCGTCCACGAAGAGCTGGGGGAGGGCCGTGACCTCCTCGATCAGGTCCACGCGGTGGAGGTCGAAGCCGCCGCCGGTCTCGTCCCAGCAGGTGACCGTCCAGACCCGGCCCCAGTAGTCGAGCCGGAGGGGCCGGACGATCCGGCGCGGCGGCGTGGCAGGGGGGAGGTGGAGGCGGAGCTTCTGCCGGGCGCGGATGGCGGCACGGATGACCGGCATGTGGCGGAAGCCGCGCGAGGCCTCGGCGAAGGCGTGGGTGGCGAAGCCGAAGGCCACCTGCGGGGCGGAGCGGTCCTCGGGGAGCACGGCGTCGATCTTGGCGGACAGGCTGCGGGCGGCCTCCTTCAGCTCCTCGTCGCCGGCCTCGCCCACCACGGCGAGGCCGAGATGGAGGGCCTCCAGCTCGGGCAGGGACAGGTTGAGGGGCGGGAGCGTGACGGGGGAGGTGGCGGCGTAGCCCAGGCCGCGCTCGCCGGCGATGGGGACGCCGCTGGCGATCAGCGTGTCCATGTCGCGGTAGATGGTGCGGGGGGAGACGCGCAGGCGGCGGGCGAGGTCCTCGGCCCGGTGGAGGCGGCCGTCGGACAGGAGGCGCACGAGGTCGAGGAGGCGGTCGGTGCGGGGGGGCATGGGGCCTCCTGACAGGTTCGTGTCACGAAATACGACATCGCGGCGCGTTTTCCCAGGATGAGGCGTTCCCGCAGAGGCACGGACGCGATATGACACCGGCCTGAACCCGATGTCCGCTGGAGGGACAGATGCTGAACAATATCGGCCCGATGGGCTTTATCATCATCGCGATCGTGATCCTCGTGCTGTTCGGGCGCGGCAAGATTTCCGGCATCATGGGCGAGGTCGGCAAGGGCATCACCTCGTTCCGCAAGGGCATGGACGAGGGCCGCCGCGAGATCGACGACACCAATGCCGCCGCCGCCCGCGACGTGACCCCCTCGGAGGAGCGCGACCGGGTCTGAGCCCCGTCCGCGCCGCCCCGACCTGAGAGGAGCTGGCCATGTTCGACCTGGGCTGGACGGAGATGATGCTCGTGGGCGTGGTGGCCCTGATCGTCGTCGGCCCCAAGGAGCTGCCGAACCTGTTCCGCGCCGTGGGGCAGGCGGTCGGCAAGGCGCGCGGCATGGCGCGGGAGTTCAGCCGCGCCATGGAGGCCGCCGCCGACGAGGCCGGGGTCAAGGAGATCAACCGGACGATCCAGGCGGCCACCCGGCCCGTGCAGTTCGGGACCGACAGCCTGCGGAAGTCGGTCATGGGAACGCCGGGGGGGACGGCGGGACGGCCGGCCGCCCCTCTCGATCCCGGCACTCCGCTGGAGCCGGGAGCCCCGGCGCCGGGCCCCGCGACCAAGGGCTTCGCCGCCCAGCGCGCCGAGGAGCATAGCCGGCGGCTGGCCGAGGCGGCGAGCCGCGCCGAGGCGCGGGCCGCCGCGGGCGGCGTTCCGGGCGGCGCGTCCGGCCCGGCCCTTCCCGATCACGTGCCTTCCGACGGAACCCCATGACCGCCAAGACCTCTCCCCTGGCCGACCCCATCGACGAGGTCGAGGCCTCCTCCGCGCCGCTGATCGAGCATCTGGCCGAGCTGCGGACCCGGATCATCTGGTCGCTCCTCGCCTTCGTGGTGGCGATGACGGCCTGCTTCGTCGTCTGGGAGCCGATCTACGATTTCCTGACGGTGCCTCTCTGCACGGCGCTGAACGCCAACGGGCAGCCCTGCGAACTGGTGTTCCTGTCGCTGCAGGAAGGGTTCTTCCTGGCGCTGTCCATCTCGATGATGGCGGGGCTGGTGCTGTCCTTCCCGGTGATCTCGTACCAGCTCTGGCGGTTCGTGGCGCCGGGACTCTACAAGAACGAGAAAGGGGCGTTCCTGCCGTTCCTGCTCGCCTCGCCGATCATGTTCTTCCTGGGGGCGGCCTTCGCCTACTGGGTCATCGCGCCGATGGCGTTCAGCTTCTTCCTCACCTTCCAATCGGCGGGGACGCTGACGGGGGCGGAGGCGGTGCAGGAGGGGGGCGCGGCGTCCGTCGTGTTCCAGGGGTCGGCCAAGTCCTACCTGTCGCTGACGATGGCGTTCATCGTGTCCTTCGGGCTGTGCTTCCAGTTGCCGGTGCTGCTGACGCTGCTGGGGCGGGCGGGGATCGTGACGGGGGCGGGGCTGGCGCGGATGCGGAAGTACGCGCTGGTGGGCATCCTGATCCTTGCCGCCATCGCCACGCCGGGGCCGGACGTGATGAGCCAGGTGATCCTCTTCGCGGTGGTCTATCCGCTCTACGAGGTGTCGATCTGGCTGGTGCGTCGGCACGAGCGGCAGGTCGAGGCGAAGATGCGGGCCGAGGGGCTGCTGCGGCCGGACGAGACGCTCTATGACGACGACGAGGCAGCGTCGTGAGCTTCGACGGACGGGCCGACGGGCCGGCGGCGGACCCGCTGCGCCGGATTGCCGAGGCGCTGGAGCGGCTGGCCCCGCCGCCACCGCCCGCGCCGGACTTTCGCGGCACGGCCTTCGTCTGGCATCCCGACCCCGACCGGATCGAGCCGGTCAGGGCGGTGAGCCGGGTGGAGTTGGGGCTGCTGCTGGGCGTGGAGCGGGCGCGGGACACGCTGCTGGCGAACACGCGGGCCTTTGCCAAGGGGTTCCCGGCGAACAACGCGCTGTTGTGGGGCGCGCGGGGGATGGGGAAGTCGAGCCTTGTCAAGGCCGTGCACGCAGCGGTGCAGGCCGAGGAGCCGAGCCTCAAGATCGTGGAGGTGAGCCGGGAGGACCTGGGGAGCATCGGGCGGTGCCTGGGGCTGCTGCGCGGCGCGCCGGGGCGGTTCATCCTGTTCTGCGACGACCTGTCGTTCAGCCATGACGACGCGCATTACAAGTCGCTGAAGGCGGTGCTCGACGGCGGCATCGAGGGGCGGCCCGACAACGTGGTGCTGTATGCCACCAGCAACCGGCGGCACCTGATGCCGCGCGACATGATCGAGAACGAGCGGTCGAGCGCGATCTCTCCATCGGAGGCGGTGGAGGAGAAGGTGTCGCTGTCGGACCGCTTCGGGCTGTGGCTGGGGTTCCATCCCTGCTCGCAGGACGAGTTCCTGGCGATGATCCGGGGGTATTGCGACGCCTACGGGATCGGGATCGACGACGCCACGCTGCGGGCCGAGGCGGTTGAGTGGCAGGCCACGCGCGGCGCGCGGTCGGGGCGCGTGGCGTGGCAGTTCATGACGGACCTCGCGGGGCGCAGGGGCGTCCGGCTGGCCTGACGGCGCGATGACCCCCTAGGGTGCGGGGTTCCGCGCCCGCGCGGGGTCATGCACCGTCGGTCCGTCAGGGTGCGTGAAGCTCCGCGTCCCGCGGAAAGCCACGCACGCGACAGAGCCGCCGGGAATGCCGTTATGGCAGGAAGTCGGTGGGGTCCTGGCTCGCCATGCCTTGGCGCACCTCGAAGTGCAGGAAGGCGGGGTCGCCGGCGCGGACCTTGCCGATGGCCTGGCCGCGCGCGACGCTGTCGCCCTTGGCGACGGTCAGGTTGTCCACGTGGGTGTAGACGGTCAGCAGGTCGCCCGCGTGCTTGACGACGACGATCTGCACCCCTTCGGTGTTGGTGGTGATCGCCGCCACGGTGCCGGCATCGGCGGCCCGCACCTCCGAGCCGGCCGCCGCGCCGATGTCGATGCCTTCGTTCCGGCCGGGCGCGTAGTCGCGGATGATCGAGCCGGAGGCGGGCATCGCCAGCCGGGCGTCTGAGGGCTGCGTCTGCTGCGCGCCGACCTCCTGGTTCGGCGCGGGTGGCGGCGGCTCGGCGGCGGCGGGCGCGGGGGCGTCCTCGGGAAGGGGGGCGGCGGCGCTGGGCGGGATCGGCGTGGGGCTGCCCTGGCCGGGCTGCGCGACCGGCGTGGGCGCGGTCGCCGCGCCGGTGCTGGACGGGACGAGGAGCTGCTGCCCCTCGCGCACCATGAGATCGGGTCCGAGGTTGTTCAGCTCGGCGATGGAGCGGACGGGGACGCCGTAGAGCCGGGCGATGGAATACGCCGTCTCGCCGCGCTGGACGGGGTGGCGGATCGGCTCGGCGGAGGAGGCGGGCGCGGCGGGAGTCGCCGCCGGGGCGATGGGGGCCGCGACGGGGGCGAGCGCCGTGGTGGTGACGGGGCCGGCGCGGTCGATGGCGGCGGCGGCCGAGGCGACGAGGGTGCCCGTGGGGTTCGCGGCGGCCGGGGACTCGGGCAGGCGGCCGGGCAGGGCCACGACCTCCTGGTCCCGCAACGGCGAGTCGGGGGTGAGGCCGTTGTAGCTCGCCAGCTCCTGCGCGGGGATGCCGAGCCGGCCGGCGAGGGTGCCCACGGTGTCGCCCCGCTGGGCGACGGCGACCTGATAGGTCGGGTAGGTGATGACGCCCCGGGCGTCGGGTTCGGGCCGCTCAAGCGCGCTGAGCGCGGCGTCGGTGGTCGAGAAGCCGGTCCCGAGCGACCGCATGTCCATGTCCACCGGCCGCTGGCAGGCCGCCAGCGCCCCCAGCGCCAGGGCCGCGCAAGCCGCGCGTCGCAGGCCGTGCTGTCCGATCGTCATGCCGCTGCCCTCACTCGTTCCGGCCCGGGTCCGTCCCGGTGTCTTGGCGCCTCATTCCTGCCCGATCCCCGGAAGGAGGGGGACGAAGCGGACGGGGCGCAGCTCGTCGTAGTCGAAGCCCTTCTCGGCGGTGCGCGTGACGCGGATCAGGCTTTGCACCGCGTCGCTCTGGCCGACCGGCAGGACCATGATGCCACCGATGCGCAACTGGGCCAAGAGGGGCGAGGGCGGGTCCTCGGCGGCGGCGGTCACGAGGATGCGGTCGAAGGGCGCCTGCTCGGGGAGGCCGTGGCTGCCGTCGGCGGCGAGCGCGGTGATGTTGTGGAGGCCGAGGGACTCGAAGATTTCCCGCGCCTGGAGGACGAGGCTGCGGAAGCGGTCCACCGTGTAGACGCGCCGGGCGAGGAGCGACAGGATGGCGGCCTGGTAGCCGGAGCCGGTGCCGACCTCGAGCACCTTGTCGCGGGGGCTCACCTGGAGCGCCTGGGTCATCAGCGCCACCACCGAGGGCTGGCTGATGGTCTGGCCGCAGGGGATCGGCAGGGGCACGTCCTCGTGCGCGCGGGTCGCGAAGATGCCCCGGATGAAGTGGTCGCGCGGGATGCGCTCCATGGCCGAGAGCACGCGCTGGTCGGTGACGCCCGCGCTGCGGAGCGCGTAAAGGAGCTGCATGGTCCGCTCGGCCTCGTCGGTCATGCCAGCGCGGCGGCCAGGGCGTCGAGGGCGTCGTGCGCGGTGAGGTCGGCGCGGCAGGGCTGGACGGAGATCAGGCCGTCGAGGTTGGCCTCCACGTCGGTCCCCGCGCCGGTGCGGATGTCTTGGCGGCCACCCTTGACCCACAGGAAGCGGCGGCCCGAGGGAGCGACGTGCGGCTCCACCCCGTGCTGCTTGGTGCCCCGGAACCCCTGCCGCGAGGCGGCGACGCCCTTGACCTCGGCGGCGGCGACGGGCGGGAAGTTGACGTTGTAGAAGAGGCGATACGGGCCGTCGTCCCAGGGGGCGCGGTCGAGGAGGAGGCGGACCACGGCCGCGCCGTGCCGGGCGGCAGCCTCGAACGGGTCGGCGAGGGCGGCGGTGCCCGGCCCCATGAACTGGGAGAGCGCGATGGCGGGGAGGCCCTGGAGCGCGGCCTCCATCGCGCCGCCGAGTGTGCCGGAATACATGGCGTTCTCGCCGGAGTTGTTGCCCCGGTTCACGCCGGACAGCACGAGGTCGGGGCGCGCGTCCACCAGCACGTCATGGAGACCCGCCAGCACGCAGTCGGCGGGCGAGCCCTCGGCGGCGAAGCGGCGCTCGGACAGTTCCACGATCATGGTCGGGTGGGTGTAGCTGATGCAGTGGGCGACGCCCGACTGCTCGAAGGCGGGGGCGACGGTCCAGACCTCGCCGGCGTCGCCCGCGATCTCGGTGGCGATGGCGTGGAGGATCGCGAGGCCGGGCGCGTTGATCCCGTCGTCGTTGGTGATGAGGATGCGCATGGAGCCCCCGGCAAGTGCCCGCCCCTCCTAGGGCAGGCGGCGGGCACGGGCAACCCAGGGAGGGGTCAGCCGAGGATGAGGGGGAGGAGGCGCGCGGCTTCCTCGGTGGGCGTGGCCAGCGCCGCGCGGTCCTCGCCGGGGAAGAAGCGGGCGCGGGTGCCGGTGGGCATGGGTCGCGGCTGGAGGATCAGGACGCGGGGGCCGATCCGTTCAGATTCGGCCTGCCAGGAGCGGGCCAGCGCGATCTGGGCGGCCTTGGTGGAGCCGTAGTGGCCGAAGAACCTCTCGCCGCCGCGCGGGTCGTCGAGGAAGACGGCGCGGCTGGCGGGCGCGAGGAGGGGGGAGAGGGTGCCGATCAGGTCGGCGGTGGCGCGGAGGTTGACGGCGATGGACTTGTCGAGATCCTTGGCGGCGAGGTGGCCGGCGGGAGCGAGGGGGCCGGCGTGGATCGCCGTGTGCACCCAGAGGTCGAGGGTGCCCCAGCGGTCGTGGATGGAGCGGGCGAGCTGGCGCATCGCGTCGGGAACCGTGATGTCCATGGGGGCGAGGGTGGCCTGCCCGCCCTGCGCCTGGATGGCGTCGTCGAGTTCCTCCAGCGCGCCCACCGTGCGGGCGACGGCGATGACGTGGTGCGTCGGCACGAGGGCCAATGCGAGGGCGTGGCCGAGCCCGCGCGAGGCGCCGGTGACGAGGGCTGTGGGCATCGGGCGGGCTCCGGGGCTGATGAGTCGGGCGGCCTTCTGCCCCGTCCGGGGCGGCCCCGCAAGGCGGAGGGTCCGTCCCTAGCTCGGCATCGTGAGGAGGACGACCTCTCTGCCGCGCCGCAGGCGCAGGCCACGTTCGTCGATGGCTATGACCTCGGCGCCGTCAACGGCCTGCCCTTCCGCGACCTTGACCACCGCGCCGGAGGCTAGGCGGACGAGGGCGGCGTTGCCCTGCGGCCCCTGGAGAAGGCCGATCAGCGCCGTGCGGTCGAGCGGCAGGGCGTCGCGGAGGGTGGCGTCGGATTCGGCGGCGGCCGGGATGTGGCCCTTCGACTTGGACACGAGGGGGTCGAGGTCGGCGGGTCGGGCGCGCGGACGCTCGGGCCCGAGGCCGTCGGGCCGCAGGTGCGGGCGCAGGCGCGCGAGGAGGTCCCAGGTGTCGGCCATGCCGGTCTCCGCCGTGGTGGAAGGCGGAGGGAATGGCATGGGCGCGGCGTTCGGGGAACGGCGTCGCAGCGGGAGGGGCGATCTCGGCGGATGCTTGCGAGGCGAAGGGCCGCGCATCGGCGGAACCCAGCCCGTCGGGTGCGGCGCGTGGCCGCTCCCTCATTATTCGGCGGCGGTCTTCATCTCGAAGCCCTGGTCGAGCATGTCGGCCGGGGCCACGGGGTAGTCGCCCGAGAAGCAGGCGTCGCAGTAGCGGGGGCTGAGTGGGTCGCGGCCCCCGGCCTCGCCCACGGCGCGATACAGGCCGTCGAGCGTGATGAAGCGCAGCGAGTCGACGCCGAGGTGGCTCCGCATCTCCTCCTCGCTCATGTTCGCCGCCAGCAGCTTCTCGCGGTTGGGGGTGTCCACGCCGTAGAAGCAGGGCCAGGCGGTCGGCGGGGAGGCGATGCGGAAGTGGACCTCGCGGGCGCCGGCGTCGAGGACCATCTCCTTGATCTTGCGCGAGGTGGTGCCGCGCACGACCGAGTCGTCCACGAGGATCACTCGCTTGCCCTGGATCAGGGCCCGGTTGACGTTCAGCTTGAGCCGCACGCCCATGTTGCGGATCTGCTCGGTCGGCTCGATGAAGGTGCGGCCGACATACTGGTTGCGGATGATCCCCATGCCGAAGGGGATGCCCGAGGCCCGCGCGTAGCCGATGGCGGCGGGGGTGCCCGAGTCGGGGACGGGGCAGACGAGATCGGCGTCCACGGGCGCCTCTTGGGCCAGCTCGATCCCGATGGCCTCGCGCGTCTCGTAGACGGAGCGGCCGCCGATGAGGGAGTCGGGGCGCGAGAAGTAGACGTGCTCGAAGATGCAGAAGCGGGGCTTGCGGGGGCGGAAGGGGAAGAAGCTTTCCAGGCCCTTGTCGGTGGAGATGACGACCATCTCGCCCGGCTCCACCTCGCGCAGGAAGTCGGCGCCGACGATGTCGAGGGCGCAGGTCTCGGAGGCCAGGACCCAGCCGGAGCCGAGGCGGCCCACGACGAGGGGACGGATGCCCAGGGGATCGCGGACGCCGACGAGCTTGGTCCGGGTCATGGCGACGACGGAGAAGGCCCCCTCGACCTTCCGTAGGGCGTCCTCCATCCGGTCCACCAGCGTTCGGCCCATGGAGCGGGCCATGAGGTGGATGATGCATTCGGTGTCCGAGGAGGACTGGAAGATCGAGCCACGCTCGATCAGCTCGCGTCGCAGGGCGACGGCGTTGGTGATGTTGCCGTTGTGAGCGATGGCCGCGCCGCCGATGGCGAACTCGCCGAAGAAAGGCTGGACGTTGCGGATGACGGCGGGGCCCTTGTCGCCCGAGGTCGAGTAGCGGACATGGCCGATGCCGAGCGTGCCGGGCAGGGTGTCCATCACGTCGCGCGAGGTAAAGTTGTCGCGGACGTAGCCCATGCGGCGGGCCTGATGGAAGCCGCCTTCGGGGTCGTAGGTGACGATGCCGCCCGCCTCCTGCCCCCGGTGCTGGAGGGCGTGGAGGCCGAGGGCCACGAAGCTGGCCGCGTCCGTGACGCCGATGACGCCGAAGACGCCGCACTCCTCGCGCAGCTTGTCGTCGTCGAAGGGGTGGGCGTAGTGGACCTGTTCGGCCATGAGTTCGGGCTCCGTGGCGGCACGCTGGGCGCTGGCGCCCGGATAGCGGAATGGTCGGGGGGTGTCACGGGCCTGTAACGTGTCCAGCCGCCGCGTGCGAGGGGACGGGGCGTCGCAGCCCAGGGATCAGGCGGCCCGCCCGGCGATCAGGCGGCTCCGCCGGTGGGCGCGGAGCAGGTGCTCACCAGTTGCTCGTATTGCCGCGTGACCCAGCCGAGCGCGGCCTCGGGGTCCTGCTCGGCGATCTGGCCGGTGAGGCGCGAGAAGACGGCGGCCGCGCGGCTGTCCTCGACCATCGGGATCGCCTGGGCCGAAAGGACGGTCTGGTAGACGAAGAAGGCCACGGCCACGAGGAGGACGCCGCGCGCGACGCCGAAGAGGAAGCCGAGCCCCTGGTCGAGGCCGCCCAGCGCCGACCGCTGCACCGCGCCCGAGAAGAGCGGCGTGAAGATGGAGAAGAGCACCAGCGCCACGGCGAAGACGGCGGCGAAGGCGGCGATGACCGACAGCTCGCACGAGTCGCCGATGGCGTCGCCCACCACGGGGATCTGGCGCACCAGCGGCTGCACCTGGTCGGCGAAGATGAAGGCGAGGATCGTGGCGCCGATCCAGCCGGCGATGGCCAGCGCCTCGCGCACGAAGCCGCGCGAGTAGGCCAGGAGGGCCGAGACGACGATCACGATCGCCACGATGCCGTCGATGATGGTGAAGCCTTGCATCGGTCCCCGTTTCCGCCGTCAGGTCTGGCCGATCTGGTCGGCCACGGCGGTCGCCAGGTCGGGCTTCTCCCGGAGGGTCAGCGCCGGCCCGGCCGCGCGCTTGGGCAGCACCGGCAGGATGGCGGTGGTGAAACCAAGTTTCTGCGCCTCCTTCAACCTGTTTTCGGTCTGGGAGACGGACCGGAGCGCGCCCGAGAGGCTGATCTCGCCGAAGACGACCGTCTGCGGGTCGAGCGGCCGCTGCGCCTGGGCGGAGACGAGGGCCATGGCCACGGCGAGGTCGGCGGCGGGTTCGCCGATCCGCAGGCCGCCGGCGACGTTGAGGTAGACGTCGAGTCCGGCGAAGCTGAGGCCCGCGCGGGCGTCGAGCACGGCGAGGATCATGGCGAGGCGGCCGCCGTCCCAGCCGACGACGCTGCGGCGCGTCTGGCCAGGGGCGGCGGGGGCGACGAGGGCCTGGATCTCGCAGAGGATCGGGCGGGTCCCCTCGATGCCGGCGAAGACGACGGAACCGGGAACGGGCGTGCCCCGGTCGGCCAGGAACAGCGCCGAGGGGTTCTTGACCTCGATCAGGCCCTTGCCGGTCATCTCGAAGACGCCGATCTCGTCCGCCGGACCGAAGCGGTTCTTGACGGCGCGCAGGATGCGGAACTGGTGGCCGCGGTCGCCCTCGAAGTAGAGGACCGTATCGACCATGTGCTCGATCACGCGGGGGCCGGCGATGGCGCCTTCCTTGGTGACGTGGCCGACCATGACGACGGCGATGCCGCGCCGCTTGGCGAAGGCGGTCAGCTCGTGCGCCGCCGCGCGGACCTGGGAAACGGAGCCGGGGGCCGATTCGACCGTGTCGAGCCACATGGTCTGGATCGAGTCGATGATGGCAAGCTGGGGCTGCTCGGCCTCCAGCGTCGCGAGGATGTCGCGGAGGTTGGTGTGGGCGGCCAGCTTCACCGGGCTCTCGGTCAGGCCGAGGCGCTGGGCGCGCATCTGGACCTGTCCGGCCGATTCCTCGCCCGTCACGTAGACGACCTTGAGGCCGTTGCGGGCGAAGCGGGCGGCGGCCTGGAGGAGGAGGGTGGATTTGCCGATGCCGGGATCGCCGCCGACGAGGATCGCGGAAGCCGGCACGAGGCCGCCGCCGAGGACGCGGTCGAGTTCCGCCACGCCCGCCTCGGTGCGGGGGGGCGGCGGCTCTGCGGTGGCGAGGTCGGTGAGGGCAAGGCTCGCGCCGCGCTTGAGGGGCTTGCCGGGGCCGGTGGCCAGGGGCACCTCCTCGACGATGGTGTTCCAGGCCCCGCAGGCGTCGCAGCGGCCGGACCACTTGGATTGCGTGGCCCCGCAGACGGTGCAGGAGAAGATCGGCTCGCGTCCCATGATGGGCCCGATGTGGGCCAAGCGGGGCGGCGGCGCAAGCCGTGCCGCATCACGGGCGCGAGGGATCTATTCGGCGGCCGGGAGCTGGCCCAGGGAGACGACGTTGCCGGCATGGGCGGCCGGGCCGTGCGACGCGGGCGCGGGGTCGCGGCGATAGCCCAGGGCCGGGAGGAGCGCCGCGAGCTGGCCGTCGAGCTGCTGGATCTGGGTGGTCACGGTGGCCTCGTCGAGCTCGACGCGGGCATTCCAGTCCATGATCTCGCGGCAGATGGCCATGGCCTCGGCGATGCGCTTGCGCTGCGAGTCCACCTCCTGCTGGCGCTGGGCCAGCACGTCCTTGGCGCGCGTCACGCGCTCGTCGCTGTAGATCTCCGCGAGCTTATGGGACTGCTGGGACATCTGGGCGGCGAGGGTCAGCACGTCGGCCTCCAGGAGCCGGAGGTCGGGGTGCTGGCGGAGGTGGTCGAGCCGTTCGCACACCTGGTCGAACTGGGAGGCCATGGTGAAGGCGCCCTGCCGGTCGGCGGCATGGGCCACATGGTAGGCGCGGGCCACGTCCTCCATGGAGACGCGGAAGTCGCGGTGGCCGCGTTCGAGCGCGAGGACGCGGGAGGAGGCGGGCACGAAGGCGGCCATTAGCGCCAAGAGGAGGGTCAGGGCGACCTGCGCGATGGGGCCGGCCTGGGGCAGGGACTGGCCGCCGAGGGAAGCCTGGAGCTGGAGCCAGGGCAGGACGCCCAAGGCGGAGAGGAGCGTGAGGGCGGCCATCGCGAGGGCCGCCGCGACGACCGCATGGAGGGCCGCCGCGTGGAGGATGCGCGCAAACGTCGCCGCCGTGGCGCGGACTTGCATCGACGCCTTCCTTTCGGGCCGGAGCCCCTTGATTTCCCCCACCAAACGCCGTGGGTCGGGAAGCCAATGGAGTCCCATGCGGGTCGGTTCCCCGCGCCCGGTCATCCTAGCACGGATCGCGTGGCGCGGGGATCAAATCGTGGCCGTTCCGCCTCAGCGGAGCGTGGCGATCGGGCCTTCGGCGCGGCCGTGGGTAAAGTTCTCGATGTAGGGGGCGCCGCTGCGGGCGAGGTCGGCGGCGTGACCCGTCCAGCGAAAGCGCCCGCCGTGGAGGAGCGCCACGCGGTCGGCGACGGTTCGCACGGTGGTCATGTCGTGCGTGATGGTGATGGCGGTGGCGCCGAGGCCGGTCATGGCTTCGCGGATCAGGCGATTGATGACGCCCGCGAGGATCGGGTCGAGGCCCGCCGTGGGCTCGTCGAAGAGGATCGCGGCGGGGCTGGCGGCGATGGCGCGGGCCAGCGCCGCGCGCTTCTGCATCCCGCCCGAGAGCTCGGCCGGGGTAGGATTCGGAGGCGAAGCCTAGCCGCTGCACCGCCAGGAGTCAGCCGCCGGTCACGCCGATCACGTCGCCCACGCCGACGAGGAGCGGCACGGTGAGGAGGCCGGCGAGGACTCGGGGCAGGACCGGATGCTTCATCGGGTCGGTCGAGAGCGTCACCAAGGCGTCGATCCGCTCGGTCACCTTCATGGTCGCGATCTCGGCGGCGATGGAGGAGGTGACGCGGGCGGCGATCATCCGGCCGACGAGGACGGGGCCCAGCTCGCGCACCATGCCGATGGCGACGATCTGGGGGACCACCTCCTCGGCCCCGAAGCGGTTGCCGCCGGCGTGGATCTGGAGCGCGAGCGCGCCGCCGGTGAGGAGCGCAGCAAGGCCCACGACGGGGAGCGAGAGCCAGCCGATCTGAAGCAGCGCCGCCGCGATCTCGCGCCCGCGGAAGGGGGGCGCAGCGCATGGCTGAAGGTCCGGGCGGTGAGGATCGGGAAGCGGCCGAGGCCCGCGAGGAGGCCCAGCGCCCAGGCGTCGAGCCGGGCCAGGGCCGCGAGGATCATCCCCGATAGGCGCGGGCGTAGCGGGAGCCCAGCGAGGTCAGCACCTCGTAGCCGATGGTGCCCGCCGATTCGCCCAGGCGGTCGATGCCCTGCTTGGGGCCCAGGATTGTCAGGGCCTCGGGCGTCCCGTCGAGGTCGGTCACGTCCACGATCAGGAGGTCCATCGAGACGCGGCCCACGGCGGGGCAGGGCTTGTCGCCATTCCAGAGGGTGAGCCGGTGGCTGAGGCTGCGGAGGAGCCCGTCGGCGTAGCCCGCCGCCACGGTGGCGAGCCGCGAGGGCCGCTGCGCCTGCCAGGTGTTGCCGTAGCCCGCGACCTCGCCCTCCTGCAACTCGCGGACCTGGATCACGGGGAGGTCGAGCGCCACCACGGGTTGCGCGTGCTCGAAGGGGAGGCCGCCGTAGAGGCCGATGCCGGGGCGCACGAGGTCGAAATGGTAGTCGGGCCCGAGGAGGATGCCGCCCGTCGCCGAGAGCGAGCGCGGCACGTTCAGCCCGTCCGTCATCTGGCGGAAGAGGTCGAGCTGGTAGGGGTTCATCGGGTGGTCGGGCTCGTCCGCGCAGGCGAGGTGGCTCATCAGCAGGACGGGGGCCTGCGAGAGCGCGATCTCGGCCACGGCGGCCCATTCGGCCCACTCGAAGCCGAGGCGGTTCATGCCGGTGTCGAGCTGGAGGCCGAAGGGCTGCTCGGGCATCGATTCGAGGTGGCGGGTGAGCTGCTCCACGGAGTTGAGCATCGGCGTCAGGCCGCATTCGGCGAGGAGGCGGGCGTCGCCCTCCATGTGGCCGCCGAGGACCAGGATCTCGGGCCCCGGACCCAGCGCGCGGCGGAGCGCGAAGCCTTCCTCGGCGTAGGCGACGAAGAAGCGCCGCGCCCCGGCCTCGGCCAGCGCGCGGGCCACGGGGCCGACGCCCAGGCCGTAGGCGTCGGCCTTGACGACCGGCGCGGCCTCGGTGCGCGCCAGGGAGGCCAGCGCCTTCCAGTTGGAGACGATGGCGGAGAGATCGATGGAGAGGCGGCCAGTTCCCATGGGCGGCGTCATGGCAGGAGAGGCGCGGGGCGGCAAGGGGCGGCCCCGCGCCGGAAGGTTGCGGCGGGACAAATTGCCCGACGGCGGGGCGGGGTAGGAGCGGGGCGTGTTCCCTGATTGCCCACGCGGTCCCGAGAGGACCCCAGACGGAGACGACGATGACCCCCAGGACCTTGGCCCTCGCGGGCGCCTTCCTTGCCACGCTCGCCGCTCCGGCGCTGGCGCACGTGAGCTTCGAGACTGCCGAGGCGGCGGCGGGCAGCACCTACAAGGGGGTCCTGCGCGTGGGGCACGGCTGCGACGGGGCGGCGACCACGGCGCTTCGCGTCCGCATCCCGGACGGGGTGGTCAACGTGAAGCCGATGCCCAAGCCGGGCTGGACCTTGGAGACGGTGGTCGGCTCCTACGCCGAGCCGGCGGTGCTGCACGGCGAGACGGTGACGGAGGGCGTGCGCGAGGTGGTCTGGAGCGGCGGCGCGCTGCCGGACGAGTGGTTCGACGAGTTCGTGATCCGCGCCGTGCTGCCCGAAGGGGAGACGGGGCGCCCGCTCTACTTCCCGGTCGTGCAGGAGTGCGGCGCGGCGTCGGTCGAGTGGACGGAGATCCCGGCCGAGGGGCAGGACGCGCACGACCTGGAGGAGCCCGCGCCGGTCGTCACGCTGACGGGCGCGGCGCATACGCACTGAGGAGGGCGGGCCGGCGGTCAGACCCTCGGGTCGAGCGGGTCGAGGTCGGGGTCCACGCCCTGCTTGTCGCCTTCGCCCGCCTGGCCGGGAACCGTGTCGCGGGCGAGGTGGGCCGCCGAGGTGCCCTCGCCCACGTCCGGCAGCCCCGTCTTCAGGGTCTCGGACGGCACGTCGGCGTTGACGATGCTCTGGCGTTGCTCCTGGGGCGGCGTGGTCGGGTCGGTGGATATGGGCGCGGCTCCTGCGTGGCGTCGATTCCGTCCCAACGGCGGGGCTGGCGGGAGCGTTCCGCAGGCTGCGCCGCGACCTACCGATCCTCGCCCTGCCAAGCCTTCGCCAGATTGCCGAAGCGGGTGAAGCGGCCTTCGAACGAAAGCTCTACGGTGCCGATGGGGCCGTGGCGCTGCTTGCCGATGACGACCTCGGCCCGGCCGTGGAGACGCTCCATCTCCTCCTGCCACTTGGCCATCTTTTCGAGCTCGTGCTCGCCGGGCTTCTCGCGCTCCTTGTAGTATTCCTCGCGGAACACGAACATCACCACGTCGGCGTCCTGCTCGATGGAGCCGGATTCGCGGAGGTCGGAAAGCTGCGGGCGCTTGTCCTCGCGGTTCTCCACCTGGCGGGAGAGCTGGGACAGGGCGACCACGGGGATGTCGAGCTCCTTGGCGATGGCCTTGAGGCCTTGCGTGATCTCGGACACCTCGTTCACCCGGCTGTCCTTGGCGGTCGCGGGGCGGATGAGCTGGAGGTAGTCCACCATCAGCACGTCGAGGCCGTGGGTCCGCTTAAGGCGGCGGGCGCGGGCGGCGAGCTGGTTGATGGGGATCGCGGCCGTGTCGTCGATGAAGAGGGGGCAGGCTTCGAGGTCCTTCGCCGCTTCCACGAAGCGACGAAATTCCGCTTCCGTCATGTCGCCGCGGCGGATCTGCTCGGAGGGGACCTCGGAGGCCTCGGAGAGGACGCGGGCGGCGAGCTGCTCGGCGGACATCTCCAGGGAGAAGAAGCCGACGACGCCGCCGTTGACCGTGCCCTCGGTGCCGTCGGGGCGACGGCCGCGGCGGTAGGCCTTGGCGATGTTGAAGGCGATGTTGGTGGCGAGCGAGGTCTTGCCCATCGAGGGGCGGCCGGCGAGGATCAGGAGGTCCGAGGGGTGGAGGCCGCCGAGCTTCTTGTCGAGGTCGATGAGGCCCGTCGAGATGCCGGCGAGGCCGCCGTCGCGCTGGTAGGCGGCGTTCGCGGACTGCACGGCGTCGGTGACGGCGCGGAGGAAGGACTGGAAGCCGGTCTCGGACTTGCCCTGCTCGGCCATCTTGTAGAGGGCCGATTCGGCCTGGATGATCTGCTCGGCCGGGGGGCTTTCGACCTCGACGGTCGCGGCGCGGTCGGCGATCTCCTTGCCCAGCTTGATGAGCTCGCGCCGGATGGCGAGGTCGTAGATCAGTTGGGCGTAGTCGCGGGCGGCGAAGCCGGAGATGGCGGCGGCGGCGAGGCGGGCGAGGTAGGCGGGGCCGCCGAGTTCCTTGAGGCCCTCGTCGGCTTCGAGGAAGGCCTTGAGGGTGACGGGGGAGGCCAGCGCGTTCTTGAGGATGCGGGATTTCGCGACCTCGTAGATGCGGGCGTGGACGGGGTCGTAGAAGTGCTCGGGCCCGACGATCGCGGAGATGCGGTCGAAGATGTCGTTGTTCGTCAGGATCGCGCCGAGGATCTGCTGCTCGGCCTCGATGCTGTGGGGCATCGCTTCCTGGATGGCAGGCTCGGCGGGCTGGCGCGGCCGGAAGGGCGCGATCTCGGTCATCACTCGGGCCTCGTGTTCGTCTTCTGTTTTCTTAGCTCCTATGCCGAGTCGGGCACAGCGACAAACGGTGAATCCTGTGGGCGGCCCTGTGGATGAATCGAAGGGGCCTGGGGACAACAGCCCCGGGGGCCGGTTGGCGCGTATTCGACGCGTGGCGGGCGGGTCTTTGCGGCCCCGTCCCGGCGCAATCCAGCGCGGGGGTGGGTCCTCCCGGTCGGGCGCCGGCCGCACGGCGTCCTGTCAAACAGCGGTTGTCGCCCCGGCGGCGAGGAGTCCGAAGGCGCGACAGGTGGTCTGGTCGC
This sequence comes from Rubellimicrobium aerolatum, assembly GCF_017872975.1. Classification (GTDB taxonomy): domain Bacteria; phylum Pseudomonadota; class Alphaproteobacteria; order Rhodobacterales; family Rhodobacteraceae; genus Rubellimicrobium; species Rubellimicrobium aerolatum. The sequence goes on from NZ_JAGGJP010000006.1 coordinate 59,235, forward strand.
GCGGGCGGTCCCGGGGCGTCGTGTGCGAGGAGGATCGCACGCAGGCGTTAACGCCGTCCGACAGCAACGAACGCTCAGGCGCGATTCGCGCAACACCCCCGGGCCGGAGCGCGGGTGGGGGCGTCGCTTGCGTATTTGGGCCAAGTTGAGGGGGCAGGCGCGGGCGGCGGGGCTGGCGCGGGGGCCGCTGGCGCAAGGTGGGGTGGAACCCCCCTTCCGAGGGGCGCGCGTGGGATGGCGCCTGACCCCGAGGCCTGTGGCCCGGAAGCACGCGCCCGAGGCGGGCTCAGGCGGGGTGCCAGCCTTCGGGGTCGTGGAGGTAGGATTCGACGGCCGCCAGGGTCTCGGCGTCGAAGGCCCCGCAGCGGCGGGCCTCGGCGAGGACGTCCCACCAGGTGCAGAGGGAATGGAGCGCGACGCCCTCGGCGGCGAGCCGCGCGTGCATCTCGGGGAAGATGCCGTAGGCGAAGATCACCGCCGTGTGGGCGCAGGTCGCCCCGGTGTCGCGGATGGCCTGCACGAAGGACAGCTTGGAGCCGCCGTCGGTGGCGAGGTCCTCGACCAGCAGGACGCGCTGGCCCTCGGTCATCACGCCCTCGATGCGGGCGTTCCGGCCGTAGCCCTTGGGCTTCTTGCGGACGTAGGTCATGGGGAGGGCCATGCGCTCGGCGACCAGGGCGGCGAAGGGGATGCCCGCCGTCTCGCCGCCGGCGATGTTGTCGAAGGCCTCCAGCCCGGCTTCGCGCATCACCGTCACGCAGAGGAAGTCCATCAGCGCCGCGCGGATGCGCGGGAAGGAGATCAGGCGGCGGCAGTCGATGTAGGTGGGGGCCTTGCGACCGCTCGCGTGGGTGAAGGGCTCGCGGGCGTTGAAGTGGACGGCGTTCACCTCCAGCAGCATGGCGGCGGAGAGGCGCGCGATCTCCTCGCGCGGGGGGAAGCTGGTGGGGATCATGGCGGCGGCTCCTGCGGCGGTCGGGGGCCGCATAGGACGGATGGGCGGGGGACGGAAGGGGGACAGGGGCGCGGTGGGGAGGAGCCCCGCCGCGTGGGGGCGGGCGTGGGATGGTGGCGCAGGGCGGGGTTCATTTCGCCAGCGTTGCGCCTCGTGGCGGGGTGAACCCCGCCCTACGGAGGCGAAATGGCGGGGCGTCAGCCCTCGACGCGCCAGTGGAGCGGGAAGCCGGGGTCGAACACCGTCACGGGGCCGTCGTCGGTGGGGATGCTCGCGGGAGGGGTCCAGGGCTCGCCCTTGGTCAGCGTGATCCGCTCCTCGTTGGGGGGGAGGCCGTAGAAGCGGGGGCCGTTCAGGGAGGCGAAGGATTCGAGGCGGTCCAGCTCCTCGGCGGCCTCGAAGACCTCGGCCAGGATGGGGAGCGTCACCGGGGCGGTGAAGCAGCCGGCGCAGCCGCAGGGCTGGAGCTTGGCCGCGTCGGTGTGCGGGGCGGAATCGGTGCCGAGGAAGAACCGCTCGTCGCCCGAGATGGCGGCTTGCACCAGGGCGATGCGGTGCGATTCGCGCTTGGCGACGGGGAGGCAGTAGTAGTGGGGGCGGATGCCGCCGGCGAGGATGGCGTTGCGGTTGATGACGAGGTGGTGGGTGGTGATCGTCGCCGCCATGTTGCGGGGCTGGTCGCGCACGAAGTCCACGCCGTCCTGGGTGGTCACATGTTCAAGCACGATCCGCAGGTCGGGGACGCGGCGGCGCAGGGGCTTGAGCACGCGGTCGATGAAGGCGGCCTCGCGGTCGAAGATGTCCACCTGGGGGTCCGTGACCTCGCCGTGGAGGCAGAGGGGCATCCCGATCTCGGCCATCCGCTCCAGCACCGGGCGCACGCGGTCGAGGTCGCGGACGCCGGCGTGGGAGTTGGTGGTGGCGCCGGCGGGGTAGAGCTTCACCGCTTGCGCGACCCCCGACAGGAAGGCGCGGGCCACGTCGTCGGGGTCGGTGGATTCGGTGAGGTAGAGGGTCATCAGCGGCTCGAACCGGGCGCCCTCGGGGAGGGCGGCGCGGATGCGGTCGCGGTAGGCGCTCGCCTGCGCGCCCGTCACCACCGGCGGGACGAGGTTCGGCATGACGATGGCGCGGGCGAAGTCGCGGGCCGAGTGCGGGGCCACGGCGCGGAGCATGGCGCCGTCGCGCAGGTGCAGGTGCCAGTCGTCGGGGCGGCGGAGCGTGAGGCGGGTCGGGGCGGGGGCGCGGTGCGGCATGGCGGCGGGGTAGCACGGGCGGCCCCTTGCCGCCAGAGCGGGGCGGCGGGGGTCGGGGGTTGCGAGGGCGGCCGGGCGGGTATTACGACGGGATGTCCGACGGAGATCCCCCATGCGCCTGCCGATTCTCCTTGCCCTCCTGACCCTGGGCGGTCCCGTCGCGGCCGGTTGCCTGGGGTCGGCGGACCTGGGGGCGGGGGTGGTGGCGCGCTTCGCCAGCGGCGATTCGGCGTTGCTGCGGCGGGGGGGCGACGGGGCGATCGTGGTCGAGGAGCGGCGGGCGGACGGTCGGCCGGGGATGCGGCTGCGGGCGGCGCATGGGGTCTACGTCTTCGAGGAGGTCTCGCTCGACGCGCAGGGCGGGCCGCTGCCCGAGACGCTGGTGGGCGTGGTCTATCCGCAGGCGCCGCTGACGCTGCCGCCGCCCGCGCCGGGGCGGGGCTGGTCGGGGATGACGACGTTGCGCCACGCCACCGGGCCGGCGCGGTCGGAGCTGACGACCGTCGGCTTCTCGCAGGTGCCGCCGCTGGAGATCGGCGACTGCGCCTATCGGGCGGTCGGGGTAGAGGTGCGCTACGACTGGGGCAAGTCCGGGGCGCTGCGGCTGCGGATGGCCTACCTGCCCGAGCTAGGGGCGGCGCTGCTGCTGTCGCGGGAGCCGGAGGGCCGGCCGGCGCGCGGCGCGGTGCCGGTGGCGCTGGAGCGGATGGGGGAGTGACATGGCGAACGAGGATCAGGCGGAGTTCTGGAACGGCGAGGTCGGGCGGCTCTGGACGGTCCACGAGCGGGCGCTGGAGGGGCTGACGGCGGAGGTCTCGGACCTCCTGCTCGGGCGGGCGGCGTCGGGGCCGGGCGAGCGGGTGCTGGAGGTGGGCTGCGGCGGCGGCGCGCTGTCGGTCCGGCTGGCGCGGGCGGTCGCGCCGGGCGGGTCGGTGCTGGGGCTCGACATCTCGGGGCCGCTGCTGGCGCGGGCGGAGGCGCGACGGGCGGCGGAGGGGGTGACGGGGCTGGCGTTCCGGCGGGACGACGCGCAGGTGGCGGCGCTGCCCCCGGCCGGGTTCGACCTCGTGGCGTCGCAGTTCGGGTCGATGTTCTTCGCGGACCCGGTGGCGGCGTTCCGCAATCTGCGGGGGGCGCTGCGGCCCGGCGGGCGGATGGTGCTGGTCGCCTGGGGGCCGCTCTCGGGGAACCCGTTCTTCACGCTGGCGCGCGACGCCGCCGTGCGGCGGGTCGGGCCGCCGGTGGAGGTCACGCCGGCGGGCGCGCCGGGGCCCTTTGCCTTCGCCGACGCGGGCCGGGTGGTCGGGCTGCTGGAGGCGGCGGGCTTCGCGGAGGTCCGGGGCGAGGGCGTGGCGCTGCGGCTGCACCCGCCGGGCGGGGCGGAGGAGGTGGCGGGGCTGGCCACCTCGCTCGGCCCCGCCGTCCGCATCCTGGCGGCGGCGGAGGCCACCGAGGCGGACCGGCGGGCGGTGCGCGAGGAACTGGCGGCGGCCTACCGGGCCTTTGCCACGCCCGAGGGCATCCGCATCCCGAGCGTGGTGAACCTGTTCGATGCGCGGGCCTGAGCTACTGGAAGGCCTGGAGCCCGGTCTGCGCGCGCCCGAGGATCAGGGCGTGCACGTCGTGGGTGCCTTCGTAGGTGTTCACCGTTTCCAGGTTGATCATGTGGCGCATCACCGGGAAGGCGTCGGAGATGCCGTTGCCTCCCAGCATGTCGCGGGCGGCGCGGGCGATGTCGAGCGCCTTGCCGCAGTTGTTGCGCTTCATCAAGGAGACGGATTCGGGCGAGGCGGTGCCCGCCTCCATCATGCGGCCAAGCGCGAGCGCCCCCTGGAGGCCAAGGGCGATGTCGGTCTGCATGTCGGCGAGCTTCTTCTGGAAGAGCTGGGTCTGGGCGAGGGGGCGGCCGAACTGCCGGCGGTCGAGGCCATACTGGCGGGCGGCGTGCCAGCAGGCCTCGGCCGCGCCCATCACGCCCCAGGCGATGCCGTAGCGGGCGCGGTTGAGGCAGCCGAAGGGACCCTTGAGGCCCTCGACGCCCGGAAGGAGCGCGTCCTCGGGGACCTCCACGTCGGCCAGGACGATCTGGCCGGTGGGGGAGGCGCGCAGGCTGAGCTTGCCGTCGATCCGGGGCGCGGAGAGGCCGGGGGTGCCCTTGTCGAGGACGAATCCCCGGATGCGGCCGCCATGCGCCTCGGACTTGGCCCAGACCACGAAGACGTCGGCCATCGGCGCGTTGCTGATCCAGGTCTTGGTGCCGTTCAGCAGATAGCCGTTCGCGGTCCTGCGGGCGCTGGTCCGCATCCCGCCGGGGTCGGAGCCGGCGTCGGGCTCGGTCAGGCCGAAGCAGCCGATCAGGCTTCCGGCGGCGAGGCCGGGCAGGTAGCGGGCGCGCTGGGCGTCGGTGCCGTAGGCGTGGATCGGATACATGACCAGCGAGGACTGGACGGACATCATCGAGCGGTAGCCGGAGTCGACCCGCTCCACCTCGCGCGCGACGAGCCCGTAGGACACGTAACCCGCGCCGAGGCCCCCGAAGGATTCGGGGATGGTGACGCCGAGGAGGCCGGCCTCGCCCATCTCCGCGAAGATCGCCGGGTCGGCGGACTCCTCGGCGTAGGCCTGGCGGACGCGGGGGGCGAGGCGTCCTTCCGCGAAGCGGCGGGCGGCGTCGCGGAGCATCCGCTCGTCCTCGGAGAGCTGGTCTTCCAGCCGCAAGGGGTCGGTCCAGTCGAAGGAGGACAGGCCGGGGCCGTGGCCGGACGGGTCGGGGCTCGACGGGTTGGCGGGGGGGGCGATCCGCGTGGTCTCGTTCATGGCGCGTCCTCCTGTTCGCGGGGAGGAGGGTAGGGACTGCAAGGCGGGGCCGCAATGGCGGGCGGGTGGGCCGGGTTATGCGCCGGGGGCGCGGCGCTATTGCCTAGCGGCGCGGGGGAAACCACGTGGGCTGCCATGCGTTGATCGCGGATCGCGCCGCCGCGCCGTCGGCGCGCGTCCGCCGGGAGGAAAGCAGTTCATGACGACACGACCCATCCGCGCCACCACGGCGCTGATCGCCACCCTGTCGCTCCTCGTGCCGCCGGGGCCGCTGGTGCCCGAGGCGCGGGCCCAGGAGGGCGAGCAGCAGGCCTGCCCCGACGGCTCGGCGCCGCCCTGCGCCGAGGCGGAGGCGGGGCCCGAGGGCGGCGAGGCCGAGGCAGCGCCGGAGATCGAGGAGCCGGAGGCGGCGGCGGAGGAGGCTCCGGCGGAGGAAGCGCCCGCCGAGGAGGTCGAAGCCCCGACCGAGGCCCCGACCGAGGCCCCGACCGAGGCCCCGACCGAGGCTCCGACCGAGGCCCCGACCGAGGCGGAGGACGATGCGGCACGGGCCGAGGAACAGGCTGCGGCTCAGGCGGAGGCCGAGGCTGCGGCGGAAGCGGAGTCTCGGGCCGAGGCGGAGCGGCAGGCGGCCGAGCAGGCGGCTGCGGCGGAAGCGCAGGCTCAGGCGGAAGCCGAGGCGGCGGCCGAGGCCGAGCGGCAGGCGGCGGATGACGCCGAGCGGCAGGCCGCCGAGGAGGCCGCCCGGGCCGAAGCGGAGGCGGCGGCTCAGGCCGAAGCCGAGGCGCAGGCGGCGGAAGCGGAGGCGGCGGAGGAGGCTGCCCGGGCCGAGGCGGAGGCCGAGGTGGCTCCCGCTGAGACGGGCGAGGAGCCGGCCGGGGCGGAGCCCGAGGCGCAGGCGGCCGAGGAGTCGGTGCCGGAGGCGGCTGCGGAGGACGCCGCCGATGTGGCTGCGGACGAGGCGGCGGATGAGTCGGCTTCGGACGAGGCGGCGGCTGCGGCTGCGGAAGCCGAGGCGACGGAATCGGAGAACCTGGAGGAGGCCGACCGCCGGGCCATCGCCGAGGCCGAGGCGCAGGCCCGCGCCGAGGCCGAGGCGGCCGCCGCCGAGGACGCGGCGGCTCGGGCCGGGGCGGAGGAGAGCGCCCGCGCCCAGGCCGACGAGGAGGCCGCCGAGGAGATGGCGCGCGCCGCCGAGGCGGAGGCGGAGGCCGAGGCGGCCCGCGAGGCGGCGGAAGCGGCCGAGGAGCGCGCCGTCGAGGCCGCCTCGGCCGAGGAGGAGCAGCCCGAGGGGGCCGAGGTCGAGGTCCGCACCATCGGCGCGGACGAGGTGCGCTCGGCCACGGAGGACTTCGCCACCGACCTGTCGGGCGAGGCGCGCAACGACGGCGACGACGAGGGCCTGAGCAACCTGGAGAAGGCGCTGCTGCTGGGCCTCGGCGCGGCGGCGGTGGGGACGTTCCTAGGCAACGGGCGCGAGGAGGTGGTGGCGAACTCGGGCGACCGGGTGGTGACGCGCAACGACCTGACCGGCGGCTACGAGGTCTATCGCGACGACGACGCCATCCTGCGGCAGGCGGGGTCGCAGGTGCGGACCGAGAGTTTCCGCGACGGGTCCACGCGGACCTTCCTGACGCGCGAGGACGGGACGCAGGTCGTCACCGTCCGCGACGCCGAGGGCCGGGTGCTGCGGCGGGCGCGGGTGCTGCCGGACGGCAGCCAGGTGGAGCTGTTCAACGACCTGGAGGCGTCGGAGCCTGTGGACGTGCGGCGGCTGCTGGACGAGGCGCCGCCGCCGGTGGTGGTGTCGTCGGGCGATCTCGACGTGGCGGAGCTGCGGGCGCTGCTGGACCGGGAAAGCGGCTACGATCCCGGGCGGCGCTTCACGCTCCGGCAGGTGCGCGAGATCGCGGCGGTGCGGAACCTCGTGCCGGCCATCGACCTGCAGGTGAGCTTCCCGACGGGCTCGGCGGCGATTCCGGGGAACGAACTGTCGAATCTCGTGCGGATGGGGGTGCTGATCGAGGACTCGCTGGAGGCGAATCCCGGCGAGGTGTTCCTGATCGAGGGGCACACGGACGCGGTGGGCTCGGAGGCGGCGAACCTGGCGCTGTCGGACCGGCGGGCGGAGTCGGTGGCGCTGGCGCTGGCCGAGAACTTCGACATCCCGCCGGAGAACCTGGTGGTGCAGGGCTATGGCGAGGAGTTCCTGAAGGTGCGGACCGAAGGGCCGGAGGGCGACAACCGGCGGGCGACGCTGCGGCGGATCACGCCGCTCCTCGGGCTGGCGGTGGCCTCGCGCTGAACGGGTGGGGGGTCGCGGGCGCGGCCCCCTTTTCACGCGCGGGTCGGGGCCTTATCTGTGGGGCCTGACCTGGAGGCCCCCCGATGTTCTCGATCCCCGGAAAGCAGGCCGTGACCCTGACCCCCGCCGCCGCGCGGCAGATCGCCCGCATGATGGAGCGGGAGGGGCGGACGGGCCTGCGCGTGGGCGTCAAGAAGGGCGGCTGCGCGGGCATGGAATACACCATGGACTGGGCCGAGACGGTCAACCCGCTCGACGAGGTGGTGGAGCAGGACGGCGCGCGGGTGATGATCGCGCCCATGGCGCAGATGTTCCTGATCGGCACGGTGATCGACTACGAAATGTCGCTGCTTGAGGCCGGGTTCCGGTTCCGCAACCCCAACGTCGTGGAGGCCTGCGGCTGCGGCGAGTCGGTCAAGTTCGCGGACGCGCCCGCGCGCTGACCCTTCCCGCCGTCCGGGCCCGCTGCTAACCCTGTCCCGCCGCCAACGGAGGGATCGGGATGCGCCGCAAGCTTGCCGCCGGGAACTGGAAGATGAACGGGACGGCCGCGAGCCTGTCCGAGGTGGAGGCGCTGATCGCCGCTCATCCTTCGCCGGGAGTGGAGATCCTGCTTTGCCCGCCGGCGACGCTGGTCGGGCGGCTGGCGGCTCTGAAGGGGCAGCATTCGCTGATGGTCGGCGGGCAGGACTGCCACGCCAAGGCCTCGGGGGCGCATACGGGCGACGTGGCGGCGGCGCAGCTCGCCGATGCCGGGGCAACCCATGTCATCGTCGGCCATTCGGAGCGGCGGGCGGACCATGGCGAGAGCGACGAGGCGGTGGCGGACAAGGCGCGGGCGGCCTGGAGCGCGGGGCTCGTCGCGGTGATCTGCCTGGGCGAGACGCTGGCCGAGCGCGAGGCGGGGCGGACGCTGGAGGTCGTGGGGCGTCAGCTCGACGCGAGCGTGCCAGAAGGGGCGACGGGGCTCAACACCGTGGTCGCGTATGAGCCGGTGTGGGCCATCGGGACCGGGCTCACGCCGACGAGTGAGCAGATCGCCGAGGTGCACGACTTCCTGCGGTCGCGGCTGTCGGCGCGGCTGGGAGCGGACGCGGCCCATGTGCGGCTGCTCTATGGCGGCAGCGTGAAGGCATCGAACGCCGCCGAGATCTTCGCCATCCCCGAAGTGGATGGGGCGCTGGTGGGGGGCGCGAGCCTCAGGGCCGCCGACTTCTCGCCCATCGTCAAGGCGTTGGAGCAGGCGGCGGAGATCGAGCTGCCCTGATGCTGCGGCTGTCGCAGGCGCCGACCGATCCGGCCTTCGTCCAGGACCCTTATCCGTTCTACGACCGCGCGCGGGCAGGGGGCGACCTGTTCTGGTGGGAGGAGTACGGCCTTCCCTGCGCCGTGTCGCACCGGGCGGTGGCGGCGCTGCTGCGCGACCGGCGGCTCGGGCGGGAGGCGCCGGCGGAGATGGCGACGGGCTGGCCCGGGCACGTCCGGCCCTTCTACGACATCGAGGCCCATTCGATGCTGGAGCTGGAGCCGCCCCGGCACACGCGGCTGCGTGGGCTGGTGCTGCGGGCCTTCACCTCGCGGCGGATCGCGGCGATGGGACCAGAGATCGCGGCGCTTTGCGATCGGCTGATCGACGGGTTCCCGGAGGGGACGTTCGACCTGCTCGACGCCTATGGGCGGGTGATCCCGGTGGTGGTGATCGCGCGGCTGCTGGGGGTGCCGGAGGAGCGCGCGGGCGATCTGCTGCGCTGGTCGAACGCTATGGTGGCGATGTACCAGGCGCGGCGGACGCGGGAGGTCGAGGACGCGGCGGTGGAGGCGGCGCTCGCGTTCCGGGGCTTCGTCGAGGAGACGATCGCGGCGCGGCGGACGCGGCCAGGGGACGACCTGCTGACGCACCTGATCGCGGCGGAGGAGGCGGGGGAGCGGCTCTCGACCGACGAACTGGTGACGACCTGCATCCTGCTGCTGAACGCCGGGCACGAGGCGACCGTGCACACGATGGGGAACGGCGCCAAGGCTCTGCTGGAGCATGAGGTTCGGGATGTAACCGAAGCTGCCGTCGAGGAGATCCTGCGGTTCGACCCGCCGCTGCATATGTTCACGCGCTGGGTCTACGAGGACGTGGAGCTGTTCGGGCATCCGTTCCGGCGGGGGGATCGGGTGGCGCTGCTGCTTGGGGCGGCGAATCGCGATCCGCTGGCCTATGCCGGGCCGGGGCAGTTCGACCCGGCGCGGGAGGGGCCGGCGAACGTGGCCTTCGGCGGCGGCATCCACTTCTGCGTGGGGGCGCCGCTGGCGCGGCTGGAGTTGGTGATCGGACTCGGGCGGCTGTTCGAGCGGTGTCCGGGGCTGCGGCTGGCCGAGGCGCCGCGCTATGGGGACGTGTATCACTTTCGCGGGCTGGAGCGGTTGGTCGTGACGACCGGCGGCGCGTGAACCTTGGGCCGGTGGCTGGAGAGCCGCGCACCCTACGGAGGCCGTCGCTGGCCGGAGAGCGAAGGGCGGGCTTCAGCCCGCCATGGGGGCGCTGGCGGCGCGGTCGTGTAGCGGGCTGAAGCCCGCCCAACGGCGGATCGGGGTGGTGGTCGTCACAGCGGCAGGGCCGCCGTGCTCTTGATCTCCTCCATCGACAGCAGCGCGGTCACGGTGTGGATGCGGACCTCGGAGATGAGGGCCTGATAGAAGGTGTCGTAGGCGCGGGCGTTCCTGACCCGCACCTTCAGGATATAGTCGATGTCGCCGGCAAGGCGGTGGGCCTCCTGCACCTCGGGGCGGGCGCGTAGGGTGGCGAGGAAGCGGCGCTGCCAGTCGGCCTCGTGCTCCGACGTGCGGATGAGGACGAAGAAGGTCGCCTCGAAGCCCAGCGCCTCGGCGTCGAGCAGGACGGTCTGCTGGCGGATGATCCCGGCCTCGCGCATCCGCTTGATGCGGTTCCAGACGGGGGTCTTGGAGGAGCCCACGGCGCGGGCGATCTCGTCGAGCGAGCGGCCCGCGTCGGCCTGCATCTCGCGCAGGATTTTCCGGTCGGTGTCGTCGGGGGAGAACGTCATTCTCGGCTCCGGGGGAAAGCGGGACATATGTCCTGGCTGGCGTGCTGGGGCGAACGTATGTCCTTATCTGCTACGCACAATGGCAATTTTGCGGGACAAAGTTCTATATTGGGCGAACGATAGAGACGTGGCGGAGTCGGCCGATGCAGCATTTCCCGGTCTTCATGGCGGTCAAGGGGCGGCGGATCGTCGTCTCGGGCGGCGGCGACGCGGCGCTGGCCAAGCTGCGGCTGCTGCTGAAGACGGAAGCGCGGATCGAGGTCTATGCGCCCGAAGCCGAGCCGGAAGTCGAGCATTGGGCGGCCGAGGGGCGGCTGTCGCTCTACCGTCGTCCCATCGAGGCCGCCGACCTGATGGGCGCGGTGCTGGCCTATGGCGCGGACGAGGACGATCTTCTCGACGCGCGGCTCGCGGCCCTCGCCACCGAGACTCGGGTGCCGCACAACATCGTGGACAACCTGGAGGATTCCGCCTTCATCACGCCGGCCATCGTGGATCGCGACCCGGTGGTGGTGGCGATCGGGACCGAAGGCGCGGCCCCGGTGCTGGCGCGGTCGATCAAGGCCGATCTGGAGGCGCGACTGCCGTCGTCGCTGGGGCTGCTGACGCGGGTCGGGCGGTCCTTCCGGCAGGCGGCGGAGCGGTTGCCTTTCGGGCGGCGGCGGCGGGAATTCTGGGCGGAATATTACGCGAGCATCGGGCCGCAAGCCCATGCGAAGGGCGGAGAACAGGCCGTCGCGCCGGCACTCGCGCAGCTTCTGGCGGACCACCTGACGGCTTCGCCCAGCAAAGGGCACGTGGATTTCGTGGGCGCGGGGCCGGGCGACCCGGACCTCCTCACCGTGCGGGCGCGGCGGGCGCTGGACGGGGCCGACGTGGTGATCCACGACCGGCTGGTGACGCCCGCGATCCTCGACCTCGCGCGGCGCGAGGCGCTGATCGTGGACGCGGGCAAGGAGGGGTTCGGCCCCTCGACCCCGCAGGCCGAGATCGACGCCCTGATCGTGCGGCACGCCCGGAAGGGGCGGCACGTCGTGCGGCTCAAGGCGGGCGATCCGACGGTGTTCGGGCGGCTGGACGAGGAGGTGGAGGCGGTGGAGGCGGCCGGGATCTCCTTTGCCATCGTGCCGGGGATCACGGCGGCGTCGGCGGCGGTGGCCGCGATTGGTCAGTCGCTGACGCGGCGGGGGCGCAACGCCTCGGTGCGGCTGCTGACCGGGCATGACGTGAAGGGCTTCGCTGACCACGACTGGAAGGCGCTCGCGCGGCCCGGCGAGGTCGCGGCGATCTACATGGGCAAGCGGTCGGCGCGATTCGTGCAGGGGCGGCTGCTCATGCACGGCTGCGACCCGGAGACGCCGGTGACGGTGGTGGAGAACGCCTCGCGCCCCGAGCAGCGGGTGCTCGTCACGACGGTGTCGCAGATGGAGCCCATGATGTCCGAGGCGCGGCTTGACGGCCCCGCCCTGACCTTTATTGGCTTGGCGCCTCGCGCCGCGCAGGCCGCCGTTCGCAACCTTGCCCAGGAGGCCGTGTCATGAGCCGCCGATTCACGCCGAAGGTCGTGTCCGCCAACCACCTCCTGGAGGGGGATGCCGTCTGGCTGACCGAGGACGACCGCTGGACCCGTGACATGGCCGAGGCCGAGCTGATCGAGGACGAGGCGCACGCGGCGATCCGGCTGCTGTTCGCCAAGGGGCAGCCGGGCGTCGTGGTCGGGGCCGAGCTGGTGGACGCCTCCGCCGGGGCGGGCGGGCCGGTGCCAACGCATTTCCGCGAGGCCTTCCGCACCCATGGCCCCACCAACTATCATCACGGCAAGCGCGCCGAGGGCCTGACGCCCCGCGGCAAGATTCCCGGCAACGAGACGCTCTCCAATGTATAGATACAACGAATTCGACGAGGCCTTCGTCCGTTCGCGCGTGGCGCAGTTCCGGGGGCAGGTGGAGCGGCGGATCGACGGCTCCTTGACCGAGGACGAGTTCCGGCCGCTGCGGCTGATGAACGGGCTGTATCTGCAACTGCACGCCTACATGCTGCGGGTGGCGATCCCCTATGGGACGCTGCGCGTGGATCAGATGCGGCGGCTCGCCGACATCGCGGAGCGGTGGGACCGAGGCTATGGTCACTTCACCACGCGGCAGAACATCCAGTTCAACTGGCCGCGCCTGAAGGACGTGCCGGACATCCTCGACGCGTTGGCGGACGTGGGGATGCACGCGATCCAGACCTCGGGCAACTGCGTGCGGAACGTGACGGCGGACCACTTCGCCGCCGCCGCCGCGGACGAGATCGCGGACCCGCGCCCCATCGCGGAGCTGCTGCGGGAATGGTCCACCGACCACCCGGAGTTCCAGTTCCTGCCGCGCAAGTTCAAGATCGCCATCACCGGGTCGCCCAACGACCGGGCGGTGACCAAGGCGCACGATATCGGGCTTCGGATGGTGCGGAACGAGGCGGGCGAGCCCGGCTTCGAGGTGCTGGTGGGCGGCGGTCTGGGACGGACGCCGATGCTGGCGCAGGTGATCCGGGACTTCCTGCCGCAGGCGGACCTGCTGCCCTACATCGAGGCGATCCTGGGGGCGTACAACCTCAAGGGCCGGCGCGACAACAAATACAAGGCGCGCATCAAGATCACCGTCTTCGAGAACGGGCTGGACGCCTTCAAGGCGGACGTGGAGGAGCGCTTTGCCCGCCTGCGGTCGCAGTGGTCGGGGGCCGACCAGGAAGTGCTGAAAGAGATCGAGGCGCAGTTCGTGCCGCCGGCTTTCCGCAACGTGCCGGTGGACGAGTTCGAGGCCTTCCGCGCAGGGAACGCCGTGTTCCGCGCCTGGGCCGACACCAACCTCCATCCGCACAAGGTGGACGGCTACGCCATCGTGTCGATCTCGCTCAAGAAGCATGGGGACACGCCGGGCGACGCCACGGCCCATCAAATGCGGGTCATGGCCGACCTGGCGGAACGCTATGGCCATGGCGAGCTGCGGGTGAGCCACGAGCAGAACATCATCCTGCCGCATGTCCACAAGTCGGACCTGCCGGCGGTTTGGGCCAGCTTGCGCGAGGCGGACCTCGCGACGGCGAACATCGGGCTGGTCAGCGACATCATCGCCTGCCCCGGCATGGACTACTGCGCGCTCGCGACGGCGCGGAGCATCCCCATCGCGCAGCAGATCGCCATGCGCTTCGAGGAGATGCAGGTCGAGCACGAGGTCGGGCCTCTCAAGATCAAGATCTCGGGCTGCATCAACGCCTGCGGGCACCACCATGTGGGCCACATCGGCATCCTGGGCCTGGATCGGGCGGGGGTGGAGAACTATCAGGTGACGCTCGGCGGCGACGGCACCGAGACGGCGGCCATCGGCGAGAAGATGGGCCCCGGCTTCCCGGCCGAGGAGATCGTTGGCGCGGTGGAGCGGCTGGTGCTGGGCTACCTGGAGATCCGGCGCGACGCCGAGGAGACGTTCCTTGAGACCTTCCGCCGTGTGGGACCGGAGCCGTTCAAGGGCTTCCTCTATGGAACGGAGGAAACGGCGGATGCGGCCTGAACCGATCACCAGGATCGACGCCGTGCCGGTGAGCGGCGCGAACCTTCGTCCCGTGGCCGAGCGGGTGGCGGAGCTGAACGCCCGCTACAAGCACCACGCGGCAGCGGACGTGATGCACCACGCCATGACCGATCCGCAGGTGGGGCGGCTGGCGATGGTGTCCTCCTTCGGGGCCGAGTCGGTGGTGCTGCTGCACATGGCGGCGGTGACGAACCGGCACGTGCCGGTGCTGTTCATCGACACCGAGATGCTGTTCGCCGAGACGCTGGCCTATCAGTTGGAGCTGACCGAGCGGCTGCGGCTGACCAACGTACAGGTCATCAAGCCCGATCCGGCCGAGGTCGCCGCAAAGGACCCGTTCGGGCTCCTCCACAAGGGGAACCCCGACGCCTGCTGCGACCTTCGCAAGACCCTCCCGTTGCAGACCGCGCTGCTGGGCTACGACGCCTGGATCACCGGGCGGAAGCGGTATCAGGGCAAGACGCGGGCCGCGCTCGACTTCTTCGAGAACGAGGGCGACATCCGCATCAAGGTCAACCCGCTCGCCCATTGGACGAGCGAGGACCTGAGGGACTACATGAACGAGAACCGGCTGCCGCGTCATCCGCTGGTGGCCAAGGGCTATCCGTCCATCGGCTGCGCGCCCTGCACCACGCCCGTCAGGGAGGGCGAGGACCCGCGCGCCGGGCGCTGGCGGAACACCCAGAAGGAAGAATGCGGCATCCACATCGTCGACGGCAAGATCGTGCGCGGCTCGGTCGCGGCGGGCTGAGGAGACAGGCATGAGCATCATCGTCACCGACACCGGCTTCGCGACCGACGACTTCCCCGGCGTGGTCCGGCCGCTGGCCGAGATCGCCGAGGTGCAGGAGGGCGACGGGGTGGAGATCGGCCCCGCCGACGACCCGCGCGTGCTGGTGGGCGTGCTGGGGCAGGTGGCGCTGATCCGCGTCCGCTTCCCGGCCTTCAACGACGGGCGAGGGTTCAGCCACGCCCGCGACCTCCGCAGCTTCGGCTTCACCGGGCGGCTGCGGGCGGTGGGGCACGTGCTGGCCGACCAGTATGCCATGGCCCGCCGCGTGGGCTTCGACGAGGTGGAGATCGACGAGGCGCTGGCCGCCCGCCAGCCCGAGGCGCAGTGGCTCGCCCGGGCCGACTGGCGCGAGAACTGGTATCAGGCCCGCCTGCGCGCCTGAGCCGCATTCCCTTGTGGCACCGAACCTTTACACGGAGCGCTTCACGAGGAGCGCAGCATCCCCAGGACGTTTCAGATGACCGATCAGACCCCCGTCGTTGAGAAGGCCGCGTCGCCCGTCACCCTGCCGGACGCGCAGACCGTCACCTCCGTCAGGCACTTCACCGACCGGCTCTTCGCGTTCCGCGTGACGCGGCCGCGCTCGCTCCGGTTCCGCTCGGGCGAGTTCGTGATGATCGGGCTGCTGGGTGAGAACGGCAAGCCGCTGCTGCGCGCCTATTCCATCGCCTCGCCCGCCTGGGACGAGGAACTGGAGTTCTACTCGATCAAGGTGCCGAACGGGCCGCTGACCTCCAGGCTCCAGCACATCCAGCCGGGCGACGAGATCATCCTGCGGCCCAAGCCGGTGGGGACGCTGGTGCACGACGCGCTGCTGCCGGGCAAGCGGCTGTGGATGTTCGCGACGGGAACGGGCTTCGCGCCCTTCGCCTCGCTGCTGCGCGAGCCGGAGACCTGGGAGAAGTACGACGAGGTGATCGTCACCCACACCTGCCGCGAGGTGGCCGAGCTGACCTATGGGCGCGAGATCGTGGAATCGCTCAAGGACGACGAGCTGATCGGCGAGATGGTCGGGGACAAGCTGAAGTATTATCCGACGACGACGCGCGAGGAGAGCCCCAAGATGGGGCGGATCACCACGCTGATCGAGAGCGGGGAGGCGTTCCGCGACCTCGGCATCCCGCCGCTCGATCCGGCGGTGGACCGTGCGATGGTCTGCGGGAGCCTCGCCTTCAACCTCGACATCAAGGCGCTGCTGGAGAAGGCGGGCCTGCGCGAGGGTGCGAACAGCGATCCCGCCGAGTTCGTGGTCGAGAAGGCCTTCGTCGGCGACGGCGTCTGAGCCGTCGCATTCGGGACATGGGAAGGGCGCATGACCGGGGTCATGCGCCCTTTTCGGTTTCTGGGTCTCAGCCTTCCGTCAGTGCCGTGCGGATGCGGGTCAGCACGTCGGGCAGAAGGCCGGGAAAGCCCTGCGCCCGCTCCAGCGCGGTCTTGAGCTGGGTCTTGAGCGAAGCGTCGAGCGACGAGGCGTCGATGGCCTGGTTCACCGCGGCGACGTCGAGGCTCGCGGGGTCGAGCAGGGTGTCGAGGTCGGCAGGAGCGGTCGGCACGGCGGCGTCCTCGGGCGTGGGGGTCGCGGTGCCGGCGGACTCGCTGTTCGCCGTGCCGTCGGTCGTGGCCGGATCGACGGCAGGCGCGCCGGTCGCGACGTCGCCGCCGGCCGCGGCCGGAGCGACGGTGCCGCCTGCCGCCGCGCCCTGGTCGCCCGTGGCGGCGTCGGTGCCCGCCGCGTTGCCTGCGTTGGTGCCCTCCGCCGACGGGTCCACTGCGTCGGCGGCCTGCGGCGCGTTCTCGTTCGTCGTCTCAAGGCCGGGCGGGGTCTGGCCAGGGTCGGCGCTCTCCTCTGTGGTCGAGCCATCGATGGCTGCGCCGTCGGTCGCCGTCCCGGCGCCGTCCTCCGTCGTGGTCTCCGTCGCTGGGGCTTCCTCTCCGGCGGTGGCGGCAGGCTCGTTCGTGTCGGCGGTGATGCCCTGCGCGCCCGCGCCGTCCGTCTCCTCGGCAGTGGAGGTCGCGCCCGGCCCCGTGGCGGGTTCCTCGGCGGCGGGGCCGTCCTCGCTGGGCTCGGTCTCGGAGGTGTTGGCGGAGGCTCCCGCCTCGCCGGCGCCCTCGGCCTCCTCGGTGCCGGTCGGCTCCTCGCCGGAGGTGGCGGCATCGGCGGCGTTCTCTTGGGCGGGATTGGTCACGGCGGGCTCGACTGCGCCGGTGTCGGGCGTCGTGGCCCCGCCGTCGCCTGCGGGCTCGGTCGAGGTGGCGACCCCGTCCTGGCCGACAACGACGTCGTCGCTGCGGCTGTACATGTAGGCGACCACCGCCGCGACGACCACCACGACGATGGCTATGATGCGTGTCATCACATCTGTCCTTCAGAATGCTTGCGCCGGCGCGTGAGGCGCCCGGCTTCGGAGGTCATATGTCACGATCGCGTGTGGCGGCAACGCCGCTCGCGGTCGCGTGACGGCCGCCGCGCGGGGTTGAAGGAACGCGCCGCTCCCCTTATGTTGCCCCGCGCATTCCCCGACACTGCCAAAGGACCGCAGCCATAGGACGCAGACCCCACAACGCACCCCCGGTGCGCGAAACCGGCCCCCGGATCAACGAGCGCCTCCTGCGCGGCGGCGACATCCGCCTGATCGGGGCCAGCGGCGAGAACCTGGGCGTCGTCTCGCCCGAGCGGGCGCTCGGCCTCGCCGAGGAAGCCGGGCTGGACCTCGTAGAGATCTCGCCCACCGCGGTTCCGCCGGTCTGCAAGATCATGGACTTCGGCAAGTTCAAGTACGAGACGCAGAAGAAGGAAGCCGAGGCGCGGAAGAACCAGAAGGTCATCGAGATCAAGGAGGTCAAGTTCCGTCCAGGGACCGACACGCATGACTACGAGGTCAAGATGCGGTCGGTGTTCAAGTTCCTGGAGGAGGGCGACAAGGTCAAGGTGACGCTGCGCTTCCGGGGCCGTGAGATGGCGCATCAGGATCTCGGCAAGGCGCTGCTGGACCGCGTGGCCGATGACGTGAAGGCCCAAGGCAAGATCGAGTCGTTCCCCCGCCTGGAAGGGCGGCAGATGGTGATGATGATCGCGCCGGCGAAGTAAGGCTGCCCCCGACAGACGTCCGAAGGATCGGGCCCGGACCTCGCGTCCGGGCCTTCGTCGTTCAGGTCACCAGGGGCGCGCGGCCTCGAGCAGCGCCACGCAGCCGTCCCGGCCGTCGCCGCCCTGGAGGATGTCGCGGAGGAGCGCGCCGGGGTCGCCCTCGGCCGAGGGAACGCCATAGGCGGCGACGATCCCCATGGCCGCCATGCAGGCGGGGTCGCTCAGCCCCTCGCCATAGCCGGCCCCCTCCAGATAGTCTCGGCAGGCCACGCCGTCGCCCCCATCCACCAAGGCCGAGAAGTCCGAGGTGTCGCCGTCGATGCCACCGTCGATCAGGCCGTAGATCAGCAGCGACTCGGCCGCCGCGCATTCGAGCGGGGCAGCCGTGAGAACGGTTTCCTGCGCCAGCGCGGGGTTGGCGGTCAGGACGAGCAGGGCAAGCAGGCGCAGCATGGGACTCCTCGGGCGTGACGCGTCGGTCCAGGACCGGGTCCCGTGGGACTCAGCACACGGCGGGCCCGACGGGAAGTCCCCTCACATGAAGCCGAGCTCGAGCCGCGCCTCGTCGGACATCATCTCCATGCCCCACTGAGGCTCGAAGGTCATCTGCACGTCCACCTGACGGACACCGGGGACGGCGTTCACGGCGTCGGCGACCCAGCCCGGCATCTCGCCCGCGACGGGACAACCGGGCGCGGTCAGGGTCATCACGATGGCGACCACGCCCGCGTCGTCGATCCGGATCGTGTAGACCAGCCCGAGGTCGAAGATGTTGACCGGGATCTCGGGGTCGTAGACGGTCCGGCAGGCCTCGACCACGCTGTCGTAGAGGGGGTGGTCGATGGTGGACGGCGCGATGAGCGGCGTGCCTTCGAGGCTGGCTTCGGCGATCGACATGCAAGGTCCTCGGCTGAAATCCTGAGCGAAGATATAGGAAATCCAAGCCGGCGGGTAAAGGTCGCCGGTCGGACAGCTAGTCGCAGGCCCGCGCCTCGCCTCGGGCGATGAGGCGCGAGGCCTCCACCCGCGCGAAGCGGGGGGTGTGGCGCCAGTCGTCGAGGAAGCGCCGGGCGATGCGCGGCGGGTAGTAGGCGGCCATGGTCCGGGTGACCGCCTCGAACGTGGCGGGCGTCATCGGCAGGCCCCAGGCGAGGCGCGGGCCATGGAAGCCCAGCACTGCGTCGGGCTCGAAGCAGGCGGTCGAAAGGCCGAGATACATCGTGCAGGCCGATAGGCAGTCCCCGGCGACGCGCTTCTCCTCCCCTCGCGCCTCCAGGGCCGCGATCTCCAGGACGCGGAGGGCCACCGAGCCGCCCGGGTCGCGCGGCCTGTCCGCGAGAGCCGGGCCGGCGGCGAGCAGCAGGAGAAGGACGAGGCGAATCATGTGGACGCTCCGGGCCGGTTCATGATGCACGGCGTCGCGAGGCCGTCCACCGGGACGGGTTCCGTCCGGCGCGGCGCGGCGCTAGGGAGGCCCATCAGGAGGCGCCCCGCATGGCCACAGGCTTTTCCTTTACCCTTCATGCAACCGACGGGCGGGCGCGCACGGGCGTCATTGCTACGCCGCGCGGCGAGATCCGCACCCCCGCCTTCATGCCTGTGGGCACCGCCGGCACGGTCAAGGCCATGCTCCCCGAAAGCGTGCGGGCGACCGGGGCCGACATCCTGCTCGGCAACACCTACCATCTGATGCTGCGGCCGGGGGCGGAGCGGGTGGCGCGGCTGGGCGGGCTGCACCGCTTCATGAACTGGGAGCGGCCGATCCTGACGGACTCGGGCGGGTTCCAGGTGATGAGCCTGTCCGGGTTAAGGAAGCTGACGGAGGAGGGCGTCACTTTCTCCTCGCACATCGACGGGTCCAAGCATCACCTGACACCCGAGCGGAGCATGGAGATCCAGAAGCTCCTTGGCTCCGACATCGTGATGGCCTTCGACGAATGCCCGGCGCTGCCTGCGGCCGACGAGGCGGTAGCGGCGTCGATGCGGCTGTCGATGCGCTGGGCGCGGCGGTCGCGCGAGTCCTTCGGGGACCGGCCGGGGCACGCGCTGTTCGGAATCGTGCAGGGGGGCGTGTCGAGGGATCTGCGCGAGGAGTCGGCCGCGGCCCTGACGGCGATCGGCTTCGACGGCTACGCGGTGGGGGGCCTTGCGGTGGGCGAGGGGCAGGCGGCGATGTTCGGCGTGCTGGACTATGCCCCGGACCTGCTTCCCGAAGACAGGCCGCGCTACCTGATGGGCGTGGGCAAGCCGGACGACATCGTGGGAGCCGTGAAGCGCGGGATCGACATGATGGACTGCGTGCTGCCCTCGCGCTCGGGGCGGACGGGGCAGGCCTGGACGCGCCGGGGTCAGGTGAACCTGCGGAACGCCCGCCATGCCGACGACCCCCGTCCGCTCGACGAGGAGTGTCAATGCCCGGCCTGCCGGGGCTATTCGCGCGCCTATCTCCACCACGTCGTGCGTGCGGGCGAGATGATCGCGGGGATGCTGCTCACTTGGCACAACCTGCATTATTTCCAGGAGATCATGGCGGGGATGCGCGAGGCCATCGCCGCCGGGCAGTTCGAGGATTGGGAGCGCGGCTTCCATGTGCTGCGGGCCGAGGGCGACATCGAGCCGCTGGGTCGGCCGGGCGCCGCCTGACGCCCGGCCCGGGGCCCGTCAGAGCGCGCGACGGCGACGCAGCAGCAGAAGGCCGCCCAGCGCCGAGGAGAGGAGCACCGCGCCCGCCGGGACCGGCACCGACGCCACCGACAGGTTGGCGTATTCGAAGGCCGGCTGGCTCGAGGCCAGGGTGACGCGGTCGAAGACGCCCTGCGACCCGATGTTCGTGAAGGTCGCCAGCGATTGCGACAGGTTGGTCCCGTTCACGCCGGAGGGCGTGTAGGAGTCGACGAGCGAGCTGCCGAGATAGAAGCTGATCGTGTTCCAGGTGTCCGGCGACCCCCAAAGCAGGCTGAGCGAGCGGGACCGGCCGACGTTGTAGCTGACCAGCCCGCTGACGGCGCTGTAGATCCCCGTCGCGGCGAGGGAAGTGCCGGCCCAGGGGCTGAGGCGCACGTTGGTGACCGAGCCGGTGACGTTGTGGGCGAAGGCGCCTTGGATCAGGTCCGGGGCGGGGTTGACCGAGGCGGTGGTCGGCGCGGTGGAGAAGGTCAGGGTCGCGGCCGGGGCCGCGCCCGCCGCAAGGCAGAGCGCCAGCGCGGCGGCGGTGAGTGTCCGAAGCATGGATCGTCCCTCATGGATTGTGGTTGTGTGCGAAAGGCACGACCGGGACGCTGCGTCAGGGAATGCTGCCAAGGTGTTAACAGTCGGAATTGATGAAAGTTATTGGTCGTCCACGGGAAACGGCCGGTAGTCGGGAGGACGACCCCGGATCGGTCGGATGCGACGGAGGGGCCGGTTGACACCCCGGAACAGAATCCCCAACTATGCCCTACCGACCGGGGAGGGCCGAGCGCCGCCGATGACCGGGGCCAGAGCCTTCCTGCCTACGAGGAATCCCATATGACCGAACCTCTCGCGACCAGCTATCCCGTCCTGCCGCTGCGCGATATCGTGGTCTTCCCGCACATGATCGTCCCCCTCTTCGTGGGACGCGAGAAGTCCGTGCGCGCGCTGGAGGAGGTGATGGGCGACGACAAGCAGATCCTGCTGTCGTCCCAGGTCGATCCGGGCGTCGATGACCCCGGCACCGATGGAATCTACACGTCCGGCGTGCTCGCCAACGTGCTCCAGCTCCTCAAGCTGCCCGACGGGACCGTGAAGGTCCTCGTCGAGGGCAAGAGCCGCGTCCGCATCACCGAGTTCCTGAAGAACGACCGCTTCTTCGAGGCGCGCGTCCAGCCCCTCGCGGAGTCGCTGGGCGACCCGGAGATCGTGACCGCCCTGAGCCGCTCGGTCGGCCAGGAGTTCGAGAAATACGCCAAGATCAAGAAGAACATCCCCGAGGAGGCGATCGCCGCCGTCACCGAGGCGACGGACCCCGCCAAGCTCGGCGACCTGATCGCGGGCCATCTCGGCATCGACGTCAAGCAGAAGCAGGACCTCCTTGAGACGCTCGTGGTGTCCGAGCGGCTGGAGAAGGTCTATGGCCTGATGCAGGGCGAGATGTCGGTCCTTCAAGTCGAGAAGAAGATCAAGACCCGCGTGAAGTCGCAGATGGAGCGGACGCAGCGCGAGTACTACCTGAACGAGCAGATGAAGGCGATCCAGCGCGAGCTGGGTGACGGCGAGGACGGGCAGAACGAGCTCGCCGAGCTCGAGAAGCGCGTCGCCGAGACGAAGTTCTCCAAGGAAGCTCGCGAGAAGGCCGAGGCGGAGCTGAAGAAGCTCAAGTCCATGTCGCCGATGTCCGCCGAGGCGACGGTGGTGCGGAACTACCTCGACTGGCTGCTGGGCGTGCCGTGGGGAACCAAGTCCAAGGTCTCCAAGGACATCGTAAAGGCCGAGGACATCCTAAACGCCGACCACTACGGCCTGGAGAAGGTCAAGGAGCGGATCGTCGAGTATCTCGCCGTGCAGGCGCGCAGCCAGAAGCTGAAAGGGCCAATCCTCTGCCTCGTCGGTCCTCCCGGCGTGGGCAAGACCTCGCTCGGAAAGTCAGTGGCCAAGGCCACGGGGCGCGAGTTCATCCGCATCTCGCTCGGCGGCGTCCGGGACGAGTCGGAGATCCGCGGCCACCGGCGGACCTATATCGGCTCCATGCCGGGCAAGATCATCCAGGCGCTGAAGAAGGCCAAGACCACGAACCCGCTCATCCTGCTCGACGAGATCGACAAGATGGGGCAGGACTTCCGGGGCGACCCGGCGAGCGCCATGCTGGAGGTGCTGGACCCGGAGCAGAACTCCACGTTCGTGGACCACTATCTTGAGGTGGAATACGACCTGTCGAACGTGATGTTCCTGACCACGGCCAACTCGTACAACATGCCGGGGCCGCTCCTCGACAGGATGGAGATCATCTCGCTCGCGGGCTACACCGAGGATGAGAAGCGCGAGATCGCCAAGCAGCACCTCGTGCCCAAGGTGATGAAGAACCACGGCCTCAAGGCCGGGGAGTTCGAGATCAGCGACGGCGCGCTGAACGAGATGGTGCGGACCTACACCCGCGAGGCGGGCGTGCGGAACCTGGAGCGGGAGATCGCCAAGGTCGCGAGGAAGGTCACGACCAAGCTGGTGAAGCGCGAGGAGACCAAGGTCGTCGTCACCGAGCATAACCTCGACGACTACCTGGGCGTGAAGAAGTTCCGCTACGGCCTTGCGGAGCAGGAGGACCAGATCGGCGTTGTCACGGGCCTCGCCTGGACGAGCGTCGGGGGGGACCTGCTGTCCATCGAGGCGCTGAGGCTGCCGGGCAAGGGCCGGATGAAGACCACCGGCAAGCTTGGCGACGTGATGAAGGAGTCCATCGAGGCGGCGGCCTCCTATGTGCGGAGCATCAGCCCGCAGATCGGGGTCAAGCCGCCGAAATTTGACAAGATGGACATCCACGTCCACGTGCCCGAGGGGGCGACGCCCAAGGACGGCCCGTCGGCGGGCCTCGCCATGGTGACGTCGATCGTGTCGGTGCTGACGCAGATCCCCGTTCGCAAGGACATCGCCATGACCGGCGAGGTCACGCTGCGGGGCAACGCGCTGGCCATCGGTGGCCTCAAGGAGAAGCTGCTGGCGGCGCTCCGGGGCGGCATCAAGACGGTGCTGATCCCCAAGGAGAACGAGCGCGACCTGCCGGAGATCCCGGAGAACGTGAAGCAGGGGCTGGAGATCATCCCCGTGTCGCACGTCTCGGAGGTCCTGAAGCACGCCCTCGTGCGGCAACCCGAGCCCGTGGAATGGGACGAGGTGGCCGAGGAGGCGGCGGCGCTGGCCAAGGCCAAGGCCACCGAGGAGGTCTCGGGCGCGGTCGCGCACTGAGGCTTGAAAAGATTGGAAAGGGGCGCGGCGTGGGCCGCGCCCCTTTCTCATTCCGGCAGGGCGGCGAGGAAGGCTGTCACCACAGCGGCCGAGTTGCCGGCGGCCAATCCCATGAAGGTCGCCATCTCGTTCGCGCCCTCGCCCCCGCCGGCGAGGTCGGACAGGCTGCGGAAGGCGATGAAGGGCACGCCGTTGGCGTAGGCGACATGGGCCACCGCCGCGCTCTCCATGTCGAGCACGCGCGCCTCGAAGGTGGCGTGGGTCCATTCCCGGAACTCGGCGTTGTCCACGAAGGCCTGCCCCGACACGCCCCGGCCACCGACGACGATGCGGGGGACATGGCTCAGGCAGGCGCCTTCGGGCGGGCAGTCCTCCAGAATCGTGCCGGCCGCGACATCCTCGGCCACTCGGAGCCAGTCGGGGTCGGCGGGAAACCAGACCTTCTGCTCCACGCCTTCGGAGCCTTCGCGAGTGACGCCCACCGGCTGCGGGTGGATCATGCCGAAGTTCGGCAGGCCGCTCGGCTCCATCCAGGGTGGCAGGGCGAAGCCGTCCGGCGTCTCGCGGGCGAAGACCGATTCGAGATACTGGCTCCACTCGGCCGCCACGACCACGTCGCCGATGGCGAGCGACGGGTCCACGCCGCCGGCGATGCCGGAGAAGACGACGCCCTCAATGTCGAAGCGGTCGATCACGAGCTGCGTCGTCATCGCGGCGTTGACCATGGAGACTCCGGTCAGGAACAGCACCACCGATCGCCCGGCGAGCGTGCCGGTGACGAAGCGGATGCCGTTCACGACGTGCTCCTCCGGCCGCTCCATCGCGGCGAGGAGGGTGGTCCATTCCGGCGGGAAGGCGGACATGACGGCGATGCGCGGCTCGGGGTCGAGCGGCTGGGCGAGGGCCAAGGTGGGGGCGAGGCAGAGAGCGAGGGCGAGACGGGGCAGGGGCAAGGCAGGGCTCCGGTTGGGATCGGGGCGAGGGTCCGTCGCGGGAGCCGCCAGGTCAAGCACGCCCATGCGGAAGACGGCTTGCGCCCGCCGGGCGGAGCCGCTAAACGGCGCGGCGTCGGGCGATTAACTCAGTGGTAGAGTGCTTCCTTCACACGGAAGAAGTCGGGGGTTCGAATCCCTCATCGCCCACCATCCTCCTGCATTCATGATGGACCTGCCTGAGATCCTGCTGGCCCGCCACGGCGAGACCGAATGGAATCGCGAGGGCCGCTTCCAGGGTGCGCGCGACTCGGACCTGACCGAGCGGGGGCGGGCGCAGGCACTGGCCATGGGCGAGGCGCTGCGGAGCTGGGGCGTGGACGCCCGGTCGCACGGCGCTTGGACCAGCCCGCAGGGCCGCGCCCGCGACACCGCCCGCCTCATGCTCGATTCCCTCGGGGTCGCCGCCGAGGAGGAACCGGACCTCGTGGAGATCGGCATGGGCGCTTGGACCGGCCTCCTCCGCACGGAGGTCGAGGTCCGCTGGCCGGGGCCGGCGGGCGAGTCGCTGCTCGAGTTCTATGCCCGCTGCCCCGGCGGCGAGCCGTTGGCGGAGGTTGCGACGCGGGCGGCGCGGGTGCTGGCGCGGGTGCGGCGGCCTACGGTCCTCGTCACCCACGGGATCACGCTGCGAGTCCTCTGCTCGCTGGCACTGGGGCGGCCCCTGACCGAGGCGGGCGGTTATCCGCTGCGGCAAGGCGACCTCGTGCGGATCGCCAAGGGCCGGATGGAGATCGTGCCCGGCGGGGCGGCGCGCTTGCCAGGCCCGGCTCCAGCGGCTAACCACGATCTCACGCCGGGTGGTTAGCTCAGTTGGTAGAGCGTCTCGTTTACACCGAGGATGTCGGGGGTTCGAGCCCCTCACCACCCACCAGACCGCCCACGGGGACACATGGACCGACCGCTCTTCTCCGTGATCCTGCCGGTTCGCGACGCCGCGCTGACGCTGCCTGCGACGTTGGCCTCGCTCCTGGCCCAGACCCTGGGCGACTGGGAGGCGCTGGTGATCGACGACGCCTCAACGGATGGCGGCCTCGCGCGCGTGCGCGAGCTGGCTGGGAGCGATCGCCGCCTTCGGCTGCTGGGCGAGGGCGGCGCAGGCCCACGCGGCGCGGCGGAGACGCGCAACATCGGCATCCGCGCGGCGCGCGGGCGTCATGTCGCCTTCCTCGATTCCGACGACCTCTGGCTGCCCGCCAAGCTGGAGCGGCAGGCCGAGGCCTTCGCCGATGGCGCGACGATCGTCTTCTCCTCCTACCGGCGCATCGACGCCGAGGGGCGGCCTCTGTCGGTGGTGCGGGCGGCCCCGCGCGTGGCCTGGGACGACGCGCTGGGGGGCAATCCCATCGGCTGCCTTACGGCGGCCTACGACACCGAAGCCTTCGGGAGGGCCGAGATGCCTCTCCTGCCGACGCGGCACGACTACGCGCTCTGGCTGCGGCTCCTGCGGACCGGCGCGGTGGCCCATGGCCTGCCCGAGGTGCTGGCCGAATATCGCGTGCGGCCGGGGTCGCTCTCGTCCAACAAGCTGAAGGGCGCGCTGGCCGTGTGGCGGCTCCTGGGCGACGAGGGGGTGGGGCCGGCGCGGCGCACCGCCGGCTTCGCGCGTTACGCCGCGCGATCCGTCGTGCGCCGCCTGACCTAGCGGCGCTCGGGCGCGCCGCCCGTCAGCAGGCGCGCGACCTCGGCCAGCTCGACCCGCCAGAGCGACAGGCGCACCCCGCTCGCCACGAGCCGCCAGCGCCAGGGATGCCGGCGCGAGCCGAGGAACCGAGCCACCTCGCGCACCGGCGGCGTCAGGCTGCGGATCGTCCAGGCGAGGCGACGGCGGCGCGGGCCGGCGGCGACCTGCCCGCCCTTGATGCGGCGGGCCTTGGTCTCGACCTCCTGGCGCCGCGCGCGGGCGGGGTGGGCGACCACGGCCTCGGGTACCAGCGCCAGCGGCACGCCCTGTGCGCCGGCGCGGCGGCAGAACTCCGCGTCGCCGCCCGACAGGCGCGCCGGGTCGAAGCCGTCGAGGCGGCGCAGCACCTCGCGCGGGACGCAGAGGTTGGCGGTGGTCGCATAGCCACGCCGGACGTAACCTTCCTGCGGGATGCCACGCAGGGCGTCGTAGATCTCCCAGCGGTTCGGGCAGGGGCCGGGCTCGACCCGGACGGGGCCGGCGAGGAGGCCCGACCCGCCGGCGGCCGCGAAGGCGGCGAGCCAGCCCGGTGCAGGCCGGCAGTCCGCGTCGGTGAAGGCGAGCACCTGGCCGCGCGCCTCGGCCGCGCCGGCGTTGCGGGCGGCGTAGGAGCCGGGGCGGGGGCAATGCAGGACGCGCGTGCGGGACCGGAGCGCCGGCGGCAGGTCCGGGGGGGCGGGCGGCTCGGGGCCGTTGTCCACGAGGATCAGCTCGAAGTCGTCGAAGGTCTGCCCGGCCAGCGCCGCGAGCAGGACCGGCACGCGGTCCCAGTCGCGGAACACCGGGACGATGACAGAGAAGGCGGGCTCAGCCATCGAGGCCCACCGCCGCGAGGTAGGCGCGCGCCGCCCCGTCCGAGCCGAAGCGGAGCCCCGCCTCCTTGCGCGAGCGGGGATCGCCGGGGGTGTCCAGGGCGCGCGCCATGGCGGCGGCCAGCGCCTCGGGGTCGCCAGGGGGCACCAGCGGCCCGAGCCGGCCGGCCTCCAGGATCTCGGCGGGGCCCGAGGGACAGTCGGTCGAGACCACCGCGCAGCCGCAGCCCAGCGCCTCCACCAGGGCGAGCGAGAAGCCCTCCCAGCGCGACGACAGCGTGAAGAGGTCGGCGCGGGACAGGTAGGGCAGGGGGTCGGGGACATGGCCCGGCAGGTCCACCGCTCCGGAGAGGCCGAGGTCGCGGATCAGCCCCTCCAGCTCGGACCGGCGGTCGCCGTCGCCGAGGATCAGGAGGCGCGCGGCCGGACGGGCGGCGCGGAGCCGCGCGAAGGCGTGGAGCAGCGTCGGGAAGTCCTTCTGCGGCGCGAGCCGGCCGATGCCGAGGATCACCGGGGCGAGCGGGTCGCGCCCGCCGGGGAGCCGGCCGGCAAGCCAGGGATGCGGGCAGGGATCGTCGCGCCGCGCCAGCCGGGCCGGCGTCCAGACCGGGTTACCGATGACATCCACCGCGCCGGGCGGCAGGGCGAGCCGGGCTTCGAGGTCGCGGGCGACGCCCTGGGACACGGCGACGCGCGCCTCGGGCCAGCGGATCAGCCGTTCGCCGATCCATCCCGCGAGCCGGGCGGTCCGCCCGGCCCCAAGGCGGTGCTGGCTGGCGGCGTGGGTGTGGTAGGTCCAGACGAGCCGGCTCCGGCCCTGGAGCCCGGCCAGCCGCCGGCCCGCCAGCAGCAGCAGGTTCACGTAGTCGCGCGCCGATACGATGAGGTCGGGCGGGCTCTCCCGCAGGTGCCGCGCGACGGCCGGGAGCGCCTGCCGCGCCCGTGCGCCCACCCGCACGACGCGGGCGCCCGCCGGGGCCGGCCGGCCCTGCGCCTCGTCGAGGAGGAGCAGGTCCACGGCGTGGCCCCGGGCGAGGAGGCCCTCGGCGAGGTTGAGCATGACCACGCCGATCCCGCCGCCGCCCAGCGTGCCGGGGGCGAGGCAGATGCGGAGGGGCGTCACGGCGCGGGCTCCGGGCGCAGGCCCAGCCGGGCCAACGCGGCGCGGGATGCGAGGCGGGGGTGGCGCAGCGCCGCGCCCGCGAGGTAGCGCGCCGCCGCGAGCCGCCGGCCGTTGGCCCGCGCCACCCGCGCGGCCAGCCGGTCGGCGCGGTAGTCCAGCTCGGGCAGGAGGTCCGCCGCGTCGGCCGCGTGCCGGGCCAGCACGATCCGCTGGCAGGCGCGGATCTCCTCGGCGCTCCGGCCCCGGTGCGACTTGGCGTAGCGGCAGAGCGGGCGGTGGTCCTCGGGCGCCTCGATGCGGCCGCCGGCGCGGACGAAGGACAGGAACAGGTCGAGATCCTGCAGCCGCGTCAGCCTCTCGTCGAAGCGTCCCGCGAGCCGGAACGCCTCTCGGGGCGCGAGGATCGTCCACAGGTAGGCGCGCAGGGACCGGCCGAGCAGGAGCGCGCGGTGCTGGTCGCCGCCGACCTCCTGCCGGCAGGCCTGGACGCGGGCGCCCTGCGCCATGTCGTAGCCGCAGGTGATCCAGGTCCGGGCCGGGTCACGGCCCTGGGCGAGCAGCTCCTCCAGCCGGGCGGACTGGCGGGCGATCTTGTCGGGATACCACTCGTCCCCGGCGTCGAGCCAAGCGAGGCGCGGCGCCTCGGCGGCGTCGAGCAGGCGGTTGCGGCTGCGGGGGCGCCCCTCGTTGACCGGGTTCCGCAGCAGGAGGAGGCCGAGCCGCCCCTCGGCCCGGACCCTCTCGGCCAGGGCCTCGACGCGGGCGAGGTCGGCGGGCGGCGAGCCGTCGTCGAGGACCACCGCCCGGACCGGCCCCGCCCAGGTCTGCGCCGCGACCGAGGCGAGCGACCGCGCGAGCCCCTCGGGGTCGCGGTGATGCGGGAGCAGCACGTCGAGGGCGACGGTCATGCGAGCGGTCCCCGCCCGGAGCGGGGCGGCCGTCCCTGGCGCGCGGCGGCGATGGTCATGGGCGGCCCGTCCTCCAGCGCAGGCGATCCGGCGCGCGCCGGCCGGCACGCGGGCCGGTGTTACCGGGCCCGGCCCCGCCGCGCAACCGAGGCTCCGCCGAACCGTGGCGCGATTGCGGCAAAGCGTTGGTTTCCGTGCGGCGCCGCGCTAGGAAGAGGGCGCGGGAACAAGGGGACCCGCGAGCTTGGGGGCGAGACGTGACTGCATCCGAGACCTTCCCGCCCGAGGCCGGGCCGCGGGGGCATGGAATCGTGGACCGGGTGGCCGACTGGACCATGGCGCCGCGCGGGCCGCTGTTCCGCTGGGGCTTCGTCGCGGCGGCCTTCGTCCTGGCGACGGCGGCCCGCTTCGTGCTGGACCCCTACCTGCCACCGGGCTTCCCCTACCTCACCTTCTTCCCGGCCATCGCCCTGACCGGCTTCCTGGCGGGCTCGGGCCCCGGGGCCGTCCAGGCGATCCTGTGCGGCGTCGTGGCGTGGTTCTTCTTCATCCCGCCCACGCAGAGCTTCGCCCTCACCTCGGGCAAGGCCATGGCGCTCCTGCTCTACCTCGTGGTGACGGGGACGGAGCTCGGGCTCATCTACGCGATGCGGCGGGCGCTGGAGCGGCTGGCGCTGGCCGAGGCGCGGGCGCGCGAGCTGGCGCGGGCCCGCAGCCTGATGTTCGCCGAGCTGCAGCACCGGGTGTCGAACAATCTCGCGGTGGTGGGGGCGCTGCTGTCGGTGCAGCGGCGGGGCGTGAAGGACCCGGCCGCCGCGCGGGCGCTCGACGACGCGGTGGCGCGGCTCAACGTCGTCTCGCGGCTGAGCCGGCTCCTGCGCGATCCCGGCGCGCAGGAGATCGACTTCGCCGCCTTCCTGCGGGCGATGGTCCCCGACCTCGTGGCGGCGAGCGGCGTGGGCGACCGGATCTCGGTCCGGGTCACGGCCGAGCCGGTCGTCGTCCCCGCCGACAAGGCCGTGCCGCTGGGGCTGGTGGCGACGGAGCTGCTGTCCAACGCCATCGAGCACGGCTACCCGGGCGAGCGGCGGGGGGTGATCCAGGTCGGACTGGAGGCGCGCGACGGCGGGCGGGCGCGGCTCACCGTGCGGGACGACGGGCCGGGGCTGCCGCCCGGCTTCGACCCGCGCCGGTCGCCGAGCCTGGGCCTGACCATCGCCCGGCAGTTCGCCGACCAGATCGGGGCGGAGCTGGACATGGTGGACGACGGAGGGGTGGTGTCGCGCCTGGAAGTGCCGCTGGCCTGAGGCGCGGGGCCTTGTGGGTGACGCAAGGACAGCGGCCGGCGATGCAAATCCGGGGGGTGAATCGGCTTGACGGCGGCAAGGGGCGCCCGTAGAAGCCCCCTTGTCCGACGCAGACAAGACAGCGTCGGCGGCAGACGCGCGGTTGTAGCTCAGTCGGTTAGAGTACCGGCCTGTCACGCCGGGGGTCGCGGGTTCGAGCCCCGTCAACCGCGCCACTGCTGCCCTTCGGGAACGAAAGAGGCGCTCCTTCGGGGGCGCCTTTTTCGTTTCGGAGAGGGGCTCTGCCCCTCGCCCCTTCGGGGCTTCACCCCGGGATACTTGGAGCCAAAGAAGGGGGGTCTCGGACAGACTAAATCCCCGCGAGGCCTCCGGGTTCACTCCCGGGCTCGCGGGGACCAGGGGCGCGCGAGCGGGAGCACCGGCCGCTATTTAGCGGGCTGGGTCCAAGGGCATCGAGGGCGGAGGCGTGCCGGAGGCTGCGTCTCTCCCACCCTGGCCGGATATCTGGCCGCTCCTGGCCCATCGCGTGTGTCTCGCGCCCGGCCTTGTCGGGGCCGGGCTCGCTCTTCGTCTCTCGTCTCTCCTTTCCGCCCCCCGCCGTCGGTGCCGGCCGGCCGCCCCTGCGGGAGGGCCGGGCCGTGCGGCGGGGGAGCCGCTGCGTGTGGTCGTGCGGGGGAGAGAGTCGCACGCAGGCGTTAACGCCGCCTGACGGCAACGGGCGCGCAACGCCCCGCTCGCGCAACACCCCCGCCCGCCGTGCCACGCGCGCGAGGGCGGGGCGAGTCGGATCGGAGGCCCAGCGCAGGGCTGGACGCCGGGGGGACGGGCCGCCCGCTCCGCCGGCGCGGCCGTGATGGGCGGACGCCCGCCCGGCGGGACAGCACGGGGCCGCCCCGCCGCGCGCCGCGCCGCCCCGCGCACCCCTGACCTTCTTTGGCTCCAAATATCCCGGGGGGAGGCTCCGCAGGAGACGGGGGGCAGAGCCCCCCTTCGTCGGGGGCCGTCAGGACAGGGCGGCGAGGATGCGGGCCCAGCTTCGGATGCCCTTGTGGAAGCTCCTCACGTCATATTTCTCGTTGGGGGAATGGATCAGGTCGTCGTCGTTGCCGAAGCCGATCAGCATCGAGTCCATGCCCAGGATCGCCTTGAAGTAGCCCGCGACCGGAATGGAGCCGCCCGAGCCGGTGAAGGCGGCCGGGCGGGGCCATTCGTCGGTGAGAGCGGCGCGGGCGGCTTCGAAGGCGGGGCTGGAGGTGTCCATGACCGAGGCAGGCGAGGCGCCGTGGTCGTGGAACTCGACCGTGCAGTCGGCGGGCACCTGGGCGCGGACCATGGCGCGGAACGATTCGCGGATCTTGAGCGGGTCCTGGCGGCCGACGAGGCGGAAGCTGATCTTGGCGGTGGCCCGGGACGGCAGAACCGTCTTGAAGCCGTCGCCGGCGTAGCCGCCGGAGATGCCGTTGACCTCGGCCGTCGGGCGCGCCCAGATCGATTCGAGCACCGAGCGGCCCTGTTCGCCGGCCGGGACGGACAGGCCCACGTCGCCCAGGAAGGCCTCGGCATCGAAGCCCAGGGACTCCCACTGGGCGCGGAGATCGGGGGGCAGCTCCTCGACGCCCTCGTAGAAGCCGGGGACGGTGACGCGGCCGGCCTCGTCGTGGAGGCCGGCTATGATGCGGGACAGCACCCGGATCGGGTTGATGGCCGCGCCGCCATACATGCCCGAATGAAGGTCCATGCGGGGGCCGGTGATCGTCACCTCCTCGCCCAGGAGGCCGCGCAGCATGGTGGTGATGGCGGGGGTGTCGCGGTCGAAGAGGCCGGTGTCGCAGATCAGCGCCACGTCGGCGCGCAGCAGGTCGCGGTTCGATTCCATGAACGGGATCAGGGAGGGGCTCCCCGATTCCTCCTCCCCCTCGAAGAACATGGTCACGCGGGCGGGGAGCTTGCCATGGACGGCGATCCAGGCGCGGCAGGCCTCCACGAAGGTCATGAGCTGGCCCTTGTCGTCGGCGGCGCCCCGGCCGCGGATGACGGGGCCGGCGGGGGTCTCCTCGACGGCGGGCTCGAAGGGCGGGCTGCGCCAGAGGTTGAGGGGGTCCACCGGCTGCACGTCGTAATGGCCGTAGAAGAGGAGATGGCGGTCGCCCTCGCCGCCGCTCCCCACGACCATGGGGCGGCCGGGGGTCGGGTGCTTGGCCGCGCGGAAGCCCATGTCGGCGAGGTCCTGCACGAGCCAGTCGGCGGCGGCCTCGCAGTCGGGCGCATAGGCGCGGTCGGTGGAGATCGACGGGATGCGGAGCAGCGCGAGCAGGCGGTTCGTGGCCTGCGGGAGGTCGGCGTCGATGCGGGCCAGGACGGGATCGAGCATGGGGAGCCTCGGGATGGGAGTCGGGGCGAGGCTAGGGCGCGGGCCGGGCGGCGGCAACCGGCCCGAGCGATGCGCCGGGCGCGGGTCCGGTATTCCGACCTTTGGCGGGGCGACGAATTGTGCCATTTTCCGTGGCAGCCGTTTGATCTAGGACAAGGTGCCGGAGGGGGGGACTGTCCTACATCCCGTCCGGCAAGGCACCGCAAGGACTTCGACCGTGGATTACGACGCCCAACTCGACTCGGCCCTCGACCGTCTCCATCAGGAGGGGCGTTACCGCACCTTCATCGACATCGCGCGCGACAAGGGCCATTTCCCCCACGCCGTCTGGCACCGCCCCGACGGGCGGGAGCAGCCCATCACCGTCTGGTGCGGCAACGACTACCTGGGCATGGGGCAGCATCCGGTCGTGATCTCGGCCATGCACGAGGCGCTGGACGCGGTGGGCGCGGGGTCCGGGGGCACGCGCAACATCTCGGGCACCACGGTCTACCACAAGCGGCTGGAGGCGGAGCTCGCCGACCTGCACGGCAAGGAATCGGCGCTGCTGTTCACCAGCGCCTACATCGCCAACGACGCGACGCTCTCCACGCTCAAGGTGCTGTTCCCCGGCCTCATCATCTATTCGGACGCGCTGAACCATGCGTCCATGATCGAGGGCATCCGGCGCGGCGGCGGCCTCAAGCGGATCTTCCGGCACAACGACGTGGCGCACCTGCGCGAGCTGCTGGAAGCGGACGACCCGGCCGCGCCCAAGCTCATCGCCTTCGAGTCGGTCTATTCGATGGACGGCGATTTCGGGCCGATCAAGGCGCTGGTGGAGCTGGCCGAGGAGTTCGGGGCGCTGACCTACCTCGACGAGGTGCACGCGGTGGGCATGTACGGCCCGCGCGGCGGCGGCGTGGCCGAAGAATTGGGGCTGATGGGGCGCATCGACATCATCAACGCGACGCTGGGCAAGGCGGTCGGCGTGGTGGGCGGCTACATCGCGGCCTCGGCCAAGATGTGCGACGCGATCCGGTCCTACGCGCCGGGCTTCATCTTCACAACCTCGCTGCCCCCCGTCATCGCGGCGGGCGCGGCGGCGTCGGTGGCGCACCTGAAGACGGACCGGGCTCTGCGCGAGAAGCACCAGACCCAGGCCAAGATCCTGAAGCTGCGGCTCAAGGGGCTGGGGCTGCCGATCATCGACCACGGCTCCCACATCGTGCCGCTGATCGTGGGCGACCCGGTGCACACCAAGATGATCTCGGACATGCTGCTGTCGGACTTCGGCATCTACGTCCAGCCGATCAACTTCCCCACCGTGCCGCGCGGGACGGAGCGGCTGCGCTTCACGCCCTCGCCCGTCCACGGGCCGAAGGAGATGGACGCGCTGGTGCGGGCGCTGGACTCGCTTTGGAGCCACTGTGCGCTAAATCGCGCCGAACTGGCGGGCTGAGATCACGATCCGATGATGCAGGCCGGCCACGGTCGTGATAGACCCGCGTCCAAGGGCTTCCATGGTCTCCGAATCATGAATGAAGCCACGGGGGCGGGACGGAACGCGGGACGGGTTCATGATCGGGCGGGGCTTTCTGCGCGGCAAGGCGGCTGAGGACTCGGACCCCCAGGGGTTCGATGCCTACGACCTGCGCCTGGGCGACCTCATGCGAGGGGAGCGCGCGACGATGGGCAAGTCGCTCATCGACGTGCAGCGCGAGCTGAAGATCAAGGCCGCCTACATCGCCGCCATCGAGAACGCGGACCCGTCGGCCTTCGACACGCCGGGCTTCATCGCGGGCTACGTGCGATCCTACGCGCGCTACCTGAACATGGACCCGGACTGGGCCTTCGAGACCTTCTGCCGCGAATCGGGGTTCACCACCGCGCACGGGATGTCGGTCGCCGCCTCGCCCGCGCGGGCGCAGCGCGAGGACAAGGCCCCGGTCACGGCGCTGGGGCGCGACATCTTCGCGGGCCAGGGGACGCCGTTCCTGCCGGCCTCGCCCTCGGTGCTGTCCAGCGTGGAGCCGCGGGCGGTGGGATCGGTGCTGGTGCTGGTCGCGCTCCTGTCGGGCCTGAGCTATGGCGGCTGGACCGTGATGCGCGAGATCCAGAAGGTCACGCTCGCCCCGGTGGAGCAGCCGCCGACGGTGGTGGCCGAGGTGGACCCGCTGGCGGGCGGCGCGCGGCCGGACGGCGAGGGGGAGCGCTTCGCCTCCATCGAGGTGCCCTCGGCCGAGGCGCTGGACCGGCTGTATCGGCCCGAGGCGCTGGAGGTGCCGGTGCTGGTGCCGCGCGACGGGCCCATCGCCGCGCTGGACCCCGCGACCGTCGGCACGCTGCCGGCCCCCGGCGCAGAGGCGGCCCCGCAGGCGCCCGTCGCGGTCGCGCAGGCCGCGCCGGTCCAGGGCCCGCCGCCGCCGGGCGCGGTGGACGGGGTGGAGCAGGCGCTCGCCGCCGCGCTGGGCGCGGATGCGGACGGGGTGCTGGTCACGACCGGCCCGGCGCCCAGGGTGGAGCTGGTGGCGGTGCGCGACGCCTGGGTGCGGGTGAACGCGCCCGACGGCTCGGTGCTGTTCGAGGGCATCCTGGGGCCGGGCGACACCTTCGAGGTTCCCGCCACCGAGGAGCCGTCGAAGCTGCGCGTGGGCGAATCCGGCGCTCTGTTCATGGCGGTGAACGGCGTGCCTTTCGGGCCGGTCGGTCCGGCGGGGCAGGTGACGAAGGACGTGGCGCTGTCGCCCGAGGCGATCACCACGACCTACGCCCAGGCGGACCTGAGCCAGGAGGAGGAGCTGGCCGACTACGTGGCGGTCGCCTCGGCCGAGGGGGCGGACCCCGCCGACCTGCCCGCCGGCGCGGTGCTGCCGGGCGACGCGCCGAGCCAGTGAGGGGCGCGGCGCTCCGCCCGGTTGCGGGCGGGTCGCCGGGCGATTAGGTGGGAGGCACCCCCGCCGAGGAGTCCCCCATGTCGCACAATCCCGTCCGCCCCTGGCGCAGCATCGACCGCCGGCCGTCGCGCCGGATCATGGTCGGCAACGTCCCCGTGGGGGGCGGCGCGCCGATCACCGTGCAGACGATGACCAACACGCTGACGACCGACGTGGCGGGGACCGTCGCGCAGGTGCTGGCGGCGGCCGAGGCCGGGGCGGACATCGTGCGCGTCTCCGCGCCCGACGAGGACAGCACGCGGGCGCTGCGCGAGATCGTGCGGGAAAGCCCGGTGCCCATCGTCGCCGACATCCACTTCCACTACCGCCGCGCCATCGAGGCGGCCGAGGCGGGCGCGGCCTGCCTGCGGATCAACCCCGGCAACATCGGAAGCCCCGAGCGGGTGCGCGAGGTGGTGAAGGCCGCGCGCGACCACGGCTGCTCCATGCGGATCGGGGTCAACGCCGGGTCGCTGGAGCGGCACCTGCTGGAGCGCTACGCCGAGCCCTGCCCGGAGGCGATGGTGCAGTCGGGGCTCGACCACATCAAGCTGTTGCAGGACGAGGACTTCCACGAGTTCAAGATCAGCGTGAAGGCGTCGGACGTGTTCCTCGCCGCCGCCGCGTATCAGCAGCTCGCCGAGGCGACGGACGCGCCGCTGCATCTGGGGATCACCGAGGCCGGGGGCCTCATGACCGGCACGGTCAAGAGCGCGATCGGGCTGGGGAACCTGCTCTGGATGGGGATCGGCGACACGATCCGGGTGTCGCTGTCGGCGGACCCGGTGGAGGAGGTGCGCGTCGGCTTCGAGATCCTCAAGGCCTTGGGGCTGCGGCACCGGGGGGTGAACATCATCTCCTGCCCGTCCTGCGCGCGGCAGGGCTTCGACGTGATCCGCACGGTCGAGGCGCTGGAGACGCGGCTGGCGCATATCCGCACGCCGATGTCGCTGTCGATCATCGGCTGCGTGGTGAACGGGCCGGGCGAGGCGCTGATGACCGACGTGGGCTTCACGGGCGGCGGCGCCGGGCACGGGATGGTCTACCTCGCGGGGAAGCAGAGCCACCGCCTGGACAACGACCGGATGATCGACCACATCGTCGAGCAGGTGG
This sequence comes from Rubellimicrobium aerolatum, assembly GCF_017872975.1. Lineage (GTDB taxonomy): Bacteria > Pseudomonadota > Alphaproteobacteria > Rhodobacterales > Rhodobacteraceae > Rubellimicrobium > Rubellimicrobium aerolatum. The sequence continues at coordinate 96,212 of NZ_JAGGJP010000006.1, forward strand.
AGCGCAAGGCCGCCGAGATCGAGGTCGGGATCGCGGCGACCGCCGCGCAGGCCGCCGAATAGGCGGCCCCGGCCGGCCCGGGCGGTCAGTCCGCGGCCAGCCCCGACGGCCGGTTCCAGGGCATCCGGCGCAGGGCGGCGGCGACCGAGCATCTCCCGGTGAGGCCCGTCCAGACCAGCGAGCCCCCGGCCAGCGCGGGCAGCGCGAAGAAGGCCGGCGTGACCTCGGCCCCCAGTGCGACGCCCAGGAGCGCCAGCGTGCCCCAGAGAAGGTCCACCTGCCGCCCGATGGCGAGGAGCGGCCAGCGATGCTCGATCACCGGCAGGCCGGCGCGGCGCCAGGCGGCGAGGCCGCCGTCGAGCCGGTAGGCGGGCGCGGAGGTGACGGCCTGGAGCCGCGCGGCGTTCTCGTGGCTCAGGTCGCCGCAGGAGCAGAGGAAGACCACGGCCGGCAGGCCGGGGCCGCCGATGCGGCGGGGCAGTTCGCTGAGCGGCGCATGGAGCGAGCCCGGAACATGGGCCTGGGCGCGCTCGTCCTCCTCGCGGATGTCCACGAGGAGCGCGCCCTGGTCGAGGAGGCGCAGGACCGCAGGGCTGTCGATGGGAGAAAGGCTCATGCGGGGGGGGTCCTGCGGGGCGGGATGGGGAAGGGGGGCGCGAGGCGCGCCGTCGGGCCCAGGCTCCGGTCCGGCGCGGTCTGAACGAATGTTCACGGTGCGCTTGCTTTAGCCGGGCTCGCCCGGCCCGGTCAATACGCGCAGAGGGTAAGCCAGGGGCCGGTCACGCAACCTTGCGTAGAAGAAGGGCCAGCCTCTCAGCCGGCCCGTTCCTCGGCGACGATGGCCTCCATCGCGGGGAGGGGGACGTAGCCGCGCAGCATCCGGTCGCCCATGACGAAGGTCGGGGTGCCGGTGATGCCGAGCGCGCGGGCGAGATCGTGGTTGGCGGCGATGACCGCCGTCACCTCGGGCGAGTCCATCGCGGCGAGGAGGGGCGCGGGGTCGAGGGCGAGCCCTTCGGCGAGGCGGGCGAGCGAGCCCTCGTCCACGTCGGATTCGAGGAGCATCAGGGCGTCGTGGGCGTCCTTGTAGGCCTGATCGCCATGGACCTGCCGGACGGCGATGGCGAAGCGGGAGGCCAGCTCGCTCTGCGGCCCGAGGATCGGGAACTCCTTGAGGACGAACCGGATGTTGCCGTCGGTGGCGACCAGCTCCTCCACCTCCTCGAAGGCGCGGCGGCAGTAGCCGCAGCGGTAGTCCATGAACTCGACCACGGTCACGTCGCCGTCGGGGTTGCCGCCGGTCCAGGAGCGGCCGTCCTGCGCGATGGCTTGGAGGTTGTCGCGGACCAGCGCGGCGTCGGCCTCGGCCTGCTGCTCCTCCTGGCGGGAGTCGAGGACGGCGATGGCCTCGGACAGCACCTCGGGGTTGTCGAGGAGATAGGCCCGGACCTCGGCGCGGAAGGCCTCGCGCTCCTCGGGGGTGAGGGCCTGGAGGTCGAGCGCGGCGGCGGGAAGGGCGGTCGCGAGGAGAAGGGCGGCGGCGGGGAGGGCGCGGCGGAGGGGCATGGCGGGGCTCCGGGTGGGGGTGGGCCATCCATGCACAAGGGCGGGCGGTTTTCCAAGGGGCCGCATTGACGGGTTCCCCGCGCCGATGGGACATGGAGGCCGAGGCAGGACGCGGGGACGCCATGGGGATCTGGAAGGGGGCGGCGCTGGCCGCCTGGCTCGCGGGGGCTGTCTGGGGGGCGGCCTGGGCGGGCGAGGGCGCGGTGCTGGACGCCGGGGCGAGCCGGGTCGCGGATCGGGGCCGGGGGATCGAGGTGGTGCTGGGCCTGAGCCGGGTGGCGCCGTGGCGGCTCTACACGCTCGACGCGCCGTGGCGGCTGGTGCTGGAGGTCGAGGGGCTGGACTGGGGCGGCGCGGCGGCGGCGGCGATGCTGGACGGGGACAACGCGACGGGGCTGCATCTGGGCGCGGGCGATCCGGGCTGGTCGCGGCTGGTGGTGGACCTCGGGCGGCCCCTGGCGGTGGACGAGGCGGGGATGACGGTCGGCGAGGGCGGCGCGGCGCTGCGCGTCACCCTGCGCGCCACCGATGCGGAGAGCTTCGCCGCCGAGGCGCGCGCGCCGGAGGCGGCCGTGGCGCCGTCTGCCGCGCCGGGCGGGGACGGGCGCTTCGTGGTGGCGGTCGATCCCGGGCACGGCGGCGTCGATCCCGGCGCGGAGCGGGCGGGGCTGCGCGAGGCGGCGCTGATGCTCGCGCTCGGGCGGGAGCTGGCCGAGGCGCTGGAACGGGCGGGGCTGGTGGCGGTGCTGACGCGGGAGGGGGACGAGTTCGTGTCCCTTCAGGAGCGCATCACGCGGGCGCGGGCGGCGGGGGCGGACGTGCTGGTGTCGCTGCACGCCGACGCGCTGGAGGGCGAGGGGGCGGCCGGCGCCTCGATCTACACGCTGACGGCCGAGGCCGAGGGGCAGGCCTCGCGCCGCGTGGTGGAGCGGCACGGCGGCGGCGACCTTCTGGCCGGGCTGGACCTGTCGGGGCAGGACGACGCGGTGGCGACCGCGCTCCTGGACCTCGCGCGGGGGGAGACGGGGCCGAGGTCGCGTGCGCTCGCCGTCGCGCTGGAGCGGGAGCTGGCGCGGGCCGGGGCGCGTATGAACGGCCGGCCCCTGCGCGAGGAGCCCCTGGCGGTGCTGAACGCCGCCGACTTCCCCAGCGTGCTGGTGGAGACGGGGTTCCTGTCGGACGAAGGCGACCGGGCCCGGCTGGCGACGCCGCAGGGCCGCGCGCCGATCGTGGCAGGGATCGCCGCGGCGCTGCGGGCCTGGGCGGCCCAGGAGGATGGGCGGGCGCCGGTCCGCTGAGCCGGGCGCGGCCCCGGGCGCTGGCAGGTGGTCAGCGGGCCAGCTTCGGGAGGTTGCGCCCGAATTGGCCAGCCAGCGCCCGGGTCACGCCCCTCCTGACCCGGAGGACTCGCTTGCCTACGGCTGGCCAGAGGCCGGAGAGGCTCGGGTTCCCCAGCGCGAGGCAATGATGCAGCCATGCCCGTTTCGAGCGTCCGTCGAGCCAGCCTCGCTCGTCGGGAGAGAGATTCTCCCGGTAAGGCTCTGCAGCGTAGCGGTAAGGATGAACCTCGATGTACAAGGGTGAGTGAGCGTTGCCGCGCCAAGGCTTTGAGCCCAAGGCATGGACGAGTGGCGGCAGCCGTCGAATGTTTCGCAGCCGGCCCCATGGGCCGAAGCCATCTTCGTAGAGACACTGCGCGATCTCGCGGTCGCGTCGCAGGAACCGGACCGGAATATGAGCGAAATCGTGGCTGCCGAGAAGCGCGGCCATGGCATCCTGATCGCCCACCATGTGGAACGGACGTTCCAGCTTGGGCAACTGCTGTGCGCTTTTGTAATCCGGCCGATCTAAAAGGTTCTGCCACGCAGCGAGAAGCCCACGATGTGCCTGCGTGACACGAACGACGCAGCTGTTGGTCATATGTGGGAGATCGCGGCTCGCGGTCAGCCCCCAAGCGCTAGCCCGACGTGTTAGAAACCTGACCTCATTGAAGTAGGGCTCTTCGGTGACCAGGAGACTTTGCTCATCCAAGCCCGCGAAGTGCTCCCGGATGGGCCGGGTCAGGATCACGTCGGAGTCGATCCACACGACCTCCGGCAGGCCGCGGTCCAGCAGCGCCGACAGGAGCATCGGCTTGATGTTCCAGCCCAGTTCCGGCGCGATGCGGTGGTCCTCGACGACGACGTTGCCCTGCTGACCGAGCCAGCGCTTCATGCCGTCGCTCAGCCCATCGACGAACAGGTGCAGGACTCAGTCCGGTTCGTGCCGGCGCAGGCTGAGGACCAGGAGCTTGACGCCGGTCTCGTCGCAGACGCGATTCTCGGCAATGCAGACATGTAGGGCCACGAGGACTCTCGGGGTTGCCGACGGGATTTCAGCTCGCCCTACTACGTCGATGTTAACGAACAGTTAATACTGCTTAACGCCGCCGGGCCATCCATATGGTGCGGTTGCCACAGGCGGGTTCCTCGGGCCAGTAGCCCAGCTCCTCGAAGCTCCAGTCGTCGAGGAGGGCGCGGTAGTCGGTGGGGTCGAGGCTCGCGTGGTAGAGGGACGATCCGCCGATGACGCCGATGCGCTCGCCCACCTCGGGGCCGGCGGTGAAGAGCAGGACGCCCCCCGGCGCGGCATGGGAGGAGAAGATCCCGAACATCGCCCGCTGGTCCTCGGGGGGCAGGTGGAACAGGCTGTCCCAGGCGAGGATCAGGTCGAAGGTGTCCGACAGGCGCAGCGTCCGCATGTCGGCGTGGAGCGCGACGGCGCGGGGGACGACGCGGGCGAAGAGCTCGATCATCGGGCGCGAGGCGTCCACGCCCGTCACCATGCAGCCCCGGTCGATCAGGTATTCCGCGATGGGCCGCCCGGCGCCGCAGCCGAGGTCCAGCACCCGCCGGCGTCCCCGCCCGTGCGGCGCGAGCATCAGCGCGCGATCCAGCCAGGGCCTCTCGATCAGGCGGCGGTCGCGGGTCGCGGCCCAGGCGGGGCCCTCGCGGTCGTAGGTGGGGATCACGTCCTCGGGCTTCATGGCCCCTCGCTCCTATGGGCCGGTCACGGCCGCACGTCCTTTTGACGAGGCTTCGGGCGCATCGACGCCGATTGCAAGCCATCCGCTTTTGACCGCGCGGGCCGCCGCGCCTATAAGCGTCGGGTTCCCCCAGCCGTGAGGACGGACCCCGTGCTGCGATTTCTCATGTCCTTCCTTGGCGGGATCTTCTCGGCGCTCTGCCTCGGGCTCGTTCTGGCGGCGGTCACGGTGGGGGCGGTCTTCCACGTCTACGGGCGCGACCTGCCCTCGACCGAGGTGCTGTCGCAGTACGCGCCGCGCACGATCAGCCGCGTCTACAACGCGGAAGGCCGCATCATCGACGAGTTCGCGACCGAGCGGCGGCTGTTCACGCCGTCGGAGGAGATCCCCGACCTCGTGAAGAACGCCTTCGTCGCGGCGGAGGACCAGAACTTCTACACCCATCCCGGCTTCGACCTGCAAGGCATGGCCGCCGCCGGGCTCGACGCGGTGCGGTCGCGGGGGGCGGACCTGCGGGGGGCCTCCACGATCACGCAGCAGGTGATGAAGAACTTCCTGCTCGACGGCTCAAGGTCGGCGGAGCGGAAGATCAAGGAGTTGATCCTCGCCACGCGCATCGAGAAGGCGATGAGCAAGGACGACATCCTTGAGCTGTATCTCAACGAGATCTTCCTGGGCGAGAACTCCTACGGGGTGACGGCGGCGGCGCTGAGCTATTTCAACAAGCCGCTCTCGGCGCTGTCACCGGGCGAGGTGGCCTATCTCGCCTCGCTGCCCAAGGAGCCGTCGAACCTGCACCCCGTCCGCGACTACGCCCGCGCGGTGGAGCGGCGCGACTACGTGCTGCGGCGGATGGCGGAGGACGGCTACATCGACGGGCCGACCCTGGAAGCCGAGATCGCCGCGCCGCTGCTGACCGTGCAGTCGGGGGCCTATCCGAGCTTCCGCTCCACGCTGCCGCCGCGCGACTACTTCACCGACGAGATCCGGCGGCAGTTGTCGGCCAACTTCGGGGAGGAGGAGTTCTTCTCGGGCGGGCTGTCGATCCGCGCCACCATGGACCCGGAGTTGCAGGTGGAGGCGGCGCAGGCGCTCCAGCGGGCTTTGGAGGACTTTGACCGGGGTCTCGGGCACTGGCACGGGACGCTGGGGCAGTTGCCCGCCGAGGCGTTGGGCGACGAGGTGCTCTGGCGCGAGGCGCTGGCCGGGTTCGAGGCCCCGCGCGACATCGCGCTGGGCGGCCAATGGTATCCGGCGGTGGTGCTGGAGGTCGGCGAGGCCGAGATGCGGCTTGGCATCGAGGGGGAGCACGCCGAGGCGCCGATGGTGCCGCGCGCCGACATCGGCTGGATCCCGGGGAGCTTTGCCGAGACCTTCGCGCCGGGCGACGTGGTGCTGGTCCGCAAGCTGCTGGAGGACGGGGCCTTCGCGCGCTGGACGCTGCGGCAGGTGCCACAGGTGCAGGGCGGCTTCATGGCGATGGACGTGAACACGGGGCGCGTGCTGGCGATGCAGGGGGGCTTCTCCTACCAGTCGTCGGTGTTCAACCGGGCGACGCAGGCGCGGCGGCAGCCGGGGTCGAGCTTCAAGCCCTTCGTCTACGCGGCGGCGCTGGATTCGGGCTATACGCCCGCGACCATCGTCGTGGACGCGCCCATCGAGATCGACACGCCCCAGGGGCTCTGGGTGCCGCAGAACGCCTCGAACACCTTCTACGGGCCGACGCCGCTGCGGACGGGGATCGAGCAGTCGCGCAACCTGATGACCGTCCGCCTCGCGCAGGAGGTGGGGATGGACACCGTCGCCCGCTACGCCGAACGGTTCGGGGTCTACGACGAGTTGCAGCCCTTCCTGTCGAACGCGCTGGGCGCGCAGGAGACGACGCTGTTCCGCATGGTCGCCGCCTACGCCATGTTCGCCAACGGCGGCGAGAGGGTGGAGCCGACGCTGGTGGACCGGGTGCAGGACCGCTACGGCCGGACGATCTACCGCCACGACCAGCGGGTCTGCATCGACTGCGGCAATCCCCGGCTGCCCCAGGGCCAGGCCCCGCACGTCCAGAGCGACCGCTCGCGCATCATGAACGCCGTGACGGCCTACCAGCTCACCTCGATGATGGAGGGCGTGGTCGAGCGGGGGACGGCGGCCAAGGCGATCAACCTCCCCGTGCCGATCGCCGGCAAGACGGGGACCACCAACGAGGCCAAGGACGTGTGGTTCATCGGCTTCTCGTCGAACGTGGTGGCGGGCTGCTACATCGGCTACGACACGCCGCGCCCGATGGGCGGGGCCACGGGCGGCGGCGTCTGCGCGCCGGTGTTCCAGGAGGTCATGGAGCAGGCGGTCGCGCGCTACGGCGGCGGTCCCTTCGCGGTCCCGTCGGGGTGCAGCTTCATCAAGATCGACCGCTTCTCGGGCGCGCGGCTGCCCGACGACGCGGCGGGCGAGAACGTGGTGGCCGAGTGCTTCCGCGCCGGCGAGGAGCCGATCTTCGGCGTGACCTACGACGGCGGCTTCGAGATGGTGGGCGACCTGCCGCTGGTGGACGAGGTGCGGGCGTCGTCCCGGAACGTCACCACCTCGACCGGGGGGACGGCCACGGTGGGGCCGAGCGCGGGCTTCGGCACGCTGTCGTCGGGCGGGCTCTACTAGGGACCCCGCCTTGCCCGGCCTGACCGGCCGGGCTATGAGCCGCCGATCATCTCCGAGGGACGAGCCATGCGAACCGAGACACAGAACATCGTGGAGGCGATCCGCTCCTCGGTCGAGCTGGTGAGCCGCCGCATGGACCGCGAGACGGCCCGCCACCGGCTGGAGGAATTCAACGCCCGCGTCGAGGACCCGACGCTCTGGGACGACCCGGAGGCGGCCCAGAAGCTCATGCGCGACAGGCAGGTGCTGCTCGACAAGCTCGGCAACGTCGAGTCGCTCGAGCGGGAGCTGAACGACAATGTCGAGCTGATCGAGATGGGCGAGGCCGAGGGCGACGAGGAGATCGTCGCGGAGGCCGAGGCGTCCTTGCGCGCGCTGCGCGACCGCGCGGCGGGGCAGGAGCTGGAGGCGCTGCTCGACGGCGAGGCGGACGCCAACGACACCTTCCTGGAGATCAACGCGGGCGCGGGCGGCACCGAGAGCTGCGACTGGGCGTCGATGCTGGCGCGGATGTATGTCCGCTGGGCGGAAGGACACGGCCACAAGGTGGAGCTGCAGTCCGAGACGCCGGGCGAGGAGACGGGCATCAAGTCGGTGGCCTACAAGATCTCGGGCCACAACGCCTATGGCTGGCTCAAGAGCGAGTCGGGCGTGCACCGGCTGGTGCGGATCAGCCCCTTCGGATCGGGCGACAAGCGCCAGACCTCGTTCGCGAGCGTCTGGGTCTATCCGGTGGTGGACGACGCCATCGAGATCGAGGTTGCCGACAAGGACATCCGCATCGACACCTATCGGTCGTCGGGCGCGGGCGGGCAGCACGTCAACAAGACCGACTCGGCCGTGCGGATCACCCACTTCCCGACCGGGATCGTGGTCACGTCCTCCGAGAAGTCGCAGCACCAGAACCGCGACATCGCCATGAAGGCGCTGAAGTCGCGGCTGTATCAGATGGAGCTGGACAAGCGGAACGCTGCGATCAACGCCGCTCACGAATCCAAGGGCGATGCGGGCTGGGGCAACCAGATCCGGTCCTACGTGCTGCAACCCTACCAGATGGTGAAGGATTTGCGGACGGGCTACGAGACCTCGGACACGCAGGGCGTGCTCGACGGCGACCTCGACGGCTTCATGGCGGCGACGCTGGCGGGGAACGTGGCGGGCAAGAGCCGGGCCGAGGCGCTCGCGGAAGATTGACGAGGGGTCGGGGGAGCCTAGCTCCGCCTTGGATAATCAAGGAGTTCCCCCATGAACCTTCGCTTCCCCCTCCTGCTTGGCGCGGGCGTGGTCCTGCTGGCCGGATGTCAGCCGCCGCCGCCCGCGACGACCGTGACCGTGGATCCGGCCGGCGGCGGCGCCTCGGTGACGACCACGCCCGGCTCGCCGGCGGTGGCCATCGTCCCGAACGCCGGCGGCACCGGCGCGACCGCCGTGGGCGTGGCTCCGCCGCCGTCCCCGCCCGCCGGATCCTGAGCCTTCCGGGCCGCGCGGCGGGCCGGTCCCCTCGCGCGGCGCCCGGGCCACGGAGGCGCCACGGCTCGCTCGCGAAAGATTGACCCAGGGACAAACAGGTCTAGCTCGTGGCCAGCAACCCAAGGAGGCCACACCATGATTTCGAGACTGACCGTCGTCGCCATTCCCGCGCTGCTGCTGCTGGCGGCCTGCGAGGAGGGCGGCGTCCTCGGGACCGGGACCAACACCGGCATCGGCGCGACCGACGCCCAGACCGCGGGGACGACGCCCGAAGGGATCCTGAGCTCGCAGATCAGCGCCCCGAGCAATGCCGGCACCTGCGAGAACCTGGCGCTCCGCATCGAGAACTCGGAAACCAACGAGGTCGAGCGTCAGGCTTCCATCGAGGAGCGCGAGCGCCTGGGCTGCTGAGCCAAGCGCGGACCGCGCGGGGCCGGGGGGCGCGAGCCCGTCCCGGCCCTTTTCATGTCATGGAGGCCGAACGCGCGAAGGGGCTTCCCCGAAGGCCCGCGCCGCGCGAGGATCGGCCCCGGGGGAAGGAGGAGCCCGCCATGACATCCAGCGCCGACCCGACCGGGGCCGACCGGCCCGCGCCCGCATCCCCGCTGCCCGCGATCGCGCGCCTGACCTGGGCGGACCTGCGGGCCGCCCTGTCGGCCGGCGCCGCCGACTTCCGCGCCGCGCCGCGCTTTGGGCTGTTCTTCAGCGCGGTCTACGTGCTGGGCGGCTTCCTGATGATCTGGCTCGGGGCGGGGACGGTGGCCTGGACCCTGGCGACCTCGCTGGGCTTCCCGCTCCTTGCGCCCTTCGCGGCCGCCGGGCTCTACGAGGTGAGCCGCCGGCTGGAGCGGGGCGCGCCCCTGCGCTGGGGCGAGGTGCTGGGCGTCGTCTGGGCCGAGCGCAACCGCCAGCTTCCCTGGGCGGGGGCGATCATCGTCATCTACTTCTTGTTCTGGACCTTCCTCGCCCACATGATCTTCGCGCTGTTCATGGGGCTGTCCACCATGACCAACATCAGCACGAGCTGGGAGGTCCTGCTGACCGCCGACGGCCTGACGATGATCGCCGTGGAGTTCGTGGTGGGCGGCGTGCTGGCCTTCCTCCTGTTCGCGCTGACGGTGGTGAGCCTGCCGCTCCTGCTCGACAAGGAGGTGGACTTCGTGAGCGCCATGATCCTGAGCGTGAGCTGCGTGGCCGCGAACCCGCTGGCGATGGCGGCCTGGGCGGCGCTGATCGCGCTGGCGACGCTGCTGGCGCTCCTGCCGTGGTTCCTGGGGCTGGTGGTGGTCCTGCCGGTGCTGGGCCACGCAACCTGGCACCTCTACCGCCGGGCGCTGGTCGCGCCATGAGAAAGGGGGCGCCGCGACCGGATCGCGACGCCCCCGATGCCGTGCCGCCGGGCTTACTGCGCTTCGGTCGGGAGGGTCGGCTTGGGCAGCACCTTGGTCGCCGCGTTCAGCGGATCGTCCTGCCGCTGGACCGAGCCCTCGAAATGCGCGCCCGATTCGATGGCGATGGTCTTGTGGATGATGTCGCCCTCGACCCGCGCGGTGGAGGTGAGGCGCACCTTGAGGCCGCGCACCCGGCCGATGATGCGGCCATTGATGACCACGTCGTCGGCCACCAGCTCGCCGCGCACGGTCGCGCCCTCGCCGACGGTCAGCAGGTGGGCGCGGATGTCGCCCTCGACCTGCCCCTCGATCTGCACGTCGCCGCTGGTCTTGATGTTGCCCTTGATGTGCAGGTCCGAACTCAGGATCGAAGCCGGGGGCTTCGCCTTCGGAGCCTGGGGCCGATAGTCCGCGGCCTGACCGACGGCCGTGCCGGGCGCTGGCGCAGGCTGCGGCTGCGGCGCGGCGCCGGGACCCGGCTCGTTGATCTTGGACTTAGAGAACATCGTTGCCTGCTCCGATGTAGATCATGGGGTTGATGGGCTCGCCCCCGACCCGGATCTCGTAGTGGAGATGGGGGCCGGTGGAGCGTCCGGAGTTGCCCATATCACCGATCCGATCCCCGCGCGAGACCCTTTGCCCGACCTCCACCCGGATCTGGTTGAGGTGGCCGTAGCGCGTCTCGATGCCGAACTCGTGCTGGATCTTGATGAGCCGTCCGTAGCCCGAGGCCCAGCCGGCGAAGACCACCACGCCATCGGCGGTGGCGCTGATCGGCGTGCCGATGGGGCCGGCCATGTCCACGCCCTCGTGCATCCGGCCCCAGCGCTGGGCGAATCCGGACGTGTAGCGGAACGAGTCGTTGACCGGCAGGACGAAGGGCACCTTCTCCACCGCGACGCGATACAGGTTGATGCGGTCCAGCTCGTCCAGAAGCCGATTCGCCCGCAGCGTGCCGTCGTCGGCCGAGGCCTGTCCCATGGTGGACATCTGGATCGGCGTCAGCGGCCCGCCCTGGCCGGAATAGCCGCGCCGCACCTGTTCGATCAGGTGATCGGGGTCGAGCCCGGCGCTGCGGAACAGGTTGTCGAGCGGCTCCACGGAGATCTGGAGCGCGTCCTCCAGCTGCCGGAAGATCTCGTCGCTGTGCTCCCGGGTCAGGCGCAGTTCGAGGTCGAGGTCGCCGGCGAGCTGGGTCGCCTCCTCGGCCTCGGAGCGCAGGCCGTCCCGCTCGGCGGCGGCCTGGGCGAGGGCCCGGGTCACGAAGTCAAGCGTGCGGGCCATGTCCTCGGGGTCCGCGCCGGGGGCGTCCTGCTCGCTCCGCAGCGCGGCGACCTGCTCGCGGGCCGCCTGCCTTTCGGTCATGGCGCGGCGCAACGTCGCCTGCACCACGTCGAGGCCGGTCTCCAGCTCGCGCCGGGCCTCCTCGGAGGCGAGGAGCTGGCCCTGCATCTCGGAGATCTGGCGGAGCGCGGCGGAGAAGCGCTCGCGCGCGGCGACGGCCTCCTGCGCGCGCTCGTCCCGCTCGGCCGAGAGGGCGTTGAGCCGATCCTCGTAGATGAACTTGTCGCGCTGCGCCTGGTCCCGGTAGTTGCCCGACCCGATCGTGTCCATGAGCACGATGGCCGTGGCGACGATGCTCCAGGCGACGACCGCGGTCCCGCCCATCCAGGCGGCGAGCTGGGTCTCGGGCTTGAGCCGGATGAAGCGGGTGTGGTCCTCGGACTTCAGGAAGAGCCGGCGCTCAGGGAAGCGGCGTTCGAGGGCCGCGTGCGCCCGCTGCTTGAGTGAAGGAATCAATGGTTCCGCCCCGTTCTGCCGGGGCCTCTCCGGCCCCCTGTCCCGGCCACAGCGCTAGCGGCGGGGGGGCGGGCCCGCAACCGCGCAGGTGCCGCAAGCGAACCGCAGGACCGGACGAGACCGGCCGAATGGCGGGATTCTGCCGATCGGGAATCGGATTCGGAACGGTTTTCGGCCGAAAGGTGGCGGCACCGAGGCGGGATGGTGGCGGGGCTTGACGGGCCTGGACGGGTCTTGACGGGCCCGGGGCGATTCCCGGGTTCCCTCTCAGGACGGCGCGCGCAGATCCTCCGCCGCCTTGGCGACCTGCTCCGCGTGGCCCTTCACGCCCCGGACGGTCCAGGTGCGGACCACCTTGCCCTCCGCGTTGAGAAGGACGGTGGTGCGGATCAGGCCGGTGTAGGTCTTGCCGTACATCGACTTCTCGCCCCAGGCGCCATAGGCGCGGATGACCTCGCCGCCCTCGTCGGCGAGAAGGGGCACGCCAAGGCCCGCCTTGGCGATGAACTTCTCCTTCGCGGCGACGGTCCCGCCCGAGATGCCGAGCACCGCCGCGCCCGCCGCCTCCAGCCGGGGGAGGAGGGCGGTGAAGTCCTGCGCCTCGGTGGTGCAGCCGGGGGTGTCGTCGGCGGGGTAGAAGAACAGCACGACGGCGCGGCCGCGCAGGTCGGCGAGGGACACGGCGCCGCCGCCGTCGCGGGGCAGGGTGAAGTCGGGGGCGATCTGGCCGGGGGAAAGGGTCATGCGCCGTTCTTCGCGCAGGCGTGACCGTTGGGGAAGGGTTTCGGCGACGCCGCGCCTTCCGTTCGCGCAAGCGTGGCGCGATGATGACACCGATGAGAGCGTGGACGGCCCCCAGCCCCGATTCCCCCGACGCATCGGAGGCCACCGCCGCCGTCGCCACCGCCGACGCGCGCCCGTCTCCGCCCCGCTGGCGCCCGTCTCCGCCCCGCTGGCGGCCGTCTCCGCCCCGCTGGCGGCCGGGCCGCTGGATCGCGGGGGCCGTCCTGCTCCTCGCGCTGGCGTCGCCCGCCCTCCTGATCGGGCGCGAGGTGACGGCCCCCGACTGGGTGCGCGCACGGATCGAGCAGGCGGCGGCGCAGGCGCTGGGCGGGGGGGCGCTGCGGTTCGGCTCCATCGCCCTGCGCCTGCCGGCCGACCTGCATCCGGAGGTGCGGCTGCTCGACGTGACGCTGGCCGATCGCGACGGGCGGCGCATCGCCCGCGTCCCCGAGGCGCGGGTCCAGGTCTCGCCGCGCGGGCTCCTGTTCGCCCGCAGCCTCCTCGTGCAGGAGATCGACCTCGTGGGGGCCGAGCTGTCGCTCGCCCGCGCGGCGGACGGCAGCGTCGAGGTGGCCTTCGGCCGCGACGGGAGCGCGCCGCCCCAGGGCCGCGTCCGCGGCCTCGCCTCGCTCCCCGACCAGTTCGAGCGGCTCTTCGAGCGTCCGGCGCTCGCGGCGCTGCGGACGGTGCGGGTCGAGGGGCTGATCGTCAACTACGAGGACGCGCGGGCGGGACGGACCTGGACGCTCGACGGCGGCGCGCTGTCGCTCGACCTCGGCGGCGGGACGACGCGGCTGCGCGGCGACGTCTCGGTCCTGTCGGGCCGGTCCTACGTGTCGCGGGCCCGGCTCGACTACGAGAGCCCGCGCGGCAGCCCCGCCGCCCGCATCGCCCTGACCCTGACCGACGTGGCGGCCGCCGACGTGGCCAGCCAGGGCCCGGCGCTGACCTGGCTGCGGGTGGTGGACGCCCCCATCTCCATGGCGCTGCGGGTGGAGCTGGACGACACCGGCGCGCTGGGGCCGACCTCGGTCGCGCTCAAGATCGCCGGGGGCGAGCTGCGCCCCAACCCCCGCGCGCCCGGCGTCCCCTTCGAGGTCGCCCGCGCCTACCTGTCCTACGACCCCGCCAGCCAGTCCGTCCGCTTCAACAACGTCGAGGTCGAGAGCGCCTGGGGCGGCGTCGCCGGCGAGGGCCGCGCCTGGCTGCGCGAGATCGAGGCGGGCCTGCCTCGCGCGCTGCTGGGCCAGTTCGCGCTGCGCCGCATCACGGCCGCGCCGCCCGGCCTCTACGACGCGCCCATCGAGCTGCCGGGCGCCACCGCGCAGTTCCGCCTCCGGCTCGACCCCTTCACGGTGGACGTGGCGCAGGCGAGCCTCGGCCTGCCGGGCGAGGGGGAGGCCCGCATCGACGCCTCGGGCCGGGTGGAGTCGTTGCCCGAGGGCTGGCGCGTCGCCCTCGACGGGCGGCTCCCCGAGGCCACGCGCGACCGCCTCCTGGCGCTCTGGCCGGAACGGCTGCGGCCCGGCCTGCGCGACTGGATCGAGGCCAACGTGACGGCCGGGACCTTCCGCGACGTGGCGGCGGCGTTGCGGATCGAGCCCGGGGCCGCCCCGACCGTCGCCCTGACCTCCGCGTTCGACGGGGCGACGCTGCGCCCGCTCTGGAACCAGCCGCCCGTCACCGGCGGCGCGGGCCGCCTGCAATGGGAAGGGGGCCGCTTCTCCGTGGCGCTGGAGCGGGGCCGGCTCCGCGCGCCCGCCGGCGGGGTGCTGGACCTCGCCGGGACCGCCTTCGTCGTCCATCCCGGCGGCGGCCCCCGCCCGGCCGCGACGGCCCACCTGTCGGCGCGAGGGCCGATCGCGGCGGGCCTGTCGGTGCTGGACCAGCCGCCCTGGGGCTTCCTGACGGCGGCCGGGCTGCCCGTGACGCTGGCCGAGGGCGCGGCCGAGGCCCGGGGCACCATCGACCTGATCCTTGGCCCCATGCGGCCGGGAGAGCTGCGCTTCGACATCGCCACCGCGCTGACCGGGGTGCGGAGCGACCAGCTCATCCCCGGCCATGTGCTGACCGCCGACCGCCTGACCGCCCGCGCGACGGACGGCGGCATCGAAATCTCGGGCGAATCGCGCGTGGGCGCCGCGCGGGCGAGCGGCGGCTGGCGACAGGGCTTCGGCCCCGAGGCCGGCGGCCGGTCACGGGTGGAGGCCCGGGTCGAGATCACCCCCGAGACGCTGGCCGAGTTCGGCATCGTCCTGCCCGAGGGCGCGGTGCGCGGCGCGGGGACGGCCGACCTGACCGTGGACCTGATCCCCGGCGAGGCCCCCGCCTTCGCCGTCCGCTCGGACCTCGGGGGCCTTGGGCTGGCGCTCCCCGAGCTGGGCTGGTCCAAGCCGCCGGGGCGCGCGGGCGCGCTGGCGGTGGAGGGAAGCCTCGGCTCGCCCGTCCGCGTGGACCGGATCAGCCTCGACGCGGCGGGGCTGCGCGCCGAGGGCGACCTGCGGCTGACCTCCGGCGGGGCCTTCGACCGACTGCGCCTGTCCCGCGTCCGCCTGGGCGACTGGCTCGACGTGCCGGCGATCCTGACCGCCCGGCCCGGCAGCGACAGTCCCGCCATCGAGGTCGCGGGCGGCACGCTGGATCTCTCCCGCGCGACCTTCGGCGAGGGTGGCGGCGGCGGTGGCGAGGGCGGGCCGATCAGCGCCCGCCTCGACCGGCTCCAGGTGACCGAGGGCATCGCCCTCACCGACTTCGCCGGCGAGTTCGGCACCGAGGCGGGGCTGGAGGGCGTGTTCTCGGGCCGGGTCAACGGCGGGCCGGCGGTGACGGGCCGGGTCGCGCCGCAGGGCGACCGCGTGGGCGCGCGCATCGAAGGCACCGACGCCGGCGCGGTGATGACCGCCGCCGACATCTTCACCCGCGCCGAGGGCGGCACGCTCGACCTCCTCCTCCTGCCCGAGGGCGAGGACGGCTACAGGGGCGAGCTGTGGATCGCCGGGCTCAAGGTGGTGGACGCGCCGGTGCTGGCCTCGCTGCTCAACGCCGCCTCGGTGGTGGGGCTCCTCCAGCAGCTCGGCGGGCAGGGGATCGTCTTCGACGAGGTGGGGGCCGAGTTCCGCATCGACCCCGACCGCGTCACCGTCAGCCAGGGCAGCGCGATCGGCGCGGGGCTCGGGCTCTCCGCGACGGGGGCCTACGACCTGACCAGCGAGCGCATGGACTTCGAGGGCGTGCTGTCGCCGCTCTACATCCTGAACGGCATCGGCTCGATCCTGACCCGGCCGGGCGAGGGGCTGCTCGGCGTCAACTTCACGCTAACCGGTGACGCCGACGACCCGGAGGTGGGGGTGAACCCGCTCTCGCTCCTCGCGCCCGGCGCGCTGCGCGAGCTGTTCCGCCGCTCCGCGCCGCCCGGTTGACGTTGTTCCCCGGGTCGGCGCGGGGTAGGCGGGGGCCATGAGACTGTCCGACTTCGACTTCGACCTCCCCCAGGGACTGATCGCCACCCGGCCGGCGCGGCCCCGCTCCTCCGCGCGGCTGCTCGTGGCGGGGCCGGACCGCATCGACGACCTGCGCGTCCTCGACCTGCCCGCCGTGCTGCGCCCCGGCGACCGGCTGGTGCTGAACGACACCCGCGTGATCCCGGCGCGGCTGGAAGGCACCCGGCGGCGGGGCGAGGCGGTGGCGCGGATCGCGGCCACGCTGCTGTCGGACCGGGGCGAGGGGCTCTGGACCGCGCTCCTCAAGCCGCTGCGCAAGCTGCGTGAGGGCGAGGCCATCGACTTCGGCGGCGGGCTCTCGGCCACCTTCGAGGGGGCGGAGGCGGGGCAGGGGCTCCTGCGCTTCGCCCTCTCCCCCGACGCCTTCGCCGAGGCGCTGGCGCGGGCGGGCCGGATGCCGCTCCCCCCCTACATCGAGGCGCTGCGCCCCGCCGACGACCACGACTGCGAGGACTACCAGACCGTCTGGGCCGCGCGGGCCGGCGCGGTGGCCGCGCCCACCGCCTCGCTGCACTTCGACGAGCCCCTGCTCGCGGCGCTGCGGGCGCGGGGCGTGGACTTCACCCATGTCACGCTGCACGTCGGCGCGGGAACCTTCCTGCCGGTCAAGGTGGACGACATCGCCGAGCACCGGATGCACGCCGAATGGGGCGAGGTGACGGGCGAAGCCGCCGCCGAGATCGCCGCGACCAGGCGCGCGGGCGGGCGGGTGATCCCGGTCGGCACCACGGCGTTGCGGCTGATCGAATCGGCGGCGCGCGGGGGCGACCTGCGGCCCTGGCGCGGCGAGACCGACATCTTCATCACGCCGGGCTTCGAGTTCCGGGTGGCCGACGGCCTGATGACCAACTTCCACCTGCCGCGCTCCACGCTGATGATGCTGGTCTCCGCGCTGATGGGGCTGGATCGCGTCCGCGCCATCTACGCCCACGCCATCGCGGAGCGCTATCGCTTCTTCTCCTACGGCGACGCCTCGCTCCTGCTGCCGTAGGGCGGGCTTCGGCCCGCCGTCGTCCAGGGGGCACCAGGTGGCGGGCCGAAGCCCGCCCGACGCAGGCACCAAAGAGGGCGCTGGCCCGCGCCCACGGGTCGCCTTTGGGCCAGACGACGGCGGGACGGGCTGGTAGGCGCAGGGAAAACGCAAGGAGCCGGGCGGAATGCTGCAAGTCCTCGGAAGCGCCTGGGCGCTCCTGCTCGGGATGTATCTCCTGATGATCGGCAACGGGCTCCAGGGCACGCTGCTGGGCCTGCGCGGCGAGATGGAGGCCTTCTCGACCCTCGAAATCTCGGTCGTCATGTCGGCCTACTTCGTGGGCTTCCTCTTCGCGAGCCGCCTCGCGCCCCTGCTGATCCGCCGCGTGGGGCACGTCCGGGTGTTCTCGGCGCTGGGCTCGGGCATCTCGGCCATCCTGATCCTGTATCCGGTCCTGCCCGAGCCCTGGGTCTGGGCGCTCGCCCGCGCGGCCATCGGCTTCTGCTACTGCGGCGTCTACATCACCGCCGAATCCTGGCTGAACGCCGCCGCCTCGAACGCCAACCGGGGCAAGGCGCTGTCGCTCTACATGGTCGTGCAGATGGGCGGGATCGTCACGGCGCAGTGGCTCATCTCGCTCAACGACGTGTCGGGGTTCGTGGTCTTCATCATCCCCTCGATCCTCGTCTCGCTCAGCTTCGCGCCCGCGCTCCTCTCGGCCACGCAGACGACGCCCCAGCACGCCGCGACCAAGCCGCTCAAGATGCGACGGCTCGTCGCCGCCTCGCCGCTGGCCTGCGCGGGGATGTTCCTGCTGGGCAGCGTGTTCGCCGCGCAGTTCGGCATGGCGGCGGTCTACGGCACCCGCGCGGGCCTGAGCCAGGACCAGATCTTCTGGATGGTGTCGCTCACCTACCTCGCCGCGCTGGTGGCGCAGTATCCCATCGGCTGGCTGTCGGACCACATGGACCGCCGCTGGCTGATCCTCGGCCTCTCGGCTCTGGGCGGGAGCATCGCGCTCCTGGCGCTGCTCTGGCCGGGGCCGCTCTGGCTGGTGCTGCTGGCGGCGGGCATCGTCGGGGGAACCTCGAACCCGCTCTACGCGCTTCTCATCGCCTACGCCAACGACTACCTGGAGCGCGAGGACATGGCCGCGGCCTCGGGGGGCCTCCTGTTCATCAACGGGCTCGGCGCCATCGCCGGGCCGCTGGTCGTGGGTTGGATGATGGACGCCATGGGGCCGCAGGGCTTCTGGGCCATCATCGCCACCGTGATGCTGCTGCTCGCCGCCTACGCCGCCTGGCGGATGCGCGCCGCGCCCGACAAGCCGATCGTGGACGGCAAGACGGCCTTCGCCCCCATCCCCGCCGCGGCCACCCCCGTCGCGGCCGGCACCGAAAGGACGATCCCATGACGCTGCCCACGCCGCAGGAGGTGCTCGATGTCTGGCTCCGCGAGGTCGGCCCCGACGGCTGGTATCGCGCCGACGACGCCCTCGACCAGCGGCTCCGCGACCGCTTCCTCCCCCTCTGGGAGGCGGCGATGCAGGGCCGGCTCGGCCTCTGGCTCGTCACCCCGCACGACGCGCTCGCCTACGTGATCCTGCTCGACCAGTTCCCCCGCAACATGTTCCGGGGCGACGCCCGCGCCTTCGCCTCGGACCCGCACGCCCGCGCCGCCGCCAAGACCGCCATCGCCCGCGACTGGGACCTCAGGATCCCCCCGCCCGAGCGTCAGTTCCTCTACCTTCCCCTCGAACATTCCGAGAGCCTGATCGACCAGGACCGCGCCGTGCGCCTGTTCAAGGCCCGCCTCCCCGACGCGCCCGACCAGCTCCTCCACGCCCGCGCCCACCGCGACCAGATCCGCCGCTTCGGCCGCTTCCCCACCCGCAACGAGGTCCTGCGCCGCGAGAGCACGCCCGCCGAACGGGCCTTCCTGGCCGAGGGCGGCTACCCCGCGCTGGTCGAACGGATGCGCGCCGAGGCCGCCTGACCCGTCGCTCTGGCCCCGTCGCTCTGGCAACGAGGCACGCCATGCACTAACAACGCCTCACTTTGGGCCAGGGGAGATGATGGCATGGCGACCCGCAGCTTCGACGTGATCGTGATCGGGGCGGGCCCCGGCGGCTACGTGGCCGCGATCCGGGCCGCGCAACTGGGCAAGAAGGTCGTGATCGTCGAACGCGAGCACCTGGGCGGCATCTGCCTCAACTGGGGCTGCATCCCGACCAAGGCGCTCCTGCGCTCCGCCGAGGTGTTCCACCTCTTCCACCGCGCCAAGGAGTTCGGCCTGAAGGTCGAGAAGCCCGACTTCGACTTCGACGCGGTCATCAAGCGGTCGCGCGGCGTGGCCAAGCAGTTGTCGTCCGGCATCGGCCACCTGATGAAGAAGAACAAGGTCGAGGTGGTGATGGGCCAGGCCCGCCTCGCCGGAAAGGGCCGCGTCACCGTCGCGACCGACAAGGGCACCGAGGACCTCCAGGCCCCGGCCATCATCCTCGCCACCGGCGCGCGGGCGCGCAGCCTGCCGGGCATGGAGCCCGACGGCGACCTGATCTGGAGCTACCGCCACGCGCTCCAGCCGCCCCGGATGCCCAAGGACCTCCTCGTGATCGGCTCCGGCGCCATCGGCATCGAGTTCGCGAGCTTCTTCAACACCATGGGCGCCAAGGTGACGGTCGTGGAGGTCGCGGACCGCATCCTGCCCATCGAGGACGCCGAGGTCTCGGCCTTCGCCAAAAAGCAGTTCGTCAAGCAGGGCATGACCATCCACGAGGGGGCCAAGGTCGCGCTGACCAAGGGCAACGGCTCTGTCACCGCCCGGATCGAGGCCGGCGGCAAGACCGAGGACAAGGTCTTCGACACCGTCATCTCCGCCGTGGGCATCGTCGGCAACGTCGAGGACCTCGGCCTGGAGGAGGCCGGCGTGAAGGTGGAGCGCACTCACGTCGTCACCGACGAGTTCTGCCGCACCGGCGTCGAGGGCCTTTACGCCATCGGCGACGTGGCCGGGGCCCCCTGGCTCGCCCACAAGGCCAGCCACGAGGGCGTCATGGTGGCCGAGCTCATCGCCGGCCAGCACGTCCACCCGCTCAAGCCCGGCTCCATCGCCGGCTGCACCTACTGCCAGCCGCAGGTGGCCTCCGTCGGCTTCACCGAGGCCCGCGCCAAGGAGCTGGGCTTCGAGGTCAAAGTCGGCCGCTTCCCCTTCATCGGCAACGGCAAGGCCATCGCCCTCGGAGAGCCCGAGGGCTTCATCAAGACCGTGTTCGACGCCAAGACCGGCGAGCTGCTGGGCGCGCACATGGTCGGAGCCGAGGTGACCGAGCTGATCCAGGGCTATATCGTCGGCCGCTCCCTGGAAACGACCGAGGCCGAGCTGATGGAGACGGTGTTCCCGCACCCGACGCTCTCCGAGATGATGCACGAGTCGGTTCTCGACGCCTACGGACGGGCGCTGCACTTCTAGCCCGACCTCCGCCGGGCCCCCGCCCGACCTTCGCCCGGCCAGCCCCGGACCCGATCCGGGGTCCATTCAAGGCCGCCCCGATCCTGCCCCAATCGGGCCACGATCCGACCCCGCCGATCCCCGGCCCGGGGCAACAGCGCCGACAGATTCGCCGCCGCGGCCCGCCCGGGTTCGCGGCGGCTTCGTCTGCGAAACTACCGAAAGTTGAGCAGGTTAGGATGCCCTCCTCCCTCCGGCGAGGGCCGGCCAGTTTTCGCGCACGATTTCCATATTGGCGACAATGGGTTAAGGTTTGGGGCAGGAATGTGGCGTGATTGCGCCTTTTTTTGTTGGCGCCGCTCGCCGTTATGTTACTTCTATGCTGCACTCGCACAGTGATGGGCGAGGCCTTGTGCATAGAATATGGAGGGCTTCATGCTCACAAACTGGAAGGCGACCGCTCTGGCGGCGGCCCTGGCCGCGGCCCCGCTCACGGCCTCCGCGACGACCTTCGTGACGCCGGGTGGCAGCTACGACCTGCTGGCCGACGACTACTTCTTCAACGGCGACTTCGACATCGGCGACGCCGGGACGACCTACACCTTCAGCTTCTTCAACAGCTCCACGAACCCGGTTCAGGCGTTCTTCGGCGCCACCGTGCTTCAGGTGTCGGCCGCCTTCTCCGACGGCGTGACCTTCACCTTCGGCTCGCTCGGCCCGGTGACCGTGCCGGAAGGCGACACCGACGGCGCCGAGACGACGCTGATCGTGGCCGCCGGTGAATCCATCGACCTGCTGGTCGAATGGGGCACCGTGATCGACGATGGCCTGCTGAACGGCGGCGGCACCGCCGACATCGACTTCGCCGTCGAAGCCGCCGTGATCCCGGTCCCGGCCGCCGGCCTGCTGCTGATCTCCGCCCTGGGCGGCCTCGCGGCCCTGCGCCGCCGCAAGTCGGCGAACGCCTGATCCTCGCGATCCGGGCAAGGGGGGCCGCAGCCGCTGCGGCCCCCCTTGTCATGTCCGCCCCTCATGTCCCGCCCGACCGGCCATGGGGTCCGGGGCAGGGACGACCGCATTTGATTCGTATTCTATGAGACTTGTCCCGAGAAGCGACCGCCGAACGGGCCGTGCGGGCGGGGCCGTAAGGGCTTCCTTAACTCCGACCTGCTAGAACTGGGCCTCGACGCTGGCGCAACCGTTCGAACGGAAAGGGGAGGGATCGCGATGACCATGCACGACGACACGGCCCGTCCGGCCAGCCCCCGCTCGGCCGGCCCGTCCGCCGCCGCGTCCCGTCCCATCGCAAGGAGGAGAGGTCATGCCCCGCGTCTATGACAGCCGCAAGCGCATCGTGGTCACCGGCGGCGCCGGCTTCATCGGCTCGCACCTGACCGACCGCCTGCTCGCCCAGGGGCACGAGGTGATCTGCGTGGACAACCTCTTCACGGGGACCAAGCGCAACATCGACCACCTGCACGCCCATCCCCGGTTCGAGTTCATCCGCCACGACGTGACCTTCCCGCTGTATGTCGAGGCCGACGAGATCTACAACCTCGCCTGCCCGGCCTCGCCCGTGCACTACCAGCACGACCCCGTGCAGACGCTCAAGACCTCCGTCCACGGCGCGATCAACGTGCTGGGCCTCGCCAAGCGCCTGCGCTGCAAGGTGCTCCAGGCCTCCACGAGCGAGGTCTACGGCGACCCCATCCAGCACCCCCAGGCGGAGGAATACTGGGGCAACGTGAACCCCATCGGCCCCCGCTCCTGCTACGACGAGGGGAAGCGCTGCGCCGAGACGCTGTTCTTCGACTACCACCGCCAGCACGGCCTGGAGGTCAAGGTCGCCCGCATCTTCAACACCTACGGCCCCCGCGTGCACCACGCCGACGGCCGCGTGGTGTCGAACCTGATCGTCCAGGCCCTCCGGGGCGAGCCGCTGACCATCTACGGCGATGGCAGCCAGACCCGCTCCTTCTGCTACGTGGACGACCTCGTGGAGGGGCTGATCCGCCTGATGGAATCGGAACCGGACGTCACCGGCCCCATCAACCTCGGCAACCCCGGCGAGTTCACGATCCTGTCCCTGGCCGAGAAGGTCCTCGCCCAGACCGGCAGCCGCTCGCGCCTCGAACGGCGACCCTTGCCGGCCGACGATCCCCGCCAGCGCAAGCCCGACATCGCCCGCGCCAAGGCCCTCCTGGGCTGGGAGCCCAAGGTGATGCTCGACGACGGCCTGGCTCTGACCGTCGGCTCCCTGCGCGAGCGCCTGACCGAGATGGCCCTGCTCGCCTGATGTCGACCGGATTCATCCTGGCCTCCGGACCGCCCCGCTCGAATCCGCGCCCCGCGGTTTCGATGTCTCGTGTCGCGAGCGGGCTGGCTCTCCTGGCGGGGGCGGACGCACCCTCCTTCGGTTCGGCGCTCCTGGGGCAGATCGTCCCGCTCCGCCGCCTTCGCCCGTCGCGGAGTCCTGTTCCGCAAAAGTTCCGCCATCCCGCTTGGCCCGGCCGGACGTTTCCGCTATGTAACCGCGTCCCTCCAGGAGGCGCAGGCATGGCCGAGCAGAAGTTCATCGAGGTGCGGGGCGCCCGCGAGCACAACCTCAAGAACATCGACGTCAACATCCCCCGCGACGAGCTGGTGGTCATCACCGGCCTGTCGGGCTCCGGCAAGTCGAGCCTCGCCTTCGACACCATCTACGCCGAGGGCCAGCGCCGCTACGTCGAATCGCTGTCGGCCTACGCCCGGCAGTTCCTCGACATGATGGAGAAGCCGGACGTGGACCACATCAGTGGCCTCTCGCCCGCCATCTCCATCGAGCAGAAGACGACTTCCAAGAACCCCCGCTCCACCGTCGGCACGGTGACGGAGATCTACGACTACCTGCGCCTCCTGTTCGCCCGCGCCGGGACCCCCTACAGCCCGGCGACCGGCCTGCCCATCGAGGCGCAGCAGGTGCAGGACATGGTGGACCGCGTCATGTCCATGCCCGAAGGGACACGCGGCTTCCTCCTTGCGCCCTTCGTGCGGGACCGGAAGGGCGAATACCGCAAGGAGTTCCTCGACCTCCGCAAGCAGGGCTTTCAGCGCGTCAAGGTGGATGGGGTCTTCCACGAGATCGAGGACGTGCCCGCGCTCGACAAGAAGCTGCGCCACGACATCGACGTGGTGGTGGACCGCATTGTCGTGCGCGCCGGCCTGGAGACGCGGCTCGCCGACAGCTTCCGCACCGCGCTCGACCTCGCCGACGGCATCGCCATCCTGGAGACCGCCCCCGCAGAGGGGGAGCCCGAGCGCATCACCTTCAGCGAGAAGTTCGCCTGCCCCGTCTCGGGCTTCACCATCCCCGAGATCGAGCCGCGGCTGTTCTCGTTCAACGCGCCCTATGGCGCCTGCCCGGTCTGCGACGGCCTCGGGGCCGAGCTGTTCTTCGACGAGCGGCTGGTCGTGCCGGACGTGACGCGCAAGCTGAACCAGGGCGCCATCGCCCCTTGGGCCAAGTCGAAGTCGCCCTATTCCACCCAGACCGTCGAGGCGCTGTCCAAGCATTACGGCTTCGAGAGGACGGCCCGCTGGAAGGACCTCCCTGAACCGGCGAAGGAGGCGATCCTGCGCGGCTCGGGCGAGGAGGAGATCGTCTTCCGCTACGACGAGGGCGGGCGCGTCTATCAGGTGCGCCGCCCCTTCGAGGGCGTGATCCCCAACATGGAGCGCCGGTTCAAGGAGACCGACTCGGCCTGGGTGCGCGAGGAGTTCGAGCAGTATCAGAACGAACGCCCCTGCCATGCCTGCGGTGGCTTCCGGCTGAAGCCCGAGGCGCTGGCGGTGAAGATTGGCGGGCTCCACGCGGGTCAGGTCGTTCAGATGTCGATCCGCGCGGCCCATGACTGGGTGCAGACGGTCCCCGACGCCCTCTCGAAGCAGAAGAACGAGATCGCCCGCGCCATCCTCAAGGAGATCCGCGAGCGGCTGGGCTTCCTTAACAACGTCGGCCTCGAATACCTGACGCTGTCGCGCAACGCCGGGACCCTCTCCGGGGGCGAGAGCCAGCGCATCCGCCTCGCGTCGCAGATCGGCTCGGGCCTGACCGGCGTGCTCTACGTGCTCGACGAGCCGTCGATCGGCCTGCACCAGCGCGACAACGACCGTCTGCTCGCGACGCTGCGCTCCCTGCGCGATCAGGGCAACACCGTCATCGTCGTGGAGCACGACGAGGACGCGATCCGCACGGCCGATTACGTTTTCGACATCGGCCCCGGCGCTGGGGTGCATGGCGGCGAGGTCGTGGCCCATGGCACGCCCGCCGAGATCGCGGCCAACCCGGACTCGATGACTGGCCAATACCTGTCCGGCCGCCGCGCCATCCCCGTCCGCTCGGACCAGCGGCGCCCCGGCAACGGCAAGACGCTGACGGTGGTCAAGGCGACCGGCAACAACCTCAAGGACGTCACCGCCGAGTTCCCGCTGGGCAGGTTCGTTTGCGTGACCGGCGTCTCGGGCGGCGGCAAGTCCACGCTGACCATCGAGACGCTCTACAAGAACGCCGCGATGAAGCTGAACGGCGCGCGCGAGACGCCTGCGCCGTGCGAGACGATCACCGGCTTCGAGCACCTCGACAAGGTCATCGACATCGACCAGCGTCCCATCGGGCGCACGCCTCGATCCAACCCGGCGACCTATGTCGGCGCTTTCACGCCCATCCGCGACTGGTTCGCCGGCCTGCCCGAGAGCCTCGCGCGCGGCTACAAGTCCGGGCGCTTCAGCTTCAACGTCAAGGGCGGGCGCTGCGAGGCCTGCCAGGGCGACGGCGTCATCAAGATCGAGATGCACTTCCTCCCCGACGTCTACGTGACCTGCGAGACCTGCAAGGGCAAGCGCTACAACCGCGAGACGCTGGAGGTCCTGCACAAGGGCAAGAGCATCGCCGACGTGCTCGACATGACCGTGGAGGACGCGCAGGAGTTCTTCCGCGCCGTCCCGTCGATCCGCGAGAAGATGGACGCCTTGGTCCGCGTGGGCCTGGGCTACGTCAAGGTCGGCCAGCAGGCGACGACGCTCTCGGGTGGCGAGGCGCAGCGGGTGAAGCTGTCGAAGGAGTTGAGCAGGCGGAGCACGGGCCGCACGCTCTACATCCTCGACGAGCCGACGACGGGCCTTCACTTCGAGGACGTGAGGAAGCTCTTGGAGGTGCTGCACGAACTGGTGGACCAGGGCAACACCGTCGTGGTGATCGAACACAACCTCGACGTGGTGAAGACCGCCGACTGGGTGATCGACATCGGCCCCGAGGGTGGCGACGGCGGCGGCCGCATCGTCGCCACCGGCACCCCGGAGGAGGTCGCGGCCGACGCCGACAGCCACACCGGTCACTACCTCAAGCCGTTGCTGGACTCGCGCAAGGTCGCGGCCGAATAGGCCGTCACCGCTTCATCGGGCAGGTGGAAAGCCCGAGGAGCGAATAGACCGGGCAGCTCCGCACCAGCCCGGTGAGGAGCGGGACGATGCCGATCAGGTAGAGCCAGCGCCAGCCTGCGTCCGGGTTCAGGATGAAGCCCAGGAGCAGGCCCAGGCCTAGGACGATCCGAAGGGCCCGGTCCGCCGGGCCGACATTGGTCTTGAGCATCGTGATAACCCTTTTCGAAAGGCCGCGACCTGCGACCATGCGGAAAGCGTAGGCGCGGCACGTGGGCCAGTCTGTGACTTGGTCACGCAAGATCCTCCGCCGCCGCGAGCCGGCGCAGCGCGGCCGCGTCCCGAAGGTGCACCTGACCCCGGTCCGTCGCCACCCAGCCGCGCCGGGCGAAGCCGTCCAAGCGGCGCGACACCACCTCGCGCGCCGTTCCGACGCGGGTCGCCAACTCGGCCTGCGTCGCCCGCACCTCGTCCCCTTCGGCCATCGCGAGCAGCGCGGCGGCCAGCCGGCTTTCGACGCGCTGGAAGGCCACCCGTTCAAGGAGCCGGAGCAACTCCTGCATCCGCGCCCCGAAGGCACCGAAGACGAAGGCGCGGAACGGGGGCGCCTCGTCCATCAGGCGCAGGAACAGCCCGCGCGGGATGAGCGCCACCTCGGCGGGTTCCGCCGCGACGGCCTCGCCCGCGTAGTCCTCGCCGCCCAGAAGGCTCAGGGTAGTCTGCACGCAGCTCTGCCCGGGCTCGACCGAGTAGAGGAGGATCTCGCGGCCCGTGGGCCCGGTCAGGAAGACGTCGATGCGGCCGGACAGGACCACGACGAAGCCCCGCGCCGACTGGCCGGGCCGGAAGAGGACCGTTCCGCGTTCGACCGCCGCCGATGGCAGCGCCCCCAACTCACGCTCCGCCCAGGGCGGAAGGTGCAGGAGCCCGGCCCGTCGGGTCCAGGCAGGGGGGCTGGGCGGCATGGCGCCTCCGGCATGGCAACGCCCCCAGCAAAGCCGAGGGCGCCACTGAACGCAACAACCCTATGGGCCGGTCGGTTCATCCCCGTGCGAGCCGGATCACTCCATCTGACGGAAGTTCAGCGCCGCGCCTTCCTTGATCCCCGAGGGCCAGCGCGAGGTGATGGTCTTGGTCCGCGTGTAGAAGCGGAACGAGTCCGGCCCGTGCTGGTTCAGGTCGCCGAAGGCCGACTTCTTCCAGCCGCCGAAGGTGTGGTAGGCCAGCGGCACCGGGATCGGCACGTTGATGCCGATCATGCCGACGTTCACCCGCGCCGCGAAGTCGCGCGCCGTGTCGCCGTCCCGCGTGTAGATCGCCGTGCCGTTGCCGTATTCGTGGCTCATGGCGAGGTCCAGCGCCTCCTCGTAGGTCTTGGCGCGCACCGTGGACAGCACCGGCCCGAAGATCTCCTTGCGGTAGATGTCCATCTCGGGCGTCACCCGGTCGAACAGGTGCGGCCCGACGAAGAACCCGTCCTCGTAGCCCTGGAGCTTGAAGCCGCGCCCGTCCACGACCAACTCGGCGCCCTGCGCGACGCCCGTCTCGATCAGCGCCAGGATGTTCTGCTTGGCGGCGGCGGTGACGACGGGGCCGTAGTCCACGTCCTTGCCGCCGGTGTAGGGGCCGACCTTCAGCTTCTCGATGCGCGGAACCAGCTTCTCGATCAGCCGGTCGGCCGTCTCCTCGCCCACCGGCACCGCGACCGAGATCGCCATGCAGCGCTCCCCGGCGGCCCCATAGCCCGCGCCCACCAGCGCGTCGGCCGCCTGATCCAGATCGGCGTCGGGCATGACGATCATGTGGTTCTTGGCGCCGCCGAAGGCCTGCACGCGCTTGCCGTTCGCCGCGCCGCGCCCGTAGATGTATTGCGCGATCGGCGTCGATCCCACGAAGCCCACCGCCTGGATCTCGGGATGGTCGAGGATGGCGTCCACCGCCGCCTTGTCGCCATTGACGACCTGAAGGATGCCCTTGGGCAGCCCCGCTTCCTCCATCAGCTCGGCCAGCATCATCGGCACCGTCGGCGCGCGCTCGGACGGCTTGAGGATGAAGGCGTTGCCGCAGGCGATGGCGGGCGCGAACATCCACATCGGGATCATGGCCGGGAAGTTGAAGGGCGTGATGCCGGCGCAGACGCCCAGCGCCTGCCGCATCGAATACATGTCGATGCCGGGGCCGGCGCCGTCGGTGAACTCGCCCTTCAGCAGGTGCGGCGCGCCGACGCAGAACTCCACGACCTCCAGGCCCCGCTGCACGTCGCCCGCCGCGTCGGGCAGCGTCTTGCCATGTTCGCGCGACAGCGCCTCGGCCAGCTTGTCCATGTCGCGGTTCAGCAGCGCGACCATCTTCATCATTACCCGCGCCCGGCGCTGCGGGTTCACGGCGGCCCACTTGGGCTGCGCCGCGGCGGCGAGGCGGACCGCCTGATCCATCTCCTCGACCGAGGCCAGCGGCACGCGCGCCTGCACCTCGCCGGTGGCGGGGTTGAACACGTCGGAGAAGCGGCCCGAAGTGCCCTTCACGTGCTCGCCGTTGATGTAATGGGTCAGTTCCTGCATCTTGTCCTCCCAAGGGCGTTGACGGTTCTCTATCCTTGCGGTTTTCAGGGGAGAAGGACCAACTTCCCAATATCTTCATGCAGGAATGCAGGATGCTCGACTGGGACGACATGCGCGTGTTCCTGGGCGTGGCCCGCGCCCGCAGCCTGTCCGGCGCGGCCCCCGGTCTCCGGATGGACCCGGCCACCGTCGGCCGCCGCATCGCCCGGCTGGAGGAGGCGCTGGGCGCGACACTGTTCCTCAAAAGTCAGCAGGGCTACGCGCTGACCGACCTCGGCGGGCGGCTCCAGGCGCGGGCGGAGGAGGCGGAGGAGGCCATGCGCCTCGCGGTGGAGGAAGGGCAGGGGGCCTCGCAGGGCCTCACGGGGCAGGTGCGGATCGGGGCGCCGGACGGCTGCGCGAACTTCCTGTTGCCGCAGGTGGCCGCCCGCATCCAGGCCGGGAACCCGGGGCTCGAGATCCAGATCCTCGCACTCCCCCGCGTGGTGAACCTGTCCCGGCGCGAGGCCGACATGGCCATCACGGTCAGCCCCCCCGACGCGGGCCGGCTGACCGTGCAGAAGATGACCGACTACCGTCTCCACCTCGCGCAGCGGAGGGACGCGCCTCCCGTCGCCACGCTGGACGACCTCCGGGGGCGCCCCGTCGTCGGCTATATCCAGGACATGATCTTCGACCGCGCTCTCGACTATCTGGGCGAACTGGGCCTTGGCCCCGTCACCCTCGCCTCCAACTCCGTGCCGGTGCAGCTCCAGCTCCTCCGGCAGGGCGGCGTGGGCGTCGTCCACGACTTCGCGCTGCCCTTCGCGCCCGAGCTGCGCCGGGTGCTCACCGAGGAGGTCAGCCTGCGCCGCGCCTTCTACCTCGTGCGCCACGACGCCGACCGGCGAAGCGAACGGATGGCCCGCCTCGCGGCGGCGCTCAGCCAGGGCCTGCGCGAGGAGGTGGCGCGACTGGAATGCCTCGCCGCCTTGACAGAGGGCCCCGGCCACACGACCCTTGACTCATAGGCAACCAGGGAGGCCGCCATGCTCGTGAGACAGATCCTCAGGTCCAAGGGCAACGACGCGGTGCTGACGATCCGCCCCGACGCCACCGTGGCCGATGCCGCCCGCCTCCTGTCGGAACGGCGGATCGGCTGCCTCGTGGTCAGCCGCGACGGCGCGATGCTCGAAGGCATCATCTCCGAGCGGGACATCGTCCGCGAGATGGGGATGCGCGGGGTCGGCTGCTTCCAGGAGACGGTGGCCGAGATGATGACCCGCGAGGTCGTCACCTGCTCCTGCGACGATCAGGCGACCGACGTGGTGACGCAGATGACCGAAGGGCGCTTCCGCCACCTGCCGGTGTTGGACGGGGGCCGCATGATCGGCCTCATCTCCATCGGCGACGTGGTGAAGGCTCGCCTGTCCGAGCTTTCCATGGAAAAGGATGCCCTGGAGGGGATGATCACGGGGCGCTGATGCGAATCGGACTTTATCCGGGCACCTTCGACCCGGTGACGCTGGGCCACACGGACATCATCCGCCGGGCCTGCGTGCTGGTGGACCGCCTCGTGATCGGGGTGGCGATCAACCGCGACAAGGGTCCGCTCTTCCCACTGGAGGAGCGGGTCGCGCTGATCGAGGGAGAGATCGGCGCCATCGCCGCCGAGCGGGCGACCGAGATCGTCGTCCATCCCTTCGAGAACCTGCTGATCGACTGCGCGCGCGACGTGGGCGCGGGCATCATCATCCGCGGACTGCGGGCCGTGACGGACTTCGAATACGAATTCCAGATGGTCGGGATGAACCGGACGCTCGACGACTCGATCGAGACGGTGTTTCTCATGGCCGAGGCCCGGCACCAGGCCATCGCCTCCAAGCTGGTCAAGGAGATCGCCCGGCTGGGCGGCGACATCTCCCGCTTCGTGCCGCCGGCGGTCCATGCGGCGGTCACGCGGCGACTGGCTCGGGGGGAGAAGCCCGGAAAATGAGAAGGCCGCCCAGGGGCGGCCTTGAAGCGGCATGGCGCGTCGGAAAGCGAGGCGAGAGGCCTCAGCCGTAGACGGCTTGGTGGGCCAGACGCTCGGCGTCGCCAGGATAGATGGCGAGGTCGTCGGCCAGGTAGGAAGGCACTCCGCGAAGTTCGGCAAGCGTGCGACGGTAAGCGGCACGCTTCTCCATCGCGGAACGGAGTCGCGTGAAGAGGGTCATGATCGTCCTCGGGTCAAGCCGGGTGGACCATCCGCCCGGTAATCCCCATATGGGTGATGCTGCGCTGCGGCACCACCGACGATCGGTCCCGGCCGCCATGCGCGCGCTGCATATCTTTTCAGCCAAGGCGTCACGATATGGCCATAATGAACGAACAAAGGGTCGCGCTGGCGCGTTGGACCGGCATTCCTGTTGCGGAGCCCCTGTTGCCTTCTCTCCGAATCACGCTCCTCGGCCTTGCCGTCGTGGCCGCGCCAGCCTCGGCGCAGAACCTCCTGGCCTCCGAGGCGGCGCTGCCCGCCCCGCTGGCGCAGCAGCCCTTCGTGACTCCCCCGCCCCCGCCCATGTCGCCGCCCATCTTGCCCCCCGTGGCGACCGTGGTCCGGCCCTCCGCGCCGGGCGGCCTCGCGCCTGAGGCGATCGAGGCCGCGACCTATGAGGGGGGCGACCTGCCCTCCGACCGCTCGGCCCTGACCGTCAAGGTGCAGGTGCTGCTCGACCGCGCCGGGATATCGCCAGGGGTGATCGACGGCCGCCGGGGCGGGATGTCCGAAAGCGCCATCCGCGCCTTCGAGGAGCGCGAGGGCCTGCCGGTGGACGGCATCTTCGACTTCGCGGTCTGGGCGGCGCTCGATGGTCCCTTCGCCGGGCCGGTGACCCGCGCCTACACGGTTGCGCCCCAGGACCTCGCCAACCTCGCGCCCGGCCTGCCCTCGGACTACGCCGAGCTCGCCGCGCTTCCTTGGCTCGGCTACCAGCGCGTGACCGAGATGCTGGCCGAGCGGTTCCACATGGACGAAGACTTCCTCCTCGACCTCAACCCCGGCGCGACCTTCCAGCCCGGCGAGACGATCACCGTCGCCGACCCGGGCGAGTTCCAGGCGGGCGAGGTGACGCGGATCGAGGTTCGCAAGGGGGAAAGCCGCCTCGCCGCCTACGACGCCACGGGGCGCATGGTCGCGAATTATCCGGTGACCGTCGGCTCGACCGACACCCCCTCGCCCGAAGGCGTCGTGGAGGTCACCGCCATCGCCCACCTGCCGACCTACCACTACAGCCCCGACAACTTCGTCCAGGGCGAGAACCTGCAACCGCTGACCCTGCCGCCCGGACCCAACGGCCCCGTGGGCTCCGTCTGGATCGACCTGTCCAGGCCCTCCTACGGCCTCCACGGCACGCCCGAGCCCTCCACGCTCTTCCGCCGCAACAGCCACGGCTGCGTGCGCCTGTCGAACTGGGACGCCGAGGAACTGGCGAGCCTCGTGCGCGTCGGTGCGACCGTCACCTTCCTCGACTGAAACGCCAAGGGCCGCCCCAAGGGGCGGCCCCGCGTTCCCGACCAAAGGCCGGATCTCAGATCAGCTTGCCCATGGCGACGGCCGTATCGCTCATGCGGTTCGAGAAGCCCCATTCGTTGTCGTACCAGGACAGGATGCGGACGAAGTTGCCCGCCATGACCTTGGTCTGGTCCATATGGAACACCGACGAATGCGGGTCGTGGTTGAAATCCGAGGACACCAGCTTCTCGTTGGTATAGCCGAGGATGCCCTTCAGCTTCCCATCCGCCGCCGCCTTGATCGCGGCGTTGATCTCCTCGACCGAGGTATCGCGCTTGGCGACGAACTTGAAGTCCACGACCGACACGTTGGGCGTCGGCACGCGGATCGAGGTCCCGTCGAGCTTGCCGTTCAGGTCGGGCAGCACCTTGCCCACCGCCTTGGCCGCGCCGGTGGTGGTCGGGATCATCGACAGCGCCGCCGCGCGGGCGCGGTAAAGGTCCTTGTGCAGCGTGTCGAGCGTCGGCTGGTCGCCGGTGTAGCTGTGGATCGTGGTCATGAAGCCGTGGTCGATCCCCACGGCCTCGTTGAGCACGTAGGCGACCGGCGCGAGGCAGTTCGTCGTGCAGGAGGCGTTCGACACCACGTGGTCGTCAGGGGTGAGCTGATCGTCGTTCACGCCGAAGACGATGGTCTTGACGGCGCGGTCGGTCGCCCATTCCTCGCCCGACACCGGGGCCGAGACGAGCACCCGCTTGGAGCCGTTCTGAAGGTGCAGCGCCGCCTTGGGGCCGTCGGTGAAGATGCCCGTGCATTCGAGCGCGATGTCCACGCCATCCCACGGCAGCTTCGCCGGGTCGCGCTCGGCGCTGACGCGGATCGGCCCGCGGCCCACGTCGATGCTGTCGGCGGTGGTGGTCACGGTGCCGGGGAAGCGCCCATGGACCGAGTCGTAACGGATCAGGTGCGCGTTCGTCTCCACGGGCCCGAGGTCGTTGATGGCGACCACCTCGATGTCGGTGCGGCCCGACTCGATGATGGCGCGCAGCACGTTGCGCCCGATCCGGCCGAAGCCGTTGATTGCCACCTTGACCGCCATGACCATCCTCCTGTGCGTGGCGCACGCGCGCCGTCGGGCGGCAACATGGCGATTTCGGGGGGAAGGTCAACCGACCGTGACGGGCCGGGACCCGAAGGCCCCGGCCCGTCGGCGCCTCAGAGCAGCGAGCGCGCGACTCCCGCCACGTTGGCGGCAGTGATGCCGAACTGCTCGTACAGCACCTCGGCCGGGGCCGAGGCGCCGAAGCTCGACATCCCCACGAAGGCCGACTTCGCCTCGCGTCCGCCCTGGCCCAGCAGCCAGCGGTCCCAGGGCTGGCGCACGCCCGCCTCGACGGCCACCCGCACGGTGCCGGGCGGCAGCACGCGGCGGCGCACCCGCTCGTCCTGCGCGGCGAACAGCTCCATCGACGGCATCGACACGACCCGCGTGCCGATCCCTTCCGCCTCCAGCGCCTCGCGCGCGGCGAGCGCGATCTCCACCTCCGACCCGGTGGCGATCAGCACCACCTGCCGCTTGGCCGTGGCCTCCACCAGCACATAGGCCCCCTGCGCCGTGAGGTTCTTGTTCGTGTGCTCCGTCCGCGCGGGCCGAAGGTTCTGCCGCGACAGCGCCAGCACCGAGGGGCCGGGCTGCGTCAACGCCAGTTCCCAGGCCTCGGCGGTCTCCACCGTGTCGGCGGGGCGGAACACCCGCAGCCCCGGCGTCGCCCGCAGCATCGCCAGATGCTCGACCGGCTGGTGGGTCGGCCCATCCTCGCCCAGCCCGATGGAATCGTGGGTGAAGACATAGACCACCTTCGCCCCCATCAGCGCCGAGAGCCGCACCGAGGGGCGGCAGTAGTCGGCGAAGCACAGGAACGTGCCGCCATAGGGCACCAGTCCCCCGTGCAGCGCGATCCCGTTCATCGCGGCGGCCATTCCATGCTCGCGGATGCCGTAATGGACATACCGGCCCTTGCGGTTGCCCGGTTCGAACACGCCCAGATCCGCCGTCCGGGTGTTGTTCGACCCCGTCAGGTCCGCCGATCCGCCCAGCGTCTCGGGCATGATGGCGTTGACCGCCTCCAGCACGATCTCCGATGACTTCCGGGTGGCCACGGCCTTGCCGCCGATGGCCGCCGTCTTCACGTCGCGGATCGCGCCGGCCAGCTTGCGCGGCGGCTCCCCGGCCGCGACGCGGCGGATCTCGGCCTGACGGGAGGCGGGCAGGGCGGCGACCCGTTCCTCCCACTCGGCGCGCGCTTGCGCCCCGCGTTGCCCCATCTGCTCCCAGCGCGCCTTGATGTCGGCGGGGATGTCGAAGGCCCCATGCTCCCAGCCATAGACCTCGCGCGTGTCGGCGATCAGCTTGGCGTCGGTGAGAGCGCCGTGCCCCTTGGCGGTGTCCTGCGCCGACGAGCCCAGCGCGATATGCGTCTTGCAGGCGATCATCGACGGGCGCGGATCGGCCTTGGCCGCCGTCAGCGCGGCGTCGATGGCCTGGGGATCATGCCCGTCGATGGCCTGCACGTGCCAGCCCGAGGCCGCGAAGCGCGCGCCCTGGTCGGTGGCGTCGGCGATCGACACCTTGCCGTCGATGGTGATGCCGTTGTCGTCGAACAGCACGATGAGGCGCCCAAGCTGCTGCCGGCCCGCCAGCGCGATGGCCTCCTGGCTCACGCCCTCCATCAGGCAGCCGTCGCCGGCGATGACATAGGTGTGGTGGTCCATGACCTTCGCGCCGAACCGCGCCCGCAGCGCCTCCTCGGCGATGGCAAAGCCCACGGCGTTGGCGATCCCCTGGCCCAGCGGCCCGGTGGTCGTCTCGACGCCCGCCGTGTGGTGCACCTCCGGGTGCCCCGGCGTGCGCGAGCCCCATTGGCGGAAGTCCTTCACCTGCTCCAGCGTCATGTCCGGGTAGCCGGTCAGGTAAAGGAGCGAATAGATCAGCATCGACCCGTGCCCCGCCGACAGGATGAAGCGGTCGCGGTCGGGCCAGAACGGCGCCTTGGGGTCGAAGCGCAGGTGCCTGTCGAACAGCACGGTGGCCACGTCGGCCATGCCCATCGGCATCCCCGAATGGCCCGAGTTGGCCTGTGCCACGGCGTCCAGCGTCAGGGTGCGGATCGCGGCGGCCAGCCGCCAATGCTCGAAATGGGCGTTGCGCAGGCTCGCGATGTCCATGCTGGTCCTCTCCTCCGGGGTGCCCGCTTCCCTTACCAGCGTGAGGGGCAAGATCAAGCACGGCCGCCAAGCCGTTCGGGCAAAAGGGACTCGCGCGATTGCGGGCTGCGCGGGATTCCCCTAGTCTCCCTTCGACGGCGCGCGGCGGCTCGGCCAACGGGCTCCGCCGTCCCGGCAGAACAAGCGGGGGACGCATGGACGAACCGGACGGATCGGGCGATCTGGGGGACCTGCTCGAGGCGCGGCGACGCATCGTCGCCGCCTTCGAGGGGATCGCGAACGGCGCCGAGGCCCTGGCCGCCCGCGCCGACATCGCCCGCGAGGTCGAGGGCCTGCGCGCCGCCCTGGAGGAGGAGCGCATGGCCAACGCCCAACTGGAGGAGCGCGTCCGCGCCCTGCGCGATCGCGAGAACGCCCGCCTCGCCCTGGAGGAGGAGGCCCGGCGCCTGCGCGCCGAGGTCACGGCCCTCCGCGCCGCCCGTGCCGCCGAGCAGGGGGAGCTCGATGCGGTCCTTGACGAGCTCATCCCCCTGGTCGAGGAGGCGGGCTGATGCCGCAGGTCGAGATCGTCATAGGAGGCCGCAGCTTCGAGGTCGCCTGCCAGCCCGGCGAGGAGCCCTATCTCCG
Source organism: Rubellimicrobium aerolatum (assembly GCF_017872975.1). GTDB lineage: Bacteria > Pseudomonadota > Alphaproteobacteria > Rhodobacterales > Rhodobacteraceae > Rubellimicrobium > Rubellimicrobium aerolatum. The sequence continues at coordinate 132,122 of NZ_JAGGJP010000006.1, forward strand.
TTCCGCCGCCGCCATGCTGGACGCCGAGGCCTCCTCGCTCTCCGAGCACATGGGGCGGATGCCCGAGGGCAAGATGCTGCTGATGGCCGGGCTGCTGCTCGCCGACAAGACCACCGGCCTGGAGGAGCGCCTGCGCGAATCCGAGGCCCGCGCCGCCGAGCTGGAGGCCCGCGTCAAGGCCGGGCCCGAGCGGATCGAGATTCCCGTGGAGGTGCCGGTCGAGGTCCGGGTCGAGGTGCCGGTGATCCCCGCCGAGGTGCGCGAGCTCTTCGCCGAGGTCGCCGACGAGGCCGACGCCCTGTCCCACGCCGTTCGCCAGCTCCTCCCCGAGGCCGCGCGCGAGCCCGCGCCGACGACCTGAGCCTTCCTCCGGGTCCGGTCAGCCGGGCCCGATCAGCCGCGCGAGGTCGAGCGCCAGGTCCGCGAAGGCCTCCATCGGCTCCGCCCGGTCCAGAGGGTGCCGCAGCCGCAACCGCATCCCCTCGGGCGTGAGGATCAGCACCGGTATGCCCCGGGGGCCATTCATGGCAGGCCGCCACGCCGCCATCGCGCGGGCGAGGTCCGGGAGGTCCACGCGCCGCGCCGGGTCGGCGTCCGCCAGCGCCGCGACCCCCGACGGCGCCGCCACCGGCGCCAGCCCCAGGCTCAGGCGGCCGACCTTCCGGCCCAGCAGGTCCCGCAAGGCCCTCTCGCGCCGGACGGGCTCCAGGGCGGGCAGCTCGCCCGGGTGCGCCAGCACGATCAGCGTGCCGCCGGTCCAGCGCGGCTCCTCGGTCTCGAACTCGGTGACGGCCTCGCCCAGCGGCCCGTCCTTGGGCCGGACCTCCACCGTCCAGGGATGCCCGCCCCGGGGCGCGAGCCGCAGCGTCCCCGCCCGGCCCAGCCGCTCCCCCGTCTCGGTCAGCGCCCAGCCCCGCCGCGCCGCCAGCGCCTGCATCGCGTCCCGCCGCGCCGCGTCGAGCTGCGCGCGCCAGAACTGCAACGTGCCGCCCACCGCTCCCGCGAAGGCCAGCGACAGGAGGACGTTCAGGAGGAGCGACATGGGTCCGGCCCGGCCGATACGACCCCGCCAGCCGCCCCGCCGGGCTGTTGGCAGCCGCGAGGCGCGGAAGGCGGGCTGGGGCGCAAGTCGTTGGTCCAGGAGCAGGGAAGCCGTCGCCCACAGCTAAGCACGACGCTTCGGCGCGCGCCTAGCGGCTCCGGCCACGGCCCCGCGCCGACTGTTGCAAATCCGCCAGGGGCCGTCAGGCGTTGGCCGACCGGATCTCCTCGGCCTTGGCCTTGTCGTAGGCCACGCCCTTCTGCTCGAACAACGCGTCCAGCTCCCCCGACAGCGTCATCTCGGTGACGATGTCGCAGCCGCCCACGAACTCGCCCTTCACGTAAAGCTGCGGGATGGTCGGCCAGTCCGAGAAGTCCTTGATCCCTTGCCGGATCTCCGGGTCGGCCAGCACGTTCACGTCCGCGAACTCGACGCCCATGTAGTTGAGCACCCCCGCCACGCGGGAGGAGAAGCCGCATTGCGGCATCGCCTTGGTGCCCTTCATGAAGAGCACGACGTCGTTCGATTGGACGGTCTCGCGGATCTGGTCCTGCGCGGTCGTGGTGGTGGTCATGGGCAAATCCTCACTCGGGGGCCTTGGTGGTCAGCGCGAGGGCATGGAGCTCGCCGCTCGGCCCGTCCATGCGGCCCTTCAGCGCGGCATAGACGGCACGCTGCTGCTGCACGCGGTTCAGGCCGCGAAAGCTCTCGTCCACGACCTCGGCGGCGTAGTGGTTCCCGTCCCCGGCAAGGTCGGTGATGCTGATGCGCGCCTGCGGAAAGGCGGCGCGGATCAGGGCCTCGATGTCGTGGGCTTGCATGGCCATGGGCAGGGGTCCTCGTGCGTTCGTCCCAATGTAGGAGGGGGCCGGAGCCGTCGCAAGCGGGGGAGGGCGGGCTTCCGGGCCACCGTCGCACGGTGGGGTGAAACCCCAGCATCCGACCGTGCCGCCCAGGACCAGCCGCGGACGGCGGCGGCCTACGCCACCGCCGCCTCGAACGCCCCCCGCCACAGTCCCACCAGCTCCGCCATCGGGGCCGCCTCCGCCCCCAGCCGCAGCTCGCCCCCGCCGATCCGTCCGACGACGGCCGCCGCCACCGCGTCTTCGGCCGCCGCCGACAGCACGCCCGCCACGTCCTCGGGCGCGACCACCAGCAGGTAGCGTGCCTGGTCCTCCCCGAACAGCGTGGGCACGTCCCCCGCCTCCAGCGTCACGCCCAGCCCCGCCGCCTCCGCCATCTCGAACGCCGCGAGCGCCAGCCCCCCATCGGCGAGGTCCGTCGCCGCCCGCACCAGCGGACGCACCCGCAGCACCAGCTCGCCCGCGCGCCGCTCCGCGCCCAGGTCCACCGGCGGCGCGTCCCCCGCCTCGACCCCCAGCGCCGCCAGCAGCGCCGACTGCCCCAGGTGCCCCCGCGTCTCGCCCACCAGCACCAGCGCGTCGCCCTCGCGCGCCGGCCCGCCGATCATCTCATCCAGCGACGCCAGCAGCCCGACCCCACCGATGGTCGGCGTCGGCAGGATGCCGCTCCCGTCCGTCTCGTTGTAAAGGCTCACGTTCCCCGACACGATGGGGAAATCCAGCGCCCGGCAGGCCTCGCCGATCCCCTGGATCGCGCCCACGAACTGCCCCATGATCTCGGGCTTCTCGGGGTTGCCGAAATTGAGGTTGTCCGTCGCCGCCAGGGGCCGCGCGCCCACGGCCACGAGGTTCCGCCACGCCTCGGCCACCGCCTGCCGGCCGCCCTCGACCGGGTTCGCCTTGACGTAGCGCGGCGTCACGTCCGACGTGAAGGCCACCGCCTTGCCGGTCCCATGCACCCGCACGATCCCCGCGCCCATCCCCGGCCGCCGCAGCGTGTCCGCTCCCACCTGGCTGTCGTATTGCTCCCAGACCCAGCCCTTGTGCGCGTGGTTCGGGTCCGCCAGCAGCGCCTGCAGCGCCTCCACGGCCCCGATCTCCGGCACCTCCGGCACCTCGGTCGCGGGCACGGTCGGCACCCAGGGCCGATCGTACTCCGGCGCGCTCGACGACAGTTGCGACAGTGGCAGGTCCGCCTTCACCTCGCCGTCCAGCAGGATCAGGAACCGGTCCTCCGGGATCGTCTCGCCGACGATGGCGAAGTCGAGATCCCACTTCTCGAAGATCGCCCGCGCCTCGGCCTCCTTCTCGGGCTTCAGCACCATGAGCATCCGCTCCTGGCTTTCGGACAGCATCATCTCGTAGGCGGTCATCCCCGCCTCGCGCACCGGCACGGCGTCAAGGTCGAGCCGGATGCCCAGCCCCCCCTTATCCCCCATCTCCACCGCCGAGCAGGTCAGCCCCGCCGCCCCCATGTCCTGAATGGAAATGACGGCCCCGGAGGCCATCAGCTCCATGCAGGCCTCCATGAGCCGCTTCTCGGTGAAGGGGTCGCCGACCTGCACGGTCGGGCGCTTCTCCTCGATGGTGTCGTCGAACTCGGCGCTCGCCATGGTCGCGCCGCCCACGCCGTCGCGCCCGGTCTTGGCGCCGAGATAGACGACCGGCATCCCCACGCCCGACGCCGCCGAATAGAAGATCGCGTCCGTCCGCGCCAACCCGGCCGCGAAGGCGTTCACGAGGCAGTTGCCGTTGTAGGCCCGGTGGAACCGCACCTCGCCGCCGACCGTCGGCACACCGAACGCGTTGCCGTAGCCGCCCACGCCCTCCACGACGCCCGCCAGCAGCCGCCTGGTCTTGGGATGCGACGGCTCCCCGAAGGACAGCGCGTTCATCGCCGCGATGGGCCGCGCGCCCATGGTGAACACGTCCCGCAGGATGCCGCCCACCCCCGTCGCCGCGCCCTGGTAGGGCTCGATGTAGGAGGGGTGGTTGTGGCTCTCCATCTTGAACACCAGCGCGTCGCCGTCGCCCAGGTCCACGACGCCCGCGTTCTCGCCCGGCCCGCAGATGACCTGCGGCCCGGAGGTCGGCAGCGTCCGCAGCCACCTCTTCGACGACTTGTAGGAGCAATGCTCGTTCCACATGGCCGAGAAGATGCCCAGCTCCGTGAAGGTCGGCTGACGCCCGATGATCCCCAGCAGCCGCTCGTATTCCTCGGGCCTGATCCCGTGGGAGGCCACGAGTTCGGGCGTGATCTCGGGTTCGGGGCGCATGGGGACCTCCAGGACAGGGCTGCTGGCGGCCGTTTAGGGTCTCCCGCGCGCGGGCGGAAGGGCAAGGGCCGCCGCGAATCGCCCGCGCGGCCAAAAAAAAGCCGGGCACGATGGCCCGGCTAAGTCCAACAGGGAGGTTGAAGATGATGAGCGCGAGGCATCACCGCCTTCGACTGCCCAAATAGGAGGCGGAACGCGGATCGGCAAGGCGCGGGCGCGACCGCTGACGTCAAAGCCGCCATGCGTCTCCCGCATGACACACCTTGCGGTTGCGTCAGGCGGCGTCGCGGATGCGGCGGCGGTGGGCGATCACCTCCTCCTGCACGAAGTCGCGGAAGGCGGCCACGCGCTTGGACTGCCGCAGCTCCTCGGGATAGGCGAGGAACACCGGCACCTCGTTCGATTCCACGTCCGGCAGCACCCGCGTCAGCGTCGGGAAGTCCTCGGTGATGTAGTCGGGGATCAGCCCCACGCCGAGGTCGTTCAGCGTCGCCTGCAACACCCCGAAATAGTTGTTGATCGTCAGCAGGCTCTGCGGCTCGTGGCTCAGCAGGAGCTGCGCCAGCCCCGCCCCCGCCGCCACCTGCGCCGAGGTCGGCCCCTGCGTGATGACCCGGTGCCTGGCGACATCCTCCAGCGTCTCCAGGGGCGGCGACCGCTCCAGATAGGCGTGGGACGCATAAAGCCCTATGCGGATGCCCATGAGCTTCTTGCGGATCAGGTCGGCCTGCGACGGCTCCTTCATGCGGATGGCCACGTCGGCCTCGCGCATCGGCAGGTCCAGCACCCGCTCCTCCAGCATCAGGTCGATCTTCAGGTCGGGATACCGCTCGTAGAGCTTGGGCAACCGGGGCGCGAGCCAGATGGTCCCGAAGGCCAGCGTCGTCGTCACCCGCAGGTCGCCGAACACCTCCTCCTCGCTGTCGCGGATGCGCGCCGCGGCGGCCTCCAGGCGCTTGTTCATCGACCGCGTGGCCTCGAACAGCAGCTCCCCCTGCTCAGTCAGGATCAGCCCCCGCGCGTGGCGGTGGAACAGCGTGGTGTTCAGGCTCTCCTCCAGGGCGCGGATCTGCCGGCTCACGGCCGACTGGCTCAGGTGAAGGCTGTCGCCGGCATGGGTCAGGCTCCCCGCGTCGGCAACCGCATGGAAGATGCGAAGCTTGTCCCAATCCATCATCGGCGTCAGGTCCCGGCCTTCCTTTTCGTGCGACGTTACCATCGCAGCTATGTCGTCCGTGCGACAAACGCAAAGGTGCCTTGCGATTTTCGCGCAACCGCGTCCGCCGCGCCTCCCTTATCGTTCGCGCCCCGCCGCCCGATCGCGCATCGCGCGCAGGCAAGCGGGCGATGGATTTCCCCCGCGACTCCGCTTAAGCCCTGCCCCCAGGGCCACGACCCGGCCCGCTTAGGGACCGGAGGGACGCGATGGCGGTGGGCATCTTCGACAGCGGCTTGGGCGGCCTCACGGTCTGGGACGCGGTGCACCGCCGCCTGCCGGACCTGCCGCTGGTCTACTTCGGCGACAACGCCCACGCCCCCTACGGCGTCCGCGACGCCGACGACATCTTCCGCCTGACCACCTCCGCCGCCCAGCGGCTCTTCGACGCCGGCTGCGACCTCGTGATCCTCGCCTGCAACACCGCCTCCGCCGCCGCGCTGCGCCGGATGCAGGACTCCTGGGTTCCCCGCGACAAGCGCGTGCTCGGCGTCTTCGTCCCGCTGATCGAGGCGCTGACCGAGCGCCAGTGGGGCGACAACTCCCCCCCGCGCGAGGTGGCCGTGAAGCACGTCGCGCTCTTCGCCACCCCCGCCACCGTCGCCTCCCGCGCCTTCCAGCGCGAGCTGGCCTTCCGCGCCATCGGCGTGGACGTGGAGGCGCAGGCCTGCGGCGGCGTCGTGGACGCCATCGAGGAGGGCGACATGATCCTCGCCGAGGCCCTCGTCCGCTCCCACGTGGACGCGCTCAAGCGCAAGATGCCCGACCCCGACGCCGCCATCCTCGGCTGCACCCACTACCCGCTGATGGAGCAGGCCTTCCAGGCCGCCCTCGGCCCGCAGGTCAAGGTCTTCTCCCAGGCGAACCTCGTGGCCGAGAGCCTCGCCGACTACCTCCGCCGCCATCCCGCCATGGTCGGCCCCGGCACCGAATCGCTGTTCCTGACCACCGGCAAGCCGCGCCAGGTCTCCGACCGCGCCACCCAGTTCCTCCGCCAGAGCATCGACTTCCAGCCCGCGTGAGCGCGCCCCGCGCCAGCCGCCGTCCCCTCCAGGCCGCCGGCCTCCTGCTGGCCTGGGCCGCCGTCACCCTCCTGTTCGGGGCGCCCCTGCCCGAGGGGGCCTCCGTCGCCGACCTGATCTCGCGCGAGGTCGCCCGCCAGCTCGTCGCCGCCTCGCTCCTGCTGGCGCTGGCTTGGGCGGGCCTGCGCTGGCGGGGGATCGGCGGCGGCCCGCCCAGGCCGGGCTGGCTCCGGCTCTGCTGGCTGCCCGGGCTCTACCTCCTGCTCTTCGCCGGAATCGGCGCGGCGCAGGGCCTTCCCCCGGCCCCGGTCGTCGCGATCCTCCTCGTCAACACCGTCCTCGTCGGCTTCTCCGAGGAGGTGATGTTCCGGGGCTTCCTCTACTCGGGCCTGCGCGACCGCCTGCGGCCCTGGCCCGCGATCTGGGCCGTCACCCTCCTGTTCGGCGCGCTGCACACGCTGAACGCGCTCGTCACCGGGCACCTCCTCGACGCCCTCCAGCAGAGCGGCAACGCCACGCTGATCGGCCTCGCCCTCCTGGCGATCCGGCTCCGCACGGGCTCGATCTGGCCCGCCGTCCTCGTCCATGCCTCCTGGGACTTCGGCCTCCTGCTCCTGGCGCAGGCCAGCGGCCCGCCGCCCCCGGACCTCCAGCTGTCGCTCGCGCAGCGGGCGCTGGCCACGCTCCCCATCCTGCCCCTCGGCCTTTGGGGACTCTGGCTGCTGCGCGGCGTCGGGCGCGACGGCGACGGCCTCGGCCCCCCGGCGCGCCGATGGCACCAAACCGCGCCGGCCCGCGTTGGGGGGCAGGCCGCACGGTCGGTCATGCAGCAAGGAGTTCGAACAATGGCGGATGCGAGCCAGATCAGGGAGCACGCCGAGGTGATCGGCGCCGACGGCGTCCATATCGGCACCGTGGACAAGGTCGAGGGCGACCGGATCAAGCTGACCAAGCAGGACAGCGGCCTGGGCCACACGGACCACCACCACTACCTGCCGCTCGGTCTCGTGGCCGAGGTCGAGGGCGACACGGTTCGGCTGTCCGCCAACGCCGCCGTGGCCGCCGAGATGTTCGAGGAGGAGGAGGACGGCAAGCCGCTCGACTGAGCGCTCGCCCCGATCCCACCACATCCCGACGCTCCGCGACACCCTGCGCCGTTGCGCGGCGCGGGGTGAAAGCCTATGTGCCCCCGTGACTTCACGGGGGATTTCCATGACCGCCAACGTCGCCATCCTCGGCGCCTCGGGCTACACGGGGGCCGAGCTGGTTCGCCTCCTCGCCACCCATCCGGGGATGCGGATCGCCGCGCTGACCGCCGACCGCAAGGCGGGGCAGCCCATGGCGCAGGTCTTCCCCCACCTCCGCCACCTCGACCTCCCCACCCTTTCCACCATCGAGCAGGTGGACTTCGCAGGCCTCGACCTCGCCTTCGTCGCCCTTCCGCACGGCCTCTCCCAGGCGCTCGTCCGCGACCTCCCCCCGACCCTCAAGGTCGTGGACCTCGGCGCCGACTTCCGCCTGACGCCCGAAGGCTACAAGTCCTGGTATGGCGCCGACCACGTTGCCCCCGATCTCCAGGAGGAGGCCGTCTACGGCCTGACGGAGTTCTACCGCGACCGCATCCGCACCGCCCGCCTCGTCGCCGGGACCGGCTGCAACGCCGCCACCGTCCAGTTCGCCCTTCGCCCCCTGATCGAATCGAAGCTGATCGACCTCGACGACATCGTCTGCGACCTCAAGAACGGCGTCTCCGGCGCGGGCCGCTCCCTCAAGGAGAACATGCTCTTCGCCGAACGGAGCGAGGACGTGGCCGGCTACTCCCAGGGCGGCAAGCACCGCCACCTGGGCGAGTTCGACCAAGAGTTCTCGCGGCTGGCGGGGCGCGAGGTCCGCATCCTCTTCACCCCGCATTTGATCCCGATCAATCGCGGCATCCTCGCCTCGTGCTACGTGAAGGGCGATCCGCAGGCGATTCACGCCGCGCTCGCCGCGCGCTACGCCCCGGAGCCGTTCTGCGTCGTCCTTCCGTATGGGGAGCTTCCCGCCATGTCCCACGTCCAGGGCTCCAACTTCGTCCACCTGGGCGTGACGGGCGACCGCGTGGCGGGCCGCACCCTCGTCGTCGCGACGCTCGACAACCTCAACAAGGGCTCCTCCGGCCAGGCGCTCCAGAACGCGAACCTCATGCTGGGCCGCCCCGAAACCGAGGGGCTGCTCCTCGCCCCCATCTTCCCGTAAGGCTTCCCCGCCATGATGCCCCTCAAGAAGAAGCGCCGCATCCAGGTCATCGTGCTGGCCGCGGCCGCGCTCGCGCTCTCGACCGGCCTGATCGGCTACGCGATGCAGGACGGCATCAACTTCTTCCGCTCGCCCACCCAGATCGCGGCCGAACCGCCCGCGCCCAACGAGGTGTTCCGCATCGGCGGCCTCGTCGAGGACGGCACCCTCGTGCGCGGGCAGGGCGAGACGATCACCTTCCGCGTCACCGACGGCGGCGCCTCGATCCCGGTCAGCTACAAGGGCGTCCTCCCCGACCTGTTCGAGGAAGGGCAGGGCATGGTCGGCCAGGGCCGCTACGTGGACGGCACCTTCCAGGCGACCGAGATCCTGGCCAAGCACGACGAATCCTATATGCCCAAGGAGGTCGTGGACGCCCTCAAGGAGCAGGGGGTCTATGTCGATCCCAACGCCCCCGAGGCCGGGCACCAGCCCGCGCCCGTGACGAACTAAGGGCAGCCTCCGACCGGTTCGGGTCTCCGTGGGGCGGGCCGTCCGCCCGCCACGCGTCCTCGGCCAACGGCGCTGGCTTCGCAAACGGAGCGCGGCGGGGTGAACCCCGACCTGCGACCGATCCAGCCTCTCAGGATCACGCCCCTGATTCGCCCTCCGGCAAATCCCCGAAAGGGTGTTGCGCGAAGTGGGTGCTGAGCGCTCGTTGCTGTCGGACGGCATTAATCCTTGGATGCGATTCTGTCCCCCACGCGCAACCAGAAGGGGGACCCCATGCCGACCGTCGAATCCATTGCCCGAGAGATCGTCGCCCGCGAGGGCGGCTGGTCCGACCACCCCGCCGATCCCGGCGGCGCCACCAACCACGGCGTCACCCTCGGCACGCTCCGCCGCCTGCGGCTCGACCTCGACCGCGACGGCCGCGTGACCGAGGCCGACCTGCGGCGCCTGACGCCCGCCGACGCGGCGGCGATCTTCGTGCGCCACTACTTCCACGGCCCGCGCCTCCACGAGCTGCCCGAGGCGCTGCACCCGTCCGTGTTCGACATGCAGGTGAACGCCGGGGCGCAGGCCATTCGCATCCTGCAACGGCTCCTGACCGAGATGGGCCACCCCTGCGCCGTCGATGGCGTGCTGGGTCCCAAGACCATCGCCGCCGCCCACGCCGCCGCCAGGGCCGCGCCGGGCCACATCGTGGACGCCTACGGCATCGCCCGGCGCAACTACTATTACGCGCTGGCCGACGCCCGCCCGGCCTCTCGTCCGTTCTGCCGCCGCCGCGACGGCGGCAAGGGCGGCTGGATCACCCGCGCCGAATCGTTCATCGCCCCCCGCTACCGCCTCACCGACGCGGAGCATCGCGAAAGGACCGCCCAATGGCACTGATGTCCAACCCCCTCCGCTGGGTCACGGGCGCGGGGCTGACCGGGGCCGAGGCGCTCGACCACGCCGAGCGCCTGGCCCGCGCGGCCCAGGCCTCCGGGCTGCCGCCCGCCGTCGGCCGGCTCGACCGCCGCCCTCGCGCCGCCTTCGACCGGCTGGTGGACGCGCTGAACCGCCTGCCGCGCCCGCTGTCGGTGCTGGGCACGCTCGCCCTCCTCGGCGCGGCGCTGGCCGCCCCCGACTGGTTCGCCGCCCGCATGGAGGCGCTGGCCCGGATGCCCGAGGGGCTCTGGTGGCTGATCGGCGCGGTGCTGTCGCTGCACTTCGGCTCGCGCGTGCAGGCCCACGCGCAGGAGTTCCGCCGCGAGGTCCTCGCCGCGACGCTCCCGGCACCCGAACCCGAGCCCGCCGCCACGGCCCGCACCCCCGCCATCGCCGAGCCCGGCCCCGACGCCCGGCTCACCCTGTCCACGCTCGCGCCGGGGGCCAACGCCGCCCTCGCCGACTGGCGCGCGGGCCGGGCGTGACAATCGGCCCCGGCCGCCCTCGCTTGGCGGACCGGGGCCCCGAATGTATATGGACACCATGCTGATCGAGCTCGGACACTTCGCCCTCATCCTCGCCTTCGGGACGGCCCTCCTGCAGGCGGTCGTGCCGCTCGTCGGCGCGCAGAAGGGCTGGCGCAACTGGATGGAGACGGCGGCCCCGGCCGCGACGGCGCAGTTCCTGCTGATCGCCTTCTCCTTCGTCGCGCTGTCCTGGGCCTTCCTGGCCTCGGATTTCTCGGTGCTGCTGGTGGTGGAGAACTCGCACTCCGCCAAGCCCTGGCTCTACAAGCTCACCGGCGTCTGGGGCAACCACGAGGGGTCGATGCTCCTCTGGGTGCTGATCCTGTCGGGCTTCGGCGCCGCCGCCGCCGTCTGGGGCACGAACCTGCCCCTGCCGCTCAAGGCGCGCGTCCTCGCGGTGCAGGCGGCGATCGGCGTGGCCTTCCTGGCCTTCGTCCTCTTCACCTCCAACCCCTTCCTGCGGCTCGACGTGGCGCCGATGGACGGCCGCGACCTGAACCCGCTGCTCCAGGATCCCGGCCTCGCCTTCCACCCGCCGTTCCTCTACCTGGGCTACGTGGGCCTCTCGATGGCCTTCTCCTTCGCCGTCGCCGCGCTGCTGGAGGGCAAGGTCGATGCCGCCTGGGCGCGCTGGGTCCGCCCCTGGACGCTCGCCGCCTGGATGTTCCTGACCGTCGGCATCGCGCTCGGCTCCTGGTGGGCCTACTACGAATTGGGCTGGGGCGGCTTCTGGTTCTGGGACCCGGTCGAGAACGCGAGCCTGATGCCCTGGCTCTTCGCCGCCGCGCTCCTCCACTCCGCCATCGTGGTCGAGAAGCGCGAGGCGCTCAAGAGCTGGACCATCCTGCTCGCCATCCTCGCCTTCGGCTTCTCGCTGCTCGGCACCTTCATCGTCCGCTCGGGCGTCATCACCTCCGTCCACGCCTTCGCCATGGACCCGGAGCGGGGCGTCTTCATCCTCGCGATCCTCGCGGTCTTCGTCGGCGGCGCGCTCACCCTCTACGCCGCCCGCGCGAGCGCGATGGAGGCCAAGGGCGTCTTCGGCATGGTCAGCCGCGAGGCCGGGCTGGTGCTGAACAACATCCTCCTTGCCGTCTCGGCCCTCGTGGTCTTCGTCGGCACCGTCTGGCCGCTGGTCGCGCAGATGCTCCTGGGCCGCACCCTGTCGGTCGGCGCGCCCTTCTTCGAGGCCGCCTTCACCCCCTTCATGGTCGCCATCGCCGTGGCCCTGCCCCTGGGCAGCCTCCTCGCCTGGAAGCGCGGCGACCTTGGCCGCGCCCTGCGCCTGCTCCTCCCGGCGCTGGTCCTGTCCTTCGCCTTGGCCGGGCTCGCCTGGTCCTTCGGGACGGGACGCTCGATCCTGGCGCCCGTGGGCACGGCGCTCGGAGCCTGGATCATCGCCGGCGCGGCGCTGGACCTGTGGCAGCGCACCGGCCGCTCGGGCGCGTCGCGCCTCCTGCGGCTCCCCCGCGCCGACTGGGGCAAGGCGGTGGCCCATGCCGGCCTCGGCGTGACGATCCTCGGCGTCTCGCTCCTCCTCGCCTGGCAGCAGGAGGACATCCGCACCGCCTCCCTGGGCGAGACCTTCCGCGTCGGCGCCTACGACCTCACGCTCAACGGCGTGGACGACGTGCCGGGCCCGAACTACCGCAGCCTCATGGCCGACGTGACGGTGGCCCGCGATGGCCAGGAGGTCGCGCGCCTCCATCCCGAGAAACGCTTCTACCCCGTCGCCGCCATGCCGACGACCGAGGCCGCGATCCAGAACGGGTTCCTCCGGGACATCTACGTGGTGATCGGCGACCCGCAGGACGATGGCGGCTATGCGGTGCGGACCTACATCAAGCCCTTCGCCAACTGGATCTGGGGCGGGTCCATCCTGATGGCCCTGGGTGGGCTCCTGTCCCTGTCGGACCGCCGCCTGCGCGTCGCCGCCGGCGCGGCCAAGGCCCCCCGGGCCGCGGTGGCCGCCGAATGATCCGGGCGCTCCTCCTCGCGCTCCTCCTTGCGCCCACGGCGACCTTCGCCGTGGAGCCCGACGAGGTGCTGGCCGACCCCGTCCTCGAGGCGCGGGCGCGCGACCTGTCCGCCGGCCTGCGCTGCCCGGTCTGCCGCAACGAGTCCATCGACGAATCCCACGCCGAGGTCGCCCGCGACATCCGCCTCCTTGTGCGGGAAAGGCTCCTGGCCGGCGACAGCGACGACCAGGTTCTCGCGGCGGTGGTCGCCCGCTACGGCGAATACATCCTCCTCCGCCCCACGGCGGACGGAGCGAACCTGATCCTCTGGCTCGCCGGTCCGTCAATGCTCCTCGCGGGCCTCGGGATCGGCTGGGCCGTGGTGCGTGGCCGCAGCGCCGCGCCCGAGGGCGACGACCTCTCCGTCGAGGAGAAGGCCCGGCTGGACGACCTCCTCAGCCGCTGACGCTTCGTCGGCACAAGGCAAAAGGGCCGCCCCGAAGGGCGACCCCGATCGTGTGCAGGACCGCTTGCTCAGCGGTTCTCGATCTCGATGTAGTCGCGCATCGACTGCCCGAGGTAGAGTTGCCGGGGACGCCCGATCTTGAGCTGCGGGTCGGCGAGCTGCTCCTTCCACTGCGAGATCCAGCCCACGGTGCGGGCCAGCGCGAAGATGGGCGTGAACATCGCCGTCGGGAAGCCCATCGCCTCGAGGATGATGCCCGAGTAGAAGTCCACGTTGGGGTAGAGCTTCCGGCTGACGAAGTAGTCGTCCTGAAGCGCGATCCGCTCCAGCTCCTGCGCGACCTGGAGGAGCGGGTTGTGCTGCACGCCGAGAAGATCGAGCACCTCGTCCGCCGTCTGCTTCATCACCTTGGCGCGCGGGTCGAAGTTCTTGTAGACCCGGTGCCCGAAGCCCATCAGGCGCACGCCCGACGACTTGTCCTTCACCTTTTCGATGAAGTCGGGGATGCGATCCGGCGTGCCGATCTGGCGCAGCATCTCCAGCGTGGCCTGGTTCGCGCCGCCATGGGCCGGACCCCAGAGGCAGGCGATGCCCGCCGCGATGCAGGCGAAGGGGTTCGCGCCCGAGGAGGAGGCGAGGCGGACCGTCGAGGTCGAGGCGTTCTGCTCGTGGTCGGCGTGGAGCGTGAAGATCCGGTCCATGGCGCGGGCCAGGACGGGGTTCACGTCGTAGGGCTCGGCCGGGACGGCGAAGCACATGTGCAGGAAGTTCGCCGCGTAATCGAGGTCGTTGCGCGGATACACGAAGGGCTGGCCGATCGAGTACTTGTAGGCCATCGCCGCGATGGTCGGCATCTTGGCGATCAGCCGGAAGGCCGCGACCTCGCGCTGATGCGGGTCGTTGATGTCGAGGCTGTCGTGGTAGAAGGCCGACATGGCTCCGACCACGCCCACCATGGTCGCCATCGGATGCGCGTCCCGCCGGAAGCCCCGGAAGAAGTTGTGCATCTGCTCGTGGATCATGGTGTGCCGGGTCACCGTCATCTCGAACTTCTCGAGATCGGCGGCCGAGGGCAGCTCCCCATTGAGCAGGAGGTAGCAGACCTCCAGATAATGCGACCGGGAGGCGAGCTGCTCGATCGGGTAGCCCCGGTGCAGCAGGACGCCGGCATCGCCGTCGATGAAGGTGATCGTCGAGTCGCAGGCCGCTGTCGAGGTGAAGCCCGGGTCGTAGGTGAAGACGTCCGCCTGGCCGTAGAGCTTGCGGATGTCGATGCAGTCGGGCCCTTCGGTGGGCGACAGGACGGGAAGCTGGTAGTCCTTCCCGTCGATGGTGAGCGTGGCGGTCCGTGACTCGGCCATGAAGGCGCCTCTCTGTTGTTCCACGGTCTCTCTACCCCTGGCGTGCTAAGATGTCGTGAAGTCGCGCGATGGACTCGTCCCGGCCGAGGACCAGCATCATGTCGAACACGCTGGGCGCAACGGTCCGTCCGGCCAGCGCCGCGCGCAGCGGCCCCGCCAGCTTGCCGAGCGTCGTCCCGTGCGCCTGTGCCCCAGCCGCCACGACCCCCTCGAGGGCCTCGCGGTCCCAGGTAGCATTTCGCAGCTGCGGCGTCAAATCGGCCAGTATACCGTGGAATACCGGATCGAGCGTTTTCGCCGCGGCCGCGTCGATGTCGAGCGGTCGGTCCACCAAGGCGAAACGCGCCTGATCGAGGAGCTGGGGCAGGGTCTTGGCCTTGGCCTTGGCGAAGGGCAGGGCCTTCTGCAGCCGCTCGCGCCGCGCCTCGGGAATCGGGGGCTGCCCGGTCGCGGTCAGGAACGAGTCCAGTTCCGTCAGCAAGCTGTCATCGGGCGTGCGCGCCATGTGCTGGCCCGAGAGATTCTCCAGCTTCTTGAAGTCGAACCGGGCCGGGGACCTGCCGATGCCGGACAGGTCGAAGACGGCCATGGCCTCCTTGTCGGTGAAGACCTCCATGTCGCCATGGCTCCAGCCGAGCCGGGCGAGGTAGTTCCGCATCCCGGCGGCGAGATAGCCCATCGCCCGGTAGTCGGCGGTCGCCGTCGCGCCGTGGCGCTTGGAGAGCTTCTTGCCATCGGGCCCGAAGATCAGCGGCACGTGCGCCATGACCGGGACGGGCCAGCCCATCGCCTCGTAGATCATCTTCTGGCGGAAGGCGTTGGTGAGGTGGTCGTCGCCCCGGATGACGTGGGTCACGCCCATGTCGTGGTCGTCCACCACCACGGCCAGCATGTAGAGCGGCGTCCCGTCCGCGCGCAGCACCACCATGTCGTCGAGCTGATCGTTCTGGATCGTGACCTCGCCCTGCACGGCGTCGCGGATCGTCGTCGCGCCGTCGCGCGGGGCCTTCACCCGGATGACGAAGGGGGTGTCGGGATGCCCGGATTCGGGCACCTCCCGCCAAGGCGAGCGGTAGAGCGTGGAACGTCCCTCCGCGCGGGCCTGCTCGCGGAAGGCGTCGATCTCCTCGGGCGTGGCGAAGCACTTGTAGGCCGCGCCCTTGGCCAGCATCTCGCGCGCGACGGCGGCGTGGCGGGAGGCCCTCTCGAACTGGCTGATCGGCTCGCCGTCCCAGTCGAGGCCGAGCCAGGTCAGTCCGTCCAGGATCCTCCGGGTGTTCTCGGGCGTGGATCGCGCGCGGTCCGTGTCCTCGATCCGCAGGAGGAACCTGCCGCCCCGACCTCGGGCGAAGAGCCAGTTGAACAGCGCGGTGCGCGCGCCGCCGATATGCAGCGCCCCGGTGGGCGAGGGCGCGAACCGGGTGACGACGGGGGTATCGGGCATCGGGGTTAACCTCTCGTTCATCAGCCGGGGACTAGGATTGCACGGCGGGATTAATGACGGGTTGAGAGCAGGACAAGTGGACCTCGATCCCACGCTCCCTGGACCGAGCGCGGCCGGGCCGGCCCGGGGCTGGCTTCGGGCCGTTGTGGAGGAGGCCCTGCTCGCGCAGCGCGGGCACCTGCTGCCCTGGGCGCCGGTGGCGCTGGGAGTCGGGATCGGCCTCTACTTCGCCCTTCCCGTCGAGCCGGGGACGATGGCCTGGACGGCGGTCGCCGCCCTGGGCGTCGTGGCCCTGCTCCTCGCGCGCCGCCTGTCCACCGGCTTCGCGCCGCTGGCGCTCGGGCTCGCGCTGGTCGCGGGCGGGGCGGGGCTGGCCGGATGGCGGACCTGGGACGTGGCCGCGCCCGTCCTGGGCTTCCGCTACTACGGCCCCATCGAGGGCCGGATCGTGGAGATCGACCGATCCGCCAAGGACGCGCCGCGACTCACGCTCGACCGGGTGGTGCTGCGCGACATGGCCCCGGAGCGGCGGCCGGCCCGCGTGCGAGTCACATTGCGGGGCGACCAGCGCTGGCTCGTGGCCGAGCCGGGGCGCGTGGTGATGATGACGGGGCACCTGCTGCCGCCCTCCGGCCCGGCCGAGCCCGGCGACTTCGACTTCCGCCGGATGGCCTGGTTCGAGGGGCTGGGCGCCATCGGCTACACCCAGTCGCCGGTCCTCACGCGCGCGCCGCCCGAGGGCGGGCTCTGGATGCACCGGCTCCGCGCCCGGCTGTCGCTGGCGCTGCGCGAGCGCATCGAGGGCGACGCAGGGGGCCTTGCCGCCGCCGTGTCCACCGGCGACCGCTCGGGCCTGTCCAGCGCGGCGAACCAAGCCATGCGGGATTCGGGCCTTTACCACCTCGTCTCCATCTCCGGGACGCATATGGGGCTGCTGGTCGGCTTCGTGTTCCTGCTGGTGCGGACGGCCATCGCGGTCGTGCCGCCGCTGGCGCTGCGGGTGAACGGAAAGAAGGTCGCGGCGCTGGCGGCGCTGCCGGCGGCGGCGCTCTACCTCGGGCTCGCCGGGCGCGACGTGGCGACCGAGAGGGCCTTCGTCATGGTCGCCGTCATGCTGGGCGCGGTGCTGGCGGACCGGCAGGCGGTCACGCTGCGGTCGGTGGCCATCGCCGCGCTGATCGTGCTCGTCCTGCGGCCCGAGAGCCTGGTGAGCCCCGGCTTCCAGATGTCCTTCGCCGCCGTGACGGCGCTCAGCGCGGCCTTCGGCGCGGGGCTGCGGCCCCGGACCCGGCGCTGGGGCTGGGCGGGGGTCGTGGCGGTGCTGGTGCTGGCCTCGCTGGTCGCGGGCCTCGCCACGGCGCCCTACGCGGGGGCGCATTTCAACCGATTCACCTCCTACGGCCTCGTCGCCAACCTCGTCGCCGATCCGGCGATGGCGTTCCTCGTCATGCCGGGGGCGGTTCTCCTGGCGATCGGCGGGGTCTTCGGAGCAACGCAGCCCGCGCTTCTGATGATCGAGCTGGGGTGCCGCTGGATCCTGCTGGTGGCCGACCTCGTGGCGCAGCTGGAGGGCGCGGCCACGGGCGTCGTGGGGCCGCCGGGCGCGGTGCTGCCGCTCCTCACCCTGGGCGGGCTGGTCCTGATCCTCTGGCAGGGGCGCGGGCGCTGGGCCGGCCTGCCGCTGGTCGCGACGGCGCTTGCGCTCTGGATGGGGGCGGGCCGGCCCGACCTGCTGGTCGCCGCCTCGGGCGGGACGATGGCGGTGCTCGGTCCCGAGGGGCGCGACGTGGCGCGCCCTCGGGGCGACGGCTTCGCCGTGGCGGCCTGGCTGGAGAACGACGGCGATCTCCTCGCGCAGGAGGCGGCGGCCGGGCGTCCGGGGATCGAGGGCGAGGGCAAGCTGTTCCGCGCCCGGATCGGGGCGGAGGAGGTGCTGCTGGTGCGCGGCGAGGCGGCGCTCGCCGCGCTGGAGGGCTGCGGGGGCGCGACGATCCTCGTGACCGACCGGCGCGAGGCGGGCGCGCGGCCCTGCCTCGTGCTGGACGCGGGCGCTCTGGCCGGGACCGGCGCGGTCGCGGGCTGGCGCGAGGGGGAGGGGCTGCGGCTGATGACGGCGGCCGACCTCGCGGGGAGCCGGCCCTGGACGGCGGGTGGCCCCTAGCGGAGCGGAGCCCCGGCCCCTAGGTGAGGGGCGGGAGGTCGCGACACCATGCAGCTCACCGGAGAGAAGATCCTCGCCGCCCCGCCCGAGGCGGTCTGGACGGCGCTCATCGATCCCGTCTTCCTCAAGGCCCTGATCCCGGGGTGCCAGGAGATGTCGGGCAGCCCCGAGGCCGGCTACGACATCGTCGTGGAGCGCGGCGTCGGCGGCATGACGGCGCGGATGACCGGGCGCTTCGACCTGCGCGAGGTCCAGCCGGGGCAGGGCTGCCTGCTGGTCGGCGGCGGCTCGGGCGGGGCCGTCGGGCAGGCCCGGGGCAAGGCGCGCATCCGCCTCTCGCCCGAGGGCAGGGGGACGCGGCTGGCCTGGGACATCGCGGCGGAGCTGGAGGGCAAGCTCGCCGGCATCCCGCAGTTCGTGGTCAACATGGCCGCGCGCAAGGTCGCGGACGGGTTCGTGGAGCGGTTCGCGGCGGCGCTGGAGCGCCGGCCGGTGCAGACCAAGGGCTGGCTGGGGCGCATCGTCCCGCGCTAGGCCGCGCGCGACCGGGCGGGCCGGGGCCGCGAGGGGGCTCCGGCGCGCGGACCCGAGGGTCCGGTCGATGAGGCGGGCGAGGCGCGCGGCGGGGGACATGGCGGCCTAGACGCCGAGCTGGGCGGTCAGGCCGCCGTCGATGCGGAGGTCGGTGCCGGTGACGAAGGCGGCCTCGTCGGACAGGAGCCAGGCGATGAGGGAAGCCACCTCCTCAGGCGTGCCGATGCGGCCGACGGGGTGGCCGCGGCCGAACATGGCGAGCACCTCCTCGGGGTCGCCGCCCTCGCCGGCGATCTGGGCCGCGCCGAAGTCGAGGAGCGGCGTGCGGATCGAGCCGGGGCTGATCGAGACGACGCGGACGCCGTGCGGGGCGCAGTCCACCGCCATGGCGCGGGTCATGGCGTGGACCGCGCCCTTGGTGGTGGCGTAGCCCAGCACGTTGCGCTGGTTGGCGAAGCCCTGGACCGAGGAGATGTGGACGATGGCGCCCTTGCCCTTGGCCTTGAGGTGGGGCCAGGCGAAGTGGCTCGCGACGAAGAAGGCGCGGAGGTTGACGGACATCACGCGGTCCCAGTCGGGGATCGTGGTGGTGGACAGGTCGCCGTAGGTCTGGATTCCGGCGGCGTTCACGAGGTGGTCGAGGCCGTGGGGCCTCGCGGCCTCGGCGACCCAGGATTCGACCTCGGAGTCGCGGGTGAGGTCCACCTTCGTGACCGTGATGGAGAGGTCGCCGGCGGCGTCCCGGGCCTTGGCGTTCAGGGCGTCGTCGATGCCGCAGAGGTGGACGCGCGCGCCCTCCCGCGCGAGGCGGAGGGCGGTGGCGAGGCCCATGCCGCTCGATCCGGTGACGAGGGCGGTCTGGCCGGAGAAGCGGCTCATTGGAGGACTCCGTAGGTGGGATGGGTCAGGGCGGCCAGGATGCCGCGCAGCTCGGCCAGGCCCTTGAGGCGGCCGATGGCGGAATAGCCGGGGTTCGTGACGCGCGACTGGTCGTCGAGCAGGAGGTGGCCGTGGTCGGGGCGGAAGGGGATCAGGTGGTCGGCGCGGCCCTCGGCGCGGCGGCGGGCCTCCTCGCCCAGCAGGAGCGCGAGGAGGCGCACCATGTCGGCGTTGCCGGACAGGTGGTCGTCCTCGACGAAGCTGCCGTCGGGGTCGGTCGAGACGTTGCGGAGGTGGACGAAGTGCACGCGGTCGAGATGCGCGGACAGGATCGCGGGGAGGTCGTTGTCGGCGCGCGCGCCGAGGGAGCCCGCGCAGAAGGTCAGGCCGTTCTCAAGCTCGGGCACCGCGTCGAAGATCGCGGCGAGGTCGGCGGCCGTGGAGACGATGCGGGGGAGGCCGAAGAGCGGGAAGGGCGGGTCGTCGGGGTGGATGCAGAGGCGCAGCCCGTTCTCCCGCGCGACGGGGATGACGGTCTCGTGGAAGGTGCGGAGGTTCGCGCGGAGGTCGTCGGGGGACAGGTCGCGATACTGGGCGATGATGGCGGCGATCCCCTGCCGGCTGTGGCTGTCCTCGGCGCCGGGGAGGCCGGCGATGATGGTGCGTTCGAGACGCTCCACGGCCTCGGGGGCGAGCGACGAGGCCCGCGCCTCGGCTTGCGCCAGCAGGGCGGGGGCGTAGTCCCTGGCAGCGTCGGGGCGCGCGAGGAGGAAGGCGTCGTAGGCGACGAAGTCCACCATGTCGAAGCGCAGCGCGAGGCCGCCCGAGGGCATGGGGTGGCGCAGCTCGGTGCGGGTCCAGTCCACCACGGGCATGAAGTTGTAGCAGATCGTTTGCAGGCCCGCGCGGGCGAGGCGGCGCATCGTCTCGGCGAAGGCGGCGGTCGCCTCGCGGGCGGGTTCGCCGCCGAGCTTGATGGCGTTGGGGACGGGGATGCTTTCCACCACCGACCAGCGGAGGCCGGCGGATTCGATCTCGGCCTTGCGGGCGGCGATGGCGCCTTCGGGCCAGACCTCGCCCCGGTAATGGTCGTGGAGCGCCGAGACGACGCCCACGGCGCCCGCCTGCCGCACCTGCGACAGCGAGACCGGGTCCCTGGGACCGAACCAGCGCCACGTCTGTTCCATGCTCTCCACCTCCTGTTCGGGAATCGGGGGCGATTCCAATTGCGTCAGGAGGGGAGAGTAAACCCGTCGGCGGGGGTGTTGCGCGAAAAGGGCCTGGGCGTTCGCCGGTAAGGGATCGTCAACCTTCGGGCGGGCGGAGGGGCACCCGGCCCTCCGGGGTCAGGAGCCACACGTCGCGCCCCTCCACCACCGCCGGGACGAGGGGGCGGCCGTAGCCCGCGCCGCCGTCGAGGTTGACGCGGTTGCCGTGGTGATGGGGCGCGTCGAGCGCGGTGTGGCCGTGGACGACGAGGAGGCCGTGGTCGCGGGGGTCGTCGAGCCAGCCGTCGCGAATCCACATGAGGTCGGTGGGCTCCTGCGCGATGAGCGGCACGCCGGGGCGGAGGCCGGCATGGACGAA
Organism: Rubellimicrobium aerolatum; assembly: GCF_017872975.1. GTDB lineage: Bacteria > Pseudomonadota > Alphaproteobacteria > Rhodobacterales > Rhodobacteraceae > Rubellimicrobium > Rubellimicrobium aerolatum. Next base: position 153,112 of record NZ_JAGGJP010000006.1, read on the forward strand.
CACCGCCTGCTCGGAGCGGTGCAGGAGGGGGAGGTTGTCGAGGAACACCCGGTGCGACAGGGGCACGCGGGCCCGCGCCTCGGCCCAGACCTCGGCGACGGAGCGGTGATCGGACACGTCCACGCCGTAGCTCGCCAGCGTCTCGCGCCCGCCCAGGCGGTCGTGGAGCCAGGTGTAGGCGGGGTTCAGGCCGGGGTCGCGCGCCGTGGGGTCGTCGAGGAAGAGGCGGAACATGAAGTCGTGGTTGCCGCGCAGGACGATCCAGGGGCCGCCCTGCTTGGGACCGGCTATGAGGTAGTCCATGACCTCGCGGCTGGCGGGGCCGCGGTCGGTCAGGTCGCCCAGGTGGACGACCGGCGCGGGCTCGCCCGTGCGGGCCATGTCGGCGGCGATGAGGGCGTGGGCCCGGCGCAGGGCGTCGGGGTGGCCGTGGATGTCGCCCAGCGCGTAACGGCGCACGTCAGAACACGAGGTCGGGGAGCGAATCGAAGGCCTGCTTGAGCGCGTCGCCCCAGCCGTGGCTGATGGTCTGGAAGTAGGCGTCGTTCCCCTTGATGCGGCGCGAGAGCCCGCGCCGGAGGCTGTCCCTCTCATACATCTGGAGGTCGAGCGGCAGGCCGACCGAGAGGTTGGCCTTGATGGTCGAATCGAAGCTGACGAGCAGGAGCTTGACGGCGGCCTCGAAGCTCATCTCGGCGTCGAAGGCGCGGACGAGGATCGGGCGGCCATACTTGAACTCGCCGATCTGGAGGAAGGGGGTGTCCTCGCCGGCCTCGATGAAGTTGCCCTCGGGGTAGATGAGGAAGAGGCGGGGGGCGCTGCCCTTGACCTGGCCGCCGACGATGATGCTGGCGTTGAAGTAGCTGTCCGCCCGGTCGCCGGTGTCGGCGTGCTGGGCGATGACCTCCTTGAGGATGTTGCCGATGTATCGGGCGACCTGGAACATGGAGGGCAGTTGCAGGATCGCCGGGTGCCGTTCCGAGGGCGCCCGGTTGCGTTCGTCGATCATGGAGACGACCGACTGGGTGGTGGCGAGGTTGCCGGCGGTCATGATGGTGATGACCGTCTCACCCTCGTCGGCCCAGGTGAACATCTTGCGGTAGGTCGATATGTTGTCGAGCCCCGCGTTGGTGCGGGTGTCGGACATGAACACGAGGCCGCGCGAGAGCCTGAGCGCCACGCAATAGGTCATGGGTGCCTCCTCCGGGCGATGCTGGCGGGCGGCTACTGCGCCCGCACCTCGACGGCGACCGTCAGGCGTTCGGCGCCCGTTCCGGTCCGGGCGCCTGATACAGGAGCGGCCTCGCCGTAGTCGAGGCCTGTCGCGACGCGCACGTAGCGGTGATCGGGCGAGATGCGGTTGGCGGCGTCGAAGCCGACCCAGCCCAGGTCGGGAACCCAGGCCTCGGCCCAGGCATGGGCGGCGTCCTGCGCCTCCTGCTCCATCAGGAGGTAGCCCGAGACGTAGCGGGCGGGGATGCCCATGGCGCGGGCGCAGGCGATGAAGGCGTGGGCCTGGTCCTGGCAGACGCCGTGGCCGGCCGCCACCGCGTCCTCGGCGGTCCAGCCGACATGGGTGACGCCGGTCTCGTAGCGCACGGCGTCGGAGATGGCGGCGGACAGGTCGTGGAGGCGGTGCAGGGGGCTCGGCTCGCGCGCGATCGATTCGACGAGGCGGGCGCAGGCGGGGCCGGCGGTCGTGCGCGGGGTCGGGCGCTGGAAGAGCCAGAGCGGGCCGAAGCCGGACTGCGGGCCCACGATGCCGGCGGTGTCGGCGACCTCCACCTCGCCCTCGACGGCGATGGCGAGGCGGGTGGTGCCGGGGTCGAGCGACACGAGGTCCACGGCGTTGCGGTGCTGGTCCTCGAAGGCGGCCTCCCGCCGGCCGCCCTCCACGGTCAGCGACCAGGACAGGACGCGCTGCCAGCGGTGCGAGCAGGGGCGCAGGCGGACCTGCTGGAGCCCCCAGGGGACGGGCGCGTCGTAGTCGTAGGTGGTCACGTGGCGGACGCGGAGGCGGAGATGGTCAGTCATAGAAGCGGTAATCCACCTCGGCCTGCGCGCCGAGGTCGGCGATGTCGCGGAGGAAGCCCTGGACGAACTCGTGCAGGCCGCTGTCGAGGAGGCCGTCCACGGAGGCCGAGGCGAAGCCGGTCTGGAGCGCGGCGGCCTTCTTGCCGCTGGGGGGGAGGGTGCCGTAGGCGTCGGCGAGGAAGCCGAAGTTGTCCACGAGCTTGCCGACCGAGAAGGCGAGCGAGCGCGGCATCCGGCGGTCGAGGATGAGGAACTGCGCGATGTTGCGCGCCCGCACGTCCTGGCCGTAGGTCATGCGGTAGGCGCCCTCGGCCGAGACGGAGCGCAGGATCGTCTCCCATTGCACGTTGTCGAGCGAGGAGCCGACGGCGTGGGCCGAGGGAAGGAGGACGTAGGACTTGACGTCGAGGAGGCGGGCGGTGTTGTCCGCCCGTTCGATGAAGGTGCCGAGGCGGGCGAAGTTGTAGATGTCGTTCCGCAGCATCGTGCCCGCGAAGGCGCCGCGCACGTGGGCCGAGCGGTTGCGGATCACGGTGAGGACGGCGGGAAGCTCGCGCTCGCCCACCCTTTGGGAGAGGAGGTTGCGGAGGATCATCCACGATTCGTTGACGCTCTCCCAGACCTCGCGCGTGAGTGCCGTGCGGACGAGGCGGGCGTTGTTGCGCGCCGATTCGACGACCGCGAGCACCGAGGAGGCGTTGTCGCGGTCGCAGAGCATCCAGTGGATGGCGTTGTCGCGCGTGACCTCGCCGTGGCGGGCGCGGTAGGGGCCGAGGGTGGCGGTGGTCTCCAGCACCGAGGCCCATTCGTCGTCGGCGTGGCTGCGGGTGAGGGCGATGCGCTGGCCCGCCGCCATCAGGCGGGCGGTGTTCTCGCTCCGCTCCAGGTAGCGGAACATCCAGTAGAGGCCGTTCGCGGTCTTGCCGAGCATCACTCCTCCAGCACCCAGGTGTCCTTGGTGCCGCCGCCCTGGGAGGAGTTCACGACGAGCGATCCTTTCTTGAGGGCGACCCGCGTCAGGCCGCCGGGGGTGATGGTCACGCCGTCGGGCGAGACGAGGACGTAGGGCCGCAGGTCCACGTGGCGGGGCGCGAGGCCAGCGCGGGTGAAGATCGGCACGGTGGAGAGCGCGAGCGTCGGCTGGGCGATGTAGTTGGCGGGATTGGCCAGGAGCTTGTCGCGGAAGGCCGCGATCTCCTTCTTGTTGGAGGTGGGGCCGACCAGCATCCCGTAGCCGCCCGAGCCGTGCACCTCCTTGACCACGAGGTCGTGGAGGTTGTCGAGGACGTAGGACAGCGCCGAGGGGTCGTTGCAGCGCCAGGTGGGGACGTTCTGGAGGATCGGCGCCTCGCCGGTGTAGAAGCGCACGATGTCCGGCATGTAGGAGTAGATCGCCTTGTCGTCGGCGATGCCGGTGCCCGGCGCGTTGGCGATGGTGATGCCGCCGGCGCGGTAGATGTCGAAGAGGCCGGGGACGCCCAGCCCGCTGTCGGCGTTGAAGTTGAGGGGGTCGAGGAAGTCGTCGTCCACGCGGCGGTAGAGCACGTCGATGGGCTTGTAGCCCTGCGTCGTCCGCATGGCGACGCGGCCGTCCATCACGCGGAGGTCGTGGCCCTCGACCAGCTCCACCCCCATCTTGTCGGCGAGGAAGCTGTGCTCGTAGTAGGCCGAGTTGTAGAGGCCGGGGGTGAGCACGGCGACGACGGGATCGCCCTTCGTCGCGCGGGGCGCGCAGGCGGCGAGGCTGCGGCGGAGGTTGAGCGGGTAGTTGGAGACCGGGCGGACGCGGTTCCGGGCGAACAGCTCGGGGAACATCTGGAGCATCGTCTCGCGATTTTCGAGCATGTAGCTCACGCCCGAGGGGGTGCGGGCGTTGTCTTCGAGGACGAAGAACTCGTCCTCGCCGGTCCGCACGAGGTCGATGCCGACGATGTGGGTGTAGACGCCGCCGGGAGGCTCCACCCCGATCATCTGGGGGAGGAAGGCGGCGTTGCGGGCGATCATCTCGGCGGGGAGGCGTCCGGCGCGGACGATCTCCTGCCGGTGGTAGATGTCGTGAAGGAAGGCGTTGATGGCGCGGACCCGCTGCTCGATGCCGCGCGCGAGCCGGGCCCATTCCCGCGCCGAGAGGATGCGGGGGATGATATCGAAGGGGATCAGCCGTTCCGCCGCCTCGGCGCGGCCGTAGACGTTGAAGGTGATGCCGGTGAGGCGGAACACCTCCTCGGCCTCGTGCTGCTTGCGGAGCAGCCGGGCCGGGTTCTCGCCCGTCAGCCAGTCGTCGAAGGCGGCGTAGGGCGGGCGGAGCCCCTGATACATCACCTGCGCCTGGGTCATGCGGCCCGAGCGGGCGGCCTGGATCCCGGGGAGGACCGAGTCCGCCCCATGGGGGGTGCCGTTCACGGACCCCTCCGGGGGAGCCTCGGGCGGCCCCTCGGGTGGGCCGTCGGGGGAACCGTTCGGAACGGCGGCGTCCTGGGACTGGCCCGTGCCGCGTCCCCACATCTCGTCGAAGGTGGTCGTCATCCTCATGGGGGCGATCATAGGCACCGGCCGGGCAGGCACAATGGCGGACCCAGGCGCGGCGGCCGCGCGGGATCGCCGGGAACGCCTTGGCGGCAAAGGAAAACCGCGGGGCTCGTGGGGTTCCGGCGCGGGACGGGGCCGGGCGGGCCGCTGGTGGGATCGGCGCGGCGATGCCCAAGGGCTGGGCCGACCTGCCGGTTTACCGGGCATCCGGCGAAGGCCGCGCGCGGTCAGGCCCCCAGCGCCGCGTCGGTGGCGGCGATCAGCGCCAGCGCCGCCGCGCCCTGCGCCCAGACGAGATCGCCCCAGGCATGGACCTCGACCGGGACGGGCGGGCGGCCCTGGGGCAGGGCGAGGCGGTTCATCTCGGCCAGGACCTCCTCGGCGTAGAGGAAGTCGTAGCGCATCCTTTCGCCCGAGAGGATGACGAGGCCAGGGTCGAGGAGCTGGACGAGGTTGGCGAGGCCGAGGGCGAGGTGGCGCCCGGCGCGGGCGAAGATCTCACGCGAGGGCTCGTGGCCGGACTTGGCCGCGTGGAAGAGGGTCTCCAGCATGGCCCGGGGGCTGTGCGGCTGGCCGGGATCGCGGCCGAGCGCGGTGGCGGCCTCGCGCGCGAGGGCATAGTCGGCGAGGTAGGCCTCCAGGCAGCCCCGGCTGCCGCAGCGGCAGAGCGCGCCGTCGAGCCGGACCTTCATGTGCCCCAGCTCCAGCCCGAGGCCGCGCGCGCCGCGCTGGAGGCGGCCGCCCTGCACGAGGCCCATGCCGACCCCGTGCTCGATGGTCACGACCGCGAAGTCGGAGAGCGCGCGGCCGGCGCCGAACCACAGCTCGGCCAGGGCGAGGAGGTTGGCGTCGTTGTCGATCTGCACCGGCGCGCGCAGGCGGGCGGCGAGGGCGTCGCGCAGGTCGAGGCCGCAGTCGCCGGAGCCGGACTCGGTCGGGCGCGGGGCGTCCAGGAGCGGCGACCAGGCGACGCGGCCCGCATGGTGATCGACGAGGCCGGGGAGGCCGATGCCGATGGCGGCGACCGGGGTCGGCTGGGCCGGCAGGTCGGCGATCAGGGCGGCGACCTCGGCCACCAGGGCGGCGAGGGGGCGGCGGCCGGGGGTGGCGTCGCGGGCGGCATGGGCGAGGACGCGGCCGCCGAAATCGGCGAGGACGGCGGTGTGACGCTCGTCCCCGAGCTTGACGCCGATGACGGGGCGGCCCTCGGGGACGATCTCCAGCGCCACGGGGGGGCGGCCGCGCGGGGAATCGGGGCGGTCGAGCGGGGCGGGGCCGGTCTCGCGCAGGAAGCGCAGGCCGATCAGCTCGGCGGTGGCGGCGGTGACGGAGGCGGCGCTGACGCCCAGCGCGCGGGCCACCTCGGCGCGGGAGGCGCGGCCCTGGGCGCGGACGTGATCGAAGACCTGCCGGCGCAGGGGCGACGGGTCGCGCGCGGAGGGCGGCCGCATCGGGCCGGCGCCCCGGGGGGTGTCCTCGGCGGCGGGGCCAGGGTCCGACATCGTTCACCTGTCGAAGGATTTCTGCGAGTGCGAAGGTCGTTGTCGTCCAGATGCCCGCATTTGTGGCAGTCCTTTCACCAAAAATCCATATCGAATGGCGAAACCGCAAAGTTTTGCTTTGACAGACGAAGTTAAGCCGACGCATCCTTCCTCAGGGGAACGCGCGCGGGTGCCTGGAGGGAGGAGCCGGGACGGCCCGCGCGTGGAACCCGGAAGAGATGACGAAGCCGAACCTGCCAGGAACGGCAGATGCCGTTGCAGAGAACCTTGCGGAAATCTGCTTTTGACAATGAATGGTGATCGCGCGATAACCCCGAGAGGCGCGCGTTGCCCGGCCGGCTCAACGAAGCCGACCGCAAACAGGGAGAGAGACATGAGGAAATCCGTTCTGCTGGCGTCCGCCGTGGCGGCCGTGGCGGCGTCCGTGGCGATGGCGCAGGAAGGTCCGACGGTCGGCGTGAGCTGGTCCAACTTCCGCGAGGAGCGCTGGAAGACCGACGAGGCGGCGATCAAGTCCGCCATCGAGGCGGCGGGGGGCACCTATGTCTCGGCCGATGCCCAGACCTCGCCGACCAAGCAGCTCGCGGACGTGGACAGCCTGATCACGCAGGGCGTGGACGCCCTCATCATCCTGGCGCAGGACAGCGCGGCCATCGCGCCGGCGCTGGACGCGGCCGAGGACGCGGGGATCCCCGTGGTGGGCTACGACCGGCTGATCGACGACGCGCGGGCCTTCTACATCACCTTCGACAACGTGGAGGTCGGGCGGATGCAGGCGCGGGCCGTGCTGGCGGCGGCGCCCGAGGGCAACTACGTGATGATCAAGGGCTCGCCGGTCGATCCGAACGCGGACTTCCTGCGGGGCGGCCAGCAGGAAGTGCTCCAGGAGGCCATCGATTCGGGGGCGATCACCATCGTCGCCGAGGCCTACACCGACGACTGGCAGCCCGCGAACGCCCAGCGCAACATGGAGCAGATCCTGACGCAGCAGGACAACGCCGTGGATGCGGTGGTGGCCAGCAACGACGGCACGGCGGGCGGCGTCGTGGCGGCGCTGACCGCGCAGGGGATGGAGGGCATCCCGGTGTCCGGCCAGGACGGCGACATGGCGGCGCTGAACCGCGTGGCGATGGGGACGCAGACGGTGTCGGTCTGGAAGGATTCGCGCGAGCTGGGCCGGACGGCGGGCGAGGTGGCGGTCGCGCTGGCCGAGGGCACCGCGCCCGACGCCATCGAGGGCGTGCAGCCCTTCACCACGCCGGGCGGAACCACGGTGAACTCCATCCTGCTGGCGCCGATCCCGGTCACGCGGGAGAACCTGAACGTGGTGCTGGATGCGGGCTGGATCGCCAAGGACATGCTCTGCCAGGGCGTGAACGCCGCCGACGTGGCGGTCTGCCAGTAAGCTGTCGCGGGGGCGCGCGTCCAAGGGCGCGCGCCCGGCCCGGAGGGGGACCTTGAGATGAGCGACGTGGGACGACTGGCCGGGGGCACGCCCGAGCGGCGGGGACTGGCCGACACGCTGGAGCTGGACAAGCGGCTGTTCGGGATGGTGGCGGCCTTCGTGCTGCTCTGCCTGGGGTTCTGGGTCTGGACGGGCGGGACGTTCCTGAGCCCGCGCAACATCTTCAACATCGCCGTGCAGACGGTGGCGGTGGGGATCATGGCGACGGGCATGGTCTTCGTGATCGTGACGCGGCAGATCGACCTGTCGGTGGGGGCGCTGCTGGCCATGTGCTCGGCCACCATGGCGATGACGCAGGCCTACGTGCTGCCGGGGGTGGTGGGGCTGGACAGCCCGCTCATCATGCCGGTGACGGTCGTCGTCGGGCTGGTTGTGGGGACGGCCATCGGGGCGCTGCACGGGTGGCTGATCGGGTATCAGGGGATCCCGTCCTTCATCGTCACGCTGGGCGGCCTGTTCGTGTGGCGGAACCTGAACTGGTACATCACCAACGGGCAGTCGGTGGCGCTGACCAACGAGCGGGTGCTGGACTTCGGCGGCACCGAGGGGGTGCTGGGCCGGGGGCCGAGCTGGGTCGTGGGCGGGCTGCTGGCGCTGGGGCTGGCGTTGGCGCTGCTGGGCGCGCGGCGGGCCAAGCGGCGGCACGGCTTTGCGGTGAAGCCCGCCTGGGCGGAGGGGCTGCTGATCGCGGTGATCGCCGGGGCGGTGCTGGGCTTCGTGGCGGTGCTGAACGCCTATCCGATCGCGGCGACCAAGCTGCGGCGGCAGTTCGAGGCGCGGGGCGAGGTGATGCCCGAGGGCTTCACCGCCTATCACGGGCTGCCGGTGTCGGTGCTGCTGCTGATCGTGGTGGCGGCGGTGATGACGGTGGTGGCGCGGCGGACGCGGTTCGGGCGCTACATCTTCGCCACGGGCGGCAACCCGGACGCGGCGGAGCTGTCGGGGATCAACACGCGCTGGCTGACCGTCAAGGTCTTCGCGCTCATGGGGTTCCTGTGCGGGCTGGCGGCGCTGGTGAGCCAGGCGCGGCTCCAGAGCCACGGCAACGACATCGGCACGCTGGACGAGCTGCGGGTGATCGCGGCGGCGGTGATCGGCGGCACGGCGCTGGCCGGGGGGATCGGCACCATCTACGGCGCGATCCTGGGGGCGCTCATCATGCAGTCGCTCCAGTCGGGGATGGGGATGGTGGGGGTGGACACGCCGTTCCAGAACATCGTCGTCGGCGCGGTGCTGGTCGTCGCGGTCTGGATCGACACCATCTATCGCAAGCGCACGGGGGCGTTGAAATGAGCGTGGATCGCAGCGGGACGCCCTTGCTGGAGATGCGGGACATCTCCATCGCCTTCGGCGGCGTCAGGGCGGTGGATCACGTCACGGTGGACCTGTGGCCCGGCGAGGTCGTTGGGCTGCTGGGGCACAACGGGGCGGGGAAGAGCACGCTCATCAAGATCCTGTCGGGGGCCTACAAGGCCGATTCGGGGGAGGTCCTGATCGACGGGAAGCCGGTGCGGATCGACAATCCCCGCGACGCGCGCACCCACAACATCGAGACGATCTACCAGACGCTGGCGCTGGCGGACAACCTCGACGCCGCCTCGAACCTGTTCCTGGGGCGGGAGCTGACGACGCCGCTGGGCCTCGTGGACGACGCGCGGATGGAGGCGGAGACGCGGCGGATCATGGCCAAGCTCAACCCCAACTTCCGCAAGTTCGCCGATCCGGTGAAGGCGCTGTCGGGCGGGCAGCGGCAGTCGGTCGCCATCGCGCGGGCGGTGTATTTCAACGCCCGCATCCTCATCATGGACGAGCCGACGGCGGCGCTGGGCGTCCACGAGACGGCGATGGTGGCGGAGCTGGTCAAGGAGCTGAAGGCGCAGGGGTTGGGGATCTTCCTCATCAGCCACGACATCCATGACGTGATGGGGCTCTGCGACCGGGTGACGGTGATGAAGAACGGCCGGCTGGTGGGGAGCGAGCGGGTCGAGGACGTGTCGGAGGACGACATCCTGTCGATGATCATCCTGGGCAAGAACCCGCGTCGCGAGGCGGCCTGACCGCCCATCGCACGGGGGTGAACCGGGGCCGCGCCCCGTGCTAGGACCCGGTCGGGAACGGGAGAATCTCATCATGTTCATCGGACTCGACCTCGGCACCTCCGGGCTGAAGGGGGTGCTCATCGACGACGCGCAGGCGATCCGGGCGGAGGCGACGGCGCCCTTGGAGGTGTCGCGCCCGCAGGACGGCTGGAGCGAGCAGGACCCGGCGGCGTGGCTGGCCGCCACGGACGCGGTGATGCGGGAGCTGCGGGCGGCGGCGGACCTGGGGGCGGTGCGCGGGATCGGGCTGTCGGGGCAGATGCACGGGGCGACGCTGCTGGACGAAGGCCACCGGGTGCTGCGGCCCTGCATCCTGTGGAACGACACGCGGAGCCACGCCGAGGCGGCGGCGCTGGATGCCGACCCGCGCTTCCGGGCGGTGACGGGGAACATCGTGTTCCCCGGCTTCACCGCGCCGAAGCTGGCCTGGGTGCGGAACCACGAGCCGGAGGTGTTCGGCAAGGTGGCGCTGGTGCTGCTGCCCAAGGACTACCTGCGGCTGTGGCTGACCGGCGAGGCCGTGGCCGAGATGTCGGACGCGGCGGGGACCTCGTGGCTCGATACCGGCAAGCGGGACTGGGACGACGGGCTGCTGGCGGCGACCGATCTGGGGCGGGGGCAGATGCCGCGCCTCGTGGAGGGGTCGGAGGCGTCCGGCGTGCTGCGGGCGGAGCTGGCGGCGCAGTGGGGGTTGCCGGAGGACGTCGTCGTGGCCGGGGGCGGCGGGGACAACGCCGCGTCCGCCGTGGGCGTGGGCGTGGTGAAGGCGGGGGAGGCGTTCGTCTCGCTCGGCACCTCGGGGGTGCTGTTCGCGGCCTCGGACGCCTACCAGCCGGACGCCGCGAGCGCGGTGCATACCTTCTGCCACGCGCTTCCGGCGACGTGGCACCAGATGGGGGTGATCCTGGCCGCCGCCGACGCGCTGAACTGGTATGCGAAGATCGTGGGGCGCAAGGCATCCGACCTGACCGGGGAGCTGGGCGAGCTGCGCGCGCCGGGGCGGACGCTGTTCCTGCCCTACCTGGGCGGGGAGCGGACGCCCCACAACGACGCGGCCGTGCGGGGGTCGTTCCTGCATCTGGATCATGCCACCGACCGGACGGCGCTGACCCGCGCCGTGCTGGAGGGGGTGACGCACGCGGTGCGGGACAGCTTTGACGCGCTGTCGGGGACGGGGACTCGAATCGAGCGGCTGATCGCCGTGGGCGGGGGCTCGCGGTCGGAGTATTGGGTGCGGGCCATCGCCACGTCGCTGGGGCTGCCGGTGGAGCTGCCGGTCGCGGGCGACTTTGGCGGGGCCTTCGGCGCGGCGCGGCTGGCGATGATGGCCGCGACCGGCGCGGGGGTGGAGATCGCCACCGCGCCCCCCATCGCGCGGGTGGTCGAGCCCGACCGCGCGCTCGCGCCCGCCTTCGCGGAGGCCCACGCCCGCTACCGCGACGCCTACAAGGCCCTGAAGGGCCGCCATTGACCACGGAGGACATGATGGCTGGATATTTCGACGGCATTCCCGAGATCCGTTACGAGGGCCCGGAGAGCGGCAACGAGTTCGCGTTCCGGCACTACGACGCGGACGCGGTGGTGATGGGCAAGACGCTGCGGGATCATCTGCGGTTCTCGGTGGCGTGGTGGCACAGCTTTGCCTGGCCGGGGGGCGACCCCTTCGGCGGGCAGACCTTCGAGCGGCCCTGGTTCGGCGACGACATGGACCACGCGCGGCTGAAGGCGGACGAGGCCTTCGAGATGTTCCGCATCCTGGGGGCGCCGTATTTCTGCTGGCACGACGCCGACATCCGGCCCGAGGGGGCGACGCTGGCCGAGAGCCTGTCGCGGCTGGACGAGATCATCGACCACATCGGCGGCAGGATGGAGCAGACGGGGGTCAAGTGCCTCTGGGGCACGGCCAACCTGTTCTCGAACCGCCGGTTCATGGCGGGGGCGGCGACGAACCCGGACCCGGAGGTGTTCCTGTGGTCGGCGGCGACGGTGAAGGGGTGCCTGGACGCGACGCACCGCCTGAACGGGGAGAACTACGTGCTCTGGGGCGGGCGCGAGGGCTACGAGACGCTGCTCAACACCGACCTGAAGCGCGAGCGCGAGCAGGCGGGGCGGTTCCTGTCGATGGTCGTGGACTACAAGCACAGGATCGGGTTCGGGGGGACGATCCTGATCGAGCCGAAGCCGCAGGAGCCGACCAAGCACCAATACGACTACGACGTGGCGACGGTGTATGGCTTCCTGAAGGACTTCGGGCTGGAGAACGAGGTCAAGCTCAACATCGAGCAGGGGCACGCGATCCTTGCGGGGCACTCGTTCGAGCACGAGCTGGCGCTGGCGGCGGCGCTGGGGGTGTTCGGGTCGATCGACATGAACAAGAACGACTACCAGTCGGGCTGGGACACCGACCAGTTCCCGACCAACGTGCCGGAGATGATGCTGGCCTATTACGAGGTGCTGAAGGCCGGGGGGTTCACCACGGGGGGGACGAACTTCGACGCCAAGGTGCGGCGGCAGTCGCTCGACCCCGAGGACCTGATCCTGGCGCACGTGGGGGCGATGGACTGCTGCGCGGCGGGGCTGAAGGCGGCGGCGCGGATGCTGGAGGACGGCCGGCTGGAGGCGGCGCGGGCTGAGCGCTATGCCGGGTGGGACAAGGCGGGCGACCTGCTGGGGTCGGACCTCGGCGCGCTGGCCGAGCGGGCGCTGTCGGCGGGGATCGACCCGCAGCCGCGCTCGGGCCGGCAGGAGCGGCTGGAGAACCTCGTCAACCGCTACCTGTAAGGGCGCGGAGGCCCGCGCCTTGAGGGGCGGGCCGTCCGGTCAGTGGGCGGAGGCCTGCCCGGCCATGACGGGCTTCTTCATCAGGAGCGCCGTCAGGGCGAGGCCGCCGAACAGGACGGTGATGAGCACGAAGACGTCGATGAAGGACATCACCGCCGCCTGACCCTGGAGGCGCTGCGCCATCTGGGCGAGCGCGCCGGTCGTGCCGTCGATCCCTTGCGCGTTCAGGTTCGCGGCCATGAGGTCGAGCTGGCGCAGGGCCTCGGGGTTGGACCAGGTGACGGATTCGGACAGGCGCTGGTAGTGGAGGTCGCCGCGGTCCGACAGGAGCGTGGCGATCACCGCGAGGCCCACGGCGCCGCCGAGGTTCCGCATCAGGTTGTAGAGGCCCGAGGCGCCCTTGATCTTGGCGGGCGAGAGGGTGCCGAGCGCGAGGTTGTTGATCGGCACCATGCAGATCATCAGCGACAGGCCCCGGAGGATCTGCGGCCAGAGGAGTTCCTGGAAGTCCCAGTCGGCGGTGAGGCCGGTGAGCATCCAGGTCGAGGAGGCGAAGCCGATGAAGCCGAGGAGCAGCATCACGCGGAGGTCGAGCCTGGAGGACAGGATGCCGGCGAGGGGCGCGGAGACGAACATCGCGAGGCCCGAGACGAACACCGTCTCGCCGATCATCAGGCTGTCGTAGCCGCGCACCGCGCCGAGATAGAGCGGGTAGAGGTAGGTCAGGCCGTAGAGGCCGATCCCCATGACGAAGCTGAACACCGAGCCCACGGCGAAGTTGGTGTTGCCGAAGGCCGACAGGTCCACCAGCGGCTCGTCGCGGGTGAAGGCGCGCCAGAAGGTGACGACGCAGCCCAGCGCGGCGACGGCGGCGGTGATCGCCACCAGCTCGTCGGCGAACCAGTCGTTGGCGGGGCCTTCCTCCAGCACGAATTCGAGTCCGCCGAGGAAGGCGGCGAGGGCGAGGAGGCCCCACCAGTCGAACCTGCCGAAGAGCTTCCAGTTCGGGCGGTCGAAGTCGATCAGCGCCAGGGCGGCGAGGGTGACGACGATGCCGGGCACCACGTTCACCAGGAACAGCCAGTGCCAGGAGAAGGTGTTGCTGAGATAGCCGCCGAGCGTCGGGCCCACGGTGGGGGCGAGCGTCGCGACGAGGCCCACCATGGGCGAGACGATGGACCGCTTCGAACTGGGGAAGATGGTGAAGGCCGCCGCGAAGACCGAGGGGATCATGCCGCCGCCGAGGAAGCCCTGGAGGCCGCGCCACAGGATCATCTCGTTGATCGAGGAGGACATGGCGCAAAGGAAGCTCGTGGCCGTGAAGCCGGCGGCGGACACGGCGAAGAGGAGCCGCGTGGACATGACCCGGCCGAGGAAGCCCGAGAGCGGGATCATGATGACCTCGGCGATGAGATAGCTGGTCTGGACCCAGCTGATCTCGTCGCTGCTGGCGCCCAGCCCCGCCTGGATCTCGGGCAGGGAGGCCGAGACGATCTGGATGTCGAGGATGGCCATGAACATCCCGAACACCATGACCAGGAAGGCCAGGACGCGGCGCGGGGTGAGCTCGGGCTCCTCGTGGGGGACGGCCATGGGCGGTTACTCCGTGACGGCGGCGACCTGCGGGTCGGATTCGGGCGCGGTGCGGCTGTCCACGGCGACGACCGCCGAGAGGCCGGCGCGGAGCTGGCCGGTGGCGAGCGCCTCGGCGGGGATCGCGATGCGGACGGGGACGCGCTGGACGACCTTGGTGAAGTTGCCGGTCGCGTTGTCGGCGGGCAGGAGCGAGAAGACCGACCCCGTGGCGGGGGCGGTGGAGGCGACGGTGGCCTCGAACTCCCGGTCCGGCAGGGCGTCGAACGTGACGTGGACGGTCGCGCCGGGGGCGATGCCCTCCATCTGCGTCTCCTTGTAGTTGGCCTCGATGTAGAGGTCGCCGTCGGGGACGAGCGCAGCGAGGCGCGCGCCGGGCTGCACGAGGTCGCCGGTCTGGAGCGTCAGGTTCGCCAGCGTGCCATCGGCGGGCGCGCGCAGCACGGTGAGGTCGAGGTTGCGCTGGGCCTGCTGCACCGCGAGGTCAAGCTCGCGCCGGGTGCCCTCGGCCTCCTTGCGCTGGGCGATCAGCACATCGACCTGCGCCTCGGCGCTGGCGACGGCGGCCTGGGCCTGGGCGAGGCCGGCGGTTGCGGTGTCCAGCGCCTCGTTGGCCTCGTCGAGCTGGGCCTGGGCAACGACGTTGGTCTCCGCGAGGCTGCGGGCGCGGTCGGCCGCCGAGGTGGCGGTGCGGAGCTGCGCGGCGGCGGCGTCGCGGGCGGCCTCGGACTGCGCGACGCCGGCGCGGGCGGCGGCGATCTGCGCGTCGATGCGGGCGAGGGTGTCGTCGGCGGTGGCGAGGCGGCTGCGGGCGGTGTCGAGGGCGATGCGGTAGTCGCCGTCGTCGAGGCGCACGAGGACGTCGCCGGCGCGCACGCGGTCGTTGGCATCCACCGGCACCTCGGCCACGTAGCCCTGCACGCGGCTGCTGATGAGGGCGATGTCGGCCTGGACATAGGCGTCGTCGGTCTCGACGAGGAAGCGGCCCTCGGTCCAGTAGCCTTCGGCCCAATAGCCGATGCCGCCCAGCGCGGCGAGCGCGACGAGGCCGAGGACGGCCTTCTTGCGCACGGGCTTGGCCGGCGGCGCGGCCTGGATCGGCGCGGCGGCGGGCGCGGCCGGGGCGGGCGCGTCGAGGCTCGCGGCCGGGCTCAGGCGTTCATGTCTCGACATGGCGGGGTCCTTGGGGAGGTGCAGCGGGGAATCGGCGGAGCCGGATCGAACCGTTCAGTTCGGTCACTGATGTAGCGTGACGCAGGGTCCAGTTCAAGGGTTCATTGAACCGACTGGTTCGATTATATGGGGTGTGTCAGCCAGGAGGATCCCTATCCATGCGGCCCGCCGACGAGACCATCCTTGTCCCCGAACCGGGTGCCCCGACCCGTCGCCATGCGGCGGGGGAAGACCCGGCCAAGCGCGACCAGATCCTGGAGGGCGCGCGGCGCGTCTTCATGGAGCAGGGCTACGATGTCGCCAGCATGAACGACATCTGCCGGGCGGCGGGCGTGTCGAAGGGGACGATCTACGTCTATTTCGAGAACAAGGAGGAGCTGTTCGTCAGCCTGATCGAGCGGGAGCGGGATCGGCTGTTCCTCGACACCGAGCAGCTTCTGGCGAGCGACCTGCCCCTGGCGGAGAAGTTGCGGCGGTTCGCGGCGCGGCTGGCGGGGATCGTCTGCTCGGACGAGGGGGTGCGGGCGCAGCGCATCCTGATCGCCACGGCGCAGCGGATGCCGGAGCTGGGCGCGCGCTTCTACGACGGCGGACCCAAGCGGACGCAGGACGCGCTGGCCGCGCTGCTGGCGCGCGAGGTGGAGGCGGGGCGGCTGCGGATCGGGGACGTGACGGTCGCGGCGGCGCAGTTCGTGGCGCTGGCGACGGCCGGCATCTGGCGGCCCCGGCTGTTCGGCAAGGACCCCGAGCCGCCCTCGGCCGAGGCGGTGGGCGTCATCGCCGACGCGGCGGTGGCGATGTTCCTGGCGGCGCATGGGGTGGAGGAACGCTGAAACCTTAAGGCGTCGGCGGGGTTGAGGCGGGATCGGGCGGCAGGGGGCGGCATGGCATCGGGATTCTTCGCGCTGCTCGACGACGTGGCGGCCATCGCCAAGATGGCGGCGGCGAGCCTGGACGACGTGTCGGCGCAGGCGGTCAAGGCCAGCGGCAAGGCGGCGGGGATCGTCATCGACGACACGGCGGTGACGCCGCGCTACGTCATCGGCATCGCCGCCGAGCGCGAGCTGTCGATCATCTGGCGCATCGCGCTGGGCTCCTTGCGGAACAAGCTCCTGCTGATCCTGCCGGGGGCGCTCATCCTGGCCGAGTTCCTGCCCTGGCTGGTGACGCCGATTCTGATGGCGGGCGGGGCCTACCTGTGCTTCGAGGGGGCTGAGAAGGTAGTGGAGCGGCTGCATCCCCATGCCGCCCATGCGGAGGACCTGGAGGCGGCGGGGTCGGCGGAGGAGCTGGAGGCGCGCAAGGTCTCGGGCGCGATCCGCACGGACCTGGTCCTGTCCACCGAGATCATGGTGATCGCGCTGGCGACCATCGAGGCGTCGAGCCTGCTGACGCGGGCGGCGGCGCTGGCGCTGGCGGGGGTGGCGATCACGGTGGGGGTCTATGGCGTGGTGGCGCTGATCGTGAAGGCGGACGACATCGGCGCGGCGGTGGCGCGGCGGCACACGGGGGCGCTGCACCGGCTGGGCTGCGGTCTGGTGCGCGGGATGCCGCGGGTGCTGGCGGTGCTGAGCGTCGCGGGCGTGCTGGCAATGCTGTGGGTCGGGGGCGGGTTCCTGCTGCACGGGCTTGAGAGCTTTGGGGTGGAGGCGCCCGAGCACCTGATCGAGACGATCGCGGAGGCGGCGGCGCGCCTCGCCGGGCCGATCGCGCCGATCGTCGCGTGGCTTGTCGGTGCGGTGGGGGCGGCGGTCGTCGGGCTGGCGGTCGGGCTGGTGCTGGTGGCGACGCTGGGGCTTGTGCGGCGGATGGCCTGAGCGGGAACAATCGCGGGGGTGGCCCGTTTCGGGCGCGACATGGCGACCGACATCGAAGATCTCGCGCAGTCCATCCATGACCGACGGGCGATCCTTTTCGTCGGCGCGGGCGTGTCGATGGTGGTGGGGCTGCCCTCGTGGCAGGCGCTGATCGATCACATGATGCGCGAGCTGCTGCTGGAGGCGGAGACCGATCCCGGCCCGGCGCTGGGGCACCCGATCCTGGCCGAATACTACCGCATCCGGCACGGCAGCATCGGGCCGCTGCGGAGCTGGATGGACCGGGAATGGAAGGTGTCGGAGGAGCGGGTGCGGGACTCGCGCATCCACCAGCTCATCGTGGAGCTGGGGTTCCCGCTGATCTACACGACCAACTACGACCGCAACCTGGAGGTGGCGTTCGAGTCGCACGGACGGCCCTTCGCGAAGATCGCCAACGAGCGCGACCTGACCTTCGCGGGGTCCGAGGACACGCAGATCGTCAAGTTCCACGGTGACTTCGACGATGACGCGAGCTTGGTGCTGACCGAGACGGACTACTTCTCGCGCCTGAGCTTCGACAGCCCGCTGGACGTGAAGTTCCGGGCCGACGCCATGAGCCGGACGCTGCTGTTCGTCGGCTATTCGATGCAGGACCTGAACATCCGATTGCTGCTGCATCGCATCTGGGAAAGCTGGAGCCGGTCGCCCTATCAGGACAATCGGCCGCCGAGCTACGTCTTCCTGCCGTGCGCCGGGCCGGCGCAGGCGGCGGTGCTGAAGCGCTGGGGGATCACGGTGCTGAGCTCGGCCGAGACGGACCCGGAGGCGGCGCTGACGGAGTTCCTGGAACGGCTGGCGGCGCGGGTCGCGGAGCTGCGCGGGGAGGGGCGCTGATGCCGAAGCTGTTCCTGGATTGCGACGGGGTGCTGGCGGACTTCGACGCCTTCGCGACCGAGGTACTGGGGCTGCCGCCGCGCGAGTTCGAGGCGCGGCACGGGGCGCGGGCCTTCTGGTCGCGGCTGGCCGGGCACGGGGACTTCTTCGGGAGCCTGCCCCTGATGCCGGACGCGCGCGAGCTGTGGGACGCGACGGCGCATCTGCATCCCGTCATCCTGACGGGGACGCCGCAGGGCACCTGGGCCGCGCCGCAGAAGATGCGCTGGGCCGCGCGGCACTTCCCCGAAGCGCGGATGATCACTACCATGGCGCGGGCCAAGCGGGACCACATGGAGGCGCCGGGCGACATCCTCGTGGACGACCTGCTGAAGTATCGGCACCTTTGGGAGGAGGCGGGCGGAGTCTTCGTGCACCACCGATCCACGGCCGGGACGCTGGAGGCGCTGCGGGGGCTGGGGCTGGACGTCTAGCGGACGCGGCGGAGGAACTCGCGGGTGCGGGGGTCCCGGGGGGACTCGAACAGTTGCGCGGGCGGGCCTTCCTCGACGATGCGGCCGCCCTCCATGAACAGCACGCGGTCGGCGATCTCGCGGGCGAACTGCATCTCGTGGGTGACGATCAGCATGGTCTGGCGGGCCTCGGCGATGCGGCGCATCAGGTCGAGCACCTCGCCCACCCATTCGGGGTCGAGCGCCGAGGTCGGCTCGTCGAAGAGCATGAGGTCGGCGGAGAGGGCGAGCGCGCGGCCGATGCCCACGCGCTGCTGCTGCCCGCCCGAGAGCGCGGCGGGGTAGGCGTCGCCCCGATCCGCGAGGCCGATGTCGCGGAGGATTGCGTCGGCGCGGCCCTCGGCCTCGGCGCGTGGGAGGCGGCGGACGGTGAACAGCGCCTCGGTGATGTTGCCGCGCGCGGTGCGGTTGGCGAAGAGCGCGTAGTTCTGGAACACGAAGGCGGTGCGGCGGCGCAGCGCGAGGATCTGCGCCTTGGTCGCGCGGGCGGCGTCCACGGTCAGGTCGCCGATGCGGATGGTGCCGGCGTCGGGGCGGTCCAGGAAGTTGATGCAGCGGAGCAGCGTCGATTTGCCGGTGCCGGACGGGCCGATGACCACGATCCTCTCGCCCGGCGCGATGGCGAGGTCGATGCCGTTCAGGACCGTGTTCGCGCCGAACCGCTTCGTGAGGCCCTGAAGCTCGATCATCGGGCGTAGGCTCGGCTCAGGACGGTTTCGAGCCGACGCTGGGCGAAGGACAGGGCCTCGACGACGACCCAGTAGAACACGGCGACCAGCAGGAAGGCCTCGAAGTAGCGAAAGCTGCCGGCGGCCTCCCTCTGCGCCGCGCCCATCATCTCGGTGACGCCGAGGGTGAAGGCGAGCGAGGTGCTTTTGATCATGTCGATGAAGTAGTTGAGCAGCGTCGGCGCGGCGACGCGGGCGGCCTGGGGCAGGACGATGCGGCGGAGCGCCTGCGTTTGCGTCATGCCGACGGCCTGGCTCGCCTCCCACTGGCTGCGATCCACGCCGAGGATGGCGGCGCGGATGCTTTCGGCCATGTAGGCCGCGAAATGGAGCGTGAGGCCGGCGATGGCGGCCTGGATGCCGCTGATCGCGGCGAAGGCGGGGACGATCTGCGGCAGGCCGTAGTAGAACAGGAAGAGCTGCACGAGCAGCGGCGTGCCCCGGAAGAAGCTGACGAAGCCCTGCACCAGCCGGTCGAGCACCGGCACGCGCGACACCCGGATCATCGCGAGGACGACCGCGAGGGCCAGCGCCAGGACCATCGCGCCCGCTGCCATCCCCAGCGTGAGCGGCAGGTAGCGCAGGAGCACCGGCACCAGCCCCAGCATGTAGTCGAGGTCGAGCGGGCCCATGGGCCTAGTCGGAGCCCGTCCCGGAGCCCGTCCCGGAGCCGGTCACGTCGAGGCCCAGCCATTTCTCGGAAATCTCGCGCAGGGTGCCGTCCTCCTTGAGCGTGGTGATGGCAGCGTCCACCTCGTCCCGCAGGGCGCGGCCCTCCTCGTCGTCGCGGAAGGGCAGGGCGTTGCGGATCTCGCTGAAGGGCTCGCCGGCGAGCTGGAGCGGCAGGCCGCTATCGCGGATGACGGTGGCGGTGGACACGCGGTCCATCACGAAGGCGTCCACCCGGCCCAGGGCGGTGTCCTGCTCGATGTTGCTCTCGTAGGTGCGGATGTCGATCTCGGAGGCATAGGGCAGCTCGCGCAGGAGTTGCTCGAAGTTGGAGCCGAGGTTAACGGCGACGGAATGGCCGCGCAGGTCCTCGACGCCGGCGATCTCCGTGTTGCCCTCGCGGACGACGACCTGGGCGCCGTCGATCACGTAGGGCTGGGTGAAGACGAAGGTCGCCTCGCGCTCGGGCGTGACGGTGATCTGGTTGGCCACCGTGTCGATGCGGCCTGACTGGAGGGCGCCGATCAGGCCCGAGAAGGACATGGTGACGAAGTTGACGGGACGGCCGATCTCCTCGCCCACGGCGTTCATGAAATCCACCTCGAAGCCCTGGAGGACGTCGTTCTCCACGAAGGTGAACGGGACGTAGCCCCCCGACATGCCAACGTCGATGGGCTCGGCCTCCTGCGCCTGCGCGGCGGCCGTGGCGGCGAGCCATGCGGCGAGGATCGATCCGGAACGCGCGTTCATGTGCCTCTCCTAAGCGGCCGATGCGACTGCGGGGCGCAACGATCCGGGGCCCCGGGCTGTTCCCGGGGCGGGAGCGGCGCTCAGCGAAGCTCGCGCTTGGCGAGGCCGGTCTCCACGAGGAGGCTGCGGTCGCGTGCCTCGTAGTAGTAGCCCTTCCGATACCAGTCGTAGGCGCGCTCGGGGTCGCCGTTGGCGACGATGTAGGCGCCGCGCAGGTAGGCCCCGGCGAAGCGGAGGTTGGTCTCGGGGTCGAGCAGGCCCGAATCGGGGCCGTCGTAGCCCATGGTCCGAGCCGTCTGCGGCGCGATCTGCATCAGGCCGTAATAGGAGCCGTTCCGCGCCTGCGGGTTGTAGCCGCTCTCGACCGCGATGACATGGGACAGCAGGTCGGGAGGGATCTCCAGGAAGCTGGCGTAGCGGTGGATCATCGCCTGCATCTCGGGCGTGTCGCCGGCGTGGCGGGCGGTCGGGCCCGGCGACTCGGGGGCGCGGGACGCGCCGCAGGCCGCGAGAGGAAGGAGGACCGCCAGAAGCGCCGCGCGGAGGCCGGTCCGCGGATAGGTCGGGGGCATGGATTCGAAGGCTCCGCCATTGTTGGTGAAGACTTCGTAAAGCAGGCCGCGGGTTCCGCAAGGTCTCAGCGGCGGCGGCCGACGCCCAGGGCGTCGAGCGCCGATTCGATGGCCGCGTCGGCGGGTGCGGCGTGACGGGACTTGAGCGCGTCGAAGCGGCGGCGCAGCCCGGCCTTCTCCTCGCCTTGGCAGTCGGTCCAGGGGCGGTCCTGGATCGCCATGTGCAGGACGTAGTAGGCGATGAAGTGCGGACGCTCCCCTGCGTCGAGGAGGCGGGCGTAGGCCCGGTCGGCACCGAGCGCGCGCAGCTCCTCGGCGGTGGAGATGCCGGCGCGGAGGAAGGCGGACTCGGTCGCCGGGCCCAGGTTGCGGAGCGTGGAGATCGCGGCCATGGACCGAGACTACCACACCGGCGCGGCGGGGCCAGCGGGTCGCCAGCCGGCCGCGCCTCAGATGCTCGCGAAGTCGCGGAACAGCGGGGCGGCGTCCTGGCCGGGCGCGGTGGGGGCGCGGCCGGGCTGGGCGGCCTCGGGCTGCGGGGCGCGGCCGGTGGGGGCGCCGGGCTGGGGCGTGTCCTGCGACGCGCCGGTCTGCTGCATCGACATGATGGATGGTCCTCGATGGAAGGGTCCGGGAACCGACCCGGACGGGCGGGGTCCGTGAAGGCGGTTTCGCGCGCCTTGTCCAGAGGACTGACATCCGCCGCGCGCCCGTGCAGGCCACATCCGCGTGAGCGTCCGGGCGCGTGGTCGCCGGGCCACAGGGCCGGGGACGTTGCATCCCCTCGGGCGGGGTGCGACACAGGCGCGTGAACCGGCGGGAGGAGGGGATCGTGGGACGGCTCTCGGGCAAGCGCGCGCTGCTGACGGCGGCGGGCCAGGGGATAGGCCGCGCCTCGGCGCTGGCCATGGCGCGCGAAGGGGCGGAGGTGATCGCCACCGACGTGAACGAGGCCGCGCTGGCGAGCCTGGAGGCCGAGGCGTGCGGGAGCCTGACCACTCGGCGGCTCGACGTGCTCGACCCCGGCAGCATCCGCGCCGCCGTGGAAGCGGCAGGGCCGGTGAACGTGCTGTTCAACTGCGCGGGCTTCGTGGCGGCTGGGACGATCCTCGACTGCGACGAGGATCAGTGGGACTTCTCGCTCCGGCTGAACATGACGGCGATGTACCGGATGTGCCGGGCCTTCCTGCCGGGCATGATCGCGAACGGCGGCGGGTCGATCGTCAACATGGCCTCGGTCGCGTCCTCGGTGATCGCCGCGCCCAACCGCTTCGTCTACGGGGCGACCAAGGCGGGGGTGATCGGCCTCACCAAGTCCGTCGCCGCCGACTTCATCGGGCAGGGCATCCGCTGCAACGCGATCTGCCCCGGGACGGTGGAAAGCCCGTCGCTCGACCAGCGGCTGCGGGACACCGGCGACTACGAGGCGGCGCGCAAGGCCTTCATCGCGCGCCAGCCCATCGGGCGCATCGGCAAGCCCGAGGAGATCGCGGCGCTGGTGGTCTATCTCGCCTCGGGCGAGAGCAGCTACACCACGGGGCAGGCGCACGTCATCGACGGCGGCTGGGCCAACATCTGAAAGGACGATGACATGAAGCTTCTGCGCCATGGCGAGCGCGGCCACGAGAAGCCGGGGCTGAGGCATGACGACGGCACGATCCGCGATCTCACGGGCGTGGTGCCCGACATCGCCGGGGCCGTGCTGTCCGACGAGGGGCTGGCGGCGATCCGCGTCGTCGATCCCGACAGCCTGCCCGTGGTCGATGCGGCCACGCGGCTGGGGGCCTGCGTCGGCCGGACCGGCAAGTTCATCTGCATCGGCCTCAACTACGCCGACCACGCCGCCGAGTCGAACCTGCCGGTCCCGCCCGAGCCGGTGATCTTCATGAAGGCGACCTCCGCCATCTGCGGGCCGAACGATCCCATCCTGATCCCGCGCGGGAGCCTCAAGACCGACTGGGAGGTCGAGCTGGCCGTCGTCATCGGTCGGCACGCCAAGTATGTCAGCGAGGAGGACGCCTTGTCCTACGTCGCTGGCTACGCCGTCGCCAACGACGTGTCCGAGCGGCATTTCCAGGCCGAGCGGGCGGGGCAGTGGACCAAGGGCAAGTCCTGCGACAACTTCGGCCAGCTCGGCCCCTGGCTGGTGACGCGCGACGAGGTGGCGGACCCGCAGGACCTGCGGATGTTCTGCCGCGTCAACGGCGAGACCAAGCAGGACGGATCGACCAACACCATGGTCTACGGCGTCGCGCACCTGGTCAGCTACCTGAGCCAGTTCATGTCCCTGCATCCGGGCGACGTCATCTCGACCGGGACGCCGCCGGGCGTGGGCATGGGGCAGAAGCCGCCGCAGTTCCTGCGGGCGGGCGACGTGGTGGAGCTCGGCATCGCGGGCCTGGGCGAGCAGCGGCAGGTCTGCGAGGACGACGCCTGAGGCGGCATGGACCTTCTCGACACCCATCTCCACCTGATCGACCGGCGCGTGACCGGGCACGCCTGGACGCACCGCGTGCCCGCGCTCCAGCGGGATTTCCCGCTGGAGGAGGCGCTGCGGTTGCAGGACGGCCGGGTGCGGGGGGCGATCTTCATGGAGGTCGCCGCGCTGGACTGGCAGGCCGAATCGCGCTGGATCGCGGGGCTGGTCCGCGAGGGCCGGCTCCTGGGGCAGGTCGCCAACTGCCGGCCGGAGACGGACGACGGTTTCGAGGCGTGGCTTGAGGAAGGGCCGAGCCTTGGCGTCGTGGGGTATCGGCGCATCCTGCACGAGGACGTGGCCGAGGACGTGTCGCTGTCCGGGACGTTCCGGGCGAACGTGCGCCGCATCGGACGGGCGGGGTTCCCGTTCGACGTGAACGTGCGGGCGCGCACGCTGCGCCTCGCCCGCGACCTCGCGCGGGCCTGTCCCGATACCGGCTTCGTGCTCGACCATTGCGGCACGCCCGATATCGCCGGGGGCGGGTGGAGCGAGTGGAGCGAGGGCCTGCGCGAGGTGGCGGCCTGTCCGAACATGAGCGTGAAGCTGTCGGGGATCAGCGCCTATGCCGCGCCGGACACGGCCTCGCTGGACGTGCTGCGGCCCTGGATCGACCATGTGATCGAGACCTTCACGCCCGCGCGGATGGTCTGGGGCTCGGATTGGCCCGTGGTCCAGCTGGGGCTCGGGATGGACGGCTGGATCGGGCTCACCGAGGCGGTGCTGGGGGAGCTGTCCGAGGATGAGCGGGCGTCGATCGCCCACCGGAACGCCGAGCGCATCTATGGGGTGCGGTTGCCGCAGCATTAGGGCGCGGCGGAGCGCGGCCACGGCGGGGCCGAGGGCGCGGAGGCTCCGCGTCGGGGCCGGCGGCGTGGCCTGGGGCATGGGTCGGTCTCCTCTCGATTCGCGGGCGGCGGGAGTGCGGCCCGTGCGAGGGAGGATCGCACCGATGCGTTAACGGTGTCCGACAGCAACGAACGGTCGGGAGCCGGGTCGCGCAACACCCCTTTTTTCGAGGGGCAGAAGCGTGGCCAGGGTGATTCGGGTCGCGGTTCTTACGGAGTGGGCTCCGTCGTAAGGGGCCGCCTAAGAATTTTCGGCGAAAATTCTTAGGCGGGGGCGATCACTCCGCCGCCTCCGCGTAGGATTCGAGCGGCGGGCAGGTGCAGACGAGGTTGCGGTCGCCGAAGGCGTTGTCCACGCGGCCCACGGGCGGCCAATACTTGTCCACCCGGAACGCGCCGGGGGGGAAGCAGCCCTGTTCGCGCGTGTAGGGGCGGGTCCAGTCGGCCACGAGGTCCTCGACGGTGTGGGGGGCGTGGCGGAGGGGGGAGTCCTCGGCGCGGATCTCGCCGCGCTCCACCGCCGCGATCTCCTCGCGGATGGAGAGGAGCGCCGTGATGAAGCGGTCGATCTCGGCCTTGGGCTCGGACTCGGTGGGCTCCACCATCAGGGTGCCAGCGACGGGCCAGGACATCGTGGGGGCGTGGAAGCCGTTGTCCACGAGGCGCTTGGCGAGGTCATCGACGGTGACGCCATGGGCGGCGAAGGGCCGGGTGTCGAGGATGCATTCGTGCGCGACCCGGCCCCGGTTGCCGGCGAAGAGGATCGGGTAGGCGCCCCGGAGCCGCGCCGCGATGTAGTTGGCGTTCAGGATCGCCACCCTGGTCGCCTGCGTCAGCCCCGCGCCGCCCATCAGCAGGCAGTAGGCCCAGGAGATGAGCAGGATCGACGCCGAGCCGTAGGGGGCGGCGGCGACGGCCCCGGCCTCGCCGGTCTGGGGATCGGCGGGGAGGTGGGGCGCGAGGTGGGCCTTGACGCCGATCGGCCCCATGCCGGGGCCGCCCCCGCCGTGGGGGATGGCGAAGGTCTTGTGCAGGTTGAGGTGGGAGATGTCGGCCCCGACCTCGCCGGGCTTCACGAGGCCGACGAGGGCGTTCATGTTCGCCCCATCCAGATAGACCTGCCCGCCATGCTGGTGGGTGATCTCGCAGACCTCGCGCAGGGTGTCCTCGAAGACGCCGTGCGTGGAGGGGTAGGTGATCATGCAGGCGGCGAGGCGGGGACCGGCGGCTTCGGCCTTGGCGCGGAAGTCGTCGAGGTCCACGTCGCCGCTCGGGGTCGCCTTGACGACGACGACCTCCATCCCGGCCATCTGCGCGGAGGCGGGGTTGGTGCCGTGGGCGGAGACGGGGATCAGGCACACGCGGCGGTCATGGTCGCCGTTGGCGAGGTGGTAGGCGCGGATCGTCAGCAGGCCCGCGTATTCGCCCTGCGCGCCGCTGTTGGGCTGCATGGAGAAGGCGTCGAAGCCGGTGATCTCGCAGAGCTTCGCGCTCAGGTCGGCGATGGCCTCGGCGTAGCCCTGCGCCTGGTCGCGGGGCGCGAAGGGGTGGAGCTGGCCGAACTCGGGCCAGGTCAGCGGCATCATCTCGGCGGCGGCGTTGAGCTTCATCGTGCAGGAGCCGAGCGGGATCATGGCGCGGTCGAGCGCGAGGTCGCGGTCCGAGAGGCGGCGCATGTAGCGCATCATCTCGGATTCGGCGCGGTTCATGTGGAACACCGGATGCGTCAGGTAGTCCGTTGTTCGCAGCAGGGTTTCCGGGATCGCCGGTCCGTCGCTGGCGGGCGGCGCGTCGTCGATGCCGAAGGCGCGAAGGACGCGGAGGAGGGTGTCCTCGTCGGTGGTCTCGTCCAGCGCGATGCCGACATGGGTGGTGCCGATCTTGCGGAGGTTCAGCCCCTCGGCGCGGGCGGCGGCGAGGAGGCCGGACTGGCCGACGCCGACCTCGACGGTGAGGGTGTCGAAGAAGGCATCGGGCGTGACCTTGGCCCCGGCGTCGCGCAGGGCGCGGGCGAGGCGGTGGGCGTGGAGGTGGACCCGCTCGGCGATGGCGTGCAGGCCCTTGGGGCCGTGGAAGACGGCGTAGAAGCCCGCCATGACGGCGAGGAGCGCCTGGGCGGTGCAGACGTTGGAGGTCGCCTTCTCGCGCCGGATGTGCTGCTCGCGCGTTTGCAGGGCGAGGCGGTAGGCGCGGTTCCCGCGCGCGTCCACCGAGACGCCGACGATGCGGCCGGGCATCGCGCGTTTCAGCGCGTCGCGGCAGGAGAGGAAGGCGGCATGGGGGCCGCCGTAGCCCATGGGGACGCCGAAGCGCTGGGCGCTGCCCACGGCGATGTCGGCGCCCATCGCGCCGGGCTCCTTGAGCAGCGTCAGGGCGAGGAGGTCGGTGGCGACGATGGCGAGGGCGTTGGCGGCGTGGAGATTGGCGATGTCGGCGGTCAGGTCGCGGAGGTGGCCGTAGGTGCCGGGATACTGGAAGATCGCCCCGAAGACCGTTGAGGGGTCGAGGCTTTCCGGGGCGCCCTCGATGATCTCGATGCCCAAGGGGAGGGCGCGGGTGCGGATGACGGCCTTGGTCTGCGGGTGGAGGTCGGTGGCGACGAAGAAGGCGCGGGCCTTCGATTTCGCGCTGCGCTCGGCCATCGTCATGGCTTCGGCGGCGGCGGTCGCCTCGTCCAGCAGCGAGGCGTTGGCGACGGGGAGGCCGGTGAGGTCGGCCACGACGGTCTGGAAGTTGAGGAGGGCTTCGAGACGGCCTTGCGCGATCTCGGGCTGGTAGGGCGTGTAGGCGGTATACCACGCCGGATTTTCGAGGATGTTCCGCTGGATGGCGGGCGGCGTGAAGGTGCCGTGGTAGCCCTGGCCGATGAGCGAGGTCATCACGCGGTTCTTTGCGGCCACTTCGCGCATCCGGCGCAGGAGGGCGGCCTCGGTCAGGGGCGCCCAGGAGAGCGGATCGGACTGGCGGATCGAGGCGGGCACCGTCTCGTCGATGAGGGCGTCGAGGGAGGAGGCGCCCACGGCGGCCAGCATCTCGGCCATCTCGGACGGGGACGGGCCGATGTGGCGACGGTTGGCGAAGTCGTCGGGGTCGTAGCCGGTGGGCGCCCAGGCGGTCATGCGATGTGGTCCTGGTATTCGTCCTCGTCCATGAAGTCGTCGAGGACGGCGATGTCGTCCACGCGGATCCTGAAGAACCAGCCCGCGCCGAGGGGGTCTTGGTTCACGAGGCCCGGGTTCTCGGTCAGCTTGGCGTTGACCTCCACGATCTCGCCGTCGAGGGGGGCGAGGATGTCGGAGGCGGCCTTGACGCTTTCGATCACCACGACCTCGTCGCCGTGGGCGACCATCGCCTCGATCTCGGGCAGCTCCACGAAGACGATGTCGCCCAGCTCCTTGGCGGCGTGCTCGGTGATGCCGACGGTGACGAGGTTGTCGTCCTCGGCGCGCAGCCATTCGTGGTCTTCGGTGAACTTCATGCGGGGGCCTCTAGCGATGGAAGGACGGAGGGACGAAGGGGAGAGGGGCGACGGTGACGGGATGCTCGCGGCCCCGGATCTTTCCGAGGAGGCGGGTGCCGGGGGCGGCGAGGGTGGCGTCCACGTAGCCCATGGCGATGGGGGCCTGGACGGTGGGGCCGAAAGTGCCGGAGGTGACGTGGCCGGCGTGGCCGGAGGGGCCGGCAAGGGCGGTGCCGGCGCGCATCGGGGCGCGGCCCTCGGGGCGCAGGCCGACGCGGAGGCGGCGGGGGCCGAGGTCGAGCTGGCGCAGCACGCGGTCGGCGCCGGGGAAGCCGCCGGCGCGCGCCCCGCCCGTGCGGCGGGCCTTGCCGATGGACCAGGAGAGCGCCGCCTCGACGGGGCTGGTGGTGCGGTCGATGTCGTTGCCGTGGAGGCAAAGGCCGGCCTCAAGGCGCAGGCTGTCGCGCGCGCCGAGGCCGGCCGGGCGGACGGCGGGGTGGGCGAGGAGGGCGGTGGCCAGCGCCTCGGCGCGGGCGGCGGAGACGGAGATCTCGAAGCCGTCCTCGCCGGTGTAGCCGGACCGGGAGATCCAGAGGTCGGCGCCTTGCCAGGGGAGGGCGCGGGAGTCCATGAAGCGCATCGATTCGACGCCGGGGAGAAGGGCAGCGAGGGCGGTCGCGGCGGCGGGGCCCTGGAGGGCGAGGAGGGCGCGGGCGTGGGCCTCCTCGGCTTGCGGGCCCAGAGCGTCCTGGAGGTGGGCGAGGTCGGCCTCGCGCATGGAGGCGTTGACGACGACGAGGAAGTGGTCGCCGCGATGGGCCACCATGATGTCGTCGCGGATGTTGCCGGCGTCGTCGAGGAGGAGGGCGTAGCGCTGCCGCCCCTCGGGGAGGGACAGGATGTCGGCGGGAACCAGCGATTCGAGGGCGAGGGCGAGGTGCGCCATGCCGTCGCGCGGCCGGAGCAGGATCTGGCCCATGTGGCTGACGTCGAAGAGGCTGGCCTGGGACCGGGTGTGCAGGTGCTCGGCCATGACGCCGGGCTCGTACTGGACCGGCATCTCCCAGCCGGCGAAGGGCACGAGGCGCGCGCCCTGGGCCATGTGGAGATCGTGCAGGGGGAGGCGGCGGAGCGGGGCCGAAGGGCGGTCGTCCATGGGCCTCTTCCTGGTTGCGGGTCGCGATGGCTCCAGCCGTAACGCCGGGGAGGAGCCCGTGGCAAGTGGAGCGCCGGAGAGGGATGGGCAAGGCTCGACCATGGCGGGGGAAGATTCTTCGGCTGGTTTGCCGTCATATCGAATTATCGTGTGCAGGTATGCCAAATCGCGCAAGAACCTTTGGCTTGAAGCTTCGGCAGCTACCGTCTTTGCGAGCCTTTCCCCCGCGGAGTCGATTATCCGTGATCGGGCGGCGGCACGGGAGCGGAGAAGGCCATGCGGATCATCGTCTTGGGAGCGGGCGTCATCGGAGTGACCTCGGCCTGGTATCTGGCCGAGGCGGGCCACGAGGTCACGGTGATCGACCGCCAGCCCGCGCCGGCGCGAGAGACGAGCTTTGCCAACGCGGGCGAGGTGTCGCCCGGCTACTCCGCCCCCTGGGCCGCGCCGGGCATCCCGCTGAAGGCGCTGAAGTGGATGATGCAGCGCCACGCGCCGCTGATCGTGCAGCCCCGGCCGGACTGGGCGAAGCTGACCTGGCTGGCGCGGATGCTGGGGAACTGCACGCCCGAGGCCTACAATGCCAACAAGGCGCGGATGGTGCGGCTGGCCGAGTATTCGCGCGACTGCCTTGGCGCGCTGCGCGACGAGACCGGCATCGCCTACGACGAGCGGAGGCTGGGGACGTTGCAGGTCTTCCGCAAGGAGGCGCAGATGGCGGCGGCGGAAAAGGACATCGCCGTGCTGCGCGAGGGCGGCGTGCCCTTCGAGGTGCTGGACGCCGAGGGCTGCGCCCGAGCCGAGCCGGGGCTGGCCAAGGGCGAGATCGTCGGCGGGCTGCGGCTGCCGGGCGACGAGACGGGGGACTGCTTCAAGTTCACGACCGCGCTGGCGGCGCTGTGCGAGGCGAAGGGCGTCGCCTTCCGCTATGGCGTCGGCGTGGAGCGTCTGGTGGTCGAGGGCGGGCGGGTCACGGGCGCCATGACGGCCGAGGGGCCGGTCACGGGCGACGCGGTGGTGGTGGCGCTGGGGAGCTTCTCGCCGGCGCTGGTGAAGCCGCTGGGGCTCGGGCTGCCGGTCTATCCGGTGAAGGGCTATTCGCTGACGCTGCCGGTTGTGGACGCCGGGGCCGCTCCGGTGTCCACGGTGATGGACGAGACCTACAAGGTGGCGATCACCCGGCTGGGCGACCGCATCCGGGTGGGGGGCTTGGCCGAGATTGCCGGGTTCGACCTGTCGCTGCCGCCCGCGAGGAAGGCGACGCTGCTTCGTTCGGTCGAGGGGCTGTTCGGGGGCGCGGGCGATGTGGACCGCGCCGAGTTCTGGTGCGGGCTGCGGCCGATGACGCCGGACGGGACGCCGGTCGTGGGGCGGACGCCGGTGCCGGGGCTGTTCCTCAACACCGGGCACGGGACGCTGGGCTGGACGATGGCGGCGGGATCGGGCCGGGTGCTGGCGGACATCGTGTCGGGCCGGCGGTCGGGGATCGAGACGGCCGACCTCGGGATCGCGCGGTATGGGCGCGAGGGGCGGCGGGGCGGCGCCCTGGTGCCGGCGCGCGCCTAGAGCAGGTCCCAGAGGAAGCGGGCCGAGACGAACAGCAGGAACAGCCCGAACGACGTGGAGAGCGCGCGCCGCGACAGGCGGTGCGCGAGGGTGACGCCGAGGCGGGTGGTCAGCAGCGTCGTCGGCATGGTGGCGGCCACCGTGAGCCAGGAGACGTAGCCGGTCGCATCCAGCGGCAGGCCGGGCTTGCCCCAGCCGGCGTAGATGTAGCCCAGCGTCGCGGGGAGGGCGATCAGCACCCCCGCGCCCGCGCCGGTGGACACCGCGCGGTGGATCGAGACGCCGTGGAGCGTCAGGATCAGGTTGGTGATCGCGCCGCCGCCGATGCCCATGAGAGAGGACAGGAGGCCGGTGATCGCGCCGTAGACCCGCAGCGCCGCGCGCCCCGGAAGGCCCTCGCGGACCCGCCAGCCCTCGCCGCCCAGGAGGAGCTTGGCGGCGTTGACGCCGGCGACGGCCACGAAGACGACCTGGAAGATCCAGGGCTCGGCGACGCGGGCGATGAGCGAGCCGAGGAGCACCCCGAGGATCACGGGAACGGCCCAGAGCCGCAGGAGGTCCATGTCCACGGTGCCGCGTTTGAGATGCGCGCGGGCCGACAGGAACGAGGTCGGGATGATGAGGGCGAGCGAGGTGCCGACCGCCAGGGGCATCCGCACGTCGTCGCCGATCCCCAGCACCCCGAAGGCCTGGAAGAAGATCGGAACCGAGATCGCCCCGCCGCCGATGCCGAAGAGCCCGGCCAGGAAGCCGATGGCCGATCCCGCGACGAGGAGCGTGAGCAGGAGCGGCAGGACGTCGAGGAAGAGGTCCACGAGGGTCTGGGAGGCTTGCACGTCGGGCTCCGTCAGGTCTGCGGCCCTTGGTTGTCAGGCCGGGGCGGGAGTTGCAACCGCCGGCCCTCTTGTGACGCCGTGTCCCGGTGACGGCGGGCCGAGGGCGGGATAAGGCTGGACCGGGCGAATCCGGGAGCCGCGATGTTCACCTCCGACATGATCCTCGACGCGACGCTGATCCCGGCGATGCTGGTCGCGCTGGTGGCGGGGCTTCTGTCCTTCCTGAGCCCCTGCGTCCTGCCGATCGTGCCGCCGTATCTGGCCTACATGGGCGGCGTGTCGGTGGGCGAGATGACCGAGGCGCGGGCGGCGCGGGGGCGGGCGCTGCTGGCGGCGGTGTTCTTCGTGCTGGGGCTGTCCACCGTGTTCCTGCTGCTGGGGGCGGCGGCCTCCACGCTCGGGCGGGCGCTGCTGCAATGGCAGGGCTGGTTCGTGACGGGGGCGGGCGTCGTCATCATGATCTTCGGCGCGCATTTCCTGGGCGTGCTGCGAATCCCGTTCCTGGCGCGCGAGGCGCGGCTCGATGCCGGGGACCGGGGCGGGTCGGCCTTCGGGGCCTACCTGCTGGGGCTGGCCTTCGCCTTCGGCTGGACGCCATGCCTGGGGCCGATCCTGGGGGCGATCCTGGGGCTGGCGGCGACCGAGGCGGACGTGGCGCGGGGGATGGCGCTGCTGGCGACCTACGCGATGGGCCTGGGCATTCCCTTCCTGCTGGTGGCGGCGTTCTTTCCGCGCCTGGGCGGGGTCATGCGGGCGATGCGACGGCACATGGAGCGGATCGAGAGGGTCTCGGGGCTGCTGCTGTGGACGGTGGGGCTGCTCATGGTCACGGGGCAGTTCACCGCCTTTTCGTGGTGGCTGCTGGAAAGCTTCCCGGCGCTGGCCGCGATCGGCTGAGGGGACCACGAGGTCGGGCGGCGATTCGCGTTCGAGCTTGGCTCAATCGATCGGATCTTCAACTCGTCCGAACGAGTTAGGCCACGGACCGCCTTTCGGCTGTCTATGGCGAAGCGTTCCGTGTTGCTAGCTTGGGCCATGAGCGGTCCGTTCGGACCGGCTGCGGAACATAGCGGGATCCATGTCTTACGTTTCCAGACTACGCACCCTGGTGCACAAGAACCTCGTGCTGCCCGGCATGGCGGGCTACTACCGCCGCGTCTACGGGATGAATATCGGCGAGCAGGTGCGGATCTCGCGGGGGGCGCGGCTCGACAAGACCAACCCGGGCGGCATCCATATCGGTGACTACACGGCGATCACCTCGGGCGCGGCGATCCTCACGCATGATTTCGTGAACCGCCGCCACGTGGACGTGCACATCGGCTCGAACTGCTTCATCGGCTTCGGGGTCGTGGTCATGCCCGGCGTCCGCATCGGCGACTCGGTGATCGTGACCGCCAACTCCGTGGTGGGGCGCGACGTGCCTTCCAACTGCGTGGTCATGGGCAACCCCGCCCGCGTCGTGGAGCAGAACATCGTCACCGGCCCCTGGGGCATCCGCCTCGACAAGGGCGACTCGTCCGAAATCAAGCACTAGGAACAGACATGCCGCAGCTCGACGCCACCATCCGCCAGGTCTTCGGCCAGATCTGGCAGAGCGAGAAGACCAGCCCCGCGCCGGAGCTGGCGCCCGAGACGGTGCTGCTGGACACCGGCCTCGACAGCCTGGGCTTCGCCATCTTCGTGTCCGCCCTGGAGGAGGAGCTGGGCTACGACCCCTTCGCCCTGTCGCAGGACGCCTACTATCCCCAGACCTTCGCGGAGTTCGTGGCCTTCTACGACAGGTTCCGGCAAGCGGCATGAGCGTGCTGGCCCGGCTCGTCCGCGACGGCGTCCGCGTCGGCGGATCTGTGGAGGTCACGGCCGAGGCGCTGCGAGCCACCGGCCCGCGCCGGGAGCTGGCGTCCTCGCGCGTGGCGCTGGTCCTGCGCGACCCGGTGGATGTCGTGCGGGCGGTCTGCGCCCTGGACGGGCAGGTTCCGGCCATGCTGATCCTGTCCGGCGCAACCGGCGCGGAGGCGGTGTCCACGCTGATGCGGCAGGCCGGGTGCGAGGCCCTGCTGACAGACCGAGAGGATCTGCTCGCCCGGCCGGGGGCGCGACGGCTGGAGGAGGCGCTGACGCCCGGCCGTCAGGCCGGTGCGGTCGCGACGGCATGGCTGATGACGACCTCGGGCACGACAGGCCTTCCCAAGATCGTCCCGCACGATCTCGCGTCGCTGGCGCGGACGGTGAAGCGGCGACCGGCACCGGGCGGCGCCGTATGGGGGCTGCTCTACGACCCCAGCCGCTTTGCCGGGATGCAGGTGGTGCTGCAGGCCCTGATCGGTGGCGACCGCCTCGTGGTGGCCGATCCGCGCCTTCCCTTCGGCGAGCAGGTGGCGACGCTGGCGGCGGCGGGGGTCACGCACCTGTCGATGACGCCGACGCTCTGGCGGCGGCTCCTCATGGCGCCCGGGCGCGACGCCCTGCCGCTCCGGCAGGTGACCCTGGGCGGCGAGGTCGCGGACCAGCCGCTGCTGTCCGCCCTGGCGGCCGCCTATCCCCGCGCGCGGATCTCGCACATCTACGCCTCGACCGAGGCCGGTGTCGGCTTCTCGGTCACGGATGGGCTGGCCGGCTTTCCGGAAGGCTACCTCGACCGAGCGCCGGACGGGGTGAGGCTCAGGCTGATCGACGGGATGCTCTGGCTGAAGGCGCCCGGCGCGGCGCGCGGCGGCCC
The DNA here is from genome assembly GCF_017872975.1 of Rubellimicrobium aerolatum. GTDB lineage: Bacteria > Pseudomonadota > Alphaproteobacteria > Rhodobacterales > Rhodobacteraceae > Rubellimicrobium > Rubellimicrobium aerolatum. The sequence continues at coordinate 187,276 of NZ_JAGGJP010000006.1, forward strand.
AAACCTCGACATGGACGAGGACGGCTTCGTCCGCACCGGCGACCGGCTGGAGGTCGCGGCGGGGCGGGCGCGCTTCCTGGGTCGCGACAGCGGCCTCATCAACGTGGGTGGCGCCAAGGTCCATCCGGAGCGGGTGGAGGCCGTCCTGACGGCGGTGCCGGGCGTCGTCATGGCGAAGGTCACGGGCCGGCGCAGCCCCATGGCGGGCGCCCTCGTCGCGGCCGAGGTGCAGCTCGCCCCCGGCCTGGATCCGGCGCTGGCGCGGAGGACGATCCTCGACGCCTGCCGGGCCCACCTGGAGCGGGAGGCGGTGCCGGCCATCCTGCGCTTCGTCGATGGCTTCGAGACCAACGCGGCCGGCAAGCTGGTGCGGACGGCGCAGGTGGAGGCATGAAGCCCGTCCTCGTCACGGGCACCTCGCGCGGGCTCGGCCTCGCCATCCTGCGGCGGCTGCTCGACGATCCCGCCGGCTACACCGTCGCGGGCCTGAGCCGGACCCGGAGCCCCGAGGCCGAGGCCCTGGCGGAGCGGCACCCCGGCCGCGTCGATCTTGTCTCCTGCGACCTGTCGGACATCGACGCGCTGCCGGCCGTGGTCTCGGACCTCGCGCGGCGGCACGGGCCGTTCTGGGGCCTCGTCAACAACGCCGGCCTGGGGCTGAGCGGGGTCCTCGCCACCATGCATCGGTCCGACATCGAGCGGATGATGGCCGTGAACCTGATGGCGCCGATCGTCCTGACGAAGGCGGTGTCGCGTGGGATGCTGGCCGCGCGGCAGGGGCGGGTGGTCAACATCTCCTCCATCATCGCGGCCACGGGCTTTCATGGACTCGGCGTCTATGCCGCGACCAAGGCGGGTCTCGAGGGCCTGACCCGCTCGCTGGCGCGGGAATTGGGCAAGCGCGACATCACAGTCAACTGCGTGGCGCCGGGGTTCCTGGAAACCGGGATGACCCTGGACTACGATCCCCAGCAACTGGCGTCGATCCGCCGCCGCGCGCCGCTGGGGGTGGCGGATCCTGCCGACGTGGCCGGCGCCGTGGCCTACCTCCTCGGACCCGAGGCCGCCAAGATCACCGGCACGGTCCTCACCGTCGATGGCGGGAGCGTCGCTTGAGGACGCCTTGCGCCCCCGGCGGGCACTTGGGTGTCGTGGGGCGGAGTCGCGAGGCCGGGGGTCGGTAGCGGGACGGCCACCGCGTCATCTCGGGTGAATCTAACGAGGAAGTCCGTGGTCGGAGCCGTGAAGGTCGTGGCAGGACCGATCTCCCGACATCGGTGGTGACGAAGATCGAGTCCCCGGGAGTCCGAGTTGCGGAACGCCCGTCGATCTGCTGAGGGCGTCGAGTGGACCGGTTCGAGGCCTCCAGCGCCAAGCTGGGTCGCCAGCCCACCCCTCTCCGAGCGAAGGATGGAGAATTCGCGATGCAGCGGAGCTGTTGATGCGGAGGAAGCCGGGCCGGTTTGGGAAGCCAGGCACCCGACCGTCGGATCGGGACCCGCTTCGCCAGTCCCGGAAGCGCCGGCCGCCCTGTCCCGACCGCAGCCCGGCCGGGGGCCGGCCTCGGTTCCGTGAGGCCGTGAGCCACAGGCCGACTCTCCGGCTCGGCGTTTCGAGGATCAGGCGCATCGCCGGCCTTTCGCCAGGGACTGGTTCGGCCGTTGCTGGCCGGCCGTCCGGATGCTGGGCCCGCTTCTCGCCGAAGGAACGTCACCGGTGTCCGAGCTCTCGTCGGGACCGGTGTGGAAGCGGTTGATCCGTTCGCTCATGTCGCCGATCCGGGTGGCCAGCCCGTTCACGGCCCTGGTCGTTTCCTCGACCATGGCGGCGTTCTGCTGGGTGATCTGGTCCATCTGGGCGACGGCGACGTTGACCTGGGCCAGGCCCGAGGACTGCTCGGCGGCGCCGGCGGCGATGGCGCCCACGAGCTCGTTGATCTCGTTCACCGCCGCCACGATGCGCCGCAGCGCCCCGCCCGTCTCGGCCACCAGCTCCACGCCCTGGTCCACCTGCGTGGCCGAGGCCGAGATCAGGTCCTTGATCTGCCGCGCCGCCTCGGCCGAGCGCTGCGCCAGCGCCCGCACCTCGGTCGCCACCACCGCAAAGCCCCGCCCCGCCTCCC
>NZ_JAGGJP010000007.1 GCF_017872975.1 Rubellimicrobium aerolatum
AAAGGCCGCTCCGGCGCAAGACACCACAACATCAACCGCTGAGGGGGTCAGTTCTCTATGACGCGAGGAGGTCAGTTCCTGATGTCGCTGGACACTCGTGGATCTCCTCGATCATGAAGATGCGATCTTCGATGTCCGCGATCTCCGCAACCTGCTCAGCCCTCTCCTGAGGGGTGTCGGTTGGCATGCGTTGGATCATCTGATCCCGGAAGATGACGAGCTGGCGCTTGGCGGCCGCAAAGAGGTGATGCTCCTCGAAGCGTCCCGACGGTCTCTGGAGCGACATCTTCGATGCGGTGAACCGGCGCCCTGACTTCTGCCGGTAGGCCTGCCGCAGGTTCGTGGCCGCGGCGGAGGGAGTCGCATACGCGCCCTCGACCAGGGACACCGGGTCGATGGAGCATGGCCACGTTGTCCGCCGTCTGCCTCTGACGCCGATGGTCCAGGGTCGCGTTGATCCGCGATCCGGGTTGGCCCTTGCAGGGCTTGTGGATGAGCCGGATCCGATCGGCCCCGGCAGGCTCGGCGACCTCGCGGGCGCCGACGTGATCCGCTTGACCCTTGGCGCCCTTCTCTCGCCGGGCTTTCGGGAACTCCGCGCCGTCGAGCGCGAACTCGTGCGGCGCGTCGAGTTAGGCGGTCTGGCAGGCGCGACACCGCGGGCGCTCGAAGATGCCGTTGGCATCGCGCAGGCGCTCGATCTCGTCCCGGAGGTGCTCATTCGACAGAAGCTCGAAGTGAGTCCCGCACGGCCCTCGCCCACCATCGAACTGGCACTCGATATGCTTGCGGTCGAGCCAAATGTGGGGATCCCCCATATACTCGAAGGTGGAGGAGATCCGCCGATACTTCGGGCCGGCCGTGCCATCGAGCTTGTAGTGCCCCAGGCTGCCGACGGCCTAGGCGTTCGAGCCGAAGCTGCTCCCATGCGAACCGGCGCTGGAGCCGAGAAGGGCACGAAGCCCGAAACCTGCCTCGACGCCGAAGTTGCCGCAGTCGGGATCGTGGCAGGTGTTGAAGTTGAGCAGGCCCGCCGCCGGCGGGCAGATCTGCGCCAGCAATAGATTCGGAATGGACTTCACGGTCTGACCTCCGCTCATAGCCGTGCGAGAGCTCCCCTTGCCGAGGAAGCAGCCTGACCTTGGCCGTTTCGGAGAAGACGGAAATTTCCGGGCACGATTTCTCGCGAGTGTTGCTCGTAGGACTTCCTACGATCCATCTCGACGAGGCCGGCAGAAAGCCGGGAAATTGTTCAAGGATGTCGAACGCCTGCCGACCGGTGGGTCGGCAGGCGTGGAGCTATCCCCCGTAGAAGGGAACCAGTAGCATGGGGAGCCGGGGCCTATCCGTGCCGAGGATCGAGGGGGTCAGCCCCGGCACTCGGGATGCTCGGCGCGATCGCGCGCGCTGTCGCACCCCGATCCGCCCGGCACCCGGGCCCGGCGGCCCCGGTCGTCGTCCCGGGAATCGTCCCGCTTGTCGCCCCGACCCCGGTCGTCCCGACCCTTGTCGTCGCCGCCCCGGCCCCGGCCGCGCCGGTCGAAGCTGTCGTGGTCCGCGCCGTCGAAGGCCTGGAGCCCGGCAATCCGGGAGCCGGCGTCGAACGTTCCGGCCGTCGCGGGAAGCGTTCCCAGGACAAGGGCGACGACCGCGCCACTCAGGATGAAGGTCCTCATGATGTGTTCCTTTCGTTGGGGTCCGGGTTCTCCGATGCCTTCAGTCTGACCGGGGCGCGGTCGTCGCGGCACGGACCCCGGTCTGCCGATCCGGCCCGACCTGCGGCCCCCGACGTCCGGACCAAGGTCCCCTCCGGGTCGGCCGGCCCCGGAAAGGGACTTTGGTCCGTCCTGCGCTCCGGCCGTTCCGGTGCTACCTTTGGGCGAGCCCGAACCCGTGCCGAGTTCCACCCGCATGAGCCTCGAACTCCGCCCCAGCCGACGCCGCGCGCTGTCCCTCTTGGCCTGGGGGGCGACGCTGGCCGCCCTTCCCTTCGGGGTGGGGCCGCAAGGGCGTCTCATGGCGCCCTCCGCCTGGGCGCGGGACGGGGATGACGGAGAGGACAGCGGCCGCGGGCGGGGACGCGGACGCGGCCGTTCGGGCGACGGCGGGGATGATGGCGGCTCCGATGACTCGGGACGCGACGACTCCGGACGCGACGACTCGGGACGCGACGAGCCGGGCCGGGGCGGGCGCGGAACCGAAGACCGGAACGGCGGCGGTGACGGCGGCGGGGGCGGCAACGGCGGTGGAGGACGCGACGATCGGTCGGGCTCGTCGGGCCGCCGCGCCGGTCCGGCTGCGCGCGACGCATCCGCCGCCGTCTCCCGCGACATCGAGGTGCGCCACTCCGACGGCTGGACGGAACGGATCGTGGCGGGCCGCTACGAGCTGACCGACCATCTGCGCCGGCTCGTGGTGCGGCGCCCGGCCACGGGCGAGGACCTCCGGCGCATGATCGCCCTGCGCTAGGCCCCCTTGGCCGCCCGCTAGCCCCGCCGGTCGGGCCAGCTATCGCGGGCGATCAGCGCGGCCTCGGTCCGGTTGCGGGCCTGGAGCTTCTGGAGGATCGCCGTCATGTAGTGCTTGACGGTTTTCTCCTGGAGGTCGAGCTCGCGCGCCACCTCCTTGTTGCTCTTGCCTACGGCGATTCGGCGCAGGATCTCCTCCTCGCGCTTGGTGAGCGTGTCGAGGGGCGTCGTCTCCCTCTGGGGCCGCGGGGCGTTCATCGCCGCCAGCACCTTCATGGCGAGCGAGGGGGCCACGTAGGTCCGCCCCTCGGCCAGGTCGGCGACGATGCCCACCAGGTCACGCGCGCCGACGCCCTTGAGGATGTAGCCGGCCGCCCCCGCCTTGAGCGCCTGCATCACGTCGTCGTCCTCCTCGGACACGGTGAGCATGGCGCAGCGCGGCGGCTGGGGGCCGGCCATGATGCGCCGCAGCGCCGCGATCCCGCCCCCCGGCATGGAGATGTCGAGAAGCACCAGGTCGGGCCTCTCGCGCGAGACCGCCGCCTCGGCCTCGGCGGCCGAGGCAGCCTCGCCCACGACCGCGAAGCGGCCCGATTCGGCCAGCGTCCGCGTCACCCCGTCGCGGTAGAGCGGATGGTCGTCGGCCACCACGATGCGGATCAGGTCCATGCCGGCCCCCCCAGGTCCAGTGTCATCGCGACCTCGGCGCCGCCATCCACCCGCGTGCGCGCGGTGAAGGTGCCGCCCAGGCTCTCCACCCGGTCGCGCAGGCCCGACAGGCCCATCGCCCCCTCGCGCGGTTCCGGCGGCAGGCCGGGCCCGCGGTCGCGCACCGTCAGCCGCAACTCGCGGTCGGCGCAGGCCAGCTCCACCTCCAGGCACGCCCCGCCGGCGTGGCGCCCAGCGTTGCCCAGGCTTTCCTGGAGGAAGCGGAAGACGCAGAGCCGGGCGGCGGGGTCGAGCGGCGGGTCCCGGTCCCGGTCCATCCGCACGGTGACCTCCTGGCCCGTGCGCGCCTCGTGGGCCTCCACCGCGCCCTCGACGATCTCGGGCAGGGACAGGCCGGCGATGTCGGGCAACTGGAGCCCGCGCGACAGCGCCCGCACCTCGGCCATGGCCCTCGACACCGCCTCGGCGACCTGAGCGAGGTCCCGCTCGGCCGTCTGCCCCTCCAGCCGCTCCCGCAGGGTGTCGAGCCGCAGCGCGACATAGGCCAGGTGCTGCGCGGGGCCGTCGTGGAGGTCCGCGCCGATGCGCCTCATGGTCCGGTCGGCCTGCGCCGCCGCCCGCGCCGCCGCCGCCTGCACCCGAAGGCGCAGGTCGTGGTTGCGCGCGGACAGGTCGCGCAGGTCATGCAGGCGGTTGTCCAGCGCGCGGCGCTGCGCGTCGATGGTGCGACTGCCGCCCAGGACGATCGCGTAAAGGACGCCGCCCAGCAGCAGCGTCGTCGTGGCCACCGCCGCCCAAGCCCCGGCCCGCGCCGCCCGCAGGTCGCGCTTCAGCTCGGGGGCGACCGCGTAGAACTCGGCGACGGCGATCACGCGGCCGGAATAGACCGCCCGGATGGGCGAGTAGATCTCCAGGAGCGGCAGATCCAGCGCCGCCTCGGCGCGGCTTTCCTCCTCGCTCAGGTCGTCGAACGAGGCCACGACCTCGCCGCCCCAGGCGCGGCGCAGGTCGTCGGCCAGCCCGAACTCCCGCCCGATCAGGTCACGGTTCTCGGACCAGATGACGCGGCCGTCGCCGCTCCAGAACTTGAAGGACGCGATCCGCTCGCCCAGGGGGGTGCTCGACAGGATCTCGTGCAGCGCCCGCTCCGCGCCCGGCGACAGCTCGCCCGAGTCCGAGAGCTGCTGGCTGATCGGCGCGATCACGCTGTCCATGTAGAGCGCGGTGGCGTTGGCCGAGTTGCGGACCACCGCCTCCTCGATCCGGTCGGTGACGACGGCGCCGATGGCCAGGGTCGCCAGCACCAGCACCACGCCCGAGGCCCAGGCGAACCGGGTCGCGAGCGAGCGGCGGGCCCAGAGGGCCCCCAGTCCGTCGCGGGGACGCAGGGATGGGGCGAGAACGGTCATGCCTCTTTATTGCGCGTCGTGTCCGCCGGGGAAACAGCCTTTGGTCCGAGGCCCCGACCCGCCGCGGCCTCAGCCGCGCCGGCAGGCGTGGAGCTGCGCGTCGTACATCGCCGCCCGCTGGTCGAGGTCGGAGGCCACGCGCATCAGCCAGGCCTTCTCCAGGTAGCTCTGCCGGGCGTAGCCGCCCCGCCCCTCGTGGTAGGCGAGATACTGGTTCTCGGTGTCGTTGAGGGGGATGCCCAGCTCGGCCGCCGTCTGCGCCATGTACCAGCCCATGAAGTCGGTGGCGTCGAAGATGTCGTCCCGCCGGCCGCGCCCCTGCTCGCGCTGGTATTCGGCCCAGGTGCCGTCGAGCGCCTGGCTGTAGCCGTAGGCCGAGGACTGGCGCCCCACGGGGATCACGCCCAGCGCGTACTGGTGCGGGGTGCGGGCGTTCCCGACGAACTTCGACTCCTGGTAGATGATCGCCATCTGGACGGCCACCGGCACGCCCCAGCGCCGCTCCGTGGCGCGGAAGGCCCGGTAGTAGCCGGGCCGCTGGTCCAGGATGCGGCAGGCGTTGTCGAGATCCCGCGGCGCCGAGTAGTCGCGCTGCCCTCCGCAGGCCGCCACAAGGAGGACGAGCGCCAAGACGCGCAGTTTCTTGCTCATGCCCGATGTCCCTCGACTCGTCGGCGGGGTCGGCCCCGCCCGTTTTGGGACAACTCTAGCGCAGGATCGTCCGTCGGGAAACGGCCTTCGACGGAGCCGCGCCCGATCGGAGCCGTCCCGCCACTGTCGGGCCACGGGAGACGGACTGTTTCTGGCGAAAGAAAGGCGAAAACATGGACAAATCGGACTTATGCGCGTTTCATGGGCAGGCAAGATGGAGGACGATCCATGATTCCGACCTACGCGAAGTATGGATTGGGCCAGGTCCTGCGGCACCGGACGCGCGACTTCCGGGGGGTCGTCTTCGACATCGACCCGCGCTTCTCCAGCACGGAGGACTGGTATCGCGCCATCCCCGAGGGAAGTCGGCCCCGCCGCGACCAGCCCTTCTACCACCTGCTGGCCGAGAACGGGGATGGCAGCTACCTTGCCTACGTCTCGGAGCAGAACCTCGTCCCCGACACCTCCGGGGTGCCGGTGGACCATCCCGACCTCCCCGACTTCTTCGGATCGTTCGAGGACGGGCATTACGAGATGCAGGCCCAGTTCAACTAGGCGGGGCCGACCCACCCGCCCGACGCGGCGCCATGAAGGCGACCCTGGTGCCCGCCGGGGGCGGCCGGGGCCTTGCCTTCGGGGCGGCGGGCTGTCGTGATGCAGGTCCGCCCACGGAGCCCGTCATCATGAGAGCCGACTACCCCGACCTGCGGCGCCGCATCGCCGCCCTGACCGAGGGCGAGGACGATCCCGTCAGCCTCATGGCCACGGTCGCCTGCGAGGTGCACCACGCCGACGACCGCTTCGACTGGACCGGCTTCTACCGCGTGGTCGCGCCCGGACTGCTCAAGATCGGCCCCTACCAGGGCGGGCACGGCTGCCTTTCGATCGCCTTCGAGCGCGGCGTCTGCGGCGCGGCGGCGCGCACCGGCGAGGTGCAGCTCGTCCCCGACGTGGAGGCCTTCCCCGGCCACATCGCCTGCTCCTCCTCCACCCGCAGCGAGATCGTGCTGCCGGTCCGGGACGGGGCCGGGCGGCTGATCGGCGTGTTCGACATCGACAGCGACCGGCTCGCCGCCTTCGACGAAGGGGACGCGCGCGAGCTGGGGGCGATCCTCGGCGACACCTTCGGCCGCCTCCGCTGACGCCCTTGCCAGCGGCGGCGGCCTCGGCCAGATGCGCGGCATGGACAGCGCCTACGACCCGCCGCAAGGCCCCCTGACGATCCTGCACGACGACCATGAACTGGTCTTCGTGGACAAGCCCGCCGGACTCCTGTCGGTCCCCGGCAAGGGCGAGCATCTGGCCGACTGCCTGATCGAGCGGGTGCGGCGGGTCTTCCCGACGGTTCTCCTCGTCCATCGGCTCGACCGCGACACATCGGGGGTGATGGTCTTCGCGCTGACGCCGCTCGCGCAGCGGCACCTGGGCTGGCAGTTCGAGGAGCGGACGACGAAGAAGACCTATGTCGCCCGCCTTTGGGGCGAGATGGCCGAGCGGGAGGGCGTCGTGGACCGGCCCATCATGGTGGACTGGCCCAACCGGCCCCGGCAGATGATCCACCCCGACGGCCGCCCCGCCGTGACCCGCTGGAAGGCGCTGAAGCGCGGCGGCGGCGAGACGCGGGTGCGGCTGTTCCCCGAGACGGGGCGCTCCCACCAGCTCCGGGTCCACATGCTGTCGCTGGGGCACCCGATCCTGGGCGACCCCTTCTACGCCGAGGGGCCCGCGCGCGATTTCGACCGGCTGATGCTCCACGCCGAGAGCCTTCAGGTCCGCCACCCCGACGGGGGACGGAGCTTCAAGGTCACGTCGCCCGTGCCGTTCTAGTTGACCAGCCCCGCGTGGCGCATCGCCGCCCGGATCGCCTCCTTCACGCGGTCGGACGGCGGCAGGAGCGGCGAGCGCACTTCCTCCGAGCACATTCCCAGCACCGAGAGCGCGTACTTCGCCCCGGCGACGCCCGGCTCCAGGAAGATCGCCTCGTGCAGCGGCATCAGACGGTCGAGGAGGCCCAGCGCCGCCGCGTAGTCGCCGCGCAGGGTCGCCTCCTGGAACTCGGCGCAGAGGCGCGGCGCGACGTTGGCCGTGACGCTGATGCAGCCGCGCCCGCCATGGGCGTTGAAGCCCAGCGCCGTCGCGTCCTCGCCGGACAGTTGGCAGAAGTCGGGGCCGCAGGTGATCCGGGTCTTGGGCACCCGGCTCAGGTCGCCGGTCGCGTCCTTGACGCCGACGATCATGGGATGCCGGGCCAGTTCGCCCATGGTGGCGGGGGTCATGTCCACGACCGAGCGGCCGGGGATGTTGTAGATGACGATGGGCAGGCCGACCCCGGCCGCCGCAAGGAAGTGGGCGACCAGCCCCGCCTGCGTGGGCTTGTTGTAGTAGGGCGTCACCACCAGCGCGGCCTGCGCGCCCGCGCGCTGGGCGGCGTCCACCAGCCGCACCGTCTCAATGGTGTTGTTGGACCCCGCTCCGGCGATCACCGGAACCCGACCGGCGGCCAGCCGCACCACCGTCTCGACGACGAAATCGTGCTCCTCGTGGCTCAGCGTCGGGCTCTCGCCCGTGGTCCCGACCGGCACCAGCCCGTGCGAGCCCTCGGCGATCTGCCATTCCACCAGCCGCTCCAGCGCGTCGAGGTCCAGCTTGCCATCCCGGAAGGGGGTGACGAGGGCGGGAAGCGAGCCCTGGAACATGGCGGCGGTCCTTTCCGTTGGATGGTCGGACGCCGGGGCCGCCGGGCCCCCGCGTCGCGGCGGGCCAAGCCCTAGACGCTTTTCCGCCCAGTGCCAAGTTGGTGACTTGCCGGTTGCGCGGCGGCCTGCGACGCTGCCATGACTGTCCCCCGAAGCCCCCCATCCGGACCCTGCGCCTCCATGCGATTCCTGGATCTTGCGGCCCCTTGCCGCGTCGTGGCCGTCGTGCTGGCGCTGGGCGTCGCGACGGCCGCTCCCGCCGAGCCCGCCGCCGTCCCGCCCCTACGCGAGGCGCTGCGCGAGGCGCTGCGCGAGGCGCGGTCGGGCGACTGGGAAAGCGCCTTCGCCGCCGCCGAGCAGGGAGGCCCGCTGGTCGAGTCGATCCTCGACTGGAAGGCCCTGCTCGAATCGGGCGGGGAGTTCCACGAGCACGCCCGCTTCGTGGCCGACCATCCCGACTGGCCCGACCTCGACGGCCTCCGCGCCAACGGCGAGGCCGCGATCCCCGCCAGCGCCCCGCCCGAGGCGGTGCTGGCCTATTTCGGGGAGGCCGCGCCGCAGACGGGGCCGGGGGTCCGCGCGCTGGCCGGCGCGCTCCTCGCCCAGGGCCGCGAGGCCGAGGCGCGTCGGGCGGTCGAGGCGGCCTGGCTCGCGCTGCCGCTGACCGACCGGGGGCAGGCGGCGCTGGTCCGGGCCTTCCCCCGCTGGCTCGCGCCGCTCCACGCCGCCCGCGCGGACGCCATGCTCTGGCGCGGACGGACCGGCGACGCCGAGCGGATGCTGCCACTCCTCCCCGACGAGCGGCGGGCCCTGGTGCGCGCGCGCCTCGCGGTGCTGCGCGGGCAGGGGAACGCCGAGGCGCTGGCGGCCCGCCTTCCCGCCGCGCTCCGCGACGATCCGGGCCTCGCCTTCGACCGCTACAACCGCCTTGCCCGCGAGGGCGAGTTCAGCGACGCCCTGGCGATCCTCTGGACCCGCACCGGCTCGGCCGACGCCCTGGGCGAGCCCGCCCGCTGGGCCGTCCAGCGCGCGCAGATCGCCCGCTGGCTGCTGCGCGAGGGCCGCTCGCAGCAGGCCTACGACATCGCCTCGCGCCACCGGCTCGACGGGCCGAGCGACATCTACGCCGATCTCGAATGGGTGGCGGGCTACGCGGCTCTGCGCCGGCTGCACCGGCCCGAGACGGCGCTTCTCCACTTCCGCGCCTCCGAGCGGGCGGTGAAGGGGCCGATCTCGCTCTCGCGCGCGCTTTATTGGCAAGGCCGCGCATTGGAGGCTCTGGGCCGTCCCACCGAGGCGCAGGCGGCCTATGCCCGCGCAGGCCGCAACCAGACCGCCTTCTACGGTCTCCTCGCCGCCGAGAAGGCGGGCCTGCCCATGGACCCGCGCCTTGCGGGGCGCGAGGGCTTCGGGGGCTGGCGCGGCTCCGAGCGGCTGTCGGGCGATCTCGGTCAGGCGATGCTGCTGCTGCTGACCGCCGGCCAGCGCGACGACGCCCTGCGCTTCGCGCTCCAGCTCGCGCGGACGCTGGACCGCGACGGCGTGGGCCAGCTCGCCACCCTCCTGGAGGAGATGCAGGAGCCCCATCTCGCCGTGCTCGTCGGCAAGGCGGCGGCGGAGCGGGGGATCATCGTGCCCGCCGCCTACTTCGCCTTGCACCCGCTCGCCGCGCGCGACTGGCCGGTCACGGCGGAGCTGGCGCTGTCCATCGCCCGCCGCGAGTCCGAGTTCAACGCCGCCGCCGCCTCGCCGGTCGGTGCGCAGGGGCTCATGCAGCTCATGCCCGGCACCGCCCGCGAGGTCGCGCGCGAGCTGGGCCTGCCCTACGCGCGCGCCAAGCTGACCGACTGGGCCTACAACGCCACGCTCGGAACCCGGTACCTTGCCACGTTGGAGGAGCGGTTCGGCACCTCGCCCGTGCTGGTCGCGGCGGGCTACAACGCCGGGCCGGGGCGTCCGCGCCAGTGGATGGCCCAGCGCGGCGACCCGCGCCGCGCCGACGTGGACGTGGTGGACTGGATCGAGTCGATCCCCTTCGCCGAGACGCGGACCTATGTCATGCGGGTGGCCGAATCGATCCCGATCTATCGCGCCCGCCTGACCGGCGAGACCGGCCCCGTGGAGTTCACCCGCCTCCTGCGTGGCGCTCCGCCCCATATCCGGCCCGAGTCGCGGCCCCGGCTGGTGGAGGCCGCGACGCTCGTGCCCGTGGAGCGGCTGTCCACCTCCACCGCCCCCGCCGCCCTGGCGCGCGAGGCCGCCAAGGACGTCGAGGCCGCCCGCATGCGGCCCCAGGCGCGACCCCGCCCCGACGCGGCGGGCTGACGCGGTGGCCGCGCCGTGGCACCCTGACCGGACGGGGAGGGGGCGTATGACGGCTGGCGCATGGGTCCTGGCGCTTGACGGCGGCGGCACCGCGACGGCGGCGGCCTTGGCCGACCGGCGCGGCGAGGTGACGATCCTTCCCGAGGCGGCGGGCTGCAACCCCCAGGACAGTCCCGGCTGGGACGCGGCGCTGCGCGAGGCGATCGGAGCCGCCCGCCACGCCGATGGGGACCTCGCCGCCGCCGTGCTCGGCCTGCCCGGCCATGGCGAGGTGCCAGCCCACGACGCGGCGGCATCCGCCCTGATGCGCGAGCTTCTGGCGATCCCCTTCGAGACGATGAACGACGTGGCCCTGGCCCACCTGGGCGCCTTCGGCGGCGGGCCGGGGGTGCTTGTGCTGTCCGGCACCGGCTCGATGGCGTTGGCGCGGGGGCCGCGCGGCACCGTCCGCGCCGGCGGCTGGGGCGACATCCTGGGCGACGAAGGCAGCGCCGCCTGGATCGGCCGCGAGGCGCTGGCCCTGGCCGCCCGCGCGCTCGACGGTCGCGCGCCCGAGGCCCTCGCCTTCGCCCGGGCGCTCTGCGCCCGCGTGGGCCCCGAGGCGGCGGGCGACTTCGCGCCCCTCGCCTGGATCATGACCCAGCCGGGCAGCCCGCGCGCCGCCGTGGCCGGGGTGGCGCGGCACGTGGACGCCCTCGCCTCCGACGGGAGCGGGCCCGCCCGCCGACTCCTCTGGCGCGCGGCGGGGGAACTCGCGCGGGCGGCGCGGGTGGCGGCGGCGCGCGCGGGCCTTCCGGGGCCGCTGCCCTGGGTCGCCTCGGGCGGGGTCTTCGCCAGCGCCCACCTGCGCGACGGGGTGGCGCTGGATCTCGGGCGCGGCCCCGACCCGCCCCGGCTGTCGGCGCTGGGTGGCGGCCTCCTCCACGCGGCGGAGCTGGCGGGCTGGTCCCCCGATCCACGCTGGACGGCACGGGTCGAGGCCAGCCTGCGCGCCTGGGTCTAGGTCGGTCTCAGGAGGAGCTGGTCCCTCGCCGGCTCAGGCCGCCGAAGGGGGCGTCGGGACGGCGGCCTTGGGCGACACGCCCCGGTCGGTGATCTTGCCCCAGTTCGTCGTCATGATCCCCGTGCGGATCACCCGCGCCGGGTTGCCGGCCACGATCGACCCCGGAGGCACGTCCTTGGTGACGATGGCCCCCGCCGCGACCACGGAGTGATCGCCGACCGTGACGCCCGGCATGACCATGCTGCGCGCGCCGACCTGGCAGTAGCGGCCGATCCGGGTGTCGCAGTGCTTGCCGGCGATGTGGTCGTGCGACAGGATCACGGCGTCGAAGGACACGGCGCTCCCCTCGCCGATGTGGATGCCGCGCGGGTAGGTCCGGTCGAGCACCGCCTTGCGCGACACCAGCGTGTAGGGGTGGATGTCCATCTTCCAGACCTTCACGAGGTAGAGCCGCTGGATCAGCAGCACCACGTCCCGCAGCCGAGTCCGGCAGGTGGCGAGGAAGCCGTAGTTGCGCGTGGCCTCGAAGAAGGTGTCCGGGTAGCGGCCGGTGTAACGAAAGGTCATCGGTGGAGAGCGCTCCCGTCGCGCGGCATCTTCGGATAGGGGCGAATTAGACCGGCATTCCAGATCGAACGCAAGCCCCGAGCGCAAGCCCCGGTTGCAAGTTCCGGTCGCGGACCCTATCGCGGGCAGGGGCTCGAGGGCGCGATGGAGGTTGGCCGATGGGCGCATGGGTGATCGGCTTCTTCGGTTTCGCGGTCCTTTATGCCGCGCTCGGCACGGCTCTCGTCGTCGCGATGGCGAGGGTCCTGGGACGCGCCCTGCGCGGGCCGGGCGTGGCGGTGGCCTTCACCACCCTGACCTTCGTCTTCCTGACGCAACACCCTTTCCCCGATCCGGAAACGCTGTCCTGCCCGTCCCCGAGCGGAATCCCGCAGGTCCAGCCCTTCAACTTCTGGCCCACGGTGGTCCGGCTCTGGTCCTCCGGCGCGCCCGCCACCGAATGGGCGCGCAACATGATGATCGTCTCGACGGTGATGAACGTCGTGGTCTGCATGGCGATCGGCCTCGCCCTGGCCCGGAGCGGCACCCGCCTCCGCAGCGCCCTGGCCTTCGGTATGGGCCTCACCCTGGCCGTGGAGCTGACGCAGCTCACCGGGATCTGGGGCCTCTATCCCTGCGCCTACCGCGAGTTCAACGTGGACGACCTGATGACGAACGTCCTGGGCGTCCTCCTCGGCTTCGTCGCGGCCCGACGGTCGCGCCGCGTCGGAGCCCCCCTGCGGCCCTAGCCCCCGACCCGCAGCAGCGTCACCGCCGTCCCGCCATAGGTCCGCCGATCGAGGAGAGCCGCCCCGGGCAGCGGCATCATCGGGCCGGCCTCTTCCCAGGCCACGACCGCGCCCGGGGCGAGCCACCCCCCGGCCAGCGCCGCCGTCAGGGCGCGCTGGCCCAGACCTTGCCCATAAGGCGGATCGAGGAAGGCTAGCGTGAAGGCGTCCCCCTCCCGCGCGGGCAGTCGCGCGGCGTCCGCCGCCAGGAGCCGCGCCTGCCCCTCGCGCCGCGCCAGCCGGATGTTCTCGCGGATGAGCCGCTGGCCGACGCGCCCGTTCTCGACCAGAACGGCCTCGGCCGCCCCGCGCGACAGCGCCTCCAGCGCCAGCGCCCCGGTCCCGGCGAAGAGGTCGAGCACCCGCGCCCCCGCCACCGGATCGCCGAAGCGCCCGCCGCCCAGCAGGTTGAACAGCGCCTCGCGCACCCGGTCGCTCGTCGGGCGCAGATGGGCGCCCGCGTCGCCCTCGCCCACTTCCGCGAGCCGCAGGCCCCGGTTCTCGCCGCCGACGATCCTCACGCCTTCAGCAGCGCCTTGAGGTCGGTGGCCGGGTCGATCACCACCTCGGGCGCGGGCGACTTGCCGGCCTCGATCAGCCGCTTGCCGATCATGTAGGCGCGCGAGTCGTTCATGGCGTCCACCGCCACCAGCCTCTCGCCGCAATAATACCAGTGCGACAGCGCCTCGCCGTTCTGGCGCACGAACACCCGGTCGTAGCCGGTGTTCAGCCCGGCGATCTGGAGCTTGGTGTCGTACTGGTCCGACCAGAACCAGGGTTGGGGCACGTAGGGCGTCTCCGCCCCCATGATGTTGCGCGCCACCGCCTCGGCCTGGTCGATGGCGTTGCCGACCGATTCCAGCCGGATGCGCCCGTCGCCGTGCGGCAGCGAGGCGCAGTCCCCCGCCGCCCAGACGTTCGAGGCCGAGGTGCGGCCATAGGCGTCGGTCCGTATGCCGTTCTCCACCGCGATCCCGGCGCTCTCGGCCAGCCTGGTGTTGGGCGCGATCCCCACGCCCACCAGCACGAGGTCCACCGCGATCTCCTCGCCGGTCGAAAGCCGCGCGGCCACCACGCGCCCGTCCTCGCCGATGAGCCGGTCGAGCCCCACGCCCTCGCGGATGGTCACCCCCTGTGCCGCGTGCAGCGCGCGGAAGTAGTTCGAGGTCTCGGGTGCGGCGACCCGTTGCAGGATGCGCGCGGCCATCTCGACCAGCGTGACCCTCAGGCCCCGCTTGGCGCAGACCGCTGCCGCCTCCAGCCCGATGTAGCCGCCGCCCACCACGAGGACGCGCTTGCCCGCCACCAGCGACGGCGCGAGCGCGTCGGCGTCGCGGATGTCGCGCATCACCAGCACGCCGTCCAGGTCACCGCCGATGGCCGCCGGCAGCCGGCGGGGCGAGGAGCCCGTGCAAAGCACCAGCTCGTCGTAGGCGATCTCGCCCCCGGTCTCCATCATGACCACTTGCCGGCCGGTGTCGATGGCCGCCACCCCGGCCCCCAGCCGCAGGTCGATGCCGTTCTCGGCGTAGAAGCTCTCGGGCCGCAGATACAGCCGCTCGCGCTCCAGCTCGCCCAGGAGGTAGTCCTTGGACAGGGGCGGGCGCTGGTAGGGCGGGTGCGGCTCGGCGCCGATCAGGGTGATCTGGCCCTCGAAGCCGTCCGCCCGCAGCCGCGCCGCCAGCGCCAGCCCGGCCTGACCCGCCCCGATCACCACCACATGGGTCATCGCCCCGCCTCCCCTGCTTGACGGCGGGCACCCTATCGTCCCTTGCTCGGCGCGCAATCGCAAAAGGGAGCGGCGTCATGGCGATCGAGGTGGGCGGGCGGCTGCCCGAGGGGACGTTGATGCGGATGGGGCCGGGCGGCCCCGAGAAAGTTGACAGCCGGCAACTCTTCGCCGGGCGGCGCGTCGTGCTCTTCGGCGTGCCGGGCGCCTTCACCGGCCTCTGCTCCACCGCCCATGTCCCCAGCTACATCCGGGCGATGGCCGGTTTGACGGCGCGCGGCGTGGACGAGATCGTCGGCGTCTCGGTCAACGACCCCTTCGTGATGCAGGCCTGGGGCGAGGCGACCGGGGCAACGATGGCGGGAATCACCTTGCTGGCCGATCCCTCGGGCGACTGGATCGCGGCGATGGGCCAAGCCTTCGACGCGCCCGTCGTCGGCCTGCATCGCCGCGCCAAGCGGTTCTCGGCCCTGATCGAGGACGGCGTGGTGAAGATCTGGAACGAGGAGGCGGCCCCCGGTACCTGCGAGGCCACCGCCGGCGAGGCGATGCTCGCCGCGCTGGGCTGACGGGAAACCATCCGCGTAGGGCGGGCTTCGGCCCGCCCTGTCGGCTGACCTGATGGTGGGCGATGTCAGGGCCGGCGCGTTCACTCGCCCGCCAATCCCACGGGGCTTGGTGGGCTGAAGCCCGCCTTACGGCCTGCCTCCATGGCGCAGCTCGCACAGGCACCGGATCTCCGCCGTCTGGTCCCGCTGCACCTCGGCCGCCCCCGCAAGGCGGTCGATGGCCGCCGCCATCTCGGTGTCGAGCCGGGTGAGCCCGCCCGCCGAATGCGTCGTCAGCCGCAGGTCCACGACGTTGTAGGCGTTGCGCCAGTCCGGGTGATGGTTCCGCGTCTCGGCCAGCAGCGCCACCCGGCTCAGGAACCCCCAGGCCTCGGAGAAGCTGCGGAACTTCCATATCTTCCGCAGCGAATCCGTTGTCGGGTCCGCGCCCCAGCCCGCCACGCCCAGGGGCGGCAGCAATTCCTGCCGCTCCGCCTCCGTCAGGAGGTCAGGCATTGGCCGTCTCCGTCTCGGCCATCAGCCGGTCGTCGGTCTCCGTCGCCCTGACCAGGGCGGGGCGGCCCTTGATCCGGTCCCAGTAGGCCGCCAGCGCCGGCTCGGCGGGAATGGTCCCGAACTGCATCCCCCAGCCGATCTGCGAGCCGACATAGACATCCACCACGGTGAACCGCTCGTCGCAGAAATAGGTCCGCTCCGTCAGGTGCCCGGCCAGCGCCGCCACCACGGTCTCCAGGCTGCCATAGCCCACGAAGCCCCGCCGCTCGGGTGGCACCACCACGTCCAGCGCCTTGTTGGTGACGGCGGCCTCGACCGGCCCCGCCCCGAAGAACATCCAGCGCCAGAACCCCGCCCGGTCCTCGGGCATCAGCCCCGCCCGTGGGAAGGCCTCGGCCAGATGGGACAGGATCGCCGCCACCTCGGTCACGACCGCGCCGTCATGGACCAGCGTCGGCACCTTGCCCATCGGGTTCAGCGCCCGATACTCCGCCGCCTTCATCGGCGGCCCGTAGTCGAGGAGGCGCGCCTCGTAGGGCTCGCCCACCTCCTCCAGCATCCAGCGGGCCATGCGGCCCCGCGACATCGGGTTGGTGTAGAGCGTGAGGGCCATGGCGCGACTCCGGTCTGGGGCAGGCGCAGTCTAGCCGAATGGCGGCCTGCGTCAGCCCCAAAGGCCGGCACCGCCGGAACGTGGCGAAGGGCCGCCTCAGTCCTGCTCCTCGTGCGCCTCGCGCCGGAAGGGGCCGAGCGTCGTCAGCACCTCGATCTCCTCGCCCACGGCGGCCCTCTCCCGCTCCAGGAAGTCGGCGATGGCGGCGCGGAACCGCTCGTCGGCGATCCAGTGGAGCGAGTGGCAGACCACCGGGCGGTAGCCCCGGGCGATCTTGTGCTCGCCCTGCGCGCCCGCCTCCACGCGGCTCAGGCCGTGGCGCAGCGCCCAGTCGATGGCCTGATAATAGCACAGCTCGAAATGCAGGAAGGGGATGGGCTCGGTCGCGCCCCAGTAGCGGCCGAACAACGTGTCGCGGCCCACGAAGTTCCAGGCTCCCGCCACCGGACGCCCGCCGCGCTGCGCCAGGAAGAACAGGCAGTCGTCGGCCAGCCTCTCGGCCGCGAGGTCGAAGAAGGCCCGCGTCAGGTAGGGCGTCCCCCACTTCCGCGCCCCGGTGTCCTGGTAGAAGCGCCACATCGCGTCCCAGTGGCGCTTCTCGATCCCGGCGCCCGTCAGCGCGACGATCTCGCCGCCGAACGCCTGCGCCCCTTCGCGCTCCTTGCGGATCGTCTTGCGCTTGCGCGAGGACAGGGCCGCGAGGAAGCCCTCGAAGTCGCCGTATCCTTCATCCTCCCAGTGATACTGCTGGGACGCGCGGGGCAGGAGGCCCAGGGCCGCGCCGGCCTCGGCCTCCTCCGCCGTGCAGAACGTGACGTGGACCGACGAGAGGCCGTTGTCCTCGGCGATCCTCACCGCCGCCTGCGCCAGCGCCGCGCGCCCCATCTCCTCGTGGCCGGGACGGCAGAGGAACCGCCGCCCGGTGACGGGCGTGAAGGGCACCGCCACCTGCAACTTGGGATAGTAGCTCCCCCCCGCCCGCTCCCAGGCGTTGGCCCAGGACCAGTCGAAGATGTATTCGCCCTGGCTGTGGCCCTTGGCGTAGAGCGGCGCGACGGCGATGGTCTCGCCCCCAAGTTGCACCGCGAGGTGCCGGGGCTGCCACCCCGACCGCCCGCCGACGCTGCGGCTGTCCTCCAGCGCCTTCAGGAAGCGGTGCGTCGTGAAGGGATCGAAGGGCCGTCCGCCGTCCGCCGCCTCGGGTCCGGCGCAGGCGTCCCAGACCTCGGGCGCGATCTCGGCGATGCGGTCGTGGACCGTGACCTCCAGGACCGTCACGCGCGATACCCCTCGAAGGTGATGGTCTCGGCCACCAGGCGCGCCGCCCTCTCCTCCGCGGCCGAGCGGACCGTCCAGCACAGCAGCCGCGCCCCCGCCGCCTTCAGCTCCGATACGCGAGGGCGGGACAGGTCGCGCCAGTCGTGGCTCAGGAACCCGGCGCAGGCCGCGTCGTAATCGGGAATTCCCCGCAGCCGCTCGCAGGTGGCCTCCGGCACGCCCGGCCATTCGCCGGGGTCGAAGGCGTCGGTGGTCAGCCCCCTCGGCAGGTCGGGCGCGAGGTCGCGCAGCGCCATCACCGAATGGGGGTTGAAGGACATGACCGCCACCGGCCCCGCGTAGCCGTTCAGGGCCCGCGCCGCCGCCGCCTCCAGCACGCCGTCCACCGGCCCCAGCACCCCGGTCTGGTCCTTGACCTCGACCAGCAGCGGCACCCGGCCGCCGACCAGCGCCAGCACCTCCGGGAGCGTCGGGATGCCTTCGTCCCCACCCCCCAGCCGCAGGCGGCCCAGTTCCGCCGCCGTCCGCTCGGCCACCAGCCCCTGCTCGCCGGTCAGGCGGCGGAGGCCCTCGTCGTGGAACACCATCGCCACGCCATCGGCCGAGAGCTGGAGGTCGATCTCGATCCCGTAGCCCGCCGCCATCGCCGCCCGAATCGCGGCCAGCCCGTTCTCGGGCCGCCCGGCGCGGAGGTCGTGCAGGCCCCGATGCGCGATGGGGCGCGACAGGAAGGCGTCGGGCAGGGGAGTGGCGGCCAGGGTCATCGCAGCAGGAACACCCCTTCGACCTCCACCGCCGCGCCCAGCGGCAGCGCCGTCACGCCCACCGCCGACCGGGCGTGGCGGCCCGCGTCGCCCAGAACCTCGACCATCAGCTCGGACGCGCCGTTGACCACCTTGGGCTGGTCGAAGAACCCCGGCGCGCTTGCCACGAAGCCCGTGAGCTTCACCACCCGCGCCAGCCGTTCCCAGTCCCCGCCGCAGGCCGCGCGCACCTGCGCCAGCAGGTGCAGCGCGCAGACCTGGGCCGCCCTCGCCCCCGCCTCGGCGTCCATGTCCTGCCCCAGCGTGCCCCGGATCACCCCCGACCCGTCGCGGGCGATCTGCCCCGACACGTGCAGCAGGTCCCCCGCCCGCACGAAGGGCACATAGGCCGCCAGCGGCGCCGCCGGCTCCGGCAGATCCAGCCCCAGCCCGCGCAGCCGCGCCTCGATGTCGCTCATGGATCGCTCCCCGTCCTGTCCGGGCGGGAAGCTAGCCCGGCCTCCGGGGAGCGTCCATCACGTCTCGCGGAAGGCCTTGGCGAAGTAGTCGGTCAGCGGCTTGGCGAGGAAGGACAGCGGCGTGCGCTCGCCCGTGCGGACGAAGGCCTCGACCGGCATCCCGGGCAGCAGCGCGACCCCTTGGGGCAGCTTGTCCACCTCGCCGGGCTCGATCTCCACCTCGGCGCGGTAATACGACATCTGCGAGGCCTGGTCCTGGAAGGCGTCGGCCGAGAGCTGCACGACCCGGCCCTTCAGCTCGGGCGTCTCGCGCTGGTTGAAGGCCGAGAAGCGCAGCGTCACCTCCTGCCCGACATGGACCTCGTCCACGTGGATCGGCTCCACCTGCGCGGCCACCACGAGCGGGCGGTCCTGCGGCACGAGATAGAGCAGCGGGTCCGCCGGCTTGATGACCGAGCGCGGCGCGAACACGGTCAGCCCGTATACGATCCCCGACACCGGCGCGCGGATGTCGAGCCGGTCGAGCCGGGTCAGCAGCGCCCGCCGCTTCTCGGACAGCTCGATCTCGTTGAAGCCGAGGTCGCGCAGCGCCGAGGAGGCGTCCTCGCGCCGCTGCGACTGGTTCCGCAGGATCTCGATCTCGATCTCCGTGCTGCGCCCCTCGGCCTGCGCGACCGAGGCGGTCAGCTCGCCCTGCCGGCCTTCGAGGTTGGCCTGCTCCCGTTCCAGCTCCGACACGCGCGCCGCCTGAGCGAGCCCGCGGTCCAGAAGCGACTGCTGGTCCTCCAGCTCCCGCTCGATCAGCGAAAGCTGGGTGGCGATGGCCGCCTGCTGCGCCCGGATGCCGTCGATCTGGTCGGCGATCTGGTCGCGCTGGCGCGACAGCTGCTCGGTCTCGCGCTGGATGGTCTCCAGCCGGGCGCGGAACAGCCGCTCGGCCCCCTGCATCAGCTCGGCCGCCACCGGGTTCGTCGATTCCATCAGCATCGGGTCGAAGGCGAGCCGGTCCTCGCCCGCCTCCTCGGCCTCCAGCCGCGCCTTGCGGGCCAGCACCTCCAGCAGCTGCCCCTCGACCACCGCGAGGTCGCTGCGGAGCTGCGAGTCGTCGAGCCGGATCAGGAGGTCGCCCTCCTGCGCGGTGCCGCCTTCCTGGGCGAGGATCTCGGCCACCACGCCGCCGTCGGGGTGCTGGACGATCTGCCGGTTCTGCGCCACCTCGACGCGGCCATGGGCGATCACCGCGCCCATGATGCGCGAGGTCGCGCCCCAGGCGCCCATGCCACCGACCAGGATGGCGACGCAGGCCGCGCCCGTCAGCAGCGGCCCCCGCGCCGACCAGCGGGCCTTGGCCGCGCGGCTCTCGGCGGGGGCGCTCACGTCACGCCTCCCGTCTGGCCCTGCGCCGCGATCTGGCGATGGTTGGCGACCATGTCGCGCAGGACCTCCTCCTTGGGGCCGAAGGCGCGCCGCGCGCCGTTCTCGATCATCAGAAGCATGTCGCATTCCTGGATGGCGGCGGGGCGGTGCGCCATGATGAGCACGGCGGCCCCCCGCTCCTTGAGGGACTTGATCGCGGCGTTCAGCGCCAGCGACCCGTCGTTGTCGAGGTTGGAGTTGGGCTCGTCCAGCACCACCACCACCGGGTCGCCATACAGCGCCCGCGCCAGCCCGATCCGCTGGATCTGCCCGCCCGAGAGCCGCCCGCCGTTCGCGGTGACCCGCGTGTCGTAGCCGTCGGGCAGCTTGAGGATCATCTCGTGCGCCGCCGCCGCCTTGGCGGCGCGGACCACCTCGGCGTCGTCGGCCTGCGGCGACAGGCGGGCGATGTTCTCCTTGATGGTGCCGTCGAACAGCGCCACGCGCTGCGGCAGGTAGCCCACGTAGCGGCCCAGCACGTCCGGGTCGTACTGGTCCAGCGCCGCGCCATCCAGCCGGATCTTGCCGGCGGCGATGCGCCAGCTCCCGGTGATGGCGCGGGCCAGCGTGGACTTGCCCGAGCCCGAGGTGCCGATCACCCCCACGGCCTGCCCGGGCTCCACCTTGAAGGACACCATGCGCAGCGTGGCCTGCTGCTCGCCGGGCGGGACGACCGTGACCTGCTCCAGCTCCAGCCGGCCCTTGGGGCGGGGCAGGGCGGTCCGCGTCGAGTCCTCCGGGATCTCGCCCAGGAGGACCGACAGGTTGCGCCAGCCCTCGCGGCCCCGCTGGATCATCGCCCACTGGCCAACGATCATCTCTACGGGAGCGAGGGCCCGGCCCAGCAGGATCGAGCTCGCGATCATCACGCCGCCCGTGGCCAGGCCTTGCAGCACCAGATAGGCCCCGAGCCCCAGCATCGCCGATTGCAGCAGCATCCGCACCGACCGGATGCTGGCCGAGATGCCGCCGCCCGCGTCCTGCGCGGCGATCGAGGTCTCCAGCGACCGCGTCCGCGCCGCCTGCCAGCGGGTGAAGGCCGCGTCGCGCATCCCCAGCGACTGGATCGTCTCGCTTTCCTGCCGGACCTGCGCGCCCATCGTCTCGGCGGCCATGGTGGTCCGCGCCGCGACCTCCAGGGGCCGCCGGGTCATCGCCTGGTTGGCCAGCGCCAGCGCGACCAGCACCACGGCCCCGCCGACGCCCAGCCAGCCCAGCCAGGGGTGGAACACGAAGATCCCCGCGAAGAACATCGGCGCGAAGGGCAGGTCGAACATCGCCATCGTCGCCGGCGAGGTGATCGCCTTCTGCACCCCTTCGAGGTCGCGCAGGCCCGACTGCGCCTCGCGCGGGGCGCGGCCGAGCTGCGGCGCGCGCAAGGCCGCCGAGAAGACCCGCCGGTCCAGTCGCGCCTGGAACCGCGCGCCGATCCGCCCCATGACGCGGCCCCGCACGTAGTCGAGCACGCCCATGCAGGCGTAAAGGAAGGCCATCAGCGCCGACAGCGCGATCAGCGTCGCCACCGACCGGGAACCGAGCACCCGGTCATAGACGTTCAGCATGTAGAAGGGGCTCGTGAGCATCAGCATGTTCACGAAGAAGCTGAAGATCGCCACCGACCAGAAGAGCCACCGGCTTTCCGCCCGCGCGGCCCTCAGTTCGGCGGCGCCCCTGGCGGCGCTGTCATCGTTTGCCATCGTCCCTCGCAACCCGTCACCCGGTCCGGCGCGCATGGCGGGGATGCCCCTCCGAGGGGTTCCACCGATCGCGCCGCTGCTCCTATACCACGGATGACCCATCGGTAACCCTGGGATGTGATGTCGCGCAGCGTTCAACAGATCGTGCTTCCGCTCCCGCTGCCGGCGGGCTGCGCCGCGCGCCGCCGGCCAGCGGCATCCACGACCCGCACGAAGGGCTCAGCCGCCGCGTCCCTGCCTTCAACCGCGCCGACGCCCGCGCCGCCACGCCCGACCAGCTCCGGCGCTGCACGCAGGCCTTCTCCAGCTACATCGCCCGCAAGCATGGCTCCCGGCTCCGCGAGTTCATCGGCGGGCGCGTGCAGGTCGAGGGCGCCCGCGCCGTCCCCGACGGCATCGAGGTCACGACCACCGCCGTCTTCGCCAACGCGGCCCCGTTCCGCGTGGACTTCCGGGCGTCCGAGGCCACCGGCCAGCCCCGGTCCTTCAACCTCGGGGTCGAGGGGGCGAACCTGCTCCTGCCCGAACGGACGGAGATCCAGGCCATGCTCGACCAGCGCGGCGGCGACATCGACCGCCTGACCCCCGGCCTGTCACAGATGTAGGGGACCGCTCCCCTCACTCCCCCGACAGGATCGACATCAGCGTGTCCAGCACCGCGTTCTTCTCGGCCTCCGAGCTGCCCTGCGGCGCGGGCTGCCCGAAGGCCGCCGCCAGCGCCGCGTCCGTCGCCGGATCGCCCGTGGAGCGGAACGGCTCGCCCGAGCCGTCGGCCAGCAACCCGTTCGGGTCCACGAAGACCCCGCCGCCGCCCGCCGGGGGGGCCATCGGCAGGGGGCGCGGCGCCTCGCCCTCCAGCACCCGCAGCATCGTCTCGCGCCAGATGTCCGCCGGAAGGCCGCCGCCCGTCACGCCCTTGAGCGGCGTGTTGTCGTCGTAGCCCATCCAGACGCCGGTGACGTAGTCGGCGGAAAACCCGATGAACCACGCGTCCCGCGCCGCCTGCGTGGTCCCGGTCTTGCCGGCGATCTGCCACCCGGGGATGCGTGCCCGCTGGCCCGTCCCGTCCTCGACGACCCGCCACATCATCCAGGTCAGCTCGCGCGCCGCCGCCTCGCGGATCACCCGCTCGCGGATGCCGCCGCCCTGGCCCATCAGCGCCTCCTGCTCGCCTTGCAGCGTCAGGTCGATCAGCCCGTAGGGCGTCACGGCGGACCCGCCGTTCAGGATGCCCGCATAGGCGCCCGTCATCCGCACCAGCGTCGATTCCGACGCCCCCAGCGCCAGCGCCGGGCCAAGCGCGAGGTCGCCCTGGATGCCGAAGCCCGCCGCGACGTTGCGGACGTTCTCGCGCCCGACCAGCTCGCTCAGTTGCACGGCGGGGATGTTGCGGCTCTCGGCCATGGCCTGCGTCAGCGTGATCGGCCCCTTGAACTGCCGGTCGTAGTTGTCCGGGCACCAGGTGCCCGACCCGGTAATCGCCATGCACAGGGGCGAATCGTCCACCCGGTCCATCGGGCTCATCCCGAGGTCCAGCGCGGCGGCATAGACGAAGGGCTTGAAGCTCGATCCGGTCTGCCGCAGCGCCATGGTGGCGCGGTTGAACCGGCCCGCCCCGTCCTCGCGCCCGCCCACCATCGCCCGCACCGCGCCGTCGGCGCTCATCACCACGATGGCGGCCTCGGCCTTGCTGCCCGCGCGCACCTGGTTCTGAAACACCGAGGCCAGCGCCTCCTCCGCCGCCCGCTGGATGCGCCGGTCGAGCGTGGTGCGGATCGTCACGTCCTCGGTGGTGTCGCGGGTGAAGAACTCCGGCCCCGAATCCATCACCCAGTCCGCGAAGGCCCCGCCCGAGCGGTTGGCCGCCGCGCCCGACAGCGAGGCGGGGTGCTCGCGCGCCTCCTGCATCTGCGCGGCGTCGAGGAAGCCCTGCTCCTCCATCAGCGCCAGCACCACGCTCGCCCGGTCGCGCGCCCGCTCCAGGCTGCTGGTGGGCGCGTAGGTGGACGGCGCCTTCAGGAGCCCCGCCAGCATCGCCGCCTCGGCCGGGGTCACGTCCGTCGCCGAGACGCCGAAATACCGCTGCGCCGCCGCCTCGAAGCCCCGCGTCCCCGCGCCCAGATACGCGCGGTTGAGGTAAATCGTCAGGATCTCCTCCTTGGAATAGCGCAGCTCCATCGCCATGGCGTAGACCGCCTCCTGCACCTTCCGCGTCAGGGTGGTGCGCCGGCAGTCGGCCTCGTAGGCGGCCTCGTCCTCCCACTGGTCGGGGTCGAAGGGCCGCCCCAGGCACAACAGCTTCGCCGTCTGCTGGGTGATGGTGGACCCGCCGTTCCCCGACAGCGGCCCGCGCCCCTCGCTCAGGTTGATGCGGACGGCGCTCGCCACGCCCTGCGGGTCCACGCCCGGATGCCACCAGAACCGCCGGTCCTCGGTGGCGACGACGGCGTTGACGAGGTGCGGCGACACCTCCTCGGCCGTGACCATGCCGCCGAACTGGTCCCCCCGCCAGGCGAAGGGCTCCCCGGAGCGGTCGAGCAGCGTCACCGAGCCCCGCGCCCGCCCGTCCACCAGCGCCGTCACGGACGGAAGCCGCGCCGCCTGCCACGCCACCGCCACCCCGAGCAGGAGCGCCGCCACCGCGCCCGCCCGCCAGGCCACCGCCCAGGCGGCCCCGAACACGACCCGCACGAGCCCGGACAGCAGCCCCAGCAGCCAGCGAATCGGCCCGCGCCGCCGGGATGCCGCCGTCCGGCCCCGCCGCGACCGCCGCGCAGGCCCCGACGCGGCCTTTCCGGCCGGCTTCGCCGCCCCGGAATAGCGCCGATCCGCCACCAGCGTCGGCCGCCCCGATCCTTGTCTGCCCATGCGCCCCCGGCCCCCTCGCGGGGCCGCCCTCGTTTTGAGCGGCGATCTTAACCCAGGACGTGGCGGCTGTCGAAGGGGGTCGGCCGGATGCCCGGAAACCAGCCGTGAATCGAACGCCTAAAAATTGTTCAATATGCGCGAAGATTGTGCGGAAGCTTCGGAGTCTCGGAACCCGTCCCACGCCGCGCGCCCGCTTTCCTTGCCCCTGCGCCAATCCTCACGCCTTCGTGGCCCCGAGCGGACAATCGCAGGGGAACAGGGACGTGAAACTCATCATCGCGACCATCAAGCCGTTCAAGCTCGAGGAGGTGCGCGAGGCGCTCACCGCCGTGGGCGTGCGCGGGATGATGGTGACGGAGATCAAGGGCTTCGGCGCCCAGTCGGGCCACACGGAGATCTATCGCGGGGCCGAATACGCCGTGGCCTTCGTGCCCAAGGTCAAGCTGGAGATCGTGGTTCCCGACGTGCTGGTGGAGCAGGTCACTACCACGATCGCGCGCACGGCCCGCACCGACAAGATCGGCGACGGCAAGATCTTCGTGCTGGACGTGGAGGCCGCGCTGCGCGTCCGCACCGGCGAGACCGACGAGGACGCCCTGTGAGACGGGCTGCGAGACGGCGGGGACAAGGGAACAGGCAAGGGACGACAGATCAGATGACGACACCGAAGACATTCCTCGGCCTCGCGGCCCTGGGCGCGGGCGCGCTCGCCGCGCTGCCCGCCCTGGCGCAGGAGGCCGGCGGGCAGGCCACCGCCGCCGCCGCGACCCTCGCGCCCTACACCTACGAACAGGCCGTGGACAAGGGCGACGTCGCCTGGATGAGCGTGTCCACCGTCATCGTCCTGCTGATGACGGTGCCGGGCCTCGCCCTGTTCTACGGCGGCCTCGTGCGGACCAAGAACATGCTGTCCGTGCTGACGCAGGTCATGGCGATCACCGCGATGGTGGCGATCGTCTGGGTCGTCTACGGCTATTCCCTGGCCTTCACCGACGGCGGGGCCTGGAACTCCTACGTGGGCGGGCTCGACAAGGCCTTCCTGCGCGGCGTGGACCCGACCACGCTGGTCGCGACCTTCTCGAACGGCGTCTACCTGCCGGAATACACCTTCGTCGCCTTCCAGATGACCTTCGCCTGCATCACGCCGGCCCTCATCGTCGGCGCCTTCGCCGAGCGGATCAAGTTCGGCGCGCTGCTCCTGTTCGTCCTCCTCTGGGTGACGGTCATCTACTTCCCGATCGCCCACATGGTCTGGTGGTGGGGCGGCCCCGATTACCTCGCTGAGCAACACACCGCTTCTCTGATCGCGCAGGCTGCCGGAGACACCGCTGCCGCCGCTCAAGCTGAAGCCAACAAGCTTCGTAACGGCCTGATCTGGAACATGGGCGCGCTCGACTTCGCGGGCGGGACCGTGGTCCACATCAACGCCGGCATCGCGGGCCTCGTGGGCTGCATCGTGCTCGGCCGCCGCGTCGGCTACGGCCGCGAGAACTTCGCGCCCCACTCGCTCACCATGACGATGATCGGCGGCGCTCTGCTGTGGGTCGGCTGGTTCGGCTTCAACGCCGGCTCCAACCTGGAGGCCAACGGCGTCGCGGCGCTCGCCATCGTCAACACCTTCGTCGCTGCCGCCGCCGGGGGCCTCGCCTGGCTGCTGGCCGAGTGGGTGCTCAAGGGGCACCCCTCGCTTCTCGGCCTGATCTCGGGCGTGGTCGCGGGCCTCGTGGCGGTGACGCCGGCCGCGGGCTTTGCCGGGCCGATGGGCTCGATCCTCCTGGGCCTCGTCGCGGGGGTCGTCTGCTTCGCCTTCGTGGCCTACGTCAAGGCCGCGCTGCGGCTCGACGACAGCCTCGACGTGTTCGGCATCCACTGCATCGGCGGCATCATCGGCGCACTGGCCACCGGCATCCTGGTGAACCCAGCGCTGGGCGGCGCGGGTGGTGCCGACTACTATGCGGTTCCGGGCACGCTCCAAGTTGCGGAGTATGTCTTCAGCACTCAGTTCATGGCCCAATTCAAGGCCGTGCTGGTGACGCTGGCCTGGTCGGGGATCGGCTCCTTCGTGCTCTACAAGATCGTGGACATCCTGGTCGGCCTGCGAGTCCGCGGCGACGTGGAGCGCGAGGGCCTCGACATCGCCGAGCACGGCGAGCCCGCCTACAACCTGTGACCCCTCGGACCGGGGGAGGGGCCTCCCTCCCCCGACCCCGGCCCGGCGACGGCCCGCGCGACTCCTCCCGCGCGGGCCGCTTCGTTTCGGGCGGGTACGAAGAAGGGGGGCTGTCTGCCCCCCTCGCGCCTGCGGCGCTTCACCCCCCGAGGATATTTGAAACCAAAGGAAGGCCTAGAGCCCCGCCTCGACCATGGCCCTCGCCAGCACCGGCACCGTGCGCGCGTTCAGCCCCGCCACGTTGATCCGGCTGTCGCCCACCATGTAGATGCCGTGGTCCGCGCGCATCCGCTCCACCTGCTCGGGCGTCGCCCCCAGCCGCGAGAACATCCCCTTGTGCCGCGTCAGGAAGTCGAAGCGGTCCGAGTTGGTCAGCCGGCGCAGCTCCGCCGCGAGGCTCTGCCGCAGGGTCAGCATTCCCGCCCGGATCTCCTCCAGCTCCGCCTCCCAGTCCGCGCGCAGCTCCGCGTCGGTCAGGATCGTCGCCACCACCCGCGCCCCGTGGTCGGGCGGGAACGAATAGTTCTGCCGGTTCAGGTAGGCAAGGTTCGCCTGCGCGAGCCTCGTCGTCGCGTCGTCCCCCGCCACCGCCATGAGGAGCCCCGTCCGCTCCCGGTAGATGCCGAAGTTCTTGGAGCAGGACGCCGCGATCAGGCACTCGCCCGACCCCGCGATCATCCGCGTCGCCGCCGCGTCCAGCTCCAGGCTGTCGCCGAAGCCCAGATAGGCGAGGTCGATGAAGGGCAGGGCGCCCTTGGCGCGCAGCAGGTCCGTCAGCTTGGCCCAGGTCGCGGGCTCGGGGTCCGCGCCGGTCGGGTTGTGGCAGCAGCCGTGCAGCAGCACCGCGTCCCCGGCCTGGAGGCCGGACAGGTCCGCCAGCATCCCCTCGGCGTCCACGCCTAGCGTGGCCTCGTCGAAGTAGCGGTAGCCCCTGACCGTCATCCCCAGATGCTTCAGGATCGACAGATGGTTGGGCCAGGTCGGCTCGGGCACCCAGACGGTCGCCTGCGGGTTCATCAGGCCGATCAGCTCGAACCCCTGCCGCACCGCGCCCGTGCCGCCCGGCGTCGCCACGGCGGCGACCCGTTCACGCGCGACCGACGGCCCCAGCACCAGCGGCACCAGCGCGTCGGCGAAGGCCGGATCGCCCGCCAGCGCGGTGTAGGTCTTGGTCGTCTCCTCGTCCCAGACCCGCTTCTCCGCCGCGCGGACGGCGCGCATGATGGGCGTGCGCCCCTCGGCGTCCTTGTAGACGCCCACGCCCAGGTCGATCTTGCCCTCGCGCGGGTCGGCGCGATACGCCGCCATCAGCGACAGGATCTTGTCGGCGGGCTGGTCCCTCAACTGGTCGAGCAACGGAATCTCCTCAGGGTCCGGTGGCTACCGGCCGGGAGGGATCGCTTCCCCACTCGGCCCAGGAGCCGTCATAGATGGCGGCGCCGCGCCCGAGCCGTTCGAGCGCCAGCGCCAGGATCGCGGCGGTGACGCCCGATCCGCAGGTCGCGATGACGGGCCGCGCGGGGTCCACCCCCTCGGCGGCCAAGGCGGCGCGAATCCCGTCCTCGTCCTTCATCGTCCCGTCGGGGTTCAGCACCTCGCCGAAGGGCAGGCTCACCGCGCCCGGCATATGGCCTCCCCGCAGGCCGGTCCTTGGCTCCGGCGCCTCGCCGCGGAACCGCGCGCGCGGCCGGGCGTCGAGCACCTGCGCCGACCCGCCCTCCAGCGCCCGCGCCACCGCGTCGGCGTCCACGACCCGCGCGGGGTCCACAACAGGCGTCGGCGGCTCCGCTTCCGGCGCGGCCCCCGGCTCGCCCGTCTCCACCGGCCACCCCTCGGCGACCCATTTCGGCAGGCCCCCGTCCAGCACGGCGACCGCTGCATGGCCCATCAGCCGGAACGTCCACCAGGCGCGCGGGGCCGAGAAGATGCCCGCCGCGTCGTAGATCACCACTTGGCTGTCCGCCCCGATCCCCAGCGCCGCCATCGCGTCGCGGAACGACGCAGGCGAGGGCGCCATATGGGGCAGGGGGCTCTCGCGCTCCGACACCGCGTCGATGTCAAATCGCCGCGCGCCGGGGATGCGCGCCGCCCGGAACTCGGCCCCGGCGTCGCGCCCCGAGCCCGGCAGGTGCCACGACGCATCCAGGACGACGACATCCTCCCGGCCCAAGGCCTGGGCCAGCCACCCGGTCGAGACGAGGCTCTGGGGATCGTCGCGCATGGCCCGCTCCGTAAGGTCCGGGACGCGCGGACGCAAGCATGGAAAGGGCGCGGCCCCGCCGGACCGCGCCCCTTGGCCGTGACCTTGGATGCACGAAAAAGGCGCGGACCCGTCGGCCCGCGCCCCCTCAACCGTCAGGAGAGAACCCTGTCGGGCCTGCGCCTCAGTTGACGGCCTTGGCCTCGACGAGGTTCGCCTCTTGCGGCTGCGCCTTCGCGATCTCGATGCGGCGGGGCTTCAGCGCCTCCGGCACCTCCTTCACGAGGTCGATGTGCAGCATCCCGTTCCCATGGCTCGCGCCCGTGACCTTCACGTGGTCGGCGAGGTGGAACCGGCGCTCGAAGGCGCGGGTGGCGATGCCGCGATGCAGGAACTTGCGCCCCGATTCGACGCCATTCGCGTCATCCGCCTTGCGGGCGGTCACGATCAGCGCGTTCTCGCGCACCTCGGCCGACAGCTCGTCCGAGGAGAATCCGGCCACGGCGATCGAGATGCGCCAGCCGCCATCGGCGAGCTTCTCGATGTTGTAGGGCGGGTAGTTGGTGGCGGACGCGTCCTGGGTCAGCAGGCGGTCCATCAGGTCGGCGATCTGGTCGAAGCCGACGGTGGCCCGATACAGCGGGGCAAGATCATAGCTACGCATGGTCATCCTCGAAAGCGACAACGGTGGGGCCATCCCGCACAGGGGACTGGCCGGACATCCCGAGGCCCGTAAGTGGCGCCCCGGTGACGATTATCTGGGAAGCGCCACCGCCCTGTTCAAGTCCCCCCCGACCGCCGCGACCTGCGTTTCCGCCATCGCGTCGCCCGCCTCGAACGCCGCCCGCAGCTCCGCCAGCGGCTCCGTCAGCGAGGTCCCCAGCGCCACCCGGTGCCCCTTCAGCTCGCCCTTCGCCGACACGACCGAGACGATGCGCGCGATGCTCCCGTCCATGCGGAAGATCGGCGCGCCCGAGGCCCCGAAATCCACGTCGCAGGTCAGCACGAAGACGCCCTGCTGCTCGCCCAGCACGTCGCAGCCATCCTCGCGCGACGGCGCCTCGGCCCGGCCCAGCGCGTAGGAGACGACGCTCACCTCCGCCCCGGCCTCGACCTCCGGCGCGGTCTCGAAGGGATGCACGCCGGGGCCGCCGATGGGCGCGTCCAGTTCGACCAGCGCGAGGTCGTTGCGGCTGTCCTCCGCCCCGGCCGCGCGGTCGAAGCGGTAGCCCGGATGCGGCACCGCCCGGCTCGCCGCCCGCACCGCCGCCGCCTCGCCGCCCCAGAGCCCGGCGCGGAAGGCGATGCGCGACGGCTCCACCCTTTCGCCGGTGCGGCGGTCATAGAGGCAATGCGCGGCGGTCAGCACGAGGTCCGGCGCGATCAGCGACCCGGTGCAGAACACCCGGTCCCCGATGTCGAGCCGCCCCACCGCGCCCCAGGCGGCCGCCTCGGCCTCCTGGTCGATGAGATGCAACCCCGTGCCCTGCGCCCATGCCGGCCCCACCAGCGCGAGCGCCAGCAGCCACCCCACCGCGCGCATCCGTTCACCTTCGCTGTCCCGTTGGGTCCAGCGTTACGCGGCGCTTGCGGCGAAACTAGGGCGCAGGTCGGGAACGGGCGTTTTCCCGTCGAGTGTGGCCGGACGGGGACCCCCATATGCCCAATCCAGAAGCTCCACCGTATGCAGAACGGGCAGTCCGGTGTTCGCCCCGATCTGCATGAGGCAGCCGATGTTGCCCGCCACGATGGCGTCGGGCACCGTCGCCTCCAGCGTCGCGGCCTTGCGCCGCCCCAGTTCCCCCGCGATCTCGGGCTGCAAAAGGTTGTAGGTCCCCGCCGACCCGCAGCAGAGATGCGCCCCCTTCGGCTCGGCCACCGCGAAGCCCGCGCGCCGCAGCAGCCCCACCGGCTCCGCCTTCACCCGCTGCCCATGCTGGAGAGAGCAGGCCGAGTGATAGGCCACCTTCATGTCCCGCTCGGGCAGCTCCGGCAGCTCCAGCCGCGCCAGCACCTCCGTCACGTCCCGCGCCAGCGCCCCCATCGCCGCCGCGTTCGGCTCGCCGTCCAGCAGGTGCCCCCAGTCCTTCACGGTCGTCCCGCAGCCCGAGGCCGTCACGACGATGGCGTCCAGCGGCTCCCGCGCGTGCTCGGCGGCGAAGGCCGCGACGTTGGCCCGCGCCATGGCTCGCGCCTCGTCCTCGCGCCCCATGTGATGCGTCAGCGCCCCGCAGCAGCCCTGCCCCTTGGGGATCACCACCTCGGCCCCCGCCCGCGTCAGCAGCCGGATCGCCGCCTCGTTGATGCCGGGGTTCAGCGCCCGCTGCGCGCAGCCCGTCAGCAACCCCACCCGCATCCTGCGAGGGGCGTCGGTTCGGTGCGTCTGCGGGTCCTCCGCCCGGCTCACCGGCGGGATCGCCTTGGGGGCCATCCGCACCATCGCCCGCAGCCGCGCGTCCGGCAAAAGCCCCACGAAGGGCTGTCCCATCTTCGCCGCCAGCAGCGCCAGCCGGAACCGGGTCGGATGCGGCAGCACCCAGGCCAGCACCCGCCGCAGCGCCCGGTCCATCAGGGGCCGCCGATACCGCGCCTCGATATAGGCCCGCGCGTGGTCCACCAGATGCCGGTAATGCACCCCCGAGGGACAGGTCGTCATGCAGGCGAGGCAGCTCAGGCAGCGGTCGATGTGCTTCACCGTTGCCGGGTCCGGGTCGCGCCCCGACTCCAGCATCTCCTTCATCAGGTAGATGCGCCCGCGCGGGCTGTCCAGCTCGTCCCCCAGCACCATGTAGGTCGGGCAGGTCGCCGTGCAGAACCCGCAATGGACGCAGCTCCGCAGGATGCGGTTCGCCTCGGCGGTGCCGGGATCGGCCAACTGTTCAGGCGTGAAGAAGGTCTGCATCGGAACTCCTGAAAGGGCCGCTCAGGCCGCCACGAGGCCGGGGTTGAACAGGCCGCGCGGATCGAACCGCTCCCGCAGCCGCGCCGAGAGCATCGCCACCCCCGGCGCCTCCGCCGGGAACGCCCCCAGCGCCGCCCGCGT
This sequence comes from Rubellimicrobium aerolatum, assembly GCF_017872975.1. Taxonomy (GTDB): domain Bacteria; phylum Pseudomonadota; class Alphaproteobacteria; order Rhodobacterales; family Rhodobacteraceae; genus Rubellimicrobium; species Rubellimicrobium aerolatum. Next base: position 31,856 of record NZ_JAGGJP010000007.1, read on the forward strand.
CTCCGCCGCGGCCCGCACCAGCACCGCCCGCGCGCCAAACGCCCCGAGCCGCCCCCGCAAGTCCGTCCCCTCCGCCACTAGCACCCAGGCCCGCCCGCCGCCCCAGTCGAGCCGCTGCGCCCCCCCGGCCAGCGCCAGCGCCTCCGCCATCCGCGAGGGCCTGACCGACAGCCGCCACACGTCCCCCGGCCGCCCGGCAAAGTCCGTCACGTCCCGGATCGCCGCCCAGGGCCCCGGCCCCTCGACGACCTCCGCGACCCCCCAGGCCGTCAGCAGCTTCGCCAGCCGCTCCGCCCGCACCGCCACGGCTCCCGCGAACCCTTCCAGCCGCAGCCGCGTCACCCCGGCCTCCGCGTCATGCGCCGCCCCCGTCACCTCGAACGGCGACCCCAGCGCCGCCGCCATGCAGGCCACCGCCTTGCCCGGATCGTGCCCCCCGAACGCCAGCGTCGCCACCGCCTCCGGCACCGGCAGCACCTTCAGCGCCACCTCGGTCACGACCCCCAGCGTCCCATGGCTCCCCGCGAGCAGCCGCGCGAGGTCCAGCCCCGTGACGTTCTTCATCACCCGCCCGCCGTTCGACACGGCCATCCCCGTCCCATCGACGAACCGCACGCCCAACAGGACGTCCCGCGCCGCCCCCGCCTGCACCCGCCGCGGCCCCGAGGCGTTGGTCGCGATCACCCCGCCCAGCGTCGGCTCGCCACCCGTCCCCAGCAGCGCCCGCAGGTCCATCGGCTCGAAGGCCAGCCGCTGCCCCGCCTCGCCCAGCACTCGCTCCACCTCCGCCACCGGCGTCCCCGCCTTGGCGACCAGGGTCAGCGCCCCCGGCTCGTGCAACTCGATCCCCGCGATCCCCGCGACCGTCAGCCGCTCCCCCCCGGCGACAGTCCCGCGCGTGAACCCCCCGCCTACCGCCAACGGCCCCCGCGCCGCGCGGACCATCTCCGCCAGCTCCGCCTCGCTCGCCGGTCTCAGCACCGCTGCCCTTCCTTTGGTCCCAAATATCCCGGGGGGAGCGCAGCGGGGGGCAGAGCCCCCCTCCGACCGATGCCGCTCACGCCGCCGCCCTCCGCCCCGCGCTCACCGCCAGCGGGAACACCTTCGCCGGGTTCAGCAGCCAGTCCGGGTCGAAGGCGTCCTTCACCCGCATCTGCGCCTCCAGATCCTCGGGCCGGAACTGGTCCACCATCAGGTCGCGCTTCTCGACGCCCACCCCATGCTCCCCGGTCAGGCACCCCCCCACCTCGACGCAGAGCCGCAGGATGTCCGCCCCCAGCGCCTCGGCCTTCTTCAGCCCATCCGCGCTGTTGGCGTCGAACAGGATCAGCGGATGCATGTTGCCGTCGCCTGCGTGGAACACGTTCGCCACCCGCAGCCCATAACCGTCCGCGAGCACCCGCATCCGCCCCAGCACCGGACCCAGTTGCGACACCGGGATCGTCCCATCCAGGCAGATGTAGTCCCCCATCTGCCCCATCGCCCCGAAGGCCGACTTCCGCCCCAGCCAGATCCGCGCCGCCTCCGCGCCGTCCTTCGCCTCCCGGATCTCCAGCGGCCCGAACCCCCGCGCGATGTCCGCGATCCGGCGAAGCTGGTCGGCGATCTCCGCCTCCGACCCCTCGACCTCCACGATCAGCAGCGCTTCGCAGACCGGATACCCGGCCTTGGCAAAGGCCTCGCAGGCCTCGATGCAGGGCCGGTCCATGAACTCGATGGCCACCGGCACCAGCCCCGCCCGGATGATCGCCGCCACGCAGTCGCCCGCCGTCTCGTTCCGGTCGAACGCGATCATCACCGGCCGAGCCCCCTCGGGCCGGGGCAGGATGCGCAGGCACGCCTCCGTCACTACCCCCAACTGCCCCTCCGACCCGCAGACGACGGCCAGCAGGTCCAGCCCCAGCGCCTCCCCCTCCGGCCCGCCGATCTCCACGACGGTCCCGTCCATCAGCACCACCGTCGCGCCCAGCAGGTTGTTCGTCGTCACCCCATACTTCAGGCAATGCGCCCCGCCCGAGTTCATCGCGATGTTCCCCGCGATGGCGCAGGCGAGCTGCGACGACGGGTCCGGCGCGTAGAAGAACCCCTCCGCCTCGACCTCCATGGAAACCGACAGGTTCGTGCGCCCCGTCTCCACCCGGATGAACCGGTTTTCCAGCGACACCTCCAGCACCGCCGTCATCCGCGCCACGCCCAGCACCACCGCGTCCGCCGTGGGCAAAGACCCCCCGGCCAGCGACGTGCCCGCCCCGCGCGGCACCACCGGCACCCGCTCCTCGTGGCAGACCCGCATCACCGCCGCGACCTCCGCCGTGGAGCAGGGCAGCACCACGCACAACGGCGGGCACCGATAGGCCGTCAGCGCGTCGCATTCGTAGGCCCGCGTCTCGGCGGGATCGTCGATCACCGCGCCCGACGGCAGGACCGCGCGCAGGCGCTCCACGATCGGCGCCTTGCGCGCCAGGATCGCCGGGCTGGGAACGGGCATCTCCATGCGGGGGCCTCCTCCAAGGCCCACCGTGTCTAGGCCCCGCGCCCCCGGCTGGCAAGCGGCGCGGGCGTCGCATAGGCTCCCGCCATGCTCGACGCCCTCGCCAACGGCCTCCTCCCCGCCACCCTCGCCCAGTCGCTCGGCTGGGGCGACGCCCTCGCGCTGCTCCTGCTCCTGGCCGCCTGGGGCGCGACCGGCTGGATCACCGAGCATCCCCCCAAGGGCCGCCCCTCGATCACCGTCCTCATGTCCCAGGTCCGGCGCGAATGGATGCGCGAGTTCCTCCTGCGCGACAACCGCATCTTCGACGCGCAGATCATGGCCTCGCTCCGCCAGGGCACCTCCTTCTTCGCCTCCACCGCGATCCTCGCCGTGGGCGGCGTGCTCGCGCTCATCGGCAACGTGACCCCGCTGACCGGCCTGGCCGAGGAGATCGGCCGCGAGGAGACCTCGGCCCTCCTTTGGCAGATCCGGCTGCTGCCCTGCGCGCTCCTGCTCACCCACGCCTTCCTCAAGTTCGTCTGGGCCAACCGCGTCTTCGGCTACTGCTCGGTGATGATGGCGGCGATCCCCATGGACCCCGCCGACCCCCGCTCCGCCCCCCGGGGCGAGCGCGCCGCCGAGCTCAACATCCGCGCCGCCTACAACTTCAACCGCGGCCTGCGCTCGATGTACTTCTCCCTGTGCTCCCTCGTCTGGCTCGCCGGCCCCCTCCCCCTCGCCGTGGCGGTGGTCGTCGTCACCGTCACCCTCCTGGGCCGCGAGTTCGCCTCCGTCCCCCACGACATCCTGGCGGAGCGGTAGGGGCCCGCTCCGTCGCGGCCGAGACCCGTTCCCGTCCGCGACAGGCTCGTGCGGGCTCCTGCGATCCCGACCTTCCGGCCCGACCTTCCGGCCCGACCTTCCGGCCCGACCTTCCGGCCCGACCTTCCGGCCCGACCTTCCGGCCCGACCTTCCGGACGGACCTCCCGGCCGGGCCGGGAGCGGGCGACCCATGTCGGATGAATCGGCCATCCCGCATCATGTCGAGCGTCAGCTGCCCATGATGGGGAGGCAGGGAGCCGATGAAGAGCACGGGCTCGTCCACGACCGGCAGATCGTCCGGTATCGCCATCTCCCTGGGGCAGTTCCGACCGACATCGGTGACGATGCTCTGTCGCTTGGACTCCGGAAGGAAGCTCCGTGGAGGCGCGTAGATGGGCAGCGTCGGCCCCATGCGGAGGCCGGTCCTGTCCTGGAGCGGGTCGAGGGCCGGAACGGCCACAAGGTCATCGAAGGTCGAGACGTCCGGCCCTCCAGCAGCGAGGAGGTCCGCGCCGTCTGGTCCGGAGTGAAGTCGTGGAACTGGGCGGATGGTTTCATCTCGACGGACCTTGTTGCGTCACGGCCGCGGCGCCGGACCTTCGCTGATGAGCCACCATGCCCACGGGGCATCCCCGGCTTGCCGTCCCGACCCGGATCGGGCTTGCGCCGTCCGGCAGGGCCGGTCTGAACCCCAGCCGGACGGGTGAGTCAGGTGGACAGGCCTCGCCGGCGTTCCGACGGGCCGGGCCGAGGCCTCGCCGCGCCCCCCCGTCCCGCGCCCCGCAAGGGCCTGTCCCCCGGCTCGCCGGTGGCGACGACGGCCCTAGCCCTCACCGTGCTGCTGGCCTCGGGGTGCGTGGCGGGCTCGGGATCACCCCGAGCGGGGTCCACGCGACGAAGGACGTCCGGGTGTCGCCGCTGTCGCCGGTTTGGCGCTCCTGCTGCTGTCGTCGTTGCGGGTGGGGAAGCCTTGGGCGCGAGAGGAGTGACGGAAGGGGCTTGGACCCCGATCCGTCCTTAAAGGTGGGGACCAGGCTCGCGGTGATGCGGGAGCCGCAAGCCCCATCGCGTCGCCCGCGACCGGCCCATGGCTTGCCGGTCCTCTCGGTGGGCAACGCGGTCGAGCGCTCCTCGGTCCGGGGCGGCGGGAGCAGGGGACGGGACAGGCGTCCTACCCGTCCCCTGCTCCTGCAGGCCCGCGAGGCCGGCTTGGGCGCGCGGGCCGACCTACCCGGAGCCCGCAACGCCCACGGAACCCTTCCCGGCTCGCCGCGACCCCAAGAACGCCGGTCGCTACGACGTGAGGATAGCCTTCCGCGGTTCCTCGGCCCGCTGCGCTGTCGGCTCGCAGGCGGCGCGAAGGCTCAGGTAGGTCGCATCCAGGGTCGCCGGAGCCGCGTCGAGGAGCCTGTCCAGAAGCCTCGCCGCGGCCTTGGCGCCCGCCAGGCGCTCCCTCTCGAAGGGCGACGCCGCGCCGAGCGAGTATTGCATGATCTTGAACCGGGCGTGGCGCTTGATGCTGCCGCGCAGCCTGTCGTCCACGAAGCCCGTCCGGCACGCGATGTAGGCGCGGTTCAGCACGTGCATCATGCCGAACTGGTGCCCGTTGGTCCGACGCTCGGGCGACTTGTGGTGGTAGATGGGGGCCGTGTGCGCCGTCACGAGGGCGAGGCCGCCGCCCAGCACGCCGAGGCAGGCGTCCGCGTCCTCGAGGAGGGCGTAGCGGCCCAGGAACTCGTTGAAGCGCACCTTGCGGATCGCCTCGGTCCGGAAGGACATCCGATAGCCGGTGATGAACTCCACGCGCGTCACCTGCTGGTCGGCCAGCCACGGCTCCGCCGCCGGGAGACGGCGCATCATCTGGTGGGCGATGAGCTTGATGGGGTCGGGGAACAGCCACTCCTCGGCGCGGAGCCGCTGGGAGGCCACGCGCGCCTTGAGCCGGTCCGACCGGCGCATGGCATAGGGCGCCTGCGCGCTCAGGACGCCTTCGGGGGCGCGGGCCACGCCATGGCCGCCGACGCCGCCGATCCGGCCGTCCGCGTCCCGGTCATAGACCTGCATCAGCGCGTCCATCGTGCCCGGATGGACGAGGCTGTCGTCGTCCGGGAAGAAGGTCACGTCGCTGTCCACCTGCGCGAGGCCGATGTTGCGCTGGAGCGAGCTGCCGGCCGGAGCGACGATGTGCCGGAGCGCGACCCGGGTCGTCGGGCGGAGCCGCGCCATCAGGTCCTGGTTCGGGGTGGGATCGTCGGAGCTGTCGACCACGAGGATCTGTTCGGGAAGGCGCGACTGGGCCAATTGCAGCGGCAGCGAAAGCGCCAGGGCCGCCGCGCGATTGCGCGTCGCCACGACGGTCGAATAGGTGGTCATGACTCCAGTTACCTCGTTATGCGTTTAAGGACTCCGTGCCGAGCGCGTCTCCCCACGGCACCGCCGCCTCCATCGGGCTCAGCAGTTCGGGGGTTCGTTCGAGGACGGATCGACGCCGCCGGATGTGTGCTTCAGCCAGGAAGCTTTCTCTAAGATTCAAAGAACTCCGCGTGACGCGATCCGAAGTGGCTGAATACGGCTACTTGCCTCGATGACATCGACGATATCCGGCGAACCCGCCTGCACGGCGGCGGAAACATGGCAAATTCAAGGATTGTCCGCTTGGCTTCGCCGCGACCCGGATGGGCCCCGTGATCGCCCGGTGGGGTCGCGGGCCGGGTCGGCGCGGCGGCTTCGGCGTCGCGTGGCGGAGCGAGGGCGCCTCGTCCCTGATCCGCGGCACGCCACGTCCACCCCACGCGCCAGCACCCCGCCGCGCCGGGCCTCCGCATCCCTCCTTACGCTACGTCACTTCGCCAGTTCCCGCTAGGTTCCCGACCCGAACGGGCGCAGGCTTCCCACGCGACGCGATCCCATCCCAGACCCCGCTGGCCCTTCCCTCTGGCTCGGAGACCCGACGCCATGAAGCCCCTCGCCCTTCCCCTCCTCGCCGCCGCCCTGCTGCCCACCGCCTCGGGCGCGGCCACCATCAGCCGCATCCTCGCCGACCTCACGGCCTCGGGCCGGTTCACCAGCGGCTCGGGCTTCCCCGACGCGAACGACTTCGACTCCGCCACCGTCCTCGTGAACGGCCTCCAGTCGGTCGAGGCCCTCGCGCCCGCCGCGCTGCCCTTCCCGGGGGTGCCCAACAGCGTCGGCACCGGCTTCGCCTCGGCGGCGGGCGACGCGCTCGGCAACTTCGGCGTCGGCGTCAACACCTTCTCCTTCACCGGCGCCGATCCGGCGTTCCAGGCCTTCGCCTTCGGCAGCTACACCGAGACGATCCTCAACGACACGCCCGACACCATCACCCTGGGCACCAGCTTCTTCATCCCCGCGCCCGAGATCCGCTTCGCCGGCCAGATCGGGGACTTCCTGCCCCCCGGCGCCGAGGCGCGCGACATCACCGCCGAGGTGTCGGCGCGCATCTTCACCTCGCTCACCCGCGCCGACGGCTCCCTTCAGGACGACCTGGTGTTCGACTACGGCATGATCGTCGGACGCGACCCTGCCACGGGCGAGCTCGGCACCGTCACCCTGTCCCCCGACGCCGAGGGGCTGGAGATTGAGGAAGGGGTCTTTTCCACGTCCTTCCGCTTCACGCTGGACGAACAGGACGTGGTGCTCCCCTCGGTCGCGACGCTCGCGCCGGGGGACTCCGTGACCATCGACTTCCAGTATTTCGCCGAAGGCAGCAACGGCTTCGGCGAGACGGGCTACGTCGCCGCCATCGGCGACCCCTTCGCCCTGTCCTCCAGCGGCCGCTTCCTGATCGAGCAGACGGACGGGCTCACGCCCCCGCCGACCCCCGCGCCGGTTCCGCTCCCCGCCAGCCTGCCGCTCCTGGCCCTGGCGCTCGCCGGGCTGGGCCTCGCGGCGCGACGGCGGGCCTAGCGCCGCCCCTCCCGCACCCAGGCCGCCACCACCAGCAGCGCCGACAGCAGCAGGAAGGCCCAGGCCGGCAGCAGCGCCGCCACCCGGATGTCGGCCGTCGCGTAGGCCTCGCGCGGGGTGATCCCGATCCAGCCGCGCCCCACGGCCGGACGCCCCGCCCGCACCTCGCGCAGGTCCGGCAACCCGTCCTCGATCCGCAGCACGCCACCGTTCGTGGGCTCGACCATAGGGGCCAGCACGTCGCCCGTCGCGATGGTCTCCTCGAACTCGCGCGGCGCGGACGGCCCCAGCGCGATCACCGCCTCCTCCGTCCCGTCCGTCAGGCGATGAAGCCCGATCTCCGGCGCCTCCCACAGCAGCTCCCACCGCCCCGGCGAGATCGGCTCCAACTCCACCACCGTCTCCGTCCCGTCCGGGCCGGTGATGGTGACGGGCGCCACCTCCTCGCCCAGCGTCCGCCGGATGATCCGCATGGTCTGGCCCGAAGGCTCGACCCACAGGGCCTCCTCCTCCAGCTCCGGCTCCTTCATCAGCCAGTGCGCCAGCCGCCGCAGCAACTCCAGTTGCGGCCCGCCGCCCTCGTAGCCCCGATCCCAGAGCCAGCTCTGGTCCGTCGCCAGCAGCGCCGCCCGCCCCTCGCCCACCCGGTCGAGCAGCAGCAGCGGCCGCCCCTCCGGCCCCTCCATGACCGTCTCGGCCTCGGGCGCGGGCACCACGTCGATCTGCCGGAACCAGCGGCCCCAGCCGGGGGTGCCGTCCTCGGCCACGGCGCGCGGCCCCAGGTCCTCCAGCCCTTCCGTCACCGGATGCCGCTGCCCGACCTCGCTCAGCCGCGGCACGAAGCCTTCCTCGATCAGCCGCGCCGTCGGCGCGCCCGGCAGCACCTCGCCCAAGGGCGAGCGATACACCGACTCCGCGCTCGCGTATTCCGGCCCGCCCGCCACCAGCACCGCCCCGCCCGCCCGCACGTAGTCGGCGACGTTCCGCAGGTATTCGTTGGGCAGGATGCCCTGCCGCCGGTAGCGGTCGAAGATCACCAGGTCGAAATCCGTCAGCTTCTCGACGAACAGCTCGTAGGTCGGGAAGGCGATCAGCGACAGCTCCTCGACCGGCACGCCGTCCTGCTTCTCGGGCGGCCTCAGAATCGTGAAGTGCACCAGATCGACGCTCGCATCCGACTTCAGCAGGTTGCGCCACGTCCGCTCGCCCGCGTGGGGCTCCCCGGACACCAGCAGCACCCGCAGCCGGTCCCGCACGCCGTTGATCTGCACCACGGCGGCGTTGTTGCGCCCCGTCAGCTCCCCCTCCGCCTCGGGCGTCGCGAACTGGAGCACGTTCATCCCCCCGTGCGGCAGCACCAGCGGCAGCTCCATGTCCTCGTTCACCGGCACGTCGAAGCGCATGGCCGCGCCGCCATCGACCGCGATCGTCAGCGGCACCGTCGCGGCCTCGGGCGCGGCCCCCTGGTCCTCCACCCGGACCGTCAACGTCAATTCCTCGTCGAGGATGCCGAAGGCCGGCGCGTTCCGCACCACCAGCCGCCGGTCCCAGTCGCCTTCGCGCCCCGTCAGCAGCACGTTCATCGGCGCGGGCAGCGCCGGCGCGGCGGCGAGGTCGTGCACCCGCCCATCGGTCACCAGCACCACGCCCGCGATCCGCCCCGCCGGCTCCTCGGCCAGCGCCTCGGCCAGCGCGCCCAGCACGAGGCTCCCGCCGTCCCCCTCGGCGTCGCCGACCCGCGCCACCCGCAGCTCGGTGTCGGGCCGCGCCGCGACCTCCGCCTCCAGCCGCGCCAGCGCCGCCTCGGCCTGCGCGCCCCGGTCGCCGAGGCGCTGCGAGGCGCTCTCGTCCACCACCGCCACCACGATGTCGGACAGGGGCTCGCGCTCCTCCTCCTGCAGGGACGGGTTCAGCAGCGCCGCCAGCAGAGCCAGCCCGGCCAGCCCCCGCAGCCACCACCCCGCCAGCCCCCGCCACGCGGCCAGCGCCACGGCCAGCAGTACCAGCGCCACGGCCGCCCAGACGAGGGGCCACGCCAGCAGGGGGTCGAGGATGATCCGGTCGGCGGTCAAGGCATTGTCCTATCCAAGGGGGGCGTCACTGCCCCAGCCGCTCCAGCAGCGCCGGAACGTGCACCTGATCGGACTTGTAGTTGCCCGTCAGCACCATCATCACGAGGTTCACCCCGAACCGCAGCGCGAACTCGCGCTGCTGCTCCCCGGCCATGCCGCGCCCGACGGGGAGCATCGGCGCCCCCACCTCGTCCACCGCCCAGGCCGCCGCCCAGTCGTTCCCGCCGATCACCACCGGCGTCACCCCGTCGTTGAGGTCGCGGAACGGCATCCCCTCGGCGGCCGCCGCGTCGGGGGGCGAGGCCTCGACCCAGATCTCCGGGTCGTTGAAGCGCCCCGGAAACTCGCGCAGCAGGTAGAAGGTCCGCGTCAGCACGTGGTCCGGCGGCACCGGCTCCAGCGACGGGATGTCGAGCCCCCGCGCGATGGCCTGCAACCGCTCCCCCTCGGGCGTGGCGGTGCCAAAGCCCCCCAGATCCGCGTCCCGCGTGTCGAACAGGATCATCCCGCCGGTCGCGAGGTAGCGGTTGAGCTTCTCGTAGGCCGCCCGCGACGGCATCGCCATGTCGGCGGTGACGGGCCAGTAAAGCAGCGGAAAGAACGCCAGCTCGTCTGTCTCCAGGTCCACGCCCAGCGGCTCCGCCGGCTCCACCGCCGTCCGCGCCCAGAGCGTGTTCGACAGCCCCCGCAGCCCCGCCGCCGCCATCTCGTCCACCCGCGCGTCGCCCGTCCGCACGTGCGCCAGCGTCACCCGCTCCGTCGCCGCGAGGGCAAAGCCCTCGGCCTCAGGATCGGGCTCGGGCGGGGCAGGGGCCTCGACCACCGGCGCGGGCGCGTCCTGCGCCTCCGCCCCGCCCGGCATCCCGCCCAGCATCGCCACCAGCGCCAGCCCCGCCACCGCCCCGGCGCGCGGGCCCCGCAGCCGCCCCGACAGCATCAGCGACGCCACCACGTCCACCAGCAGCAGCCCCAGCGCGAAGGCCAGCAGCGCCCCCTTCAGCGGCAGCTCCCGCGCCATCTCCAGCCCCTGCACCGCCACCGACCCCGGCCACGCCGCAGGCCCCAACGTCGTGTCCGCCGCCACCGCGTTCACCGCGATGCGCCGGTCCTCGCCGGCATACAGCCCCGGCCGCAGGTCCGGCCCCGGCCGCCCCTCGGCCAGCCGCTCGCCCGGCACGCCCGGCTGCGTGTCCAGCGGCGTCAGCTCCCCATAGGCATCCAGCGCCGCCTCCGGCACCCAGACCGTCCCCGCCAGCTCCGCCGCCTCGGGCGGGGCGGCGCGCGACGACACCGCCAGCCGCTCCAGCATCGACACGAACAGCCCCGACAGCGGCAGCGACGACCACTCGGCGTTGGCGGTCACGTGGAACAGCACGACCTGACCCTCCCCCAGCGCCTTGCGCGTCACCAGCGGCGTGCCGTCCTGCAACTGCGCGACCACCCGCTCCGCGAGCGTCGGGTCCGGCTGCGCCACCACCTGCGCGTTCACCACCACGTCCTCCGGGATCGACAGCCCGAAGAACGGCGACTCCTCCGCGAACGGGGCCAGCGCCTTCGGCTCCCCCCAGCTCATCGCGCCGCCCACGGCCCGGCCCCCCGCGCGCAGCCGCACCGGCAACAGCGGGTCCTCCGCCGTCCGCGCGAGGTCCGACGCCGCGACCCGAGGCCCCGCGAAGCGCAGCAGCAGCCCGCCCGCCTCGACCCAGTCCGTCAGCGCCTCGGCCTCGCCCTCCGGCACCTGCGCCACGTCGGCCATCGCGATCACGTCCGGGTTCGCCAGGATCACGTCGCCCAAGGGCGCCTCGACCAGATCGGCGTTCGGCGCCAGCGCCTCGCGCAAGTAATGCAGCGGATCGAGCAGCTCCAACTGCTCCCGCTCCGACCCGCCTGCGACCAGCCCGACCTCACGCCGCCGCAACCCGTCATCGGTCAGCGCCACCGCCGCCGCCGACCGCACGCCCGTCAGCTCGAAGCGCGTCACCCGGTTCCGCAGCTCGGATGGCAGGTTCACCGCCACCTCGGCCTCCGCCGCGCCCGCCTCGAAGACCAGCGTGGCGCTCGCCAACTGCCGCTCCGTCCCCGCCGGATCGAGGCCGATGGCCGCCACCGGCACCTCCGCCGCCGGCCCCATCGGCGTCCGCACCGCCGACAGCACGATGGCCCCGTCCTCGAAGGTCGGCGGCCTCAAGGCCACGACCTGACGCGGGGCCTGCACCACCGTCACCGCGCCCTTGTCCTCCAGCACCCGCAGCAGCGCCGCGCGCCCCTCGCGCGCCAGCCCGTCCGACAGCCACACCGTATCGAAGCCGCCCTCGACCGCGCCCAGCGCCTCGGCCCACCCGGCATCCGCCACGGCGTCCGGCAGCCACGGCTCGGGCCGCAGGTTCGGCAGCTCCCGCGCGGCCGCCTCGGCGTCCCCGAAGACCGGAGCCCCCGCCACAGCCGTCAGCGCCACGACCGCCGCCACCCGCCCGTCGCGCTGCGCCTCGCCCAGAAGCGCCTCGGCCCGGTCCATCCGCGCCGGCCAGTCCCGCGCATCCGCCCAGGTCCCGTCCATCACCACCAGCAACGGCCCGTCGCCCCCCCGCTCCGCCTGCGGGTTCAGCACCGGCCCGGCGAATCCCAGGATCACCGCCGCCACCGCGACCATCCGCAGCAGCATCAGCCACCACGGCGTGCGATCCGCCTGCGCCTCGCGGTCCTCCAGCCCCAGCAGCAGCGCCACGCCGGGGAACCGCCGCCGGATCGGCGCGGGCGGCACGGCGCGCAGGATCAGCCACAGCACCGGCAGCGCCACCAGCGCCACCAGCAGCCAGGGCGCGGTGAACCCCAGGGGACCCAGCACCCACATCAGGCCCGACGCTCCAGCGCCGCATGAAGCCACAGCAGCGCCCGCGACGCCGCCTCGTCCGTGTGGTGCGTCGCGAACATCCAGCCCGTCGCCCGCGCGAGGCTGCGCAGCCGGTCCTTCCGCGCCGCCAGCCGGTCGAGGTAGCGCGACCGCAGCTCGCCCGCCTTCAGCGTCTCGTGCCGCATCGTCCCGCCCATGCTCTCAAAGATCGTCCGCCCCTCGAAGGGAAAGGCCTCCTCCTGCGGATCGAGCACCTGCAACAAGGCTCCCTTGATCCCCCGGTCGGCCGCCTCCGCCACCGCCCGCTCGACGCCCACGGCGTCGCCCAGGAAGTCCGACACGAACAGCGCCCGCGACCGGGGCGGCATCCCGCCCGTATCGGGCGCCACATACTCCCCCGCCTCGTCCGCGCCCAGCGCCGCCGCCAGCCGGTCCAGCATCGCGGCCCCCCGGCGCGGCGGCAGCCCGTCGCCGCCGCCCAGGCCCACCCGCTCGCCGCCCCGCACCAGCAGGATCGCGGCGGCCAGCGCGATCACCCGCGCCCGATGCCCCTTGGCCGGCAGGTTGGGCCCCGACGCGAACCCCATCGCCCGCCCCCGGTCCACCCAGACCATGACCGTCTGCGCCGTCTGCCATTCCTTATCCTGCACGAAGGCCGCGTCCGCGCGCCCCGACCGACGCCAGTCGATCAGCCGCGAATCGTCCCCCGCCTGCGCGGGCCGGTACTGCCAGAAGTCCGCGCCCATCCCCGCGCGCCGCCGCCCGTGCTCGCCCAGCACCACCGTCGCCGCCAGATGCTGCGCCTCGGCCAGCATCGCCGGCAGGGGCCCCGCCTGAGTCTCGGCTTCGGCCCTCAGCCGGGCGGGAGCCTCGCTCACGCCGCCGCCTCGACGCGCGTCACCTGCGCCGCGACCCGCCCGATCAGGTCGGTCAGCCGCGCCCCCTGCGCCCGCGCGGCAAAGGTCAGCGCCATCCGATGCTCCAGCACCGGCACCGCCAGCCGCGCCACGTCCTCCGGCGACGGAGCGAGCCGCCCGGTCAGCAGCGCCTCGGCCCGCACCGCCAGCATCAGCGCCTGCGCCGCGCGCGGCCCCGGCCCCCAGGCCACCTGCTCGTTGACATGGGCGGGCGCGTCCGCCCCCGGACGGCAGGCCCGCACGAGGTCGAGGATCATCTCCACGATGGCCTCGCCCACCGGCATCCGCCGCAGCAGCGCCTGCGCGTCCAGCAGCTCCCCGCCCGAGAACACCGGCACCGCCGCCGCCTCCTCCGCCCCCGTGGTGGCCAGCAGGATGTCCCGCTCGGTCGCCCGCGTCGGATAGGGCACGTCGATCTGCACGAGGAAGCGGTCGAGCTGCGCCTCGGGCAGCGGATAGGTCCCCTCCTGCTCGATGGGGTTCTGCGTCGCCAGCACGTGGAACGGCAGGCCCAAGGGGCGGTGCTGGCCGGCGATCGTCACCTCCCGCTCCTGCATCGCCTGCAGCAGCGCCGACTGCGTCCTGGGCGAGGCCCGGTTGATCTCGTCCGCCATGAGAAGCTGGCAGAAGATCGGCCCCGGAATGAACCGGAACCCCCGCGTCCCGTCGGCCGCCGTCTCCAGCACCTCGGACCCGAGGATATCCGCCGGCATCAGGTCCGGCGTGAACTGGATGCGCCCGCCCTTCAGCCCCATGACGGTGGCCAGCGTGTCCACCAGCCGCGTCTTGCCCAGCCCCGGCAGCCCCACCAGCAGCGCGTGCCCCCCGCACAGCAGCGCCGTCAGCGTCAGGTCCACGACCCGCTCCTGCCCGATGAAGCGCCGCGCGATGGACGAGCGGGCCTCGGCGAGGCGGGCCTCCAGGCTCTCGATCCGCCCCACCAGATCCGCGTCGCCCATGACAAGTCCCCTCGCTGCCCCTAGCTTCCGTGTCTAGTGGTAGAGCGGGGCCCCCGGATGGGAAAGACAAACAAGAGTGAGACCGGCGCCCCCGCGCCTCCCCCCGCCGCGAGCGCCCCGCCCGCCGGGACCGGCCCCGCCGCGCCCACCGACACCGGGACCGGCCCCGCCGAGACCCTCCTCGCCGCCGCGCAAGCTGCGACCCGCAGGGGCCCGCCCCCCGTCCACCTCTGGAACCCGCCCCATTGCGGCGACATCGACATGCGGATCGCCCGCGACGGGACGTGGTTCTACGGGGGCACCCCCATCGGCCGCCCGGCGATGGTCCGCCTGTTCTCCTCCATCCTCCGCCGCGACCCCGAGGGCTACGTCCTGGTGACGCCGGTCGAGAAGGTCGGCATCACCGTGGACGACGCCCCCTTCGTCGCCGTGGACGTGGACGCCCGCGACGGCGCCCTCACCTTCCGCACCAACGTCGACGAGGAGGTGACCGCCGGCCCCGCCCATCCCCTCCGCCTCCGGCACGACCCCGCGACGGGCGAGCCCCGCCCCTACCTCCTCGTCCGCGCCAACCTCGAAGCCCTGATCGACCGCAAGACCTTCCACCGCCTCGCGGACCTCGGCGAGACCCGCCCCCACGAGGGCGCCGACTGGTTCGGCGTCACCTCGCAGGACACCTTCTTCCCCCTCATCCCCGCCGCCGATCTGCCCGACGCCTGACCCGGCCCCCTGCCTCTCAACTTGGCTCAAATACGCAAGCGCCCTCTCCCCCCGCGCCCCGGCTCCCGATCAGGCCCCCGATCCAGCCCCCGCAGGGCGGGGTTCCGCCCGCCCCGCGACGCCCGTCCCTTGCGCGCCGGCCCCCGGCGTCGGGCGCTCCCCTCGCCTCCCCGAAGGCCCTTGCTCCCCCACGCTGATCGGCCCAAATGCCCCCGCCTCACGCCCGGACCGCTTCCATGCCCCGCTTCTGCGCCAACCTGACCTTCCTGTTCCCTGAGCTCCCCTTCCTCGACCGCTTCGCCGCCGCCCGCGCGGCCGGGTTCGAGGCCGTCGAGGTCCTCTTCCCCTACGACCTCCCGGCCCCGCAGATCCTCGACCGGCTCGACCGCACCGGCCTCCGCCTCGCGCTCATCAACGGCCCGCCGCCGAACTACGCCGACGGCCCGCGCGGCTTCGCCGCCGTGCCCGAGACGCGCGACCGCTTCCGCGCCGACTTCCGCCGCGCCGCCCGCTACGCCGCCACGCTGGGGGCCGAGCGCCTCCACCTCATGGCCGGCGTCGCCGAGGGACCCGAGGCCCGCGCCACCTACGTCGAGAACCTCGCCTGGGCCGCGGCCGCCGCCCCCTCGCTCCCCCTCACCATCGAGCCCATCAACCCCCACGACATGCCGGGCTACTTCCTCCAGGACTTCGCCCTCGCCGCCGAGGTCATCGCCGAGGTCGGCGCCCCCAACCTCCGCCTCCAGTTCGACGCCTACCACGCCCACCGCATCACCGGCGACGTGCTGGCCACCTGGGCCGCCGTCGCCCCCCTCGTGACCCACGTCCAGGTCGCCGGCCATCCCGGCCGCCACGAGCCCGACACGGGCGAGATCGACCTCCGGTCCTTCCTCGCCCGCCTCGACGCCGACGGCTACCGGGGCTGGGTCAGCGCCGAATACCACCCGCGCGGCGCGACGCTGGACGGGCTGGGCTGGATGCGAGCCTGACAGGCCGCGCCCGGCCCCGCCGTCGCGCTGTGCGTATTTGGGGCCAAGTTGAAAGGGCGCGAGAAGGCCCCGGCAGGGGGCGCGGCCCTCCCCGCCAGGGCCCCGCTCACGCCGCCCGGCTCACCAGCAGCTTGTCGATCCGCCGCCCGTCGAGGTCCATGACCTCGAACCGCCACCCCTCGGCCTCCACGGCATCCCCGAGCTGCGGCAGCCGGTGGAGCTGGTTCAGCACCAGCCCCGCCACCGTCTCGTAGTCCCCGGCCAGATCGCGCGGCAGGCCCAGCCGCTCGCAGAACTCGTCCGCCGCCATCCAGCCCGACACCAGCAGGCTCCCGTCCTCGCGCTCGTGCATGGCGGGCTCCTCCACCGCCGTCTCGCGGAAGGCGCCGGTGATCGCCTCCAGGATGTCGCCCGTGGTGACGATCCCCTGGAAGCCGCCGTATTCGTCGTAGACCAGCCCCATGTGGTTGCGCGACTTCCGCAGCGCGTCGATCACGTCCAGCGCGTCCGCGCTCTCGAAGATCACCGGCACCTCGCGCATGAGCCGCCGCAGGTCCGGCGGCTCGCCCCGCGACAGCGCCGCGAAGGCGTCCACGACATACAGCACCCCCAGCACCTCGTCGGTCTCGGGGTCCTGGACCGGCAGGCGCGGGCGGCCCGACCGGCGGATCGCCTCCAGCGTCGCCTCGGGGCTCGCGTCCACCCGCAGCATCTCCACGTCCCGGCGCGGCGTCATCAGCCCGCGCGCCGTCCGGTCCGCGAGCCGCATGACCCCCGACAGCATCTCGCGCTCGCCGGGCTCGATCACCCCCTCCTGGTGCGCCTCGGTCAGGATGCCGCGCACCTCCTCCTCGGTGACGCCCGACCGCTCCTCGCCGCCCTGGCCCAGCAGGTGCAGCACCCCCCGCCCCGAGGCGTCCAGCACCCAGACCACCGGCGCGGCCACGCGGCTCACCACCGCCATGACCGGGGCCACGCGCCGCGCCACGCCCTCGGGGTTCTTCAGCGCGATCTGCTTGGGCACCAGCTCGCCGCCGATCAGCGACAGGTAGGCCAGCAGCACGACGACGCCCCCCACGCCCAGCGTCTGCGCCCAGTCCGGGTCCACGCCCCGCGCCGCCAGGACCCCCGCCAGCCGCACGCCCAGCGTCGCCCCCGACACCGCGCCCGACAGCACGCCGACCAGGGTGATGCCGATCTGCACCGTGGACAGGAACCGCCCCGGATCGGCGGCGAGGTCCAGCACCGTCTGCGCCGCCCGGTCGCCGCTGTCGGCCAGCGCCCGCAGCCGCGCCGGCCGGGCCGACACGATCGCCAGCTCCGACAGCGCCAGCGCCCCGTTGAGCAGGATCAGCACGACGACGATCAGGATTTCCGTCAGCACGGCGGGCAATCCGCGAGGCAGTCCGGGGCGGGGTCCGGCGGGCAGGGAGGGCGGGGCAGCGGGGGCCTCAAGGGGTGGCGCCCGGCCAGTCGCCGCCGGACGCCCGGAACCTATGGCCCCCCGCCCCCGGCGGCAAGCGCCAAGGCGCGCGCCGGCTCACGGCCCCTGCAACCGCCGCGACGCCCAGATCGCCCCCGCCCCCAGCGCCGCGAACCCCGCCGTCCCCCAATGCGCCCCCGCGCCCCAGTCCCCCATCAGCCAGCCGAAGCCCGCCATCGCCGCCACCGACATCCCCTGCTGGAGCACGACGAAGAACCCCTGCGCCTCGGCCGCGATGTCCTCGGAGGTCCAGTTGGCGATGAACTGCACGCAGGCCAGGAACCCCATCGCGTAGGTCACCCCATGCAGCGCCTGCAACGCCCACAGCACCGGCAGCCCCGGCTCCAGCGCCATCGCCGCCCAGCGCGCCACCGTCACCCCCGCCGAGGCCAGCATCAGCGTCCGCGCCCGGAACCGCCCGAACAGCCGCCGGTAGCCCAGCAGCACGGCCGTCTCCGCCGCCGCCCCCACCCCGATCAGCAGCCCGATCGTCCCCAGCCCGATCCCCTGCGCCTGCCACAGGAGGCCCTGGAAGGCGTTGAGGACCGTGTGGCTCCCATAGATCGCCGCCCAGCCCACCAGCGGCAGCAGGAACCAGGGCCGCATCACCTCGCGCAGCGACCGCGCGCCCGGCGTCGTCGCCCCCGCCGCCCCGCCCGCCACCCCGCCTTCCGGCGCCCGGAACCGCGGCAGCCCCAGCGCCGCCAGCGCCCGCAGGAGCCCCAGCCCCACCAGCAGCGGCACGTAGGCCCCGCCGCCCAGCCGCTCCAGCCCCCAGCCCGCCCCGGCCAGCACCCCAAGGTAGCCGATGGTCCCCCAGGCCCGCAGCGCCCCGAAGGCCGAGCCGCGCCGCGCCGTCATCCGCACGGCGGCGGCGTCGATCACCGGCACCACGGCGCCGTGCGGCACGGTCGCCAGCGTCCAGACCAGCAGGATGCCCCAGAACCCGTCCACGGCCAGGAACCCCAGCGCCGCGGCGGCCGCCAGCCACGAGGCCCCGACGATCACCCCCCGCCAGTCCGCCGCCCGGTCCGCGACCCGCCCGACCCCCTGGTTGAGCAGCAGCATCAGCAGCAGCGGCAGCGCGTTGACGACGCCGATCTCCTCCGGCCCGAGCCCCTTCCCGGCCATCCACACGCCCGAATAGACGGCGCTCAGCGCCGGCCCCATGAAGAGGGTGGAATAGAACAGCGCCGTGCGCGCCTCGGGCGACAACTCGCGCGGCGGGAAGGTCATGGGGTGGGGGTCTCGTCCGGGGCTTGCGACCGCCCTCCGATACATCCCCCCGCCCCCCGATCCCAGCCCCGAATCGCCGCGCCGCCCGCGCCTGCACAGGGTGGGCTTCCACCCCGCCCCCGCCCCCTCAACCCGGCCCAGACACGCGGCGACGCCCCCACCCGCGCCCCGGCCGCCGGCTCGCCACCCCGCAGGGCGGGCTTCGGCCCGCCACCCACCCTCCCCGAATCACCCAAAGGGGGCGTTGCGCGAACCGCCCCCCGACCGTTCGTTGCTCTCGGAAACGGTTAACCTTTCACGGGCATCCTGTCCGCGACGCCACCCGAACGCCCACGCCCGACTCAGGAAACCCGAATCAGGAAGCCCCATCCGACAAGCCCGACCCAGGAAGCCCGACCCAGGAAGCCCGACCCAAGAAGAAGGAGAAACCGCCCATGAACCCCGAGACCCTGCTCCGCGACCCGCTGCGCCTGCCCTACGACCGCCGCCAGCCGCTCAACCGGCTCCACGCCGCCCTGTCCGCGCCCGGCCCCGGCCCGCTCGGGGCGCGGGCGCTGGCCCTGCGCGCCTTCCGGGCCGCGCTGGCGCTCGCCGCCTCGCCCGGCTCCGACGAGGCCGTGGCCAAGGGCGCCGCGCAGGAGCTCAGGCACTACGACAGCGCCCTGCTCTCGCTCGACTGGGACCTGTCCGAGCCCGCGCCCTTCCGCCTGCCCGCCTGGCACCGCCGCGCCGTCCTCGACGCCTCCCTCCCGCCCGAGTTCTGGCGCGCGCCCCCCGCCCCGCCCCCCGCCCCGCCCCCCGAGCGACCCGAATCCGCGCGCCTGGCCCCGTCCGAATCCGCCCCCGCAGGGTGCGCTTCGGCGCACCACGCCGCCCGCCCGGCCCCTGGCCCTTCTTTGGCTCCAAATATCCTGGGGAGTGAAGGCCCGCAGGGCCGAGAGGGGCAAAGCCCCTCTCCGTCAGACCTGCGTGCAGACGTATTTCATCTCCAGGTAGTCCTCGATCCCGTGGCGCGACCCCTCGCGCCCGAGGCCCGACTGCTTGACGCCCCCGAAGGGTGCGACCTCGGTGCTGATGATCCCGGTGTTCACCCCGACCATCCCGTATTCCAGCGCCTCCTGGACGCGGATCACCCGGCTCAGGTCGCGCGCGTAGAAGTAGCAGGCCAGCCCGAAGATGGTGTCGTTGGCCTGCTCGATCACGTCCGCCTCGTCGGCGAACCGGAACAGCGGCGCGAAGGGGCCGAAGGTCTCCTCGCGGGCGACCTTCATCTCCCGCGTCGCCCCGGTGACGATGGTCGGCGCGAAGAACTGCTCGCCCAGCGGATCGCCGTGCCCGCCGGTCAGGACCTTGGCCCCCTTGGCGACCGCGTCCTCCAGATGCTCGCGCACCTTGGCGACGGCCTTGGGCTCGATCAGCGGCCCGAGGTCCGTCCCGGCCTCCAGCCCGTCGCCGACCTTCATGCGCCCGACCGCCTCGGCCAGCTTCGTGGCAAAGGCGTCATAGACCCCCGCCTGCACGTAGATGCGGTTCGCGCAGACGCAGGTCTGCCCGTTGTTGCGGAACTTGCTGACGATGGCCCCCTGAACGGCCGCATCGAGGTCCGCGTCGTCGAAGACGATGAACGGCGCGTTCCCCCCCAGCTCCATGGAGCACTTCATCACCTGATCCGCCGCCTGCCGCAGCAGGATGCGCCCGACCTCGGTCGATCCGGTGAAGGTGAGCTTCCTGACCTTGGAGTTCTCGCAGAACTCCTTCCCCGCGCCCGAGGCATCCATGGTGGTGACGACGCTGAACACGCCGGCGGGCACCCCCGCCTCCTCGGCCAGCTTCGCCATGGCCAGCGCCGAGAGCGGCGTCTGCGACGCGGGCCGCGAGACGAAGGCGCAGCCCGCCGCCAGAGCCGGCGCGACCTTCCGCGCGATCATGGCGTTCGGAAAGTTCCAGGGCGTGATCCCCGCCGCCACCCCGATGGGTTGCTTCAGCACGGTGATGCGCTTGTCCGGCATATGCCCCGGAATGGTCTCGCCATAGACGCGCTTGGCCTCCTCGCCGAACCACTCGACATAGGCGGCCCCATAGGCGACCTCGCCCCGGCTCTCGGCCAGCGGCTTGCCCTGCTCGGCGGTCATCAGCACCGCGAGGTCCTCCTGATGCTCCATCATCAGGTCGTGCCAGCGGCGCAGCACGCGGGCCCGCTCCTTCCCCGTCCGCGCGGCCCAGGCCTTCTGGCTCGCATGGGCGGCGTCGATGGCGCGGGCGATCTCGGCCCGGCCCAGGTCCGGCACGCGGGCGATCACGTCGCCCCGCGCGGGGTTGGTCACGTCGAAGGTCCGGCCCCCCTCGGCCTCGATCCACTCCCCGCCGACAAGGGCGCGCTCGATCAGCAGGTCGGGCCGCTTGAGCATCGAGGCGAGGTGCGTGGTGTGGTCGAGCATGATGGCCTCCGTTACGATGGGCCCCAGACAACACGCCGGGCGGCCTCCGTCCAGCCTCAACGCGACAGGACGGAGCCCGGAATGGACCTCTCCGACGCCTACGCCAACGCCGCCCACATCCCGGACGGCGACGCATTCCCCGCGCGCTGGGAGCAGGAGGCCGCCGCCTTCCGCGCCGCCCACGCGCCGGACACGATCCGCACCGGCGAAGGCGACCGCGACTGGCTGCACCTCTACCGCCCCCCCGGCGAGCCGCACGGCCTCGCCGCGATCGTGCATGGGGGCTACTGGATGGCCTGCTCGCCCAACGACTTCTCCCACCTCGCGGCCGGGGCGCGCGCGCGCGGCTGGGCCGTCGCGATGCCCGCCTATCCGCTCTGCCCCGAGGCAGGCATCGGCCAGATCGTGCAGGCGGTCGCCCGAGCCGTGGACGTGGCGGCGAACCTGATCCCCGGCCTCATCGCGCTGACCGGCCATTCCGCCGGCGGCCAGATCGTCGCGCGCCTCCTCTGCCCCGACGTGCCGCTCGCCTGCCGCGCCCGCCTCGCCCGAGCCGTCCCGATCTCGCCCCTCTCCGACCTCCTTCCTCTCCGCCACACGGCCATGAACGCCACCCTCCGCCTTTCCATCCCCGAGGCGGTGGCCGAGAGCCCCCTGTTCCACCCCCGCCCCGCCGTCCCCGTGACGGTCTGGGTCGGCGAGTCCGAGCGCCCCGCCTTCCGCGACCAGTCCCTCTGGCTGTCCCGCGCCTGGGACGCCCCCCTTACGGTCGAGCCCGGCCGCCACCACTTCGACGTGATCGCCGGCCTGTCCGACCCCGGCCACCCCCTGACCCGCGCCGTCGTGGGCGTCACGGCGCTTGCGCCGCAGGCCGACCCCTGCCAATCTCCCGCCCGAGCTTGCGGCGATGGCGTCGCCGCAGGGGCCATGCCCCATCGCTCGCGGGATGCGTCCCGCCCCGTCCTGTACGCCGGGACCTTTCGGGGTCTCGCGGCGACAGGCCCGGACCCCCGGATAGGGTCTGAACCGATGAACGCGCCGATCAACTCCGAGACGAACGCCCGCCCCGCCACCTACCGCTTCCACCAGGGCGACCGCGTGCTGCCCTTCGCCGCCGCCGAATACGAGGCGCGGCTGGCGGGCCTCCGCGCCCTCATGGCCGAGGCCGGGGTCGAGGTCGCGCTCCTCACCTCGATGCACGGGATCGCCTACTACTCGGGCTTCCTCTACTGCTCCTTCGGGCGGCCCTACGGCCTCGTGGTGACGCCGACCGAATCCGTCACGATTAGCGCCGGCATCGACGCGGCCCAGCCCTGGCGGCGCTGCCACGGCGACAATCTTACGTATACGGACTGGGCGCGCGACAACTTCTGGCGCGCGGTGGCGCAGGTCGGCGGCACCGGCAAGGCCGTGGGCATCGAGGGCGACCACCTGACGCTCCTGCAAAGCCAGAAGCTCCAGGCCTTCCTCTCCCCCTCGCGGACCGAGGACATCGCCCCCGCCGCCATGCGCCAGCGGATGCACAAGTCCCCCGCCGAGATCGAGCTGATCCGCGCCGGGGCCAACGTCGCCGACGTGGGCGGCTACGCCATCCGCGAGGCCGTCCGCGCCGGCGCGCGCGAGATCGACGTGGCCATCGCGGGCCGCGACGCGATGGAGCTGGAGATCGCCCGCCGCTTCCCCGACGCCGAGTATCGGGACACCTGGGTCTGGTTCCAGTCCGGCATCAACACCGACGGCGCCCACAACCCCGTCACGGCGCGCGAGCTTCAGGTCGGCGACATCCTGAGCCTCAACTGCTTCCCGATGATCTCGGGCTACTACACCGCCCTTGAACGGACGATGTTCGTGCGCGAGGTGGACCCGGCCTCGCTGGCGATCTGGGAGGCCAACGTCGCCGCCCACGAGTATGGCATGAGCCTCCTCAAGCCCGGCGCGTCCTGCGCCGAGGTCACGCACAGGATCAACGCCTTCCTGGATGAGCGGGGCCTCCTGCAATACCGGACCTTCGGCTACGGCCATTCCTTCGGCGTGCTGTCGCACTACTACGGCCGCGAGGCCGGGCTGGAGCTGCGCGAGGACATCGACACCGTGCTCGAACCCGGCATGGTCATCTCCATGGAGCCGATGCTGACGATCCCCGAGGGCCAGCCCGGCGCCGGCGGCTACCGCGAGCACGACATCCTCGTCATCACCGAGGACGGGGCCGAGGACATCACGCATTACCCCTACGGGCCCCAGTTCAACGTGGTGGGCTGATCCCGCGCCGCCGCCCCCGGTCCGGTCGCAAGCCGGACGGGGGCCAAGGGGCGTCAAGGGGAGGTGAGCGTCGGACGGAGCGGTGAAAGGACCTCGCGACGCGATCCTGGCCCCGCGACACCCTGGCCGGGCAGTCGGGATGCGCACGACCGTGCACGGAAAGCCGCCAATCGCCGTGCCCGTGCCGAGTTGTCCACAACTCCCGGGCGGTCCATGGATTGAAGGATCGTTCCGACCTGCTACCGTGATTCGGTGCCCGTCTGCCAAAGGTGATCCCCCGGATGATTGTCGTCCCGTTCGGTGCCCGCATCGCGTTTCGCGCGCTCGGCCTCTGCGCCGCCCTGAGCCTCGCCGCCTGCGCCGAGCCTCCTCCGCCGCCCGAGCCCGAAGCGATGATCGACAACGTGCCCGTCTCGCGGATCGTGCCCGGCTACGGCCGGATCGAGGACGGAGAGTATGTCCTGCCGGTCGTCCCGCCCGACTACCTGGCCGGCGTCAACCGCCGCGCCGTGGTGGCCTACCGGGGCGAACAGCCGCCCGGCACCATCGAGGTCGATCCCCATGCCAAGTTCCTCTACTTGGTCGAGGGCGACGGCACCGCCATCCGCTATCCGATCGCCGTGGGCCGGGAAGGGGAAGGCATCCGCGGCAGCTTCACCGTCCGGCGCAAGGCCGAATGGCCGGGCTGGACGCCGACCGCCAACATGCTTCGCCGTGAGCCCGAGATCTATGGGCCGTTCCGCAACGGCGTTCCCGGTGGCCCGGAAAGCCCGCTGGGCGCCCGCGCGCTGTATCTTTACCGGGGCTCGGCGGACAGCTACTACCGCATCCACGGCACGAACGACCTGTCCTCGATCGGCAACTCGGGCAGCGCGGGCTGCATCCGGCTCTTCAACCAGGACGCCATCGACCTCTACGACCGCGTGGACGGGGGCGCCCGGGTCGTGATCCGGTCCTACGAGGACTCGGTCCGGATCGAGGGACCGCTCATGGCCGAGCGCGGGGTGCAGCTCCCGCCCTTCTACCGGGGCGAGGGCCAGCGCCCGCCGGTGCCGCAGGCCATGGTCCCCGAGGACTACTATGGCAACCCGGCGGCGCAGGCAGGCGTCGCCTACATCCCCGACGCGACCGATATCTACAGCGAGGACGGGACCATGCTTCGGCCGGCCGTGCTGCCAGAGGACGCGGCGGCCCCGATCCTGTCGAGCGCCGAGGCCCTGGCCCCCGCCCAGGGCTGAGGTCACTCCAGCACGACGTAATCCTTGAGCGTCGTTTCCAGCACCTCCCAGGTGCCACGGAAGCCGGGACGGATCACGAAGCTGTCGCCCGCCCGAACGATGCGGGCGGCGCCGCCGTCCTCGGTGACGACGGACAGGCCCTCGACGATGCGGCAGTATTCCCATTCGTCGTACTGGATGCGCCACTTGCCGGGCGTGGCCTGCCACATCCCGCAGTTCAGCGTCCCGCGCTCCTCGGCGTTCCAGGTGGTGAAGACGGGATCGCCCGCCACCACGCGGCCCGGCGGCGGCCGCGACACCACGGGCGCGGCGGCGTTGCGCGACAGGAAACGGAACAGGTCGTCGTTCATCCTAGCTCTCCCGGACGAGCCGATTCGGTGCGGGTTCCACGCCTCACCTAACACGGAAACGCGAGCGCGGGAGGGGATCGACATGACCGGGACTCCATGGACGGCGCGAGGAGGCTGAGATGGTCTTCCTGCGCGTCCTCGTGATGGTGGCCCTCGTGCTGACGGCGGTCGGGCTCCTCCTCGGGGCCTGGCTCCTGCGGCGCGAGCGCCGCCGCCTCCGCGAGGCGTGGGAGGCGGGGGATCATCTGGTGAAGCGGGAGACGGTCCTGCGGGAGGAGATGGCGGCCTACCGACGGCGGCTCTGGCGCTGGCTTCCCTGGCTGGTCGTCGCGCTGCCCATGGCGGGGCTGCTCGTCGTGCTCTATCTCCTCAATGTCTCGTGAGAAGGAAGAGCCGATGCGCGTCGTGAAATGGGTGTTCGGGCTGCTGGTCCTGGCTGTGGTGGGTCTGTTCCTCCACTACGTCCTGCCCAAGCACGAAGTGGTCTACGTCACCTCCACCGAGAACCGGATCGTGTCGCCGGACGAGGTGCGGGGGTTCCGGTCGTTCGGCGAGGCGACGGCCAATGCCCAGGGGCAGGTCGTCACGGACGTGTTCTTCATCAACACCACCAAGCGGAACGGGGCGCCGCTGGTGTTCCGCAACGAGGATACGGGCTTCGGCTTCCCGCCCTACTTCAAGTTCGACAGCGCCAACCTCCAGGCCGAGGCGCAGGACGCGGTGTCCACGCGCGACACGCCGCGGTGGGTGGTCGTGCGCTACTACGGCTGGCGCATCCCGTTCCTGTCGACCTTCCCCAACGCGACCTCCATGGAGCCGGCGGCGAGCGCGGATGTGCGCGTGATCCCCTGGTTCAACATCGTCCTCCTGATCCTGCTTCTCGCGGTGGTCTGGGCGATCTGGTCCCGCCTGCGCCGCTGGCAGCGCCGCCGGGCCGACCCGGTGGTGGCGGCGTGGCAGCCGGAGAGGGCGCGGCGCGGCTGGTTCCGGTGAGGGAGGGGGCTCTGCCTCCGTCGCGCGCCGCGCGACTCCGCCGGGATATCTGAAGCCGAAGAAGGCCGTCAGCCCTCGCCATAGGGGATCCAGATCGTCTTGACCTCGGTGGCGGCGTCGATGAAGGCGCGGTCGTCCGGCCGGGTCCAGTCGCGGGCGCGGGTCTCGGCCCAGGTGCGCTTGAGGTTGCCGGCCGATTTGGCCTCGATGGTGGCCGCGAGCGGCTGGGAGGAGAAGGACCACACCGCGTCGATGTCGAAGTGGGCGGCGAGGGTCGGGGCCAGCTCCTTGTGCGAACCCGTGAGGATGTTCACCACGCCGCCCGGCACGTCCGAGGTTTCGAGCACCTGCACGAAGTCCGTCGCGGCGAGGGGGTAGGGCTCGGAGGCGACGAGGACCGTCCGGTTGCCGAGCGCGATGGCGGGGGCCATGGCGGCGACGAGGCCCAGGAGCGGCGAGCGGTCGTCGCAGAGGATGCCGAGGGTGCCCACGGGCTCGCGCATGGCGAGGGCGACGCCCCGGATCGGCACGCCGGCGGCGCAGCCGCCCACCTTGTCGGCCCAGGCGGCCCAGCGGAACAGGGCTCGGATGGCGTGCTCCACCTCCTCGGCGCCGCCTGTGCCCGTCAGGGCGTCGATGCGGCGGGCGAACTCGGACGCGCGGGCGGAGAGGTTCTCGGCGAGATAGTAGAGGATCTGGGCGCGGGCGTGGCCTGTGGTGCGGCCCCAAGACCTCGCGGCATTAGCGGCCTCGACGGCGTTCCGCAGGTCCTTGCGGTTGGCGAGGCTCGCGTGACCCAGGAGCGCGCCGGTGGGGCTCCAGACCGCGCGGGAGTGGCCGCCGTCGGGGCGGGCCTGCTTGCCGCCGATGTAGAGCTTGTGGGTACGGTCGAGCGGGTCGGCGGGCTCGCCCTCGCCGGTGAAGGGGGCGACCGGTGCCAGCGGCTCGCCGGGCGCGCGGGCGGGGCGGGTGTAGGCGGTCAGGCCCTCCCATCCGCCTTCGCGGCCAAAGCCCGACTCGCGCACGCCGCCGAAGGGGGCGGCCGCGTCGAAGAGGTTGGTGCCGTTGACCCAGACCACCCCGGCCGCCAACCTGGGAGCGACATCAAGCGCGAGGTTCACGTTCTCGGTCCAGAGCGTCGCGGCGAGGCCGTAGCGGGTGTTGTTCGCCAGCTCCACCGCCTCGGCGGGGGTGCGAAAGGTGGTAGAGACGAGCACCGGGCCGAAAATCTCCTCCTGCATGAGCGGAGAGGCCGAGGACAGGCCGGTGATGAGCGTCGGCGGGTAGAAGCTGCCCGTCGCCGGGATGGGACAGGCGGCGACGTGGCGCTCGCCCTCGGTGTTGGCGTCCACCAGCTTCGTGATTGTCGCCAGTTGCACCGGGTCCACGATCGCGCCGATGTCGATGGCCTTGTCGAGCGGGTCGCCGATGCGGAGCCGGTCCATGCGGGCGCGGAGCTTGCGGTGGAAGGCGTCGGCCACCCCCTCTTGCACGAGGAGGCGGGAGCCGGCGCAGCAGACCTGGCCCTGGTTGAACCAGATGGCGTCCACCAGCCCCTCGACGGCCGAGTCGAGGTCGGCGTCGTCGAAGACGATGTAGGGGGACTTGCCGCCGAGTTCGAGCGTCAGGCTCTTGCCGGTGCCGGCGGTGGCCTCGCGGATCAGGCGGCCCACGGCGGTCGAGCCGGTGAAGGCGATCTTCTCCACGTCCGAGCGGACCACCATCTCGCCCACGGCCCCGTCGCCGGTGACGACGTTGACGACGCCCTTGGGGACCCCGGCCTGACGGCAGAGGTCGGCGAACAGCAGCGCGGTCAGCGAGGTGTACTCGGCGGGCTTGAGGACGACTGTGTTCCCCATGGCGAGCGCGGGTGCGACCTTCCAGGCCAGCATCAGGAGCGGGAAGTTCCAGGGGATCACCTGACCGCAGACGCCGAGAGGGGCGCGGTCGGGGAGCTGCGTCTCCATCAGCTCGGCGTGACCGGCGTGGTGGTAGAAGTGGCGGATCGCGAGGGGCACGTCGATGTCGCGGCTTTCCCGGATGGGCTTGCCGTTGTCGAGCGTCTCCAGCACCGCGAAAAGGCGCGACTGCTTTTGCAGGAGGCGGGCGATGGCGTAGAGGACGCGCGCCCGGCCGTGGCCGCCCAGCGACGCCCAGGGGGCTTGCGCGGCGCGGGCGGCGGCGACGGCGCGGTCCACGTCGGCTTGCGTGGCCTGCGTGACCTCGGCCAACGCCTCCCCGGTCGCCGGATTGCGGGTCGCGAAGGTCTCGCCGGGTTCCGTGAAGGCGCCGTCGACGAACAGGCCGAACCGGCCCCCGTGGGAGGCGATCCAGGCCAGGGCCTCGGTCGCGCTCTCGGGGGCGGGGCCGTAGTCCATGGTCTCGAAGATCTCCTTGATCGTCATCGGTGCGCGTCCTTTCCTGGGCCGTTCGGGCGGGGGTTCGTCTCGTGCGTCCGTTCTACCGGAAAGGGATGAACGGGATCCTAGGCCAACGAGCGTTGCGCGAACGGAAAATTAACGACTGCTTCGGAGAGCCCGGCGAATCAGGCCAAGGCGTGCCGCCAGGAGGCGGAATAGGCCCCGGTGACGTGGTGTTCGAGCTGGCGCTCGATGTCGCCGAGGAGCGAGGAAGCCCCGAAGCGCAGCAGGTCCGGGCGCAGCCAGCGGTCGCCCAGCTCGTCCTTCACGAGGGCGAGGTAGTTCAGCGCGTCCTTGGCCTTGCTGATGCCGCCGGCGGGCTTGTAGCCGACCCTGATGCCGGTCGCGTCGTGGTAGTCGCGGATGGCGCGCAGCATGGTCAGTGTCACGGGCAGGGTGGCGTTGACGCCTTCCTTGCCCGTGCTGGTCTTGATGAAGTCGGCCCCGCCCATCATGCAGACGAGGGAGGCGCGGGCGACGTTCCTCAGCGTGCCGAGTTCCCCGGTGGCGAGGATCGCCTTGACGTGGGCCACCCCGCAGGCCTCGCGCATCTGCCGCATCTCGTCGTAAAGGGCCTGCCAGTCGCCCGACAGCACGTGGCGGCGGGAGATGACGATGTCGATCTCCTGCGCGCCGGCGGCGACCGATTCACCGATCTCCGCGATGCGGAGAGGAAAGGGCGACAGGCCCGCCGGGAAGCCGGTGGAGACGGCGGCCACGGGGAGGCCCGAGCCGCGCAGGGCGGCGACGGCGGCGGGCACCATGTCGTGATACACGCAGACTGCGCCGACGGTGAGGCCCTGCATCCCCAGCTTGTCGAGGAGGTCCGGGCTCACCGGCTGCCTCGCCTTGGCGCAGAGGCGGCGGACGCGCCCCTCGGTGTCGTCGCCCGCCAGCGTCGTCAGGTCGATGAGCGAGACGGCGCGGCAGAGCCAGGCGGCCTGCCAGTCCTTCTTGACCGACCGGCGGCCGGGGAGGCTGGCCGCGCGACGCTCGATGGCCGAGGTGTTGGCCTGGACGCGGCGGACCCAGCCCATGTCGAGGGGGAGGCCGGGGTTGCGGGGTTCATGGGCGACGAGGGTCTGCGGTCTGTCGATCTGCACGGGCGACCTCCCTGGTTTGGGGAGATGTCGCACGGCGAGGGGGGCGAGGCAAGTTTGACCGGGCGGTCAAATCTCGTCGGTGTCGCCTTTGCCCCGGTCGGGCTGGGTCACGTCGCGCTGGTGGCGGCGGCGGTAGGCGGCGGGGGTGAGGCCATGCGCCTCGCGGAACAGGCGGTGGAAGTGGGACAGGTTGTCGAGGCCGATCTCGGCGGCGATCTCGGGCAGGGGGTCCTCGGTCCCCGCGAGGCGGCGGGCGGCGTGGGCCATGCGGCGGGCGTTGACGTGGTCGGTGGGGGTCTGGCCGAGCCAGCGCTGGGCGCTGCGGCTCACGTGCGGGTGGGCGCGGCCGGCGGCGCGGACGAAGCCTGCCGCGCCCTCGCGGAACACCTCGGGGCGCTGGGCGGCGAGGCAGGCGGCGCGGAGCCAGTCGGGGGCGTCGGGAGGGAGGGGCACGTCCTCGGCCGTGAGGGACGCGAGGAGGGGGAGGAGGAAGCCCTCGGCGGCCAGCGCGTCGCGGGGGCCGCGCTCAAGCCGGAGGGCGGCTTGGTTGAGCTCGGTCCGCTGGCGGATGTCGCGGGGGAGGATGGCGGGGGCGGGCCCCCAGAACAGGTGGCCGTTCAGCGAGGGGTGGCGGGCCGGGAGGGCGTCGATCAGGTCCGGGTGAAGGGTGACGGAGACGACCAGCGTGTCCTCGCCACGCCCCTGGAGGGCGTGGGCGTGCTCGGGGCGGAGGAACAGGAGGGTGCCTTCGGGGAGGTCGCGGCGGTCCGTGGCGGTGTGGTGGCGGAGGGTGCCGTTCTGGACCCAGAGCAACTCGAAGAAGTCGTGGTCGTGGAGGCCGGGGGGACGCGACGGGGCGAGCGTGGCGCGGGAGAGCGCTATGGCGTCGGAGCCTAGGATGTCGGCGTGGCGGAGCGTTCGCAGCACCTCGGTCATGGCCTTTCTTTGGCTCCAAATATCCCGGGGGGAGGCTCCGCAGGAGACGGGGGGCAGAGCCCCCCTGCGACATCAGCCACCCTTCACCAGCCTTGCCATGCCGGCGACCCCGCTCTCGCCGAGCGGCACCGTCGCGAAGGGGCCGCCGAGGCGCATCTGCGCGAGGTCGTGCGGGTCGGGGCGGGCGGCCTTGGACAGGATGGCGGCGGCCTGGGTCTCGGCGTTGTCGCGGGGACGGTAGCCGAGGAACGACGCCTTGGCGTTCGACACCGGGGCGCGGTCGTTGGCCGACACCCCGTAGACGATGCAGAAGCCGGTGGTGGGCGTGTCCACCGCGCGTTCCACCATGTGCACGAGGTCGGGGCGGGAGAGCCAGGTGCCCAAGGCGCGCGGGTTCTGCGGGGTCTCGGTCGCCGAGAAGATGCGGCAGCAGACGGCCTCCAGGCCGCGCTTTTCCCAATAGAGGCGGGCGAGGTCCTCGGTGAAGCACTTGGAGAGGCCGTAGAAGGTGTCGGGGCGATGGGGGGCGTCGGTGTCGATGCCGGCGGCGGTCTCGTGCATCCCGACGGCGTGGACGGAGGAGGCGTAGACGACGCGGCGGGCGCCGGCGCGGTGCGCGGCCTCCCAGATGACGTAGGAGGCGAGGAAGTTGGGGCGGAGCAGGTCCTCGAAGGGCCGCTCGTCGGGGATGGCGGCGAAGTGGACGACCATCTCGGCGCCGTCCATCAGGGGGGCGACCTGGTCCATCTCGGCGCAGTCGGCCACGGCCCAGGTCTCGTTGGCGGCGAGGGTCGCGGGGGCGTCCTTGATGTCGATGGAGACGAGGGCCTCGCACAGCCGCGACAGGGGCTCGCGGAGGGCGGAGCCGAGGGCGCCCGCGGCGCCGGTGAGGACGATCTTTCTCAGCATGGGGGACCTCAGATGATGGCGCGTTCGCGCAGGGGTTCGCCGCGAAGGACGCGGGCGTAGCCGAGGGGGGACAGGTCCAGCGAGCGCCAGCCGCCGGTGCTGATCCATTCGGCGAGGCCCCGGCCCACGGCGGGGGCCTGCTGGAAGCCATGGCCGGAGAAGCCGTTGGCGAAGAGCAGGTTCGGCAGGTCCGGCGCGGGGCCGAGGACGGCGTTCTGGTCGAGCGTGTTGTAGTCGTACTGGCCGACCCAGGTGGAAAGGACGCGCGCGCGCTCGAAGGTGGGGATGCGGGCGGCCAGCGCCGGCCACATGACCTCCTCCCAGAGGGAATGGTCCATCACGAAGTCGTCGGGGTCCGCCGCCACGTCGGGGTCGGGAACGCAGCCGGCGAGGTAGTTCGCGCCCGAGGGCAGGACGTGGACCCCGGCGGGGTCGATGGTCAGGGGGATGTCGCGGGTCGGGGGCTCGGGGGTGGAGAAGAGGACGGAGGTGCGCTTGCGCGGCTCGACCGGGAGCGGCAGGCCCGCCATGGCGGCGATGCGGGCCGCGCGGGTGCCGGCGGCGTTCACCAGCCAGTCGCAGGCGACCGTGTCGCCGGTGGCGAGGCGAACGGCGGTGACGCGGCCGTTGGCGGTCTGGAGGCCCGCGACCTCGTTGCGGATGTAGTCCACGCCGTTCGCGCGGGCCTTGAGGCGGAACCAGTCGAAGACGGTCGCGCCGTCGAAGTAGCCCTCGTCCACGGGGTTGTGGGAGCCGCAGACGAGGTCATCGACGGTGAGCCAGGGCCATTCGGCCTTGATCTCGGCGGGCGAGAGGATGCGGGTCGCGGCGCCGAGGCGGTTCTGCATGGCGGCGTTGTCGCGCAGCACCGACGCGAAGGAATCGTCGGTGGCGAGGTAGAGGTAGCCGAAGCTTTGCAGGCGGATGGCGGGGGCCTCGGGGTCGGCCATCCAGTCGCGGAAGCCGTGGATGAACTCGGCGGCGAAGCGGGAGATGCGGACGTTCACCTCGGCCCCGAACTGCTGGCGGATCGAGGAGTGCGAGAGGGTGGAGGCGGCCTGCGCGTAGGTCGGGTCGCGCTCGACCACGAGGACGCGGCCCCGGAAGGCGGGGTCGCGGGACAGCCACCAGGCGACGGAGGAGCCGATCATGGCTCCGCCGATGATGACGACATCATAGGCGTTGTGCTGGGGGGTCACGGCTGCCACCCGTAGTCGCGCTTGGCCGCCTCCTCGGTGATGTAGCCGAGGCGGACGTCGCGGGCGACGGCCTGGAGGTCGCGCTTTGACGGAGAGCCGAGGCCGCCGCCGCCGGGGAAGGCGAGCTTGACCGTCTGGCCCGAAGGCACCGCGAAGCGGGCCTTGGCGGGGAAGTCGGTGCCGTCGGAGAGCTGGACCACGGTCGGGCCGCCGGGGGCGCCGCCGTCGCGGCCACGGGCGGGGAAGGCCTTGCGGTCGAGCTGGGCGCGGAACTCCATGGCGTAGCCCTCGCGGGGGCCGACCTCCATGAACTGGCCGAGGCCGCCGCGCGTGCGGCCCGCGCCGCCGGAGTCGGGGCGGAGCTCCTTGGCGTAGATGACGATGGGGCCGGCGTGCTCGGTGGCCTCCACCGGCATGGTCATCACGCCCGAGGGGAAGGCGGTGGCGTTGAGGCCGTCGAGCGTGGGGCGCGCGCCGGTGCCGCCGGAGTTGAAGGTCAGGACCTCGGAGCGTTCGCCGTCTTGCCCTCGCAGGGAGACCTGGAAGTTGCAGAGCGCGCCCGCGCCCTCGGCGGGGACGGTGTTCGGCAGGATCTGGTCCAGCGCGCCGAACACGGTGTCGGGGATCAGGTGGCCGATGACGTGGCGGAGCGCGACCGGGTGGGGGCGGCGGGCGTTGACGATGGTGTTCTCGGGGGCTGTCACCCGGAAGGGGGCCAAGCTCCCGGCGTTGTTCGGCACCTCGGGGGCGAGGACGATCTTGAGCGCGTAGGCCGCGTAGGCGCAGGTGTAGATGAAGGGGACGTTGATCCCCTTGGGGTCGGGCGCGGAGGTGCCCGCGAAGTCCACGAGAACGTGGTCGTCGTGGGTCGTCACGGTGCAGGCGAGCCGGATCGGGGTCGCGTAGCCGTCGGTCGTCATGGCGTTGGAGGCCGTCGCGCGGGGCAGGCGGGCGATGGCGGCGACGGTCGCCGTGTGGGAGGCGTCGATGATGAAGTCGGCGAGGGATTCGATGTCGGCGAGGGCGTATTCGTCGAGCATGGCGCGGAGGCGGCGGAGGCCGACCTCGTTGCAGGCGGCCAGCGCGTAAAGGTCGCCGATGACCTGATCGGGCTCGCGCGTGTTGACGCGGAGCATCTGGAGGAGGGTCTGGTTGACCTCTCCCTTGTCGGCAAAGCGGAGGATCGGGATCTGCAGGCCTTCCTCGTAGACGGATTCGCCGTCCGCGCCGAAGCCCCGGCCGCCGATGTCCACGACGTGCGCGGTGCAGGCGAAGAAGCCGACGAGCGCGCCGCCGTGGAACACCGGCGTCGTCACGGTGATGTCGTGGAGGTGGCCGGTGCCCATCCAGGGGTCGTTGGTCACGTAGACGTCGCCCTCGCGCATCGTGGGCTCGCCGATCTCGCGGATGAAGTGGGCCACCGCCGCGGCCATGGCGTTGACGTGGCCGGGGGTGCCGGTGACGGCCTGGGCGAGCATCCGGCCGCGCCGGTCGTAGATGCCCGCCGACAGGTCGCCGGCCTCGCGGACGGAGGTCGAGAAGGCGGTGCGGATGAGGGCCTGGGCCTGCTCCTCCACGATGGAGATCAGGCGGTTCCACTGGATCTGGTCTTGGACGCTCATGCCGGGTCTCCTTTCTGTCTGGGCTGGTTGCGGGCGTGTGAGGGAGAGAATGCCGGAAAATGGTTGAAGGGGTCTGACAGCAACGAGCGTTGCGTGGGGTTGGAAGGGGAGGAGGTAACTGATTGAGGGAATTGAAAAAGAGTGTGAACGGAAGCTAATGCGGTGGTGCGGTGGCGGCGAATCGGGTCCAGCCTCGTAGGGCGGGCTTCAGCCTGCCACGGGGCGCGGGCGGCGGGCGTGGCATGGCGGGCTGAAGCCCGCCCTACGGGGGCGGAGAAGGTCTGACGCCGCGCGCGGGGGGTGGCGTCGCATGGTGGGGTGGAACCCCACCCTACGAAGGGCGGGTTCATGCCGTTCTCCGGATGTCGAGCACGCCGTCGGCGCGGCCGGTCACGGTGAAGCCGCGCGGGACGATCACGGTGGTCTCGGATTCGGTGACGGCGAGGGGGCCGTGGGCGATCATGCCGTCGGTCAGGCGGTCGCGGGGGATCGTCGCGCCGGCGGCCCAACCGCCCGCCACGGGGTCGAAGAGGCGGCGGGGCGCGCCTTGGGCCTCTCCGGTGGACAGGGCGTCGGGGGTGGGCGTCGTCGCGGCGAGGGGCGTGGAGGCGTTGACGGCCCAGACGGTGATCTCGATGGGGAGGCCGGCGACGGGGCGGCCGAAGAGGGCGGCGTAGTCGGCGGTGAAGCGGGCGTGCAGGGCCTCGGCGGTGGGATGGGCGGCGAGGGGGGCGTCGAGGGCGACGGGGATCTCCCAGCCCTGGCCCTTGTAGCGCATGTAGAGCTTGGAATCCGTGAGGATCGGGGCGGTGGCGTCGCAGGTGCGGACGAAGGCGGTGGCCTCCTGCGCGAGGTCGTGGAGGATCGTGCGGGCGGCGCTCGCGTCGAAGGCGTCGAGGCGCATGTAGGCGGAGCGGGTGGCCTCGAAGGCGTAGGGCGCGCGCAGGAAGCCGATGGCGGAGCCGACGCCCGCGCCGGGGGGCACGAGGAGACGGCGGATGCCGAGCTTCTCGCACAGGCGCCCCGCGTGGAGGGGAGCCGCGCCGCCGAAGGCGATCATGGTGTAGTCGCTGAGGTCCTCGCCGTTCTCGACCGCGTGGACGCGGGCGGCGTTGGCCATGTTCTCGTCCACGACCTCGGAGACGCCGAAGGCGGCCTGCACGGGGTCCATGCCGAGCCGGTCGCCGACGTGGTCCGCGAGGGCCTGCGCGGCGCGGTCGGGGTGGAGGGGGATGGAGCCGCCGGCGAAGTTGTCGGGGTCGAGGCGGCCGAGCAGGAGGTCGGCGTCGGAGACGGCGGGGCGGGTGCCGCCGCGCCCGTAGGCGGCGGGGCCGGGCTCGCTGCCCGCCGATTCCGGGCCGACGCGGATCTGGCGCAGGGAGTCGATCTGGGCGAGCGAGCCGCCGCCCGCCCCGATCTCCACCATGTCGATGACGGGGATGGAGATGGGCATCCCCGAGCCCTTCTTGAAGCGGGTGGAGCGGGCGACCTCGAACACGCGGGCGGTCTTGGGCTGGCCGTCGCGGATCAGGCAGATCTTGGCGGTGGTGCCGCCCATGTCGAAGGACAGCACGCGGGGGAGGCCGTGGCGGCGGGCCACGTCGGCGGCGAAGATCGCGCCCCCGGCGGGGCCGGATTCGACGAGGCGGACGGGATACTGGGCGGCGGTTTCGAGGGAGACGATGCCGCCGCCGGAGTGCATGAGGAAGATGGGGCAGGTCGCGCCCGTGGCCGCGAGGCGGTCGCGGAGGCGGGACAGGTAGGACTCCATCATCGGGCGCACGTAGGCGTTGGCGCAGGTGGTGGTGAACCGCTCGTATTCGCGCATCTGGGGGGAGACGTCGGAGGAGAGCGAGACGGAGAGGTGAGGGAGCTTGTCCGCGAGAACGTCGCGGACGAGGCGTTCGTGGTCCGGGCGGAGGTAGCTGTGCAGGAAGCCGACGGCGACGGAGTCGAAGTCGCGCAAACGATCGGCGAGGGCTTCGACCTCGGCGCGGTCCAGCGGGATCAGGACGTTGCCGCCCGCGTCGATCCGTTCCCGCAGGGTGAAGCGGGCGTCGCGGGGGATCAGGGGGTCGGGGAGGACGAGGTTGAGGTCATACTGGTCGAAGCGGCTCTCGGTCCGCATCTCGATCACGTCGCGGAAGCCTTCGGTCGTGACGAGGGCGGTGCGGGCGCCGCGCCGCTCGATGAGGGCGTTGGTGGCGAGCGTCGTGCCGTGGATGATGCGGGTGAGGGCGGAGGGGGGGAGGTCCGCCTGGGCGCAGACTCGGGCGAGGCCGTCGAGGATGGCGTCCTCGGGCGCGGCATGGGTCGTCAGGACCTTGGCGGAGTGGAGGCGGCCGGCGGTTTCGAGCACCACGTCGGTGAATGTGCCGCCGATGTCGACGCCAAGGTTCGCGGAATGGGTCATGGTGGCGCGACGCTAGCCGCGCCACCGGGGGATGGGAACCCCTTCAGGCCGGGGCCGCCCCGGTCGCGACGCGGAGGGCCGTGGCGGAGGCGAGATAGGCGAAGCCGTGGGCCGGGAGGTGCAGCGCCGCGCCGTCGAGCGTGGCCTGGTGGGGGCCGTCGAGGGTGGCCTCGGCCGAGAGCGTCAGGTCGAGCGGACGCTCGCTGAGGTTGAAGATGCAGGTGACGGTCTGGCCGGCGTGGGTGCGGACAAGGCCGAGGATGGGCTCGGGCAGGTCGAGGAAGCTGGTCGCGCCGAGGCGGAGGGCGTCCGTCTGGCGGCGGAAGGCGAGGGTGGAGCGGTAGGCGTGGAGGACGGAGTCGTTCCGCGCCTCCTGCAGGTCCACGGCGCGGGCGGCCTGGGGCTCCTTGACGGGGAGCCAGGGGAGGCCGGTGGAGAAGCCGGCGTTGGTCTGCTCGTGCTCCCACACCATCGGGGTGCGGCAGCCGTCGCGGCCTTTGATCTCGGGCCAGAAGGTGATGTAGCCGAGGTCGCGCAGCTCCTCGTAGAGGATGTCGGTCTCGGTCTGGCCCAGCTCCTCGCCCTGGTAGAGGCCGAGGGTGCCGGGGAAGCTGGCGAGGAGCGCGATGGACTGGCGGGCCACGGCGTCCACGTCGCCCCCTAGCTTGGTCCAGCGGGTCGCGTGGCGCTGCACGTCGTGATTGGAGAAGGACCAGCAGGGCCAGCCGTCCGGGGCCTTGGACAGGAAGGCCTGGAGGCGGGAGCGGAAGTGGCGGGCGGTGTGGTCGGGGCCGAGGAACTCGAACGAGTAGGCCATGTGCAGCTTGTCGCCGCCCGAGGTGTATTCGGCCATGATGTCGATCTGGCGCCCGGCCTCGCCGACCTCGCCCACCGTCATGCGGTCGGGGTATTCGTCGGTGAGCGCGCGGATGCGCTGGAGGACGGCGATGTTCTGGGGCCGCGTCTTGGAGAAGCGGTGGTCCTGCGCCTCGTAGGGGTTCGTGGGGAACTCGGTCCATTCGGAGGGCGGGTTGTCGCGGAGCCGCTTGTCGTGGACGAAGAAGTTCACCGTATCCAGCCGGAAGCCGTCCACGCCGCGGTCGAGCCAGAAGCGCATCGCGGACAGGAGGGCGTCCACGACCTCGGGGTTGTGGAAGTTGAGGTCGGGTTGTTCCGTCAGGAAGTTGTGGAGGTAGTACTGGCGGCGGCGGGCGTCGAACTGCCAGGCGGAGCCGCCGAACACGGACAGCCAGTTGCTGGGCGGCGTGCCGTCGGCCTTGGGGTCGGCCCAGACATACCAGTCGGCGCGGGCGTTGGTGCGGTCCTGGCGGGATTCCTGGAACCAGGGGTGCTGGTCGGAGGTGTGGGACAGGACCTGGTCGATGATGACCTTGAGGTTCAGCCGGTGCGCCTCGCTGATCAGGGCGTCGAAGTCGTCGAGCGTGCCGAAGATCGGGTTGACGGCGGTGTAGTCGGAGACGTCATAACCCATGTCGCGGTCGGGGCTCGCGAAGAAGGGCGAGAGCCAGACGGCGTCGGCGCCGAGCGAGGCCACGTGGGCGAGGCGGCGGGTGATGCCGGGCAGGTCGCCGATCCCGTCGCCGTTCGAGTCCTGGAACGACCGGGGATAGATCTGGTAGATCACCGCGTCCCGCCACCATTCGCGCATTCTTGCCCGCTCCGCTTGCTGCACCGCAGCGTGGCCTTAGCGCGGATCGGCGCGTCCGGCTAGCGGGATTGTTTCCGCTATCGGTGGAAGGTGGATCGGGCGTGGGACGGGCTTGGGCGAGGCAGTCGGCCTAGTGCAGCGTGGAGGGGCGGGGCGGGACCAGCGCGCAGCGGAGGGCGAGGCCGGCCTGCTGGGCGAGCTGGACCAGCGCCGGGGCGAGGTCGGGGCGGACCATGCAGACGGCGAGCATGAGGGCGTCCTCGCGCTCGCCGTCCGTGGCGGTGCGGACCAGAAGGGCGAAGGCGGCCTCGTCGGCGCCGAGGCACAGGCAGTTGCCGCCGTGGCGCATCAGCGGGCGGCGGCAGCCGCCGAGGCAGTGGCGGCAGAGCGCGTCGAAGGCCTGCGCGGCGCGGTCGGAGGCGCGGGGGGTGCCCAGGCTCTCGGCCAAGTCCTCGGCCAGGGCCTCGGGGCCGCCGTCGCACCAGCGGCGGAGCGCGCGGACGGACAGGCCTTCGAGCGGAGGGAGGGCGTCGAGGCGGCCGACGGGCGCGCCTCCGGCGGGGACGGGGGCGCTCATTTCGTCAGGATCAGCTTGCCGGCGCGGGTGATCCGCAGGGTGTAGGTCTGGCCGTCCAGCCGGATCTGGCCGAGGCCCGAGGGGCCGACGAGGTCGCGGGCGTCGTGGACGGGATCGGAGGGGATGCGCGGGGCGGTGTTGGGGACGAGCGAGAGCGTGGCCATCGGGGGAGCCTCCTGAAGCGCGGAACGGGCGATGGCTGTCCCGACCGGGCCGGGATGGCTGAGGAGGATAGTTGAGTGAAACAGTCAGGATGTCAAGCGGGCCCGAACGGCGTCGGGGGGAGCGTCGGGCGCGACGTCGGGCTGGGGCCGCCGCGCCGGAGCCTCACTCGTCCGAGCCAGCCTCGGACTGATTCCAGAGGGCCTCGAAGTCCTCGGGGGCGATCTCGCGCAGCGCCACGCCGTCGTCGGGGCCGGGCGGCGCGAAGGGGTCGGCCCAGAGGCTGTCCCGCTCCTCGCGCGTGGCCTCGCGCCAGTCGGTCCAGCCGAGGGCGAAATGCTCGACCAGACGGGTGACGTGGCCCTCCTCGGACACCTCGCAGGCCATCCAGTCGGGTTCGTCGGGGCGGGGGTCGGTCCAGGTCAGGTGATAGTGGAGCAAGGTGTCATCCTTTCAGCATCCGCAGCCCTTGGGTCACGTCCGTCCGCACGGCGAGGCGGAGGCCGGGGTCGTCGCCGGCCTTGAGGGCGGCAAGGATCAGGCGGTGGTTGCGGGGCGGCTCGGTGCGTTGCAGGCGCCCGTAGAGGGCGCGCATGGTGGGGCCGAGCTGGAGCCAGACGGTCTCGGTCAGCGCGAGGATCGCGGGGGACTGGGCGCGCAGGTAGAGCGTGCGGTGGAATTCGAGGTTCATGCGGATGTAGCCGGTGGCGTCCTGGCGGGCGACCATGCGGCTCACCCCCTCGTTGATGGCCTCCAGGCGCTCGATCAGGGCGAAGTGCGCGCGGGGGAGGGCGCGGGAGGCCAGCTCGGGTTCGAGCATGGCGCGGAGGGTGGCCAGCTCCTCGATCCGGTCGTTGGAGAGGGCGGGGGTGGAGACGCGGCCGGAGAGGGAGAAGGTCAGCGCCCCCTCGGCGGCGAGGCGCTGCACGGCCTCGCGCGCGGGGGTCATGGAGACGCCGAACTCCTTGCCGACGCCGCGGAGCGTGAGGGCCTGCCCGGGGGCCACCTCGCCGTGCATGATGCGGGCGCGGAGGGTGCGGTAGATGCGGTCGTGGACGCAGGCCGCCGTGTCGGGGGCGCGGTCGGCGGTGGGCGGGCGCGGGTCGGCGGTCAAGACAGGCGCAGGCGGTGGAGGCCCGCGCCCTCGGCCCGGAGCCAGTCGCGCTGCGCCACCCAGCCGGGGCAGAGGTCGCCGACCAGCGCCCAGAAGGCGGGGGAATGGTCCATGCGGGCGAGGTGCGCGACCTCGTGGGCGGCGACGTAGTCGAGCACGGCGGGCGGCGCGAGGATCAGCCGCCAGGAGAACATCAGGTGCCCGTCCGACGTGCAGGAGCCCCAGCGGGAGCGGGTGTCGCGGAGGGTGAGCCGCGTGTGGCTGCGGCCCAGCGCGCGGGCGTGGCGGTCGCAGGCGGCGGCGAGGCGGTCGCGCGCCTGCGCCTTGAGGAAGGCGGACAGGCGC
This sequence comes from Rubellimicrobium aerolatum, assembly GCF_017872975.1. GTDB lineage: Bacteria > Pseudomonadota > Alphaproteobacteria > Rhodobacterales > Rhodobacteraceae > Rubellimicrobium > Rubellimicrobium aerolatum. Next base: position 72,053 of record NZ_JAGGJP010000007.1, read on the forward strand.
GGGGCCACGCGGTCGGGGTCGGGCGGCAGGAGCAGGCGGTCGGAGGCCAGCGTCGCGTGCCGCACCTCGGCGGGGCAGAGCAGGAGGTCGCGGCCCTCGAAGGGGATGGGCGCGCCGAAGGCGGGGCGGATCAGCGCGGGCGCCTGCGCCAGATGGTCGCGGAGCCAGCCCTCCCGCTCGCGCAGGAAGGCGAGGCCGTCGCCCAGGCGGGCGCGCAGCGGCAGGGTCAGCGTCACGCGCCCGTCGGTGCCCGAGATCCGCAGCGACAGCCGCCGCGCGCGGGCCGAGCGGCGCAGGGCGACCGCGACCGGCGGGTCGCCGGGAAGGATATGGTCGTCGTCCACGTGGCGCCCCCTGCCGTCCGAAGCCCTTTGACAGCCGGCCCCGACTATGGCAGGGCACCCCGATGCGCTGCAAGTGCGAGGTTGCTCCGGCCCGCCCGGCGCCCTCCGACGAACCGGAAAGGACCTGACCATGCCCAAGGAAGAATGGGGCAAGAAGCGCATCTGCCCGACCACGGGCAAGCGCTTCTACGACCTGAACCGCTCGCCCATCGTCAGCCCCTACACGGGCCAGATCGTCAGCATCGAGGTGGGCCGGACGCGCACCATGGTCGCCGACGCCGAGGACGCGCAGACCAAGCGCCTCAAGGTCGGCGAGGAGGACGATCTGCTGCTCGACGACGACGACGTGGCGGACGACGCGGACGACCTCGGGGACGAGGTGCTGGAGGACGACGAGGACGAGGAAGTGTCCTTCGAGGACCTCGGCGACGTCGCCGGCGACGACGAGTGATTGCCGCCGGGGAACGCGGGGGCCTTGTGGAAAGGCCCTTGCGCTCCCCACCGGCGGCCACTAGAGAGCGTCACGTCGGTGCCACCCAGGCCCGGCGACACGGTAAGGGGCCATAGCTCAGCTGGGAGAGCGCTTGCATGGCATGCAAGAGGTCAGCGGTTCGATCCCGCTTGGCTCCACCAAACCTTCTGATCGACCGATCCGACAGGCCCCGCGAGGGGCCTTTTTCGTTGGTCCGGGGCGCGTCGCGGGCTGCCGTCGGGGCACCCGGCGGGCGCGGAACGGCGCCCGGCGCGGGACGTTTCCCCCCTCGCGAGGGAGGATCGGGCGGATGCCGGACGACTACATCAGACTCCGGCTGCAAGGGCGCCGCATCCTCGTGGTCGAGGACGACTACCTCCAGGCGGAGGAGATGCGCGTGGCGCTCGGGGCGCTGCGAGCGACGGTGATCGGGCCGGTTCCCAGCGTCGAGGAGGCCCTGGACCGGCTGGCGGCCGAGGATCCGCCCGACGCCGCCGTCCTGGATGTCCGGCTGGGCCGGGGCCCCGTGTTCCCGCTGGTGGACGTGCTGCGGCGGGCGGGCGTGCCGGTGGTCTTCGCCTCGGCCTCGCCGCACTGGAGCCTGCCCGAGCCCTACGAGGACCTGCCGCATTGCGAGAAGCCTCTCGACATGGGCGAGCTGCTGCTGGCGCTGGCCGGGGTCGCCCGGGCGCGCTGAGACTGGGCTAGCGGGCGACCGAGGGCGTGGGGCCGCGACGGCGGCGCTCGGATTCCGCCTCGGCGGCTTCGAGGAGGCGTCCGAAGTCCTCGGTGCCGATGTTGGCGCTCTGGTTCAGGCGGTGGAGGAGGGCGGAGAGGTCCTCGGGCTGGAGGCCCAGCCGGTGCGCGGGGTCGCGGTGGGGCTGGCGGAACGGGTAGTGCCGCCCGGTGAGACGGTTGAACAGCATGGCGAGCCCGACCAGCGCCACGGTGTCGAGCAGCACGGGCGCGAGGACGAAGCGGTAGCCGAGCTCGGTCACGGTCGGCGCGGCGAGGACGGTGGCGAGCGCGACCGCGCCGCCGGGCGGGTGCATGGCGCGGACGGCGGCCATGCCGGCGATGGCCCAGAACACCGCGAGCCCCGCCGCGATGGCCTGGGGCGGGCCGATCAGCACCACGGTCACGGCCACGAAGGCCGAGACGGTGTTGCCGACCACCGCCGACCAGGGCTGCGCGAGCGGCGAGTTCGGCGCGGCGAAGAGCAGGAAGGCCGTGGCGCCCAGGGGGGCGATCAGGATGAGGCCCTCGGAGGCGCCGGCGCGGCCGCCCAGCGCCACCATCGCCCCGCAGGCGAGGAGCGCGAGGCCGGCGCCGAGGGCGGCGCGGAAGGGTTCCCCGCCCGAGGGGCGCGGCATCGCGGGGCCGAGGGCGCGGAGGGCGCGGCGGAGGCGGACCTTTCGGCGCTTGGCGGGGAGCGGCATGGAGGCTTTCCGTGGGGCGGAACCGGGGACACGTCCTTAGCGGCTTGGCGGCCGGGGTTCCAGCCCTCCGGCCTTGGTCCCCGGCGCGGCGGCTCGTCGCGATGGGACTTGGCGGCGGCCCGGCGGTGCTGCCATAACCGGGAGCGAGCAGGGGCAACCTGCCACCCCAAGGAAGGAATTTCGCGATGAAGACCGCCAAGGAATATCTGGACGAGGCCAACCGGGAGGTGCCTCGCGTCCCCGTCGAGGAAGCGATGACGCGGCACGCCGGGGGCGGGGCGCTGTTCATCGACGTGCGCGATTCGGCGGCCATCGCCAAGACGGGCACCATCGCCGGGGCGGCGCGGGTGCCGCGCGGCTTCCTGGAGTTCGCGGCGGACGAGAGCGGGCAATACCACAACCCGGTGCTGAGGAAGGACGCGGAGATCTACCTCGTCTGCGGCGCGGGCGGGCAGGCGGCTCTGGCGGGCAAGACGCTGAAGGAGATGGGGTTCGGGAAGGTCCACAACATCGGCGGGATCGGCGACTGGAAGGCCGCCGGCGGGCCGATGGAGGACTGACGAAAGGTCGCGGGGCGGCGCGCTTTGCTGCCCCTTGGCGTGGGCGCGGCCCTTGGCTAACAGGCCGCGCGAGCCAAGCCGGCGGGACGCGCCTCCCGCCCTTCGAGGACAGGACCGAACGCGCATGGATTTCCTGACCTACGACCCCGCCTTGCCCGAGCTGCCGCTGCTGCGGGGGCTGCGGCTGGCCGGCGACGGGGGCGAGCCGCCCCCGCCGCGCATCGACTGGGCGGCGCTGGTGATCCGGCTGGCGCAGGTGGTGGCGGAGCGCGACGCGCCGAAGGCGTAGGGCGGGGCGGTCGTCGGGCAGCGCTTGTGACGGGGCGCGCGTGGTGGGGTGGGATCCCACCCTACGGGGCTTGGAGCCGGAGATGGCGGGCTGAAGCCCGCCCTACAACGACCTGACCCGTAGGGCGGGCTTCAGCCCGCCAGCCATGTTCCCCCATGAGGCGGTCGGGACCGTGGCCCTCAGCGCCCGAACGGCGACACGCCGCGCGTCGATTCGGACAGGTCGAGGCCGCCGAGGAGCGGGGGGGCGGCGCGGCTGGGGCAGTTGGCGCGCTCGCAGAGGCGGCAGTTCACGCCGATGCCGGTGGGGCGCATCTCCTTGAGGCCGCGCGCGTAGACGAGCTGGGGGGCGAACCGCTCCTCGCAGCCCAGGCCCACGGCGAAGGCGGCCTCGGGCTCGCCCCAGGGGGCGGAGAGGCGGCGGACGGTGCGGGCGAGGGAGAACCAGCGCTTGCCGTCCGGCATCTCGATCAATTGCGTGAGGATGCGGCCGGGGTGGCGGAACACGTCGTGGACGTTCCAGCGCGGGCAGGTGCCGCCGAAGCGCGAGAAGGGGAAGGCCCCGGAGGAGAAGCGCTTGGACACGTTCCCGGCGTTGTCCACGCGGACCATGAAGAAGGGCACGCCGCGCGCCTGCGGGCGCGAGAGGGTGGTGAGGCGGTGGGCCACCTGCTCGAAGCTCGCGCCGAAGCGGGCGCCCAGCATCTCGGCGTCGTAGCCGAGCGACTGGGCGGCGGCGAGGAAGCGGCCGTAGGGCATCATCAGCGCGGCGGCGAAGTAGTTGGCCAGCGTGATCCGCCCGAGGCGGCGGGCCTGCGGGTCGCGGAGGTCGGAGGCGGCGAGGAGGGCGTCGAGGATGTCGCCAGCCTCCAGCAGGCCGATCTGGTAGGCGGCCTGGAAGGCGCGGCCGGCGGGTTCGACCAGTTCCGAGATCATCAGCTTGCGGCGGTGGCGGTCGTAGTGGCGCAAGGTCACGCCCATCTCGGCGTGGGTCTGGACCTGCACGCGGATGCCGTGACGGGCGCGCAGGCGCAGGATCAGGGCGTGGAGGAGGTCGCCCTCGACCTGGCCGAGTTCGGCGGAGAGGGATTCGGCGGCGTCCTCCAGCGCGGGGAAATGGTTGTCGTGGTGCTGGAGGAAGGCGCGCACCTGCTCCACGGCGTCGATGGCGGGGGGGCCTCCGCGTTCGGCCTCGGAGCGTTCGCCGGCGTGGGCGGAGCCGAGCTCGGCCGCGCCCGCGTAGGCGGCGTGGAGGCGCTTGAGGGCCTGGAGGAGGGTGGGGGCCTGTTCGAGCGCGGCCTTGACCTCGGCGCGGGGGACCTGAAGGGGGGCGAGGAGGGGGTCGGCCAAGACCTCCTCGATCTCGGCGGCGCCCTGGCCGTCCTCGGCCCCGGCGAAGTCGCGGGCGTCGATGGCGTAGGTCTCGGACAGGCGGATGAGGAGCTGGGCGGTGAGGGGGCGCTGGTTGCGTTCGACAAGGTTCAGGTAGCTGACGGAGATGCCCAGTTCCGCGGCCATGGCGCTTTGCGAGAGGCCCAGCGTGGCGCGGAGGCGGCGGAGCTGCGCGCCGGCCATGATCTTGCGGCGGGTCTGCGCGTCCATGGGCGGGCTCCTGTCACAAGAGATACAGATTTACAATTTACATCTTGTATGGATTTTACAAGTCATCCTTTGGGAGGGTCTGTCCGTCTTGTCCGAATGCTGCGGTGCCGCAACATGGTATCCAGACAACAGCACAGACGGGACCGACCCCCATGACCGAACTGACCTTCCAGGACCTCGTCCCGCACGCCCCCGAGGGGCGCTTCGACGGGATCAACCGGCCTTATTCGCCCGAGGACGTCGCCAAGCTGCGTGGCTCTCTCACCATCCAGCACACGCTGGCCGAGCGGGGGGCGAACCGGCTGTGGAAGGATCTGCACGAGCAGCCCTTCCTGAACGCGCTGGGGGCCGTGACCGGCAACCAGGCGATGCAGCAGGTCCGCGCGGGCCTGAAGGCGATCTACCTTTCGGGCTGGCAGGTGGCGGCGGACGCGAACACCGCCGGCGCGATGTATCCCGACCAGTCGCTTTATCCCGCGAACGCCGCGCCGGAGCTGTGCCGGCGGATCAACCGGACGCTGCGGCGGGCCGACGAGATCGAGGCCAGCGAAGGCAACGTCACCCGCGACTGGTACGTGCCGATCGTCGCGGATGCCGAGGCCGGGTTCGGCGGGCCGCTGAACAGCTTCGAGATCATGAAGGCCTTCATCGAGGCCGGCGCGGCGGGGGTCCACTTCGAGGACCAGCTCGCGTCCGAGAAGAAATGCGGGCACCTGGGCGGCAAGGTCCTGATCCCGACGGCGGCGCACGAGCGGAACCTTGTCGCGGCGCGGCTGGCGGCGGACGTGATGGGGGTGCCGACGATCACCGTGGCGCGGACGGACGCGGAGTCGGCGCAGCTCATCACCTCGGACGTGGACGAGCGGGACCATCCGTTCATCGACCGCGAGAACCGGACGCCGGAAGGCTTCTATCGGCTGAAGGCGGGGACGGGCCTCGACCACTGCATCGCGCGGGGGCTGGCCTATGCCGAGATCGCCGACCTGCTGTGGTGGGAGACCTCGCATCCCGACCTCGACGACGCGCGGAAGTTCGCGGAGGCGGTGCACGCCAGGTATCCGGGCAAGCTGCTGGCCTACAACTGCTCGCCCAGCTTCAATTGGAAGGCGAAGCTGGACGACGAAACGATCAAGAAGTTCCAGCGCGAGCTGGGCGCCATGGGCTACAAGTTCCAGTTCGTGACATTGGCGGGGTTCCACTCGCTGAACCTGTCGATGTTCGAGCTGGCGGACGGCTACCGCGACCGGGGCATGGACGCCTATTCGGAGCTCCAGCAGCGCGAGTTCGCGGCGACCGAGCGGGGCTTCACCGCCGTGCGCCACCAGCGCGAGGTCGGGACCGGCTACTTCGACCAGGTCGCCACCACCATCAGCCAAGGCCAATCCTCCACCACCGCCATGGGCGAGTCCACCGAGACCGCCCAGTTCACCCACGCCTGACCGAGAAAGGGAGGCCCTACGATGTACGACATGACCCCCGACGCGATGGACCAAGACACCATGACCCTGTCCGAGCGCCAGACCGCCGCCATCGAGGCGGTGGCGGACCAGATCACCCGCCTGAACGCGGCGGTCCGCGAGTCGGTGGACTCCGGGATGTCGGTGGAGCTGCAACGGTCCGAGCGCTACCACTGCGGCGGCGGCTGCTGGGGCGACATGATGAAGCCCGTCATCGTGAAGTGCGTCTGACGGGCGCGAGAGGGCGGAACGAGTGAGCGGGGGGCCTGATGGCCCCCCTTGTTCGTTGGGGGCGTCAGTCCTTGCCCTGGCCGCCATCCTCGGCGCTGGCCTCGTTGGCGGGTTCGGCGTTGAGGTGCTCGTAGTGCTGGGTGCCGATGCGGTCGTAGAGGCCGAGCTGGGTTTCGAGGAAGTCGATGTGGCCTTCCTCGTCGCGCAGCAGCTCCATGAACAGCTCCTTGGACACGAAGTCGCCGACCTTGTCGCAGAAGGCATAGGCCTCGCGGTAGAGCGCGGCGGCCTCCTTCTCGGCGGCGAGGTCGGCCTCCAGCGTCTCGCGGGCGGTCTCGCCGATGCGGAGGGGGTCGAGCTTCTGGAGGTTGGGGTGGCCTTCGAGGAAGATGATGCGCGCGATCAGCCGGTCGGCGTGGTGCATCTCCTCGATGCTTTCCTCGCGGCTCTTCTTGGCGAGGTGGCCGAGGCCCCAGTCCTCCTGGAGACGGTAATGGAGCCAGTACTGGCTGACGGCCGTCAGTTCGCTGCGGAGCGCCCGGTTCAGATACTCGATGACCTCGGGGTTGCCTTGCATTGCTTGTCCCTCTGCTGCGCCCGCAGGATCGGAACGCCGGCGGGGACCTGCAGGTTATCATTCCGTTCCATGGTGGCAAGGAAGAGCGGCAGGCAGCCGCCGCAGTCGGGCCGCTTGCCCAGGGCGCGGTAGACCTTGCCCGGCGTGATGATCGTGTCGGGGTCGGCGGCGCGCATCCAGTCGATGGCGGAATGGATGTCGCTGTCGGACAGGCCGTTGCAGTGGCAGATCATCATGGCGCGGAGCGCTCCTGCGGTGCGTCGCAGCATGACTGACGAAATCGCTTGGGTTCGTCAATCCTGACCAATTTGGTCGGAAGGGATTTCACGCCGACGTGATGCCGCGCCCAGGCCGGGTTCCGCCTTGCGCGAGGCCGGGGCCCGGGCGCAGAATGGGGCAAAGGCGGGCGTCCCGGCTCAACCGGGAGGTGTGGGGACAGGAGATTCGCGGGATGCGGGTCAAGGCGGGAATGGCGAAGGTCTGTGGGCTGGCGGCCCTGCTGGCGCTGGCGGCCTGCGGAGGCGGCGGGCGGCACATGGAGACGGGAACCTCGATGGCCTCGGCCCGCGCGTCGGGCGTCGCGCCGGCCTTCGGGGATGCGGAGCCGGTGGAGTGGAAGAGCCGGTCTCCGCGCGCCTATCCGGTTCATGGCATCGACCTGTCGCGCTACCAGGCGCCGGTGGACTGGCGCACCGCCCGCGCCCATGGCGTGAGCTTCGCCTTCATCAAGGCGACCGAGGGCGGGGACCGGGTGGATGCCGGATTCGCCGGGCATTGGCGGGGCGCGGGGGCGGCGGGCGTGCCGCGCGGGGCGTACCATTTCTACTACTGGTGCGGGCCCGCCACGACACAGGCCGCTTGGTTCATCGCCAACGTCCCCAAGGAACGGGGGGCGCTGCCACCGGTGCTCGACCTCGAATGGAACAACGCCTCGCCTACCTGCGGGTCGTACCGGCCCGACCCGGAGACCGTGCGGGCCGAGGTGCAGACCTGGCTCAACATCGTCGGGCGGCACTACGACCAGCGGCCGATCATCTACACGACCCCGGACTTCTGGGAGCGCAACGAGATGTGGCGGCTGAGCGGCATGGACAAGTGGCTGCGGGCGGTGACGCGGCACCCGTCCGAGGTCTACGGCGACGCGGCCTGGACGTTCTGGCAGTATTCCGGGACCGGGCTGGTGCCCGGCGTGCAGGGGCCGGTGGACGTGAACGCCTTCGCCGGGACGCCCGACGCCTGGGCGCGCTGGGTGGCGGACCGGACGCTGTAAGGTCGCCTGCGGCATCCGGGCGCGGAGGCAACCGCCCGCGCGCCTGGCGCGTTCCGGTGGCATGAGCCTTCAGGACACCATCGAGACCATCGAGGAGGCGGACCTCGCCGTGGCGGAAGCCGCGGCCGAGGTTCGCCACCATCCCGTCACCCGCGCGCTGGGCCACCTGAGCGAGGTGGCCGACCAGCCGCCGATGTTCGCCCTGGGCGCGCTGACGCTCGCCGCCGGGCTGCTCGCCGACGAAAGGCGGCTGGCCGAGGCCGGGGGGCGGCTCCTGGCTTCCGTCGCGCTCGCCACGGCGGTCAAGAGCGTGGTCAAGGCCGTGGTGGTCCGCACGCGGCCCCATGTGCTCGCCGATGGCGGGGAATACGAGAGCGGCCTCCTGGGGCGGAACGAGGGGCCGTGGAACTCCTTCCCGTCGGGGCACACGGCGGACGCGGTGGCGGCGGCGCGGGCGGTGGCGCGGGTCTGGCCTGGGGCGGCCGTGCCGCTCTATGGCGCGGCGGCGGCCATCGGCGTGGCGCAGGTTCCCCGGTGCGCGCATTACCCGTCGGACGTGACGGCGGGCGCTCTGGTGGGGTGGGCGGCCGAGGCGACGGTTGACCGTGCGTGGCCAGCGGCCGAGCCCTTGCTCGACGCCGCGCGGGCGGCGCTGCACGGGCGCCAACTGGGCTGAGGGTCAGGCGGTCGGGACGCGCAGCCGCTCCACCGCCCGGAGCGCGAGCGGCGACAGGCCCGCGCCGCCGGCGTCCGCGTGGGCAAGGAGCGCGGTCAGCATCCGGGGCTCCCAGAAGGCCTTGAGGTGGGCCGCGACCTCCTCGGCCTGGATGTCGCCGGGTTGGGAGGCGAAGAACGTGGCGATCTGGTTCGCCATGCGGACGAGCTTGGCGGCGTCAGCGGACAAAGCGCGGTCCCTCCCGGCGGCGGCGGGTGACGATGCGGCGGGGGTGGGTGAAGACCTGCACCTCCCCCCGCGAGGTGGAGGCAAGGGTGAGGTTGGCGGCGTCGGCGATCCGCACCGCGCGGGCGGTGGGGGCCGAGACGGCGAGGAGGATCGGGCAGCCGGCCATGACGGTCTTCTGGATCATCTCGACCGACAGGCGCGAGGTCAGGGCGATGGCGCCCATCGAGGGGTCGATGCCGGCGCGGGCCATTGCGCCGATCAGCTTGTCGAGCGCGTTGTGGCGGCCCACGTCCTCGCGCGCCAGCAGGATGCCCTGACCGGGTTGCCAGAAGCCCGCCGCGTGGACGGCCCGCGTCTCGTCGTGGAGGGGCTGCCAGTCGCGCAGCTCCCCCAGCGCGAAGCGGGCGTCGGCGGTGGTGAGGCCGGCGTAGGCTTCGGGCAGGACGGGGAGCGGGCGGAGCGCCTGGGCGAGCGAGTCGATGCCGCAGAGGCCGCAGCCCACCGGGCCGACGGAGGCGCGGCGGCGCGAGCGAAGGGCCTGCTCGGCCTCGGGCGGGAGCCACATCCGCGCCTCCAGGCCCGGGCCCGAGGGGGTGTCGTGGGCGACGACCTCGACCTCCGGCAGGAGGTGGCGGGGCGCGATGCCTTCGGTGAGGGTGAAGCCGAGGGCGAAGTCCACGAGGTCGGCGGGGGTCGCCATCATCACCGCCTGGGTGCCGCCGTTGTAGACGAGCGCCACGGGCGTCTCTTCCGGCAGGGACCGGGAGACGTGCACGCCCTCGGGCGACACCGCGCGGACGCGGGCCGTGGGGGCGCTGGCCGGGATCATGCCGGAGAGCATGGTCCCGTCACTCCGCCGCGGGAAGGACGCGGCGGGAGAGGTCCGCCTGCCGGGCATAGTCCACCTGCCAGTCCGAGGGGCCGTTCGTCAGCGCCACCTGCACCGCCGTCACCTTGTATTCCGGGCAGTTCGTCGCCCAGTCCGAGAAGTCCGTGGTGATGACGTTAGCCTGCGTGTCGGGGTGGTGGAAGGTGGTGTAGACGACGCCGGGCGACACGCGGTCGGTGAGGAGCGCGCGGAGCGAGGTGTCCCCCGCCCGCGAGGCGAGGCGCACCCAGTCGCCGTCCTTGATGCCCCGCACCTCGGCGTCGTGGGGGTGGATCTCCAGCACGTCCTGGTCGTGCCAGACGGTGTTGGCGGTGCGGCGGGTCTGCGCGCCGACGTTGTATTGCGACAGGATGCGGCCCGTCGTCAGCAGCAGCGGGAAGCGGGGGCCGGTCCTTTCCTCGGTCGCGACGTATTCGGTGACGATGAAGCGGCCCTTGCCCCGCATGAAGCCGTCCACGTGCATGATGGGCGTGCCCTCGGGGTGCAATTCGTTGCAGGGCCACTGGACGGAGCCCTTCTCCTCCAGCAGCTCGTAGGAGACGCCGGCGAAGGAGGGGGTCGTGGCCGCGATCTCGTCCATGACCTGCGCCGGGTGGGTGTAGGCCCAGCCCGCGCCCATGGCGTTGGCGAGGAGCTGCGTCACCTCCCAGTCGGCGAAGCCGTTCAGGGGCTGCATGACCTTGCGGACGCGGTTGATGCGGCGCTCGGCGTTGGTGAAGGTGCCGTCCTTTTCGAGGAAGGTGCAGCCGGGCAGGAAGACGTGGGCGTAGTTCGCCGTCTCGTTCAGGAAGAGGTCCTGCACGATCACGCAGTCCATCGCCGCGAGTCCCGCCGCGACGTGGTGGGTGTCGGGGTCGCTTTGCAGGATGTCCTCGCCCTGCACATACAGGCCCTTGAAGGTGCCCTCGACCGCCGCATCCAGCATATTGGGGATGCGGAGGCCGGGCTCCTTGTCGAGGACCGCGCCCCAGAGACGCTCGAACACGTCGCGCGTGGCGTCCTGGCTGACGTGGCGGTAGCCCGGCAGCTCGTGGGGGAACGACCCCATGTCGCAGGCGCCCTGCACGTTGTTCTGGCCGCGCAGGGGGTTCACGCCGACGCCGGGGCGGCCGAGATTGCCGGTCAGCATCGCGAGGTTGGCGATGGCCATGACGGTGGTGGAGCCCTGGGAGTGTTCCGTCACGCCCAGGCCGTAGTAGATCGCGCCGTTGCCGCCCGTGGCGAAGAGGCGCGCAGCGGCGCGGAGGTCCTGCGGGTCCACGCCGGTCAGGAGGGCGATGGCCTCCGGGCTGTGGCGGTCCTGGGCGACGAACTCGGCGTAATGCTGGAACTCGTCCCAGTCGCAGCGTTCGCGGATGAAGCGTTCGTCGTAGAGACCCTCGGTGACGATGACGTGGGCCAGCGCCGTCACCACGGCGACGTTGGTGCCGGGGCGGAGGGGGAGGTGGTGCGCGGCCTCGACGTGCGGGGAGCGCACGAGGTCGATGCGGCGGGGGTCGATGACGATGAGCCTGGCGCCCTCGCGCAGGCGCTTCTTGAGGCGGGAGGCGAAGACGGGGTGGCCGTCGGTCGGGTTCGCGCCGATGACGATGACGACATCGGTGTGTTCCACCGAGTCGAAGTCCTGCGTGCCGGCGCTCGTGCCGAAGGCGCGGCCGAGGCCGTAGCCGGTGGGCGAGTGGCAGACGCGGGCGCAGGTGTCGGTGTTGTTGTTGCCGAAGACGGCGCGGATCATCTTCTGGACGAGATAGGTCTCCTCGTTGGTGCAGCGCGAGGAGGTGATGCCGCCGATGGACTTGACGCCGTGACGGGCCTGGATGTCGCGGAGGCGGGTCGCGGCGAAGGTGATCGCCTCGTCCCAGGTCACGACTTCCCAGGGGTCGGTGATGCGTTCGCGGATCATCGGCGCGGTGATGCGGTCGCCGTGGCTCGCGTAGCCCCAGGCGAAGCGGCCCTTGACGCAGGAATGGCCGCGGTTGGCCTTGCCGTGCTTCCACGGCGTCATGCGGACGACGGTGTCGCCGCGCATCTCGGCCTCGAAGGAGCAGCCGACGCCGCAATAGGCGCAGGTCGTCACCACCTTGCGGTCGGGGGTGCCGATCTCGATGACGCTCTTTTCCTGAAGCGTGGCCGTGGGGCAGGCCTGGACGCAGGCGCCGCAGGACACGCAGTCGGAGGACAGGAACGAGTCGCCGGCCATGCCCGCCGACACGCGGGAGTCGAAGCCCCGGCCTTGAATCGTCAGGGCGAAGGTGCCCTGCACCTCCTCGCAGGCGCGGACGCAGCGGGAGCAGACGATGCACTTGGACGGGTCGTAGGTGAAGTAGGGGTTGGAATCGTCCTTGGGGATGAACTGCGGGTTCGCGTCCCCGTCCTGACGGCGCAGGAAGTGGTTGGCGAGGGGCGCCTGGGGCGGGGCCTCGTAGCGGACCTCGCGCAGGCCGACGGCGCCGGCCATGTCCTGCAGCTCGCAGTCGCCGTTGGCCGCGCAGGTCAGGCAGTCGAGCGGGTGGTCGGAGATGTAGAGCTCCATGACGCCCTTGCGGAGCTTGTGCAGCTTGGGCGTCTGGGTGTGGACGACCATCCCCTCGGTCACGGGGGTGGTGCAGGAGGCGGGGGTGCCGCGCCGCCCCTCGATCTCCACGGCGCAAAGGCGGCAGGAGCCCCAGGCCTCTAGGTTGTCGGTGGCGCAGAGCTTGGGGATCGCGATGCCGAGGGTGTTGGATGCGCGCATCACCGACGTGCCCTCGGGCACGGTCACGGGGAAGCCGTCGATGGTGAGGGTCACGGTCCGTTGCGAGGTGCGCGCGGGCGTGCCGAAGTCGCGGTCCGAGAACGCGGGAGCGCCGTCGAGTCCGGGGATGATGAAGTCCTTCATGGCCGCGCCTCCTTTGTCCTTTGGGTTGCCTGTGCGTGTGAGGGGGAGAATCGCATGAAAGCGTTAACGGCGTCCGACAGCAACGAACGGTCAGGGGGCGATTCGCGCAACACCTCCGGGGTGGCGGGTCGGGGGCTCATTCCGCCGCCTCCCGCTGGCGCGCGAAGTCGTCGGGGAAGTGGGTGAGGGCGGACATCACCGGGTAGGGGGTGAAGCCGCCCAGCGCGCAGAGGGAGCCGTCGCGCATCGTGTCGCAGAGGTCCACGAGGAGGGGGAGCGCCGAGGGGTCGCCGGCGGCGATGCGGTCCACCGTCTCCACGCCGCGCACCGCGCCGATGCGGCAGGGGGTGCACTTGCCGCAGGACTCGACGGCGCAGAACTCCATCGCGAAGCGGGCCTGCTGGAGCATATCGACGGAATCGTCGAAGACCACGATCCCGGCGTGGCCGATGAGGCCGCCTTGGCCGTCGAACTCCTCGTAGCCGAAGGGGGTCGCGAACTTGGAGGGCGGGAAGTAGGCCCCGAGGGGGCCGCCGACCTGCACGGCCTTGACGGGGCGGCCCGTCGCCGTGCCTCCGGCGATGTCCTCGACGATCTCGCCGAGGCTCATCCCGAAGGCGGTCTCGAAGAGGCCGCCGTGGCGGACGTTGCCGGCAATCTGGAGGGGGATGGTCCCGCGCGAGCGGCCCAGGCCGAAGTCCTTGTAGGCCCCGGCCCCGTTGGCGAAGATCCAGGGGACGGTGGCGAGCGAGATGACGTTGTTGACCACCGTGGGCTGGCCGAAGAGGCCGTGGAGCGCGGGCAGCGGCGGCTTGGCGCGGACGGTGCCGCGCTTGCCTTCGAGCGAGTTGAGGAGCGAGGTCTCCTCGCCGCAGACATAGGCGCCCGCGCCGACGCGCACCTCCAGGTCGAAGGCGGGGCCTTGGCCCAGCAGGGACGGGCCGAGGAGGCCGTGGGATGTCGCGACGCGGATCGCCTCGGTCATCTGGTGGATGGCGTCGGGGTATTCGGAGCGGATGTAGACGTAGCCTCTGGTCGCGCCGACGGTCAGGCCGGCGATGGCCATGCCCTCGATGAGGGTGAGGGGGTCGCCCTCCATCAGCATCCGGTCGGCGAAGGTGCCCGAGTCCCCCTCGTCGGCGTTGCAGACGATGTATTTCCTGGGGGCCTGGGCGAGGGCGACGGTGCCCCACTTGACGCCCGTGGGGAAGCCCGCGCCGCCGCGCCCGCGCAGGCCGGAGGTCTTGACCTCGTCCAGACGCTCGTCGGGGGTCATGGCGAGGGCGCGGCGGAGGCCGGACAGGCCGCCGTGGCGTTCGTAGTCGGGCATCGACAGCGGGTCGATGAGGCCGACGCGGGCGAAGGTCAGGCGGGTCTGGCGGGCGAACCAGGGGATGTCCTCGACGGGGCCGAGCGCCTTGGGGTGGGTGGTGATGTCCTCGAAGAGGAGGGCGGGCACGTCCTCGGGGGTCAGGGGCCCGAAGGCGGTGCGGCCGGACCGGGTCTCGATCTCGACCAGCGGTTCGAGCCAGACCATGCCGCGCGAGCCGTTGCGGACGAGATCGACGGGGAGGCCGGTCCGGGCGGCCTCGGCCAGGATCGCCTCGGCCACGGCGTCGGCCCCGAGGGCGCGGGCGGCGGCGTCGCGGGGGACGTAGATCCTCATCGGGCGGCCTCCCGCAGGGTGGCGGGCGTGGCGCGGCCGAGGAGGCGGTCGTTCACGAGGGCGGCGGGGCCGCAGGCGCAGAGGCCGAGGCAGTAGACGGGCTCGACCGTCACCTTCCCGTCGGGGGTGGTGCCGTAGGTGGACAGGCCGAAGGCGCGCAGCGTGGCGGCGATGAGGTCGCGGCCGCCCTGGGCCTGGCACGCCTCGGCGGCGCAGAGCTTGACGACGGTGGGGCCAGCAGGGGTCGTGCGGAAGTCGTGGTAGAAGGAGACGACGCCGTGGACCTCGGCCCGGCCGAGGTTGAGGGCGTTCGCGAGGACGGGGATCGCGGGGTCCGGGATGTGGCCCCATTCGGCCTGGATGGCGTGCAGGATCGGCAGGAGCGGGCCTTCGAGCCCCAGATGGGCCCCGATGATCTCGTGGAGGCGCGCGGACAGGTCGGCTGCGTCGAGCATGAAGGCTCCCGGTTGGCTGGCGCGGAGGGTCGCGCCGTTCACGCCGGGAATCAAGATCGACCTTCCGTGAATCGATAGATCTTGCCTATCGATGCAGGCGCGCGGCCTCGGCCAGGAGGGCGGCGACCAGGGGCATCTGCGGCTCGCGCGCGGGGGCGATCAGGCCGACGCGGTGGCGGGTGTCGGGATCGGTCAGGGGCACGGCGCGCAGGGGGCCGTGGGCAAGGAAGACCTCGGCGGTGGAGAGCGGCAGGATCGTGGCCCAGTCGCCCGAGAGGACATGGCCGATCAGGACGATGGTCGAGTTGGTCTCGATCCGCGGGGCGGCGGGGACGCCGGCCTCGGCCAGCAGGCCCGCGACGATGCGGCGGTTCTGCATGTCGGGGGTGAGGAGGGCGAGGGGCAGGCCCGCCAGCTCGGCCCAGGCGGCGGAGGGGCGGGCGGCCATCACGTGGTCGTCGCGCAGGATGAGGGCGTAGCGCTCCTCGTGGAGGGGGACGGTGGCCTTGGCGCCGAGCGGCTCGTTGTCGAGGTAGCTGATGCCGGCGTCCACGCGCAGGCCGTCGAGGTCGTCGAGCAGCGCGGCGGAGGTGGCCGAGAGGACCGTGACCCGCACGTCCGGATGGGTGCGGGCGAAGGCGGCGGTCAGGCGCGAGGCGGCGGCGAGGGCGGTGGGGATCACCGCGAGGCGCAGCGTCCCCGAGAGGCCGGCGCGGCCGACGCGCAGCTCCTCGCGCATGGCGCGGGAATCGGCGACGATGCGGCGGGCCCAGGCGAGGACGCGCTCGCCCTCGGGGGTCAGGCCCTCGAAGCGGGAGCCGCGCCGGACGAGGACGGCGCCGAGCTGGTCCTCGAGCTGGCGGAGGGCGGCGGAGATGGTCGGCTGGGCCACGCCCAGCGATTCGGCCGCGCGGCCGAAGTGGCGGGCCTGGGCGAGGGCGAGGAACATCTCGAATTTGTCTATCATGCGAGTCAGGGTAGATGAGGCCGCGCGCGGCGTCGCGTCCACCCTTTGGGGGCGGTCGCGCCTTCCTTTGGGGGTTATGTCGCGAGGTCACAGGGCGGCGGAGGGGCCGCCCCCTTGCCAAGGCGGCGCGAGGTCCCGAAGCTTCGCAGCAGGTTCGCCCCTGCGTCCCTCGGGTCGCGGGGGCGGGCGCGTCCCCGAACCGCGGCCCGGCCCGGCCGCCCCGACGACAGGGAGAATCCCAGATGACCCTCCGAAGCACATGGGGCGCGGCGTCGCTCCTCGCGATGCTCGCCGCCGGCGCGGTGGCGCAGCAGGCCACCCATCCCGAGACCGGCGAGCCGCTGGCCGGGAACCAGACCTTCACCTACCGGGTGCTGGACGAGTTCCCGACCATCGACCCCGGCCTCAACGAGGACGTGGAGGGCAGCCACGTCGCGCGGCAGATGTTCGAGGGCCTGCTGAACCAGGACCCGCAGGGGAACGTGATCCCCGGCGTCGCGACCGAGTGGTCGGCGAGCGAGGACGGGCTGACCTGGACGTTCAAGCTGCGGCCCGAGGCCAGGTGGTCGAACGGCGATCCGGTGACGGCGAACGACTTCGTCTATGCGTGGCGGCGGGCGGCGGACCCCAACACGGCCTCGCAGTATTCGTGGTACATCGAGCTGATGAAGGTCGAGAACGCCGGCGCGGTGGTCGCGGGCGAGATGCCGCCGGACCAGTTGGGCGTTCGGGCGGTGGACGACCAGACGCTGGAGGTGACGCTGAGCCAGGCGATCCCCTACTTCCCGCAGATGGTGACGCACACGACGACCTTCCCGGTGCCGCAGAAGGTCATCGAGGAGTTCGGCGACCAGTGGACCCAGCCGGGCAACATGGTGTCGAACGGGGCCTATGTCCTGAGCGAGCGCGTGCCGCAGGAGCGGCTGGTGATGACGCGCAACGAGAATTATTGGGACAACGCCAACACCATCGTCGAGACGGTGACGGCGCTGGTCATCAACGACGAGAGCCAGGGGCTGACGCGCTGGCAGGCGGGCGAGCTGGACCAGACGGACGTGCCGATCGGGCAGTTCCCCCGCCTGAGCGAGGAGTTCCCCGAGGCGATCCACGCCGTCCCCAACCTGTGCAGCTACTACTACGCGGTGAACGTGCGGCCGGATTCGGACCCGGCGCTTCTCGATGTCCGGGTGCGGGAGGCGCTGAGCCTCGCCATCGACCGGGACGTGATCGTGAACGCCATCCTGGCCGCCGGGCAGATCCCGGCCTACACGCTCGCCCATTCGGCCACCGCCGGCTACGAGCCGCCCGAGGTGCCGGCGGCGTCCATGACGCAGGCCGAGCGCAACGCCCGCGCCCAGGAGCTTCTGGCCGAGGCGGGATACGGCGAGGGCGGCGAGCCGCTGACCTTCGAGATCATGTACAACACCGACCAGGCGCACCAGCAGCTCGCGGTCGCCATCGGGCAGATGTGGAAGCAGACGCTGGGGGTCGAGACGACGCTGGCGAACCAGGAGTGGCAGACCTTCCTCGATACCCGGCGGGACGGCAACTTCCAGATCGCCCGCGCCGCCTGGTGCGCGGACTACAACGAGGCGTCGAGCTTCCTCGACCTGATGACGACCGACAACTCGGCCAACGATCCGCGCTACGAGAACCCCGAATACGACGCGCTGATGGAGGAGTCGCGCACCGCCGCCGACCCGCTGCCGCTGTACCAGCAGGCCGAGGCGATCCTGGCGCGGGACGTGCCGATCCTGCCCATCTACTTCTACACCGAGGACTTCCTGCTCGATCCCTCGATCAAGGGCTATCCCTTCGAGAACGCGCAGGAGAACTGGTACGCCAAGGAGCTGTATCGGGTCGCGGAAGAGTGATCGCCGGCTGATGGCCCTCGGGTCCGCCCTTTCCTAGAGGGGCGGACCCACGGGCCCGGCCCGGACGTTGGCGGTCAGGGCGTCGAGGACCCCGAAAATGCTGAGCTTCATCCTGCGCCGCCTTCTGGTGGCGATCCCGACGATCCTGATCCTGATCGTCATCTCCTTCGTGCTGATGTTCAACGCGCCCGGCGGGCCGTTCAACAGCGAGCGGCCGGTGCCCGCCGCCGTGATGGCGAACATCGAGGCGCGCTATGGGCTGGACCAGCCGTATGTGGTGCAGGTCTGGAACTACGTGTGGAACATCGTCGCCCATTTCGACTTCGGGCCGTCGTTCAAGCTGCGCGACTACAGCGTGACCGAGCTGATCCTCCAGGGGTTCCCGGTGACGCTGACCTACGGCACCTGGGCCTTCGCGGTCGCCGTGGTGCTGGGGGTGGCGCTGGGCGTGGTGGCGGCGCTGCGGCACAACACCTGGGTCGATTACCTCGCCACCGGGTCGGCCATCGGGGCGTCGGTGCTGCCGAACTTCGTGCTGGCGCCGGTGCTGGTGCTGGTGTTCACGCTGTGGCTGGGCTGGCTGCCGGGGGGCGGCTGGAACGGCGGGCAATGGCAGTATGTCGTGCTGCCGGTGGTGGCGCTGGCGACGACCTACCTCGCCGCCATCGCGCGGATCACGCGGTCGTCGATGCTGGAGGTGCTGAACAGCAACTTCATCCGCACGGCGCGGGCGAAGGGGCTGCCCACGCACCGCATCGTGCTGCGCCACGCGCTCAAGCCCGCGATGCTGCCGGTGCTGAGCTATCTGGGCCCCGCCTTCGTGGCGATGATCACGGGGTCGGTGGTGATCGACGTGTTCTTCTCGACCGGCGGGATCGGGCAGTATTTCGTGAACTCGGCGCTGAACCGGGATTATTCCGTCATCATGGGGGTGACGATCCTCGTGGGGGTGCTGACCATCCTGTTCAACCTCGTGGTCGATGTCCTTTACGCCTGGATCGATCCCAAGATCCGACTTTGAGAGGGGCCCGGCATGGCGTTCCATGATCCCACGGCCGAGGCGCTCCAGCGGCCGGCGCATCCCGACAAGGGGCGGTCGCTTTGGACCGACGCGAGGCGGCGCTTCGCGCGCAACCGCGCGGCGATGGTCGCGCTGGTGGCGCTGGTGCTGATCGCGCTCTTCGCCTTCTTCGGGCAGCTCCTGACCGAGTTCGACGGCGAGACGGTGGACTTCACGCTGATCGGGGTGAACGCGACCCAGGGCGTGCCGTCGCTGGAGACGGGGCACTACTTCGGCACCGACCAGGAGGGGCGGGACCTTTACGCCCGCACGGTGCAGGGCACGCGGCTGTCGCTGATGATCGGGATCGTCGGGTCGCTGGTCGCGGTCGTCGTGGGGACGCTTTATGGCGCGGTGTCGGGGTATCTGGGCGGGCGCGTGGACGGGGCGATGATGCGGATCGTGGACGTGCTCATGTCCATCCCGTTCATGTTCGTGCTGATCCTGATGCTGGTGATGTTCGGGCGGTCGCTGCTGATGCTGTTCATCGGGATCGGGCTGATCTCGTGGCTGTCGATGGCGCGGATCGCGCGGGGGCAGACGCTGAGCATCAAGAACAAGGAGTTCGTCGAGGCGGCCGTCGCGACCGGCGTCCGGCCGCTGACGATCATCCTGCGGCACGTGGTGCCGAACCTCGCGGGCGTGGTGATCGTCTATGCCACGCTGCTGATCCCCGAGATGATCATCTACGAGAGCTTCATCAGCTTCCTGGGGCTGGGGGTGCAGGAGCCCAACACCTCGCTGGGGGCGCTGATCTCTCGGGGCGCGTCGCAGATCGGGAACGGGGTGCCGTGGCAGCTCGGGTTCCCGTTGTTCTTCTTCGTCGTGATGCTGTTCGCCTTCTTCTTCGTGGGCGACGGCTTGCGCGACGCCATCGACCCGAAGGACCGCTGACATGGCCCAACTGCTGCAGGTCGAGGACCTTCGCGTGACCTTCCGCACCGGCGACGGCGAGGTGAATGCCGTCAACGGGGTGTCCTTCGACCTGGCCGAGGGCGAGACGCTGGCCATCGTGGGGGAGAGCGGGTCGGGCAAGTCGCAGACGGCCTACGCCGCGATGGGGCTGCTCGCGCGGAACGGGCAGGCGACGGGAACCGTGCGCTATGGCGGGCGGAACCTGCTGGAGCTGCCGCAGCGCGAGCTGAACCGCATCCGGTCGCAGGAGATCGCGATGATCTTCCAGGACCCGATGACCTCCCTCAACCCCTACCTGCGGGTGTCGGACCAGATGGCCGAGGTGCTGATGCTCCACAAGGGCATGGGCAAGCGCGAGGCGGTGGCCGAGGCGGCCCGGATGCTGGACGCGGTGCGGATTCCCGACGCCCGCGCGCGGATCACGATGTATCCGCACGAGTTCTCGGGCGGGATGCGGCAGCGGATCATGATCGCCATGGCGCTGCTGTGCCGCCCGAAGCTGCTGATCGCGGACGAGCCGACGACGGCGCTGGACGTGACCGTGCAGGCGCAGATCATGAAGCTGCTGGCCGAGATCAAGCGCGAGCTGGGGACGTCGATGATCCTCATCACCCACGACCTCGGCATCGTCGCCGGGGCGAGCGACCGGGTGCTGGTGATGTATGGCGGGCAGATCATGGAGGAGGGGGGGACGGAGGCGATCTTCGCGACGCCCACGCACCCCTACACGCTGGGGCTTCTCTCCGCCGTGCCGCGCATCGACCGCGAGGATGAGGAGCTGATGACCATCGCCGGGGAGCCTCCGGACATGAGCCGCCTGCCGCCGGGCTGCCCGTTCTTCCCGCGCTGCGCCTTCGCGCGGCCCGAGAACGCGGCTCTGCGCCCGCCCTTGGTGACGCTGCCCGACGGGCGGCGGCGGGCCTGCCACGTGCCGGTCGAGGAGATCCTGGCCCGCAGGGAGGCCGCGCAATGAGTGCCCCCATCCTTCAGGTGAATGACCTGCGCGTGACCTTCGACGTGCCGGTGCGTGGCGGCTGGCCCTGGACGCCGCCCCGCAAGTTGCAGGCGGTGGGGGGGATCAGCTTCGACCTCCAGCCCGGCGAGGTGCTGGGCGTGGTGGGCGAGTCCGGGTCGGGCAAGTCCACGCTGGCGCGGGCCATCGTCGGCACGGTGCCCTCGACCGGGCGGGTGCTGTTCGATGGGCAGGACCTGACGCGGCTTTCGCCCGAGGCGCGGCGGGCGCGGCGGCGGGACATCCAGATGATCTTCCAGGACCCGCTGGCGGCGCTGAACCCGCGCCTGACGGTGGGCGACATCATCGCCGAGCCGCTGACGACGCATTTTCCCAAGACCCCGCGCGCCGAGGTCCGCGCCCGCGTGCAGGCGCTGATGGAGCGGGTGGGGCTCCTGCCGAACCTTGTCAACCGCTACCCGCACGAGTTCTCGGGCGGGCAGTGCCAGCGGATCGGCATCGCGCGGGCGCTGATCCTGAACCCCAAGCTGCTGATCTGCGACGAGCCGGTGTCGGCGCTGGACGTGTCGGTGCAGGCGCAGGTGGTGAACCTCCTGCGCGAACTGCGGCGCGAGATGGGGATCGCGATGATCTTCATCGCGCACGACCTCAGCGTGGTGCGGCACATCTCGGACCGGATCATGGTGATGTACCTGGGGCGGCTGATGGAGCGGGCGCCCGCGCCGGCGGTGGTCGGGACGCCCCGGCATCCCTACACGCAGTTCCTGATCGCCTCGGTGCCGATCCCGGACCCGGTGCTGGAGAAGGCGCGGCCCCGCCCGGTGCTGGAGGGCGACCTGCCGTCGCCGCTGTCGCCGCCGTCCGGCTGCGTGTTCCGGACGCGGTGCCCGAAGGCGCGGGAGCGTTGCGCCGTCGAGCCGCCGCCGCCCTACGACGTGGGGCCGGGGCACGTGGCGACGTGCCACTACTGGGACGAGCCGACGCCGATGGTGCAGGCGGCGGAGTAGGGGCCGAGCTTGGTAGGGAGCGTTGGAGCGCACCCTACGGGCCGGGCAGGGAACGTAGGGGGGGCCGTCTGCCCGCCATGTCGCGCCGGTGGCGGGCTGAACCCGCCCTACGCGATATCGTCGAGCGTGGGCCAAGTGTAGGCCACATCGGTCACGGGGTGGCCGGCGACCGCTCCGACCTTCTCGATGCCCGGTGATCCGCCGAGACGCTCGTAAAAGGCGCGGGCTGGATGGTTGTCGCGCAGGGTCCAGAGGCCCAGGCCCCGGCAGCCCCGGTCCCGGAGGTCGCGGGCGGCCCGGACCATGAGGCGGCGGCCCAGGCCTCGTCCCTGGATAGCGGGCGCGACGTAGAGGGCGAGAACCTCGCCGTCGTGGCCCGCCGCGCGGAGGCCGTCGTCCCGCTGCGGGCCGTGGCAGACGAAGCCGGCGATGGCGTCGCCGTCCAAGGCGACGGCCACCGCCGCACCGCCGGGCGTCTCGATCACCGCGCGCCAGTTGGCGGTGCCCCGTTCCATAGATAGGCCCGCCAGCACCTTCTTAGGCAGGAGGCCCGCGTAGGCGTGGCGCCACGTCGCCACCGCCAGTTCGGAGATGGCGCGGGCGTCGTCGGCCGTCGCGGCGCGGATCATCAATAATCCCGCTCGAAGAAGATGCCGACCGAGGTGCCGCCCTCAGAGGACACGCCCGCGCGCACGGTCAGGTCGGGGGTGAGGTCGAGGTTGATCGTCGCCTCGGTCTCGTCGGTGGCCACAAGCACGTCGGTGTAGATGTTCTCGCTCACGTATTGGCCGAGGCGGAGGGCGACGTTGCCGCTCTCGGTCGTGGTCACGTCGAAGTCGGCGAGGCCCACGCCGGAGCGGAGGCTGTCGGACAGGCCGCCGCCCCCGCCGGCGAGGTTGGCCGCCGCCGCCGCGAGCTGGACGGCCTGCAAGGGCGTGATCGAGGCGATGTCCACCCCGAAGAGGAGCTGGGCCAGAACCTCGTCCTGCGGAAGCTCGGGCGAGGAGGTGAAGGTCACGGTGGGCGAGGCGAGGGGGCCTTCGAGGATGATGGAGATGTCGGTGCCGCTGCGCGCGCGGGTCTGGGCGACGACGCGGAGGAAGGGGTTGAAGTCGCCCTGGATCGTCGCCGCGCCCTCGGACAGCGTGAAGCGCTGGCCCAGGATGTCGAGCCGCCCGCGCAGGAGCGAGAACTGGCCGATCGGGATGACCTGCGCGGTGGTCCCCGTCAGGCGGAGCTGGCCGCCCAGCTCGGCGTCGAGGCCCCGGCCGCGCACGAAGACGCGGGCGGGGGCGTCGAGGAGGATGTCGAGGCCGTAGCCCGCGCCGCCGGTGTCGGCGTCCGCCGCCGCGTCGCCGCCGGTGACGGACAGGCGGGCGCGGTCCAGCGTCTCGCGGACGGGGACGGAGGGCTCGATGTGGAAGACGGGGAGCGGCTCGCCCAAGGCGCCGACGGAGGAGGCGGGGACGCGCAGCTCGACGGTGGACAGGGCGACCGTCCCGGCGATGAGGGCGCCGCCGGTCAGCGGGCCGGTGACGGTGAGGCGGGCGTCGCCGCGCGCCTCGTAGAGGGCGGGATCGCGGATCACGAGGCCGGTGCCGGTGATGGACAAGTTGGCGTCGAGGGGGGGCGTGAGGCTCACGGGGCCGGTGACGGACAGACGGCCGCCGGCGGCGAGGTCGCCGGTGATGCTGGCGGTGGCGGTGCCGTTCGCGAGGTCGAGCCGGCCGCTGATGCCGGTGATCGACTGGGCGAGGTCGGGGTCGGAGAGGCGCGCGCCCTGCACGGTGACCTGGCCCGACAGGTTCTCGAGGCCGAGGCCGCCCGCGAGGCGGAGGTCGAAGCTGGCGGGGCCTTCGAGGCGGCGGGGGTCGAGGACGGCGTTCGCCAGCTCCAGCGGCGCGGTGCCGGTGGCGCGGAGGGTCGTGGCGGTTCCGCCGAGCGGGCCGGAGACGCGGGCGGTGAGGCCGCCGGGGCCGCCCACCTGGGCGTCGAGGTTCGTCGTGCCGTCCGGGCCGAGGCGGGCCGTGCCCCGCGCGGTGACGGGGCCGGGGAACTGCGGCACGAACAGGGCGAGGTCGGCGAGGCGGGCGTCGAAGGTGACGTCCGTTCCGGCGCCGCCGGTGGTGCCCCGCGCGGTGGCGGTGAGGTTCGGGAAGGCGATGGCGAGACGCTCGACCCGGATCGCGCCGTTCGCGTCGCGGAGCGCGCGGCCCGCGACGGTGCCGGTCCCGGCGAGGACGGGGGCCAGCGCGGGCAGGCCGGGGTCGAGGTTGCGGGCGGTGGCGTCCACGGTGAGGTCGAAGCGGGCGAGGGAGGGGAGGAGGGAGCCGGTCACGGTGGCGTCCAAGCCCCCGGCGAGGGGTCGCCCGGCGAGGCGGGACCAGGGGCGCAGGTCGGTCACGGAGGCTTGGACCCGGCCCGTGATCTCGTTGTCGCGGTCGGGCGCGAGGGTGGCGTCGATGAGGGCGCTGGCGCCGGGGGCGGTGGCTTGGGCGTTCACGGCGATGGTGCCGTCGGGGCCTTGGGTCGCGGTGCCGGTGGCGCGGGCGGGGCCGGAGAGGCCGGGGGCGAGGGTGCCCGCGTCGGTCACGGTCACATCGAAGCGGCCGTTGCCGGAGGCGTCGGTGAAGGTGCCGGAGGCGAGGGCGCGAAGTTGCGGGGTCGCGGCGTCGAGGGACAGGTCGAGGCCGGTCTCGGGGCTGCGCTGGACGCTTCCCGAGGCGGTGCCGGGGCCGGCGAGCAGGGGCTCGATCTGCGGCAGGCCGAGGCGGAGGTCGCGGGTGGCGGCGTCGAAGGTCAGGTCGAGCACCGAAAGGTCGGGGCGGGCCGTGCCGGAGAGGTCCAAGCGCGCCGCGCCGCCGAGGGTGCGGCCGACGAGCGGGCCGAGGGGGGCGATGTCCGAGAAGTCGGCGTTCACGTCGCCGGTGAAGGCGTATCCCTCGGCGGGCGGGGCGAGGGTGCCGTCGATGCGCGCCGTCCCGGTGGGGAGCGTCGCCGAAAGGTCGAGGTCGAGCGAGCCGTCCGCCGCCCGCGCCGCCGTGCCCTGCACCTGGCCGGGACCGGAGAGGCCGCCGAGGACCGGGGCCACGTCCGAGAGCGACAGGTCGAGGTCGGCTTGGCCGACGCCCTCGGTCAGGGCGGCGGTCACGGTGCCTTGCAGGAGGTCGGTGGCGACGCGCAGGCCGTCCACGCTGAAGGACTGCGGCCCGCTGCGCTGGACTCGGCCGGCGAGGGTGCCCTCGCCCGCGAGGAGCGCGTCGAGGGGGGCGATGCCGAGGGCGAGGTCGGTGGTCTGCGCGTCCAGCGTCAGGTCGAAGGTGGTGGCGTCCTGCTGCGTGGTGCCGGTGAGGGCGAGGGTCGCCCCGCCCGAGGGCGTCACGGTCAGGCCAGGGGCGAAGGCGTCGAGGAGGGGACGGTAGGTGGCGAGGTCGTCGGCCCGCGCCCGCGCGTCGAGGGTGACGAGGCCGGGGAGGGAGTCGCCCTCGGCGTCGAGCGTTTGCGCGGCCTGCGTGGCGTCCACGCTCAGGGACGCGCCGGGGAGGGTGGCGGTGGCGGCCAGCGTCGCCGCGCCGTTGGCCGCGCGGTCGAGGGTGGCCCGCGCCTGGGCGGGGCCCGTGAGGCCGGGGAAGGACAGGCCGAGATCGGTCACGGCGAGGTCGAAGCGGGCGGTGCTCGCGCCGCTGGTGACGTCGGCGGTGCCGGTGATGGTCAGGGCGGGCGTGGCGATGTCGAGGCGCTGGACGCGGAGGCCGGATTCGTCCCGCGCCGCCGTCACCGCGAGGTCGCCCGCGCCGGCGAGGAGGGGGTCGAGTTGCGCGATGCCGAGGCGGAGGTCCTGCGTGGTCCCGGTGGCGGTGGCCTCGAAGATGCCGTCGAGCGGGCGCACGGCGGAGTCGATGGTGAGCGCGGCCGAGCCGCCGAGGTCGGCCCCGGTCAGCGCGGCGAAGCGGCCGAGGTCGGCGGCGTCGAGGACCGTGGTGGTTCGCGCCACGAGGCCCTCGGCGGTGGCGATGGTCCCTTCGATGCGGGCGTCGAGGCCGGGGGCGGCGAGGGTGAGGGCGCGGAGTTCGACCGGGCCGCCGTCCGCGCCGCGCGCGAGGTCGAGCCGGCCGGTGATGTCGGCGCCCAGCGCCTCGGTCGCGCCCTCGGCGTCGAGCGAGAGGCCGCGGGCGGCGTAGTCGAACAGGGCGGTGATCTGGCCGGGCGTCGTGGCGGTGGCGGGGATCAGGGTGCCGCCGCCGTCGAGCGTGAGGGAGGGGAGGGAGAGGCCGGGCCGGACGAGGTTCGAGAGGACGAAAAGGCCGGTCCAGGCGTCGCCCTGCTCCTGGTCATAGGCCACGTCGAGCGTGATCCCCGTCACCGTCGCGTCGCCCGCGCCGGGCAGCGGCACGGGGGAGCCGTCCGCCGCGCCGATGGTGCCTTGCAGGTCGATGCGGGCGGGCCAGCCCTGGGGCGTGATCTCGGCGCGGCCCGAAAGGTCCAGCGCCTCGGCCCCGATGCCCAGCGTGGTCAGCACGAACGAGCCGTCCTCGCGCCGGATGCCCTTGGCGCGGAGCTGCACGTCGGGGCCGAAGAAGGCCCCGGCCTCGGGGGCGAGGAGGGGCGTCACGTCGCCGCGAACGTCCAGGCCGAAGGCGCGGGCGGTCACTTCGCCGCCCTCGGTGGCGGTGGTCTTGAGCGCGACGTCGCCGCTGAGTCGCGGCTCGCCGTCGGTGGAAAGCGCGATGCGCGCGGCGTAGTCGTCAATGGGGGCGGTGCCCTCGACGGTGAGGGCGACGGAGGGGAGGCCGGGCAGGCCCAGCGCGCGGGCGACGAGGCCCTCGGCCTCTTCCTGAAGGTCGAGGTCGATGGCGAGAACGCGCGTCTCGTTGGCGTAGGAGGCGGCGAGCGAGAGCTGGCCGGCGCTGCCCTCGATGATGGTGGCGTCGATGTCGGCCGCGCCTTCGCCGCCCGCGAGGTTCACGGAGCCCGCGAGGGTCAGGGCCAGGTCCTCGCCCAGGAAGGGCGCACCCAGGAGGATGCGGTCGGAGCGAAGCGCGTCGATCTCCACCGACACCGGCAGGTCGGGGAGCGAGAAGGGCGTGGCCTCGGGCGTCGGGGCCTGCGGGTCGGCGAGCGGCGGGCGCAGGATCTCAATGCTGGCGGCGGTCAGTTCCGTCACGTCGATGCGCCCGCGCAGCAGCGCCGAGCGGTTCCAGTCGAGCGCGAGGTCGGTGGCGCGGAGCCACACGCCCTCGCGGTCGGCGATGGTGATGGAGGCCACTGTCGCGCGCGAGGAGAGCGCGCCCTCGAACCCTTCGACCCGCACGGTGCGGGCGGTGGAGGACAGCGCGTCCTCGATGAGCCCGACGAGGAAGCCGCGGTCGCCCTCCTCCTCGGCGGTCTGGGCCAGGGCTGGGAGCGGCAAGACGGCGCAGAGCGCGAGGGCGGGAAGCAGCCTCAAAACGATTGACCTATGCCGAGATAGAGTTGCACCGAGCGGAAGGCGTCGTCGCCGGTCGCGGGAGTCGCCACGTCGAACCGGATCGGCCCGACGAAGGTGGCATAGCGCACCCCGATCCCGAACCCGGCCTGATAGTCCGCGCCGCTGGTGGGCAGCGGGTCCTCGTCGGTGAAGCCGAAGTCGTAGAAGCCGACCGCGCTGATCGACTCGGTGATCCCCACGCGGCCCTCGATCTGCGCCCCCGCGAAGGAGGTCGCCCCGAGCGTCACCGTCTCGCCGGGGTTGCCGGGGTCGGGGACCTCGACGCCCTGGCTCTGGAAGGGCTGGCCGCGCACGGAGCCGCCGCCGCCCGAGAAGAACAGGAAGTCCTGCGGCACGTCCTCGCGGTCCGGTCCCAGCACGCTGCCGATCTGCCCGCGCGCGGCGAGGGTAACGCGCGTGCCGAAGGTCCGGTAGTAGCGCGCATCCGTGTAGAGCCGCGCGCCGTTCCCCGTTTCCCCGGCGACGGAGACGAAGGGCCTCGCCTCGGCGTTGATGTAGAAGCCGCGCCGCGCGTCCAGCGGGTCGTCGCGGCGGTCCCAGGCGGCGGTGAAGGGGAGCGTGAGCAAGGTGTAGTCCCGCTCCTCGATGGCGGTCTCCTCGTGGGCGGTCAGGACGCCGAGCGCGAGGGTGAGGGTCAGGTCCTCGCCGACGTAGCGGGTCAGGCCCACGTCGAAGGTGAGCTGCTGGAGGAAGTAGTTGTCCTCGTCCTCCTGGCTGATCTGGGTGGAGACCGTCAGGTCCACGTCGGGGGCGAGGGTGCCGGGCCGCGCGTAGGTCGCGCCCAGCGCGTAGTCGAGCCCGCCGCCGGTCGTGTCCACGGCGCTCGTCTCCAGGTCCGCCACCTCGGCGTCGAAGCGCAGGCGTTCGGCCCCGCCCAGGAGGTTGCGGTGGAGCCAGTAGGCGTTGGCCGACACGCCGTCGAGCGAGGAGATCTCCAGCCCGAAGCCCAGGCGGCGGGGGAGGGATTCGACCACCTGGATCTCGATGGGGAGGGTGTCGCCGGGGCCGATCGTGTCGGATTCGACCAGCGCCACGCTGTCGAAGGTGCCGGTGCGGCGCAGGCGGGTCGCCGCGCGGTCGAGCGCCTCGGGCGAGAAGACCTCGCCCTCGGGGATGCCGGCGATGCGCTTGACGCGGCCGGGGCGGACGTTCGCGTTGCCGGTGACGGCGACGGGGCCGAAGGTCAGCTCGGGCCCCGGCAGCAGGCCCACCAGGGCGTCGAGCCGGGATTCGGGGTGGCGGGCCACGACCTCCTGGGTGCCGACGGCGGCCTTGGCGTTGCCCTCCTCGCGCCAGGCGACGATGGCGGCCTCCACCGCCTCGCGCACCGTCTCGGAGCGGGCGACCTCGCCGGGGGCGAAGCCGGCCGGGAGCTGGGTTCCGGGGGGGAGCGGGGCGATGGCGGCGCGGCCGAAGGTGAAGCGGGGGCCGGGATCGACCGACAGGACGACGCGGGAGATGGCGGTGGGGGCCTCCAGCGGCTGGATGGCGGCGGCCTCGCGCCCGTCCACGGCGATGGAGATGACTCCGCCGTAGTAGCCCTCGGCGTAAAGCCCCGCGAGGAGCCGTCGGTAGTCGGCGCGCGCCGCCGCCACGTAGTCCTGCGCGGCCGTCAGCCCCTGATCCTCCAGCGACAGCGTGAGCGAGGCGTTCCGCAGCACGGTGCCCAGCGCCTCGTCGGTGCCGGGGGGGAGGACCAGCGTCGCCTCCTGGGCTTGGGCGGCCAGGGGGAGGAGGGCCAGGGCGAGCAGGGGGAAACGGAGCAATCGGGCCTCGCGGACGGGGAGCGCGGGGGATGCGCCCGTTCAGGCTAAGGCTAGGAGGGCGTCGGGGGAAAGCCAGATTTCCCCGACGGCGCGCTCACGTCCCTGTGGCTTCGCTGCCGAAGGGATCGGGGTCGTAGCGGACATGGGTGAAATGGAGCCCGTCGGGCGGCGCCACCGGGCCGCAGGCCGCACGGTCGCGGGCCGCCAGCGCCTCCGCCATGCGGGCGGGGGTCCAGGCGCCGGCGCCCACGCGCTCCAGGCTGCCGACGATGGAGCGGACCTGGTTGTGCAGGAAGCTGCGGGCGCGGGCGCGGACGTGGACCTCCGGCCCCTCCGGCCCGTCCACGCGGGCGACGGACAGCTCGTCCAGGGTGCGCAGCGGGCTGTCGGCCTGGCACATGGAGGAGCGGAAGGTGGTGAAGTCGTGCCGCCCGAGGAGATGCGCCGCCCCCTCGGCCATGGCGGCGGCATCGAGCATCCGCCCCACGCGCCACGCCCGCCCCGCCCCCAGCACCAGCGGCGCGCGGCGGAGCGCGATCCGATACAGGTAGCCGCGCTCCAGCGCCGAGAAGCGGGCGTGCCAGTCGTCCGCGACCCGCGCGCAGGCGGTGACGGCGACGGGATGCGGCCGCAGATGGGCGTTCAGCGCCTCGGACAGCCGGAACGGGTCCCAGTCGCGCCCCATGTCGCAATGGGCGACCTGCCCCCAGGCGTGCACGCCCGCATCCGTCCGCCCCGCCGCCGCGACGGCGTGCGGCCCCGGATCGAGCCGCAGCAGCGCCGCCTCCAGCGCGCCCTGCACGGACGGCTGGTCGGCCTGGCGCTGCCAGCCGGCGAAGGGGGCGCCGAGGTATTCGAGCTTGAGCGCATAACGGGGCATGGCGGGGGGTTAGCCTCGCGCCTTCCTCCACGCAATGCGCCCTGCCTCTTCTTTGGCTCCAAGTATCCCGGGGGAGCGCGGAACGCGCGGGGGCGGAGCCCCCTTGCGCCCGATGCGGTCTCCCCACCGCTTGCCCCATCCGCCCCGATGCGGCATCACGGGCCGCATGACCGCCGCGCAGAAAGCCCTCGCCGTCCATCTCCTGACCGCCACCGGGGCCGTCTGGGCCATCCTCGCCATGCTCGAGGCCGTGCAGGAGGATTGGAACATGATGTTCCTGTGGCTCCTCGTGGCGCTCTTCGTGGACGGGATCGACGGGCCGCTGGCGCGGAGATACGACGTCAAGGCGAACGCCCCAGTGTTCGACGGGGTGCTGATGGACCTGGTGATCGACTATCTCACCTATGTCTTCGTGCCGGCCTACGCCCTGTTCAACTCGGGGCTCATGGGCGGCTGGACGGGGTGGTTCGGGATCATCGTCATCACCTTCACCTCGGCGCTCTACTTCGCCGACACCCGGATGAAGACCAAGGACAACAGCTTCTCGGGCTTCCCGTCCTGCTGGAACATGCTGGTCCTGGTGCTCTTCGCCTGGTTCTGGCCCGGCGAGTCGGCGGGGGAGCCCGAGCCCTACGCCTTCTGGCTCATCACCCTGATCGTGGCGGTCCTCGCGGCGACGATGTTCCTGCCCGTCAAGTTCGTCCATCCGGTGCGGACCGAGCGGTGGCGCGCGGTGACCCTGCCCATGGCGCTCCTGTGGGTGGTCTTCGCGGGCTGGGCGGCCTGGGTGGACTTCCACCCCGAGTCCTGGGCGCAATGGGGGCTGACGGTGGCCTCGTTCTACCTCCTGGGCGCCGGGGCGGCGCAGCAGATCGTCCACGGCAAGGAAGGCTGAGGCCCCCCGGCCCCCTCCGAGGGGCCGGAGGCGAGGTCAGGCCGGGATCGCCAGCCCGGCCAGCGCCTCGTCGCAGCGGGCGCAGGTGCCGGCATGGGCGTGGGTGCCCACGTCGGGCAGGATCTTCCAGCAGCGCTGGCACTTGTCGCCCTCGGCGAGCGCGAAGGCCACCGCCACGTCGGGCACGTCCGGCAGGCGGAACGCCCCCTCGGGTGCCGGATCGGTGGTGACCGCGATGCCGGAGGTGATGCAGAGGTCGTCGAAGGCCGTGCCCTTCAGCATCTCGGCCAGCGGCGCGGAGACGTGGACGGTCGGGGCGGCCTCCAGGCTCGCGCCGATGACCTTGGCGGTGCGCTGCTTCTCCAGAGCGCCGGTGACGGTGCGGCGGGCGGCGCGGATGGAATGCCACTTGGCGGCCAGCGCGTCGTCGCGCCACGTCTCCGGCGTCTCGGGGAAGTCCCGGAGGTGGACCGAGGAGTCCTCGCCCGGGTGACGCTCCAGCCAGACCTCCTCCATGGTGAAGACCAGGATGGGCGCGAGCCAGGTGGTCAGGCGGTCGAAGAGGTGGACGAGGACCGTGCGCGCGGCGCGGCGGCGCGGCGTGTCGCCGTCGCAGTAGAGCGTGTCCTTGCGGATGTCGAAGTAGAAGGCCGACAGGTCCACGGTCGCGAACTCGAAGACCGCGCGGAAGACGCCCTGGAAATCGTAGGCGGCGTAGCCCTCGCGCACCGTCCGGTCGAGCTCGGCGAGGCGGTGGAGGACCCAGCGCTCCAGCTCGGGCATCGCCTCGGGGCCGACGTGGTCCGTGGCGGTCACGTCGCCGAGGCTGCCCAGCAGGAACCGCATGGTGTTGCGGAGACGGCGGTAACTGTCCGCCGTTCCTTTCAGGATCTCGGGGCCGATGCGGAGGTCGGCGGTGTAGTCCGACTGCGCCACCCAGAGGCGGAGGATGTCGGCGCCGTAGTCCTTGGTCACCTGCCCCGGCGCGACGGTGTTGCCCAGCGACTTGGACATCTTCATGCCCTTCTCGTCGAGCGTGAAGCCGTGGGTCAGCACGCCCCGGTAGGGCGCGCGGCCAAGGGTGCCGCAGGCCTGGAGCAGCGAGGAGTGGAACCAGCCGCGGTGCTGGTCGGTGCCCTCCAGATACAGGTCGGCGAGGCCGTCGCTGCTCCCGTCCTCGCGGTCGCGCAGGACGAAGGCGTGGGTGGAGCCGGAGTCGAACCACACGTCGAGGATGTCGAAGACCTGATCGTAGTCGTCGGGGTTCACGATGGTCCCGAGGACGCGCGCCTTGAAGCCGTCCGTATACCAGACGTCCGCGCCCTCGGACTCGAAGGCGACGACGATGCGGGCGTTGACCTCCTCGTTCCTCAGGAGGAAGTCGGGGTCCGTGGGCTTGGCCCCGCGCTTCACGAAGCAGGTGAGGGGGACGCCCCAGGCGCGCTGGCGGCTCAGCACCCAGTCGGGGCGGGCCTGCATCATGGAATGCAGGCGGTTGCGGCCCGAAACGGGGGTGAAGGTGACGAGTTCCTCGATGGACTTGAGCGCGCGGGCGCGGATCGTGTCGCCGTAGTCGCCCTTGCCGTCCGAGAGCGGCTTGTCGATGGCCGCGAACCATTGCGGGGTGTTGCGGTAGATCAGCGGGGCCTTGGAGCGCCACGAGTGGGGGTAGCTGTGACGGAATCGCGGATCGTGCCCAAAAAGAGCGCCGACTTCTCGCAATTTTTCGATGACCATGCCATTGGCCGGTCCCCATTTTCCATCAGGACGGATGATTGCTGCGCCTTTGAAGATGGGCAGCGTGTCACGGTAGGTTCCATCCTCCATGACATTGTAGGTCATTTCAAGATTGTGCTCGATGCCCAGCTTGTAATCATCATCGCCGTGGCTGGGCGCGGTGTGGACGAAGCCGGTGCCGGCGTCCTCGGTGACGTGGTCGCCGGGGAGGAGGGGGACGTCGTAGTCCCATTCGCCGTTCCCGCCCTCGATCTCCCTGAAGGGGTGGGCGAGGGTGAGCAACTCTAATTCCGCAGGCATAACTTGCCTGTGGTAAGTTACCGCTGAGGCCGGGATCTTAGTCTGCTCAAAGACTTTCTGAGCCAGCCCATCGAAGAGAATGAACCTCTCACCCTTCTTGACGAAGGGGTGTTCGGGCAGGTCAACGGCGACCTCATAGAGGCCGTAATGATCGCTAAGGCTGCTTCCGAAAGCGACAGCACGGTTCTGAGGAATCGTCCAAGGCGTGGTAGTCCAGATGACGACTGACGCCCCAACAAGCTCTTTGGCATTTTTCTCGATCGAGTCACTCGCCTCTCGCGAGTCGAGATTCTGGAACGTCTCGTCGCTCAGCGCCAAAACGTTTCTAGCGTCCACGACCGGGAACCGCACCCAGATCTGGTGCGAGGTCGTGTCGTGGTATTCGACCTCGGCCTCGGCCAGCGCCGTCTTCTCGACGGGGGACCACATGACCGGCTTGGAGCCCTGGTAGAGCGAGCCGTTCATCAGGAACTTGAGGAACTCGCCGGCGATGACGGCCTCGGCGTGGTAGTCCATCGTCAGATACGGGCGGTCCCAGGCGCCGGTGATGCCGAGGCGCTGGAACTCCTCGCGCTGGACGTCCACCCAGGACTCGGCGAACTTCCGGCATTCCTGCCGGAAGGCGACGACGGGAACCTCGTCCTTGTCGAGGCCCTTGGCGCGATACTGCTCCTCGATCTTCCATTCGATGGGCAGGCCGTGGCAGTCCCAGCCGGGGATGTAGCGGGCGTCGCGGCCCATCATCTGCTGGGAGCGGACCACCATGTCCTTGAGCACCTTGTTCAGCCCGTGGCCGATGTGGAGGTGCCCGTTCGCATACGGGGGGCCGTCGTGCAGCGTGAAGGGGGCGCGGCCCGCCGCCTTGTCCCGCAGCCGGTCGTAGACGCCGATCCGCGCCCAGCGGGCGAGCCATTGCGGCTCCCGCTCGGGGAGGCCCGCGCGCATGGGGAACGCGGTCTCGGGCAGGTTCAGCGTGGCCTTGTAGTCGGGGGCCACGGAGTCGGTGCGGGTGTCGGGGGACATCGGGTCGCCTCCTTGGGATCGCGAGGTCTTTAGGGGAAGCGCGCGAACGCGTCCAGCCGCGCGGGGGCGGGCGGGCGCGGCTGCGATGGGTTCGGGCGCGGGCGCAGCCGGAGCCGGACCCGGAGCCGGGGCGGCGGGCGCGGGCGCGTCGTCCGCGTGCGCGGCGGGCGCCTGCGCCTCCGCCTGCCTTGCCGCGCCGCGGGCGTCGTCCTCCCTGGCCCATTCGGGGTGGAGGGGGCGCAGGAGGCGGGGGACGCGGGGGCGGTCGGGGTGGCGGGGGAAGTGGTAGCCGTCCTCCTCGTAGACGCGGCGCTGGGTGAAGGAGCGGGCGACCTGGTCCTCGGTGCGGGGGTCGAGGATGCGGCGGCTCCCGAAGGGGGCCCGGGCGGGGCGGCCGCGCAGGATCTCGGCCAGCCGGTTGGGCTGGTGGGGGGAGGGCAGGGGCGCGTCGAGGAGGGCGAGCTCCTGGGCGGTGTAGGGGGAGGCGGTGTAGGGGGAGGCGGGGTCGTGGGAGGCGGGATCGTGGGCGGTGGCGGCGGTGGCGGCGTGGTCGAGGGGCATGGGGTGGCTCTCCTGTGCGGGCGTGGCGGGGGGCCCGTGGCGGGGGAGCCGTGGCGGGCGCTTGGGGGGAGGATGCCGGAGGGGGGTTAACGGGGCCTGACAGCAACGGGCGTTGCGTGGCCCTGTCGCGCAACGCCCCCCGAGGGCGTGGTAGGGGGCGGGTGATTCGGGGCGCGCGCGGGCGGCGGAGGGCGCGCGGGCGCGGGCGGGAGGGGGAGGGTGACGCAAGGGGGAGGACGCGCCGGGCGGCTCCGGGCGCCTCCGGGTGGGGGGTGCGATTCAGCCCGCCAGCGTCGCGCCGGGTGACGGGCCGAAGCCCGCCCTGCGGGGAGGGGCGGCTGGCCGGGCCGGGCGGCGCGCGGCGTCCGTCGCGGGGCGGCTCAGGTCCGGTCGAAGCGGGCGCCGAGGTCGGCGATGACGCGGTCGGCGGATTCGGGGCTCAGCGCGCGCAGCACGGCGTCGAGCTTCTCCTCCAGGCGCTCGTCCTCCTCGCGCGGTTGCGGCGAGCCGACGTGCAGGAGGACGGCCAGGCCCGAGACCCGCCAGATGCGCTGGAGGAACTCGGACTGCCGGTTCTCCAGGGGGTCGCGGCCCATCTCGGCGCGGTAGCCGGACAGGTCCGGGGGCAGGCCATGGGTCCGCTGCTCGTCCAGGTCGGCGGTCCAGCCCAGCCACCCGTGCCCGGCGGGCGAGGCCAGGACCAGGAGGAGCGTCACCCCGAGATGGCCGTAGCGCCTCCAGATCGAGGCCCCCCCGAAGCGGGCGCCCTGGCCCCGCGTCCACCGTGAGCGGCCTCCTTGGCCTCCCTGCTGTCTGGGGCGCGGAGGCGAGATCGGCCCCGTGCCGGAATCCCGGCGCGGACCCGGAGAGGGCGCAGGCGGTCGCGCCGGGGTCCGGGGCCGGACCTCGACGGGACGAGGCGTCCGAGCGGTTTCCCTGGTCCCGGAACGGGTTGGCCGGGTGGGAGCGGAGGCTTCATGCCGGCGGGGTCCATGGGCTGGAGCGGACCGGGGGTGGTCCGGTCCGGTCCGGGCCGGGCATGGCGGGGTGAACCCCGCCCTACGAAGGTACGGGCGGGCGCGGCGATGGCTCGGGCGTGGCGTCGCCCCTAGAACTCCACCCCCGGCTGCGCCTTCACGCCGGAGCGGAAGGGGTGCTTGACCAGCTCCATCTCGGTCACGAGGTCGGCGGCCTCGATCAGGCGGGGGTCGGCGTTGCGGCCCGTCAGGACGACGTGGGTCGTGGGGGGCTTCTCGTCGCGCAGGAACGCCAGCACCTCGTCGAGCGGGATGTAGTCGTAGCGCAGCGCGATGTTGATCTCGTCGAGGAGGACCATGCGGTGCGCGGGGTCGCGGATGAGGGCCTTGGCCTTGTCCCAGGCGCGGCTGGCGGCGGCCACGTCGCGGGCGCGGTCCTGCGTTTCCCAGGTGAAGCCCTCGCCCATGGCGTGGAACTCGCACAGGTCGGCGAAGTGGGCCTGGATCAGGTCGCGCTCGCCGGTGGACATGGCGCCCTTGATGAACTGGACGACGGCGCAGGGCATCCCGTGGCTGATGCAGCGGAAGATCATGCCGAAGGCGGCGGAGGATTTCCCCTTGCCCTTGCCGGTGTGGACGATGACCAGCCCCCGCTCCTCGGTCTTGGTGGCCATGATCTTGTCGCGGGCGGCCTTCTTCTTGGCCATCTTCTCGGCGTGGCGGGCGTCGTCGGGCTCGGGGGCGTCGGGGGTGTCGGCGGGCATGGGCGGGGTCTCCTGGGGGGAAAGGCGCTTCTCGAACCAGACGGAGGTGGGGCGGGCGTGGCCTTCGTGCGTCTCGCGGTGGGTCTCGGCGAAGCCCTCGGCGCGGAAGAGGGCGTGGTTGGCGGAAAGCTCGACCCGGCAGCCGAGGGTGACGCGGGGCTTGCCCCAGGCGCGGGCGCGGGCGTCCGCGAGGCGGAGGAGCGCGCGGGCGTGGCCCTGGCGGCGGTGGGCGGGGTGGACGGCGAGGCGGCCGGCGTAAAGGGCGTCCGGGCGCGGGGACAGGATGACGACGGCCACGAGCGGGTCGCCCGTGGCCCAGACCTCGCCCTCGGTGGCGAGGCAGAGGAGGTCGGCCTCGGTCATGCGGTGGAGCGAGGAGGGCGGGTCAATGACGCCGTCCAGCTCGGCAAAGGCTGTGCGGATCAGGGGGAGGACCTGCGGCAGGGCGGGGTCGGCGGGGAGGAGGCGGCGGGGCGGGGTCAAGGGGTCGGTCCTGTCGAACGGATGGGGTCAGGCCACGGGCTGTCGCCGGCTTCGCGTGACCGCGCCGGCTGACCCGGTCAAGGTGGCCCCTCGCGTCGCCGTGGACGGAGGTCGGGGCGGCTGTCGGTTCTCATGCCGCGAAGGTGGCTCCATCGATGGTTGCCGGTCTCGTCGTCCTGGCCGGCTGCGAGCGGGGCCGGATCACCCAAACGTCCTCCTTGGTCGCGGCCAAGAGCGCGCGGCCGCCGTCGGAACCACGTCTATGCCCGCGACCGGACCGCCGGCAACCCGGTGCCGCGCGTCCGGGGCCAGGAGACCGTGCAGGTCCGGGCCTTCGGCAACCTCGACGGCGATGGGTCGTCCGAGATCACGGGCGCGGCCTGCGTGCTGGACACCGGCCTCTACACGGCAAGTTTTGCGACCCCGGCCAACCTGGGCGTGCCGGATCACGGCCCCGATTCGCCCGCTCTGTTCATCCGGTGCGAGGCCAGCGGCCTGTCGGGCTCGGTGACCGTCGATGCGTTCAACCTGACGGCGGCCCCGCGCTCCGACAACGCGGTGGGGACCGGGCTTCTGGGGGCCACCATCATCGGCGCCGTCGCGGCGGCCAACACCGATCCGGCGCTGGACGAGTCCGGCTATCCGGCCATCACGGTCCAGCCTTGCGGACGGGCGGGCATCCGAGGGTGGCGCGGACCATGGACGCGTCGCCCTCGACCGTGGTGGGGACGACCTTGCACCCGCTCGCCTGCTCCATGGCGAGGGCGGCGCGGGGGGCGATGGAGGCGAAGGTGGAGCCGACCTCGGTGTTGGTGCGGATCGCCTCGGCCCGGTCGCCCTTCACGCGGATGTCGAAGGAGCTTGGCCCGATCCGGACGGGCACCGGCTCCGTGCCGACGAAGCCGGCGGAGGGCGTGTCGCAGCCCGCGAGGCCCAGGGCCAGGACCAGCAAGGACGCGCGACGCATGGGACCTCCCGTCCGGTTCGCGGCGAGGATCGGGCTGAACGGTCAAGATCGCGTTAACGGCCGGGGAGCCTTTCGGCCCGGCGGGCCGCCTCGGGGGCGGGGGCGGCGTCGCCCGCGACGGGGCGGCCGTCGAGGCGTTTGGCGAGAAAGACGCGCGCCGCGCCGGGCGGGTGGTCGGGGATGCGGCCGACCTCCTGGAAGCCCATCCTCGCGTAGAAGCCGGGGGCCTGGAAGCTGTAGGTGTCGAGCCAGACCCCGAGGCAGTCGCGGGCGCGGGCGTGCCCCTCGGCGGCGCGGAGGAGGGCCGTGCCGACGCCCTGGCCCCTCGCCTCGGGCGCGACGGCGAGGAGGTGGAGGAAGAGCCAGCGCTGGGTGATGCGGGCGGTGAGGCCGCCCTGCCAGCGGGGGCCGTCCCAGGCTTCGAGGGCGATCTCCTCGGGGGCGAAGGGAAGGCGGGCCTCCTGCGCGGCCGCGACGATGACGGCGAGGATGCGGTCGCGGACCTCGGGCGAGGGGGCGGCGGGGCGGATCCCGGTCATGGGAGGAGGGGGGCGGCGTCGGGACGGGGGCCGCCGCGCGCGGCGTCGAGGCGGGCGCGGACGGAGTTGGAGCGGGGGCGCCAGAGGCCGCGGTCGATGGCCTCGGACAGGCGGTCGGCGATCTCGCGCAGGGCGCTCGGGTTGTGGGTGGCGAGGAAGTCGCGCACCTCGTCGGAGGCCAGCACCGCCTCCTCCACGGCGTCGAAGTGGTGGTCGCGGACGGCGTGGGTCGTGGCGGCGAAGGCGAAGAGGTAGTCCACCGTCGCGGCGATCTCGAAGGCGCCCTTGTAGCCGTGGCGCAGGACGCCGGCGATCCATTTCGGGTTGACGACGCGGGAGCGGACGACGCGGGCGACCTCCTCCTCCAGCGTGCGGATGACGGGGCGCTCGGGGCGGGAGTGGTCGTTGTGGTAGGCGGGGACGGGCTGGCCCTTCAGCGTCTCGATGGCGGCCAGCGCCCCGCCCTCGAACTGGTAGTAGTCGTCGGAGTCGAGGAGGTCGTGCTCGCGGTTGTCCTGGTTCTGGACCACCGCATCCGCGTGGCGCAGGCGCGTGGCGAAGCCGTCGCGGTCGGGCTTGCCTTCCGCGTGCGCGCCGTAGGCGTAGCCGCCCCAGTCGAGGTAGCTGGCCCCGAGGTCGTCGCGGGTGGACCAGAGGCGTTCGTCGATGAGGGCCTGGAGGCCGGCCCCGTAAGCGCCGGGCCTGGAGCCGTAGACGCGGGCCTGAGACTCCCCGGCCCGCGCGCGCGCGGCGGCGGGGTTCTGGTCGTCGGGCTCGGGGAGCGACTGGACCGCGCGGGCGGCGCTGTCGAACAGGGCGACAAGCTGCGGGAAGGCGTCGCGGAAGAAGCCGGAGATGCGGAGCGTCACGTCCACGCGGGGGCGGCCGAGGAGCGACAGGGGCAGGATGTCGAAGCCGGTGACGCGGCCGGACATCGGCTCCCATGTGGGCCTCGCGCCTAGGAGGGCGAGGCCTTGGGCGATGTCGTCGCCGCCGGTCCTCATGTTCGAGGTGCCCCAGGCGGTGAGGAGGAGCGCGCGGGGGTAGTCGCCCTGGTCCTGGAGGTGACGCTCGATCAGGAGTTCGGCGCTGGCGCGGCCCAAGGTCCAGGCGGCCTGGGTGGGCAGGGCGCGGGCGTCCACGGAGAAGAAGTTGCGCCCCGTGGGAAGGACGTCGGGGCGGCCCCTTGTCGGGGCGCCGGAGGGGCCGGGGGGGATGGCGCGGCCGTCCAACGCCGTCAGGAGGGCGGCGGATTCGGCGGGGCCGCAGGCTTCGATCAGGGGGAGCAGGGTGTCGCGGAGTTCGTGGAGGACCGCCGTGCTGGCGGGGCCGGGCGCGGAGGCGGGGCCGTCGAGGAGGGCGATGGACAGGAGTTCGAGGCGTTCGACGGTGTCGCCCTCGGTGCGCCACGCATCGTCCGTGAGGTTCAGCGCGGCGGGGCGGGGGCCTTGCCATGGGGCGGCCATGTGGGGGGCGAGGGGGTCGAAGTTCAGGGCGAGGTCCTGCGCGAGGGCGCGGAGCAGGGACGGCCTGTCGCCGCGCGGGACGCGGGCGAGCGCGAGGGCGAGATCGCGGGCGAGGGGGCCCGTGGGGGACTGGCCGAAGACGTGCAGGCCGTCGCGGATCTGCGCCTCCTTGATGTCGCAGAGCCACGCGTCAAGTTTCTGGATGTCGCCTTGATCCGAGAGTCCGGCGTCCTGCGCGAGGCCGGTGGCGGCGGCGAGCGTCACGATCTCGCGGCGAAGGTGGTCGGCGCGGCGGGGGTCGGTGGTCTGGGCCTGCGCGAGCTCGTCGAGCAGCACTTCGAGGTCGCGGAGGGGGCCGTAGGTCTCGGCGCGCGTCAGGGGCGGCGTCAGGTGGTCGAGGATGACGGCCTGCGCGCGGCGCTTGGCCTGCGTGCCCTCGCCGGGGTCGTTGACGATGAAGGGGTAGAGGTGCGGCAGTGGGCCGAAGGCGATCTCGGGCCAGCACTCGGCGGAGAGGGCGACGGCCTTGCCGGGGAGCCATTCGAGGTTGCCGTGCTTGCCCATGTGCACGAGGGCGTGGGCGGCAAAGGTGTCCCGGAGCCAGAGATGGAAGGCGAGGTAGTGGTGCGGGGGCACGAGGTCGGGGGCGTGGTAGGTCGCCTTGGGGTCGATGTCGTAGCCGCGCGAGGGTTGCAGGGCGACGACGGCGTTCCCGAAGCGGTGGATCGACAGGGCGAAGGAGTCGCCGTCGAGGTAGGGGTCGGCGTCGGGCGGGCCCCAGCGGTCGGTGACGGCCAGCTTCGTCTCCCACGGGAGGGCGTCGAACCAGCGGCGGTAGGTGGGCAGCGGCAGGCGCTCGCCGCCCTGCCTGTCCTTGCGGTCGGGGAGCCAGTTGGTCGGGCCGGCGAGGAGGCGGGCCATCAGGGCGGTCGCGTCGGGCGGCGGGTCCACGGCGTAACCGGCATCCTGCAGGAGCGTCAGGGCGTGGACGGTCGAGGCGGGGGTGTCGAGGCCGACGCCGTTGGCGAGGCGGCCGTCCTTGTTGGGGTAGTTGGCGAGGACCAGCGCCACCTTGCGGTCGGCGGGCGCGGCGGCGCGAAGCCTCGCCCAGTTCGCGGCGAGGTCGGCCACGAAGCGGATGCGGTCGGCCTTGGGGGTGTTGGTGACGATGGGGCACTGGGTGGCGTCGTCGAAGTGGGCCTCGTCCTTGAACGACACCGCGCGGGTGAGGAGGCGGCCGTCGATCTCCGGCAAGGCCACGTTCATGGCGATGTCGGTGGCGGAGAGGCCACGCGTGCCTTCGGCCCATTGCGATTCGCTGGAGCCGGAGAAGATGACCTGGAGGACGGGGGCGGCGTTGGCCCCCGTGCCCGCGAGGGGGTTGTCGCCGGGGTCGGCGGGGGTGCCGACGGCGAAGCTGGTGGCGTTGAGGATGACGCTGGGCGGGGCGTCGGCGAACAGCGCCGCGAGGGTGGCGCGGGAGAGCGGGTCCTTGAGCGAGGCG
The DNA here is from genome assembly GCF_017872975.1 of Rubellimicrobium aerolatum. Lineage (GTDB taxonomy): Bacteria > Pseudomonadota > Alphaproteobacteria > Rhodobacterales > Rhodobacteraceae > Rubellimicrobium > Rubellimicrobium aerolatum. The sequence goes on from NZ_JAGGJP010000007.1 coordinate 113,231, forward strand.
ACGTAAACCGGGAGGGGGTTGAGGCCCTGCCGCAGCAGGGCGCGGGTCAGGTGGGCGACGGGGGCGGTCGCGCCGGACTGCATCAGCGCGCGGTAGAAGACGAGGGGGACGATGGGGGCGCCGGGGGTCCAGTTCTCGCGGATCGTGGCGAGGTCGGTCTCGCCGATCCCCGGCCAGAAGGGCGCGGACTTCAGGAGGGGCTTGGCGGGGGGCGGGGGGTCCGTGCCGTCGAGCATGGACCGGGCGTGGAGGAGGAAGCGGCGGGCGTTCTCCAGCCCGCCCTCGACCAGAGTGGACCAGAGGGCGGCGTAGTCGGCGTCGCGGACGGTGGACAGGGCGCGCAGCTCGGCGTCGGGCCTGTCGTCGCCGGGCAGCGCCACGAAGGGGACGCCGGCGGCGTGGAGGGCGGCGGAATATTGGGCGAGGCCGTAGGGCCAGTAGCCCTGGCCGCCCAGGATGCGGGCGACGACGAGGCGGGACTTGCGCGCGCACTGGTCCACGTGGAGGTCCACGGAGAGCGGGTGCGCGAGGTGGCGGAGGTTCCAGAGACGCAGGCTTGGGGAGTCCGGCGTGTCGCCGTGGGCGGCGGAAAGGAGGGCGAGCTCGGAGTCGGCCGCCGACAGGACCACCAGGTCGGCGGGCGTCTGACGGGGATCGACGGGCTGCGCGCCGGTGTCGAGCGCGCCGGGGGTGGCGGCGAGGAGATGCATCAGGAGGGCTCTGGACTATATCGGCGGGGCGGGGCAAGCCTGTCGCCCCGGATCATGAGGCGAAGATGGCCGACTACAGCAAGCAGAAGAGCGGCAAGCCGCAGAAGAACCGCCCGCCCCACCGCGAGCACAACGAGCCCGGCGGGCCGGCGAACCCCTTCGGGCGCAAGGCCGAGAAGGCGGCGCTGCTGGAGCGGATGAAGGCGAATCTCGGGAAGAAGGACGAGGGCGCCGAAGGGCAGGGATAACGAAGGCGCGGGGGCTGTCGGGTGCGCTTCGGCGCACCATCCCCGATGGACGGCCCGGCTGTGGTGCGCTGAAGCGCACCCTACCGAAGTCCCGCGCTGCCGGGACGGCGTAGGGCGGGGTTCAGCCCGCCAGGCCCGGTCGGGCATGGGGTCGCCATGGGGCAGGGTCGCGTGGCGGGCCGAAGCCCGCCCTGCGGGGCCGTCGCTCACAGCCGCTTTTCCATGAAGACGGAGTGCGGGCCGGGCTCGTAGTCGCCGAACGGGCCGCAGTCGGCAAAGCCGTGGCGGCGGTAGAGGCGGTGGGCGGGGAAGAGGTCGTCGCCCGTCTCCAGCCGCAGGACGGGAAGGGCATGGGCGCGGGCGTGGTCCTCCAGCGTGGCGAGGAGCGCCGCGCCGACGCCCTGGCCGCGCGCGGCGGGGGCCACGAACATCGACTTGACCTCGCCGTAGTCGCCCAGGCGGGCGAGGGCGATGCAGCCGAGGGGCTGGTCGCCGGCGGCGGCGATCCAGAAGTCGATGTGGGGCTGCGCGAGTTCGTCCACGGACAGGTAGTGGTTGTGCTCGGGCGGGTAGAGCGACGACAGGAGCGCGTGGCTTTGGCCGAGGAGGGCGCGGCCCTCCCCGGAGCGGGGGTCCGCCGGTCGAACCGTGAGCGTCATCCCCGGATCGCGGCCTCGATGGCGGCGCGGTCGAGCCCGGCCTCGCCGATCACCACGAGGCGCGAGACGCGGGGGGCGGTGCCCCAGGGGCGGTCGAAGTAGGTCTCGATGCGCGGGCCGGCGGCCTGGACGGTCAGGCGCAGGGGCTTGCCGGCGACGGCGACGAAGCCCTTGAGGCGGAGGATGTCGTGCGTCGCGATGGCGGCGCGCAGGCGGGCGGTCAGGGCGGGGATGTCCGCCACCTCGGGGAGGTCGAGGGCGAAGGACTCGAACTCGTCGTGGTCGTGGTCATCGTCTTCGGCGTCGTGGTGGGGGGCGCTGCGGGTCGCCATGTCGGATTCGGCGGCGGCGTTGATCCCGAGGAGCACGTCGAGGGGGAGCGCGCCCTTGTGGGCGCGGAGGATGCGGGCGCCGGGGCGGGCCTCGGCGCTCAGTCGCGCGGCCACCGCCTCGGCCTCGGCGGCGTCGAGCAGGTCGGTCTTGTTGAGCACGATCATGTCGGCGCAGGCGAGCTGGTCCTCGAACAGCTCGGCCAGCGGGGAGTCGTGGTCGAGCGAGGCGTCGGCGGCGCGTTGGGCCTGGATGGCCTCCTCGTCCTCGGCGAAGCGGCCCTCGGCCACGGCCTTGCCGTCCACGACCGTCACCACGCCGTCCACGGTGACGCGGGTGGCGATGCCGGGCCAGGCGAAGGCGCGCACGAGCGGCTGGGGCAGGGCGAGGCCCGAGGTCTCGATCACGATGTGGTCGAAGGGCTCGGGCCGGGCGAGCAGCTTCTCCATGGTGGGGAGGAAGTCGTCGGCCACGGTGCAGCAGATGCAGCCGTTCGACAGCTCGATGATGTCGCCGGGGGCGCAGCAGCCCTGGAGGAGGTCGCCGTCCACGCCGGTCTCCCCGAACTCGTTGATGACGAGGGCGATGCGGCGGCCGTTCGCGTGGTCGAGGAGGTGGCGGATCATCGTCGTCTTGCCCGAGCCGAGGAAGCCGGTGACGACGGTGGCGGGGATCTTGGCGGGCATGGGGGAGTCCCTTGAATGGCGAGGGGCGGCCCGGATGAGGGGCCGCCCGTGTCGGGTCGAGGAGGTGGGGATCAGGCCGGGTGGTGCAGGCGCGGGGTCACGAGGCCGGCGCGGGACAGGTTGCGCCGGCCCTTGGCGGCGCCGAGCACGAGGAGGTCCACCAGCGGCTCGATCGCGATGACGAGGAGGTAGGCGGCCCCGAAGGTCGCGATGGACGGGACGGCGGCGAACCCTTGGCCCCAGACGGCCCAGACGGCGACCCAGGCCACCACGCCGCCCTGGTAGGCGGTGGAAAGGGCGAGGACCTGGCCATAGGAGAGGTCGGTGTAGGGGGTGCGGGGGGCGATCACGCGGCGGGCCAGCGCGGCGACGGCGAACAGCGGCACGAGCAGCGTGGTGACGTTCATGCCGTATTGCGGCAGGTCGGCGGGCGCGAAGGACAGCCCTTGCAGCAGGAGGCCCAGCGCGAGGCCGAGCGCGGCGGGCGCGGCGCCGAACACGAGGAAGAGCGTGGAGCCGAGGATGAGGTGCACCTCGGAGACGCCGGCCGGGTAGTGCGGCAGCACCTGGAAGAAGCCGAAGGTCAGCGCCGTCGCGGCGGCGGCGCGGGCGGCCAGCGAAGGGAGGCCGCGGTCGCGGACGCCCTCCCAGGCGAGCTTGGCGGTGACGCCGAGGGCGCCGGCGGCGGTGATGGCTCCGAGGGCGAGCTTGGCGCCCGCGACGAGTCCCGGTTCGATGTGCATGGTCGTCTCTCCTGCTCCCGTCCCACCGACGGGGTTGGCGTTTCGTCGCGCATGGCAGGTCTCCTGGCTCGCGGGTCGTGGCGCTTCGCCGGCCTTCCCGGGCCGGGGCCCAGTGGCGTGATCGGCGGGCGCTCTCCGCTGACAGTCGCGGGGGCGGCTGCGGGCGGGGGCCCCCGGACTGGGTCGGCCCCTTCCGCATTCCCTGTTCGTCCCCGGCCGCCTGGGGCGGCGCGTGGGGGAACCATGCGGGGTCCGTTGTGGGCGCGGGGCCGGGCGCGGTCAAGCGCGATTGCGACGGGGGGTCGCGGGGATGCGGCGGTTGACAGGGCGCCCCGGCGTCCCGAAGGGTTCCCCGTCCCCGAGGGAGGTCCCATGCGCCTGACGCGGCTGCGGCTGAACGGCTTCAAGAGCTTCGCGGACCCGACGGAGCTGTCCATCGCGCCGGGGCTGACCGGCGTGGTGGGGCCGAACGGCTGCGGCAAGTCGAACCTGCTGGAGGCGCTGCGCTGGGTCATGGGCGAGACGCGGCCCACGCAGATGCGCGGGCAGGGGATGGAGGACGTGATCTTCGCCGGCACCGCCCGGCGGGGGCCGCGGCCCTGGGGCGAGGTGGCGCTGCACTTCGAGAGGGACGGGACGGAGACGGAGCTGGTCCGGCGGATCACCCGGGACGGCGGGTCGGCCTATCGGCTGGGCGGCCGGGAGGCGCGGGCGCGGGACGTGCAGGCGATGTTCGCGGACGCGGCCTCGGGGGCGCAGTCGCCGGCGCTGGTGCGGCAGGGGCAGATCAGCGAGCTGATCGGCGCGCGGCCGCAGGCGCGGCGGCGGGTGATCGAGGAGGCGGCGGGGGTGGCGGGGCTCCAGGCGCGACGGGGCGAGGCGTCGCAGCGGCTCGGGGCGGCCGAGGCGAACCTCCAGCGGCTGGGCGAGGTGACGGGGCAGTTGGCCGAGCGGCTGCGGGGGCTGGAGCGGCAGGCGCGCAACGCCCGGACCTACCGGGAGGTCGCGGCGGCGATCCGGTTGGCCGAGGGGCGGCTCCTGTGGCGGGCCTGGGAGGCGGCGGCGGCGGCGCTCGCGGCGGCCGAGGGGGAGGCGCGGGTCCGGGCGGGGTTGGCGGCGCGGGCGGAGGAGGCGGCGCGCGGAGCCGAAGGTGCGCGGGAGGCGGCGGAGGCGGCGCTGCCGCCGTTGCGGGCGCGCGAGTCGGAGGCGGCGGAGCGGGCGACGCGGCTCCGGGCCGAACGGGAGGCCTTGGCGGGCGAGGCGCGGCGGGCGGCGCAGCGGGTGATGGAGCTCGAAACCGCCGCGCGGGACCTGGGCCGCGACGAGGAACGCGAGGCGGGTCTGGCGCGCGAGGCCGTCGAGGCGCTGGAGCGGCTGCGCGACGAGGCGGAGCGGCTGGAGGCGGCGGGCGAGGGCGAGGAGGCGGGGATCGCCGAGGCGGCGGCGGCCTCGGAAGCGGCCGGGCGGGCGCTGCGCGCGGCCGAGGCGGACCTGTCGGCGGCGACCGAGGCGGCGGCGCGGATGCTGGCCGAGGTCGAGGCGGCGGAGCGGCGGCTCCGGGATCTGACGGGCGCGCGGGAGCGGGCGGGGGCGGAGGCCACGCGGGCGGCGGCGGCGCTGGCCGAGGCCGAGGCGGCGCTGGCCCGTGCCGAAACGGAGGGCGAGGCGACGGCCGAGGCGCGGGAGCGGGCCGAAGCGGTGCTGGAAGCGGCGGAGGAGGCGCTGGCGCGGGCCGAGGCGGCACTGGCCCCGGCGCGGGAAGCCGACGCGCGGTCGCGGGCCGTGGTCGCCGAGGCGCAGGCGCGGGCGGCGGGGCTGGTGGCCGAGGCGCGGGCGCTGGGACGGCTCGTGGCGGCGGACGGCTCGCGCAGGGGGCAGGTCGGCGAGGGGCTGCGGGTGCCCGAGGGGCTGGAGGCGGCAGTCGCGGCGGCGCTGGGGCGCGATCTGAGGGCGGCGCTGGCCGAGGGAGACGGATCGGGCTGGGTGCGGTTGCCGGATTATGGGGATGCGCCGGGGTTGCCGGAGGGGGTGGTGCCGCTGTCGGCGCTGGTCGAGGCCCCGCCCGAACTGGCCCGGCGGCTGGCGCAGGTGGGGCTCGTGGAGGCCGACGCGGCCCCGGCGCTCTGGGCGGCGCTGCGGCCGGGGCAACGGCTGGTGACGCGCGAGGGGGACCTGTGGCGCTGGGACGGGCTCCGGCAGCGGGCCGCGGACGCGGCGGAGGCGGCGCAGGAGGCCGAGGCGCTGCGGCGGGCGGCGCGGCTTCCGGTTCTGGAGGCGGAAGCCGAGGCCGCGCAGGAGGCGGTGGAGACCGCGCGGGCGGATCAGGAGCGGGCGGCGCGGACGCTGGCCGGGGCGCAGGCGCGGGCCGATGCGGCGCGGGCCGAGCGGCGGGCGGCCGAGGCGCAGGCGCAGGCCGCCACGCGGGCCGCCGGGAAGGCCGAGGCCGACCGGGCGCTCGCCGGGGCCAAGGGCGAGGCGGCGCGCGAGGCGCGGGCGCGGGCCGGGGCGGCGGCCGAGGTGGCGGCGGCGGCGCTGGTGGAGGCACGGACGGCGCGGGCGGGGCTGGAGGATCCCGGCGCGGCGCGGGCCCTGGTGGCCGAGGCGCAGACGCGGGCGAACGCCGCGCGGGCGGCGCTCCTGTCCGCGCGCGGGGCCGAGGAGGACCAGCGGCGGGCGGCGGCGGGGCGCGCGCGGCGGCGGGCCGAGGTGGCGCGGGAGGAGGGGCTCTGGAGCGGGCGGCGCGAGGCAGCGGCGGCGCGGGCGCGCGACCTCGCGACGCGGGCCGGTCGGCTGGCCGAGGAGTTGGCCAAGGCGCGGGAGCGTCCCGCCGAGATCGCGGAGCGGGCCGAGGCGGTGCAGGACGCCTTGGAGGAGGCGCTTTCGGTGCGGGAGGAGGCCGAGGCGGCGCTGGCCGGGGCCGAGGCGGCGCTCCGGGCGGCGCAGGACGCCGAGCGGGCGGCGGAGCGCGAGGCGGGCCGGGCGCGCGAGGCAAGGGCGGGCGCCGAGGTGGCGCGGGCTGCGGCGGCGGAGGTCGCGGCAGCGGCAACGGCCCGCATCCGCGAGGAGCAGGACCAGTCCCCGCGCGAGTTGCTGGACTCGCTCGGCGGCCCCGCCGACCTGCCGTCGGAGGGGACGCTTCACGCGGAGCTTCAGGCGCTGCGGAAGCGGCGCGACGGCCTGGGCGCGGTGAACCTGCGCGCCGAGGAGGACGCGGCGGCCTTGCGGGCCGAGCAGGACGGGCTGCTGCGCGAGGCCGCCGACCTGTCCGAGGCGGTGGCGGAGCTGCGGCGCGCCTTGGGCGAGCTGAACCGCGAGGGGCGCGACCGGATGCGCGAGGCCTTCGGGCGCGTCAACGCCGAGTTCGGGCGGCTGTTCCGGCTCCTGTTCGGGGGCGGCGAGGCGCGGCTGGCCTGGGTGGAGGGGGACGACCCGCTGGAGGCGGGGGTGGAGATCATGGCGCAGCCGCCGGGCAAGACGCTGGGGACGCTCTCGCTGCTGTCCGGGGGCGAGCAGACCCTGACGGCGCTGGCGTTGATCTTCGCGGTGTTCCTGGTGGCCCCCGCGCCGGTCTGCGTGCTGGACGAGGTGGACGCGCCGCTCGACGACGCCAACGTGGGGCGGTTCTGCGACCTGCTGGAGGCGATGGCGCGGGAGACGGAGACGCGGTTCCTGGTCATCACGCACCACGCGGTGACGATGGCCCGGATGGACCGGCTGTATGGGGTGACGATGGCCGAGCGGGGGATAAGCCAGCTCGTGAGCGTGGACCTGCGGGCGGCGGAGGCGATGGTCGCCTGAGGGCGGCGGCGGCAAGCCTGGTTCGCGCCCCTGCGGGCGGGGCCGGGCGGCCCGGCAGGCGATGCGGGACCATCGGCGCCCTCCGCCGCGGCGCCTGCCTGCCTCGCCCGGCACCGACGGGTCGTCCCCCGCCGGACGGGACCGGATCTGCGCGGTGCGACCTGCCGGAGGCAGCCCGATTCGATCGGTCCGGGCAGGCCTCGGGAGGCACGCCGCCCCCTTGGTCGCCACCCTCGCCCGCGCGGGCGCCGCGAGGGAGGCCGGCGCGGTCGGTCCTGGGGGACTCGGACCGCGGGCGTCGCTGGGCGCGCGGACAGGACCAGCGGCCCGAGCCCGCCCCTCGTCCATCGCGACGGTCGTCTGCCGCGCCGGCACGCCGTGGTGGCGCCCCGTCCGTCACCGATCCCGGCCAGCCACGCGGCCTTGGGCTGCTGGCGGCCAGCAGGGCATCGAGCGAGGCCGCGTCGTCGCCCGCCTTCTCCGCCGCCCCATCACCGGGTCGACGCCCTCGGCATGGAGGACCGGCGCGCGGACCTCGTGCCCCGCCGCCTCGACCGCACCGCGCCGCCCCGAACCTCTCCGGGACGGGATGGGCCAGGACAACGGGCAGCCTCGCCTCAGAAGAACCGCTGCGGCTCGGCGGGCCGGTTCTTCACGACGCCCTCGATCGCCTCCATGACGTCGGGGGTCAGCTTCCCCACCGCCTCGGCCGCCGCGAGGTTGTCCTGCAACTGCGACAGCCGCGACGCCCCCAGGATCACGGTCGAGACGCGCGGGTTCCGCAGGCACCACGCGATGGCGAGGTGCGTGAGGCTGATCCCGAGCCCGTCCGCGATCCCCTGGAGTTCGCGGATCTGGGCGATGCGCCGCTTGCCCTTCTCGCCCTCGAAGATCTCGCGCAGCCATTCATAGCCGGGCAGCGCCGCGCGGCTCCCCTCGGGGATGCCGTCGTTGTACTTTCCCGTCAGCAGCCCGGACGCGAGGGGCGACCAGATCGTGGTCCCGAGCCCATAAGTGTCATAGAGCGGCGCGTAGTCCCCCTCGACCTTCACCCGCTCGAAGAGGTTGTATTGCGGCTGCTCCATGGTGGGCGGCGTCATCCGCCATTCGCGGGCGACCCGGTGCGCCTCGGTGATCTGCTGCGCCGACCATTCCGAGGTGCCCCAATACAGCACCTTCCCCTGCCGGATCAGGTTGTCCATCGCCCGCACCGTCTCCTCGATGGGGGTGTCGATGTCGGGCCGGTGGCAGAAGTAGAGGTCGAGGTGATCGACCTGCAACCGCCGCAGCGCCGCGTGGCAGGCCTCGGTGACGTGCTTGGCCGACAGCCCCCGCTGCGTGGGCTTGGACCCGCCCCAGAACACCTTGGACGACACGACCCAGGTCTCGCGCGGCCAGTCCAGCTCCCTGAGCGCCTGGCCCATGACCACCTCGGACTGCCCGGCCTCGTAGCCCTCGGCGTTGTCGAAGAAGTTCACCCCCGCGTCGTAGGCCGCCGTCAGCAGCTCCTTGGCGAGGGTGGTGTCCACCTGCTTGGCGAAGGTCACCCAGGACCCGAAGGAGAGGGCGCTGACCTGAAGGCCCGACTTCCCGAGGCGGCGGTATTCCATGCGATCTCTCCGTGGCATTGGCGGGCGGGAACCTAGGCCGGTCCCCCCGCCCCGGAAACCCCCGCCGCACCGCCGGCCCCCCGGTCGCAAGATGCGTATTTGGGCCAAGTTGAGAGGGCACCCCTTCAACTTGGCCCAAATACGCCCTTCTCCCCGGCCAGCCCCTCGCGCCCCGGCTGCCGAGCCTGCGCGGACCCCCTTGCGACCGCCCGCCGCGCGGCTATGCTCCGTGCCACCTCGGGGTGCCCGGTCACGGGCTGAGATGCGATCCGCGAACCCGTCGAACCTGAACCGGCTAATACCGGCGGAGGGAAGGTGGCCGTCCTCGGGGCCTCGTTCGTCCGCCATGCAAAGGACGAACCCATGAAGACCGCCGCCGCCCTCGCAGCCCTTCTCGCCGCGCCCGCCCTGGCGCAGGAGAAGCCCGTCCTGACCGTGCTGACCTACGACAGCCTCCTCAGCGAATGGGGACCCGGCCCGGTGATCGAGCAGGCCTTCGAGGCCGACTGCGCCTGCGACCTCCGCCTCGTCGCCGCCGGCGACGGCGCGGCGCTCCTCGCCCAGCTCCGGCTGGAGGGCGAGGGGACCGAGGCCGACGTGGTGCTCGGCCTCGACTCCAACCTCGTCGCTGCCGCCCGCGCCTCGGGCCTGTTCGCGCCCCACGCCGGGACGGCCCCGCTCGACCTGCCGGTGGCGTGGTCCGACGACACCTTCGTCCCCTTCGACTGGGGCTGGTTCGCCCTCGTCGGCCGCGCGGACGGCCCCGCGCCGACCGACTTCCGCGCGCTGGCCGCCAGCGACGCGAGCCTCGTCATCCAGGACCCCCGCTCCTCCACGCCGGGCCTGGGCCTCGTCCTCTGGCTCCACGCCGCCTACGGCGCCGAGGCCCCCGCGATTTGGGAGGCGCTGTCGGACAACATCGTGACCGTCACCCCCGGCTGGACCGAGGCCTACAACCTCTTCCTCGAAGGCGAGGCGGATCTGGTCCTCTCCTACACCACCTCCCCCGCCTACCACCTGCTGGCCGAGAACGACGCCACCATCCGCGCCCTCCCCTTCGCCGAGGGCCACTACCTCCAGGTCGAGGTCGCGGCCAAGGTCGCCTCCACCGACCAGCCCGACCTCGCCGACCGCTTCCTCGCCGCCCTGCTAACCGAGCCCGTCCAGTCCGCCATCCCCACGACCAACTGGATGTATCCCGCCGTCACGCCCGCCACGGGCCTGCCCGAGGGCTTCGAGTCCCTCCGCCCCGCCACCACCCTCTACCTCCCCCCCGAGGAGGCCGAGGCCGCCCGCGCCCCCGCCGTCGAGGCCTGGCGCACGGCGCTGTCGCGCTGATGGCGCCGCGTCCCCTCCCGATGGCGCTCCGGCGGGCGGGGCAGGGGACGCGCGCCCGCACGGGACCGCCCCGCCGCCCCGGCACGCTCGCCGCGCTCCTCGTGGCGGCGCTCTGCCTCGGGCCGCTCGTCCCCCTCCTCCTGCGGTCGGGCGAGGGGGGGCTCGGCGCGGCGGACGCGGCGGCCCTGCGCTTCACGCTCCTCCAGGCCGCGCTCTCCGCCGGCCTGTCGGTGGCCCTCGCCATCCCCGTCGCCCGAGCCCTCGCCCGCCGCCGCTTCCCCGGCCGGGGCGCGCTCATCACCCTGCTGGGCGCGCCCTTTCTCCTCCCCGTCCTCGTCGCCGTCATGGGCCTCCTCGCCCTGTTCGGCCGCAACGGCCTCCTCAACGCCGCCCTCGCGGCGCTCGGCCTGCCCCCCGTCTCCATCTACGGCCTGCACGGAGTCGTCCTCGCCCACCTCTTCCTGAACCTCCCCCTCGCCACCCGCCTCCTGCTGCAAGGCTGGCTCGACGTGCCCGCCGAGCGGTTCCGCCTCGCCGCCGCCCTGAACGCCCCGGTCTGGGCGCTCATCGAACGACCGATGCTCGCCCGCACCGTCCCCGGAGCCTTCGCTACGATCTTCGCCCTCTGCCTCACCAGCTTCTCGGTCGCCCTCATCCTCGGCGGCGGCCCCGCCGCCACGACGCTGGAGCTCGCCATCTACCAGGCCATCCGCTTCGAGGCCGACTTCCCCACCGCCGCCCGCCTCGCGCTCCTGCAATACGCCCTCTGCGGCGCGGCGGCGCTCCTCGCGCTGCGCCTCGCGCCCGGAGCGATGGGGCAGGGGGGCCCGGGCCGCGCCGTCCAGCGATGGGACGCCAAGGGCCGCGCCGCCGACGCCCTCTGGATCGCCCTCGCCGCGCTGTTCCTCCTCCTGCCCCTCGGCCTCGCGGGCTGGCGCGGCCTCGCCGGCCTCCCCGACCTGCCGCCCGAGGCCGGCCCCGCTGCCCTCCGCTCCCTGGGCGTGGCCCTCGCCGCCTCGGCCCTGACGCTGCTGCTCGCCCTCGCGCTGGCCCTCCACGGCGGCCGCCTCGCGCAACTGGCCGGCGCGCTCCCCCTCGCCGCCTCGTCCCTGGTCCTCGGGACCGGCCTCCTCCTCATCCTCCGCCCCCTGACCACCCCCGCGACCCTGGCCCTCCCCGTGACCGCCCTCCTCGACGCCCTCGCCGCGCTCCCCTTCGCGCTGCGATCCCTCGCCCCCGCCATCGCCGAGATCGAGTCCCGCCACGGCCGCCTCGCCGATTCGCTGAACCTCACCGGCCCGTCGCGCCTCCGCCGCCTCACCCTGCCGCTCGCCCGCCCGGCGCTCGGCTTCGCGGGCGGCCTCGCGGCGGCGCTGTCGGTGGGCAACCTCGGCGTCATCGCCCTCTTCGCGGGGGAGGACCAGACCACGCTCCCCCTCCTCATGGCCCGCCTGATGGGCGCCTACCGCATGGACGCGGCGGCCGGCGTGGGCCTCCTCATCGCCGCCATGGCGCTGCTGCTGTTCTGGATCCTCGACCGCATGGGCCGCGCCGATGCTGCGCCTTGACAGCCTCGCCCTCGCGCAGGGCGACTTCCGCCTGACCGCCGACCTCGCCGTGCCCCCCGGCACCTGGGCCGCCCTCCTCGGCCCGTCGGGCGGCGGCAAGTCCACGCTCCTGTCCGCCATCGCCGGCTTCCTGCCGCCCGCCCAGGGCCGCGTCCTCTGGAACGGCCAGGACCTCGCCCCCCTGCCGCCCGGCCAGCGCCCCCTCAGCATCCTGTTCCAGGACGGCAACCTGTTCCCGCACCTCACCGCCGTCCAGAACGTCGCCCTCGGCCTTTCCCCCCGCCCCCGCGCGCCCGACCGCGCCCGCGCGGCCGAGGCGCTGGCCCGCGTCGGCCTCGCGGGCCTCCAGGACCGCCGCCCCGCCCAGCTTTCCGGCGGCCAGCAGGCCCGCGCCGCGCTGGCCCGCGTCCTCCTCCAGGACCGTCCCCTGGTGCTGATGGACGAGCCCTTCGGCGCCCTCGGCCCGGCGCTCAAATCCGAGATGCTGGCCCTCGCCCGCGACACCCTGACCGCGCGCGGCGCGACGGTCCTCCTCGTCACCCACGACCCCGCCGACGCCCGCGCCGCCGCCGACTCGGTGATCGTGGTGGCCGAGGGCCGCGCCCATCCGCCTGCCCCCGCCACCAGCCTCCTCGCCGCCCCGCCCCCGGCGCTGCGCGCCTATCTCGGCCCCTGACCCCTTCCTTTGGTCCCAAATATCCCGGGGGGAGCGCGCCAGCGCGGGGGGCAGCGCCCCCCTCCGCCCCCAACGGAAAGGGGGCGCCCGGTCCCCCGGACGCCCCCCGAACTCGCGCGACCCGAAAGGTCAGACCCCGTGCTGGTCCTTGCCGATCGGCCGCCCGCCCGCCTTGACCGGCGCCCAGACGCGCTTGTTGGTCAGGTAGAGCAGCACCGCCAGCACCGCGAGGAACAGCACCCCGGTCAGCCCGGCCTGCTTGCGCGCGTTCAGGTGCGGCTCGGCGGCCCACATCAGGAAGGCCGACACGTCGTGCGACATCGCCTCGACCGTCGCGGGCGACCCGTCCGCGAACTCCACCTGGTCGTCCGACAGCGGCGGCGGCATGGCGATCCACGAGCCCGGCACCGTGTGGTGGCCTTCCTCGTCCACGCACTCCTCCGGGAAGCCGCCCGCGGCGAAGGCGACGTTGTAGTAGCCCTCGAAGTCCTCCGGCGCGCAGGCCGGCGGCTCCTCGTAGCCCGCCAGCAGCGAGGTGATGTATTCCGGCCCGCCCATCCCGTTGAACAGTTGCGACAGCCCGGTGCCGTAGGGCCCGTGGAAGCCCGCCCGCGCCTTGGCCATCAGGCTCAGGTCGGGGGCGTTGGCCAGCGACGACTGCGGGAAGCGGTCGGCCGGCGTCGCCGGGCGGAAGTCCCCCTCGCCGTCGGCGAGCGTCTCGTCGAAGACCTCGTATTGCTCGGCGTAGGCGCGCATCTGGTCCTCGGGCAGCTCGGGGCCGCCCGGCTGCGAGAGGTTGCGGAAGGCCACGAAGCTGAGGCCGTGGCACGAGGCGCAGACCTCGGTGTAGACCTGCAACCCCCGCTGGACCTGGAGCGTGTCGAAGGAGCCGAAGGGCCCCTCGTGGGGGAAGGCGTAGTCGGTGATCTCCCCTTCCCCGGCCGCGAAGGCGGCCGGAGCGGAAAGGGCGATGGCGGCCCCGAGGGCGAGCGTTCTAAGCATCACAGGTGTCCTCATCACTCGGCGGGGCTGCCGGCGAACTGCTTGGTGCCCCCGGTCTGGGGGTCGTAGTGGGCCGCGAAGTCGGCGGCGATCGACACGGGCGGCGCGACCGGCTTCTCGATGACGCCCAAAAGCGGCAGGATCACCAGGAAGTAGGCGAACCAGTAGGTCGCCCCCAGCAGCGCGATGTAGGGGTAGATCCCCTCGGCCGGCATGGCGCCGACCCAGCCCAGCACCACGAAGTCGATCAGCAGCAGCGCGAACCACCACTTGAACATCGGGCGATACCGGCCCGACCGCACCATGGAGGTGTCGAGCCAGGGCGCCAGCGCCATGACGATGATCGCGCCGAACATGGCGAGCACGCCGAAGAACTTGGCGTCCACGATGCCGAAGGTGATCCAGTCCACGGCCATCACCACCCACACGTCGCCGGTGAAGGCGCGCAGGATCGCGTAGAAGGGCAGGAAGTACCATTCCGGCACGATGTGCGCGGGCGTCGCCAGCGGGTTCGCCGGGATGTAGTTGTCCGGGTGGCCCAGGTAGTTGGGCATGAAGCCCACGATCGCGAAGAACACCGCCATGACCAGGGCCAGGGCGTAGAAGTCCTTCAGGATGAAGTAGGGCCAGAACGGCACGGTGTCGGCCTTGGCCTCCGCCACCGACGACCGCCGGACCTCGACGCCCGTCGGGTTGTTGTTGCCCGTGGTGTGGAAGGCCCAGACGTGGACGAAGGTCAGCCCCAGCAGCACGAAGGGCAGCAGGAAGTGCAGCGAGAAGAAGCGGTTCAGCGCCGGCTGGCCCACCGCGCCCGCGCCCAGCAGCCAGGTCTGGATCGACTCGCCCACGAAGGGGATCGCGCCGAACAGGCCGGTGATGACGGACGTCCCGTGGAACGACATCTGCCCCCAGGGCAGCACGTAGCCCATGAAGGCGATGCCCATCATCAGCACGAACATCAGGATGCCGATGATGTAGGTGATCTCGCGCGGGGTCTTGTAGCTGCCGTAATACAGATTGCGGAAGATGTGCGCGTAGACCGCCACGAACATCAGGCTCGCGCCGTTGGCGTGGACGTAGCGCAGCATGTGGCCGCCGTTCACGTCGCGCATGATGTGCTCGACCGACGCGAAGGCCATGTCCACATGCGGCGTGTAGTGCATCGCCAGCACCACGCCCGTCGCGATCTGGCTGATGAGCGCGAACATGAGGACGATGCCCCAGATCCACATCCAGTTCAGGTTGCGCGGCGTGCGGATCATCAGCGTCCCGTAGAGGAGCGAGAGGATCGGCAGCCGCCGCTCGACCCACTTCTCGCCGCGGGTCTTTGGCACGTAGTCGTCGTGGAGGACTCCGGACATGGGCAGGCTCCTCAGCCGAGCTGGATGGTGGACGCGTCCACGAAGGTCGCGACGGGGACGGGCAGGTTGCGGGGCGCGGGCCCCCGGCGGATGCGGCCCGACGTGTCGTAGTGCGACCCGTGGCAGGGGCAGAACCAGCCGCCGAAGTCGCCGGAATCGCCCAGCGGCACGCAGCCCAGGTGGGTGCAGACGCCCATCTGCACCAGCCAGGTGCCCTCGGGCAGGTCGGACCCTTCCGGGTTCGCCAGCGCGCGGTTCTCGTCGGTGGCGGGGGATTCGGCGTTCGACAGGTTGGCGTTGTTCGCCTGCGGGTCCACCAGCTCCTCAAGGGGAACCTCGCGGGCCGCCGCGATCTCCTCCTCGGTGCGGGCGCGGATGAAGACGGGCTTCCCCTGCCACAGCACGGTGAGCTGGGTGCCCGGCGCGACGCCGGCCACGTCCACGCGGATCGAGGCCAGCGCCTGCACGTCCGCCGTGGGGTTCATCTGGTTGACGAGGGGCCAGACCGCCGCGCCCGCCACCACGGCGCCGGCGCCGGCCGTCGCGTAGTAGATGAAGTCGCGGCGGGTGCCCTGGGGTGCTTCGGTGTGCGACAAGGAGACCTCTCTCGGGGTAGGGGCGGGCGGGCCGTCCATGGGTGGAGGGACGCGCGCAGGCAGGCCCGTCCCATCATGCGAAGGCTCTTTAGCACCAAAATCGCAAGGGTCCAGCGGACAGTTCGGCGCAGGGTCAAGGCGTTGGACACGAATGGGGGAGCCGCGTCCGCCGGGCGGCCCCGCCCCCGCGCCAGCCGGGCATCCCCGCCCCCGATTCCCGGCCGCCCCTCCCGCCCCCCGGCTGCGGCGCGAGGACGCAGCCCGGCCCCGCCTTCGGGAAACCCCAATGGGGCAGGGCTCCCGCGGCCCCCGCCCCGCCCCGGCGCTGTGGCCCCCGTGCCACAACCCCCGCGGGCGCATCCTTGCCGCAGAGCGGCGATTCGCCTATCTTGCCCGTGCCATGACCCACGCTCGCCTCCTCGCGCCGCTCGCCCTCCTGCTCGCCACCCCCGCCCTCGCGGAAGTGGAGCTGAGCTTCTACGGCGGCTGGCAGTCCGCCCCCCATTCCGGGGTCACGATCGACGGCGGCCCCGCCGGCGTGGACGACGACTTCACGGCGGGGTGGGAAGGGCGGTCCTTCGAGGCCCCGATCCACGCCGGCCTCCGCGCGACCTGGTGGACCGACGCCGACATCGGCTTCGGCCTCGACGTGAACCACGTCAAGGCCTACGCCGACGACGGGACGCTGGCGGAATCCGGCCTTGAGCATTTCGAGTTCAGCGACGGCCTCAACGTCGCGACCGTGAACGGCTACCGCCGCTGGCCCGGGGCCTTCGGCCGGCTGACGCCCTATGTCGGTGGCGGGATCGGCGTGGCCGTCCCCCACGTGGAGGTCGAGGACGACGACACCGGCGCGCGGACCTGGGGCTACCAGCTCACCGGCCCCGCCGTCGCCTGGATCGCCGGCGCGACGCTCCCCCTCACCGACCGCTGGGCGGTGTTCGGCGAATACAAGGGCACGTATTCCCAGAACGAGGCCGACCTCGACGACGGCGGCACGCTGTCCACCGACATCGTGACCAACGCCTTGAACGTGGGCGTCAGCTTCAGCTTCTGACGGGCGGGCGACGGCCCGGCCTGCCCGTTCCCCCGGCGGCCCGACCCCGACTGGACCCCGGCCGCGCCTCGGCGTCCCCGGCCCGCCGAGGCCTTCAGGCGGCCACCGCCCGCCGGCGTGCGCCCATCCGGCCGATCGGCTTCTCGAAGGCGAGGTGCGTGGCCAAGGCGGCGACCACCGACAGCGCAAGCGCCGCCGCGAGGAACCCGGCCTCGCTCGTCCACGTCCCCAGCCACGCCCTCGGCCAGACGGCCCGCAGCAGGCCGATCACGAAGAAGTGGCAGATATAAAGCGAATACGACGCATCCCCCAGCAGCCGGAGCGCCGGAACCGTCGGGATTCGCCCCTGCCGATCAAGCAGCAGCAGGCCCCCGACCACCGCCATCGCCGGCAGCCCCGCCAGCAGCCAGCGCAGGTCGCGCAGCAGCACCCCGGACGTGGCCTCTCCGGGCACCAGGACGAGTCCCGCCACCCCGACGCCCAGCAGGGCCAGCGCGGCCGCCAGCCCGCCGGGCGACCGGCGCGACGGCGGCAGGTCGTGCCACAGCCGCCCGAGGATCAGGCCGAACACGAACTCGATCAGGATCGGCGCGGTCCACGAGGAGAGCGTCTGGTTCTCCGGCCGCAGCGCGATCCCGACCAGCACGAGGCCGAGGATCAGCCCCCCGACCCCGACCGCCCGCGCCCGGGGCGCAAGGGGCAGCAGCAGCGCGAACAGCACGTAGAACTGCGCCTCGGCGTTCAGGGTCCAGCCCACCGGCAGCAGCGGAAAGGCCGAGAAGGCGACCGGGTGATCGACCGGGATGAACAGCAGCGAGGCGATGACGTGGCCCGGCTCGATCCGGGTCGTCGCCAGCAGGCTCGGCGCCACCAGCGCCACGGCCAGCATCGCCAGCGTGGCGGCGTGATAGAGCGGCGCGACCCGCGTCATCCGGCGCAGCAGGAACGCCCCGCGCGAAGCGTTCGACCGCTCCGTCACGTGCAGGATGATGAACCCGCTGATGACGAAGAACAGATCGACCCCCCGCGACCCGGCGTGCCAGGTCTCGAACAGGGTGGAATGCAGGTCCTTCGAGAGCGACTGCGTGCCATGGTAAAGCACCACCAGCGCCGCCGCCAGGAACCGCAGGTATTGGATCGACTGGATCACCCGGCACCCTCATTCGCACGCGCAGCATAACCGAAGGCAGCGGCGGGGACGAGTCAACGTGGCGGCCCCGAAGAAGCAGGGTTCCGGCAAGGACGCGCCCGCCCGACGCCCCGCGCGCGCCTCATCCGTCGCGCGACGGGGTGTGAACCCGGGGCCGTTCGGCCCCGGACCCACGCCCCCCACGGAACGGCCCCCACTCGCCCGTCCCCCTGATTCGCCTTGCCCCCGCACAACCGCCGGGGGCGTTGCGCGAGGCGTCCACGCAACGCCCGTTGCTGTCAGGCCCCGTTAACCTCCCTCCGGCATCCTCCTCGCAACGGCCCCCATCAGGCCCCCCGCCACGCAACAGACCCCGGAGATCCGACCCATGCCGCTCGACCACGCCCAGCCCTACACCGCCGAGGACCTCGCCCTCCTCGACGCGCCGCTCCCGTCGCCGCACCGCCCCGACCGGCTGGCCGAGATCCTGCGCGGCCGCCCCGAGGCCCCCTTCGGCCAGCGCCGCATCGCCGACCCGCGCGAGGAGGCCCGGATCGCCCGCTCCTTCATCCAGCGCCAGGTCTGGGAGGAGGCCGGCTACCACTTCCCCGACCACCCCGAGCGCCCCCGCGTCCCCTGGTTCATGCGCCACCGCTACCCGGAATGGGCAGCCGAGGACGACGCACGGGCGGAAGCGGACGCGCGGGCGCTGGCCGAGTCGCAGGCGGAGCCCGCCCCCGACGCGGAGCCCACCCGCGCGGACGCGGCGCCGGACGCCCCGGCCAAAGCCGAAGCGGAGGTGCCTGCCCAGACTGACATGGACGC
The DNA here is from genome assembly GCF_017872975.1 of Rubellimicrobium aerolatum. Classification (GTDB taxonomy): domain Bacteria; phylum Pseudomonadota; class Alphaproteobacteria; order Rhodobacterales; family Rhodobacteraceae; genus Rubellimicrobium; species Rubellimicrobium aerolatum. The sequence goes on from NZ_JAGGJP010000007.1 coordinate 131,567, forward strand.
GACGACCCGCGCCACGGCTTCCGTCGGGTCCTCGGCCCTCGCGCCGTCAGGCCGCGAGCCGTCCCCCGTCCACGCCCCGGATCACCGCCTCGACCAGCGCCCCCACGGGCCGCTCCTCGGCGAAGCTCACCTCGGCGAACTGCTCGGTGCGCCCCATCGTGGCGCTTTCCATCAGGACGAGGTGACGCCGCCCCACCTGGGCGTCGAGATGCCGCCGCGTCGCCGCCTCGCCGGCCGCGCGCAGCCGGGCCGCCCGCTCGCGGATCACCGGGCCGGGGACGGCCGGCATCTTGGCGGCGGGCGTGCCCTTGCGGGGGCTGAACGGGAACACATGGAGCCAGGTCAGCCCGCAGTCCTCGACCAGCCGGAGGGAGCCGTCGAACATATCGTCCGTCTCGGTCGGGAAGCCCGCGATCAGGTCGGCCCCGAAGGTCACGTCCGGCCGCAGCCGCCGCGCCTCCTCGCAGAACCGCACCGCGTCGTCGCGCCCGTGCCGCCGCTTCATGCGCTTGAGCGTCAGGTCGTGCCCGGCCTGAAGGCTCAGGTGCAGGTGCGGCATGAGCCGGGGCTCGGTCGCCAGCGCCTCCATGAGCCGGGGGTCGGCCTCGATGGAATCGATGGACGAGATCCGCAGCCGCGCGAGGCCGGGGACCATCCGCAGCACCTGCCCCACGAGGTCGCCCAGCCGGGGCGTCCCCGGCAGGTCCGCGCCCCAGGAGGTGAGGTCCACCCCCGTCAGCACGACTTCAAGGAAGCCCCGGTCCACCAGCCGCGCGATCTGGTCCACGACCACGCCGGCGGGGACGGACCGCGAATTGCCGCGCCCGAAGGGGATGATGCAGAAGGTGCAGCGGTGGTCGCAGCCGTTCTGGACCTGCACATAGGCCCGCGCCCGCGTCCCGAACCCGTCGATGAGGTGCGAGGCCGTCTCCCTCACCGACATGATGTCGTCCACGAGCACCCGCTCCGTCTCGCCGACGAAGTCGGGCGCGAGCCGGGTCCAGGCCCCCGGGTCCATCTTCTCGGCGTTGCCGAGGACGAGGGACACCTCGGGCATGGCCGCGAAGGTCTCGGGCTCCACCTGCGCGGCGCAGCCCGTGACGACGACGCGCGCGCCGGGGTTCTCGCGGGCGAGGCGGCGGATCTCCTGCTTGGCCTTCCGCACGGCCTCGGCGGTGACGGCGCAGGTGTTCACGACGACCGCATCGCCCACGCCCGCCTTGGCGGCGAGCGTCTTCATCGCCTCGGTTTCCCAGGCGTTGAGCCGGCAGCCCAGCGTGGCGAAGATCGGCGCGCTCATGCGAGCGCCCCCAGGAACGCGGGCGAGAGCACCCCGGAGAACACGTGCGCCGTGGGCCCGGTCATCCAGACCCCGTCCTCGCCCCAGCGGACGCGCAACTCCCCGCCGTCCAGCACCACGGTCACGTCCCGGTCGGCCAGCCCCCTGCGGGCCGCCGCCACCGCGACCGCGCAGGACGACGAGCCCGAGGCCAGGGTATATCCCGCCCCCCGCTCCCAGACCCGCATCCGCAGGCGGTCGCGGGCCAGCACCTGCACGACCTGCACGTTGGTCCGCTGCGGGAACAGCGGATGCGTCTCGTGCGCCGGCCCGAAGGCGAGGAGGTCCACCGCCTCGGCGTCCGGCACGAAGAAGGTGCAATGCGGGTTCCCCATGGAGGTCGCCACCGGCCGCCCCTCGATGGGCAGCGCCAGCGTGTCCACCGCGTCCGCCAGCGGGATCTCGTCCCACCGCAGCCGCGGCGGCCCCATGTTGACGGCCGTCCGCCCGCCGCCCTCGTCCCGCGCCGCCAGCACCCCCCGCTCGGTCGCCAAGGTCAGCGCCGTGCGCCCGGTCCGCTCCATCTCCGCCCGCGCCACGCAGCGGGTGGCGTTGCCGCAGGTGGACGATTCGGAGCCGTCGGCGTTCCAGAACCGCAGGGACAGGTCGGCCCGGTCCGAGGCCTCGATGAGCGCGAGCTGGTCGAAGCCCACGCCCCGGTGCCGGTCCCCCAGGGCGCGGGCGAGCGCGGGCGTCACCTCCACCGGCATGGAGCGCCCGTCTATCACCACGAAGTCGTTGCCGAGCCCGTGCATCTTGGCGAAGGGCAGGCCTGTGTCCATCATGTCACGCATCCCGCTCACTTACTCTCGATGCGCCGCCCTTTCCAGAGGCCCTTGACCCCGCCGCCCCGGGGCCATATGTCGCCCGGCGTGGGCCGTTAGCTCAGTTGGTAGAGCAACTGACTCTTAATCAGTTTGTCGTAGGTTCGATCCCTACACGGCTCACCACCCACTCCTCCTTCTACCAACTGCTCCGCAACTATCGGGTTGACGCTCCCGCCGTCTCCGCCTAGGTCCGGCCCCGGGCGGGCCGTTAGCTCAGTTGGTAGAGCAACTGACTTTTAATCAGTTGGTCGCAGGTTCGAATCCTGCACGGCTCACCATCCGGCCTCCGGGCTCGGTCGTTGCACCCCACCGTGTCAGGCCGGCCATGGGCTCGGGCAAACCCATGGGGAGCGCGCACGCGGAGGGCTGTCGCCGCGATCCCCTCGGTCTTCCCGGAGGTATTCAAACCCCGGTGGAAGCCTGCTAGGAGGCTTGGCCTGCCGGTCGTTCGGGGCAGGACTGCGAAGCGAGGGGGAGTCGGCTTGGTTGAATGGAGGCCGTGCAAGGCCAGCACCCGGCCGCCGCGTCCGGGCCGTCATCAGGGCCCTCATTGCGGAAGCGGGACGGCGCCGGACGGACGGAGGACGGATCGGTCCGCCCGCCCGAAGGCCGTCGTGTCCGGGACGACCATGACGTAGCGCAGATCGCGGCGATCCAGCCGGGTCGAGGCGGATGGCCCGCGCCTCGACCCGTTTCCATGTCCCAAGGGCTCATCAACGACGCACGGCAAGGAGAACCGCCGAGATGGGAATGCCGCCACTTGCAATCTTCATCGGCGCCATGAAGGCGGGCACGACGACGACGTATCAGATGCTGTCCGAGCATCCCGAGATAGCCGCGAGCCGCAACAAGGAGATCAACTTCTTCTGCCGGGAGAACGAGGGCTTCGAGGCCCTGCTCGATCAGTTCGAGCCCGACCCGTCCAGGACCAGGTGGTTGCTGGACGTGTCCCCCAACTACGGCAAGAAGTCCCAGCATCCGGCCGCCGCCGCCCGCATCCAGGCGTATCCGGGCAACAAGGCCCTGTTCTACATCCTTCGCGACCCGGTGGACCGGGTGCGGTCGCACGTCGCCCATGCCGTGAAGCGGGGGCGCTGGACGGTCGAGAATCGCGACCGCACCCTCCGCATGATGATCGACATTTCCCGATACGCGGAGCAGATCGCCCATTACGAGCAGGCCGGGCTCCGGCCGGTGCTCCTGGACTTCGCGGAGATCTCGTCCAATCCGCAGGGGTTCGCCGACCGCATCACCGAGGTTCTGGGAATCGGCCGGCTCGCCTGCGAGCAGGCCCCGCACCGCCACCGGAGCCGGCCGGTCGCGGACAAGTTCGGGGATGCGGAACGCGCTCTCAGCTGGAGCCTCCTGCGGGACGACGTGAGGACCCTCGCCAGCCGCTACGGCTTCCAGCCCGCCCGGGACTGGATCGCGCGGTGGGACGCCATCGCCTGATCGGGGCGCCCGAGGCCCTGGGCCCTGGCGCCGGGACGGCCGGAGGGGCCGTCCCCCTGGTCCGGTCCCTCTAGGACGCGGCGCCGCCGGCGAGGTTCGCGAGCGAGGGGAACAGCGTCAGCAGGTCGCGCGGATCGACGGGCTCCCCGGCGGGGAAGCTCTTCCTGCCGCCGAACTGCACGTCGGACCCCTCGTGATTGGTCCGGATGAAGGCCGGGGCCCGGCTGTCCAGGATCACGGGAACCTTCGTGTCGACCCGTAGGTGGTGTCCGAGGCCGTAGACGTTGGCGGGCTTGCCCACGGGCGCCCGGTCCTTGTAGGCGCCCAGGTGGGCCAGCCCCTGGGCGGCCATCGGCAGGCGGTAATCGACGACCTGCGTCAGCCTCCTGCGGCCGCTGTCGAAGGACAGCAGGTAGCCCCGGGCCAGCGACACGCACGCCCCGACGTTCCCCGGCGTCGCGAAGGCGGCGATCCGGCTCAGGAAGTCGGAGGACAGGGCGTCGTCGTCGTCCAGTCGGACATGGGCGTAGGTGCCCTCGCCATGACCGGCCTCCGCCAGGAAGTCCCGGATGTGGTCGCCATGGGCGACGGACCGTGCGTCGGGGGGAACCCTGACGATCCGCACCCAGCGGTGCCGGGCGCAGGCCTGCTCCAGCGCCGAGAGATGCCGGGGCGGAAGCTCGCTCGACGTGATCACGTAAAGGCGGACGAACTCCTCGGAAGGGGCCGGCACCTGCGCCGCCAGCGAGGGCAGGGTGAGGTTCTCGAAGAGGAAGTGGTGCAGGGCCAGCCGCTCGTCGTCGAACAGCGTCCGGCGATAGTCCGCCTCGCTCCGCCCCCGCCCGATCGCCCAGGACTCCCGCTGCGCCACGAGGACGCTGAACCGCATGGTGATCACGATCAGGGGCCTGGCCGAAGCGCGTCCCCCGTCGGCCGGGGCTGCCCGCGAGCTGATGTCCACGTTGCCTCACTCCTCCTCGTTCCGCCGCCGCGTCCCTGGCCCGGGCAAACGCTTCGCCGCCGTCCTGCACCTTGCCGGCGAAAAGCGCCAGTGCCCCGCCGGACGGCCCGTGCGTCCCGTTGTCCAGGGACGGCGCCGGTTCCCGCTTCCTGGCGGCGGCCGGCCCGCGGCGGTCGCGCCCGCCCGGTCAGGGCGATGGCCCGGCGGCACCGGGGGAGGCGCGGATCGTCAGCTCGGCCAGCTCCCCTCCGGCGATGTCGCCGCGAAGCGCGAGCGCCGCGTCCCGCAGCTCCGGCGGGGCCAGCGCGGGATTGATCTCGCCGGTGCGGGCGCGCTGCGTCACGAGGGGCGCGAGCCGGGCGCGCTGGGCGGCGTCGAAGCCGAGCCGGGCGAGCGTGTGCTCCTCGGAGGCGAACCTCTCGCCGGGGACCAGCGCCGCGAGCGCCACGTCGCGCTGCCGAACCAGGGCCTCGCCGTCGCCGGTCAGCAGCGCCAGCACCTCGGGCGGGGCGAGGTAGAGATCGACCAGCCCTTCCACGTCGGCCAGCCGCACCTCCCAGTCGCGCCCGTCCTGGGCGATCAGGACCGGCGTGCCGTCGGTCGGCGGGGTCTCCCCGCCACCCCCCGCGAGGCTCGCGGCCACCCGCGCCGCCACCGACTGGCGGCCCAGCGCGAGCCGGTGCTGCTCCTCGATCCGGCCGAGCACCTGGGCCTGCGCCACGCCCCGGGCGCGCAGCGTCGCCGCCAGCCCGGCGACGAGCACCGCGCCGACGAGGACGACGAGGAGCGCGAAGCCCTTTCGGGACGACCGCGACCTGCTAGGATGACGCATCATGACCCTCGGCCCCTTCCTCCTCCCGGCGATCGCCCTGGCCCATGGCGCGAGCCTCGCCGTCGCGGCCGGCGTGGCCGAGCCCCGGCGGGTGGCGCTCGGCCTGTGCCTCGTCCCCGCCCTCGTCTGGCTCAGCGCGACGGACCTCCGCCGGGGCGAGATCCCCGACGAGTCCGTGGCGATCATCGCTCTCGCGGGGCTGGGTTTCCAGTGGCATCGGCTCGGCCTGGGGCTGCCGCTCCTGGCCGAGGCCGCGGCGGCGGCGCTGGCGACCGGGCTCCTCTGGCTGGCCGGGGGGCTCCACTTCCGCCGCACGGGCGAGGAGGCCCTCGGCATCGGCGACGCCAAGCTGATCGGTGCGGGGACGCTGGCGGTCGGGGCCGCCTCGCTCTGGGCGCTCGTGCTGGTCGCCGCGCTGGGCGGGATCGCGGCCGGGCTGCTTGCCCGCCGCCGCGCCGGGCCGGACGCGGCGAAGGGCATTCCGTTCGGGCCCTTTCTGGCCTACTCCATCCTCGTCCTCACGTTGTTTCCCATCGCAGGTCCGGTTTCCACATGACGCCTCAACTCCGACAGCAGGCCCGGCGCCACCCTCGACGCGGGGTGACCCTCCTCGAGATGCTCGTCGTCCTCGCCATCATCGCGCTGGTGATCGGGCTGGGCGCGCCCCGTCTGATCGACAGCTTCGGCCGCGCGCGGTCGCAGGCGGCCGAGGTCGCGATGGCCTCGCTCAAGGGGGCGGTGCAGCTCTACTTCGTAGACACCGGCCGCTACCCCTCCGAGGCCGAGGGGCTCGGGGCGCTCATGGCGCCACCCGCTGGCGTGGCGGGCTGGCGCGGCCCCTATCTCGACGGCGACGAGGACCTGACCGATCCCTGGGGCCGGCCGTTCCTCTACCGCTCGCCGGGGGCGGAGGGTCGGCCGTTCGAGCTGGCCACCTTCGGGCGCGACGGTCAGTCCGGCGGCGGCGGCGAGGACAGCGACATCTCGCTCTGACGGGCCAGGAGGGCGGGGATCACGGTCAGCGGCGGCAGAGGCCCCCCGGGTCCGGCATACTCGATCCGCACGAGGTCGGGCGGCCCGGCCGTGGCCGGCCACTCGTCCTGCCATGTCGGCGCGGCCGAGAGGGTCGGGTCGCCGAAATAGCCGATCCGCAGCCCGCCCCCGGACGACAAGGCCACGCGCCGCGCGACGGTCCCGTCGAGCGCGGCGACCTCGACCACCGCCGCGCCGGCGTCGTCCGCCGTCAGGCTGACCCGGGAGGGCTCGGCGGCGCTGAAGGGGGGGGCGTCGGTCAGCATCTCGAAGCGGAGCGCCTCGGCATCGCCCTCGAAGGCGGCCGTGCGCGGGGCGGCCTCGATCCAGCCCCGGAGCGTGTGCCGGGCCAGCAGCAGGTCGGCCGCCGCGCCCGCCTCGCCTACCCGCAGCGACGCCCGGCCGGTCAGGCCGAGCAGCGTGGCGAGCGCCAGCGCCATGACCGCCATCAGCGCCAGGGACAGCATCAGTTCCAGCAGCGAGATGCCCGCGCGGGGGTTGCGCTGGCCCCGCCCGCGCCGAAGTTGACAGCTGTCAACTCTCGGCCGGGCCCCGCCCGCGCGGGGAGGGCGTTGGCCCGGCCCGGGCCTCATGGCCCGTCCTCGCGCAGCAGGACCCGGAGCGTCACCGGCCGGTCCTCGCGGCCGTCGCGCCAGGCGCTCACCGTGACCTCGACGAGGCCCGCGCCGAGGTCCGCCGACGGCTCGGCCTCGGTGAGCCGCCAGAGGAGGTCGGGCGCGGCGCTCCCCTGGGCGAGGGCCGGGTCGCGCGTCACGAGGTATTCGTCCGCGACGGACCGGGCGAGCTCGGCCAGCCAGGCGCGGTCGGCGCGGTCGGCGGACTGGCCCAGGGTCCAGCTCACCCCGGAGAGCGCGGTGCCGACGAGGAGCGCGAGGATCGCCATGGCGACCAGCGCCTCGATCAGCGTGAAGCCGCGCCGCGCCGGGCGGCGGGGGGGGTCAGAGGGCCAGGTCATTGATCGCGAAGACCGCATCCATGATGGAATAGACGAGCGTGCCGACGATGCCGCCGATCACCAGGGTCAGCACGGGGGTCAGCAGTTGCAGCAGCCGCCGGCTGCGCCGGTCGAGCCGGTCGGCCTGGGTCTCGGCCAGGGACTCGAGCACCGGGACGAGGGTGTTGGCCTCCTCGCCGATGCGGAACAGCTCGCGCGCCATCGCCGGGAGGCGGCGGTCGGCGGCGAGGGCGGCGTGGGCGCGGCCGCCGTTCTCCAGCTCGGTCGCGGCGGCGAGGGCGGTGGCGGCGAAGGGCGCGCCGCGGTCGAACTCGGCCACGGCGCGCAGCGATCCGGCGAGAGGGCGGCCGGCCCGCAGGAGCAGCGCCAGCGACCGCAGGAGCGTCAGGAGCGCCGCGTCCCGCGCGAGGTCGCCGACCACCGGCAGGGCCAGCATGAGCCGCGCGCCGATCGCGCGGAAGCCCATGTAGGCCACGAAGCCCGCGCCGACGAGCCCGGCCAGGAGCCAGGGCCAGCGCGTCGTCACGAGGTCTCCGATGGCGAGGAAGGTCGCCACGGCGGCGGGCGGCGGGCGGTCCTGGGCCGTGAAGATCGGGGCGAGCGCGGGTGCGAGCGTCAGCGCCACGATCAGCACCACGGCCAGGGCGGCGGCGATCAGGAGCGCCGGGTAGATCAGCGCCCCCGCCACCTGCGAGCGGAGCTGGTCCTGCCGCCGCAGCAGCCGGGCCAGCTCGGCCAGTTGCTCGGCCAGCGCCGTGGAGGCCTCGCCCGCGCGCAGGAGGGCCAGGAACACGGGGGCGACGCGGGGGCCGGCCTGGGCGAAGGCGTCGGGCAGGGCGGTGCCCTCGGCCACCAGGCGGGCGACGCGGGACAGGCGGGCGCGGGTGTCGGCGCCCTCCGCCCCCTCGGACAGCAGGTGCAGCATGTCGAGCACCGGCAACCGCACGCGCAGCATCGTGGCCATCTCCTCGGCCAAGGCCGCCTGGGCGGCGAGCGTCATGCGGGTGCCGAACAGGGGGATGTCGCGGCGATACCAGGGCACGCGGATGGCGTGCCGGGACTCGCCCAGGTCCACCACCGAGAGGCCGGTGGCGGAGAGCGTCCGGAAGGCGGCCTGCTCGGACGGGGCCTCGATCTCGCCGGTCTCAACCCGGCCGGCTTCGGTGTAGGCCCTGTAGGCGAAGATCGGCATGGTGGCCTCCCTGGTCGGTCAGAGCATCGGTCCGGCGTCGTCCCGCCTCACGCCGTCGTTCTCGCGCGCGATCGCTGGCCCGCGCCCCTATCGCCGGGGCCCGGCTAGTCGGGATACAGCTCGATGGTGACCCGCCGGCCGGCGACCTCGACCACCACGGCGCCGGGGCCGATCTCGCGGACGCGCGCGCCGGCGATCTCGTCGCCCTCGCGGACGACATGGCTCTGGCCGTCGTCGAGCGTCTGGAGGATGGCCGACCGGCGGCCGCCCTGGTCCAGGAAGCCCACCATGCGGAGCGGCGCGAGGTCGGCCGGGGCCTCCTCCGGGCCGGGCCCGACGGGCGCGGGGGCGGCCGCGCCGGCCGGGGCGGCGGCGTCCGCCGTGGCGAGCCGTCCCGGCCGGAACAGCGCGCGGGATGCCACCGCCTCCACGTCGGCCTGCCAGTCGCGCGCGGCCGCGTCCACCGGCGCGCCGGCGGACTCCTCGGGCGGCGTGCCGGGGTCCGCCAGGACCGGGCCGCCGGAGGGCGCGGCCGGGGCCGTCTCCAGTCGCCACCAGCCCGTCGCCGCGCAGGCCGCGACGACCGCCAGATGCGCCAGGGGCGGCCAATAGCCGAGGAGCGCCATCAGCCGCCGCCCTCGGTCCAGAAGCCCCAGGCCGCGAGCCGGAACGCGACGGGGGCAAGGCCCCCCTCGGCCCGCCGCCGCGCCTCGTCGCGCAGGGTGAGCTGCGACACCGCGATGGGCGGTTGGGCCGATTCGAGCGCGGCGAGGAAGCGGGCGAGGTCCGCCAGCTCGCCTTCCCCCTCGATCACGACGCCGACGGCGGGCAGCGTCAGGTCCTCGGGCGGGGGTTGGCCCCCGAAGGTGGAGGGCTCCAGGCCGTTCTGGCGGGCCAGATCGACAACGCCCTGCTGAAGGGCCAGCGCCGCGTCCGCCGCCGTCGCGGCGGGGCGGGCGATCTCCGGGCCCGGCGCGTCGCCCGCCGTGGCCCGGTCCAGCTCGCGGATGCGGGCGGCGATGGCCTCGGCCTCGGCGCGCAGCGCCTCGATCCGGACGACCGTCGCCTCGATCCGGTCCTGTCCCGGCGCGGTCAGGCCGGCGACGATCCCGCCCGCCAGCGCGACCAGCGCGAGCAGGAGGGCGAGCCCCTTCATTCGAGGCCCGCCGGGGCGGCCGCCTCGATGGTCAGCTGGAACCGGCTTTCCCCGGTGGACGAATCGAGGACGATGCTGCCCTCGGGCGCGACCGAGGCGACCCAGGGCAGCGCCTGGAGGGCGGCGATCACCGCCGAGATGTCCGACCGCGCGAAGCCTGTGAGCCGCCACGTCCGGCCATCGACCGCCAGCGAGGAGATCCAGACCCCATCGTCGAGCGCCTGCGTCAGCCCGGAAAGCTGGGCCAGCCGGCCGCTTTCCGAGACCAGCCGGGCCTCGTCGCGGATGCGCGCCGCCGCCGCGCTGTCGCGCGCCTCGGCCTCGGCGCGGGCCGCCGCCGCGCGGTCGCCGAGCGCCGCGATCTCGGCCCGGAGCGCCCGCTCGGCCGCGTTCATCTCGGCCAGCCGCCAGGCCTGCGCGCCCAGCACGGCAAGGAGCACGAGCCCCGCCAGGATCGGCGCCGCGCGGTTCCAGACCCATTGCGGCCGGTCGGCCCGTCGGCGGTTGTCGATCAGGGGGGCCAGTTCCGCCCTGTCCGCGACCACGACGCGACGCGGCTCGGCGGGGCAGGCCCGCAGGAGCGCGGTCAGGCTGTCCTGCTTGAGCACGAAGACCTCGTAGTCCGCCTTCCCGGCGCGGGTGCCGACGGGGCGCGAGCGCCAGAGCAGCCCGGCGGCCCCGGCCGGCAGGCTTTGGCGCATCTGGAGCGCGATGGCGGCCTCGGCGTCGCGGCGGGCGGCGGCGGGGATGGCGACCGACTTGCGGAGGAACAGCGACGGGGCGAGGGCCACGTCGAAGGGACGACCGTCCCGCCCCGCCGCGGCGAGGAGGGCGGTCGCCGCCGGGTCGGGGGGCAGGGCGGCCAGCGTCAGCACCCGCACCCGGCGCGGCGGCAGGCCGGCGCGGAACAGGCCGGCCGGCAGCGCCGCGTCGATCCCGCCGCGCAGCCGCGCGCCGGCCGAGGCGATCCCCTGGCTCCCGATCCCGCCGAACGCACCCACGCACCAACCCCATTGACGGGCCGACGCCGCCCGCTGTCCATTGTCCGTGAACAGTAGTGGCCCAGGCGGCGCGGAGCAATCGGGTGCTTCAGGACGTGATCTCGCTCGACGACGCCCTGGCCGCGCGGCTGGAGGCCGAGGCCGTGCTCGACGCGGGCGATCTGCGCCGCGCGCAGGAGATGGCGCGGCGCGAGGGTCGAGCGCTGCACCGGGTCCTTCTCGACGGTGGGACGGTCGAGGAGGAGGCGCTGCTCCCGGTCCTGTGCGAGGCGCTTGGGCTGCCCTTCGTCGCCGACGCCCGGAGCCATGGCATCGTCGTGGACCGCGCGGCGGCGGAGCGGCTGACCGAGCCCTTCCTGCGGAGCCGCGCCGCCGTCCCCCTCATCGCCGACGGCGCGGGGCCGGTGCCGGTGCTGATGGCCGACCCCGCCGACGTGGCGCAGCGCGAGGAGCTGGCGTTCCTGCTCGACCGCCCGATCTCGCCCTGCGGCGCGCTCCTGCGGACGATCCGCGCGCTGCTGGCCGAGGACGCCGACGCGGCGCGCGCGGGCGTGGCGGAGGCCGGCCCCACGCGCGAGGCGGAGGCCGGAGGCGAGGGAGCCGGCGGCGACGGCCCGGTGATCCGCTTCGTCAACGAGACGCTGGCCGAGGCCGTGGCGATGGGCGCGTCCGACATCCATTTCGAGGCCGAGCCCGTGGGATTCGCGGTGCGGATGCGGATCAACGGCGTGCTGTCGCTCCGGCCCGGCGATCCGGGGGTCTCGGCCACGTCGGTCTTCGCCCGGCTGAAGGTCATGGCGCGCGCCAACGTCGCCGAGCGGCGGCTGCCGCAGGACGCGCGGTTCTCGGGCGTGTTCTCGGGGCGCAGGATCGACTTCCGGCTGTCTTGCCTTCCCACCCGCCACGGCGAGAGCGCGGCGCTCCGCGTGCTCGACCCCCAGGCGCTGCGGCTGGGCTGGGACCAGCTCGGCTTCGATGCGGCGATGGTGGCGCGCGTCACCCGGCTGATCGAGCTGCCCAACGGGTTGTTCCTGGTCACGGGGCCGACCGGCTCGGGCAAGACGACGACGCTTTATACCGCGCTGGCGCATCTCAACTCGATCCGCCGCAAGATCGTGACGGTCGAGGACCCGATCGAATACAGCCTGCCCGGCGTCCAGCAGGTCCAGGTGCAGGACGAAATCGGCCTTTCCTTCGCGCGGGTGCTGCGCGCGATCCTCCGCCACGACCCCGACGTGGTGATGGTAGGCGAGATCCGCGACGCGGAGACCGCCGAGATCGCCTGCCGCGCGGCGCAGGTCGGGCGGATGGTCCTGTCCACGCTGCACACGCGGTCGGCCAAGGGGGCGGCGACGCGGCTCGTGGACCTCGGGGTGCCCGATTACATCGTGGCCGACGTGCTGCGCGGCGTGCTGGCGCAGAATCTCGCCCGGACGACCTGCCCCGACTGCGGCGGGAGCGGCTGCCGGAGCTGCGGATTCACCGGCGTAGCGCCGCGACGGGTCGAGCTGGACCTGATCGAGGCCGGTTGATCCGCCCACGGCGGGAGCGCGTGCCGCCGTTTTGATCGACCTCGCCCGCGACAGTGCGTCGCCGTCACGTGCCAATGGACCGGGCTTCGCCACATTATCGCCATAATTACAAGGACGAAGCGCCAATTCGGCCGTTTCAAGTAAGTAGTATTACGTATTGCGGCCCATGATTATGGCCACAAAATGGCAGCATGGGCATCGGAGGCCGCGGGGGGGAACCACGGGGCCTTGGGGTTCGGGTTCAAGGTTATGCGTCGCGTCGCGACCCGCGCGACGTCAAGGGGGTGTGCAATGTACTTGCAACGATCGGCTTCCCGCGCCCGCCAGCGCGAGGCAGAGAACGCACGGCGCAACCGTGGCGAAATCGTCAAGGCGCTCTCCATCGGAGAGGTCTCGCGCCGCGAGCTGTTCAAGTGGGGCATCTTCACGGCCGGTGGCGCGCTGGCCATGACCAACGGCCTCAGCCCGTTCGCGCCGAGCAAGGTCGAGGCCGCCGTGCCGACCGGCGCGCCGAGGAGCCCGACGTTCGGGGTCCAGCCCTTCACCCAGCCCTTGCAGCGCTTGGCGTTGCAGACGCCGATGCCGCTGACCCCGAGGACGCGCGGGACCGAGGTGGACCTCCGCTTCCCCGCCGGCTCGGGCGAGCCCGACGCCAGGAGGCTGTCGTGGCACACTGACTTCACGGCCACGGGCGGGACCCAGCATGTCAATCCGCTGACCGGCCGGGGGCCGATGGAGGGCCGGCCTCCGGGCGAATACTTCGGCCAGCAGCGGTGGCGGGAATACCTGCCCAAGAAGGCCTACGTGATGTCGCTGGGCTGCCCGCCCGACGACACCTTCTGCTTCCACAAGGACCTGCCCCATCAGGCCGAGAACAAGGTCTGGTCCTTCGGCGCGGGCCGCATGGCCGAGGGGGGCGCGCCGCCGCTCATCAAGGTGCGCTACGGCGAGCCGGTGATCTTCCGCCACTACAACAACCTGCCGCTCGAGGAGGCCGACAACGGCGGCTTCGGCAGCAACAGCCAATCCACCCACAACCACAACGGCCACAACGCCTCGACCGGCGACGGCGCGTCGAACGCGCACTTCTTCCCCGGCCAGTTCTACGACTACCACTGGACCACGACGCTAGCGCGGGCCGACATGCCGACCCCCAGTGTGCCCAATGTGACCAATGCGGCTAAGCGCGCCTCGGGCCCGGACGGCAAGGGCGGCCTCGTCCAGGTTCCGGGCGACTACCGGGAGCTGCAGAGCACTCTCTGGTTCCACGACCACCGCTTCTTCTACACGGCCGAGAACGTCTACAAGGGCCACATGGGGATGCTGAACTACTACAGCGGCCCCGACCGCGGCAACGAGGTGCTGAGCGACGGCGTCAACCTGAGGCTCCCCTCGGGCTCGCTGCTCGACTGGGGCAACATCGACTTCGACGTGAACCTGGCCTTCAGCGACGCCGTCTGGGACCAGGACGGCCAGCTCTTCTTCGACATCTTCGATGTCCAGGGCTTCGTGGGTGACCAGGTCCTCGTCAACTTCGCCTACAAGCCCTACTTCGAGGTGCTCCCGCGCAAGTACCGCTTCCGCATCCTCGCGGCGGGCATGGCGCGGTTCTGGAGGTTCGCGCTCGTCAACTCGGCCAACCAGCTCGTGCCGATGAAGGTGATCGCCACCGATGGAAACTTCCTGCCCGCGCCGGTGACGGTCACGCAGATCGACCCGCAGGGGGTGGGCGAGCGGTTCGACGTGATCGTGGACTTCACGGGGATGCCGGTCAATTCCAAGCTGCGGCTGGTCAACCTGATGGAGCACGAGGTCGGCCAGCGTCCGAAGCAGACGCGCAGCGTCGCCGACGCGCTGAGCGGCCGGGTGACCGGCGATCCGGCGGTGGGCGCGGCCCTCGAATTCCGGATCGTGTCGCAGGTCGCCAGCGTCGATGTGCCCGGCGTGATCCACCGGACCCCGACCAGGGATCTCAGCCAGGTGCCGGCCAAGCTGACCGACCTGATCCCGATCGTCGAGCCGACCCGCGTCCGGGTGATCGAGTTCAAGTCCGGCGCCGATTCGCCGCGCGATCCGGTGACGGGCGAGTGCCTCCCCAGTTGCCCGGACGAGACCATCCGGCCGGAGTTCCCCTACGGAATACGGATCAATGGCGAAGGCACCTACGGCTCCGTCGCCAACCGGGTGTCGTTCCTGGTGCCCAAGCCGGGCGAGGTGGAGCACTGGATCCTGCGGAACACGGCGGGAAGCTGGGATCACCCGGTGCACCTCCACTTCGAGGAGGGCCGCACCATCGACCGTGGGGCAACCCCGCTCTCGGCGATCGAGCGGAACTCCCGCAAGGACGTCTGGCGGCTGGGCACGAACGGCGACGTGCGCATCCAGGTGCGGTTCGGCGAGTACGGCGGCGCCTACGTCATGCACTGCCACAACACCGCCCACGAGGATGCGGCGATGCTGCTGCGCTACGACATCCTGACCGACCCGAACAATCCCAAGAACTCGCAGACCCACGTGTCGGTCATCCCGACGCCCAACCCGACACCGGACGGCGTAACCTACGTGACGCCCGAGCTGCTGCCCGAGGGCAATCCGTTCCACCCGGACTTCGAGCCCTTCCCCAGCACGGCACCGACCTGAGGGGGCATCATGGGACGGGACCGCATGAACCTGCGGCGATGGGCGGGGGCGCTGGCCCTCGCCCTGGCCGCCACCACGGCGCAGGCCGCCGACGAGATCCGCGACGCGGATTACTTCACCAACCGCCCGCTCGTCACACAGGACGGCGAGACGGTGCGGTTCTGGGACGACCTGCTCCGGGACAGGATCGTCGTCATCACCTTCATCTACACCGACTGCCCCAACATCTGCTCGGTGGGGACGGCCCGGCTCGCGCAGGTCTACGACTGGCTGGGCGAGCGGATGGGACGCGACATCTTCTTCTACTCGATCACGCTCGACCCGGAGAACGACACGCCCGAGGACCTGAGGACCTTCGCCAAGGCGTTCAACGTGGACAAGGGCTGGACCTTCCTCACCGGCACGCGCGAGGACATCGACGCGATCCGCTACAAGCTGGGCGAGCGCAGCGAGGCCCTGGAGCAGCACCGCTCCGACTTCGTGATCGGCAACGCCAGCACCGGCGTCTGGCGGCGGTCGTCGGCCATGGGCAGCCTGACGGTCGCGCTCCAGTCGATCCTGGAGCTCGACCCCGAATGGACGGCGCCGCCGGCGCCGGCCTCTGCGTCGGCCAGCCCGGAATATCATTCGCCCGATTTCGGCGAGGCGCTGTTCCTGGGGAGATGCGCGTCCTGCCACACGATCGGCGAGGGCGTGCGGCTGGCGCCCGACCTGGCGTCCGTGACCCTGCGGCGCGATCCCGACTGGCTCCGGCGGTTCATCCTCGCGCCCGATGCCATGTTGACGGCGGGCGACCCCGTGGCCGTCGCTCTCGATGCCGACTATCCGGGGATACGGATGCCCAGCATCGGCCTGGGAGAGGATGAGGTGGACATCCTGATGGCCTACCTCGCCGAGGAGGACCGGAAGCTGGTCGCGGTGGAGCAGGCGCAGGCCGAGGCCGCCGCCCTCGCCACCGCCGACCATGGCGCGCACGACCACGGCTCTCACGACCACGCCGCGCATGGCAGCGAGGCCGCGCACGACCATTCCGGCCATGCTGCCACCGCTCCTCCAGCCCAGGCGATGCCGGCCGACGCCGGCCACGCCCACGGCTCGCACGACCACGCCGCCGTGCCGTGACCCTCGTCCGGCGCTCCGGGCCGTTGTCCGGCCTGGAGCGCCGACGCGAGGGGTCGGGCCGCGCCGGCCGTCCGGGCTCCCAGGCACCGGATGACGGGCCAAGCGCGTTGACCGACTCTTAACCTTTTCCTGTCATCCTTGAGGCACCGCGAATCGGGGCGTTCCCCCCGAAAGGACGCGAGGGCCCCGGCAAGGCCCTGCGGCCGCAGGAGGGGAAAGGTGCGCCCGCGCCCCGGACGCCGCCTTGGGCCCCCATGGCCATCCCGGCGCGGCCTCGGCGAGCTGGCCCCGTCGGGGCCGCGCCGGTCAGTAGAGCCCCTGGATCTCTAGCGGCAGGCTGCGGACCTCGCGCTCGCCCAGGATGGTCCGGGGCGGCTCGGTGGCGTCGGCGGCGCGAAGGCGGGTGTAGCGGTCCTCGGCCGCCTGGCGGATGTCGTTCTGGTCGCGCAGGATGGTCGGGCGGAGGAACACGAACAGCGTCCGGTTCGTCTGGTTGTCGTTGCGGGACCGGAACAGGTTGCCCAGCACCGGCACGTCGCCCAAGCCCGGCACCTTCTGGTCCTGCGAGGTCTGGTCGTCGGTGATGAGCCCGCCCAGCACCACGGTCCCCCGGTTGTCGGCCAGCACCGTGGTGTTGATGACCCGGCGGTTGGTGATGAGGTCGGCCGCACCCTCGACGTTGGCGTTGACGAGGCTCGACACCTCCTGCTCAATCTCCAGTTGCACGACCCCGCCGGCGGTGATCCGGGGCACCACGTTCATGGTGATCCCCACGTCGCGCCGCTCGATGGTGGTGAAGGGCGTGACGGTGTTGCCGTCGGTGGCGAAGCTCCCCGTGCGGAAGGGCACGTTCTGGCCCACGACGATGGTCGCGGGCTCGTTGTCCAGCGTCGTGACCGAGGGCGTGGACAGCAGCCGCGCCTGGCTCGACTGCGACAGCGCCTGGACCAGGATGCCGAAGTCGTCGTTGGACGCCCCGACCGTGAGCCCGGTGGACAGCGCGACCTCGGCCGGCGCGCCGATGGCGGTCAGCACGTTCTGGATCGACACGCCGCCGTTGCTGAACGAGGTGGCGGCGACGCCGCCCGGCTGCGCCGCCTCGGCGAAGCCGAGCTGGATGCCCAGCCGCTCGGCCACGTCGCCCGAGACCTCGACGATGGCGGCCTCGATCATCACCTGCGGCCGGCGCACGTCGAGCGCGCGGACGAGGTTGCCCACCTCCTGCACCTGCGCGGCGGTGCCGCGCACGATGATGGAGTTGGTCTCGATGGAGGCCTGGACGGTGACGGCCGCGGGGTCGGCGGCGCGGTTCAGCGGGACGAAGCTGCCGCCCGCGACCTGCTCGACGGCCGGGATGGAGCCTCCCTCCGCCACCTCGGCCTCGCCCGCCCCGGCTCCGGCTCCGGCGGCGGCGACCAGCGGCTCGGCCGTGCCCGGATTCGTGCCCAGGCCCAGGCCGAACCCGGACCCTGCCGCGCCGACGATGTCCGTCCCCTGGCCCAAGGTGCCCTGGATGATCTCGGCCACGATGGCTGCGTCGCCATACTGGAGGCGGAACACGGTGGTGGTGACGGCCTCCTGCGGCGGCCGCAGCGGCGGCACGTCCATGGACCGCGCGAGGTCGCGGATCTCGTCGACCTCCTCCTGCGTGCCGCGCACGAGGAGGAGGTTCGAGGACGGATCGACCGAAAGGCGCGCGCTCGTGCCCGCCGGGCCCAGCACGCCCAGGATGGCGTTGCCCACGGTGGCGGCGTCGGCGTTGGCGAAGCGGATCACCTCGGACTGCTCGTCGGTCTCCGCGTCGAAGGCGCGGGCGATCTCGAGGATGCGCTCGACGTTGGCGCGGGTGTCGGTGAGCAGGATGGCGTTGGGATCGACCAGCGCCTCGATGTAGCCGGACTCGGCCACCAAGGGACGCAGGACCCGCACCGCCTCGGCCGAGGGCAGGCGCGACAGGCGCAGTATCTCGGTCACCACGTCCTGCGTCCCGGCCGCGCCCGTGGGGTTCGCGCCGCCGATGGTGCGGGCCTCGGCCTCGGGCACCACCTGCCAGACGGTGTCGGTCTCCACCGCGACGAACCCGCGCGAGCGCAGGATCGACTGGAACAGCGCCCAGACCCCCGCCTCGTCGAGCCGCTCGGAGGAGACCACGGTGACCTCGCCCGTCACCTCCGGCGCGAGGACCAGCGTGCGGCCGGTGATCTCGGAGACCTGCGCGGCGAGGACCGAGATGTCGGCCCCGCGCAGGTTGATGACGAAGGTCCCGGGCTCCTGCGCCCTGGCCAGTACGGGCGACAGGGCGAGGAGCAGGCCCGCCGCTAGCAGGACGAGGAGGCGGATCATGGCAGGACCGGCCGCGCCAGGGGACCGGACCCGGCCCGCCGCGCCCAAGCCCATCCAGGGACCGCGATCCCATCGAGACTCCATCGACCGCGTTGACCCATCCACCCCTCACCTGCCCCGATCGCGCCCCCGGACAAGCCGGCCCGTGCCCGGCCCGCCCGGCGACGCTGCCCTTTTGCGGCCATGCTACTTCCTGTCCCCATCCGGATCAGCCCTATCTCATCGACGCCCTTCCGCAAAGCCGCCCTGATGCCGCCCCGCCACAGCCCGGCCATGGTCGCTGGATCGCCCGCGGGTTCGGCCGTGGAATG
The DNA here is from genome assembly GCF_017872975.1 of Rubellimicrobium aerolatum. GTDB lineage: Bacteria > Pseudomonadota > Alphaproteobacteria > Rhodobacterales > Rhodobacteraceae > Rubellimicrobium > Rubellimicrobium aerolatum. The sequence goes on from NZ_JAGGJP010000007.1 coordinate 150,283, forward strand.
GGCAATCCGATTCGGCCGCTCGACTCGGAAGGGCAAGGGCCACTAGACTCGGGGAAACGGCGACGGCCCCGCAGGGGTCGCCGCCTCGCCACGGGGGGCTTGGGGATGTCGAAGCGGTCGCGGCGGCCTGCCGCAGGGATGGTCCGGGGCTCCGCGTCGGACGGGTCCGCGCCGTCGCGCCGCAGGTTGTTGCAGGGCCTCGCCTGCGCCTCGGTCCTGCCCTGGATCGCCGGCTGCGGCCGCCGGGGCGGGTCCGACCTGCCGCCAGCGGGCACCGTGGGCAAGGCGGCGCTGCTCGCTCCGGTCTCGGGCCCCTCGGCCAGCCTGGGCCAGCTCATGCAGCAGGCGGCGGGCCTGGGCGGCAACCCGGTCGGCCCCGCCGCCGAGGTCGAGGTTCTGGACGCCGGCACCACCGAGGAGAGCGCCGTCGCCGCCGCCCGGGCCGCAGTGGACGGCGGGGCGCGGATGCTGCTCGGGCCGCTCTTCTCGGGCCAGTCCCGCGCCGTGGCCGAGGCCGTGGGGCGCGGCGTGCCGGTCGTGTCCCTGTCGAACGACAGCGCCATCGCCGGCGGCAACCTCTTCGTGTTCGGCATCACGCCGCTCCAGTCGGCGCGGGCGGTCCTGGGCTTCGCCGCCGCCCGGGGCCTCCGCCGTGTCGCGGTGGTCGTGCCGCCGGGCGAGTTCGGGGCCCGCTCGGCCCAGGCGGCGCAGGCCGTCGCGCCGGGCCTTGGCCTCACCCTGGCTCCGCCGATCGTGGCCGGGAGCGCGGTTGGCCTTGCCGGCTCGCTCTCCGCCGCCTCGGGAGGGGCGCTGCCCGATGCCGTCTACCTCCCGGTCGTCGGCGGCCCCTTCGAGGAGATCGCCCAGGCGGTGGCGGGGACCGGCGTCCAGATCCTGGGCTCGGACCAGTGGTCGGCCATCGAGCCCCAGCGCAACCCGGCCTTGCGCGGTGCCTGGTTCGCCGCGCCCGACCCGATCCGCTTCGAGGCCTTCGCCCTCGCCTTCGAGGAGCAGGTCGCCGCCGAGGCCGGGATCGTGGCCGGCCTCGCCTTCGACGCGGTCGAGATGGCGCGGCTCCTGGGCCGGATCGGGCAGCAGGACCGTGACGGGCTCCTGCGCGAGGGTGGGTTCGACGGGGTGCTCGGACCCTACCGCTTCCTGCCCTCGGGCCAGTGCGAGCGGGCCCTCGCGGTGCTGAACGTGGCCGAGGGCGCGACGACGCTGATCGGCAGCCCCTCGGCCTGACGACATCGCGACGGCACCGACCGTTTGGGAACAGGGCCGCCGCTCGCCGGTTGGGGCGGCACGCAAGCCTCTCGGAGCGACCACCATGACCGACGACCCTGTCCTGCCCGTCCCGCCGCGTCCCGGCGTCGCGCGTCGCGGCGTCCGTGACGCCGACGTTCCGTCGGAGACCCATGCCCAGGGGTTGCCGGACGTCGGAGAGGGAGCCTCGGCCACCCATCTCGGCCGCGACGTGCCGCTGGGCCTGCAAGCCGGGGAGGACGAAGGGGACGACGGCGAGTCCGGCGATCCTGGAGCGCGCACGGGCTGAGGACCGGAGCCGGTCCCTTTAGGGCGGGGCCGTGGGGCCGCGGTCGGGCGGCGCTCCGATCCCGCCGGGCGCCATGGGCCCGTGCGGCTCCTCGGGGTTGTGGGAGTGGGTGGACATCTCGGCGCTGGCGGCCACGGCGTCCGGGTCGCCGTCGGGTCCGTAGATCGTCCGGTGCGTGCCCCAGTAGGCTGCGACGAACACCACCATGGCGGTGGCGAGGCCCAGCGGCACCCCCGCGAGGGCCTGCCGGACGCGGGGGATGAAGTGGACCTCCCGCTCGGGGTCGAGGGCGATGAGGAAGATCGTCGACATGATGAGCGCGTGGCCCACCATGTCCACCCGCCCGAAGGGCCAGACCGCCGACAGGAAGATGACGATGAGCGCCACCGCCGAGAGCCGCCGCACCAGTGGCGTCCAGAGGAGGCCGAAGCCCATGGTGAACTCGGCCACCCCCGCCATGGGGATGAACACGTCGCGCGGCATCCCGAAGGTGAGGAAGGGCTTCTCCTCGACCAGGGGATAGAACCATTCGGGATAGGCGAACTTCTCCAGCGAGGACCACATGAGAGCGATGGCGACGCCCCAGCGCAGGACCTCGAAGCGGTGGCGGTTCCAGGCGGGGCGGTCGGAGGCGGCGAGCACGAGGTAGCCCGCCACGCCGATGCCGAGGGCGAGGTAGTCCAGAAGGTGGAACAGGTCGTAGTCGCGCAGGGCGATGGCCCAGAGGACCAGGATGCCCAGCGCCGAGAGCGGCATGGTGCGCCGCCAGAACACCCCCGCCGCGATGAGGAGCTGGAACCACGACACCCATTCGTTCGGCGTGGCGAGGTCGGGGGTCAGGTAGATGCCGCCCACGGCGAAGATGGCGACGAAGAAGGTGCCGACCGCCACCCGCATGAAGTCGTCGGCCCGCGTCCAGAGCGGGGCCGACGCGCGGTCCATGGCGTCGAGGGCGCGCTGCCCGGCCGCGCCGCGCTCGAAGGCGCGGGTGGCGAGGAAGAAGGCCAGCACGAGGACGATGGCGGTCCAGAACCAGGGGTTCGTCAGCGAGGCTCCGACGGGCTGGGGCGGCGCGCCGACGATGTAGGGCGCGAACCACTTCACGTGGGCCTGCGCCGGGGCGGCCCAGGCCAGGGCGCCGCCCAGCGCCGCCGCGCCGGCGACGAGCGGCGGCGCGGCGCGACGGCCGATGCCCGGGTCATCCAGGCCGCGCGGGTTGCGCCGCTTGCTCGGCCAACATCTTTCCATCGGCTGGGCCTCCACGAACCGTTCGTGGAAGCACCTAGGCGCGGCGGTCCTTCCGTCCACGGCGGCCCGGCGATCAGGCCGGCCGCGCCGCATCGCCGGCCGGGGTCGTCCGGTCGAGGCGGAACATCCGCGCGACGACGACGTAGAACAGCGGCACGAACAGCACGCCCAGCACCGTGGCCGAGATCGTGCCGCCCAGCACGCCCGAGCCGATGGCCGTGCGCCCGCCCGAGCCCGCGCCGGTGCTGAGCACCAGGGGCAGCACACCCAGCGAGAAGGCCATCGAGGTCATGATGATCGGCCGGAACCGCTGCCGCGCCGCCTCGGTGACGGCCCGCAGCAGCGGCTCGCCGGCCTGCTGCCGCTCGCGCGCGAACTCCACGATCAGGATGGCGTTCTTGCCGGTCAGGCCGATGACGGTGAGCAGGCCCACTTGGAAGAACACGCCGTTCTCGAAGCCGCCGATCCAGGCGCCCAGCAGCGCGCCCAGCACGCCGATGGGCATGGCCAGCATCACCGCGAAAGGGATGCTCCAGCTCTCGTAGAGGGCGGCCAGCGACAGGAACACCACTGCCAGCGACAGCGCGTAGAGCAGGGGGGCCTGGCTGCCCGACTCGCGCTCCTCCAGCGAGAGCCCGGTCCAGGCGACGGCGAAGCCACCGGGGAGCTGGGCGGCCAGACGCTCGATCTCGGCCATGGCCTCGCCGGTGGTGACCCCCGGCGCGGGCGAGCCCTGGATCTGCATGGAGGGCACGCCGTTGTAGCGGTTGATCCCCTGAGCCCCCTGGGTCCAGGCGCCCTCGGCGAAGTTGGAGAAGGGCACGAGCCCGCCCGAGGCGTTGCGGACGCGCCACTGCTCCAGGTCCGAGGGCGTCGCGCGCGAGTCGGGCTCGCCCTGGACGTAGACCCGCTTGATGCGGCCCTGGTCGATGAAGTCGTTGACGTATTGCCCGGCCCAGGCGACCGACAGCAGGTTGCCGACATCCGTGGCCGAGATGCCCATGGCCCCGGCCTTGCGCCAGTCGATGTCGAGGTGGAACTGCGCCGCGTCCTCCATGCCGTTGGGGCGGATCGAGGCGATGAGGCCGCTCTGCGACGCCATGCCGAGGAGCTGGTTGCGCGCCTCCAGGAGCTGGTCGTGCGTCTGGCCGCCGCGCGCCTGGAGGTAGAAGTCGAAGCCCGACACGTTGCCGAGCTCGATCACCGAGGGCGGGACGATGGGGAAGACCATGGCGTCGCGGATCTGGCTGAAGGCGCCGAAGGCCCGGCCCGCGATGGCCTGCACGGCGAGCGAGGGGTCCTCGCGCTCGGACCAGTCCTTGAGCCGCACGAAGACCAGCGCCATGTTCTGCCCCTGGCCGGCGAAGCCGAAGCCGACCACGCCGAAGACCGACTCCACCGCCGCGCTTTCCTGCGTCAGGTAGTAGTCCTCGATCTGCTGCACCACGTCGAGCGTGCGCTCGGAGGTCGCGCCGGTCGGCCCCTGCACCATGGTCAGGAGGATGCCCTGGTCCTCCTCGGGGAGGAAGCCGGTGGGGGTGCGGGCGAACAGGAGCCCCATCGCCACCGCGAGCGCCACGTAGACGATCCCGACGCGCACGGGCCGCCGCACGATCCAGCCGACGCTGCCGGTGTAGCCGCGCGTCAGCCGGTCGAAGGCGCGGTTGAACAGGCCGAAGGGGCCGCGCGCCTTGGGGTGGCTGTTGCTCTTCAGGATCGTGGCGCAGAGCGCGGGCGTCAGCGTCAGCGCGACCACGACCGACAGCGCCATGGCCGAGGCGATGGTGATGGCGAACTGCTGGTAGATGACGCCGGTCGAGCCGCCGAAGAAGGCCATGGGCACGAACACCGCCGACAGCACCAGCGCGATGCCGATGAGAGCGCCGGTGATCTGGTCCATCGACTTGCGCGTGGCCTCCAGGGGGCCGAGGCCGTCCTCGGCCATGACGCGCTCGACGTTCTCGACCACCACGATGGCGTCGTCCACGAGGAGGCCGATGGCCAGCACCATGGCGAGCATCGTCAGCGTGTTGATCGAGAAGCCCGCCGCCGCCAGCACGCCGAAGGTGCCGAGCAGCACCACGGGGACCGCCAGCGTCGGGATCAGCGTGGCGCGGAGGTTCTGGAGGAACAGGAACATCACCAGGAAGACGAGGACGATGGCCTCGACCAGGGTCTTGACGACCTCCTCGATGGAGATCTCCACGAAGGGGGTGGTGTCGTAGGGGATGACGTATTCGACCCCCTCGGGGAAGAATCCGGCGAACTCCTCCAGCCGCTCCTTGACCAGATCGGAGGTGTCGAGCGCGTTGGCCCCGGGCGCGAGGCTGATCGCCATGCCCGCTGAGGGCTGGCCGTTGAAGCGCGAGATGAAGTCGTAGCTTTGGGCCCCGATCTCCACCCGCGCCACGTCGCCCAGGAGGACGAGGCCGCCGTTCGTCTCGGCGCGCAGCACGATCTGGCGGAAGTCCTCGGGCGTCTGGAGCAGCGACTGCGCGGTGACGGTGGCGTTGAGCTGCTGGCCCGGGGGCGCGGGCTGCGCCCCGAAGGAGCCCGCCGAGATCTGGGCGTTCTCCTCGGACACGGCGGCCACCACGTCGCCCGGCGTCAGGTCGAAGGCCGCGAGCTTGGACGGGTCGAGCCAGATCCGCATGGCGTACTGCCCGCCGAAGACCTGCACGCTGCCCACGCCCTCGATGCGGCTGAGGTCGTCCACGAGGTTGCTGATCATGTAGTCGGCGAGGTCGGCCTGCCCGATCTCCTCGGTCCCGGAGATGAGCGAGATCACCATCAGGAAGCCCGCCGAGGACTTCTGCACGACGATGCCCTGGCGCTGCACCGGCTCGGGCAGGAGCGGGGTGGCCTGGGACAGCTTGTTCTGCACCTGCACCTGGGCGATGTCCGGGTCCGTGCCGGTCTCGAAGGTCAGCGTGATGGTGGCCGAGCCCGCCGAGGTCGAGTTCGACGAGATGTAGCGCAGCCCGTCGAGGCCGGTCATCTGCTGCTCGATGACCTGGGTGACGGTGTTGCCCACCGTCTCGGCCGAGGCGCCGGGATAGGTCGCCCGCACCGTCACCGAGGGCGGCGCGATCTGCGGGTATTGCGCGATGGGGAGCGTCAGGATGGCCAGGAGGCCGACGCCCATGATGAGGATGGAGATCACCCAGGCGAAGATCGGGCGGTCGATGAAGAAGCGGGCCATGCGCGGCTCCCTGGTTCGGGCTGGGTCAGTCGGCGGCGGCGTCCGGGGCGGCGGCCCCGGCCGGCGGGTCCGCCATGGCCGTCTCCTCCGGCCGCTCCTCGGGCGCGACGGTCGCGCCGGGCGCGGCCCGTTGCAGGCCCGCCACGATCACCCGGTCGCCGGGCTGGAGGCCGTCGCTCACCACCCAGTCCGAGCCGCGATCCTCGAGCACGGTCAGGAGGCGTTCCTCGACCACGTTCCCGGCGTTGACGACCAGGGCGGTCGGGCGGCCCCGGCGGTCGCGGCCCACCCCCTCCTGCGGGACGAGGAACACGTCGTCCACGGCGCCGGTGGGGATCTCGACCTGCACGTACATCCCCGGCAGCAGCAGCTTGTCGGGGTTGGGGAACTCCATCCGCAGCACGACGACGCCGGTCTGCTCGTCCACCTGGGGCTCGGCGGCGGTGAGCTCGCCCGTGTGCTCGAACTCCGATCCGTCGGCGAGGATCAGGCGCACGGTGCGGTCGGCCCCGTCGAGGTCGGCCTGGGTCTGGCCGCGCCGCCACGCCAGAAGCTCGGCGGCCGATTGCGTCACGTCCACGTAGACGGGATCGATCTGGCGGATCACGGTCAGCGGGTCGGCCTGGCTCGCGGTCACGAGCGCGCCCTGGCTGGTCAGCGACAGGCCGATCTCGCCCGAGATGGGGGCGGTGATCGTGGTGCGCTCCAGCTCGATCCGGGCCGACAGCAGTTGCGCCTGCGCCACCTGGAGCGCGGCGCGGGCGGCGTCGCGGGCGGCGATGGCCTCGTCGAAGACCTGCTGGCTGGCCACGTCGCGCTCCCGCAGCTCCTCGACCCGCGTCGCCTCGCGCTCGGCGGCGCCGAGCTGCGCCTGGGCCTGCGCGACGGCGGCCTCGGCCTGGGCGAGGGTCGCCTCGTAGGTGGTGGGGTCGATGGTGTAGAGCACCTCGCCCGCCTCGACGCGGCTGCCTTCCTGGAAGCGCCGCTCGGTGACGAGGCCGGCCACCTGCGGGCGCACCTCGGCCGAGGCCGAGGCCGCGACCCGGCCGGGCAGCGTCGATGTCAGCGTGACCGACTGCGGTTGCAGCGTCACGACGGTCACCGCCGTCGGCGGCGGCGCGTCCTGCGCCGAGGCGGCGGCGGCAAGACCGAGCAGGGCGGGGCCGAGCAGGGCGGTCGCCGCGAGGCGGAGCGTTCTGGGGAGGAGGGCCACGGATCGAAGCTCCCGGATGGCGGGGCCCCTTGTGCGGCGGCCCGGAGTTGCAATATGAAACTTTGCGGTTCCATAAACGTGGAGCCCCGCGCGATGCAAGCGCCTTGCGCGATCCGGTCCGGGGCGACGCGCCCGGACGGGCCGGTGCCCGGAAAGGAGGCAGGCGTGATGGCCGCCGAGGAGGACAGCGAACGACCGAGGCGGGGCCGTCCCGTCGCTCTCGGCGCGGGGGAGCGCCGGGAGAGGATCCTCGACGCGCTGGCCGAGGTCTTTCGCGAGTCGGGCATGAGCGGCACCACCATGGCCGCCGTCGCCCGCCGGGCCGGGATGTCCAAGCGCACGGTCTATGAGGTCTTCGACGACCGCGCGGCGCTGTTCGCGGCCTACCTGAGCCGGCTCCGCCACGAGTTCGTGCAACCCCTGGACGACGCGGCGCGGGCCCTGCCGCTGGAGGAGCGGCTGCGCCGGCTGCTCGCGCCGCGCGCCTACGCCAGCTCCTTCGACCTGCCGCTGGCCGTCCTGCGGGCGATGATCGCCGAGGGGCCCGAGCGGCCCGACATGGCGCGGACCTTCCTCGCCGAGGGGCCGGGCGCGATCCGCGAGCTGATCCGGGCCGAGCTCGACCGGGCGGTGGCGCGGGGCGAGGCGACGATCGCCGACACGGGGGCCGCCGCCGCGCTGCTGGCCGACATGATCCGGCCCAGCCCTCTCGACGTGCTGATCGACCCGGCGAGCCTGCCGGGCGACGCGGCGATCCAGGCGCGGTTCGACCTGGCGATCCGCGTCTTCCTGCGCGGCGTCGCGGACGGGCCCGCGGCGACCTGACGCCCGCGCGCCGAGGCCGGGGAGGCCGATCCGGCGCAGGCGCGCGGCCGCGACGCCGGCGAGGCGCGGGAGGACGGGGCGGCGAATCGGGTCGGTCATGGGTCGGGCACTCCTTGGGTCTGATGGGACCAGGATGCCCGAGGCGGGTTAACCGAATCCGACAGCAACGAACGCTCGGGGCCGGTTCGCGCAACGGGGGTCGGGGGTGATTCGCGCCGCGCGGCACGGGGGGTCGGCCGGGGAACGGCGGCGGGCGGACGCCCGCCCCGCGGGAGGGCGGGGCCGTCCGATCCGCGCCGGAGGGGGCTGTCCGCCGTCTTTGTCTATTCATTGAATACATAAGATTGACTTGGGGCTTCCGAACCTGTAGATCAGGCGGTCAAGGCGGCCCGGCAGAGGCCGCCGAGACCGACAGGGTCCTTCGTCCAGAGCGTCGCCGCCCCCCGGGGCCGGGGGCGCGGCGTCCCCCGAGGGCGCGCGGCGGGCCTGCCCGATCCAACCGCAACAGGGGTTACATCCATGAACATCATGCAGACCGCGCTTGGCGCGATGGCCGTCGCCGGCGCGCTGGCCGCTCCGGCGATCGCCCAGGAAGGCAAGGAGATCCAGATCGGGACGATGACGTGGGAGGACCTCACGCCCATCACCGGGATCACCAAGGCCGTGCTGGAGAAGGCCGGCTACACCGTCGAGGTGACCGAGTTCTCGGAATGGGGCATCGCCTTCTCGGCGCTGACCAACGGCGACGTGGACATCATGGTCGCGCAGGCGGACTACGCGGCGCACGACTACTGGGACCGCTTCAAGGACGACCTGGAGAAGATCTCGCCGGTGTCGCACGGGCTGTACCAGGCGCTGGTGGTGCCGAGCTACGTCCCCGTCGGGTCCATGGAGGAGCTGAACGCCCACGCCGAGCAGTTCGGCGGCAAGATCGTCGGCATCGAGCCGGGGTCGGGTCTGATGCAGGACGCCGCCGAGGCGGTGGACGCCTACGGGCTGGAGCTGGACCTCGTGGAGGGCAGCACGGCGGCGATGACGGCGGCGCTCCAGTCGGCCATCGAGCGGGAGGAGTGGATCGTCGCGGCGATCTGGACCCCCTCGTGGATGATGGAGAAGTTCGACGTGAAGTTCCTCGCGGACCCGAAGGGCGTGTTCCCGTCGGCGCAGTCCTACTACTGGATCGGGCGCGACGGATTCTCGGCCGAGCAGCCCCACGCGCGCGAGCAGCTCGCCAGCGTCTATGTCCCGCTGGAGGACATCCTGTCGATCAACGGCGCGGTCGCGGACGGGGCGACCATGGATCAGGCGGTCGCCGACTGGATGGCCGCGCACGAGGATCTGGTGGGCCGCTGGTCCAACCTCAAGGCCGAGTGATCGGCGGGCCCCCCCGGCGGGTCCGGGGGGGCGTCCCTGTCTGGAAAGGAGCGGGCGGATGAGCGCGATGGCGGCCAGCGAGGTCCTGATCGACTGCCAGTCGGTGTGGAAGGTGTTCGGCGACAACGCCCGCGCGGCGCTGCGGGCCATCGCCGACCGGGGCCTGAGCAAGACCGAGGTCCTGCAGGAGTTCTCCTGCGTGGTGGGGGTGTCGGACGCCTCGATCCAGGTGCGGCGGGGCGAGATCTTCTGCGTCATGGGCCTGTCGGGGTCCGGCAAGTCCACGCTGATCCGGCTGCTGAACCGGCTGATCGAGCCGTCGTCGGGCCGCATCACCGTCAAGGGGCAGGACCTGTCGGGGCTGCGCGGGCAGGCGCTCCGCGACATGAGGGCCAAGCACATCGGCATGGTCTTCCAGAGCGTCGCGCTGCTGCCGCACCGCACCGTGCTGGAGAACGCGGCCTTCGGGCTGGAGGTGCAGGGCGTCGCCAGGGCCCGGCGGCTGGAGGTGGCGCGCGAGGCGCTGGCCCGCGTCGGGCTGTCGGACTGGGCCGGGCGGCTGCCGCGCGAGCTGTCGGGCGGGATGCAGCAGCGGGTGGGGCTGGCGCGCGCGCTGGCCGCCGACCCGGAGATCATCCTGATGGACGAGCCGTTCTCCGCCCTCGACCCGCTGATCCGGCGGCAGTTGCAGGACGAGTTCCGGTCCCTGACCAAGGAGCTGGGCAAGTCGGCGGTGTTCATCACGCACGACCTCGACGAGGCCATCCGCATCGGCGACCGCATCGCGATCATGCGCGACGGGGTGATCGTGCAGGTGGGCACCGCCGAGGAGATCGTGCTGAACCCGGCCGACGGCTACGTGGCGGACTTCGTGGCGGGCATCTCCAGGCTGCATCTCATCAAGGCGCATTCGGTGATGTACGAGCCCGCCGCCTGGGCGCGGGCGCGGCCCGAGGTGGACGTGGGCGCGCTGCCGCGCACACACCCGGAGGCCGACATCGACGCGCTGATCGGGATGGTCGTCGGGTCGGGGCAGGAGGGCGTCGCCGTGGTGGACGGCGGGCGGATCGTCGGCGTGGTGACGCCGCGCGGGCTGCTGCAAGGGGTCCGGGGCACCGCGCCCGCCGACCTTTCGGTCGTCTGAGGGAGGGGCGGGGCATGGCGGACGCGGCCTTCATCGAAGCCTTCGACGACGCGGTCGAGGGCGGGCTCGACTGGCTCGACGACCACGGCGGCGGCGTCTTCGACGCGATCCGGCACGCGCTGGCGGGGGTCTACGACGGCGTGGAATGGCTGCTGCTGGCGCCGCCGTTCTGGGCGGTGGCGGCGCTGGCGCTGGTCGCCGGGTGGCGCGTGGTCGGCTGGCGGTTCGGCGGGCTGGCGGCGCTGGGGCTGGGGCTCTGCGCGGCGATGGGCCTGTGGGCCGAGACCATGGAGACGCTGGCGCTGGTGGTGACGGCGATGGTCTTCGCGCTGCTGGTGAGCCTGCCGCTGGGGGTGCTGGCGGGCTATGTCCCGGCGGTGAAGCGGGCGGCCGAGCCGGCGCTGGACCTGATCCAGACGCTGCCGCCGTATCTCTATCTGCTGCCGGCCATCGCGCTGCTGGGCTATGGCCCGGCGACGGCGCTGGCGGCGACCTGCATCGTCGCGCTGCCGCCGGCGCTGCGGCTGACGGCGCTGGGCATCGGGCGCACGCCGCAGGAGTTCATAGAGCTGGGGCAGGCCAACGGCATCCGGCCCTGGCAGATGTTCGCCAAGATCCGGCTGCCCTTCGCCTTCGCCAGCATCATGGCGGGCGTGAACCAGAGCCTGATGATGGCCTTCGGCATGGTGGTGATCGCCGGGATCGTGGGCTCGGGCGGCCTGGGCGAGACGATCTACGGGGCGATCCGCACGCTGGACATCGCCACGTCGGTCGATGCGTCGGTGGCCATCGTGGTGCTGACGATCGTGCTGGACCGGCTGACGCAGGGCCTGGCGGACAGGGGGGCGCGGGCATGAGCCTTGGGGATCTGGCGGTGTCGCCCGGCGCGTGGGTCGCGCCGGCGGTGGAATGGCTGAACGTCAACCTCCATCCGGCCTTCGCGGCCGTGACGCGGGCGGTCGAGGGGCTGCTGGGCGGCATGGAGGCGGCGCTCCTGGGGCCGCCGGCCTGGGGGGTGATCGTCGCGGCGGGGCTCCTGGGCTGGTGGCTCGGGGGCTGGCGGATGGCGGCGCTGGCGGCGGGGGCGCTGGGCTTCTGCCGGGGCGCGGGGCTGTGGGAGGCGTCGGTGGAGACGCTGGCGCTGGTCGTGGTGGCGGTGGCGCTGTCGGTGCTGATCGCGTTCCCGCTGGGGGTGCTGGCGGCGCGGCGGCCGAGGGTCGAGGCCGGCCTGCGGCCCGTGCTGGACGTGATGCAGACGGTGCCGCCCTGGGTCTACCTGATCCCGGCGGTGATGATCTTCAGCCTGGGGCCGACGCCCGCGCTGATCGCCACGGTGGTCTACGGCATCCCGCCGATGCTGCGCCTGACGACGCTCGCGTTCCGGCAGGTGCCGCGGGAGTTCCTGGAGCTGGGCGAGGCCAGCGGCGCGGCGCCGCGCACGATCCTGTGGCGGATCGAGCTGCCGCTGGCGCGGCCGACGCTGGCGGTGGGGCTGAACCAGTGCATCCTGCTGTCGCTGGCGATGGTGGTGCTGGCGGGACTCGTGGGGGCCGGGGGCCTGGGCGCGGAGGTGACGCGCGGCCTGACCCGGATGGAGATGGGGCCGGGGCTGCGCGCGGGGCTGGCCATCGTCGCCATCGCGCTGCTGCTCGACCGGCTGTCGCGGGCCTCGCTGGACGGACGGCGAGGATGAGCGGCGCCTGTAATACATATTGTAGACATGACGGGATGCCGGTAGGTTCCGGCCAGCGGGGCGGTCCCGGCCAAGGAGTGATCGGATGAAGTTCGAGGGCATCTACACGCCGGCGGTCACGCCGCACGACGACGACGGCGGCATCGACCGCGACGGCTTCCTGGCGGTGATCGAGCATCTGGTGCGCGCCGGGGTGCATGGCATCATCGTCGGCGGATCGACGGGCGAATACTACGTCCAGTCGCTGGAGGAGCGCGAGGAACTGGCCGCCCTGGCGAAGGACGCCATCGGCGGGCGCGCGGCGCTGATCGTCGGCACCGGCGCGGTCAAGCCGGAGGAGTCGATCCGCATGGCCGCCTACGCCGCGCGGATCGGCGCGGACGCCATCCTGATCGGCTCGCCGCCCTATTCGGTGCCGACCGAGCGGGAGAACGCGCTCAACGCGCTGGCCATCGACCGGGCGGCGGATCTGCCGGTGATGCTCTACAACTATCCGGGGCGGATGGGCGTCCACATGGGCGAGGAGTTCCTCGACCGCGTGGGCCGGTCGCGCAACTTCTGCGCCATTAAGGAAAGCTCGGGCGACGTGAACCGCATCCACCTGCTGGCGCGGGACTACCCGCATATCCAGATGAGCTGCGGCATGGACGATCAGGCGCTCGAATTCTTCGCCTGGGGCGCCCGGAGCTGGGTCTGCGGCGGGTCGAACTTCCTGCCGGCCGAGCATATCGCGCTGTGGCGGGCCTGCGCGGTGGAGGGCGACTTCGCCAAGGGGCGGCGGATCATGTCGGCGATGCTGCCGCTAATGCGCGTGCTGGAGCAGGGCGGCAAGTTCATCCAGTGCATCAAGCACGGGGTGGAGATGGAAGGGCTGCGCGCCGGGCCGCCGCGCGCGCCGCTGAAGGGCCTGAACAAGGACGACAAGCGCGAGCTGGAGCAGGTCGTCCGGGTGCTCAAGACCACCGTGGCCGCGATCCTGGCCGAAGGTGACGTGTCCCATATCCGCGCGGAGGCCGCCGAATGAACGCCGTTCTGACCATCGACGAATACTCGGCCATCGCCGCGAACGTGGTGCCGCCGACGGGGGCCTTCATCGACGGGGCGTTCCGGCCCGCGATCTCGGGCCGGACCTTTCCGACGGTGAACCCGGCGACGGGCGAGGTCATCGCCGAGGTCGCCTCCTGCGAGGCGGCGGACGTGGACTTCGCCGTGCAGAAGGCGCGGGACGCCTTCGAGGACGGGCGCTGGAGCAAGCTGCATCCGGGCGCGCGCAAGGAGGTGCTGATCCGCCTCGCCAAGCTGATGACGCGCCACGCGCACGAGCTGGCGGTGCTGGAGAGCCTGGATTCCGGCAAGCCGATCTACGACTGCGAGACGGTGGACGTGCCCGAGACGATCCATGTCCTGAAGTGGCACGCGGAGCTGATCGACAAGATCTACGACCAGGTGTCGCCGGCGTCGGACGACCACATCGCCATGATCCTGCGCGAGCCGGTGGGCGTCGTGGGCCTCGTGCTGCCGTGGAACTTCCCGCTGCTGATGCTGGCCTGGAAGATCGGGCCGGCGCTGGCCTCGGGCTGCTCGGTCATCGTCAAGCCGGCGTCGGAAACGTCGCTGACCGCGCTGCGGGTGGCGGAGCTGGCGATGGAGGCGGGTCTCCCGGCGGGCGTCCTGAACGTCATCCCCGGATCGGGGCGCGGCGCGGGCGAGCCGCTGGGGCGGCACATGGACGTGGACATGGTGTCCTTCACCGGGTCCACCGCCACGGGGCGGCGCTTCCTGACCTATGCCGGCGAGTCGAACCTCAAGGAGGTCGTGCTGGAGATGGGGGGCAAGAACCCGGCCGTCGTGCTGGACGATGCCGAGAACCTCGACCGCGTGGCGGCGCACGTCGTCAACGGGGCGTTCTGGAACATGGGCGAGAACTGCTCGGCCGCGTCGCGGCTGATCGTGCAGAAGGGCGTGAAGGACGAGCTTCTGGACCGCATGATCGCCCACGCGCGGGAATGGCCGATGGGCGAGCCGCTGGACCCGCGCAACCGGGTCGGCGCGCTGGTGTCGCAGGGGCACTTCGCCAAGGTGGCGTCGTATCTGGGCGGGGCCGAGACGGTGCTGATGGGCGGGGGCACCGAGAAGGGGGCCTTCGTGGAGCCCACCATCCTCGACATCGCGGACCCCGCCGCGCTGCCCGCGCGGGAGGAGATCTTCGGGCCGATCCTGTCGGTGCTGACGGTCGAGAGCTTCGAGGAGGCCATCCAGCTCGCCAACGACACGCCCTATGGGCTGGCGGCGTCGATCTTCACGGCGAACGTCAAGACGGCGATCCGGGGCGCGCGGGCGATCCGGGCCGGGACGGTGACGGTCAACAGCTTCGGCGAGGGCGACATCACCACGCCCTTCGGCGGCTTCAAGCAGTCGGGCTTCGGCGGGCGCGACAACGGCATCCACGCGCACGACCAGTACACGCAGCTCAAGACGATCTGGGTGGACCTGTCGGACGACGCCGACGAGGCGGTGGAATGACCACGCACGTCGCGCGGCGGGTGCCGGTCCATCGCGGGCCGGCGGCCTGGTCGGCGATCCTGCCGGGCCAGCCCGCGCCGGTGCCGCTGGCCGGCGACGCGGTGGTGGACGTGGCGGTGGTCGGCGGCGGCTTCGCGGGGCTGTCGGCGGCGCTGCGGCTGCGGCAGATCGACCCCGGCCTGCGGGTCGCGGTGCTGGAGGCGGGGCGGCTGGCCGAGGGGGCCTCGGGCCGCAACTCGGGATTCATGATCGACCTGCCGCACGACCTGTCGTCGGACGACTACGCCGGCCACGGGGTCGAGGCCGACCGGGCGATGATCGCGCTGAACCGCCGGGCCATCGCCTTCGCGGGCGAGGCGGTGGAGCGGTTCGGCATCCCCCCGGCCTTCTTCGACCGCGCCGGCAAGGTGAACGGCGCGGCGAGCGCGACGGCGGACGCGCTGAACGCGAGCTACGCCGCGCATCTGGCGCAACTGGGCGAGCCCGGCGAGCGGCTGGACGCGCGGGGGATGCGGGAGCTGACGGGGAGCGGGCACTACGTGTCGGGCCTTTTCACGCCCGGCACGGTGATGTTGCAGCCGGCGGGCTACATCCGCGGCCTGGGCGAGGGGCTGCGGCGCGACGGTGTGATGGTGGCGGAGACGACGCCGGTCCTGAAGCTGGAGCGCCGGGGCGGGGGCTGGGAGCTGGCGACCCCGCACGGGCGGGTGAGCGCGGGGGCGGTCGTCCTGGCCACCAACGGGCATCTGGAGAGCTTCGGCTTCGCGCGCGGGCGGCTCATGCACGTGTTCCTTTACGCCTCGATGACTGCCGAGCTGGGGCCGGAGGCGCTGAAGGCGCTGGGCGGGGCGCCGCGCTGGGGGATCACGCCCTCGGACCCGATGGGCACGACCATGCGGCGGATCGACGGGCCGCAGGGGGGGAACCGCATCGTCACGCGGAGCTGCGGCAGCTTCCTGCCGGGCATGGAGCCCGGCGAGGCGGGCCTGCGGCGCGCGGCGCGCGTGCACCGGCGCAAGTTCGACGAGCGCTTCCCGATGCTCCGGGGCATCCCGATGGAGTTCGCCTGGGCCGGGCACCTGTGCCTGAGCCGCAACGGCGTCTCGGTGATGCGGCGGCTGGACGACGGGCTGTTCGCCGCCTGCGTCCAGAACGGGCTGGGCACGGCGCGGGGCACGCTGACCGGCATCGGCGCGGCCGAGCTGGCGCTGGGGGTGGCGAGCGACGTGACGCGGCACTTCGGCGCCGAGGCGGAGCCCCCGCGGCTGCCGCCGCCGCCCGTCTCGACGCTGGGGGCCAACGCGGTGCTGCGCTGGCGCGAGGCGCGGGCGGCGCGGGAGTAGCGGCCGGCGTCGGTGGACATGGCGGGGGCGTGGGCCTAGGCTCGGCCCCCGGGCCTGCAAGGGAGGACGCGCGCGGTGGTGGACGGGGATGGCGGCTCCAGCCGGAAGAGCCGGGGCTACGAGGATCTCAAGCGCCGCATCCTGACCTGCGAGCTGGCGCCGGGCGACTACCTCGACGAGACGGAGGTGGCGCAGGCCTACGGGATGTCGCGGCCGCCGCTGCGCGAGATCTTCCGGCAGCTCGCCGGCGAGGGGTTCCTGCTGATCCAGGAGAACCGGGGCGCGCAGGTCACGCCCATGACGCACAAGACCTTGCGGAACTTCTTCATGGTCGCGCCGATGATCTACGCCTCGGTCGCGGAGCTGGCGGCCCAGCACGCGACGGCGGCGCAGGTCGCCCGGCTCCGGGCCGTGCAGGCGCGGTTCCGCGAGGCCATCGCGGCGGGCGACGCGGCGCAGCGCGCCACGCTCAACGAGCGGTTCCACGCCCTCATCGGCGAGATGGCGGACAACGAATACCTGATGCCCAGCCTCCAGCGGCTGCTGATCGACCACGCGCGCATCGGCATGACCTTCTACACCGCCGGATCGGACCGCTTCGCCGAGAGCCAGGCCATCGCCGCCGACCAGCACGACCGCATGATCGAGGCCATCGCCGCCCGCGACCCGGGGGCCTCGGCCGCGCTGGCCATCGCGCATTGGGAGCTGTCGCGCGAGCAGATGCAGCAGTTCGTCGCCGCCCCCGCGCTGGGCGGGCGGCTGGCGGCCGTGGGCTGATGGGCGCGGCCAGGTGAGGCGGGTCAGGTGAGGCGCATCAGGTTCCGGGCGGGCGCGGCGCGCTCCAGCCCCGCAGGACGCTGACGATCCGCAGGACGAAGGCGGCGGCGACCGCCGCCAGGGCCACGGCGGGCTCGGGCAGGCCGAGGCGGAGGCCCGCGACCAGCACCAGCCCGCCCACGAGGGCGGCCAGCGCGTAGATCTCCTCGCGCAGGACGCGGGGCACCTCGGCCACCAGCACGTCGCGGACCGCGCCGCCGCCGACGGCGGTCAGGACGCCGAGGATGAGGCTGGGCAGGGGGTCGAGGCCGTGGTCCAGCGCCCTGCGGCACCCCGTGACGGCGAAGAGGCCGAGGCCCAGGGCGTCGAGGACGAGGACGGGCTTTCGCAGCCGGTTCAGCGCGCGGTGGAAGAAGAAGCCGGCGAGCCCCGCCCCGAGGGCGGTCAGGAGGAGCCGCCCGTCGGTCAGCGCCGCCGCCGGGGTCGCGCCGAGCAGGGCGTCCCGGATCATCCCGCCCGCCAGCGCCGCCGCCACCGCCAGCGCCAGCACGCCCACCAGGTCGAGCCGGTGGCGCACGGCGAGCGTCGCGCCGCTGAGGCCGAAGGCGAAGGTGCCCACGAGGTCCAGCCCCTGGAGGAGCGCGGTCATGTCCATGGTCGGGCTCCGTGCCGGGGCTTGCGGGGTCGGGGCTTGCGGGGTCGGGGCTTGCGGGGTGGGGGCTTGCGGGGTCGGGACTTGCGGGATCGGGGGCCTGCGGGACGGCGGGGGGTGGCCGAGGCCGCTCCGGTCAGGAGGGCCGCGCCGCCTCGCCCTGCTGCGCCTTGCGCCAGGCCTCGGGCGTGGTGCCCTCGGCCTCGCGGAAGGCGCGGATCAGGTGGGAGGAGTCGCAGAAGCCGGTCTCGGCGGCGATGCGGGCGACCGAGCGGCTGCCGCGCCCGAGGAGGTGGCGGACCTGCGCCAGCCGGATCTGGCGGTCGGCCTGCCGGGGCGTCATGCCCAGCGCGTCGGCGAAGTGGCGCTCCAGCTTGCGCCGGCCCACGCCGAGGCGGCGGGCCAGCTCCTCCACGCCCAGCGGGGCCTCCATCGACTGCTGCATGGCGAGGAGCGCGCGCTTGACCAGCGGCTCCTGGGTGGTCAGCTCCAGCGGCAGGCCGGGCTGGGGACGCTCGGCCCCCATGGCCTCGTCGATGATCATGATGGCGAGGCTCTTGCGCGCCGCCGCCGGGCCGATGTGGCGGTCCACCAGGAAGGCCGCGAGATGCGCCGAGGACGCCCCGCCCGAGCAGGACAGCCGGTCGCGGTCCACCACGAAGATCTGGTCGGAGACCGGCACGAGGCCGTCGAACTCGTGGAGGAAGTCCTCGTGGTGGAACCAGCTCACGCAGGCCTTGTAGCCGTTCAGGAGCCCGGCGCGGTGCAGGATGAAGGTGCCGGTGCAGACGCCGACCAGCGGCACCCCGGCCCCGGCCGCGCGGCGTAGGAAGGCGATGTGGTCGGGGAGGAGCCGCTCGATCTCGTCCACCAGCCCGCCCACGACCACGATGTAGTCGAAGCGCGACGGGTCGCCCAGCCGCTCGTCGGGGGTGACGCGGACGCCGCAGCTCGATTCCACCGGGTCCATGGTCGGCGACAGCACCCGCCAGCGGCAGAGGATCGGGCGGGAGCGGTCGCCTTCGTCCGCCGCGAGGCGCAGCACGTCCACGAAGTTCGCGAAGGCGCAGAGCGTGAAGCGCGGCGCGAGCAGGAAGCCGATGCGAAGGCGCGGGGCGGGGGTTGTCATGGCGGGTCCCGGATGTCGTCTCTGTCCCGGACATACAACGGTTCTGACGCAAGGATACAGGCCCTGCGCGCGGAATCTGTCATGGTGCCGTCACACGCCGCGCCCTGACCGCGAGTCCCCCATGACGCATTACTCCGCCTTCTCCCTCCTCAAGAACGCCCTGTCCGGCCACAAGAACTGGCGCGAGCACTGGCCCGACGCCCAGCCCAAGGCGGAATACGACGTGGTGATCGTCGGCGCGGGCGGGCACGGGCTCGGCGCGGCCTACTACTTGGCCAAGGAGCACGGGATCACCAACGTCGCGGTGATCGACAAGGGGTGGCTTGGCGGCGGCAACACGGGCCGCAACACCACCATCATCCGGTCGAACTACCTGTATGACGAGAGCGCGCGGCTGTATGACCACGCGCTCGACCTCTGGGAGGACCTGAGCCAGGATCTCAACTACAACGTCATGTATTCCAAGCGCGGCGTCCTGATGCTCGCGCACAACGTCCATGACGTGCAGAGCTTCCAGCGGCATATCCATTCCAACCGGCTGAACGGCGTGGACAACCGCTGGCTGTCGGCCGCCGAGGCGAAGGCGTTCTGCCCGCCGCTCAACATCGCGCCGGACGCGCGCTATCCGGTGGTCGGCGCGGCGCTCCAGAAGCGGGCGGGGACGGCGCGGCACGACGCGGTGGCCTGGGGCTACGCGCGTGGTGCGGCGGCGCGGGGCGTGGACATCATCCAGAACTGCCCGGTCATCGCCATCCGGCGCGGCCCCGACGGCGCGGTGATCGGGGTGGACACGGCCAAGGGCTTCATCAAGGCCAAGAAGGTCGCGGTCTCGGCGGCGGGGAACACGTCCGTCGTGATGCAGTCGGCGGGCCTGCGGATGCCGCTGGAGAGCTATCCCTTGCAGGCGCTGGTGTCCGAGCCGATCAAGCCGATCTTCCCCTGCGTGGTCATGTCGAACACCGTCCACGCCTATATCAGCCAGTCCGACAAGGGCGAGCTGGTGATCGGGTCGGGCACGGACCAGTATGTCAGCTACTCCCAACGCGGCGGGCTGCCGCTGATCGAGCACACGGTCGCGGCGATCTGCGAGGTGTTCCCGATCTTCTCGCGGATGCGGATGCTGCGGAAATGGGGTGGCATCGTGGACGTGACGCCCGACCGCTCGCCGATCCTCGGCAAGATGCCGGTCAAGGGGCTCTACGTGAACTGCGGCTGGGGGACGGGCGGGTTCAAGGCGACGCCGGGCGCGGCGCACCTGCTGGCCTGGACGGTCGCCAGGGACGAGCCGCACCCGATCAACGCGCCCTTCACGCTCGAACGCTTCACCACCGGCCGGCTGATCGACGAGGCCGCCGCCGCCGCCGTCGCGCACTAGAGGTTCCCCATGCTCCTGATCCATTGCCCCTACTGCGACGAGACCCTCCCCGAGCCCGAGTTCGCCTATGCGGGCGAGGCGCATATCGCGCGGCCCGCCGATCCGATGGCGCTGTCGGACGAGGAGTGGCGGGACTTCCTGTTCATCCGGTCGAACCCGCGCGGCAACCATTTCGAGCGCTGGCGGCACGTCAACGGCTGCGGGCGCTTCTTCAACGCCGTCCGCGACACGGTGAGCGACAAGTTCGCGATGACCTACCGCGCGGGCGAGCCGCGCCCGAACCTCGACGCGCTCAAGGAGGCCGCCGAATGAGCCAGCCGTTCCGCATCGCAGGCCACGGCCGGGTCGATCACGCGCAGCCCGTCCGCTTCACCTTCGACGGGCGGACCGTCGAGGGGCGGCGCGGCGACACCGTGGCCTCGGCGCTGCTGGCCAACGGCATCCATCTCATGGGCCGCAGCTTCAAGTATCACCGCCCGCGCGGGGTCGTCTCGGCAGGCTCGGAGGAGCCCAACGCGCTCATCGGCACCTCGCGGGGGCCGGGGCGGTTCGAGCCCAACACGCGGGCGACGATGCAGGAGGTCCGCCAGGGGCTGACCGCCGAGAGCCAGAACAAGTGGCCTTCGCTGTCGTTCGACGTGGGGGCGATCAACGACCGGCTGGGGCGCTTCATCCCGGCGGGGTTCTACTACAAGACCTTCAAGTGGCCGCGCAGCTTCTGGGACAAGGTCTACGAGCCCTTCATCCGGCAGGCCGCTGGCCTGGGCAAGTCGCCGACGGAGGCCGACCCGGACCATTACGCGAGCCGCCACCTGCATTGCGACGTGCTGATCGTCGGCGGCGGCCCGGCGGGCCTTGCCGCCGCGCTGGCGGCGGGGCAGTCGGGGGCCGAGACCGTGCTGGTGGACGAGCAGGCCGAGATCGGCGGCACGCTGCTGTCCGAGCCCGGCGTCCGCATCGAAGGGCAGGGGGCCTGGGACTGGCTGGCGGCGGCGCTGGCCGAGTTGCGAACGATGCCGAACGTGCGGCTGATGTCGCGCACGACGGCCATCGGCTACTACCATCAGAACATGGTCGGCCTCTGCGAGCGGCTGACCGACCATCTCGACGTGCTGCCCGAGGGCGCCCCGCGCGAGCGGCTGTGGCGCGTGCGGGCCGGGCAGGTGGTGCTGGCGCAGGGGGCCATCGAGAAGCCGCTGGTCTTCGACGGCAACGACCGGCCCGGCGTCATGCTGGCGGGCGCGGCGCAGACCTTCCTCCACCGCTTCGGCGTCAAGGTGGGGAACCGCGTCGCCGTGGTCACGAGCCATGACAGCGCCTGGCACGGGGCCTTCGACCTCGCTCATGCGGGGGTGAAGGTCGCGGCCATCGTCGATGTCCGGGCCGAGGTGCCGCGCGTCCTGACCGCGCGGGCCGAGGCGCTGGGGATCGAGGTGCTGACCGGGCATACCGTCACCGGCACGACAGGGCGGCTGCGCGTCGCCACCGTGCGGGTGAACCCCGTCCAAGGGGGTCGCGTCGGCGCGGGCCGGACCATCGCCTGCGACGCGCTGCTGATGTGCGGCGGCTGGACGCCCTCGCTGCATCTGTTCTCCCACACCAAGGGGTCGCTGGCCTGGGACGCCGAGGCGGGGGCCTTCCTGCCCGACCGCAAGACCGAGGAATGCGAGATCGCTGGCGCGGGCCGGGGGCTCTGGGGCGTCGCGGCAGCGCTGGAGGACGGCGCGCGGGCCGGCGCGGCGGCGGCCAAGGCCCCGGGCCGGGTCGCGGGCGTCGGCACCTTTGCGGTCGAGGGCGACCGGACGGGAAGCGGCGTGGTCGCCAAGGAGCTGCCGACTGATCGCGACGCGGGACTGGCGAAGGCCTTCATCGACTTCCAGAACGACGTGACCGCCAAGGATATCCGCCTCGCCGTGCGCGAGGGGATGCGGTCCATCGAGCACGTCAAGCGCTACACCACCAACGGGATGGCGACCGACCAGGGCAAGCTGTCGAACATCAACGGCCTGATGATCGCCGCCGACGCCTTGGGCAAGGAGGCGCCTGCCGTCGGCCTGACCACCTTCCGGCCGCCCTACACGCCCACGACCTTCGGGGCGCTGGCCAACCTCCGCAAGGGGCGGCACTTCGAGGTGACGCGCCGGACGGCCATCGACGCCTGGGCCGAAGCGACGGGCGCGGTGTTCGAGCCGGTGTCGCTCTGGCGGCGGGCCTGGTACTTCCCGCAAGCCGGCGAGGACATGCACAAGGCCGTGGCGCGGGAGTGCCGGGCGGTGCGGACGGCGGTCGGGATGTTCGACGCCTCCACGCTCGGCAAGATCGAGGTCATGGGGCCGGACGCCGCGACCTTCCTGGAGCGGATGTATACGAATCCCTGGGCCAAGCTTCAGCCGGGCCGGTGCCGCTATGGCCTTCTGCTGGGCGAGGACGGGTTCATCCGCGACGACGGCGTGATCGGCCGGCTGGCGGCGGACAAGTTCCACGTCACCACCACGACCGGCGGCGCGGCGCGGGTGCTGAACATGATGGAGGACTACCTCCAGACCGAATGGCCCGACCTCGACGTGTGGCTGACCTCCACGACCGAGCAATGGGCCGTGGTGGCGTTGCAGGGGCCGAACGCCCGCAAGCTGCTGGAGCCGCTGGTCGAGGGGCTGGACCTCTCGGACGACGCCTTCCCGCACATGGCGGTGGTGGAGTGCACCGTGGCCGGGTTCCCGGCGCGGCTGTTCCGGGTGTCGTTCACCGGCGAGCTGGGCTTCGAGGTCAACGTCCCCGCCCGCCATGGCCGCGCGCTCTGGGAGGCGCTGTGGCAGGCTGGGCAGGCGCATGGGGTCGTGCCCTACGGCACCGAGACGATGCACGTCCTGCGGGCCGAGAAGGGCTTCATCATCGTGGGCCAGGACACCGACGGCACCGTGACGCCGCAGGACGCGGGCCTGGGCTGGGCCATCGGCAAGGCGAAGACGGACTTCGTCGGCAAGCGGTCGCTGGCCCGGCCCGATATCGTGGCCAAGGGGCGCAAGCAGCTCGTGGGGCTGCTGACCGAGGACCCGGCCGTGGTGCTGGAGGAGGGGGCGCAGATCGTCGCCGACCCGAACCAGCCGATCCCGATGACGATGATCGGGCACGTCACCTCGTCCTACTGGTCCGAGGCGCTGGGTCGGTCCATCGCCATGGCGCTGGTCGAGGGCGGGCGCGACCGCATGGGCGAGGTGCTGCACATCCCCATGCCGGGCCGCACGCTGCGGGCCAAGGTGACGGTCCCCAACTTCGTCGATCCCGACGGCCAGAAGCTCAAGGTCTGAGAGGCACGCCATGACCGCGCAGATCCATTCCTTCCCCCGCTCGACCGCCGTCGCCGTGACGGTGCTGCCGTTGGAGGCCCGCTTCTCGCTCCGCCTTCGGGCCGCCAGCCGCGAGGCGGCCGAGGCGGCGCTGGGGCTCCCGCTGCCCGACCGGATCGGGCGCACCTCGGAGCAGGGCGGCCGTCGGGCGCTCTGCCTCGGCCCCGACGAGTGGCGGCTCGACGTGCCCGCCGCCGAGGCGGCGGCTGTCGCCGGGGCGCTGGAGGGGGGCATCCCCCACGCGCTCGTCGAGGTGACCGACCGCGAGGTGACGTTCCTGATCGAGGGGCCGGGGTCGCTCGACCTCCTCGCCATCGGCATCGCCCGCGATGTCCGGCGGCTGGAGGTCGGGCGCGGCGCGCGCACGGTCTTCGACGGGGTGCAGGCGGTCTTGGTCCGCGAGGGCGAGGAACGGTTCACCCTCGCCGTCTGGCGCAGCTACGCCTCGCACGTCGAGGAACTGCTCCGGCAGGGCGCTCGCGAGATCGCGCTCGGGCTCTGAGCCCCTTCTTCTTGTCTTCCCGGACGGTCCCGCGCTGCGGGGCCGCTGGCCTCCTCTTGCCCGAAAGGACCGTCCCATGAAGGACCTCGCCTCCCCCGCCGTCCGCGACGTGGCCGTGGCCCGCGCCATCGCCGCCGAGCTGTCCCGCCAGCAGGACGGGATCGAGCTGATCGCCTCGGAGAACATCGTCTCGCGCGAGGTGCTGGCCGCGCAGGGGTCGGTGCTGACCAACAAGTATGCCGAGGGCTATCCCGGCAAGCGCTACTATGGCGGCTGCGAGCACGTGGACGAGGTCGAGGCGCTCGCCATCGAGCGGGCGAAGCGGCTGTTCGGGGCGGGATGGGTCAACGTCCAGCCCCATTCGGGCGCGCAGGCGAACCAGGCGGTGTTCCTGGCGCTGCTCCAGCCCGGCGACCGGATCATGGGGCTGTCCCTCGCCCATGGCGGGCATCTGACGCACGGCTCGCCCGTCACCATGTCGGGCAGGTGGTTCGACGTGGTGAGCTACGAGGTCCGCGCCGACGACCACCGCATCGACATGGGCGAGGTGCGACGGCTGGCGCTGGAGACGCGCCCGAAGCTGATCCTCGCGGGGGCCTCGGCCTATCCGCGCGCGATGGACTTCGCGGGGTTCCGCGCCATCGCCGACGAGGTGGGGGCCTACCTGATGGTGGACATGGCGCATTACGCCGGGCTCGTGGCAGCGGGACTCTATCCCGATCCGCTGCCGCACGCCCATGTGGTGACGACCACCACCCACAAGACGCTGCGCGGGCCGCGCGGGGGCATGATCCTGACCAACGACGAGGCGCTGGCGAAGAAGTTCAACTCGGCGGTGTTTCCCGGCAACCAGGGCGGGCCGCTGATGCACGTGATCGCGGCGAAGGCGGTGGCCTTCGGCGAGGCGCTGGAGCCGGGGTTCAAGGACTACCAGCGGCAGGTGGTCGCCAACGCGCAACGGCTGGCCGAGGTGCTGACCCAGGGGGGCTTGGGCATCGTGTCGGGCGGGACCGACTGCCACATGGTGCTGGTGGACCTGCGGCCCTTCGGCGTGACCGGCAAGGCCGCCGAGAAGGCGCTGGAGCGGGCGGGCCTGACCTGCAACAAGAACGCCATCCCCTTCGACCCGGAGAAGCCCTTCGTCACCTCGGGCATCCGGCTCGGCACCCCCGCCGGGACCACGCGCGGCTTTGGCGAGGCCGAGTTCGCGACGGTGGGCCGGATGATCCTGCGGGTGCTGGAGGGCCTGCGGGAGCATGGGCCGGAGGGCGACGCGGAGACCGAGGCCGAGGTGCTGGCCGGGGTGCGGGCGCTGTGCCACGCCTTCCCGATCTACGCCGACTGAGGGGCCGTTCGGGCCGGGATCGGCGGCGGGACGACATATCCAGCTTGACCCGCGCGCCCAAGGGGGCCAGTGGGGGCGCGACCCTTGCGCCTTCGCGCGGACCCCCTCCCGACGCGCCGTCCTGCCGCGCGCCTCAGCCGAATCGGACCCCTGCCATGATCCAGACCCTGCTCGATGCCCTCGCGGAGCGTGGATACGACACCATGACCGCCGTGCAGGAGGCCGTGACCCAGCCGGGGCTGGACGGCTCGGACCTCCTCGTGTCGGCGCAGACCGGGTCGGGCAAGACGGTGGCCTTCGGGCTTGCCATCGGGCCGACGCTGCTGGGCGAGGCGGGGGCGCTCGGCCCCGCCGGGGCGCCGCTGGCGCTGGTCGTGGCGCCCACGCGCGAACTGGCCTTCCAAGTGATGCGCGAGCTGCGCTGGCTTTACGCCAAGGCGGGGGCGAGCGTGGTGTCCTGCGTCGGCGGCATGAACATGAGCGAGGAGCGGCGCGCGCTTGAACGCGGCGCGCACATCGTCGTCGGCACGCCGGGCCGGCTGCGCGACCACATCCAGCGCGGGTCGCTGGAGCTGGGGCAGATCCGGGCGATCGTGCTGGACGAGGCGGACGAGATGCTGGACCTCGGCTTCCGCGAGGATCTGGAGTTCATGCTCGGGCAGGCCCCCGAGGAGCGGCGCACGCTCCTGTTCTCGGCCACGGTGCCGGCCGCCATCGTCAAGCTCGCGACGCAGTTCCAGCGGGACGCGGTGCGGGTGGCGACCGTCTCGGCCACCAGCCAGCACGCCGACATCGCCTATCAGGCGGTGCGGGTCGGGCCGAACGACGCCGAGAACGCCATCATCAACGTCCTGCGCTTCCACGACGCCAAGACGGCCATCGTCTTCGCCAACACCCGCGCCATGGTGAGCCGGCTGGGCGCGCGCTTCCAGAACCGGGGGCTGTCGGTGGTGACGCTCTCGGGCGAGCTGAGCCAGAAGGAGCGGACCCACGCGCTCCAGTCGCTGCGGGACGGGCGGGCGCGGGTCTGCGTGGCGACCGACGTGGCGGCGCGGGGGATCGACCTGCCGAACCTGGAGCTGGTCGTCCATGCCGAGCTGCCCACCAACGTCGAGGGGCTGCTGCACCGGTCGGGGCGCACCGGGCGGGCGGGGCGCAAGGGGACCTCGGTGCTGATCGTGCCGCCCCGGATGATCCGCAAGGCCGAGAACCTCCTGCGGATCGGCAAGATCCAGGCGGAGTGGACCGTCGCGCCCTCGGCCGAGGAGATCCTGCGGCGGGACGAGGAGCGGCTGCTGTCCGATCCCGTCTGGTCCGAGGAGCCCTCGGAGGAGGAGGCGGCCTTCGCCGCGAAGCTCCTGGCGGTGCATTCGCCCGAGCGGATCGCGGCGGCCTACCTGCGGCTGTCGCGGGCCGGCACCTCGGCCCCGGAGGAGCTGGGCTGGGCCGACGCGCCCGCCGAGCCCAAGGTCCGCAAGCCCTTCGGGCCGAGCACCTGGTTCGCGCTGTCGGTGGGCGCGGACGACCGGGCCGAGGCGCGGTGGCTGCTGCCGCTGCTGCTGCGCGCCGGGCGGCTCGACAAGGACGCGATCGGCGCGATCCGGGTGCAGGCGAGCGAGAGCTTCGTGGAGATCGCCGATGACCGCGTGGAGGGGTTCCTGAAGGCGCTGGACGGGGCCACGGAGATCGAGGAGGGCGTCGGCATCCGGCGGCTGGAGGGCGCGCCGGATCTGGCGGCGGGCCAGACGGTGGGCCAGACGACGGGCCACGCGACGGGCCGCCCGGCCCCGAAGAAGGCGGGCCACCGCAAGGGGCCGCCGCGCCGCCGGGACGACGCCGAGGACCCGCGCGCCGGGGCCGGCGCGGAGGGCGACGCGGCCCCCCGGCCCCGCAAGGCCAAGCCGGCGCGGGCCGAGGAGCCGATGGTGTCGGTGACGCCGAGGGCTCCGGCGCGTCCCCGCGCCGGGTGGGACGCGGATCGGCCCAAGCCCAAGGGACGCGGCAAGCGCTGACCCGGAGGGGTCAGGCCGCCGGGTCGCTCATCGGCTCGGGGGCCGGGTGCAGGCCGTGCCAGCGGCGGTCGAGGTAGACCAGCGACTCCTTGTGCCCCGCCTCGGAGCGGTCCACCTGGCCCGCCATCAGCTCGGCCACCACCAGCGTCGCCCCGGCGACGGGGAAGCGGTGCAGGATGCGGGCCTGGAACCAGTTGGCGACGCCCATGTAGAACGGCTCGCCGCCGGGGAGGCGGTCCCAGCGCACGCCGGGGCCGAAGCGGTCGGCGCCCTTGGTGGCGCAGAGATCGGCCAAGGGACGGTCCTGGCGGCGCAGGAGGTGGATCACCAGCGTCTCGGCCCGCAGGAGCGGGGCCGAGCTGGTCGAGCCCTCGGAGAGCGAGAAGGCCACGGTCGGCGGCGCGGCGCTGACCGAGATGAGCGAGCTCACCGTCAAGGCCACGGGGCCGTCGCCCGGGTCGGCGGTCAGGATCGCAACGCCGGCGGGGTGCTGGCGGAACGCGCCCTTGAAGGCCTCCGACAGGTCGGGCTCGGGGCTCGGGACGTCGGTCATCGGTGGCGTCTCCCTCGGGCTCGGCGCCCGCCGGGCGGAGGATGACGGGATCGGCGCCCGCGTCAAGCGCGGGCGGCCGGGGGCTCCTCAGTGGTCGAGGGGGGCGTAGGGCTCGAAGAAGGCCGAGCCGGCCCAGGCGGGCGGGGTGAACTCCACCCGTGTCGCGCCGTCGGTCCAGTTCGCCGCGTCGTTCGGGTCGCCCTGGCCGGTGAAGGCGGGGAGCGCCGGGTAGGGCAGGAGCGGGGGCGAGCGGAGGACGCTGGCGCTCGGGGCCTCGGCGGCGGGGTAGCCGGGCAGGGGCTCGGTCGCGCCGGAAGGCGGCGGGCCGCCCCGGCCGTGGCCGAACTGGCCGAAGCCGCTGGCCTCGTCCTGCGCGGGCTGGCGGGCAGTCACCGCGCCGGGGGCCTCGCCGCGCTCGACCCAGGCCATCAGGGGGGTGAGGAGGTCGAACTCGTAGGGGCCTTCGCCCTGGCTGCAATGATACATGCCGGGGACGAGGTAGAGGCGGGCGAAGGTGTCGGCGGTGTCCGCGCCCATGTGCGACCGGACGGCCTCGTAGTAGGTCAGCGTGTTCAGGGGCGAGATGTCGGTGTCGGACCAGCCGTGGTAGAGGATCAGCTTGCCGCCCGCGCCGTGGAAGCCCGACAGGTCGGGGTTCGTCGCATCGTAGAGCGGGTGCAGGGCGGCGAGGCGCTGGAGCCACGCCGTGTCGAAGGTCACGTCGGCGAGGGTGAAGCCTTCGGGCGGGTTCTCGGGGAAGGCCACGCCGGTCAGGTGTTCGAGGGCGTGGTCCTGGCTCGCGGTCGTGGCGTCCGGGGTCTCGGGGACGAAGACGGTCCAGCGCAGCTCGGAGCCCCATTGCGGGCCGCCGAGGGTCAGGCGCTCGCCGGTGGCGGGGTCGCGGGGGCCGTCGTGGAGCTTTCGGACGACCTCCACCTCGGTGGGGGTGAGGCAGGCGGCGGTGTCGGTCGCGCCGGGCTCGCACTGGATGGTGGCGGGGTCGAAGGTGCAGGCGAGCGGGTCGGCGAGGAGGCCGTCCGCGAGGCCGTCGAGGTCGTCGCAGGCCGAGAGCACCGCGTCGTGCAGGAGCGGCAGGCGGGCGGCCAGCAGGATCGCCCGGCCGTCGGCATCGCGGTTCGCGGTGGCCTGCCAGGCGTGGTAGAGGCCGTTCTGCACCTGGAAGTTCAGGGCGGGCGCCCCGGCGAGGATGCCGTCGAAGTCCTCGGGGTAGCGCTGGGCGGCGATCAGCGCCTCGCGCCCGCCGTCCGAGCAGCCGTTGAAGTAGGAATATTGGGCGGGCTGGCCGTAGAAGGCCTCGATCAGCCGCTTGGCGGCGAGGGCGGTGACGTGCTGGGCGCGGTGGGCGAAGTCGGCGCGTTTCTGCGGGTCGTCGCCCCAGCCGGCGTCCGAGGCCTGGTGGCCCATGTCGGTCGCGGCAATGGCGACGCCGCCGGCCTGGAGAGGGGTGCAGCCCGAGGCGGCGCCGACCTCGCGCAGGGACAGCCGCCCGCAGAGGCCGCCGCAGCCGAGTTGCAGGTAGCGGCCGGTCCACGTGTCCGTGGGGAGCACGACGGCGAAGGTGATGGCGGGGGCGAGCGTGCCCCGGACGGAACAGGCGGCGATGCCCTGGTCGTTCGTGATCTCCTGCGCCTCGGTCACGCGGCTGCCCTCGCCGCCGATGTCGGTGAGGTCGGTGCCGAGGAGGTCGGCGCAGGCCATGGCGGGCGGGATGGCGGGGAGGTCGGCCTGGGCCTGGGCCTCGAAGGCGGTCAGCGCCACGAGGAGGAGCGCCAGGGCACCGAGCCACGCCTTCGGCCAGGATGTGCGAGTGTCGGATCGGTCGTTGGCCAAGGGGTCCCCCGTTCGTTGCCGGAACGGATCGGGGTGGTCCCGGCGGGCGGGGTTGCCTTCGATCCTGTGGCTTCAACGAACGGGGGGGCGGGTTCCGTTGCCGGGAGCCCGCAGATTTCTTAGGAGCGGGTCAGCTCACCATCCCGCCGTCCATGTCGTCGCCGGTTTCGGCCATGAGGCGTCGGATGTCGGGCACGGTGATGCGGCGCTGGGGGCCGAGCTCCAGGACGCCCTCGGCCTTCAGCGCGCTGATCTGCCGGCT
>NZ_JAGGJP010000008.1 GCF_017872975.1 Rubellimicrobium aerolatum
CCGCCAGTGGCGCTTCCAGAACGACCCCGATCACGACTGGATCGCAAAGCGCGACGCAGGGTGAGGACCGCCGGGCTCTCCCTGCGGGCCACCCGCAGGGCAAGCAGCGGAGCGCTGCCCTGACGACGCTTGGTGACGAGGGCGGCGAGATCTTCTAGGAAACGCCCGAAGCGACGATGTTTGAGAACTCTTCGGCGCAGTGGAGAGCCGTCCTCAAGCCGTTTGGCGACATGCCTATAAGTCCGCCGGGTGAGGCTGCGCGTTGGCTTCCAAAGGGCCGAATGTGCCGCGCCGACTTCAATCCCGATGCCATCGGCTTGACAGCAGGGTCGCGTCTGGAAGGCTGGGCAAAGGATCGTCCCACCGCCTCCAGAACCTCGTTGCCCCAGAGATGTCCCCCGCGGTCATTGGCCCCTCACCCTAGCCGGAGGCTCCGTCGAGGTGTTCGGCGAGCCGTTCCGTGTCCTCCGACGACCAGTCCTCGACCCCCAGCGCCGCCGCCCAGGCCGGGGCGTAGTGCTGCGCCTGGTAGTCGTGTCCGTGGCCGGGCACTCCGAGAGCCAGCGCCATGTCTACGGCCACTTGGGCGAAGGTGACGAAGGGGAACCACCGCATCTGCGGCGACAGGTCGGGAGCTCGGTCGGGCCCGAGCCAGTCCGGCCGACGTAGCGCGAGCGACCAGTCGAAGAACACGATCGGATCGCTGCCGTACTGGAGCAGCACGAGCCGCATCGGTCCCCAATCGGCATCGAAGCGGTCGAGAGCACCCTCCTGGTTCGAGGCGCGGACCAGCGACCCGTTCCCGAACCGAGGCCGCCAGGCCGGGCTTCCGGGGGCGCGACGGTCCACGACCATGCGCCAGAAATCGCTGAGGAAGGGCGAGCCGGCCCACATGGCTCCGTCGAAGGGATCGCCCAAGACGTCCAGCAGCGGCACGGTCTCCTGCGACAGGAAGGCCCCGAGGCTCAGGCCGTGGAGGGTGAGCCGGGGCCGGTCCTCCCGCGGAAGGCCTGTCCAGTGGCGGTAGACGAGGTCGAACAGCGCCCGCGCCTCCTCCAGGCCATGCGTCGGATCGACGAGCACGGAGACGGGGCTCGGCAGGTAGGAATATTGCACGGCGACGCTGGCGACATCTCCCCGAGTCATGTAGTCGAGCGTGTCCATCGCGCCCGGGTCGAGCCAACCCGTCCCGGTCGGCATCGCGATGACGAGATGGCTCCGCTCGAACCCACCCACCCGCCGGAGCTCCTCGAAGGCAAGCCGCGCCCGTTCCTCGGCGGTCGGCGCCGCGATCAGGCCGACATAGACGCGGACCGGCGTCCGGGCAGGCCCGCCCCAGAAGGTCCCGATCGCCTCGGCCGACGGCGTGCGCGCCACCCAGTCGCGTCCCATGCGGCCGAGGTCCTCCCAGGCGACCAGCGAGGCGGCGCTGCCCGTGCGGTTCGGGTCGGATGGCGGGGCCGTGTCGGGCGGGACGAAGTCGTCGGCGAGGCGCGAGCTTTCGTCGATCATCCGCAGGACGCCGCGCAGCACCACGCCGTCGAGGAGGAGCGCGGCGAGAGCGGTCGCCCCAAGGAGGCCGACGGCCCGGGCCGCCCGTGTTGGCAGGGCGCGGCTGGCCGTCGAGGATAGACGGTCCGAAAGCCTCCCGAAGAGCCGCCCGAAGACCAGGAGCAACAGGAACGCCACGAGAGCGAGCGTCGCGATCCAGACGGACGCGAAGCCTTCGAGCGGGGGCAGGCCCCAGGCGGCGCGCACGGAGTCCTGCCAGCCCCGGCCGGCGGCCAGGGCCACCAGGGCCAGGACCCCTGCCACCAACAGGGCGATGCGCCGTAGCAGGACCGGCGCGCGGGTCCGCGCCGCGAGCCCGAGCCAAGCTGCCACCCCGACCGCCGCCTGCCAGAGGAGATAACCGAGGGCGAGGAGCGCCCCTCCCAGAAGCCCTTGAATGACGGGCGCGCGGGGCGTCATCGAGGGCGTGAGCGAAAGGGCGAACAGCAAGGTGCCGCAGAGAACGCCTCCGGCGCTGGGCCCCACGAGGACGCGGGCCGGCCACCGGCCGTTCGCGGAGACGCCCGCCCTCTCGGCCGCCTGTCGCGTCATGGTAGGGCCGGTTCCCCGGCCAGGAGGGCCCGGCGATCCGCTGGCGAGGCGCGGGGTTCGCCCTTTGCGCCCACGAGGTCCGTCCGGCACCGAACCGGCCGAAGGGTGCGAAGGAGCGCGCGCAAGCTTGGCGGCACGGGGGTCCCGGAAGCGCGCTGCACCGGCGGGCGCTTGGCGCCTGGCACGGCGGGGCTCCTCGGCACCATGCCTCCCGGGGCGTCGTGGCCGCTCGAATCCGGGGACTGGCGCATGTCCCGTCCGGTCAGTCGGCGGGCTCGAACGGGAATGGCTCGGCCAGGGCGAACTCTCCCGACGCCTCGCCGGACAGGATGCGGGCCATATCCACGCCGAGGTCGAGCTTCCGCGCCCCCGAGCCCTCCGAGAAGTCGAGCCGCTTGAGGTCGACCCAGAACACGTTCGGCGACAGCGCCGATTCCGCGTAGAAGAGCCGGTCGGTCTGGTCGGCCACGACGCGCCAACGCGTGGTGGCGAGGTTCGGTTGTCCCGGCACGCTGATGCCCCAGGGCGTCGAGGCGTTGCGGATCACGCTCATGGTCGCGGCGGCGGCCACGCGCGGGTCGGACGACTGCTCCACGGCGTCGATGTAGAACGACGCCCGCACGAAGCGGTCGGTGGCGCGGCTGGTGCCCGGAAGGAAATCGCGGGGGTTCACCCGGTCCCAGTAGGCGCGCACGGCGAGCTGCTCCTCGTAGCGCGGCTCGTTGGTCATCACCCGGAACTCGCGTGAATGATGGATCGCCAGCTCGCCGTCGATCCATTCCAGGATGGCGCTGTCACCAGTCGCGTCCGACAGCGACAGATGCACGGTCGTCATCCGTCCGGGCATGGCCGGAACCTCGCCCGTCACGGCGTCGAAGGGGGTGGCGCGCAGGTCCTCGACCGCCTCGGCCACCGTGGCGTAGTTGTCGAGGAAGTATTGTGCCCAGATCGACAGCGACATCCTCGGGGTCGTGCCGTCGTCCTCCGGGTAATCGGCATCCACCTGCCACAGCAGGTTCGCCACCAGCCCGGCCTCGTTCATCCCGTCCACCGTGGAGATGTCGTAGCCCGACACGATCAGACTGCCGTAGCGCGAGGTCCATTCGACCGAGCGCGGCCCGGCCTTGCCGTCCCGTTCCATCCCACGCGGGAAGACCCACAGGTTGCTGGCGATGGGCGCGCTCCAGTCGAAGCTGCGCCCCGTCAGGACGCGCCCCTCGGGGCCGAGATAGACGGCCCGCGTGCAGGCCTCGGCGACCGTGGCGGCCCCGAGCGCCGCCGCGAGGAGGAGGGCCGCCGCCGATCGCATCCGCCTGTTCATCGCCGTCTCCCGCTCAGAAGCGCCAGGTCACGCCGAGGAGGGGGCCGGAGAGCGCCGCCTCGAAGTCCGTCCCCCCACTGTCGTAGTCCACATACAGCCGTCGCCAGCCCGAGGAGACATAGAACCTGTCCGTGACGGCGTAGTTCAGGGTCGCGACCACCTGGTTCGTGGCCTCCGACCCGGTGCCGAAGCCACCCACGTCGGCATAAAGGATTGCCGACAGGCGCGGCGCGAGCGTCAGGTTCACCCGCGCGCCAAGGATCGGGTCCGAGAAGCTCACGTCCGCGCCGGCCGACAGGCCCACCGCCGGCGCGGCGGCCGAGACCTCCACGTCCCAGAACCGCGCCCCGGCCAGAAGGTCCACCGTCGCGCGCGGCCCGGAGACGGCGCGGTAGCCCACCGCCAGCGTGACCGACCTCTGACTCACCTCGCCCTCGGCCGGGAGCCCCGGCGGCACGGTCCCTTCGCGCGAGGAGGTGGCGCTGCTGATGTCGCCCAGGACGACCCAGCGCTCGCTCCGCGCATAGGCCGACAGGAAGAACGCCCCGTCGAGGTCCTCCAGCACGTCCGACAGCGACTCGTCGAAGTCGAGCGTCGGCCCCCCCGCGAGGGGCGTCAGCTCGCCCGATACGCCGCTGCCCCAGACGTAGGGCGTCACCTGCACGTTCCAGCCGCGCCCGTCCTGCGCGGCCGCCGGCACTGCGGCGAGGGCGGCCGCGAGGGCCGGCCCAAGCCGAACGACAAGGGACGGAAGCATCCTCATGCCGGCATCTCCTTCACGATCCGTCCCCCCTTCAGGATGAGCCGCAGGTTGGCCTCCGGGTCGCCCAGCCAGTCGAGCCCGGCCTCCGGGTCGCCCTCGACCACCAAAAGGTCGGCATGGGCACCCGGCGCGATGACGCCGAGTGGCGCGGGGTAGGGCGCCCGCCCCCCCGACAACGCCAGCAGCTCGCCCGCGTTGCCGGTGGCCATCCGCAGCGCCTCCAGCGGCGGCATGAAGCGCGCCAGCTTGGCGAGCTGCCGGCCCTGGCTCGCGCCGCCCTCGCCCGCGTTGAACAGGATGTCGGTGCCAAAGGCCATGCGGACCCCGAGGCTCCGGCCCAGGTCGAAGGCGCGCACCGTGCCCTCGGCGATGCGGGCCTGGTCGGCGCGCTGCGCCGGGTCCGGCTTGGCGTTGGCGTCCTCGTCGAGAAGGAAGGGCTGGATCGACCACCACACCCCCTCGCCGGCCATGATGCGCGCCGTCTCCTCGTCGGCGAGCTGGCCATGCTCGATGGAGCGCACGCCCGCCCTCACGGCCCGCTGGATGCCTTCGGGCAGGTAGACGTGGGCGCAGACATAGGTGCCCCAGTCCGCCGCCGCCTGCACCGCCGCGCGCATCTCCGGCTCGGTGAACTGGACGGAGTCGAGCGGGTCGTAGACCGAGGACACGCCGCCGCCCGCGTGGATCTTGATCTGGCTCGCCCCCTGCATGAGCTGCTCGCGCACGCGGCGCAGCACCTCGTCCGGCCCGTCGGCGATGACGGCGACGCCCGTCCGCTCGCTGTAGTCGGCCGGGTCGCCGGGCATCCGGGGCAGGGCGTGGAGCATCCGATAATCCCCGTGCCCCGAGGTCTGCGAGATCGCCGCGCCCGACGGGAAGATGCGCGGCCCTTCCACCACGCCCCGGTCGATCGCCGCCTTGAGCCCGAAGGCCGGCCCGCCCACGTCGCGCACGGTCGTGAAGCCGCGCCGGAGCGTCGCCCCTGCCTCGCGCCCTGCGATCAGGTGGACGAGGGCGATGTCCTGCGTCAGCGCCGCGATCTGGCTCACCGCCGTCAGCGTGGCGTGCCAATGCGCGTCGATGAGCCCCGGGATCACGGCCCGCCCGCCGCAGTCGATGACCTCGGCCCCCTCCGGGACCTCGCCGGCCGGCGGAAGCCCCGCGATCCGGTCGCCCTCGACCAGGATCGCGACGCCCTCGCGCATCGCGAGGTCGCGCCCGTCGAAGAGACGCAGATTCGTGAGCAGCAGCGGCCGCCCCGGCGCCTGCGCCCGGACCTCCACGGGTGCGATCCCGAACCCCGCGAACATCCCCAGCACCGCCGCCGCCCCGCCCAGCATCCGCCGCCGCGTGATGTCGGCCTCGATCCGCCGCATGGCCGCGAAGGTTTCCGGCGAGCCGCAGAGGCAGGAATGGTCGTGCTGGGGAAAGGGATGGGCGCGTTCGCAGGCCGAGCACATGGATGGGCTACTTTCGTCGCGGGAGGGATAGGCCGGCGGCGCGGCCTTCGCGTGAATCGTGATCTGGTTTACGCTGCGGGAGCATGGCACAGGCCGGCACGGCCAGCAACAAGCGTCGGTCGGTGCAAGGATGGTGCCAGCTCGGCGCTAGCAACTCGACGAGGCATGACGACGGTGCGTCGTTGCCCTGCTCGATCTTCCATTAGCTTCGATGGACGGCCCGTGATCACCGGAACCAGCCTTGGGATGGTCCACGCAGTCCAGAAAGGGTGCGCGTCGCCTCTCGTGCGGGAGGTTGCAAATCACGGTGCCATTCGGCTCGTCGGCACGAGCGGACCTGCAGGCGGACGCCCGCCCCAGCTTCGGCCATCGGTGCCCTTGAAATCGTGCAGGGCGGCGGCGGCGGCAGGGCGCCCGTCCGGCTGGATTGCCGGTCTTGCCCACGCATGCGTTGGTCCGCTCCATCTTCTTCTGCCAACGCGCATCCCTGGCGGCATCGCCCGCCCTGGTCCCGTCGTGCCAAGTGCCAAACCATCGGTCGAGCGGGATGGGCCCGTCCGCGTAGTTCGCCCCGAAGTTCTTGTGGTGGAAATAGTGGGCGAAGGCGTGGGTATCGACGGCCTTGTCATCGCCCGTCTTGATCTTGTCGAATCCCAGATGGCCCACGACAGCCCCGAAGCCCGCCATGTGGAGGGCGAGGAGCCCATTGCATCAGGGATGGTGAGATCACCGCAAACGTCGTGTCGGGGTGTTTCAAGGTCGTCGTGGAACTATGGCCTCATCGGAGAAGCATCCAAGCAGGGACGCGTTCTGAGGTGTCGCGTTCCGCCGAAGGGAGAGCCGCCATGCGTCGGGTCAGCATCGCCGAAATCAGGCGCGAATCAGGGCTGTCCCGCGCGACGATGAATCGTGTCCTGAACCGCCCGGGGGGACCTGCATCCCCTGACCAGGACCGTGGTCGAGGAGACGATCCTCCAACTGTCGATGCCCGTGCCCTTTTCCAGGGTGGTCCGTTCCGGCGAGGCCCTGGGCGAGGACAGCCCGGGCCTGACGCGGAATCGGTCGCTCGCCTCATGAAGGCGCAGCCGGCGCTGGGCGCCATCTACAACGTCGGCGGCGGGAACCTGGGCCTCGCCTGAGCCCTGAGAGAAGCCGGCCGCGCCGACGACCTCCTGCTCGTCGGTCACGTGACCAACGGGATCACCGTCCCTCTCCTGCGCGACCCGTCTCCTGCGCGACGGAGCAGCCATGGACTTCGCCCTCGCCCAGGACCCGGCAGCCCTGCTGGCCGAAGCCATGCGACAGGCCGCCACGAAGCCGGAGGAGCGGTCCCGCGACGGCGTCCTGCTGGATCTCGTCGTGTTCACCCGCATCGAGCTGCCAAGCTTCGGGCAGACCGAAGCGGGCGCTCCGTCCTGAAAGCCGCGCCGGGGCGTGCGCGACCCTCGGGCTGCGTAGAACGAGACGGCCCGGCTCGAACCGATGGCTTGTTGCGGGCCCGGATGAAGGCGCCTTCCAACCCAAGAGATCGAGATTCCACTCCATCCCGATTCGAGCAGTGATGATGTTTCAGGATGCATCAAGGGCATGGGCGCCTTGACCTATGCGCGAGGTTCAGCGCGCAGCCTGACAGGATCGGGACTGAATGGCGGAGCTTTGGCCTGTTTCTTCCAGCATGACGCATCGAGACATTGCGTCACTCGAACCAGCCGTGGCAGGCTGAAGGAGACCCGGGATGGCATGGCCAAAGAAGCCGACGACCGGGCAGGGGAGGAGAACGTGACGGGAGCACAGCCCGAGGCGCTGCCGACATTGGTGGATATGCGGGGAATAGAAAAGTCGTTCCCTGGCGTGCGTGCCTTGCAGAATGTCCGCTTCGATCTCCGCCCCGGCGAGGTCCACGCCCTCATGGGCGAGAACGGAGCGGGCAAGTCGACGCTGATGAAGATCCTGACCGGGGTCTATCAGCCGGACGGCGGCGAGATCCGGGTCGATGGCCGGCCGGTCACGCTGCGCGATCCGCAGGCCGCGCAGGCTCTCGGCATCAGCATCATCCATCAGGAGCTCTACCTGATGAACCATCTCACAGCGGCGCAGAACATCTTCATCGGCCGCGAACCCCGCAAAGGCTTCGGCATTTTCGTCGATGAAGCCAAGCTCAGGCGCGACGCGGCCGCGATCTTCCGGCGGATGAGGGTGGGCATCGACCCGGCGGCCGAGGTCGGCCACATGACCGTGGCGCGCCAGCAGCTCGTCGAGATCGCCAAGGCCCTGTCGTATGACGCCCGGGTCCTCGTCATGGACGAGCCGACCTCCGCCCTGAACGAGACCGAGGTCGAGCATCTCTTCACGGTGATCGACGACCTCAAGGCCAACGGCGCCGGGATCGTCTACATCACCCACAAGATGGACGAGGTGAAGCGCATCGCCGACCGGGTGACCGTCATGCGCGACGGCCAGTACATCGACACGCTGCCCGCCGCGACGACGCCGATGGCGACCATCATCCAGATGATGGTGGGGCGCGAACTGGCCGATCAGCACCGCGCCACGGGGCGACGGGCCGAGGAGGAGGTGCTGCGCGTCACCCGCCTGAACCGGGGCGATGCGATCCGCGACGTGAGCTTCGCCCTGCACAAGGGCGAGATCCTCGGGTTCGCCGGGCTCATGGGGGCGGGAAGGACCGAGGTCGCGCGCGCGATCTTCGGCGCGGACCCGATCGACAGCGGCGAGATTCGGGTCCACGGGCGGCCACGCCGGATCGCCAGCCCGGCCGACGCCGTGGCGAACGGCATCGCCTATCTGAGCGAGGACCGCAAGCACTTCGGCCTCGTGACCGGCATGTCGGTGCGCGACAACGTCACCATGGCGAGCTGGGGGCGCTTCATGTCCGGCGGCCTGTTCATGCGGGACGGCGCGCTGGGCGATGTGGCCAAGGACTACGTGCGCAGGCTCAAGGTGAAGACGCCGCACGTCCACCAGGAGACGCGGCTCCTCTCCGGCGGCAACCAGCAGAAGGTCGTCATCGCCAAGTGGCTCCTGCGGGACTGCGACATCCTGATCTTCGACGAGCCGACCCGAGGCATCGACGTGGGCGCCAAGGCCGAGATCTACCGCCTGCTCGAGGACCTCGCCGCGCAGGGCAAGGCGATCATCGTGATCTCCTCCGAGCTGCCCGAGGTCCTGCGGCTGTCGCACCGCATCGCGGTGATGTGCGAAGGGCGGATCACGGGCGAGCTCGATGGCCGCACGGCCACGCAGGAGGACATCATGACGCTGGCGACGCAGCGCGCCGAGGCGGCGTGAACCGGAGGCACGAGCAATGACCGACACCACACTCAAGACCTCCGGCTGGGGCGGGTCCCGGCTCTTCACGACCGCGACCGTGCAGAAGGCCGTGGCATTCGTCGTGCTGATCGCGCTCCTGGCCTTCTTCGGCCTGTTCGCCCCGAACTTCGCGACCTGGAGCAACATGGTCGGCATCATGCAGGCCACCGCCGTCAACGGCGTCCTGGGCGTGGCGGTGACCTTCGTCATCATCTCGGGGGGCATCGACCTCTCGATCGGCACGATGATGACCCTGACGGCGGTCGTCGCCGGGCTCCTCCTGACGAACCTCGGGATGCCGCTGCCGCTGGGCATCATCGGCGCGATCCTGTTCGGGGCCTTCATGGGCTCGATCTCGGGCGCCGTGATCGCCTACATGAAGATTCCGCCCTTCATCGCCACTCTGGGCATGATGCAGATCGCGCGCGGCCTCGCGCTGGTCTTCTCGGGGGCTACGCCGATCTACTTCAACGACACGCCGAACTACGGGCTCCTGTCGCCCGTGAGCTCGATCTCCGCCCTGATCCCGGGGCTGGAGATCCCGAACGGCGTGCTCATCATGTTCGCCGTCGCCGCAGTATCCTCGATCGTGCTGACGCGGACGATCGTCGGTCGGATGATCTTCGCGCTGGGCAGCAACGAGGAGGCCGCGCGCCTGTCCGGCATCAAGGTGAACCGCTGGAAGATCCTCACCTATGCCATCAGCGGCGGCATCTGCGGCGTCGCCGGCCTGATCGTCTCGGCACGCCTCAACTCGGCGCAGCCCGCGCTGGGCCTGGGCTACGAGCTCGACGCCATCGCGGCGGCGGTCATCGGGGGCACCTCGCTCTCGGGCGGGCGGGGCACGGTGACGGGGACGATCATCGGCGCCTTCATCATGAGCGTGCTGACCAATGGGCTGCGCGTCATGGGCGTCCAGGAGGAATGGAAGATCGTCGTGACCGGCGCGATCATCATCGTCGCCGTCTTCATCGACATCGTCCTTCGTAGAAAGGCCTGATCCGGGAGAGAGACCAACAAGAGACGAGATCGACCACCTCGGATGCGCCAACCGCACCGGGTCCAACAATCAGGGAGTGAGACATGAAGAAGACCATCCTGACCTCGGCACTGGCCCTCGGGCTCGCCATGGGGGCGGCCCCCGTCGTCGCCCAGGAGACCTATTTCCCCATCATCGCCAAGGGCTTCAGTCACCAGTTCTGGCAAGCCGTGAAGGCCGGCGCCGAGGAGGCCGCCACCCGCAACGGCGTGACGATCACCTTCGAGGGGCCGAACACCGAGGCCGAGATCGACAGGCAGACCGACATCCTGAACGCGGCCATCGCCAAGGCGCCGCAGGGCTTGGGCTTCGCCGCGCTCGACAGCCAAGCCCAGGTCCCGGCGCTGCAGCAGGCGGCCGACGCCGGCATCCCGATCGTCGCCTTCGACTCGGGCGTCGAAAGCGACCTGCCCCTGACGACCTGCTCGACCGACAACATCGCGGCCGCCGCCGCCGCCGCCGACGCCCTGGCGAAGGCCATCGGCGAGGAGGGCCAGATCGCCGCGGTGATCCACGACCAGACCAGCGCCACCGGCATCGGCCGTCGCGACGGGTTCCTCAACCGCATCGCCGAGGCCTATCCGAACATCGAGGTCGTCGATGTCCAGTACGCCAACGACGCGCTGAAGGCGGCCGACAACGTCAAGGCGATGCTGCAGGCCAACCCCGACATCAAGGGCATCTTCGCCTCGAACGAGGGCTCGGCCATCGGCCTGTCCGTCGCGCTCAGGGAGACCGGCTCCGACATCGTCGGCGTCGGCTTCGACTCGGGGCGGACGCAGAAGGACGCGATCATGGACGGGACCCTGCTGGGAGCCATCACGCAGAACCCGGTCGGCATCGGCCAGTGCGTCGTCGATTCGCTCGTCAAGGCCACGAAGGGCGAGGAACTGCCCGAGGTCATCGACACCGGCTTCTACTGGTACGACCAGAGCAACATGGCCGACCCGACGATCGCCGCCGTGCTCTACGACTGATCGCAGCACGGGTCCCCCTTGGCCCTCCTCCGGTTCGCGGGGGAGGGTTCAGCTCCGATGGGCTTGCCGGAGCCTGGGGAACGCCAGGGGAGGTCGCTTCCGACAGCGCCATGCCCGCGCGCGTTCGTGGCCTGCTGCCGGTTTCCTGGACAGCAGGCCACCGCGTCGTTGAGCGCCGCTCGAAGAACTTCTTGGGATGAGGTGGCTCAGGGCCGAGTGACGTCCGGCCGGGTTACAGGACCGCTCAACGCAATCGAAGACGTCGGTTCGGGCCGTATCCTGGCTGCGGTTCGCTTGGCCGACATGAACGCAAGAAGGCTTTCCGTCAGCGACCTCGCCGTCGTGCTCGGAGCGGCGTCGTCCGATGGCACGATCCGACGCTCCCGGCCTCAGGTCGTCCAACGCACCGCGTGGGCTCTGAACCGCAGTTGCAAGCCGTCCGGAGCCGGTCGCAACGGCGCTCCTGGACGGCAGGCCTTGGCCCGTCACGACTGGCGTCCCTCATCGGCCGAAGCCCACGCCTCGCCAAATCAACCATCCCGATACCAGCCTGCTCACCACGGCAAGGCAAAGGAGGTGCGTCGTGAACGAAAGTGCAAACACCTCTGTAAACGGCGCAGGGCCGATGAAAGGAGAAGTTTTGCAAGTGCCTAAACATAAATGGAGGC
The DNA here is from genome assembly GCF_017872975.1 of Rubellimicrobium aerolatum. GTDB lineage: Bacteria > Pseudomonadota > Alphaproteobacteria > Rhodobacterales > Rhodobacteraceae > Rubellimicrobium > Rubellimicrobium aerolatum. Next base: position 11,659 of record NZ_JAGGJP010000008.1, read on the forward strand.
GAGTACCGGAATCGAACCGGTCTACACGGATTTGCAATCCGCTGCGTAACCTCTCCGCCAACTCGCCGCCGTCCCTGTCGGAACGGGGCCGGGATACATGACCCGGAGGCCACGCGCAAGCGGCCGCGACGCGAGGGGAGGCGCGGGGCCGATTGTGCCGGCGCCGGGGCTGTGCCAAGACTCCGGGAAAGGCCGAGACTCCGGAGCGTCCACCCCTTGTCCGATTTCCAGACCCGCCGCACCATGATGGTCGACACGCAGGTCCGTCCCGCCGACGTGACCCGCTTCCCCATCATCGAGGCCATGCTTCACGTCCCGCGCGAGGCCTTCGTGCCCGAATCGCGCCGCGAGGCCGCCTACCTGGGCGAGAACCTCTACCTTGCCCCCGGCCGCGTCGTGCTCGAGCCGCGCACCCTGGCCAAGTTCCTCGAAGGGCTCGACATCCGCCCGGGCGAGCGGGTGCTCGACCTCGGCACGGGCCTGGGCTACGGCGCCGCCGTGATGGAACGGATGGGCGCCGTCGTGACCGCCGTGGAGGACGACCCCGCCCGCGCCGCCGCCGCGACCGCCGCCCTCGCGGCCCAGGGCGCGGCCAACGCCCGCGTCGTCGCCGCCCCGCTGGCCGAGGGCGCACCCGCCCAGGCCCCCTTCGACGTCATCCTGGTCGAGGGCGCGGTCGAGACGATCCACGACGCCCTCCTGGCGCAGCTCGCCGAGGACGGGCGCATCGCCGCCCTCTTCGCCGAGGAGCAGCTCGGCATCGCCCGGATCGGCCGCAAGGAAGCGGGTCTGGTGAACTGGCGCTACGCCTTCAACGCCGGGGCGCCCGTGCTTCCCGGCTTCGGACGCGCCACGGCCTTCGTGCTCTGACGGCGCGCGATCAACAGGAACGAGGCGGAGCGAGCATCATGCGACACATCTTCCGCGGAACCGTGGCCGCTCTGGCCCTCTGGGCCGGGACCGCCCAAGCCGAGACGCTGGCCGACGCGCTGGTGGACGGCTACAACTCCTCCGGCCTCATCGAGCAGAACCGGGCCACCCTGCGCGCCGCCGACGAGAACGTGGCCCAGGCCGTGGCCACCCTGCGCCCGGTGCTGAGCTGGTCCGCCTCCCTGGAGCGGAGCTTCACCTCGGCCGAGGTCGCGACCGCCGGGCTCCTCGGCACCACCGTGGAGCGGCTCGAGGCCAACTCCGACGAGCTCGCGGTCGGGCTGTCACTGACCCAGACGCTCTGGGACTCGGGCGCCCGCCGGCTGGCGATCGAGGCGCAGAAGGAGACGGTGCTCGCCACCCGCGAGTCGCTGCGCGACATCGAGCGGCAGGTCCTCCTCCGCATCGTCAGCGCCTATCAGGAGGTGCGGCGCGCCCGCGCCTTCGTCGGCCTGCGCGAGAACAACGTCCGCGTCATCGGCGAGGAGCTGCGCGCCGCCCAGGACCGCTTCGAGGTCGGCGAGGTGACGCGCACCGACGTGGCGCTGGCCGAGGCCGAGTTGGCGGCGGCGCGCTCCAACCTCGTGGCTGCGCAGGGCGACCTCGCCACCGCCATCGAGGACTTCCGCGCCTTCGTGGGCCGTGCGCCCGGCGACCTGGAGCCGCCGCCCTTCGCCACGATCCCGTCCGCCCCGGCCGAGGCCGAGGCCATCGCCCTGCGCTCCTACCCGGAATTGTTGCAGGTGCAGCACCAGGTCGCCGCCGCCGAGATCGCCATCTCGGCCACCCGGGCCCAGCAGCGACCCACCGTTGCGCTGAGCGGCGGGATCTCCCTCTCGCGCGAGAGCGACGCCCTGGGCGAGCTGGCCGAGGCCCCGAACACCGGGGTGGCGCAGGTCGGCGTCTCGGTGGAAGGCCCGATCTATCGGGGCGGGGCCGGGGCCTCGGAGGTCCGGCAGTCCCGCGCCCAGCGCGACGAGGCGCGGGCGAGCCTGATCGAGGTCTCGCGCGGCGTCGTCCAGGCGGTCGGCACGGCCTACGCCAACCTCGAGGTCGCCCGCGCCAGCCGCTCCGCCTTTTCCGAGCAGGTGCGCGCCGCCCAGATCGCCTTCGAGGGCGTGCGCGAGGAGGCGACGCTCGGCGCGCGGACCACGCTCGACGTGCTCGACGCCGAGCAGGAGCTCCTCGACGCCCGCGCGAGCCTCGTGGACGCCGAGATCAACGAGGCGCTGGCCACCTACCAGATCCTGTCGGCGGCGGGGCTGCTGTCCGCGCAGACGCTCGGGCTGAACGTCCAGGTCTACGACCCTTCGGCTTATTACGACCTGGTGGACGACGCCCCCTCGGCCGCCTCGCGGCAGGGCCGGGCGCTGGACCGGGTGTTGCAGTCGATCGGGCAGGGGAACTGAGCCCGCCGTCCCGGCCCCGCGCGGCGGGGCAGGGGACCCGATCCCGGCCCGAACGGAAGGCACGATGGCGAATCCTCCCAAGACCCCCGGCGAGCCCTTCCCCTTGGCGCTGCGCCGCCCGCGCGAGGAAGGCCGCGCCGCTCCCATGGGCCGCCTCGTCCTGACCCCGTCCCTGCGGGTGCGCGAGCCTGCCGACCCCGACCCCACGGCGTCATTGCCCGAGGCGTCTCCGCCGCCCCGCCCGACGACCCCCGCCATCGAGCCCGTCCTCGTCCCGACCGGGTCCATTCCCGCCCCGGCGACCCCGGACGAAGCCGTCGCCGGCCCGATCCCCGATCCATCGGCGATCCCGCCATCCGCCGCCTCCGCACCCGACCCCGCTCCGCCCGAGCTCCCGCCCGCCGCCGCGCCGCCGATCCCGGCACCAGCGGAGGCTCCGGCCCCCCGGCCGCCCGAGCCCGTCCCCTTGCCCCTGGCCGGCCTCGACGAGGCCGCGCTCCGCGCCCTGGTGGCCGAGGTCGTGAGCGAGGAACTGCGGGGCGAGACCGGCGCGCGCGTCACCCGCAACCTCCGCAAGCTCGTCCGGCAGGAGGTGCTCCAGGCCCTCGCCATGCGCGCCGCCGCCCGGCCTCCTGGTCAGACCTAGACCTCCGCCGCCGTCGCCAGCAGCGCGTCGAGGTCCAGATGCCGCTCCAGATGCGCGGCCAGCCGGTCCAGCGTGGCCTCCACCTCGCCCTCCCAGTCGAAGGGGACGCCCGCGCCGCCCAGTTCCGACAGCCAGGCCGCGCGGAAGGCGTCCGCCGCGAAGAGCCCGTGGAGATAGGTTCCCCGCACCCGCCCGTCCGCGCTTTCCGCCCCCTCGGGCCGCCCGTCCACGACCAGCCAGGGCCGGTCCCGGTGCGGCCCCTCGGTGCGGCCCATGTGGATCTCGTAGCCCCGCACCGCCGCGCCGCTCGCGGGGTGGGTCCCCTCCACGCGGGCCAACCGCTTCTCGCGACCCATCACCGTCACCACGTCGAGGAGGCCGAGCCCGTCCACGCCTCCGGGCGGCCCCTCGATCCCGTCCGGGTCCTCGATCCGCCGCCCGAGCATCTGGTAGCCGCCGCAGAGCCCCAGCACCCGCCCGCCCCGCCGCCGATGCGCGAGGAGGTCCACGTCCCAGCCCTGCGCGCGGAAATGCGAAAGGTCCGAGATGGTCGCCTTCGACCCCGGGATCAGCACCACGTCCGCGTCGCCCGGCAGCGCCCGCCCGGGCGGCACGATCTCCACGCCGACGCCGGGCGTCGCCGCCAGCGGGTCGAGGTCGTCGAAGTTCGCGATCCGGCGCAACTGCGGCACCGCCACCTTGACCGTTCCCGTCGTCCCCCGCCCGGCGATGTCGAGGATGTCCTCGGCCGGCAGCCGCCACGCCTCCTCGAACCACGGCACCACGCCCAGCCCCGCCCAGCCCGTCCGCTCGGCGATCATCCGGAACCCGTCGTCGAAGAGCCGCGGGTCGCCCCGGAACTTGTTGATCGCGAAGGCGCGAATCATGGCGCGATCGCCCGCCTCCAGCACCGCGTGGGTGCCGACGATCTGCGCGATCACGCCGCCCCGGTCGATGTCGCCCACCAGCGCCACCGGCACCCCGGCCGCCCGCGCGAATCCCATGTTGGCGATGTCCCCCGCCCGCAGGTTGACCTCGGCCGGGCTCCCCGCGCCCTCCACGATCACGAGGTCGCGCCCCGCCGCCAGCCGCCCGAAGCTTTCCAGCACCGGCGCCATGAGCTGCGGCTTCAGGCCTGCGTAGTCCCGCGCCCGCACGCTCGCCACGCGGCGGCCCTGCACGACGACCTGCGCGCCCGTCTCCGTCTCGGGCTTGAGCAGCACCGGGTTCATGTCCACCAGCGGCTCCAGCCCCGCCGCCCGCGCCTGCAGCGCCTGAGCCCGTCCGATTTCGCCCCCATCGGCGGTCACGGCGGCGTTGTTGCTCATGTTCTGCGGCTTGAAGGGCGCGACCCGCAGGCCCCGCATCCGGCAGGCCCGCGCGATCCCCGCGACCAGCAGGCTCTTGCCCACGTTCGAGCCCGCGCCCTGGATCATCACGGCCTTCGCCATCGCCCCTCCCCATGACGAAAGCGCGGACCCGAGGGCCCGCGCTGTTCCGTGAAACTCCCGAAGGAAGGCTCCGTCAGGCGGCCTTCGCCTCTTCCTCGGCGGCGTGGCGACGCTCGCTCTCCTCGCGAGACAGCGCGACCGAGGTCCGCACGCCCTTGCCGACGAAGTCCATGAGGCCCTGGACCACCCGCTCGTTCGGGTCGATGCCGGCGCAGGTCAGCACTTCGCGCCCGTCCTTGGACCGCGCCCAGCGGGCGATCTGCTCGGGACCGTTGCCGAACTTCTTGTCATCCGCAATGGCGTCGTCCAGCGCCGCCAGCACGACCGCCGCGAAAAGCTTGCGCGCGCGGTTGCCCTGCTCGTTGTTGTAGGCGGTGCCGTCGATGAAATCCTTCATTTTTCTTCCTTTTTCTTCGCTTCCGCGTCCGAGGGCCCGTGATAACTACCGTTTTGAGCCGCCGGGAGCGGTGCTCTTTCAGCATGGCTGCCATGCGTTTCGATCATGGCAATTCTATGGAAGGGACGGATCGGGTCCTCGCGAAACCGGGAGTTCGCCTTGTGCTGGCGGCGCACGGGCGATATGGCTCCCCCGCCGCGAAGGTCAACGCCGCTCGCGCAGTCGTCATCGGGGGAGGGGGCCATGCCCAAGATCAACGGCAACGAGATCAAGCCGGGCCTGATCCTCGACCATGACGGCGGCCTCTGGGCGGCGGTGAAGGTGGATCACGTCAAGCCCGGCAAGGGCGGCGCCTTCGCGCAGGTGGAGCTCAAGAACCTCCGCGACGGCCGCAAGCTCAACGAACGCTTCCGTTCCGCCGACAAGGTGGAGACGGTGGAGCTGGAGAAGAAGGACCAGCAGTTCCTCTACGAGACCGACGGGATGCTGACCTTCATGGACAGCGAGAGCTTCGAGCAGATCGCGCTGCCCGCCGACCTCCTGGGCGACCGCCGCCCCTTCCTCCAGGATGGCATGACGGTCCGCGTGGAATACGTGGGCGAGGAGGCGCTCAACGTGGCGCTCCCGCCCAAGGTCACCTGCACCATCGCCTCGACCGACCCCGTGCAGCGCGGCCAGACCGCCGCCAACAGCTTCAAGCCGGCGATCCTCGACAACGGCCTGCGCGTGCTGGTCCCGCCCTTCATCGGCGAGGGAGAGCGCGTCATCGTCAACACCGAATCCATGGAATACTCCGAGCGTGCCTGATCCGATCTCGCCCGCGCAACGCGACCTCCTCCTGCGGGCGGCGAGGGACGCCGCGCGCGAGCGGATCATGCCGCGCTTCCGGGCCCTCGCGCCGTCCGACATCTCCACGAAATCCGGCCCTGCCGACCTCGTGACGCTGGCCGACACCGAGGCCGAGGCGCAGATCGCCGCCGCCGTCCGTGCCGCCTGGCCCGAGGCCACCGTGCTGGGTGAGGAATCGGTCGCCGCCGACCCGTCCCTCCGCACCGCCATGGGCACCGCCGACCCTTGCGTGGTCATCGACCCCGTGGACGGCACCTGGAACTTCGCCAAGGGCCTCGCCGTCTTCGGCGTCCTCCTCGCGGTGCTGCGCCGGGGCGTCCCCGTCTGGGGCCTCCTCTACGACCCCGTGATGGACGACTGGATCGAGGCAGTCCCCGGCGCCCCCGCCCGGTTCGAGACCGCCTCGGGCCGCGTCACCGACCTCCGGGCCTCCGCCGAATCGCGGATCGACCGCCTGACCGGCTACATGCCGCTCGGCCTCTTTCCCCACGCCGACCGGGAACGGATCGCCAAGGAGTTCCCCGACTTCCTACGGATCACCGGCCTGCGCTGCGCGCTCCACGAATACCGCATGGTCGCGCAAGGCCACGCCGAGTTCTGCCTTTCCGGCCCGGTCCCGCACCCCTGGGATCACGCGGCGGGCGTCCTCGCGGTCCAACAGGCCGGCGGCGTCGCGCGATTCCTCGACGGCGAGGACTATACCGCCGAGCGCCCGCGCGGCGTCCTCCTCAGTGCCGGCTCCGAGGCCGCCTGGGACTCGCTGGCCCAGCGTTTCGCCTTCCTAGCCTGATGGCGGTCTCGCATGGCGGGCCGAACCCCGCTCTACACGGTGCATCGCGTTCGACAGCGTAGGACGGGCTTCCCCCCACCATTCCACCTCGACCACGATGCGGAACGCTGGCGACGGACCCCGCCCTACGCCGGCCCCGCGACCACCCGCGCGTCCCCCGCCGCCAGCGGCCCGCCCATCCGGTCGAACCGCAGATGCGCGATCCCGCGCCCGCCCGACTGCGTATAGAGCGCCCCCGCCTCGCGCCCGTCCCCTGTCAGGATCGGCGTCCCCACCGGCGCCGCCCCCTCCACTGCGACGCCCACGAGCCCCTTCCGCAGCTCCGTCTTGTGCTTCATCCGCGCCGTGACCTCCTGGCCCACGTAGCAGCCCTTCCGGAAGTCCACCCCGTGCAGCCGCTCGAACCCCGCCTCCAGGATGTAGGTCTCGGGCGTCAGCTCCACCCCTGTCTCGGGGATCACGTGCGCGACCCGGATGGCGTCCCAGTCCGTCCCGTCGCCCCCGCCCTCGGCTCCATAGAGCCGCCAGCCCAGCGCCGGATGGCGCGGATCGGCCCAGGCCCCCTCCGGTGGTGCCCCCGTCCCCCGCCGCACCCCCAGCTCCGTCGGCACCAGCCGCACGTCCGCCCGCAGCCGATACATCCCCAGCCGCTGCACCAGCGCCGGCGCGACCCCCTCGGCCACGTCGATCAGGATGCGCTCCCCGTCCGGCACCAGCAGAAAGTCCGCCAGATACTTCCCCTGCGGCGTCAGCAGCGCCGCATAGACCAGCCCCTCCCGCAGCCGCCCCACGTCGTTCGTCACGAGCCCTTGGAGGAACCCCTCCCGATCCGCCCCTTCCACCGCGACGATTGCCCGCCCGCTCATCCCTGCTGCCTTTCTTTGGCTCCAAATATCCCGGGGGAGTCGCCGGAGGCGACGGGGGCAGAGCCCCCTTCGTCCCTGAACTGGAGCCGGTGCAGCTCCGCGTAAAGCCCGCCCCGCGCCAGCAGCTCCTCGTGCGTCCCCTGGTCCACGACCCGCCCCCGGTCCATCACCACGATCCGGTGCGCCGCCCGCACGGTGCTCAGCCGGTGCGCGATGACCAGCGTCGTGCGCCCCTCCGACAGCCGGTCCAGCGCCGCCTGCACCACCGCCTCCGACCGGGTGTCGAGCGCCGATGTCGCCTCGTCCAGCAGCAGCACCGGCGTGTCGCGCAGCAGCGCCCGCGCGATGGCCACCCGCTGCCGCTGCCCGCCCGACAGCGCCGACCCCCTCGGCCCGGCCGGACTGTCGAGCCCGTGGGGCAAAACGGGCAGGAAGTCCGCCACGTGCGCCGCCTCCACGACCTCGGCCAGCCGCGCCTCGCTTACGTCCGTCCGGCCGAGCAGGATGTTCTCCCGCACCGTCTCGTCGAAGAGCAGCGCGTCCTGCGCCACGACCGAGAACAGCCCCCGCAGCGCCCCCAGGTCCATGTCCCGCACCGGCACGCCGCCGACCCGCACCTCGCCCCGGTCCGCGTCCACCATCCGCGTCAGCAGGTTGAACACCGTGCTCTTGCCCGCGCCCGAGGCACCCACCAGCGCCGTCGTCCGCCCCGCCTCCGCGACGAAGGACAGCCCCCGCAGCACCGGCTGCCCCCCATAGGCCAGATGCACGTCCCGCAGTTCCACCGCCGGCGCGCCCACCGGCGGGGCCACCGGCCGCGCCGGGGCCAGGATCACCGGCCGCGCGTCCAGCACCGCCCGCATCCGCTCCACGCTCGCCGCCGCCTGCGTCCAGGTGCCCGACAGCGCCGCCAGCCGCCGCAGGGGCTCGAAGGCCAGCGCCATGGCGGTGAAGAAGGCCATGAACTCGCCCACCGTCTTCTCGCCCGCGACGATCTCGCGCCCGCCCAGCGCCAGCACGGCCAGGAACCCCAACCCCGACATCACGTCCACCAGCGCCGGGATCGCTGCCCGCCCCGCCGCGCCGCGCACCTCGGCCGTCACCCGGCGCCGCAGCAGCGCGTCGTAGCGCCGGGCCTGATATCCCTCCAGCCCGTTCAACTTGATGGCCTGAAGCCCGTGGAACACCTCGTCGAGCCGCGTGGACATCTCGCCCGCGACCTCGCGCGCCGCCCGCGCCCGCCGCCGCACGAAGCCTTGCAGCCCCAGCGCCGGCAGCACCAGAACCGGCACGCCCACCAGCGCGACCAGCGTCCAGCGCCAGTCCACCGCCAGAGCCACGCCCAACAGCGACACAAGCCCCACCGCGTCCCGCCCGATCCCCGTGGCCAGCGACGTCCAGATCGAGCCCAACGCCTGCACGTCGCCCCCCACCCGCTCGATCAGCACCCCCGGCGGGTGGTCGCGGTGGAACGCCCCGTCCAGCCGCATCAGGTGCCCGAGCAGGTCGCGCCGCAGCCCCGCCGCCGCCCTTTCGTTCACCCGCGTCAGGATCACCTTCTGCCCGGCCCCGGCGACCGCCCGCAGCGCGAAGATCCCGGCGATGGTCAGCCCCACGACCCAGATCGCGCCGGGCTCGCGCGCCACGAACACCCGGTCGAACATCGGCTGCACGCCCCGCGCGAAGAGCCCCAGCGACGCCCCCTCCAGCGCCATCAGCCCCATCGCCGCGACCAGCCAGGGCCAATGCGGCCGCAGGTAGCCCCCCCAGAGCCAGCCGAGGTCGCCCCTGCGCCGCCCGCTCACCGCCGTTCCCGCAGGGCCACGAGGTCGTAGTCCGTCGCGAACCATTCCTCGATGCCGATCGGCCCCCGCGCCAGCCGCGCCTCGTAGAGGTCCAGCACCCGCCCCAGCACCCCCGCCTTCGACGCGCGGACATGGAGGTAGCGGAACGACAGGTGCCGCCGCGCCTGCGCCACCGTCCAGCCCTCGTGCGCCATCAGATAAAGCGCGCTCGCGAACCCCGCCCGGTCGGCGCCCGACTTGCAATGCATCAGGAACGGCCGCTCCAGTGTGCGGAACGCCTCGAACAGCTTCAGCACCTGGTCCCGCGCCGGAGGCTTCCGGGCGTGGAGCATCACGCTCGTCAGCCGCAGCCCCAGCGCCTCGCAGCTTTCCTTCTCGAAGAGGAACCGCGGCTGCTCGGCGGTGCCGCGCAGGTTCAGGATCGACTTGATCCCCGCCGCCCTGATCTCCACGAAGCGCGCGTGCGTCGGCTGGTTCGACCGCCAGACGCCCGGCGCGATCTCGTCCATGTTGGTCCAGTGGTGCCGCAGGATCGCATGATCGATGAGATTGTAGTGCAGCAGCGCCCGCCGCCGCGCCGCCGGGTCGCTCAGGTCGGTGCTCCGCGTCCGGGGCGACCCCCGCAGCAATCGGGAAAGCAGGCTCACGTCATCCTCTGGTCCAGGGTCCCCCCATGTAGGCCCCCCCGGCCCCCGCAGCAAGCACGGCCGCCCCGCTGGCATCCCCGCCCGCGCGGCGCTACCACGTCGCCGTCCCGACCACCGGAGTCCCCATGCTCGCCCAAGGCCGTCCCTACCTCGCCATCCCCGGCCCCTCGGTCGTCCCCGACCGCGTGCTGCGCGCCAGCCACCGCGCCTCGCCCGACATCTACGAGGGCGAGATCGTCACGATCACCGAATCCCTGATCCCCTCGCTCCGCGCGCTGGCCCGCACCCGCCATCATGTCGCCATCTACATGGGCAACGGCCACGCCGCCTGGGAGGCCTCCCTGGTCAACGTCCTGTCGCGCGGCGACCGCGTGCTCGTGCCCCAGACCGGCCATTTCGGGCGCGGCTGGGCCTCGGTCGCCGAGGGTCTCGGGCTGGAGGTCGAAGCCATCGACTTCGGCCCCGCGACCCCCTGGGACGCGAACCGGGTCGAGCAGGCCCTCCGCGCCGACCGCGACCGCCGCATCAAGGCCGTCCTCGCCGTCCACGTGGACACCTCCACCTCCGTTCGCAGCGACATCGCGGCCCTGCGGCAGGCGCTCGACGCCACGAACCACCCCGCGCTCCTCATGGCCGACGCCGTGGCCTCCCTCGGCTGCGACCGCTTCGAGATGGACGCTTGGGGCGCCGACGTCCTCATCTCGGCCTCGCAGAAGGGCCTGATGTGCCCGCCCGGCCTCGCCTTCGCCTGGTTCAACGACCGCGCCGCGCGGGCCCGCACGACCGCCGCCCTCGTCACCCCCTACTGGGACTGGACCGGACGCGCGAACCCCGACGCCTTCTGGCGCTACTGGTTCGGCACCGCCCCCGCCCAGGCGCTCTAAGGCCTGCGCGAGGCGCTCGACATGATCGACGAGGAAGGGTTGGAGCAGGTCTGGACCCGCCACGCGACCCTCGCCCGCGCCATCTGGGCGGCGGCCGAGGCCTGGGGGCAGGGCGGCCCCCTCCGCCTCAACGTCCCCGACCCCTCGGCCCGCTCCCACGCCATCACAGCACTGTCGCTGGACGAAGGCCAAGCCGACGCCCTCCGCGCCTGGGTCAAGGCGACCACCGGCGTCACCCTCGGCATCGGCCTGGGGCGCGAGCCCGCCTCGGCGCATCTCCGCATCGGCCACATGGGCCACGTCAACGCCCACATGGTCCTGGGCGTGCTCGGCGCCATCGAGTCCGGCCTCAAGGCCCTCCGCATCCCCCACGGACGCGGCGGGCTCGAAGCCGCCGCGTCCGTGGTCGCGGGGGCCTGACGCCTCACTCGGCCGGGGCCGCGTGCCCCATCGTCTCCAGCATCGCCCGCATCTCGGCGATCTCGGCCTCCTGCGCGTCGATGACCCTCTGGGCCATGGCGCGCGTGGCCTCGTCGTCGCCCTGCTCCAGCGCGATCCGGGCCATCTCGACGGCGCTCTGGTGATGCGGGATCATCATCATCAGGAAGTCCGCGTCCACGTCGCCGGTCGATTCCATCGGCATCCCGTGCATCATCGCGACCATCGGCGCCATCAGCCCGCTCATCGCCGTCTCGTCCATCATCATGCCGTGGTCCATGCCGGCCATGTCGTCGCCCATGGCCCCCATGTCGTGGCCGTGGCCGTCCATCATCTCGGTCGCGCCGGCCTCGGCGGCGTCCTCGCTGGCCTGCCCGGCGGCATCGTCCTGCGCCAGCGCCGCCCCTCCGGCCAGGATCAGGGCGAGCGTCAAGGTGAATCGGGTCATGGCAAAGCCTCCTCCGGTTGGTCGATGCCCCGAACCTAGCCCGCCGCCCCCGCCTCCTCCAGCGCGCCGGGCAGCGCCTCGGCGAACACCGCCAGCGAATCCTCCGGCCCCACCGTCACCCGGATGCAGCGGTCCAAGGGCGCAACCCCCGGCATCCGCACGAAGACCCCGCGCGAGAGCAGCCCGTCCAGCACCGCCCGCGCGAAAACCCCGTCCCGCCCGCAGTCGATGGCGACGAAGTTCGCGCAGGAGGGCAGGGCGGCCAGCCCGTTCGCCGCCGCGATCCGCCCCAGCGCCGCCCGCCCCTCGGCCACCCGCCGCGCCACCTCGCGCGCCCATCCCTCGTCGTGGATCGCCGCCAGAGCCCCCGCCTGCGCCACCCGCCCGAGTCCAAAGTGGTTCCGCACCCGGTCGAACGCCGCGACCAGCCCGCGCGGCCCCACCGCATACCCCACCCGCAGCCCCGCGAGCCCCTGCGCCTTGGAGAAGGTTCGGAGCCGGATCACCCTCGGATCGGCGGGGTCGATGACCGGCAGCGACCCCTCGGGCGCCAGCTCCGCATAGGCCTCGTCCAGCACCAGCAGCCCGCCCTCCGGCACCCCCTCCACCATCCGCCGTATCACGTCGGCCCCGTGCATCCCGCCCATCGGGTTGTCCGGGTTGGCGATGTAGACGAGCCGCGCCCCCGCCTCGCGCGCCAGCCCCATCAGGCCCTCCGGGTCCGGCGAGTCCCCCAGATAGGGCACCGTCAGCAGACGCCCCCCGAACCCGGCGACATGAAAGGCGAAGGTCGGGTAGCCCCCCATCGACGACACGACCGGCGTCCCCGCCCCGACCGTCAGCCGCACCAGGAGCCCCAGGAGCCCGTCGATCCCCTCGCCGACCACGATGTGCGCCGGGTCGCACCCGTGCCGCTCGGCGATGGCGTCCCGAAGCTCCTGCACCTCCGGGTCGCCATACATCCAGGCGTCCCGCGCGGCCCGCTTCATCGCCTCGACGGCGTGGGGCGACGGCCCGAACCCGCTCTCGTTCGCCCCCAGCCGCGCCCGGAACGCCACCCCCCGCCGCCGTTCCAGCGCCTCCGGCCCGGTGAAGGGAACGGTCGCGGGCAGGGCGGCGGCAAGCGGGGTGAGGCGCGGATCGGTCATGGCCGCCACCGTGGCAGGACCAGCAAGGGGCCGCAACCGCGCCTCGGCCTACCCGGCACCGGCCACGCCCAGCCGCTCCAGGCAGCCCCGCAGCAAGTCCGCCAGGATCGCCTGCCCTTCTACCGAGGGGTGGAGCCCGTCCGCCCGGTAGGGCGAGCCTCCGACCGCCAGCGCCGCCTCGAAGCCCGGGCCGCCGTCCACGACCGGCACGCCGGTCTCGGCCAGCGCGGCGGCGAGAAGCCGCCCGTCCTCGGTGAGGCCTGCGCCCAGCTCCTCCTCCGTCCAATGGTGCGCCGCGCAGAGCGGAAGCCCCTTCGCCCGGACCTCGCCCACCAGCGCCGCAAGGTCGCCCAGCGCCGCGCCGGGCGCCGGCGTCTTCGTCTCGGCCGCCGTTCCACCGCCCAAGTCCGGCAGGTAGCGCGGCAGGTAGCGGGTCACCGCCTCCCAGAGCGCGAGGGGCGGGGTCCGCGTCGGATGGGTAGCCGGGTCGAGGGGCGCGAAGGCGGGCACGTCGCTGGCGTCGTGCGACGACAGCACGAGGATCACCGCCTCGGCGTCGGAAGTCCCGAACTCCCGCAGATAGGCCAGCTGGTTCGCCGGCCCCCAGGACCCGGCCGATACGTTGCCCACGAAGGCCGGGCGCCCGTTCCCCGACAGGTCGCGCCGCAGGATCTCCGTCGCCAGCTCCGCCTGATCCGTCTCGCTGCCGCCGTTCACGATGCTGTCCCCGACCACGAGGATCACCGGCGTGCCGTCCCGGGGCAGGGGGCCGCTCCGCATCCCGACCTCGTTGTAGGTCTGCCGGTTGCCGAAGCGCATCACGTCCTGGCCCGGCCGGAACAGGTATTCGATGGTCGGATGCGCCATGCTGAGCGGCGGCGTCCCGAGCCCCAGCACGAGGCGCGCGACCGCCTCGCCCCCGACCAGCAGCCCCAAGGCCCCGGCCAGCCCCCAGGCAACGATCCTCATTCCGTTCCTCCGCCGCTCATGCCTGCGGCGCGGCTTCTTCCCCAAGGCGAAGCGGGACGCCAGCCCCGATCCGCCGCCCTCCGCCCTTCCCCCCGGCCCGCGCTTTCGCTAATCCCCGACCCCGAACGGATGATGGGGGATGCGATGGACAAGAACTTCGGAGCGGCCGAGGCCGAGGCCCGCATCGCGAGGCTCTGGGAGGAGGCGGGGGCCTTCCGCGCCGGCGCCAACGCGAAACCCGGCGGCCAGCCCTTCTCCATCGTGATCCCGCCCCCGAACGTGACCGGCTCGCTCCACATGGGGCACGCCTTCAACAACACGCTCCAGGACATCCTGACGCGCTGGCACCGCATGAAGGGCGACGACGTGCTCTGGCAGCCCGGCACCGACCACGCCGGCATCGCGACCCAGATGGTCGTGGAGCGGGAGCTCGCGAAGTCGAACCGCCGCCGCACCGACTTCACGCGCGAGGAGTTCGTGAGCCTCGTCTGGCAGCAGAAGCAGCGCTCGCGCGGCAACATCAAGGCCCAGCTCGACCGCCTCGGCGCCTCCTGCGACTGGTCGCGCGAGGCCTTCACCATGGGCGGCGCCCCCGGCGACCCGGAGGCCGGGCAGGGGCCCGACTTCCACGACGCCGTGCTCAAGGTCTTCGTGGACCTTTACGACCGCGGCCTGATCTACCGCGGCAAGCGCCTGGTGAACTGGGACCCGCACTTCGAGACCGCGATCTCCGACCTTGAGGTGGAGAACCGCGAGGTCCAGGGCCACATGTGGCACTTCAAGTACCCGCTCGCGAACGGCGCGACCTACGACTACGTGGAGCGCGACGCCGACGGCAACGTGACCCTGCGCGAGACCCGCGACTACATCGCCATCGCCACCACCCGCCCCGAGACGATGCTCGGCGACGGCGCCGTGGCGGTCCACCCGTCCGACGCCCGCTACGCCCCGATCATAGGCCAACTCTGCGAGATCCCCGTCGGTCCCAAGGCGCACCGCCGCCTCATCCCCATCATCGCCGACGAGTATCCCGACCCCGCCTTCGGCTCGGGCGCGGTCAAGATCACCGGCGCGCACGACTTCAACGACTACGCCGTCGCCAACCGCCACGACATCCCGCTCTACGCGCTGATGGACACCAAGGCCCGGATGCGCGCCGACGGCCTCCCCTACGAGGAGTCCGCCCTCATCGCCGGCCAGATCGCGCGCGGCGAGCGCGAGGCGAGCGACGTGTCCCAGATCAACCTCGTCCCCGACGAGATGCGCGGCCTCGACCGGCTGGAGGCCCGCCGCCTCGTCGTCTCCCAGATCGAATCCGAGGGCCTCGCGGTCCTGACCGACAGCGCCGACGGCCCCGTGCCTCACGTCGAGTCCAAGAAGATCATGCAGCCCTTCGGCGACCGCTCGGGCGTGGTCATCGAGCCGATGCTGACCGACCAGTGGTTCGTGGACACCGCCCGCATCGTCGGCCCCGCCATCGACGCCGTCCGCGACGGCCGCACCCGGATCCTCCCCGAGCGCGACGCCAAGACCTACTTCCACTGGCTCGAAAACATCGAGCCCTGGTGCATCTCCCGCCAGCTCTGGTGGGGCCACCGGATCCCCGTCTGGTATGGCTTCGACCTCAACCCCGGCACCTTCCGCGACGAGACCGGCGACGACGCGCTCGACGAGATCGAGCTGGGCGACCTCCTCCTGCAGGAGGGCTTCGTCGGCCCCGAGCCGCGCCACCACTGCGCCGCCGACTTCGCCGCCGTCGCCGACCGCTTCGCCGGCGACCTCGCCGGCCTGCCCACGCCCCTCAACCACGCCCGCGTGGTCGAGGTCGCCGGCGCCGAGGCCGCCGAGGACGCCTTCGCCCAAGGCCTCGCCGACTACAACCTGACCCAGGACCCCACGCGCCTCGTCTACCCCGTCTGGCGCGACGCGGACGTGCTCGACACCTGGTTCTCCTCCGGCCTCTGGCCGCTCGGCACGCTGGGCTGGCCCAACGACACGCCCGAGCTGGCCAGGTACTTCCCGACCTCCGTCCTCGTCACCGGCTTCGACATCATCTTCTTCTGGGTCGCCCGGATGATGATGATGCAGCTCGCCCTCGTGAACGAAGTTCCGTTCAAGACGGTCTACGTCCACGCCCTCGTCCGCGACGAGAAGGGCAAGAAGATGTCCAAGTCGCTGGGCAACGTCCTCGACCCGCTGGACCTCATCGACGAGTTCGGCGCCGACGCCGTGCGCTTCACGCTGGCGGCGATGGCGGCGATGGGCCGCGACCTGCGCCTTTCGACCGCCCGCATCCAGGGCTACCGCAACTTCGGCACCAAGCTCTGGAACGCCCACCGCTTCGCCGAGATGAACGGCGTCTTCGCCGCCCCGCGCGCGCCGGGCATCCCGCAGGCCACCGCCCCCGTGAACCGCTGGATCCTCGGGGAAACGGCCCGCATCCGCGAGGAGGTGGACGCCGCGCTCGACTCCTTCCGCTTCGACGGCGCCGCGCAATCGCTCCATGCCTTCGTCTGGGGCGTGGTCTGCGAC
This sequence comes from Rubellimicrobium aerolatum, assembly GCF_017872975.1. Taxonomy (GTDB): domain Bacteria; phylum Pseudomonadota; class Alphaproteobacteria; order Rhodobacterales; family Rhodobacteraceae; genus Rubellimicrobium; species Rubellimicrobium aerolatum. Next base: position 27,868 of record NZ_JAGGJP010000008.1, read on the forward strand.
TGGTATGTCGAATTCTCCAAGCCCCTCCTCTCCGGCACGGACGAGGCGCTGAAGCGGGAGACGCAGCAGGTCATGGCCTGGGTGCTTGACCAGTGCCTGATCCTGATGCACCCCTTCATGCCGTTCATCACCGAAGACCTGTGGGGCAGCACGGCGAGCCGCGCAAAGCTCCTCGTCCACGCCGACTGGCCGACCTACGCGGTGGCCGACCTCGTGGACCCCGCCGCCGAGGCCGAGATGCGCTGGACCATCGCCCTCATCGAGGGCGTCCGCTCCGCCCGCGCGCAGCTCAACGTCCCCGCCGGCCTCACCGTCCCCGTGGTGATGGTCGAGGCCGACGCCCCCGCCCGCGCCGCGCTGGCCCGCAACGGCGCGCTGATCCAGCGCCTTGCCCGGATCGAGGTGCCCACCGAAGGGGCCGCCCCGCGCGGCTCCCTCACCGTGGCGACCCCCGGCGCGACCTTCGCGCTCCCGCTCGAAGGCCTCATCGACATCGCCGCCGAGATCGCCCGCATGACCAAGGGCGCCGACAAGGCCGCCAAGGAGGCCGCGTCCCTGCGCGCCCGCCTCGCGAACCCCCGCTTCGTCGCCTCCGCCGCCGAGGAGGTGGTCGAGGAAACGCGCGAGGCCCTCGCCGCCCGCGAGGCCGAGGAGGCCCAGCTCCGCGCCGCCCTCGCGCGGCTCTCCGAGCTGTCCTGACCTCCGGCCCCCCGCCGGGGCCGTGCCGGGGCCGTGCCGGGGCCGTGCCGGCCGGCGACAATCCGCCGGCCGCTCGTCCGCGCGAGCCGAACGAAACCCTCTCCCGGGGGTTGGATCCGCGTGGCCCCGACGCGCGGCCCATTGGGGAGGAAACGGATGAAGCTCTTGATCGGCACGATCGCGACCGCCTTGGCGGCGGCAGCCCCGGCGCTGGCGCAGGACGCCGGGACCGGCGCCATGACCTGCGCCGACTTCACGACGCTCGACGCGGCGGGCCGGCAGGGCGCCGTCCGGTCCCTGCAGGAGGCCACCGGCGGCGGCACCGAAGCGCCGGCCGACGACATGGCCGCCGCGATCCTGGAGAACTGCGCCAGCGAACCGACCCTGCTCGTCTCCGACGCGATGAGGACGTCGATCGGCGTCGGCGTGACCGACGGAACGGGGATCGGCGCGACGACCGGCGTGACGGGCACGGGCACGGGCACGGCAGGAGACGCTGGCGCGACCGCCGGAAGCGCGACCGCCGGAGCCACGACGGGCGCCGGCACGTCGCCCACGGACCCGACGGACGGCACGCTCGGCACCACCACGGGCCGCACGACGGACGCCGTCACGGGTTCCACGGCGGGGACCACGGCGGGCGCCATCACGGGCGGAGCGGCGAACGGCGGCCTCGGCGGCGGGGCGACAGGGGGCGGCCCTGGCGCGACGGCCGAGGACACGGCGAACCGCGCGCTCGGCACCACCACGGGCGGCACGGCGGATCGTGCCTTGGGCACGACCACCGGCGGCACAGCGGACAGCGCCCTGGGCACCACCGGCGGCACGTCGGGCGGCGGCGCGGCAGGCGGCGCCACCGGCTCGGGCGGCATCGGCTCGGGCGGCATCGGCTCGGGTGGCTGACGCGACCGCTTCCGCCCGTGGGGCGCGCTTTGGCGCCCCGGACCCCGGGAGGTGCGTGCGTCCCCCGCCCCGGCCCACGCGCCATCCGTCCCGTCGTCGGCTGGGGTTCCACCCAACCCCACGCCCGCTCGGCCGGGCAGGGCCTTGGCAGGGTGAGGTGAAGCCCCACCTCACGCCGTCCCTCCCTGTTCCGCCTGCTCCCCCCGCCGTCGGGTGCGCGTCTCGCGCACCATCCCCGCCCAGCCCCTCGTCCCCCGACTCGCCTTCGCGCGCGTGGCACGGCGGGCGGGGGTGTTGCGCGAGCGGGGCGTTGCGCGCCCGTTGCCGTCAGGCGGCGTTAACGCTTGGCTGGCATTCTCTCCCGCACACACCAGCGGCTCCCCCGCCGCACGGCCCGGCGCTCCCCAGGGGCGGACACGCCGGCCCCGACGGCAGGGGGCGGAAAGGAGAGACAAGGACGAAGGGACGCCCATCCGCAAGGAGGGGCACGGACACACGCGATGGGCCAGGAGCGGCCAGATACCCGGCCAGGGAGACCGAGGCGCCCCACGGGCGTTCTCCCTCGATGCCACTGAGACCCAGCCCGCCCAATGGCGGCCGGTGCTCCCGCTCGCGCGCGCCCCTGGTCCCCGCGAGCCTGGGAGTGAACCCGGAGGCCTCGCGGGGATTTAGTCTGTCCGAGACCCCCCCTTCTTCGGCTCCAAGTATCCCGGGGTGAAGCCCCGAAGGGGCGAGGGGCAGAGCCCCTCAGGCCACCGCCTGCAGCTTCGCCTTCGGCCCGATCCCCAAGGCCAGGCACACGTCCCGCGTCAGGTTCGGCTTGTTGAGCGTATAGAAGTGCAGGTGCTCCACGCCCCCCGCGATCAGCCGGTCGCAGAGCGAGGTCGCCGTCGCCACCGCGAGGAGCTCCGTCGTCCCGTCCCGCGCCGCGTTCTCGAAGGCATGGGCGGTGGTCTCGGGGATGTGCGTCCCGCAGCGCGCCGCCAGCCGCTGCACGCCCTTCCAGCTCTCGACCGGCAGGATGCCGGGGAGGATCGGCGCGTCGATCCCGGCCTTCACGCAGGCGTCGCGAAAGCGGAAGAAGGTCTCGGGCTGGAAGAAGAACTGCGTGATGGCCGACGACGCCCCCGCGTCGATCTTGCGCTTGAGGAACTCCACGTCCGCCGTGATCGACCCCGCCTCGGGGTGCTTCTCCGGGTAGGCGCCCACGCGGATGTTGAACTTGCCGGTCCGCGCCAGCGCCTCGACCAGCTCCACCGAGGAGGCGAAGCCCTGCGCGTGCGGCCGGAACGCGCCGTGCTCCTTGGGCGGGTCGCCCCGCAGCGCGACGATCTCGGTGACGCCGACGGCGGCGTAGCTGTCGGCGATGGCCAGCGTCTCCTCGCGCGTGGCCTCCACGCAGGTCAGGTGCGCCGCGACGGTCAGGCCGTAATGCTTGTGGATCGTCGCCACCGCGTCGTGGGTCAGCTCCCGCGTGGTGCCGCCCGCGCCATAGGTCACCGACACGAACTCGGGCGCGAAGGGGCCCAGCACGTTGCAGCAATCCCAGAGCCGGAACGACCCTTCGAGGGACTTGGGCGGGAAGAACTCGAAGCTGACGGCGGTCATGGGCGGGCTCCTGCGGCTGACAGGGTGGTTGTAGGGGTCCTGGTCATGTGAGACAAATTCATAATCCTCACCATCGACATGAGTTCCGTTTGCACATCGAGTTCCGCCACCTCCGCACGATCCAGGCGATCCACGAGGCCGGGAGCCTCGCCGGCGCGGCCGACCTCCTCGGCCTCACGCAGTCGGCGCTGAGCCACCAGATCCGCGGCATCGAGGAGCAGGCGGGCGTGGAGCTCTTCGTCCGCGCCACCCGTCCCCTGCGCCTGTCCCCCGCCGGCCTCCGCCTCCTCGCGGCGGCGCAGGCGATCCTGCCGCAGGTCGCCGCCCTGGAGGCCGAGTTCGCCAACCTGGAGGCGGGCCGCGCCGGCCGGATGCACGTCGCCATCGAATGCCACGCCTGCTTCGAGTGGCTGCTCCCGGTGATGAACGGGTTCCGCAAGGCCTGGCCCGAGGTGGACATCGACATCCGGCCCGGCCTCGCCTTCGACGCGCTGCCCGCGCTGCGCCGCGAGGAGGTGGACCTCGTCGTCTCCTCCGACCCGGAGGACCTGCCCGGCGTCACCTTCCACCCGCTCTTCGATTACCAGCCGGTGCTCGTCACCGCCGCCGACCACCCGCTCGCCGCCAAGCCGGTGGTGGAGGCGGCGGACTTCGCCGGCCAGACGCTCATCGCCTATCCCGTGGACCGCGCCCGGCTCGACGCCTTCACGGAGTTGCTGGCCCCCGAGGGCGTGGAGCCCGCCGCCCTGCGCCCCGTGGAGCTGACGGCGATGATCCTCCTCCTCGTGGCCTCGGGGCGGGGGATCGCGGTGCTGCCCGACTGGGTGGTCCGCTCCACCGCCCGCGCCGACATGGACATCGCCACCCGTCCGCTGGAGCGGCGGGGCCGGCCCATCGTGAAGCGCCTCTTCGCCGCCACGCGCAGCGCCGACGGGACGCGCCCCTACGTCGCCCACCTGATCCGCCTCGCGCGGCAGGAAGCGGTGAAGCTCCAGCGCGGCTGACCTCGTGGCTGGCCTTGTGACGGGCGCGATCCCCGGTCTATATGCGCGCCTTGACCCCGGAAGGAGCACGGAATGGCCACCAGCGCGAACATGAACGTCATGATCAAGGCCGCGCGCAAGGCGGGCCGGGGGCTCCTCAAGGACTTCGCCGAGGTCGAGCAGCTCCAGGTCTCGGTGAAGGGTCCGGGCGACTTCGTGTCCCGCGCCGACCGCAATGCCGAGCAGACGGTCCGCGAGATGCTGATGGAGGCCCGCCCGACCTATGGCTTCCTGGGCGAGGAGGGCGGCGAGCAGAAGGGCGAGGACCCGACCCGCCGCTGGATCGTGGACCCCCTCGACGGGACCACGAACTATCTCCATGGCCTGCCGCACTGGGCCGTCTCCATCGCGCTCGAGCACAAGGGCCAGATCGTCGCCGGCGTCGTCCACGATCCCGTCAAGGACGAGACCTTCTGGGCCGAGAAGGGCGAGGGCGCCTGGCTCAACGAGAGCCGCCTGCGCGTCTCGGGCCGCTCGCGGCTCATCGACTGCATCTTCGCGACCGGCGTGCCCTTCGGCGCCAAGCGGACGCTCCCCGCCACGCTCGCCGACCTCGCGCGGCTGATGCCGGAATGCGCGGGCGTGCGGCGCTTCGGCTCGGCGGCGCTTGACCTCGCCTATGTCGCGGCGGGGCGCTACGACGGCTACTGGGAGCGGGAGATCCAGCCCTGGGACCTGGCGGCCGGGTTGCTGATCGTGACCGAGGCGGGCGGCTTCGTCGGCCCGATCCGCGAGGGCCACACGCCCATGGAGCACGGCGATATCGTCGCCGCCAACGCCAGCGTGTTCGAAAGGTTCGCCGCCCTCGTCCGCGAGCGGCCCCCGGCCTAGCGGCGGCGCCTGACGGTGGGCACGCGCGAGGGCGCAAGAGGCCCGACCACGGTCTCTGGATGGGGCGGATGCCCATCCGTCCGCCGCCACCAGCCCGCGCCGCCGCGCCGCGCCCAAGCCGGCACCATCATCACGAAGCCGATCAGGAACCCGCCGGCGTGCGCCCAGTAGGCCACGCCCCCGGTCAGCGGGTCCGCGCCCACGCCTCCCACGACCTGCAATCCGAGCCAGAGGATCAGCAGGATCCAGGCCGGGACCGGGATGATGCGGATGATGATTATGATGAAGATCAGCACGTCCACCCGCGCCTTGGGAAACAGCAGCAGGTAGCCGCCCATCACCGCCGCGATCGCCCCCGAGGCGCCGACCGTCGGGATCGGCGACAGCGGCCCCGAGGCCCATTGGCAGAGTCCCGCCCCAATGCCGCCCAGCAGGTAGAAGGCCAGGAAGCCCAGCCGCCCCAGGGCGTCCTCCAGGTTGTCGCCGAAGATATGGAGGAACAGCATGTTTCCGATCAGGTGCATCCAGCCTCCGTGCAGGAACGTCGAGGTCACCAGCGTCGGCAGGTCCTGCCCGGCGCTGATCTCGGCCGGGATCATCGCGTAGGCGTTGTAAAGGTAGTAGAGCTGCGCCTCGCTCTGGATCGCAGCCACCTGCCAGAGATGCACGGCGACGTTGACCAGGATCAGGAGCCAGGTCACGACCGGCGTCGTGGCGGAGGGGTTGTGATCGCGGAAGGGGAACATGCCCGGAGGATGGGCCGACCCGCCGCGCGGTCAAGCCGGGCGGCTCAGGTCGGATGCGCCTCGGCCTCCTCGGCGGCGCCCGTATCCTCCTCCGTCGCGTCGTCCATGACGTGCGCCTCGATCTTGTGCCCGTCCGGGTCGCGCAGGAAACAGGCGTAGTAGCCGGGACCGTAGTCCGGCCGCAGCCCCGGCGCCCCCTCCTCCGTCGCGCCCTGCTCCAGGCCGACGCGCCAGAAGGCGTCCACCTCGCCGCGGCTCCGCGCCAGGAAGGCGAAGTGCATCCCGTTCCCCACGCCCGGCGGGCCACCGTCGAGCGGGCGACCGATGCCGAACTCGGGGAAGATCCGGCCATAGACCACGGCCCCGTCCTCATCGATCAGCCGCCGCGCGCCGAGCACGGCCAGCACGGCGTCATAGAAGGCCGACGACCTCCCGAGGTCGGCGACGCCGATCGAGACATGGGACAGGATGCTGGGACTTTCCATGCGGACCCTCCTCGGCCATGAGGAGCCTAGGCGCGCGGAAAGGTCCGGCAAGCGCCAGGAAAGGCGAATGGAGCAGATCGACGCCTATTGCGAGCGGCTGGGACCGGGCTTCTGGGCCGAGCCCGTCAACGCCCTGAGCAACGCGGCCTTCCTTCTCGCCGCCGTCCTCGCGCTACGGCGTCGGCCGGACGATCCGCTCTGTCGGGCGCTCGCGGCGGTCCTGGGCGTCATCGGGGTGGGCAGCTTCCTGTTCCACACCGTCGCGACCCCCTGGGCGGCGGCGGCCGATACGGGTCCGATCCTCGGCTTCATCCTCCTTTACGTCTTCGCGGCGCATCGCCGGATCTGGGGGCAGGGGGTACGGGCCTCCCTCCTGTTCACCGCCCTCGCGGTCCCCTGGATCGCGCTGCTCACCCCGGCCTTCCGGGCGCTGCCGGGCTTCGCCGTCTCGGCCTTCTACTGGCCGGTCCCGGCGCTGATCCTCCTGCACGCCGTCCTCCTGCGCCGCCGCGCCCCGGCGACGGCGCGGGGCTTCCTTGCCGGCGCTGCGATCCTGACCGCCTCGCTCATCGTCCGGTCGCTGGACGGGGCGACCTGCGACACGATCCCGGTGGGGACGCATTTCCTGTGGCACATCCTCAACGCCATCATGCTCGGCTGGATGATCGAGGTGCTGGGCCGGCACCGCCCCGCCCTTGCGGGTGGGACGGTCCGGCGCTAACACCCCGCAAACCCCGAGGGACCCCCTTATGGCCATCGACACCGACACCGCCCGGAAAGTGGCCCGCCTCGCCCGCATCCGCGTCGAGGAGGAGCGCCTGCCCGCCCTCGCGCGCGAGTTCGACGCGATCCTGGGCTTCATCGAGCAACTGAACGAAGTGGACGTGGAGGGCGTGGAGCCCATGACCTCCGTGACGCCCATGCGCCTCAAGCGCCGCGCCGACGTCGTGACCGATGGCGACCGGCAGGCCGAGGTGCTGCTCAACGCCCCCGAGGCGCGCGAGGGGTTCTTCGCCGTTCCCAAGGTGGTCGAATGACGGACCTGACCAAGCTGACCCTCGCCCAGGCCCGCGACGGCCTGCGGGCCAAGGACTTCACCGCGCCCGAGCTGACCGAGGCCTACCTCGCCGCCATCGACGCGGCGGACGCGCTCAACGCCTTCGTCCACAAGACGCCCGAGATCGCGCGGCGGCAGGCCGGATTTGCCCAGACCCGTCTCGACATGGGCATGTCGCCCGACCTGTGCGGCATCCCGATGGGCATCAAGGACCTGTTCTGCACGACCGGCGTGCCGTCGCAGGCCGCCTCGCGCATCCTCGACGGCTTCCGCCCGCCCTACGACTCCACCGTGACCGAGCTCCTGCACAAGCAGGGTGCCGTCATGCTCGGCAAGCTCAACATGGACGAGTTCGCCATGGGGAGCAGCAACGAGACCAGCACCTACGGCAATGCCGTGAACCCCTGGCGTCGGCAGGACGACGCCACGCCCCTGACGCCCGGCGGCTCCTCGGGCGGCTCGGCGGCGGCCGTGGCGGCGAATCTCTGCGCGGCGGCGACCGGGACGGACACCGGCGGCTCGATCCGCCAGCCGGCGGCCTTCACCGGCATCGTCGGCATCAAGCCGACCTATGGCCGCGTGAGCCGCTGGGGCATCATCGCCTTCGCCTCCTCGCTCGATCAGGCGGGGCCGATGACCAAGGACGTGCGCGATGCGGCGATCCTGCTCCGCGCCATGTCCGGACATGACTCGAAGGATTCAACCTCCGCCGACCTGCCCGTGCCGGACTTCGAGGCGATGCTGACCGGCGACATCCGGGGCAAGGTCATCGGCATCCCGCGCGAATACCGCATGGACGGGATGCCCGAGGAGATCGAGGCGCTCTGGCACCGCGGGGCCGAGATGCTGCGCGCCGCGGGGGCCGAGATCCGCGACATCTCGCTGCCGCACACGAAATACGCCCTCCCGGCCTACTACGTCATCGCGCCGGCCGAGGCGTCCTCCAACCTCGCCCGCTACGACGGCGTGCGCTTCGGCCGCCGCGCCAGGCTCGCGCAGGGTGACGGCATCACCGAGATGTACGAGAAGACCCGGGCCGAGGGCTTCGGTCCCGAGGTGCAGCGCCGGATCATGGTCGGGACCTACGTCCTGTCGGCCGGCTTCTACGACGCCTACTACAACCGCGCCCGCCGGGTCCGCGCCCTCATCAAGCGCGACTTCGACCAGGTGTTCGCGGATGGCATCGACGCGATCCTGACCCCCGCCACCCCCTCGGCCGCCTTCGGCCTGGGCGAGATGGCGAATGCCGATCCGGTGCAGATGTATCTCAACGACGTGTTCACCGTGACGGTGAACCTCGCGGGGCTGCCCGGCATCTCGGTCCCGGCAGGGCTCGACGCGCGGGGGCTGCCGCTCGGGCTGCAACTGATCGGGCGCCCGTGGGAGGAGGGGGACCTCCTCAACGTGGCGCATTCACTGGAACGTGCGGCCGGCTTCGTGGCGAAGCCGGATCGCTGGTGGTAAGGCCGCTCGCGGCCTTGGAGGGACTCATGCGCGCATTCCTGGCACTCGGACCGGCGGCCCTGCTCCTGGCAGCCTGCGCATCGCCCGACCGCTACGCCGATCCGCAGCGCGAGGCGGCGCTGGCCTCGCCCTCCTCGCTCGGCGGCTTCTCGGCGCCGGCGGCGGCGCAGACCTCGCCCTATGGGCTGGCGACCCCGCCCGGCGGCATCCCTTCGGCGAGCCTTGCCGCCGCCGGCATCGGCGCGGCCCCGGTGACCTCCGCGCCCCTGGGGGGGGTGGCGACTGGCAGCCTCGTCTCGGTGGCGTCCAGCGGCGTGGCAGGCGACGTCAACGTCCTGCGCTCCTCGGGCGTCGAGGCCTCGCCGAGCAATGCCGCGCCGACCCTGATGGGGGCCGTTCCGACGAGTTCGACCGGCATCTCGGACGAGCAGGATTTCGAGGCCGTCGCCTCGCGCGAGACCATCCAATCCGATGCCGCGCGACGCGCCCAGCAGGCCGCGCAGTATCAGGTGATCCAGCCGATGGCGCTTCCCGAGCATCCGGCCGACACAGGCCCGAACATCGTGGAATACGCGCTGAACGCGCCGAACGCCAAGGGGCAGCCCTGGTATTCGCGGTTCGTGCTGACGGCGCGCGAGGGGCGGATGCTGCGGAACTGCGGCGACTACCGGACGCCGGACGAGGCGCAGCGCGACTTCCTGCGGCGCGGCGGGCCGGAGCGGGACGCGCGCGGGCTCGATCCCGACGGGGACGGCTTCGCCTGCGCCTGGGACCCCGCGCCCTTCCGCGCGGCGGTCGGCCGGACCTGACGCCCTCCCCGAACCATGGCGAGCGTCGGGGCGGCGTCCGTCCCGACCTCGTGGTGATCCACTACACCGCCATGCGCTCCACCCGCGAGGCGCTGGAGCGGCTCTGCGACCCGCTGGCCGAGGTCTCGGCCCATTACCTCATCGCCGAGGACGGAGAGGTCCTGTCCCTGGTGCCCGAGGAACGGCGGGCCTGGCACGCCGGGGCGGGGCGCTGGGGCGAGGTGAGGGACATCAACTCGCGCTCCATCGGGATCGAGCTCGCGAACCGGGGCGACCATCCCTTCGCGCATCGGCAGATGGCGGCGCTGGAGCGGCTGCTGGAGGGCGTCCTGTCGCGCTGGTCGATCCCGCCCGAGCGGGTGATCGGACATTCCGACATGGCGCCCGCCCGCAAGGCCGATCCCGGCCCGCGCTTCGACTGGCGGAGGCTCGCCCGCGCCGGGCTGTCGGTCTGGCCGGAAGGGGGGGAGGCGGAGGTCGAGGCCTTCTCGCCGTCGCTCCGCGCCTTCGGCTACGACCCGGCGTTGCCGCTGGATCGGCTGCGGGACGCCTTCCGGCTGCGGTTCCGCCCCTGGGCCACCGGCCCGCTTTCGACCCACGACGCCGGGGCGGCGCTCGACCTTGGGCGGCGCTTTCCCGTTGACCGCCGGGCCTGCGGGGCCTAAGCGCGGGGGGCGCGGATGGCTGGATGATCGCGGGGGCCGCAGGGTCCACGAGGAAAGTCCGGACTCCGGAAAGCACGGTGCCGGGTAACGCCCGGCCGGGGAAACCCGAGGGAAAGCGCCACAGAGAACGAGACCGCCGGCGATCCGTCGCAGGCAAGGGTGAAACGGTGGAGTAAGAGCCCACCGCGGGACGGGCAACCGGACCGGCACGGCAAGCCCCACCGGGAGCAATGCCAAATAGGGGCCCCGCGTCCGCGAGGACAGGGACGCTTCAACCCGAGGGGCCCGGGTTGGCAGCTCGAGGCCCGCCGGCAACGGCGGGTCCAGAGGAATGGTCATCCAGGGGCGGCGACGCCCCGGACAGAATCCGGCTTACAGGCCATCCGCGCATCCCTTGGCCCGCCGCTTTCGGGTTGACTACGCCCGAGGCGTGGCTAAAAGGCGGGCTTCATCCGAGATTCACGCGGGCCTCCTCCCGCGACGGGAGAGACGACATGGCCAAGCCGACCACCATCAAGATCCGCCTCAACTCCTCGGCGGGGACCGGGCACTTCTACGTCACCAAGAAGAACGCCCGCACCATGACCGAGAAGATGACCGTGCGGAAATACGACCCCGTCGTGCGCAAGCACGTCGAGTACAAGGAAGGCAAGATCAAGTGATCTGAGCCGCCTCCGGCCCCGCCGGGGCCGGGACGGATCGGGGGTCGCGCCGGCGAGGCGCGGCCCCTTTTTCCGTGACCATGTCCGGACCTGATCTTTGCGTAATGTCCGGACATATGATGTCCGGACTTGATCCGGGAATGTCCGGACAATCGCGCATCATGTCCGGACATCTGCGGGCCATGTTCGGACATCGCCGCATCGGGCCCCGCCGGGATCGGGGGCCGGGCGTCGCGCCTCCGCTTGGCGGGACGGGGCGGGCGTGCGACGCTCGGGCCGGATGCCCGCGCCATGATCCTCGTCCGACCCGCCACCCTGTCCGACATCGGCGCCGTGGACGCGCTGCTGGGGCGGTCCTACGGGCCGCTGCTGCGGGGGGACTATCCGCCCTCGACCCTGGTGCTGGCGCTGCCGCGCATGGCGCGGGCGCAGCCGGGGCTGCTGGCCTCGGGGCGCTACTTCGTGGCGGAGGAGGGGGGCGTCCTCCTGGGGGCCGGCGGCTGGTCGGCGGAGCCGCCGGGGGGCGGGGCGGCGATGCCGGGCCGGGGCCACGTGCGCCACGTCGCCACCGACGCGCGGGCGGCGCGGCGGGGGATCGGGCGGAGGGTGATGGCTCGGGTGATGGCGGAGGCGGGCGGGGCGGGGATGGCGCGGCTGTCCAGCCTGTCCACGCTGACGGCGGTGCCGTTCTACGCGGCGCTGGGCTTTCGGGAGGTGCGGCCCGTGACGCTGGCCTTCGGCGGCGCGGCCTTCCCGGTCGTGGAGATGGAGCGGGAGCTATGAGAAAGGGCCGGCGAGGCCGGCCCTTTCGATGCGTCCAGGGACGTGGCGCGGGGTCACTCGCGCTGGCTGCCCATGAACTGGAGCAGGAACATGAAGATGTTGATGAAGTTCATGTAAAGGTTCAGCGCCCCGAGGATCGCCGACTTGCCGAGCCATTCGCTGTCGCCATGCGAGGCGTGCTGGACGTATTCGACCTTGATGCGCTGGGTGTCGTAGGCGGTCAGGCCCGCGAAGATCAGCACGCCGATGGCCGAGATGGCGAAGGCCATCGCGCTCGACTGCACGAACAGGTTGACGATCATCACCACCAGCAGGCCGATGACGCCGATCATCAGGAAGGCGCCGAGCGGGCCGAGGTCGCGCTTGGTCGTGTAGCCGTAGAGCGACATCGCCCCGAAGGCGACCGAGGTCGCGAGGAAGGTCTGCGCGATGGAGACGCCGGTGAAGGCGGCGAAGATCCAGGCCATCGACAGGCCCATCAGCGCCGAGAAGACGTAGAACATCGCCTGGAGCGCGGCGGCCGAGACGCGGTTCACCGCCCCGCCGATCACGAAGACGAAGATGAGCGGCGCGAACATCGCGATCCAGCCCAGGATGTTGGGCTGGAGCGTCGCCGGGTCGCGGAACACCGACAGCAGCGCCGGCGAGGAGCCCACCGCCCAGGCGACCGCGAAGGTCACCAGCATCCCTACGGACATCGTGCCGTAGACCTTGTTCATGTGGGCGCGAAGCCCTTCGTCGATCCGCGCGGCCCGGGCCCCGGCCGTCGTCGCGCGGATCGTGGAATAGTCAGCCATCATACCCCCCGTATGTTTCGGATTCGGCGCCGCCTGGGGGGCGGCACCCTCGTCGCAGCATATTGGAAGCGGGCCGGGGCAATTCAAGAAGCGATCGCCGCCGATGGCGGATCACCGCAGCCAATGGCCGGGGGCGTTCCAGGGCGGCAGGCCGGTGTCGCGCCGGGCGTCGGCGCGGGTCAGGCCCACGTCCCGGAGCAGGCGGTCGTCGAGCCGCCCGAGCTGGCGGTGGGACCGGGCGGCGGCCAGCATCGCCAGCAGGCGGGCGAGCGGGGCGGGGCGGGGCCGGGCGAGCGGTCCCCGGATCAGGGCGGCGAGCGGCATGGCGGTCTCCTTGGGCCTGCGGCCCCGTGGGTCCGTGATGCCACGGCCCGGAGCCATTCCGATGCTTGATACATGGCCGCGCCGGCCGTATAAGGAAAATGAATGTTTGAGAGGTCTGGGATCAGGGGAGATGATATGCCGCGCAACCTCGACCTGACGGCCCTGCGCTCGCTCGTCACCGTCGCCGACGCGGGCGGGGTGACGCGGGCGGCGGGCCTTCTGAACCTCACGCAGTCGGCGGTGTCGATGCAGCTCAAGCGGCTGGAGGAATCGACGGGGCTTTCGCTCATCGACCGATCCGGGCGGGGGGTGGGGCTGACCGCCACGGGCGAGCAGCTCCTCAGCTACGCGCGGCGGATGCTGGCGCTGAACGACGAGGCCTGGGGGCGGCTGACGCGGCAGGACGTGGAGGGGGAGATCGTGCTGGGGGTGCCGCACGACATCGTCTATCCGGCGATCCCCGGCGTCCTCCAGCGATTCGCGGTGGAGTATCCCCGGCTGCGGGTGAACCTGCTGTCGTCCTTCACGATGAAGCTGCGCGAGGAGTTCCAGCGCGGCGAGGTGGACGTGATCCTGACCACCGAGGACCACGTGGGGCCCGGCGGCGAGACGCTGGCGACGCGGCCGCTGGTCTGGGTCGGCGCCCCCGGCGGGCAGGCCTGGCGGTCGCGCCCGCTGCGGCTGGCCTTCGAATCGAGCTGCATCTTCCGCGCGGGCGCCCAGCGGGCGCTGGACCGGGCCGGCCTGCCCTGGGAGATGGCGGTCGAAAGCAACTCCAGCCGGACGGTCGAGGCGACGGTGAGCGCGGATCTGGCCGTCCATGTCGTGATCGAGGGCAACGAGCCCCCGCACCTGGAGCGGATCGACCATGGGGGCGCCCTGCCGGGGCTGTGGTCGGTGCACGTCAACCTTTATGCCCGCGACCCCGCCCGGTCGCCGGCGCAGGCGGACCTCGTGGATCTCATCCGCAAGGAGTATCGGTCCATCGGCCTTCCGAGGCCCCGTCCCGCCCTGGGCGAGATGGCGCGGAGCCATCCGGCCTGACGGCGGGATTCCGCGCCCGCTCCACCTGTCCAAAAGGCCAAGGTGACTTGTTCAACCTATCCGTGTTTAGGTGTATCCTATGTGGAGTCGTCACGTGGAACTTCCGTCGCCGGGGCCATCGGTTGCCGGTTGTGAGCCCGTCCTGGGTCTGTCGCGTAGGGTTTTGGCACAATGAGGCACGAGATGAAGCATCCCGTCGATATTCATGTGGGCAAGCGGATCCGGCACCGCAGATGGACCCTGGGCACCACCCAGCAGCAGCTGGCCGACAAGGTGGGCATCAAGTTCCAGCAGATCCAGAAGTACGAGACCGGGGCGAACCGGGTCAGCGCCTCGCGGCTCTGGGACATCGCCGGGGCGCTGAACGTGCCGGTGTCGTTCTTCTTCGAGGGGATGGACGGGCAGGCGCAGCCGGGCCTGGTCAGCTCGGGCGACATGCCCAACGACATCCTGTCGGACCGGGAGGCGCTGGAGCTGCTGCGGTCCTACTACGCGATCCCCGAGGCGCAGCGGCGGCGGCTGTTCGACCTCGCCCGCGTGCTGAGCGACGCGGCCTGAGCTTGACCCCGCCGCGCGGGCCGCGCACCCTGTCCCGATCGAGGGAAGGGGGCGGCCCATGCGCGACACCATCGGTCCCGACCTTCGGGACGCGCTGATCCGGACGGCCCACGCGCTGGCCGACGCGGCGCGGCCCGAGACGCTGCGGCATTTCCGGACGGGGCTTTCGGCCGAGAACAAGCGGCTGGGCGGCGGGTTCGATCCGGTGACGGAGGCGGACCGCGCCGCCGAGCGGGCGATGCGGGCGGTGCTGGCGCGGGAGCGGCCGGAGGACGGCATCCTGGGCGAGGAATACGGGAGCACGGCGGGCGCGAGCGGGCTGACCTGGGTGCTCGACCCCATCGACGGGACGCGGGGCTACATCAGCGGGACGCCGACCTGGGGGGTGCTGGTGGCGGTGGCGGACGCAGGCGGGCCGCTGTTCGGGATCATCGACCAGCCCTACATCGGCGAGCGGTTCGAGGGCGGCTTCGGGCGGGCGAGGCTCGACGGCCCGCAGGGGCGGGCGGCGCTGCGGACGGGGGGGCCGCGTCCGCTGGCCGAGGCGACGGTGCTGACGACCTTTCCCGAGATCGGCACGGAGGCCGAGCGGGCGGCGTTCCGGCGGGTGGCCGAGGGCGCGCGGCTCGTGCGGTATGGGATGGACTGCTACGCCTATGCGCTGCTGGCGGCGGGGCAGGTGGATCTGGTCATCGAGGCGGGGTTGCAGCCCTATGACGTGGGGGCGCCCATCGCCGTGGTGACGGCGGCGGGGGGCCTCGCGACGGGGTGGGATGGGGCACCGGCGCACGGGGGCGGGCGGATGCTCGCGGCGGCCAACGCGGCGGTCCACGCCGAGGCGATGGCGTTGCTGGCGGGGTAGGGCGTGCGGGACCTGCTCATTCGCGGCGCGGACCTGTGCCTGACCATGGACGACGCCGGGCGCGAGATCGCCGGGTGCGACGTGCTGGTGCGGGGCGGCGTGGTGGCCGAGGTCGGGCCGGGGCTGGTCGCGCCGGGGGCGGAGGTGGTGAGCGCGGCGGGGTGCCTGCTGACGCCGGGCCTCGTGAACACGCATCACCATCTGTACCAGACGCTGACGCGGGCGGTGCCGGCGGCGCAGGACGCGCTGCTGTTCGGCTGGCTGGAGACGCTGTATCCGATCTGGGCGCGGTTCGGGCCGGAGGAGATGTTCGTCTCGGCGCAGGTCGGGCTGGCGGAGCTGGCGCTGTCGGGCTGCTCGCTGACATCGGACCATCTTTACCTGTTCCCGAACGGGGCGCGGCTGGATGATACGGTCGCGGCGGCGCGGGAGGTGGGCCTGCGGTTCCATCCGACGCGGGGGGCCATGAGCATCGGGCGGAGCCAGGGGGGGCTGCCGCCCGATTCGCTGGTCGAGGCCGAGGGCGCGATCCTGGAGGACTGCATCCGCGTCATCGACGCCTTCCACGATCCGGCCGAGGGGGCGATGCTGCGGGTGGGGGTCGCGCCGTGCTCGCCCTTCTCGGTCAGCCGGGACCTGATGCGCGAGGCGGCGGTGCTCGCGCGCCACAAGGGGGTGATGCTGCACACCCACCTCGCCGAGAACGACGAGGACGTGGCCTATTCGCTGGAGCGGTTCGGCTGCCGGCCAGGGCAGTATGCCGAGGACCTCGGCTGGACCGGGCCGGACGTGTGGCACGCGCATTGCGTGAAGCTGGACGCGGGCGAGGTGGCGCTGTTCGCGCGGACGGGGACGGGGGTGGCGCATTGCCCCTGCTCGAACTGCCGGCTGGGGTCGGGGATCGCGCCGGTGCGGGGGATGCGCGACGCGGGCGTGAAGGTGGGGCTGGGGGTGGACGGGTCGGCCAGCAACGACGCGGGCAACCTCGTGGCCGAGGCCCGGATGGCGATGCTGCTGCAACGGGTCGCGCGGGGGGCCGATGCCATGAGCGCGCGGGAGGCGCTGTGGATCGCCACGCGGGGCGGGGCGGAGGTGCTGGGGCGGCCCGACTGCGGACGGATCGCGGTGGGCGCGCGGGCGGACCTGGCGCTGTGGGACATGGGCGGGATCGAGGCGGCGGGGAGCTGGGACCGGGCGGCGCTGCTGCTGGCCGGGCCGGTCCGGGTGCGCGACCTGTGGGTGGAGGGCCGCCGAGTGGTGGCGGACGGCCGCCTATGCACCATCGACCTTCCCGCCGTATTGCGGCGTCACGCGGAATTGGCGCGAAATCTCGCCTAATGCCTGCGCCAATTCCCGCCGGGGAACTTATAAGGCCCTGATTCCGCCTATGGAATGACAGAATGCCAGTCTCTACTCGCCCCGATCGATAGACGAGGGCGAGACGATGCGACTGGTTCCCTGGCTGCTGGCGCCATGGCTGCTTTCGGGCTGCCTGATGGCCGATCCGACCCCGCGGAACCCCGCGCCCGCCGGGGGGAGCGTGTCGTCGAGCTCGGAGACGATCCCGGCCTCCGCGTCCTCGGTCGCGGGCTTCGGCGCGGCGCTGAACCGGATGCGGGCGCAGGCCGGGCTGGAGGGGCTGCGCGAGGACGGGCACCTGAAGCGGGCGGCGCAGGCCTTTGCCGAGGACATGGCCGCCAACGGCTACCATTCGCATCACGGGCGCGACGGATCGACGGTGGTGGAGCGGGCGCGGCGCGCGGGCTGCGGGGGACGCGGCTACGTCGCCGAGAACATCGCCTGGGGGCAGGACAGCGTGCAGGACACCTTCGCGGGCTGGTCGGCCTCGGCCGGGCACCGGGCGAACATGCTGGGGCGGAACTACGGCGTCTATGGGCTGGGGCAGGCCGGGGGGATGTGGGTGCTGGTCGTCGCGGACGGCTGCTGAGGCGTCAGGCCGCGCCGGATCGGGTCGGGCGCGGGACGGGGCGGCCCGCGACCCAGGTGGCGCGGATGGCGCGGTCGTCGCCCATCATGATGGTGGGGAACAGCGCCTCCCAGATGTCGGTCGCCCGCGCGTGGCGCTGGGCGATGGCGGGCGTCGAGGCGAGGTCGAGCACGGCGAGGTCGGCCTCGGCCCCCGGCGAGAGCGTGCCGATGGTGCCCTGAAGGTGCAGCGCGCGGGCCGAGCCCTCGGAGGCCAGCCAGAGGAGCTGCGAGGGGTGGAGGGCCTGGCCCCGGAGCTGCGCGACCTCGTAGGCGGCGGCCATGGTGCGGAGCATGGAGAAGGACGACCCGCCGCCGGTGTCGGTGGCCAGCGCCACGGTCGCGCCCCTGGCCTTGAGGCCCGCGAGGTCGAACAGGCCCGAGCCGATGAAGGTGTTGGAGGTCGGGCAGTGGACCGCCGCCGCGCCGACCTCGGCCAGCCGGTCGGATTCGCGCGGCTCCAGGTGGATGACGTGGCCGAAGACGGCGCGGGGGCCGAGGAGGCCGTGCGATTCGTAGGTGTCGAGGTAGTCGCGGGCGTTGGGGTAGAGGCCCCGGACCCATTCGATCTCGTCGGTCTGCTCGCTCAGGTGGGTCTGCATGAGGCAGGTGGGGTTCGCGGCCCAGAGGGCGCCCAGGGCGTCGAGCTGCGCCTCGGTGGAGGTGGGCGAGAAGCGGGGGGTGATGGCGTAGGTGGCGCGGCCCCGGCCGTGCCAGCGGGCGATGAGGCGGGCGCTTTCGTCGTGGGCCGACTGGGCGGTGTCGCGGAGGCCCGGGGGCGCGGTGTCGCGGTCCATGCAGGTGCGCCCCGCCACGATCCGCATGCCCCGCGTGGCGGCGGCGTCGAACAGGGCGTCCACGGAGGCTTCGTGGATCGTGCAGAAGGAGCAGAGCGTCGTGGTGCCGTGGGCGAGGGCGAGGTCGAGCGTCTCCCCGGCGATGGTCGCAGCGTAGGCGGGGTCGGCGAAGCGCATCTCCTCGGGGAAGGTGTAGGCGTTCAGCCAGTCGATGAGGCGCTTGCCCCAGGAGGCGATGATGCGCGTCTGCGGGTAGTGCATATGCGCGTCCACGAAGCCGGGCAGGATCAGGTCGCCGCCGTGGTCGGTGACGCGCGCCTGCGGGTGGGCGGCGCGGAGCATCGCGCCGTCGCCGACCGCCGCGATGCGGCCGTGCTCGATCAGGACGCCGCCGTGGGCGTGATGGCTGGCGCAGTCCTCCCACGGCTGGAGAAAGGGGTCGCCGGTGAAGGCGAGGGTCTGGCCGAGGAGGAGATGCGGGGTCATGCCGCCACCGTAGGGGCGGGGCGGCCCGAGCGCAAACCGGCGGGCGCGAAGGTTCGGGGCGCGGTTGCCCCCGGCGCGCAAATCGGTAGGGTCCGGCGCGACGCCAGCGGGACCGGGAGGGCAGGCATGGACGAGCGTTCCGGCAGCGCGACTCCCGACGAGGACGACGACGAGTTCGGCCTGCCGCCGCGCCTGGTCGAGGAGGCGCTGGAGGCCGTCGAGGCCGACGACGTGGCGCGGCTCGACGCGCTGCTCGACCCCTTGCACCCGGCCGACATCGCGGACCTGCTGGAGCAGATCGGGCCGGGGCAGCGGCGCGACCTCCTCGCGCTGTGGAAAGGGGGCGTGGACGGGGACATCCTGTCCGAGCTGGACGAGTCGCTGCGCGAGGAGGTCATTGAGGGGCTGGGCCCCGGCGAGCTGGCCGAGGCGGTGCGCGAGCTCGAGACCGACGACGTGGTGGACCTCGTGGAGGACCTCGCGCCCGAGGCGCAGGAGGCGGTGCTGGGGGCGCTGGCGGCCGCCGACCGCGTGGCCGTCGAGAAGGCGCTGACCTATCCGGAATACTCGGCGGGGCGGCTGATGCAGTCCGAGGTGGTGCGCGCGCCGTCGCACTGGACGGTGGGCGAGGCCATCGACTTCCTGCGGAGCGGCGTCCCGCTGCCGGACCAGTTCTACCATGTCGTGCTGATCGACCCCCGGCTGAAGCCGGTCGGCTATGCCACGCTGGGCCGGCTGCTGAGCTCGCGCCGCGAGACGCCCCTGCGGGACATCACCGAGGACAGCTTCCGCACCTTCCACGTCGAGGACGAGCAGGGCGACGTGGCGCGGACCTTCGAGAAGTATCATCTGATCTCGGTCCCCGTGGTGGACGACGACGACCGGCTGGTGGGGGTCGTCACCATCGACGACGCCATGACCGTGCTGGACGAGGAGCACGAGGAGGACATCCTCCGCCTCGCCGGCGTGGGCGAGGGGGCGCTGTCGGACAGCGTGATCGACACGGTGCGGGGGCGGTTGCCGTGGCTGGTCGTGAACCTCGGGACGGCGGGGCTGGCGGCGCTGGTCATCTCGCGCTTCACGGGGACGATCCAGGCGCTGGTGGCGCTGGCGACGCTGATGCCGATCGTGGCGTCGATGGGCGGCAACGCGGGGACGCAATCGCTGACCGTCGCGGTGCGGGCGCTGGCGACGCGCGACCTCACCCGGTCGAACGCCTGGCGGGTGATCCGGCGCGAGGCGGCGGTGGGGCTGGTGAACGGGCTGGTGCTGGCGCTGGCGCTGGGGGGGATGACGATGCTGCTGTTCGGCTCGGTGCCGCTGGGCCTCGTGATCGCATCGGCGCTGGTGGTGAACCTGTTCGCGGCGGCGCTGGCGGGGGTGTTCGTGCCCTTGCTGATGGAGCGGATCGGGGTGGACCCGGCGCTGGCGTCCGGGACCTTCGTGACCACGGTGACGGACGTGGTGGGGTTCTTCGCCTTCCTGGGGCTCGCGACGGTGGTGCTGCTGTGACCGGGTTGGACGCGATCAAGGCCGAGGCGCGGGCGCGCGCCTTTGCCCGTCGGCAGGCGGCGTTCGAGGGGGGGCATCCCGCGCCGGCCGCGCTGCTGGTCGAGGTGCTGCACGCCTACCGGGGCCGCCCGCTTGCCGGCTACCTGCCGATGCGAAGCGAGATCGACCCCCTCCCGGCCATGGTCGAGGCGGCGCGGCACGGTCCCGTGGGGGTGCCGGTGACGCCGAAGATGGGCCGGCCGCTGACGTTCCGGGAGTGGACGCCCGGTTGCGTCCTGATTGACGGCGGGTTCGGCACGGTGGTCCCGGCCACGGGCGCGGAGGTCGTGCCCGAGGTGCTGGTGGTGCCGCTGGTGGCCTTCGACCGGCGGGGCGGGCGGCTGGGCTATGGCGGCGGGTTCTACGACCGGACGCTCGCCAGGCTGCGGGCGCGGGGGCCGGTGGTCGCCATCGGCTACGCCTGGGGCGCGCAGGAGGACGACGGCCTGCCGCTGGAGGCGACGGACGAGGCGCTGGACCTGATCGTGACGGAACGGGAGGTCATCGCCCCCCGGGTCGACGTCGGGGCCTGAGAGGGGGCCCATGTCGGGGCCCATGTCGGGGCCTGGGCGGTTGCCTCGGGGGACGCGCGATCCTATGAGGCGGGCATGAGATTGCTGTTCCTGGGCGACGTGATGGGGCGGGCGGGGCGCGCGGCGGTGGCCGAGCGGCTGCCCAAGGTGCGGGCCGAGTGGAGGCTCGACTTCGTGGTGGTCAACGGCGAGAACGCCTCGGGCGGGATGGGGCTGACGCCCGAGCACGCGCGGGTGCTGCTCCAGGCCGGGGCGGACGTGGTGACGCTGGGGGATCATGCCTTCGACCAGAAGGAGATGATCCCATTCATCGAGCAGGAGCCGCGCATCGTCCGGCCCCTGAACTTCGCCAAGGGCGCGCCGGGGCGCGGGCATCGGGTCTATGACGCGCCGGGCGGGCGCAAGGTGCTGGTGGCGCAGGTGCTGGGGCAGGTCTTCATGAAGCGGCCCTTCGACGATCCCTTCTCGGCGGTGGACACGGTGCTGAAGGCGCATCCGCGCGGCGGGCTGGTGCAGGCGTCGCTGATCGACGTTCATGCCGAGGCCACGTCCGAGAAGATGGCGCTGGGGCATTACTGCGACGGACGGGCGAGCGTGGTCGTGGGCACGCATACCCATGTGCCGACCGCCGACGTGGTGATCCACGGGGGCGGCACGGCCTACCAGTCCGACGCCGGGATGTGCGGCGACTACGATTCCATCATCGGGATGCAGAAGGAGGAGCCCATGCGCCGGTTCATCACCGGCATGGGCCGCGACCGATTCACCCCCGCGCTGGGCGAGGCCACGCTGTCGGGCCTTTACGTCGAGACCGAGGACCGCACCGGCCGCGCCACGCGCGCCCTCCCCGTCCGGCTGGGCGGCCGGCTGTCCGAGGCCACGCCCTGAGCCGTCCCGTCGCGGCTTGGCCCCGTTCCTGAGAGGTTCCCGATGTTCGGACTCGCCCTCCCGGCCGAGATGCAGCCCGTGGCCGCCCTCGTGGTCATGGTGCTCATGCTCGCGGCCTTCCTGTGGGAACGCCTGCCCGTCGAGGTCGTGGCCATCGTCGGCGCGGCGGTGCTGCTGGTCACCGGCATCCTGCCGCAGGAGGAGGCGCTGGAGGTCTTCTCCAACAGCGCGCCCTGGACCATCGCCGCCATGCTCATCCTCGTGGGGGGGCTGGTGCGGACGGGGGGGCTGCACTTCATCGGCACGCTGGCCGAGAAGCACGTCAAGCTGCGGCCCCGGCTGACGCTGGGCCTGATCTGCCTGGGGGTCGTCGCCACCTCGGCCTTCGTCAACAACACGCCCATCGTGGTGGTCATGCTGCCGGTGTTCATCCAGCTTGCCCGCCAGATGAACCTCGCGCCGTCCAAGCTGCTGATCCCTCTCAGCTACCTGTCGATCCTGGGGGGCACCTGCACGCTGATCGGCACGTCCACGAACCTCGTCGTGGACGGGGTGGCGCGGCAGGCGGGGCTGGAGCCCTTCCACATCTTCGAGATCACGCCGGTCGGCCTGCCGGTCGCCATCGCGGGGATGATCTACCTCGCGCTGCTGGGGCCGCGGCTGCTGCCCGACCGGATGAGCACGGCGGGGTTCCTGACCGACCGGTCGAGGATGCGCTACTTCACCGAGGTGGTGATCCCCGAGGGGTCCAACCTCATCGGGCGTGAGGTGCTGGGGGTCCAGCTCTTCCGGCGCGAGGGGGTGCGGCTCGTGGACGTGATCCGGGGCGACGCCTCGCTGCGGCGCGAGTTCGAGCGCGTGACGCTCCAGGCCGGGGACCGGGTGGTGCTGCGGACCGCGATGACGGAGCTCCTGTCGCTCCAGCGCGACAAGTCGCTGCGGCGCGTGGACCAGCTCTCCTCGGTGCCGACGACGACCGTGGAGGCGCTGATCGCGGCGGACTGCAAGATGGTCGGGCGACGGCTGGGCGACCTGCGGCTGCGGCGGCGCTATGGGGTCTATCCGCTGGCCGTGCACCGGCGGGACAAGAACTTCGCGTCGCACCTCGACGACGTGGTGGTGCGGCCGGGGGACACGCTGCTGCTGGAAGGGACGGCCGAGGACATCCAGCGGCTGGCGCAGGACCAGAACCTCGTGGACATCGCGCATCCCGCGAGCCGCGCCTACCGCCGGAGCCACGCGCCCATCGTGATCGCGACGCTGGCCGCCGTGGTGGGGCTGTCGGCCATCGAGGTCGCGCCCATCGAGATCCTGGCGCTGCTGGGCGTCGCGGTCGTGCTGGCGACGGGCTGCATCGACGCCGACGAGGCCTTCGGCTTCGTGGACGGGCGGCTGATGGCGATGCTGTTCGCGATGCTGGCGGTGGGGGCGGCGCTGGACCATTCGGGCGCGGTGGAGCTGATCGTGGACGCCGTGGCCCCGCACATGACGGGCTGGAGCCCGGTGCTGCTGATCTTCGCCATCTACGCGCTGACCTCGCTCCTGACCGAGCTGCTGAGCAACAACGCCGTCGCGGTGGTGGTGACGCCGGTGGCCATCGGGCTGGCGCAGACCCTGGGCCTCGACCCCCGGCCGGTGCTGGTGGCGATCATGCTGGGGGCGTCCTTCGGCTTCGCGACGCCCATCGGCTACCAGTGCAACCTGCTGGTCTATGGGCCGGGGGGCTACCGCTTCGGGGACTTCCTGAAGATCGGCATCCCGCTCAACATCCTGATGGGGGTGGTGGCGAGCCTGGTGATCCCGCTGGTCTGGAGCCTGTGACGCCAGGGCGCGCGGAATCGCGGCCCAAGGGCCGTGAAGCATGGCGAGGATGGACAGGCGATCAGGCACGGCGGACTCCCTTGTTGCGTGCGAGGAGAGTGCGCCCGAAGGATTAACGCCGTCCGACGGCAACGAACGGTCAGGGCCCGATCCGCGCAACGCCCCCGGAGGTTGTGCGAATCGGGCGGGGGCGGGGGTCCGGCTTGCGGCTTCGCGGCGGGGCCGCTAGAGGAGCGCGGTCAATTTCGTCGCATCGTCTCGGGAGATCACGCCCATGGCCGGCCATTCCAAATGGGCCAACATCCAGCATCGCAAGGGCAAGCAGGACAAGCTGCGGTCCAAGCTGTTCTCCAAGCTGTCCAAGGAGATCACCGTCGCGGCCAAGATGGGCGACCCGGACCCCGACAAGAACCCCCGCCTGCGGCTGGCGGTGAAGGAGGCGCGGTCGAGTTCGATGCCGCGCGACGTGATCGACCGCGCCATCAAGAAGTCGCAGGGCGGCGACGCCGAATCCTATGAATCGATCCGCTACGAGGGCTATGGCCCCGGCGGCGTGGCGGTGATCGTCGAGGCGCTGACCGACAACCGCAACCGCACGGCGTCGAACGTGCGGTCCACCTTCACCAAGAACGGTGGGAACCTGGGCGAGACCAACTCGGTCGCCTTCCAGTTCGAGCGGAAGGGCGAGATCTTCTACAAGGCCGAGGCCGGGGACGCCGATTCCGTGATGATGGCGGCGCTGGAGGCGGGCGCGGAGGACGTGGAGTCCGACGCGGAGGGCCACTGGATCACCACCGGCGAGGACGACCTGGGCACCGTCTCGGCGGCGCTGGAGGCGTCCCTGGGCGAGTCGGAGACGGCCAAGTTCGTCTGGCGGCCCAAGCTGACGACGCCCGTGGAGGGCGAGGTCTTCGAGAAGCTGATGCGGCTGATCGAGGTGCTGGAGGACGACGACGACGTGCAGAACGTCACGACGAACATGGAGACCTCGGACGAGGCCATGGCCGCCTACGCGGAGTCGTGACGGCGGCCCCGCGGGGAGGGGCCGCCGTGACGCGGCCTCTTGCCGGGATCGTCTGGATGGTGCTGTCGGGGCTGTTCTTCGTCGGCATGACGGCCATCGTGAAGCACGTCGGATCGGACGTGCCGGCGGCGCAGTCGGCGTTCCTGCGCTTCGCGCTGGGGCTCCCGTTCGCGGTGCCGATGCTCTGGCCGCTGTGGCGGACGGGGGTGACGGCGGGGCAGGCGCGGCTCTGCGCCCTGCGGGGGGCGGTGCACACGCTGGGGGTGCTGCTCTGGTTCTTCGCCATGACGCGCATCCCCTTGGCCGAGGTGACGGCCATGAACTACCTGAACCCGATCTACGTGACGCTGGGCGCGGCGCTGTTCCTGGGGGAGCGGTGGGAGGCGCGGCGGCTGCTGGCGGTCGGGGCGGCGCTGGTCGGCGCGCTGGTGATCCTGCGGCCGGGGCTGCGGGCGGTGGAGCCGGGGCACGTCGCCATGCTGGGGGCGTCGCTGCTGCTGGCCTCGGGCTACCTGGTGGCCAAGCGGCTGTCGGGGCAGGTGCCGGCGACGGTGGTCGTGGGGATGCTGTCGGCGACGGTGACGCTGGGGCTGCTGCCCTTCGCGGTGGCCGTCTGGGTGCCGGTGGGCTGGGCGGAGATCGGCTGGTTCTTCGGGACGGCCTGCTTTGCCACGCTGGCGCATTACTGCATGACGCGGGCCTTCGCGGCCGCGCCCGCCGGGGCGACGCAGCCCGCGACGTTCCTGCAACTGGTGTGGTCGGTCCTGCTGGGGGCCGTGGCCTTCGGGGAGCCGGTGGACGGCTGGGTGATCCTGGGCGGCGGGATCATCATGGCGGCGGTGAGCGCGGTCGCCTGGCGGGAGGCGGTGGCGCGGCGGGTGGCGGCGGAGGGGTAGGGGGATAAGGGTTGCGGGCCGGCGGGGAATCGGCTGGAACGAAGCGAGCCGCACGAGAGGACCGCCCCGATGACCATCCACGCCCACAGCCTGACGGGCCGCCCCGAGGCGGAATGGGAGACGCTGGAGGCGCATTCGCTCCGCGTCGCGGGGGCGGCGCGGGCGCGGGCGGAGGTGGCGGGGCTTGGGGATCTCGCGCATCTGCTGGGGCTGGTGCACGATCTGGGCAAGGCCAAGCCCGCGTTCCAGGCCCGGCTGCGGGGGAGCGCCGCCGAGGTGTCCCATTCGGGCGAGGGGGCGCGGCTGCTGCGCGAGGCGGGCGGCGGCATGGGCGCGATGCTCGCCGGGGCGGTGGCGGGGCACCACGGGCGGCTGCCCAACCCCGACCGGCTGGCGAAGCGGATCGCCGAGGCCGAGGCCGTGGCGGCGCCGGGGTGGGCGGGGTTCGCGAGGCCGGAGGCGCCGGAGCGGCTGATCCGGTGCCCGGCGGCGGAGCGGGCGTTTCGCGCGCAGTTCCTGGTGCGGTTCCTGTACGGGTGCCTGACCGACGCGGACGACCGCGAGACGGGGGCCTGGGAGCGGGAGGCGACGGGGAGGAGCGAGGCCGCCCGCCCCGCCGTGCTGACGCCGGGGATGCGCGCGGCCTTCGACCGCCATGTCGCGGGGTTCCGGGCCGACACGCCGGTGAACGCGATCCGGGCGCGGGTGCTGGCCCATGTGCGGGGGATGGCGGCCGAGCCGCCGGGGCTGTTCACGCTGACGGTGCCGACAGGCGGGGGCAAGACGCTGGCCTCCCTGGGGTTCGCGCTGGACCATGCCGCGCGGCATGGGATGCGGCGGCTGATCCATGTCGCGCCCTTCACGTCCATCGTGGAGCAGACGGCGGACGTGTTCCGGGGCATCCTCGGCGATGACGCGGTGCTGGAGCACCATTCGGCCTTCGACTGGGACGGGGTGGACGAGGGCGAAGCCGAGCAGCGCCGCGTCGCCGGGATGAGCTGGGACGTGCCGGTGGTGGTGACGACGGCGGTGCAGTTCTTCGAGAGCCTGTTCGCGGCGCGCAAGAAGCGGTGCCGCAAGCTGCCGGCGCTGGCGGGCGCGGTGATCGTCGTGGACGAGGCGCAGACCATGCCGAGGGGCTTCCTGCGGCCCTGCCTCGCGGCGCTGCGCGAGCTGGCGGCGGGCTATGGGGCGAGCGTGGTGCTGTGCACGGCGACGCAGCCGGCGCTGACGGCTCAAGCGGGGTTCAGGGCGCCCGAGGCGCTGCGGGGCGCGCGGGAGCTGGCGCCGGACCCGGCGGGGCTGCACGAGGCGCTGCGGCGGGTGCGGGTGCGCGACCTGGGGGCGCAGGCGGACGCGGACCTCGCGGCGCGGCTGCGGGAGGCGCGACAGGCGCTGCTGATCGTGGACAACCGGGTGCAGGCGCGGCGGCTGTTCGACGCGGTGGAAGGGACGGAGGGCGCGGCGCACCTGAGCACGCTGATGACGGCGGCGCACCGGCGGGCGGTGCTGGTCGGGGTTCGGGCGCGGCTGACGGCCGGGAAGCCGGTGCGGCTGGTGTCCACGTCGCTGGTCGAGGCGGGGGTGGACGTGGACTTCCCGCTGGTGATGCGCGCGGCGGCGGGGATCGATTCGCTGGCGCACGGGGGCGTGGATCGAAACCACCCCCTTGGCCGGGCCAAAGTAGATGTCATCGGTCGCCCCCCATGCGGGAGCGTGGATAGAGACAACAAGCGGGTGCAGGTGGACGGCAGCCCGCCGGTCGCTCCCATGCGGGGCGTGGAGGGAAGCGCTGTTCAGGCTCTTGGTCGGAAGCCGACCTCGCGTGGGTGCCGGGGCGCAGCCTTGGTGGCGCGACCGGTTGCGGTGCATCCGTATGGCCACGCGGGGACGCGAAGGGCTCGGGCCGGCCGGGCCGGTGCGGGGCTGGTCGGGCCGAAGGGATGGGGCGGCGCTTCCTTTTCTGGATCGGTCGGGTCGGGACGGTTCACGATATGGCTGGCCGGGCGTGGGCGTCGGGGCGGATGGGTGGGGTGCCAAGGCTCGGCGAAGGGCTGTCGGAGGGGGGGCGAACGGCCCGTTCGGACGGAAGACGAGAGGGGCTTCGATGAGACCGCCGGCGCTTTGCCCGGCTTCCGGGCGGGAGGCTCGCCGGAGGTGGTGATGTCGTTGACGATGGTGCGGCTTGGGCCGGAGCCGGGCGGTCCGGAGGTCCGGCTCGACGGGCTGGGGCCTCGGCGTCCGATCTGGCGGGGATGGCGGCCGGCCCGGCAGGGAGCCGGGTCGGGACAGGGGGTCAGGCCCTCGGGTCGAGGAGGCGGGCGAGCACGCCGTCGGGGGTGATGTGGCCGAGGGTCGCGCCGTCCTCGCGCACCGCGAGGGGGCCGCCGCGCAGGCGGGTCATCACGTCGCGGATGTCGGCGTCGGGGGCGATCTCTCCGTGCGGGGGAACGCCGTTCGGGGCGGTCATCACGTCGCGGGCGCGCAGGACGCCGAGCGGGTTCATGTGCTGCACGAACTCGGCCACATAGGGGGTCGCGGGGTCGCGGAAGATCTCGCGCGGGGTGCCGCACTGGACGATGCGCCCGCCCTCCATGATGGCGATGCGGTTGCCGATCTTGAACGCCTCGTCGAGGTCGTGGCTGACGAAGATGATCGTGCGGTTGCGAACGCGCTGGAGGTCCAGCAGCTCGTCCTGGAGGCGGGTGCGGATGAGGGGGTCGAGGGCCGAGAACGGCTCGTCCATCAGCAGCACAGGGGCGTCGGTGGCGAAGGCGCGGGCCAGGCCGACGCGCTGCTGCATCCCGCCCGAGAGCTGGCCCACGAGCGCCTCGGCCCGGTCGGCGAGGTTGACGAGGCGCAGCTCCTCCTCGACGCGGGCGGCGCGCTCGGCCTTGGACTGGCCGCGCAGCTCGAGGCCGAGGCCCACGTTGTCGCGGACGGTGCGCCAGGGGAGGAGGCCGAACTGCTGGAACACCATCGCGACGGTGCGCTGGCGGATGCCGCGCAGCGTGGCGGGGTCGGCCTTTGTCACCGAGGCCATGTGGCCGTCGGCCTGGATGCGGACCTCGCCCCGCACGACCGGGTTGAGGCCGTTCACCGCGCGCAAAAGGGTGGACTTGCCCGAGCCCGAAAGGCCCATGAGGACGAGGATCTCGCCCTCGGCGACCGTGAGCGAGCAGTCGTGGACGCCGAGGATCTGGTTGGTCTTGAGCTGGATCTCGGCGCGGCTGAGGCCCTGGTCCATGAGGGGGAGGGCGGTCTCGGGCCGTTCGCCGAAGACGATGTTCACCTTGTCGAAGATCACGGCGCTCATGACGGGCGTCCCACGCGAAGCATCCGGTCGAGGATGATGGCGACCACGACGATGACGAAGCCGGACTCGAAGCCGAGCGCGGTGTTGACGGAGTTGAGCGCGCGGACGACCGGGACGCCGAGGCCGTTGGCGCCGACCAGGGCGGCGATCACCACCATCGAGAGCGAGAGCATGATCGACTGGTTGAGGCCGGCCATGATCTGCGGCAGCGCGTAGGGCAGCTCGACCTTCCAGAGGGTCTGGCGGGGGGTGGCGCCGAAGGACTGGGCCGCTTCCAGCAGGGAGGGAGGCGTCGAGGCGATGCCCAGGTGCGCGAGGCGGATGGGGGCGGGCAGAACGAAGATCACGGTGGCGATCAGGCCCGGCACCATGCCCAGGCCGAAGAAGACGATGGCCGGGATCAGATAGACGAAGGTCGGCAGCGTCTGCATCAGGTCGAGCACCGGGGCCATGGCCTGATGGAGGCGCGGGCGGTGGGCGCTCGCGATGCCGATGGGGACGCCGATGCCCATGCAGACCGCGCAGGCGGTGAGGACCAGGGTGAGGCTTTCGGTCGTCTCCTCCCAGTAGCCCTGGTTCAGGATGAACAGGAAGCCGAGGAGCACCAGGAGGCAGGTGCGGAACGAGCGCTGGAGCGCCCAGGTCAGCGCCACGAAGATCGCGATGATGACGAGGGGATGCGGCGTCTGGAGGAGCCAGAGGAGCGCGTCGATGATCGCGCCGATGGCGGTGGCGATGCCGTCGAACACGGCCTGCCCATGGCTCTGGAGCCAGTCGAAGAGGTCGGCGGCGACCCGGCCCACCGGGATTTTCTGATACATCCACTCCATGCGCGCGACCTGCGCGGCTCGCCCCCGGAGCGGGTCCGGGGGCGATCCGGCTTAGGAGCCCATGGCCGACTGGACGGCCGCGAGGCCGTCGCCGCCGTCCACCGTGGTCACGCCCTGGAGCCAGGCGTCGAAGGTCTCGGGGTGCGCGGCGAGCCACTGCTTCACGGCCTCGTCGGGCTCCATCCCCTCGTCGAGGATGAGGCCCATCATCTCGTTCTCCATGGGGAGGGTGAACGTCATGTTCTGGAGCAGGGTCGCCACGTTCGGGCAGTCGGCGGCGAAGCCCTTGCGGGTGACGGTGTAGACGTTGCCGGCGCTGCCGAAGAAGTCCTCGCCGCCCTCGACATACTGGATGTCGAAGTTGGCGTTCATCGGATGCGGCGCCCAGCCGAGGAAGACCACGGGCTTGTTGGAATCGACGGCGCGGCGGACCTGGGCAAGCATCCCCTGTTCGGAGGACTCGACGATCTCGAAGCCTTCGAGGGGGCCGCCGGGCTCGGTCAGGCCGATGAGGTAGGTGTTGGCCTCGTTGCCGGGCTCGATGCCGTAGATCTCGCCGTCGAGCTGGTCGCGGAAGGCGGCAAGGTCCTCGTAGGTCTTGAGGCCCTGCTCGTAGAGCGTCGTCGGGACGGCGAGGTTGTATTTCGTGCCTTCGAGGTTGACGCCCACCGTCTCGATGGAGCCGTCGTCGAGGTAGGGCTGGATCGCGCTTTGCTGCGAGGGCATCCAGTTGCCGAGGAACACGTCGAGGTCGCCGGTCGAGAGGGCCTGGAAGGTCACGGGGACCGACAGGACCTGCACGTTCACGTCGTAGCCCAAGGCCTCGAGCACCTGCTTGGCGGCGGAGGTGGTGGCGGTGATGTCGGTCCAGCCCACGTCGGACAGGCTGACGGAGGTGCAGGCCTCCTGCGCGAGGGCCGGGGCCGCCCCGGCGAGGAGCGCCAGCGCCCCCAGGGTCGAACGCAGAGTCATCGGGTCGTCTCCACTGTTGTCGGGCGGTTTGGCCCCGCCGTTTCTTGATTGACGAGTCAATCAATCATTCGATAGTTCGGCCTGGCAAGACTTTTTTCGCGAGCGAGCCATGCCACGTCCATCCGCCGAGCCTATCCGACGCGCCGCGATCGTCAAGGCGACGATCCAGGAGGTCGCGCGGGCGGGAACGCTGGAGGTGACGGTCGCGCAGATCGCCGGCCGGGCGGGCGTGTCCTCGGCCCTGGCGCACCATTACTTCGGGTCCAAGGAGGCGATCTTCGTCGCGGCCATGCGGCACGTGCTGACGGTCTTCGGGGCCGAGGTGCGGGGGGCGCTGGCCACCGCCGATTCGCCGAGGGCGCGGGTCGAGGCCATCGTGCGGGCGAGCTTTTCCGCCGGGTCGTTCCGGCGGGAGGTCATCGCGGCCTGGCTGAACTTCTACGTGCTGGCCCAGACGATGCCGGAGGCGCGGCGGCTCCTGTCGCTGTATCGGCGGCGGTTGCGGTCGAACCTCGTGCACGACCTGCGGCCGCTGGTGGGCGAGCGGGCGGGGCGGGTGGCCGAGGGGCTGGGGGCGCTGATCGACGGGGTGTATCTGCGGCAGGCCCTGGCGGGAACCTCGCCCGACCGGGCGGCGGCGGCGGAGATGGTGCTGGGGTATCTGGCGCGCGAGGTGGCGGCGTGAGGCCGAACCTGCTGGTGCTGATGGTGGACCAGTTGACGGGGACGCTGTGGCGGGACGGGCCTACGGGGTGGCTGCACGCGCCGAACCTGCGGAAGCTGGCGGAACGGTCGGCGCGGTTCTCGCAGGCCTACACGGGCTCGCCGCTCTGCGCGCCGGCGCGGGCGTCGGTGATGTCGGGGCAGTTGCCGAGCCGGACGCGGGTCTACGACAACGCCGCCGAGTTCACGTCGTCGGTGCCGACCTTCGCCCACCACCTGCGGCGGGCGGGCTACCAGACGGCGCTGTCGGGGAAGATGCATTTCGTCGGGCCGGACCAGTTGCACGGGCTGGAGCAGCGGCTGACCACGGACATCTATCCGGCGGATTTCGGCTGGACGCCGGACTACCGCAAGCCCGGCGAGCGGATCGACTGGTGGTATCACAACCTCGGGTCGGTGTCGGGCGCGGGCGTGGCCGAGATCACCAACCAATACGAATACGACGACGAGGTGGCGCATTTCGCCTGCCAGAAGCTTTACGACCTGTCGCGGGGGCATGACGCGCGGCCCTGGTGCCTGACGGTGAGCTTCACGCATCCGCACGATCCCTATGTGGCGCGGCGGCGGTATTGGGACCTCTACGAGGATTGCGCGCATCTGGAGCCGGAGGTCGCGCCGATCCCCTACGAGGACATGGACCCGCATTCGCGGCGGATCCTGGATTCGTGCGACTGGCGCGGGTCGGAGATCACGCCTGAGATGGTGCGGCGGGCGCGGCGGGGCTACTTCGCGAACATCTCCTACGTGGATGACAAGATCGGGGAGATCCTGGCGGTGCTGGAGGCGACGCGGCAGGAGGCGGCCGTGGTGTTCCTGTCGGACCACGGCGACATGCTGGGCGAGCGGGGCCTGTGGTTCAAGATGAACTTCTTCGAGGGCTCGGCGGCGGTGCCGTTGATGATCTGCGCGCCGGGCCTCGCGCCGGGGCGGGTGGAGACGCCGGTGAGCACCATCGACCTGTGCCCGACGCTTTGCGACCTCGCGGGGGTGTCGATGGCGGAGGTCGCGCCGTGGACGGACGGGGTGTCGCTGGTCCCCGTGGCGGGCGGCGCGGAGCGGGGGCCGGTGCCGATGGAATACGCGGCCGAGGCGTCCGAAGCGCCGATGGTCTGCTTGCGCGACGGGCGGTGGAAGTATGTCCGCTGCGAGATCGACCCCGAGATGCTGTTCGACCTCCAATCCGATCCCAAGGAGTTGCGGAACCTCGCGGACGATCCGGCCCATGCGGACACGCTGGCGCGGCTGCGGGCGCTGGCCGGGGCGCGGTGGGACCTCCCGCGCTTCGACGCCGAGGTGCGCGAGAGCCAGGCGCGGCGCTGGGTCGTTTACGAGAGCTTGCGGAACGGATCGTATTTCCCGTGGGACTTCCAGCCGCTCCGCTCCGCCTCCGAGCGATACATGAGAAACCACATGGACCTGAACGTGCTGGAAGAGAACCAGCGGTTCCCGCGTGGGGAATGATGCCTTTCAACTTGGCCCAAATACGCACATGACCTTTTCAGCCCAACCAACCGCCAGCCATTTCGTGAACGGGGCCTACCGCGAGGACGCGGCGGGGGAGGCCATTCCCGTGGTCTACCCGGCGACCGGCGAGGTGATCGCCACCGTCCACGCCGCGACCCCGGCGGTGATCGAGGAGGCGCTGGCGGGGGCCGCGCGGGCGCAGAAGGACTGGGCCGCGCTGCGGGGCGTCGAGCGGGGGCGGGTGCTGCGGCGGGCCGCCGACCTGATCCGCGAAAGGAACCGCGAGCTGTCGGTGCTGGAGACCCACGACACCGGCAAGCCGCTGTCGGAGACGCTGGTGGCGGACGCCACGTCGGCGGCGGATGCGCTGGAGTATTTCGGCGGGCTGGCGGCGACGCTGGCGGGCGAGCACATCCAGCTTGGGCAGGACTTCGTCTACACGCGGCGGGAGCCCTTGGGCGTCTGCGTGGGCATCGGGGCCTGGAACTACCCGACCCAGATCGCCGCCTGGAAGGGGGCGCCCGCGCTTTGCTGCGGGAACGCGATGGTGTTCAAGCCGAGCGAGACGACGCCCTTGGGCGCGCTGAAGCTGGCGGAGATCCTGATGGAGGCGGGGGCGCCTCCGGGGCTCTACAACGTCGTGCAGGGGATGGGGGCGGTGGGGTCCGCGCTGATCGCCGATCCCCGCGTGGCGAAGGTGTCGATCACCGGGTCGGTGCCGACGGGGACTAGGGTCTACGAGGCGGCGGCGAAGGGGCTCAAGCACGTCACGCTGGAGCTGGGGGGCAAGTCGCCGCTGATCGTCTTCGAGGACGCGGACCTCGATAGCGCGGTGTCGGGGGCGATCCTGGGGAACTTCTATTCGGCGGGGCAGGTCTGCTCGAACGGGACGCGGGTCTTCGTGCAGAAGGCCGTCAAGGAGGCGTTCCTGGCGCGCCTGACCGAGCGGCTGGGGGGCGTCGTCATGGGCGACCCGCTGGACGAGGCGACGAACTTCGGGCCGATGGTCAGCGAGCGGCAGCGCGGGATCGTCGAGGGGTTCATCGCCAAGGGCCTTGAGGAGAGCGCGCGGCTGGTCGCGGGGGGGCAAAGGCCTGACCGGCCGGGCTTCTGGGTCGAGCCCACGGTCTTCGCGGACGTGACCGACGGCATGACCCTCGCGCGGGACGAGATCTTCGGGCCGGTCATGTCGGTGCTGGACTTCGACACCGAAGGTGAGGTGCTGGCCCGCGCCAACGCCACCGAGTTCGGGCTGGCGGCGGGGGTGTTCACCCGCGACATGAGCCGGGGTCATCGGGTCGCGGCGGGGTTCGAGGCCGGGACCTGCTTCATCAACGCCTACAACCTGACGCCCGTCGAGGCGCCGTTCGGCGGCATGAAGCGGTCCGGCATCGGCCGCGAGAACGGGCGCGCGGCCATCGAGCACTATTCGCAACTGAAGTCCGTCTATGTCGGCATGGGCCCGGCATGGGCGCCCTTCTGACGGGGGCCGGGCCATGATGGAAGCGGATTACGTCGTCGTCGGCGCGGGGAGCGCCGGCTGCGCGGTCGCCTACCGGCTGAGCGAGGCCGGGCGGTCGGTGCTGATCGTGGAAACGGGCGGCTCGGACTGGGGGCCGTTCATCCGGATGCCGGCGGCGCTGTCCTATCCGATGAACATGGCCCGCTACGACTGGGGGTTCCGCACCGAGCCCGAGCCGCACCTGGGCGGGCGGGTGCTGGCGACGCCGCGCGGCAAGGTGATCGGCGGGTCGTCGTCGATCAACGGCATGGTCTATGTGCGCGGGCACGCCAAGGACTACGACCACTGGGCGGAGTCGGGCGCGAAGGGGTGGGCCTACGCCGACGTGCTGCCCTACTTCCGGCGGATGGAGAGCTGGCACGGCACCACGGGCGATCCGTCGTGGCGCGGTCAGGACGGGCCGCTCCATGTGACGCGCGGCCCCGCCGACAATCCGCTCGCGCAGGCGTTCCTGAAGGCGGGGGCCGAGGCGGGCTATCCGGTGACGGAGGACCCGAACGGCTGGCAGCAGGAGGGGTTCGGCCCGATGGAGGCCACCATCTGGCGCGGGCGGCGCTGGTCCGCCGCCTGGGCCTACCTGCGCCCCGCCCTGCGGCGGGTGAACTGCGACCTCGTGAACGGCATCGCCCGGCGGGTGGTCATGGAGAACGGCCGAGCGACCGGCGTGGAGATCGACAGCTTCAACGGCATCCAGGTGATCCGGGCGCGGCGGGAGGTGATCCTCACGGCGTCGTCCATCAACTCGCCGAAGCTGCTGCTCCTGTCAGGGATCGGGCCGGGGGACCACCTGCGCGGGATGGGCATCCCCGTCGTCGCCGACCGGCCGGGCGTCGGGCAGAACCTTCAGGACCACCTGGAGATCTACGTCCAGCAGCAGGCGGTGAAGCCGGTGTCGCTGTTCCGCTACTGGAACCTGCACGGCAAGGCGCTGGTGGGCGCGCGCTGGCTCTTCACCGGAACGGGGCTCGGCGCGTCGAACCAGTTCGAGGCGGGGGCCTTCATCCGGTCGCGGTCCGGCGTGGACTATCCCGACATCCAGTTCCACTTCCTGCCCATCGCCGTGCGCTACGACGGCAAGGCGGCGGCGGGCGGGCACGGGTTCCAGGCCCATGTGGGGCCGATGCGCTCGCCCTCGCGCGGGGCGGTCACGCTGCGGTCGGGCGACCCGACCACGAGCCCGCGCATCCTGTTCAACTACATGAGCCACGAGGACGACTGGCGGGACTTCCGTGCCTGCATCCGGCTGACGCGCGAGATCTTCGGGCAGGAGGCCTTCGCTCCGTTCCGGGGGCGGGAGATCCAGCCGGGAGCGGAGGTCGTGACGGACGCGCAGCTCGACGAGGCGATCCGCGAGCACGTGGAGAGCGCCTATCATCCCTGCGGGACCTGCAAGATGGGGGATCGGGGCGACCCGATGGCGGTCGTGGACCCGGAGTGCCGGGTGATCGGCGTCGAGGGGCTGCGGGTGGCGGATTCGTCCATCTTCCCGCGCGTGACGAACGGCAACCTCAACGCGCCGTCGATCATGACGGGCGAGAAGGCGGCGGACCACATCCTCGGGCGGGCGGCGTTGCCGCGCGAGGAACGGGAGCCGTGGACCGACCCCGATTGGCGGGTGGCGCAGCGGCCGGCCGCGCGGGTGCGGGCGGCGGCGGAGTAGGGGCAGAAAGGACAGAGCCCGCTCCAAGGAGACGATCTCAAGCGCATCTGGCTTTCTTTGGCTTCAAATATCCCGGGGGAATCCCCGCAGGGGATGGGGGCGGAGCCCCCTGCGACTGCTGGACCGGACGCGCCGCACTACGCGAGGTGACGCCGGAACCAGTCCAGCGTCCGGCTCCAGGCCAACTCGGCGGCCTCGGCGTCGTAGCGAGGGGTCGAGTCGTTGTGGAAGCCGTGGTTCACGCCCGGATAGATGTGCGCCTCGTAGGTCTTGCCGTTGGCCTTGAGCGCCTCCTCGTAGGCGGGCCAGCCCTCGTTGATGCGGGTGTCGAGCTCGGCGTAGTGCAGCAGGATCGGCGCGTTGATGCGAGGCACGTCGGCGGCCGAAGGCTGGCGGCCGTAGAAGGGGACGGCGGCCTTCAGCTCGGGGATCGCCACGGCCGCCGCGTTCGACACGCCGCCGCCGTAGCAGAAGCCGGTGATGCCGACGTTGCCGTTCGACAGCTCGTGCGTCCGCAGCCAGTCCACGGCGCGAAGGAAGTCGTTCATCAGCTTGGCGGGGTCCACCTGTTGCTGGAGCGCGCGGCCCTCCTCGTCGTTGCCGGGGTAGCCGCCGACCGAGGACAGGCCGTCGGGGGCGAGCGCGAGGAAGCCGGCCTTGGCGAGGCGGCGCGTCACGTCCTCGATGTAGGGGTTGAGGCCCCGGTTCTCGTGCACCACCACGACGGCGGGGTAGGGGCCGCCGATGGCGGTCTCGGGGCCGGGCTGCTCGCCTTCGACCGGGGTCGCGGGACGGACCAAGTAGGCGCGCACGGTGCCGGTGCCGTCGGGCGAATCGTAGGTGACGTATTCGGGCAGGATCTCGGGATCGGTGAACT
The DNA here is from genome assembly GCF_017872975.1 of Rubellimicrobium aerolatum. Lineage (GTDB taxonomy): Bacteria > Pseudomonadota > Alphaproteobacteria > Rhodobacterales > Rhodobacteraceae > Rubellimicrobium > Rubellimicrobium aerolatum. The sequence goes on from NZ_JAGGJP010000008.1 coordinate 64,554, forward strand.
CGACCTGCTGGGCCAGCGCGTAGTTGGGGCTGAGCGCGGCGAGGATCGCGGGGGCCGTCAGGCCCGCGACGGCGAATCGGCCGGCGCGGTCGAGGAAGTCGCGCTTGGTGATCCGGCCGTGCGCGTAGCCGTCGTAGAGCTGCAGGAGCTCGGGCGCGAAGTCCTTGGCGGTCAAGCGGGTCATGGGCGGCCTCCCTGGCGCTGGTTTTGGCCGGGGACGTAGCGGGGGAACGGCCCGCTTCCAGCGGCGGAGGCGTGGTCGGTGCACCACGAAAGGTCGAGTCCCGCGCAACCTGCGCTTGACCCCCGGCGCAGGGGGGCGAACATAACGGCAACTTGAGGAGACGCCCGTGCCCGATCCGATCCTGATCCTTTGCGGGGTGCTGCTGCTGGTGGCCGGAGGGCTGCTGGCGGCGCTGCGGGGCGCGAAGGGGGAGGCGGGGCGGCTGCGCGCCGAGATGGACGCCGCGCGGGCGGCGCTGGACGACGCGCGCGTGGCGCAGGAGGTGGCGCGGGCGCAGGACGGTGCCCGGGCCGAGCGGATGGCGGAGCGGGACGGGCGGCTCGCCCAGGCGCTCCGCGAGGTGGAGGCGCTGCGGGGCCACCACCGGGAGGCCGAGGCGCGCTGCGCCGACGCCGAGGCGCGCTGCGCCCAGGCCCGCGAGGCGGCGGAGCGGCTGGAGTCGGCGGCGACGCGGCTGCGCGAGGACGGGGCCGAGGCGCTGCGGCAGTTGCGCGAGGACGCGGCGCGGGTGGCGCAGCAGCTCCGCGACGATGGCATGCAGCTCGCCGAGCGGCTGCGCGCCACGGAGGCCGAGCTGGCGCGGCTGCGCGCGGACCACGCGGCGCTGGCCGTGGAGCGGGACGAGAGGCTCGCCTCGGCCGAGCGGGAGGTGGCGGCGCTCAAGGCGATCCGCGAGGAGATGACGCGGGAGTTCCAGGCGCTGGCGGCACGGACTCTGAAGGAGACGGGCGCGCAGGTGCAGGAGGTCAACCAGCAGAAGCTGGCGGAGCTGCTGGCCCCGTTCCGCGAACAGGTGGGGCGCTTCGAGACCGAGCTGCGCGAGGTCCACAAGCACGCCGACCGCGACCGCGCCGTCCTGGCCGAGCAGGTGCGCGCCCTGTCCGCGCAGGCGCAGGCGGTGAGTCAGGATGCGGCGAACCTCGCCCGCGCGCTCAAGGGCGACAAGCAGCGGCAGGGGGCCTGGGGGGAGGCGCAGCTGGAGCGCTACCTGGAGCTGATGGGCTACCGGCGGGACGTGGACTACGAGGTGCAGGGGACCCGGACCGGCGACGAAGGCGACCGGCGGCGGCCCGACGTGATCCTGAAGATGCCGGGCGGCAAGGCGCTGGTGATCGACAGCAAGGTGTCGCTGTCCGCCTACGCCGACGCCATCGCCGCCGAGACGGAGGAGGAGCGGGACCGTTGCCTGCGGCTTCATGCGAAGAACGTCCGCGACCGCGTGGACGAGCTGGCGGCGCGGGACTACGCCGGCATGGTCGATGGGTCGGTGGACTGGGTGCTGCTGTTCATGCCCATCGAGGGGGCGGTCTCCGCCGCCTGGGCGCAGGACGGCGAGATCGCGGCCTATGCGATGGAGCGGGGCGTGGCGCTGGCCTATCCGACCTCGCTCCTGATGGCGCTCAAGACCGTCAAGCACCTGTGGAACGTCGAGAGGCGGAACAGGAACGCCGAGGCGATCGCCGATCGGGCGGGCAAGCTGTATGACAAGCTGGGGACGTTCATCGAGAGCTTCACGCGGGTCGGCACGGCCCTCGACGACGCGCGGAAGGCGCATGACAAGGCGCTGGGCCAGCTTACGCGCGGGGCGGGCAACCTCGTCGGGCAAGTCGAGAAGCTGAAGGGGCTGGGCGCGCGGACGGGCAGGACGCTGGGCTTGTCGCACGATGGAGAGGCGGAGGACGGGCCGGAGGCGCTGCCCGCGCCGGAGGAGGCGCGCGGGTCGCCGCCGCCCAAAGAGGCGCGCGTGCTCCCGGCGGCGGAGTAGGCGAGGCCCTGGCGGTTGAAGACCGAGGCCCGGTGGCGCGCGGGCCCATCATCTAGGGGTCGGATTGCCCCGGGGCGCGATCCCTGCCATGGTTGGGCCGCCCCCCGAGCAAGGTTCCCCCATGCGCTGCCCCTTCTGCGGAAACGTCGACACCCAGGTGAAGGACTCGCGGCCCGCCGAGGATCACGCGGCGATCCGGCGGCGGCGGTTCTGCGCGGCCTGCGGGGGGCGCTTCACCACCTACGAGCGGGTGCAGCTCCGCGACCTCGTGGTGCTGAAGGCGAATGGACGGCGCGAGGACTTCGACCGCGAGAAGCTGGAGCGGTCCATCCGCATCGCGCTCCAGAAGCGGCCGGTGGAGGCGGAGCGGATCGACCAGATGGTGTCGGGGATCGTGCGGCGGCTGGAGAGCCTGGGAGAGACGGACATCCTCTCGCGTCAGATCGGCGAGATCGTCATGGAAAGCCTCGCCCGGATCGACACGGTGGCCTATGTGCGCTTTGCCTCGGTCTACATGAACTTCCAGGCGGTGGGCGACTTCGACCGCTTCATGGCCGAGCTGCGCCCCGTCGAGAGCGAGCCCGGAGCGCCGTGAGCGACGACGGGCGGTGGATGGACCTTGCCCTCGCGCTTGGGCGGCGGGGGTTGGGGCGGGTCTGGCCGAACCCGGCCGTGGGCTGCGTGATCGTGCGGGACGGCCGCCTGGTTGGGCGGGGGCGGACGGCGGATGGCGGACGGCCGCACGCGGAGGCCGAGGCGCTGGCGCAGGCGGGGGCGGCCGCGCGGGGGGCCACGGCCTACGTGACCCTGGAGCCTTGCGCGCATCACGGCCGCACCCCGCCTTGCGCCGAGGCGCTGGTCGCGGCGGGCGTGACGCGGGTGGTCGTGGCGGCGGGCGACCCGGACCCGCGCGTGTCGGGGCGGGGCCTCGCGATCCTGCGCGCGGCGGGGATCGAGGTCGTCGCGGGCCTGCGGGAGGCCGAGGCGCGGCGCGACCTTCAAGGCTTCCTGCGGCGGGTGGGTGGCGGTCTGCCATTCGTGACGCTGAAGCTGGCGGCCAGCCTCGACGGGCGGATCGCCATGGCGAGCGGGGAAAGCCGCTGGATCACGGGGCCCGTGGCGCGGGCGAGGGTGCAGGCGCTGCGGGCGAGCCATGACGCGGTGATGGTGGGGGGCGGCACGGCGCGGGCGGACGATCCGCTGCTGACGGTGCGGGGGATGGGCGCGCGGCCGCAGCCGGTGCGGGTCGTGCTGGCGCGCGGGCTGGACCTGCCGCGCGACGGCCAGCTTGCGCGGACCGCGCGGGAGGCGCCGCTGTGGCTGCTGCACGGGGCGGGGGCGGAGACCGGGCCTTGGGACGCTCTGGGGGCGCGCTGCCTGCCCTGCGCGGAGACGGTGGGGGCGCTCGACCTGCGAGCGGCGTTGGACGTGCTGGGGCGCGAGGGGATCACGCGGGTCTTCTGCGAAGGGGGCGGGCAAGTCGCCGGGGCGCTGCTGCGCGCAAATCTCGTGGACGAGCTGGTGACGTTCCACGCCGGCGTGGCGCTGGGGGCCGAGGGACGGGCGATGCTGGGGCCGCTGGGGCTCGGGCGGCTGGCCGAGGCACCCCGGCTGCAGCTCGACGGGTTGTGGGACGTCGGCGGGGACGTGATGGCCCGCTGGGTGCGGAGGCAGCCCGGGGCGGGCTGACCGGCGCGGAGGCTTGGCGCCAGCCGGGGCGGGGCGGCCGGGAAGGGTTCCAGGCGGCAAGGCCGTGACGGCGGGGACCCCCGGCGCGGGTTCGTCCGCGGCGCCAATGTCGCGTGTGCCGGACCGGGCGCGGGTTGGCGCGCGGATCCACGCCGAGGGTGCGACACCATGGACCCTGCCGGAGTGGTCCGCCTTGGAGCGGGCGGCGCCGGACGTGGTGAGGGATCTCGCCCCGTGGGAAGGGCCCGGTGAGCGGGGCGTGACGGTGCGCGGATCCGTGCATCCTGCGGGAGGACGCAACGGGGCCGGCTTGGGGAGCAATGGGCCGCGCGTGGTGGGATGGAGCCCCGCTCCACGAAGGAGGGGGCCGGCGCGCCCCCGATGGACAGGGCGGGGCGAACCCGGCGTCAGGCGGCGGTCGGGGCTTGCGGGCGGCTTGGGGGCGACCTACCTTGAGCGTCGGCGGGCTTCTGCCCCTCTCGTGAACGGGTTCGATTCCAGTGGCCTATAATGACTCCGAGGGAGTTGGCTCTGGTCAGGTCCAGGCCTGATCACCTGACGCCCACCTGTATGCACAGGTCCTCGGGAAACGTCACCCACACGGTTGCCGCGGTTCCCGCCACCCTCTTCTCACCCAAGGACGTGATCTCCCCTCGCCGGGGGGACGTCTAGCCCGTGACCTGGGCCGGGAGGCGCGGCTGCAGCGCTGATGGTCCCGAGAGGGTGTCCCGTGCCGAACGCTGGCCGGGACTTCGGGCGACGGATCGCGGCGGGGTCGGACGGAACGGGGGGGGGGGGGCTCAAGGCGAGCGGAACCCCGCCGGGCGTGGCCTTCACATTTGTCGGCGAGCCAGCGCGAGGGAAGGACCCGCGATCGCTGGCCCGAGCCTCTGGCGAACGGGCCGGACGAGTTGGCGAGCGCTGGACCGCGATCCAGGGCGCGTGTCGGGCGCGTCGCGCCGGACGGCCCGCTCAACGTCGGAGCGGGGGACGATCCTCCGACCGCAGCAGGGGGATCGTCCGGGTCCGGGGCTTGGTCAGGGCCAGCGACGCGGCCGCGACGGCCAGGCACAGGAGCAGCAGCATCGGTCATCCCCCAAAGGCATCCGACGGGCAGTCTGGACCGGCGGGCGTTAACGAACGGTTAACGCGCGCCGGGCTGGCCGAAGGCCTCGGGCCGCGCCTCGCGCGCCATTTGGTCGAGGACGCCGTTGACGAAGGCGGTTTCGCGCCCTTCGGGGAAGAAGGCCTCGGCGATGCCCACGTATTCGGTGATGACGACCTTGGGCGGGGTGTCGGTCGCCACCAACTCGGCCCCGGCGGCGCGGAAGACGGCGCGGAGCGTCGGGTCGATGCGGTCGATCTTCCACTTGGCCACGAGCGCGCGGTCGGTCATCTGGTCGATGCGGGCCTGATGGTTGACGGCCTCGGAGGTGATCTTGCGGAACAGGTCCACGTGGCCCTCGGCCATCTCGATGCCGTCCTGCACCTCGCCGAAGCGGTGCGTCTCGAACTCGCGGGTCACGCGGTCGAGGCCGGCGCCCGAGGCCTCCATCTGGAACAGGGCCTGCACGGCGTAGAACCGCGCGGCCGAGCGCATCCGGCGCTTTTCCTCGGGGGTCATTGCGAGGCCCCCAGGCGGCCCTGGAGGAAGCCCAGGCCCTTCTCGGCGCGGGTCCAGCGGCGCGACAGTTGCAGGAGGTGGAGCGCCGCCGCCGCCGCGCCGCCGCCCTTGTCCTGGTCCTCGGCGCGGACGCGGGCCTGCTCCTCGGTCTCGACGGTCAGGATGCCGTTGCCGATGCAGTGGCCCTGGAGGCCAAGGAGGGTGACGCCATGGGCGGACTCCTCCACCACGGTGTCGTAATGCGTGGTCTCGCCCCGGATGACGCAGCCGAGCGCGACGAAGGCGTGGAACTCCCCCAGGCGGGCGGCCATGGCGATGGCGGGGGCGATCTCCAGCGCGCCGGGCACCTCGGCCACCTCCCAGGTCGCGCCCCAGGCCTCGACCTCGGCCTGCGCGCCGCGCAGGAGCGCGTCGGCGACGGCGCGGTAGTAGGGGGCGACGACGATCAGCACGCGGGCGGGCTTGTCGTCGAAGCGGCCCCGTTCGAGGCCCTGGCTTTGCGGTCCGGCCATGTCAGCCCTCCGTGATCTTGCGCGTGCCGACGATCTCGAGGCCGTAGGCCTCGAGGCCGATGACGCGCGGCTTGGGGTGGTTGGAGAGGAGCACGATGCGGGACAGCCCGAGCGAGGACAGGATCTGCGCGCCCAGGCCATACTGGCGGAGCGTCTGCGGCGAGGCCTCGGAGGTGGGGGCGAGCTTCATGTGCAGGTCGCGCAGCAGCACCACGGCGCCGCGCCCCTCGGCGGCGATCAGGCGCATGGCGTCGCGCACCTCGTCGGCGCGGCCCTCGGGGCCGAGGCCGGCCGTGTCGAGGAGGGGATCGACGGCGTGCATCCGCACCAGCACCGGCCCCCCGCCGCCGATGTCGCCCTTGACGAGGACGATGTGCTCGGCCCCCTGGGTCTGGTCGGCGTAGATCCGCAGCGTCCAGTCGCCTCCGAACTCGGAGCGGACAGTCGATTCGCTCTGGAGGCGGACGAGGTTGTCGTGCCGGCGGCGGTAGGCGATCAGGTCCGAGATGGTGCCGACCTTGAGCCCGTGGCGCTGGGCGAAGGCCACCAGCTCGGGCAGCCGCGCCATGGTGCCGTCGTCGTTCATCACCTCGCAGATCACGCCCGAGGGGTTGAGCCCGGCGAGGCGGGAGATGTCCACCGCCGCCTCGGTGTGGCCGGCGCGCACCAGCACGCCGCCGTCGCGGGCCCGCAGCGGAAAGACGTGGCCGGGCGTGGCGAGGTCCTGCGGCCCCTTGGCCGCGTCGATGGCCACCGCCACCGTGCGGGCGCGGTCCTGCGCCGAGATGCCCGTCGAGATGCCCTCGCGCGCCTCGATCGACACCGTGAAGGCGGTCTCGTGGCGCGAGGAGTTCTGCGCCGCCATCAGCGGCAGGCCGAGCTGGTCCACCCGCGCCTCGGTCAGGCACAGGCAGATCAGGCCGCGCCCGTGGGTCGCCATGAAGTTGATCGCCGCGGGCGTGCAGAGCTGGGCGGGGATGAAGAGGTCGCCCTCGTTCTCGCGGTCCTCGTGGTCCACCAGCACGACCATGCGCCCGTTGCGCGCGTCCTCGAGGATGTCCTCGACGGGCGAGATCGCATCGGACCAGTCGCGCTCCACGGGACCGGGCTGTTCATGGGCAAGTGTCATGGGCGGCGCTCCTGTCGGGGGCGGAGATAGCCGACGGGGCGGGGGATGGGAAGGGCGCAGGAACTGCGCGGCGATGGCGGTCATGGCGGGTCTCCTCGGGGTGGCGGATGCGAGGAGGATGCCGCAGAAACGTTAACCGTGTCCGACGGCAACGAACGGTCAGGAGGCGATTCGCGCAACGCCCCCTGGCCGCGCCCGACCCCGTTCTCAGCGCGTCGTCGCAGCCGTCCCGACACGACCCGCCGAGCCGGCATCGAGCCACGCGGCAAGGAGGAGCGGCGCGGGACTCGCGAGGAGCAGCAGAAGGGCCGCGATCTCGTCGGGACGGTTGCCGCCGAGCCCGAAGGCGAGCAGATACACGGCGAGGACATGCGCGGCGAAGGCTTGCAGCGAGTGCGCTCCGAGGAAGGTCAGCGGGCGCCAGGTCACCAGGGCGGCCAAGCCACGGGAGATCCGTCGCAGTAGCGGACTCTCGGATGTGGGCCCCGCGACCAGCAGCCATGCGACCACGAAGGCCTCCGTCGCGAAGGACAGCACGTAGATGAAGCTGTTGCGCGACTTGGAGTCCAGGACGGGAGAAAGCGGGCCGAGGAGGTCGGCCTTGCTGAGGAGGCGCAGGACTGCCAGGGCGGTGAGGATGCCGAGGGCCGCCCACGCCAGTCGTTCCTGCCCCGGCTTCAGCACCCGCGTCGGGGCCTGGCCCATGGCGGTCAGGTACCCCGCCGCGAGGCCGCCCACGAAGAGGAGTTGCCAGCCCAGGAGGTTGAAGTAGCTGCCCAGGGCCAAGTCCTGGCCATGGCGGGACAGCCAGGCTTGGGGCCCATCGATCAGCGGCGCGGTGAGGCCGGTCTGGGCCACGAGCCAGAGGCCGCCGCTGCCCATGAGGACACGGGCCAGATGCCCCCGACGCATGAGCCGCAGGAGCCAGGGCGCGGCGGCCATGAGGACGACATACATCGGCAGGACGTCGATGAAGTTGAGGTCGGCGGTCATCGCGAGGCCGAGCGCGGCAGTGGCAAGCGGGCTTCCGATCAGGGTGCCGAGCATCGGGACCGAGCGGCCGATGACCATGGCGCCCCACGCCAGGACCAGCAAGGCCAGCACGAGGGCCGCGTGGTGCAGGTAGATGGTCCGCACCCGGGCCAGGATCGAGCGGGTCATCGCGGCATCGCCGTCGCGGAGCATCCGGCGGGTGTAGACGATGCCCGCGACAAGGCCCGAAAGAGCGACGAAGCCGTGGGCCGCGTCGGTCCAGCTCAGGAGATGATGGTTGAATCGGCCCAGCGAGGATCCCAGAACCTCATTGGTGTGCGTGTACATCATCAGGATCAGGAACAGGCCACGAAGGCCGTCGAGGGACTGGTAGCGCATCGGGCTGCGGCTCGCTGAGTTGCGGTCGAGGCATAGGGGACTTCTCGACCGCCCGAGTGCCCTTGGGCCGGGCGTGCGTCAACGATTTGTCAACCTTCATTAAGGTCTGGTTAAGAAATCACCGTTCCGCCCGGGGAAACTGAACCGCTCCCCGGCAGGGGTAGGGACCGAGTTCCCGCTGTTGGCTGTCATGCCAAGACAGGCGCCGCGCCGCAGCCGACCCGACTTGGAGGCCGGGTTGAGTCCCGCCCGGCCAAGAGCGGTCAGCCCCACTCCCGCAGCCGCGCGACGTAGCGGGCCATGGTGTCCACCTCCAGGTTCACCGGCTGGCCCTCGCGCAGGGTGGCCCAGGTGGTGACCTCCTTGGTGTGGGGGATCAGGTTCACGCCGAACTCGGCGCCCTCCACCTCGTTGACGGTGAGCGAGATGCCGTCGAGCGCGACCGAGCCCTTGGGGGCGATGAAGCGCGCGAGCGAGTCGGGCGCGCGGAGGCGGACGCGGGTGCTGTCGCCGTCGGGGCGGATCGCCACCACGGTCGCCACGCCGTCCACGTGGCCCGAGACGATGTGGCCGCCCAGTTCGTCGCCGACCTTGAGCGCGCGTTCGAGGTTGACGCGGTGGCCGGGCGTCCAGGCGGCGAGGTTGGTCTTGCCGACCGATTCCGCCGAGACCTGCACCTCGAACCAGGGGCGCGGCTCGCGGCCCTTGGCGACGACCGTCAGGCAGACGCCGTCGCAGGCGATGGAGGCGCCGATGTCGATGCGGTCCACGTCGTAGGCGGTCGCGATGCGGGCGCGCAGGTCGCCCTCCTGCGCGGTGGCGAGGATCTCGCCCTGGTCGGTGACGATGCCTGTGAACATGGGTCTGGCCCTCCGCGCGGCGTTGCTAGACCGGGGCTAGACCGGGGCGCAAGGGGACGCAACCGTGACCGCGCGCGGCTTGACCGGCACGGGGGGAGGGGCGAGATTCGCGGGATGCCCTTGCCGCAGCCCGCGCTCGACCTGCCCCTGCCCGCCCCCCGTCCGGGGCAGTTGCTGGCGCGCGGGGTGTGCCGGCACCTGCTGAGCCATGATTTCGTGACGGTGGAGGAGATGACGCCCGCGCCGGGGCTGCGGGTGGACGTGATGGCGCTGGGCCCCCGGGGGGAGCTGTGGGTCGTGGAGTGCAAGTCGGGGCGCGCGGACTTCATGTCCGACGGGAAGTGGCAGGGCTACCTGGAGTTCTGCGACCGCTTCTTCTGGGCGGTGGACGGGGATTTCCCGGTGGAGCTGCTGCCCGACGACACCGGGCTGATCGTTGCGGATTCCTACGATGCGGAGATCGTGCGGATGGGGCCGGAGCTGAAGCTGAACGCGGCGCGGCGCAAGGGGCTGGTGCAGCGGTTCGCGCGGCACGCGGCGCTGCGCTGGCACGGGGCGCGCGATCCGGGGCTGGGGCTGCGCTAGCGGCCCTTCTTGCCGCCCATGTTGCGCGCGAGTTCGGCGGCGGCGCGGATCTCCTCGGCAATCTCGATGGCCTCCTCGGGCTCGAAGTCGAGGGGAAGCTCGATGCCGCCCTCGGCCTCGACGTAGATGCGGACCATGCCGAGGGAGGTGGGGCCGATCTGGAGGTTGGCGGAGACGTCGCTCTGCTTGTCGATGCCCATGGGTGGTCCTCCTGTCCGGCGCTGCCGTCCCGGGGGTAACGCGGGGGCGGGGGTGCCGCAAGGGTCTTGCATTCGCCAGGGGCCGGGGCTAGATCGCCGCCTAGTGCCGACATAGCTCAGTTGGTTAGAGCACCAGATTGTGGATCTGGGGGTCCCCCGTTCGAGCCGGGGTGTCGGTACCATTCGAGGCCCTTGTTCCTATGGGTCCGAGCCTGCCGACGGCAGCACCAAGCTTGGTGGTTTGCAGAACGGTTTGCAGCGCCCTTCCGCGCCTGCGATCGGCTGCCGCTGCGTCGATCCGGAAACTTGGCGTCCGGCGCTCCCGGACTCCCAGACATGGTCCGACGTCCGCTCCGCGACAGGACGAGCGGACAGGGAACGATGGGGCGGTCGGTCAGAGCGCCGAAGAGTTTGCCGGGCTGGCCGATCAGGCTCTCGGACGGGCAGGCGGCGGCCTATGTGGGCCTGCCTCTCGGCAGGGCCCGCCACGGCGTCGCGACCGGCGACCTTCCTCCGGGGCGGGCCCTCGTGGGGGAGATCCTCTGGCCCCGCCCCGAGCTGGGCCGCTGACTGGAGGCGTTTCCGGCCGCGATGGCCGGGAGCCCCGGGGCCGATCCGCTCTTCGACCCCGTCACCCGGGCGGTCGAGACCATGGGGGCTCACAAGGGCTGATCCGGATTCCCGGGGTGAACACGACCACCAAGACGAACAAGCGGACCAGGAAGGCCACCCGCACCTACCATCACCGCAAGGCGGGCCGACGGCATCCGGACGATCCCGAAGCCGTGGAGTTCCGCCTCGCGGTCGCCAGGTTCGATGCGACGCCCATCGGAACGTCTCCCGACGACACGACGTTCAAGGTGCTCGTCCAGAAGTATCTGGCCTCGACCGACTTCGCGGAATTGGCCGACACGACCAAGGCGGAGTACCGGCGGCACATCACGTACATCGAGCCGGTGCCGAGCCCCTTCCTCGTGCGTGCGATCCGGCCTGCGCATGTCGAAGGGATCAAGCGGACGTTCGCGAAGGCGCCGAGCCCAGGTCGCCGAGTTCGATGTGCTCGCCGGCAGGCCGTCAGGCCAGCGCGCAGGCGTCGTGGAAGGGCAGGCGGGGCAGGCGTGGCTTCAGATTCTCGGTCGATCCATAGCCCAGGTTGATCAGGAGGTTCGCCCGCACCCGCGTCCCCGCGAAGAATGCCGCTTCAAGCGCGGCGGCATCGAATCCGGTCATCGGCCCGCAGTCGAGTCCGAGCGCGCGGGCCGCCATGACCAGATAGCCGGCCTGGAGGCTGCTGTTGCGGAAGGCGTTCTCCTCCAGGACCTTGGGATCGGCGAACCAGGGCCGCGCGTCCACGTGGGGGAACAGCACCGGCAGCGTGTCGGGGAAGGCCATGTCCATGCCGACGATCACCGTCACCGGCGCGGCCATGGTCTTGGCGAGGTTGCCCTTGGAGAGGGCCGGGGCCAGCCGCGCCTTGGCCTCCGGGGAGCGGACGAAGACGAAGCGCGCGGGGGCGGAGTTGCAAGCCGTCGGCCCCAGCTTCACGAGGTCGTAGAGCCGGCGGAGCAGGTCGTCCGGCACGGGATCGGGGCGGAAGTCGCTGAAGGTCCGCGCCTCGGTGAAGAGCCGCGCGAGGGCGAGGTCGGGGAGCGTGTCGGTCTGGTCGAGCATGGGGCCTCTCAGGCGTATTCGGGTTCGGGTTGGATCGCCGGGAGGGCGAGGGCGGTCTCGATGGTCAGGGCCAGCGCCGCCACGCGGTCGTCCGCCCAGGCGGGGCCGATGACCTGCACCGAGAGCGGGCCGTCCGCAAGGCGGGCGATGGGCAGCGACAGCGCGGGCAGCCCCAGGAACGAGGCCGGCCGGGTCAGCCGGGTCAGCCCGGCGACCACCGAGTCCACCCCCGGCCCGTCGCCGACATCCAGCAGGGCGGCCTGCGGCGGCGTGTCGGCGAGGGTGGGCAGGAGGAGGAGGTCCACCCGGCCGAAGGCCTCGGCCGTCAGGCGATCGTGGGCGACGCGGCGGATCTGCTGGGCGCGCAGGTAGGCGTGCGCCGGGATGGCCGCCGCCTGCACCAGCCGCGCCCGCACCTGCGGCCCGTAGCTGTCGGGCGCCAGCGCCAGCGCGTCGGCGTGGACCGCCGCCGCCTCGGCCATGGCGGTGACGTTGGCGGGCTCGCCCAGATGGGACAGGAAGGCGAGGTCGAGCCCCACGGGGCGCGCGCCCATCGCCGCGAGGCGGGCCACGAGATCGGACAGGGCGTGGCGCATCCGGGCGCTGATCCCATCGGTGAAGGCACCCGTGTCGAAGCCGACCCGAAGCTCGGCCACCGGGACCGGCTTGGGCGCGGCCGGCGGCAGCGGCGCGATCAGCGACAGCACCGCCTGCGCGTCGGCCACGGTCGCGGCCAGCGGCCCCACGCAGTCCTGGCTGTAGCCGAGCGGCATGGTCCGGTCCATCGGCGCGCGGCCCTGCGTCGGCTTGAAGCCGACGACGCCGTTGCAGGCCGCCGGCAGCCGGATCGACCCGCCGGTGTCCGAGCCCAGCGCCGCGGCGACGTGCCCCGCCGCCACCGCCGCGCCCGATCCCGAGGAGGAGCCCCCGGTGATCGCGCCCGGAACGGCGGGATTCGCCGGCATTCCGTGGTGGTGGTTGTGCCCGGTCGGCCCCATCGCGAACTCGGACATCTTCAGCCGGCCGAGGTCCACCTGTCCGGCCGCGTCGAGGCGCGACAGCACGGTGGCGGTCCCGGCGGCCGGCTGGCGGCGGCTGAAATGCGCGCCGAAGCCGGTCGAGAAACCCTCGCGGTCGAACATGTCCTTGTGCGCGAGGAGCGCCCCGGCAAGTGGCCCCAGCGCATCGCCCCGCGCGCGGGCGCGGTCCAGGGCGGCGGCCTGCGCGAGGCTGCGCGCCGGCTCCAGCGCCGCGAAGGGCGTCTCGGCCATGGGCAGGGCGCGCAGGCGGCCCAGCGCGCGGTCGGCCTCCTCCTCCAGGGAGAAGGCCCCGGCGAGATAGGCCCGGCGGCGGATTTCGATGCGACCCGTCATTGGGGCAGCTCCGGCTCGATCAGCGGGCGGGTCGTCATCAGGCGCGCGGCGCGCGGCACGAAGGCGATGCCTTCCACGATCTCGGACCGCAGCAGCGGGTTCTCGAAGATGCCGGGGCCGAGCCGCGCCTGCTGGTCGCGGAAGATCGCGGTCTCGCTGGGCGTGGGCGGGCGCCCGAGGTAGTCGGTCAGGTCCATGGGTGGCCTCCCTTAGCCGAAGTTCTGGGGCTGGCGCTTGCGGACGAGCTGGCTCAGCGCGACCGCGACCACGAGGGCCCCGCCGTAGAACAGGCTCTGGACGTGGGCGGCGGCGCCCAGCATCGACAGCCCGGTGATGCCGGTGATGAGGAAATAGACCGACAGCAGCGTGCCCAGGGGGTTGAAGCGGCCCGGATAGATCGCCGTCGCCCCCAGGAAGGCCGCCGCGAAGGCCGGCAGCAGCAGCCCCTGGCCCGACACCGGATCAGCCGAGCCGGTCATCCCGGCGTAAAGCACCCCGGCGAGCGCCGACAGCGCGCCCGACAGGATCAGGGCGGCGGCGCGGGTGCGGTCCACCGAGATGCCGTTGAGCCGCGCGACCTCGCGCCCGCGCCCGACGAACAGCAGCCGCCGCCCGGCCATGGACCATTCCAGCGCGTACCAAAGCACGAGGCACAGCGCGAGGCCGTACCAGAAGGCCGCCGGGATGCCGAGGATGCGGGTGATGACCACGGCATCCACCAGCGTCATGGAGATGCCCGAGATGGTCTGCGAGCCCGAGAGCCACAGCGTCATGCCGTTGAGGAAGGTCCCGAGCCCCAGCGTCACGATCAGCGAATGGATGCGGAAGAACAGGATGAACCAGGCGTTGAGCGCGCCCACGATCGCGCCGGTCGCCAGCGCGCCCAGCAGCGACAGCCCGATCGGCCAGCCCCAGGTGACGTTCGACACCGCCACGAACATCGCCGAGAAGACCAGCACCGAGGCCGCCGACAGGTCGAAGTCGCCCGCCGTCAGCGGCAGCAGAAGGCCCAGCGCCAGCACCACCAGCACCGCCTGCGAGCCCAGGATCGACGAGAAGGTGCGCCAGGTCAGGAAGGTGCCGGGGATCAGCACCGCGAACAGGCCGATCAGCGCGGCCCAGGCGGCGAGGAGGGCGAACCGCTCGGCCTGGAGCTTCCAGTCGATGGGCGCGCGGACGGCGGGAAGGGGGGTGGCGGTCATGCGAGGCCCTCTTGCAGGGACGGGGATGGGGCGGGGGCGGGCGGGACGCCCAGGAAGCAGGTCCGGGCGATGACGGATTTCTCCACCTGCGCGCCGGTCAGCTCGGCCACGGGGCGGCCCTTGGCGAAGACGATCACGCGGTCGCAGATCTGCGAAAGCTGCTCGGCGTCGGTGCTGGCGCAAAGCACGGCCGTCCCCCGCGCGGCGGCGGCGTCGATGGCCGCGAAGATCTGCTGGCGCGCGCCGAAGTCCACGCCCTGCGTCGGCTCGTCGAGCAGGAGGAGCCGGGGCTCCTCGGCCAGCCACTTGCCCAGCACGACCTTCTGCTGGTTGCCGCCGGACAGCGCGCCCAGCAGGTGCCCCGGCCGGGGCGGGCGCACGTCATGGGCAGCGACCAGCGCCTCGGTCGCCCGCGTCATCGCCGCGCGGTCGAGCGCGGGGCCGCGCCGCAGGCGGGGCAGGGCCAGCATCGTCGCGTTGTCGGTCACGGACAGCGCGACGATGCAGCTCTGGTGCAGGCGGTCGCCGGGGATCAGCCCCATCCCCGCCGCCACCGCCCGCGCGGGGGTCAGTCGCGCGACATCGAGGGCTTGGCCGCCGATCTCGACCCGACCCGTGCCCGGCGCGGCCCCGAAGGCAAGATAGGGCACATCGGCGAAGCCCGAGCCGATAAGCCCGGTGACGCCCACCACCTCGCCCGGCGCGAGCGTCAGGTCGAAGGGGTCGAGTTGACCCCCCGCGATGCCGGCAAGCCGCGCCGCGACGCCCGTGGGCGCGGGACGCGACGGCCGCCGGAACGTCTCCACCGCCCGCCCGACGATGGCGTCGAGGATCTCCTGCCGCGTCGTCTCGGCCGTGGTCATCATCGCGGCGAGCCGCCCGTCGCGCATGACGGCCACCCGGTCGGTGATCGCCAGCACCTCGTCGATGTCGTGGGTGACGATGATGACGCTGGCCCCGGTCGCCCGGATGCCGCGCAGCAGCGCGAACAGCTTCTCCACGTCCTCGCCCGACAGGAAGGGCGTGGGCTCGTCGAGCACGAGGACGCCCTCGCCGGCGCGGCCCGCCTCGGAGCGGCGCAGGTCGTCGAAGGCGCGCACGATGGCGACGAAGGCGCGCTGGACCGGAGCCAGCGACTCGACTGGGGCGAGCGGGTCGATGGCCAGCCCGAACTCGGCGAAGAGCCCGCGCAGCCGCCGCGCCTCGCGTCCCCAGGCGATGCCCAGGGGATGCAGGCGGTCGTTCGACAGGATCATGTTGTCGATGACCCGCAGGCTGGGGATCAACCCGAGATGCTGGTGGACGAAGGCTACGCCCTTGCGGCGGATCAGCGCCGCGTCCAGCGGCAGGGGCAGGTCGTCGCCCCAGAGCCGGACCCGGCTTTCCGGCTCGGGCGAGTTGAAGCCGGCCAGCACCTTGATGAGGGTGGACTTGCCCGATCCGTTCGCGCCCAGAAGCCCCAGGATCTCCTTGCGGCGCAGGCCGAGGGAGACGCCCTTCAGCACCTCCACGGGTCCGAACCTCATCCGAACGTTCTCCATCCGCAGCACCTCGGCCGGGTGCTTGCCGCTGCCCGGCAGGCGGTCGGGGGCGGCCAGGTCCACCAGCGTCATGTCAGTTCTCCAGCATCCAGAGGGCGCGGAACCCTGCGAGGTGCTCGTCGCCGTAGCCGCTGTCGAAGTCGGCCGGGACGCCCGCCGTCTCGACGTTGTCCGCGTCGAAGATGAGGAGCGGGATGCCCAGGCTTTCCGGGACCGGCAGGCCGCACAGGAGCCGCATCTGCGCGTCGATGGCGGCGTAGCCGGCCCAGCCCAGGCTCTCGCCGATGTTCATCTGCACCGTGCCCTCGCGGATCATGTCGAGGACGAAGGGCGTGCCGTTGAAGCTGGCGATGCCCAGGTCGGTCGCCCCGGCGATCCGCAGGGCGGGGACGACGAACTGGGACATGCTGTCGTAGATCGGCAGGATATAGTTGATCGTGGGGTCGGCCAGCAGCGCCGACTGCACGCCCGACTGGATCTTGGTCGCCCATTCGGTGACGGGGACGTTGATGTAGGTCTGCTTGCAGTCCGGGCAGTAGGCCGCGAGCGTGTCCTGGATCGACTGCACGAAGGGCCCGGTGGGCAGCACCTCGTCCGAGCCGATGATGAGGACGTTGGGCGCGCCCCCCGTCTCCAGATAGGCCCAGGAGGCGAGGATCTCCCCGGCCGTGGAGAACGGCACCTTGGCCGAGGCGTCCACGAAGGCCTCCTGCGTCTGGGTGTCGTCGTAAAGGTGGGTCGTCGTCACCTTCATCCCGGCCGCCTTGGCCTCCTGCAACTGCGGGCCCAGCACCGCCGGGTTGAGGCCGCCGGTCACGTCCACGAGGTCGTAGCCCTGGCTGATCGCCTGGTTCACGCCTTGGATCCAGGCGTCCGAGGTGCCCTGGTTCTCCCAGACGGTGTATTCGAAGCCCACCTCCTCGGCGGCGCGCGTCATGGCGCGCTCCAGCTCGACCACGAACGGCACGATCATGGTGATCGGGATGGAGAACACCTTCTTGTCGGCCATGCAGGCCTGGGCGTCGAAGGGCTCGCCCTGCGGCGCGAAGTCGGGGACGACGCGATGCGCGTCGAGCACGGCCTGGGCGTCGACCTTCGCGTCGGAGAGGGCGGCTTGGGCGGGGAGGATCAGCAGCGCGGTGGCGGCGCAAAGACGCGTGTTCATGGAGATGTCCCTGGTTCGGCTGGTTCGGAGGCGATTGCAAGATCATGTCCGGACATGATCCCGGTCACGATCCACATTTGTCCGGACATCTGCGGCGCACAACCGTTTCGTGCTCATGTCCGGTCATTTCGTCGGAACAAGTCCGGACCTGTCCATGAAACGGGCGCTTTGGTCAGGATCGCGGCGGGTCCTGCGCGAGGCAGGCCCAGGACAGGGCCGCGCCGAGGAAGCCCAGGGTCGAGAACAGCGCGAAGCAGGCGGCGTAGGAGCCCGTGACCTGATAGGCCAGGGCGAAGATCGACGGGCCCAGGATCACGCCGAGGAAGGTGTAGACGAGGATCGCGCCGGTGTTGGCGCCGACCCGGCCGCCCGGCGCGTTGCGCGCGGTCAGCGCCAGGAACACGCCGTTCCAGCCCACCGCGACGCCACCCAGCCCGATCATCACCGCCACCTCCACGGCGTCGGGCAGGCGCGGCCCCCAGCCCAGCGCCAGCGAGAACGCCCCCGCCAGCGCGCCGATCAGCCCCAGCGTCCGAAAGCCGCCGATGCGGTCGCCCACGATCCCCCAGCCGATCCGCCCCGCCGCGCCCGCCAGTTGCAGCGCCGCGCCGACGCCGCCGGCGGCGATCAGGCTCCAGCCCTGGTCCACCAGCGAGACCACGGCGAACGCCGTGACGATGAGCTGGAGCGCCGAATAGAGCCCGCCCAGCGCCGCCAGCGTGGCGAGGGGGCGGCTCCGGCCGATGGCCCGCTGCTCGGCCAGGACGGCGGCCCACAGCGCGCGCGCGCCGGGGCGGGGGCGCGGCGGCGTCCAGGGCAGCATCCGCAGCGACAGCAGCATGAGGCCCAGCGGCAGGACCGCGAAGCCCGCGACGGCGAGCTGCCACGACGCGCCCAGGTGGAGGGCGAGGGCGGGAAGCGCCATGTTGGCGACGACCGCGCCGAGCGGCACCCCGCTCTGCTTGATGGAGAAGACCAGGGACACGTTGGCGCGGCGGCCCTCGCGGCTCAGGAGCTCGGAGGAGGCGGGGTTGTTGAGGCCGTAGGCCACCCCCAGCGCGCCCGAGGCGAGGATCAGCGCCGGGAACGAGCCCAGCGCCACGCCCCAGAGGCCCAGCCCGAACAGCCCGAGCTCGAGCGCGATCACCCGTTCGGCCTGGAGCCAGCCGACGACGCTGCCGGCGATCGCCGAGGCGAACATCCCGGCGAAGTAGATGAGGCTGATCTGGTAACCGATCCAGTGCGAGCCCACGCCCAGCGTCGCCGCCGCCTCGGGCGCGAGCGCGGTGAGCGCCAGGATGGAGGCGGTCCCGGCGATCTGCACCGCGGTCATCAGCGCCAGCATGGCCAGGGGGCGCGCCGGGGCGGGGCCGTCGCTCGACAGGGTATGGGTCATCGGGTAGAATGTCCGAACATGATCCGGGAATGCCGGCAACAAGACAGCATAAGTCCGGACATGACAAGTGCGGGCCGACCGCTTGGGAGAAGAAATGGCCAAGGACGACCGGGCAACCCCGCTTTACTTGCAGGTGGCGCACCGCATCGAGCAGAGGATCGCGGACAACACCTGGCCGGTGGGCAGCCTGCTGCCGCCCGAGGACGACCTGGCGACGCAGATGGAGGTGAGCCGGCACACCGTCCGGCAGGCCATCGCCCAGCTTCGGCAGCGGGGGCGGCTGACGGCGCGCAAGGGGGTGGGCACGCGGGTCGAGCCGGTCGAGAGCGACTGGCGCACCCGGTTCCGCAGCGAATCGCGGCATGACCTGTTCGACTTCGCGCGCGAGACGGAGCTGCCGTTCCACGTCTCGGGCGTCACCACCGCGCGCGGGCCTCTCGCCATCGAACTGGGCTGCCGGAGCGGGCGGAAGTGGCATTACCGGGCCGGGCCCCGCTACATCGCGGGGGAGGACCGGCCGTTCTGCTGGAACGAGATCTTCCTCGACCACGGGCTCGGGGCGATCCTGGAGGGGGTCATCGTGCTTCGGACGGCGCTGTTCCAGCTCGTGGAGGCCCATACGGGCGAGCGCATCGCCGAGATCCAGCAGGAGATCCGGCCCTGGGCCGTCGAGGCCGAGATCGCGGTGGCGCTGGGCGTGAGGACCGGAAGCCCCGGCCTCCAGCTCCGCCGGCGCTACATCGGCGCGGGCGGGCGGCTGCTGGAATACGCGATCCAGAGCTATCCCGAGACCTTCGTCTACCGGACGACCCTGTCCTCCGCCTGACCGCTCGCGGCCTGCCCGCGTTTTCAGCGCCCGCCCGTCGCCCTGCCCGTCGATCCCGCAGAACCCCGTCCTTCGGCGGGGTTCTGCTCATGTCCGAACAGAAACGTCTGGACACCGACCCTGTTCGATTCGGAATGTATGGACATGAGCAGGCCAAAGGTCTGGTCATGGCCAGATACCTGGTCCGGACATGACCACGAGGCTGTCCGGACATGATCTTGAATGGGTCCGGACTTGAGCATTTCGTGAATGTCCGGACTTGCGCTAGGTATGTCCGGACCTGATCCAGTCATGTCCGCACATGAACAACAATCGACAGAGAGGGTCCCACCATGGACATGGGCGTCTTCATCCCGATCGGGAACAACGGCTGGCTGATCTCCCGGACCGCGCCGCAGTACATGCCGAGCTTCGAGCTGAACAAGGCGATCGTCCAGAAGGCCGAGGGCTACGGGCTCGACTTCGCCTTGTCGATGATCAAGCTGCGCGGCTTTGGCGGCGAGACGGAGTTCTGGGACCACAACCTGGAAAGCTTCACGCTGATGGCGGGGCTGGCGGCGGCGACGAGCCGGATCACGCTGGTCGCCTCCACGGCGATCCTGACGCTGCCGCCCGCCATCGTGGCGCGGATGGCGACGACGCTCGACAGCATCGCGCCGGGGCGGATCGGCGTGAACATCGTCACCGGCTGGGCCAAGGCCGAATACACCCAGATGGGCCTGTGGCCGGGGGACGACTACTTCGGCTACCGCTACGACTATGCCGGCGAATACGTGAAGATCATGAAGGACCTGTGGTCCGAGGGGTCGTGCACGCATCACGGCACGCACTTCCGGATGGACGACTGCCGGATGTCGCCGCCGCCGTCGTCGCCCATCAAGATCGTCGCCGCCGGGCAGAGCCCGTCGGGGATGAGGTTCGCGGCCGAGTACGCGGACTACAACTTCGTCATGGGGACCGGGGTGAACACGCCCACCGCCTTCGCGCCCGGCGTCGCGCCGCTGGTGGAGGCGAGCCGGGAGACGGGCCGCGACGTGGGGGCCTACGTGCTGTTCATGGTGATCGCCGACGAGACCGACGAGGCCGCCCAGGCCAAGTGGGAGCTGTACCGGTCGGGCGTGGACGCGGACGCGCTGGCCTGGATGGCGGACCAGGGGTCGAAGGACACCAAGGCGGACGCGTCCTCGACCGCCAAGCACATCAACCTTCCCGAGGGGGCGGTGAACTTCAACATGGGGACGCTGGTCGGGTCCTACGCCACCATCGCGCGGATGCTGGACGAGATCGCCGCCGTGGAGGGGGTGAAGGGCATCATGATGACCTTCGACGACTTCCTGGTGGGGCTGGACGCCTTCGGGACGCGCATCCAGCCGCTGATGGACTGCCGGGCGAGCCGGCTGGCCGTCGCCGCCTGATGCGGATGGAGCGCGTCGGCGCGGTCCCGCCCCTCGATCGGGGGGCGGGGATGGCGCCCGGCTGGCCCCTGGGGCTGGAGCCCGGGGGGCTGGCGCTGCCCGCCGTGGCGGCGGCGGGCGGGTGCGGCGATCCGGGGCTGGCCGGGGTCGCGGAGCTGCTGGCGGGGTTCGCCGGGGGGCTGCCGGTGTCGGAGGCCGTCGCGGCGCTGGCGGCGCGGCGGGCGGGCGATGAACGCGCGGGCGAGGCGGTGCTGTCGGTGCTGCCCGTCGCGGCGGCGGTGGCCGAGTCCGAGCGGCGATGGCGCGACGGGACCGCGCGGGCGCTGGAGGGGGTGCCCTTCGGCGTCAAGGCGATCATCGACGTGGCGGGGGCGGTCGTCACCTGCGGGTCGGTGGTGACGGGCGACCGGCGGGCCGTGGCGGATTCGGCGGTGGTCGCGCGGCTGCGGGCGGCGGGGGCGATCCCGCTGGCGATGCTGGCGACCACGGAGTTCGCGGCGGGGTCGCCGTTCAACCCCCGGCATGGGGTGGTGACGAACCCCTGGGACGCCGGGCGCTGGACGGGGGGGAGCTCGACGGGCTCGGGCGCGGCGCTGGCGCGGCGGCTGGTGCCGCTGGCGCTGGGGACGGACACCGGCGGGTCGATCCGGGTGCCGTCCTGCTGGTGCGGGACCACGGGGCTGAAGCCGACGCGGGGGCTGCTGCCGCGCGACGGGATCGCGACGCTGAGCTGGACGCTGGATCATCCGGGGCCGATGGCGCGGTCGGCGCGCGACCTGACGCTGGCGCTGGGGGTTCTGGCCGGAAAGACGACGGTGGGGCCGGCGCGGGGGGTGCGGGGGCTGCGCGTGGGCCTGCCGTCGGGGTGGTTCGACGAGGGCGTGGACGGGGCCGTGCTGGGCGCGTGGCGCGCGGCGGCGCAGGTGATGGAGGCGGCGGGGGCGGCGCTGGTGCCGCTGGATGCGCGGGGGCTGGACCTGGGGGCGCACCATGACGCCGCCTGGGACATCCTGACGGCCGAGGCGGCGGCCGTGCAGGGCTGGACGCGGGCGCGGCGGGGGGAGCAGGACGCGGGCCTCGTCGCGCGGCTGGAGCGGGGCGAGGCCGTGTCGGGCGCGCGCTACGCCGAGGCGATGCTGATGCGGGCGGAGCTGATGGGGGCCTTGGCGCGGGTCATGGAGGGGGTGGACGTGCTGCTGACGCCGGGCCTGGGCGGGGAGGCGGGGCGGCTCGCGGACCTCACCATCGAGGTGGACGGGCGGGCGGAGGGCTTCGCGATCATCTCGCGCAACACCATGGTCTTCGACTACACCGGCTTCCCGGCGCTGATGATGCCGGCGGGGCTGGGGCCGAACGGGCTGCCCTTGGGCGTGCAGGTGGTGGGGCGGCCGGGCGACGATGGCCTCTGCCTGGATGTCGCCATGGCGTTCCAGCAGGTCACCGACTTCCACGAGGCGCGGCCATGAGCGGGGCGCACCGGCTGACCGCCAGCGCCGCGCGGGCCGAGATGCGGGCGGGGCGGCTGACCGCGCTGGAGCTGGTGCGCGACTGCCTCGGGCGCATCGCGGAACGGGATGGCACCGTGCGCGCCTGGGTCGCAATCAACCCGCGCGCCGAGGCGGAGGCGGCGCTGATCCGCGCCGACGACCCCCGGCCGCTGGCCGGGCTGCCGGTCGGCGTCAAGGACGTGATCGACACCGCCGACCTGCCGACCACGCACAACTCGCCGCTCTATGGCGGGCACCGGCCGGCCGAGGACGCGCCGGTGGTGCAGATGCTGCGGGCCGCCGGGGCGATCGTGCTGGGCAAGACCGACACGACCGAGTTCGCGGCGGCCGGGCGCGATGCCGTGACGGCGAACCCGCGCGATCCGGCGCGGAGCCCCGGCGGCTCCTCGGCCGGGTCGGCGGCGGCGGTGGCCGACTTCCACGTGCCGCTGGCGCTGGGGACGCAGACGGGCGGCTCGACCATCCGGCCCGCGTCCTTCTGCGGGATCGTGGGGATGAAGCCCTCGTTCGGGATGATCCCGACCGAGGGCGTCAAGAGATATGCGGGGAGCTTCGACACCGTGGGCCTCCACGCCCGCGCGGCGGAGGACCTGGACCTGCTGGCCGGGGTGTTCATGCTGCCCGGCGACAGGGCGGTGCCCCAGCGGCCCCGGCTCGCGCTCTGGCCCACGCCTTACGCCGACCGGCTGTCGCCGGAGATGCGGCGGGCGCTGGCGGCGCTCCCCGACCGGCTCGGGCCCGTGGCCGAGGTGGTCGCCGCCCCGATGCCCGACGAGTTCGCCGAGCTGGACGCGCTGCACCGGCGCATCCTCTGGGCCGAGGGCGGCGTGGCGTTCCGCAACCTGGCGATGGGGCGGCGGCATCGGCTTCATGCCGATTTCCATGCGCGGGTGGCCGAGAGCGGACGGACCGCGCGTCAGGCGTTCGAGGCGCAGGACCGGCTGGCCGCGCTGCGGGGGGAGTTCGAGCGGCGCATCGCCCCCTTCGACGCGCTGGTGGCGCCCGCCGCGCCCGGCTTTGCGCCGTTGGGGCGGGGCCCGGGCGATCCGGTGTTCAACGCGCTGTTCACGGCGATGCAGGTGCCCTGCCTCGCCCTGCCATTGGGGGGCTTCGACCTGCCCCTCGGCGTGCAACTGGTCGGCCGCCGGGCCGCCGACGCCGACCTGATCGCGCTGGCGCGACATCTGGGGCCCGCGCTCGCGGCCCGGACCGAACCAAGGGAGACGACCCATGTCTGACTGCTCGCCGGATGCCTTCAAGACCGCCCTGCGGCGGCTGGCCTCGGGGGTGTCGCTGATCGCCACGGCGCACGAGGGGGCGCGGCACGGGCTGGTCGCCACCGCCGTCACCTCGGTCACGGCGGACCCGCCGACGCTGCTGGTCTGCGTGAACCGCACGGCGTCCATCCTGCCGCATCTGGAGGCGGCGGGCGTCTTCTGCGTCAACCTGCTGACCGAGTCGCAGGCGGACCTCGCGCGGCGCTTCGCGCTGCCCCGCGACCGCGAGACGCGGTTCGATCTGGGCGACTGGGCGACGCTGGCCACCGGCGCCCCGGCGCTGGGCGGCGCGGCGGCGAGCCTCGATTGCCGGGTGGCCCGCGTCATGGACTACGGCTCGCACCGGCTGGTCTTTGGCGAGGTGGTGGCGACGGCCTTCTGCGAGGGGCGGCCGGGCGAGGGGGCGGGGCCGCTCCTGTATCACGAGGGCGATTTCCGGGCCCTGGCGGCCTGACGGGGAGGGGGACGGATGCCCGAGGACCTGACGCTCAACTACGCGCGCGCCTATGGGCGGCGGGCCGGGTTCGGCCGGCGGCCGGCGCTGGTGCTGATCGACTTCGCGATGGCCTATTACGACCCCGGCTGCCCGCTGTATGCGGGGGAGGGGGCCGAGACGGCGCTCGCCTCGGCCCTGCGGCTGCGCGAGGCGGCGCACCGGACGGGGGTGCCGGTGGTGCTGACGCGCGTCACCTATTCGCCGGGCGGCGTGGAGGGGGGCCGCTTCTGGGACAAGGCCGCGCCGCTGTCCTGCTTCGTGGCGGGGGAGGCGACGGCGGGCTGGGCGCCGGGGCTGGAGCCGCGCGAGGGGGAGATCGTGGTGTCGAAGCACTACCCGAGCGCGTTCTTCGGCACCGCGCTCGCGCCGATGCTGACGCGGCTGGGGATCGACAACGCGATCCTGACGGGGCTGACGACCTCGGGCTGCGTGCGGGCGTCCTGCGTCGATGCGATGTCGCACGGGTTCCTCGCGACCGTGGTGGGGGACGCCTGCGGCGACCGGCACCCCGACCCGCACCGGGCGAACCTGTTCGACATGGACGCCAAGTATGCGGACGTGGTGGGCGAGGCCGAGATGCTGGAGCACCTCGCGACGCTGGCCCCGCGCCGGGCCGGGGCGATGGGCTGAGGGGCGGGAGCCGGGCGGGGCGGCGGCCCCGGCCCTCCCGTCGTCAGGTCGCGCCGGTGAAGCGCCGGAGCGAGCGTCGCAGGTCGTCGGGTGAGTAGCCCCGACCGATGAAGACCACGGTCCCGTCGTCGCGGGCCTCGGGCTGCTCGGGCAGGATCTCCGGGGTCTGGACGGTCCGCCGCACCGTCTGGAGCAGCAGCCGCCGAGGATGGTCAGGCGCATCCGCCCCTCGCCCATGGCGGTCATCCGTCCCCCAGGACGCGGGGGTCGAGCGGATCGACGGGACGGCCCGCCATCCGCTCCGCCTCGGCCCAGAGGGCCTGGAGGTCGGGCAGGATCGTCGTGACGCCCGACAGGTTGGACAGTTGCAGGCCCGGCACCTGGCCGTCGTCATGCACGGTCAGGCCGTAGGGCCGCAGCAGGTCGCGCAGCATCCCCGCCCGCCGCAGCCGTGCGCGCAGGCGGTCGTGCGGGGTGACGGCCCCCGCCTCGGTCCAGTGGCCGGGCGCGGCCGGAAAGCCGCAGGCGTTGCACATGGGACTCCTCCCCGAGAGGGGGGCGGCGCCCGGAACGGCTCAGATCACCTCGGGCCGCTGGCCGCCGTCGAAGGGGAAGCGGGCGCGGAAGTCCTCGGCGATCCGCTCGAAGGTCATCCACTCGACGCCCTCGTGGCCGTTGATGTGCTCGATCAGCCGTTCGAGCATCAGCAGCACTTGGATGAGGCCGATCACGTCGCCTGGCGCGACGGAGTCGCCCGGGGCCTTGTAGGGCGGCCGGTCGGGGGCGGGCCGCTGGTAGAAGGTGCCCGGCAGGGGCGACAGGATCTGGTGGGCCATCGGGGCAAGTCCTTCAGAACGGAGTGATGTGGGACTGGACGGCGGCGCGCACCGCGCGCGCCACGGCGACGGCGTTCGGCGTGTCCGAATGGACGCAGATGGACTCGGCCCGGACCGGCAGATCCCGGCCGCCGACGGTCGTGACCAAGCCGTCCGTCACCGCGCGCAGGCAGGCCGAGGCGGCGGCCTCCGGGTCCTTCTCGCCATGGGCGCGGGTGATGATGAGGCTGCCGTCGTCGGCATAGTCGAGGTCGGCGTAGAACTCGGACACGAAGCGGTGGCCGCGCGCGGGATAGACCCGCTCGTGCAGGGTGCCGGCCATGCCCAGGACCGGAACCCTGAACACGTCCGCCGCGTCGCAGACCGCCTGCGCGATGTCCTCGATCCGCGCCGCCATCCCGTAAAGCGAGCCGTGCGGCTTGACGTGGTTGAGCGGAAGCCCCTCGGCCTCCAGGAAGCCCTTCAGCGCGCCGATCTGGTAGATCAGGCAGTTCGCCATCTCCTCGCGGCCGATCCTCATCTCGCGGCGCCCGAAGCCCTGGAGGTCGGGAAGCGAGGGATGCGCGCCCACCTTGACCCCGTGCCGCCTGGCCAGCCGCACGGTGGCCCGCATGTGGTTGAAGTCCGAGGCATGGAATCCGCAGGCCACGTTCGCGATGTCGATGAGCGGCATCAGCCCCTCGTCGTCGCCCATGCGGTAGAGGCCGAAGGCCTCGCCCATGTCGCAGTTGATGGTTGTCACGCCTGTTTCCCGTCCCCATGGCGTTCCCGGCACGTGGCCGGCACTTGGCAACGCCATGCTCATGACATGGGCCCAGGTCCGTCAAGCCCCTGCCGCTGGCCCACGGCGCCGGCCGCTGGTCCCCGCGAGGTCTCGCTCAGGCGATGGTCGATGGAACCTGCGGGCCCGGAGACCTGGGATGACGACCGATGCGTTGCCGGAGCCATGGGCCCTGGACCGGGCTTTCGGATCGGCCTCGCGCCATGCGGGGTCAACCGGGCCGTTCGAGGTCGCGCCAGCCCGCGAGCGCCCTGCCGAGGAGGGCGGCGGCCTCCACGCCGTCCACCAGGGGCACCGGGCTGCGCGCCTGGAGCGCGGCGCGCAGCGGGGCCATGCCGGCGCAGCCCAGCACGACCGCCTGCGCCCCGTCCTCGCGCGCGGCCGCTTCGATCTCCTCGGCCAGACGGGCCATCACGGCGGGCCCGCCCGCCTCCACCTCCAGCACCGGCAGGCCGGAGGGGCGCACGCGGGCGCATTGGGTGCCGAAGCCGTAGCCGGCGATGTTGCCCTCCAGCACCGGCACCGAGACCGGCAGCGTCGTCACCACCGAGAAGCGCCCGACCAGCAGCGCCGCGAGGTGGACGGCCGCCTGCCCGATGCCGATGACCGGGCAATGGGCGGCGGCGCGGATCTCCTGGAGCCCCGTGTCGTCGAAGCAGGCGATGACCAGCGCATCCACCGCTTCGGCCCGCGCGCGGGGCAGCATCGCCCGCAGGCCCGCCACCGCCGCCGCGCCGTCCGCCGGTCCCTGGATCGCCGGGGGGCCGTCGTGGTTGGTCCAGCCCAGCACCTCGGCCTCCGGCAGGACGCGGCGGGCGACGGCGACGGCCGAATCCGTCATCGCGGCGGTGGAGTTCGGGTTGACGAGGAGGAGCCGCATCAGACGGCCCGCCCCGCGTCCGATCCCGCCCGCGCGCGGCGGCGGGCCGCAATCCGCAACGTCAGCAGGAAGGCCCCGATCACCAGGAGCGAGAACACGGTCGTCAGCGTCCCCAGTGCGAAGATCACCGGCGTGGTGACGTTGGTGGTCATGCCGTAGATCTCCAGCGGCAGGGTGTTGCGGCTGCCGGAGGTGAGGAGCGTGCGCGCGAACTCGTCGTAGGAGAGCGTGAAGCCGAACAGCCCGACGCCCAGGAGCGAGGGCGCGATGATCGGCAGGACGACGTGGCGCACGGTCTGCCAGGGGGTCGCGCCGCCGTCGCGGGCCGCCTCCTCGTAGGCCGGGTCGAAGCGGTTGAAGACCGCGAACATGATGAGGAGCCCGAAGGGCAGCGTCCAGGTGAGCTGCGCCCCGAAGCCCGAGGTCGCCCAGTGGATCGGCAGGCCGGCCTGCGTGAAGATGAGGCCGACGCCCAGCGACACGAGGATCGAGGGGATCACGAGGCTGGCGATGACGAGCTGGAACAGCAGCCCCGAGCCCCGGAACCGCTTGCGGAAGGCGAGGCCCCCCATGACCGAGACGACGACGGTCGTGGCCATGACCAGAAGGCCGAGGACGAGCGAGCGGCCGAAGCTGCCCCAGATGTCGCCCACCGCCTGCTGCTCGAACAGGTCGCGGAACCAGTGGAGCGACGCGCCCCGCATCGGGAAGGTGAGGCCGCCCTCGGGGCCCTGGAAGCTGAGGATCGCGATGGTGATGGTCGGGCCGTAGAGGAACAGCAGGAACAGCCCGAAGACCGTGGCGAGGACGTAGAAGGAGCGGGGGCGGGGGTCCATCACAGCTCCTTGCGGATGTCGACGAGGCGCAGGAGCACGCCGATCACCATCAGCGTGACGATCAGCAGCAGCACCGAGGTCGCCGAGGCCGAGGGGTATTGCAGCAGGCCGATGTCGTTCTGGATCAGCCGGCCGACGTTGGCCGACTGCGACCCCGACATGAAGCGCACGGTGATGAAGTCGCCCATCACCAGCGTCAGCACGAAGATGGTGCCGATCATGATCCCCGGCCGGGTCAGCGGCAGCACGACATGGCGGAGCGTCTGGAGCCCGCTCGCGCCGGCGTCGCTGGCGGCCTCCAGCAGCCGGCGGTCGATCCGCATCATGGTGTTGAAGATCGGCACCACCATGAACAGCGTGTAAAGGTGGACGAAGGCCAGGATCACCGAGAAGTCGGAGAACAGCAGCCAGTCGAGAGGCTGGTCGATCACCCCCCAGGACAGGAGCGCCGAGTTGGCGATCCCCTCGCGCCCGAGGAAGGGGATCCACGAGATCATGCGGATGATGTTCGAGGTCCAGAACGGGATGGTGCAGAGGAGGAACAGCGCCGTCTGCCAGGCCTGCGAGCGCACGTGGAAGGCGAGGAAGTAGGCCACCGTGAACCCGAGGGTCAGCGTGATGGCCCAGGTGATCGCCGCATACTTGACGGTGTTCAGCAGCACCCGCCAGGTCACGCCCGAGCCGAGCAGGAACTGGTAGTTCTCCAGCGAGAAGGCGGGGACGATGGAGAACTCGGTCGCCGTCCAGAAGCTGACGACGGCGATCATGGCGATCGGGGCCACGAGGAACAGCGCCAGCACCAGCGCCAGCGGCGCGGCGAGGAGCCAGCCCGTCAGGTGGCGCGACCCGCGCCACGACGCCCGGCGCGGCGCGGCCGGCCGGGCGAGGGGCGGGGTCCCGGCGGACCCCGCGAGGCTCAGGGTCTCAGGCGGCAATGAACTCGTTCCACTTGCGGACCATGTACTGGTTCTCGTCCATGACCGAGTTCCAGCAGGCGACATGGCCCATCCGTTCGTGGAACGATCCGCCGTCGCGCACCTCGCCCGGCTGGGCCAGGACGTCGCCGAAGGGGCTGGAGATGGGCTCGGCGGCGGGCTTGCCCTCGAACCAGTAGCCCCATTCGTTCGGGCTCATGAAGGCCTTGGAGGTCTCGGGCACCGCCGAGTAGTAGCCCTGCCGCATCAGGAAGCCGCCGACCCAGCCCGAGAGATACCAGTTGATGTATTCGTAGGCCGCATCGAGCGGCAGGCCCGACAGGCTGGAGGACAGCCCGATGCCGCCGCCCCAGCTCCGGTAGCCTTCCTTGAGCGGCTGGTAGACGCAGGGAATGCCGCGCGACTTCACGGCGGTGATGGCGGGCGACCACATCGACTGGATGACGACCTCTCCGCTCGCCATCAGGTTCACCGATTCGTCGAAGGTCTTCCAGAAGGACCGGAACTGCCCGGCCCGCTTGGCCTCGGTCATGATCGCCATGGTTCGGTCGATCTCGTCGCGGGTCATGTTGCCCTTGTCGCCATACTGGATCTCGCCCATCGCCTCGCAGACCATGGCCGCGTCCATGATGCCGATGGAGGAGATGTCGAGGAGGGACGCCTTGCCCGCGAACTCGGGGTTCAGGAGCTCGGTCCAGCTCTCGATGGGGCGGCCGATCAGGTCGGGGCGGATGCCCAGCGTGTCGGCGTTGTAGATGGTGGGGATCAGGGTCATCCAGCCCGTCTCCTCGGCGGCGAAGTCGGTGCCGCCCGGTCCCGACGTGAAGCCCACCGTGTGCGGCGCGGTCCCCTGGGCGATGGTGCTTTCCGGGGTCAGCTTGCCGTCGCGGAAGATGCCGACGATCTTGCCGTAGTTGGCGATCTTGGAGGTGTCCATCGCCTGGAGGTTGCCGGTCGGCCAGACCTTCTTGGCGATCCAGTACTCGATGTCGGCAATGTCGAAGCTGTCGGGCTGCGTGGCCGCGCGCTGGGTCACAGCGTCGGAATCCAGCGCCGTCATCTCCAGCGTGAAGCCCAGGTCCTCCTTCACCTTCTGCGCCACCTCGTTGAGGTTCGACACGCCGGTGCCGAACTGGCGCAGGGTCACGTCCTTGATCTCCTGCGCCCAGATCATCGGCGCGGGCAGCGCGCTCGCGGCGAAGGCGGCGGCTCCGCCCTTCAGGAGGCTGCGCCGGCTGTATCGCATCTTGCTCATGCTCATGTCGTTTTCCCGTCCCTGTTATCGTTGATGGTCAGGCGTGGAGGCGGTGCAGCCGCCCCTCGTCCCAGGCGAGCCGCACGGCGTCGCCGGGGTGTTTCGGATCGGCGAAGAACGCCGCCTCGGGGATGAGCGCCAGAAGCTCCTGCTCTCCCGCCATCCGCGCGGTCAGCGCGACGTGCCCGCCCTGGTATTCGACGGCCCGCACCACCGCCTCGGCCCCCTCGGGCGCCAGCCGCACGTCGTCGGCGCGCAGCGCAAAGCGGCCCTGGGGCAGGGCGATGACGTTGTGCCCGCCCATGAAGCGGGCCACGAACTCGGTGCGCGGCGCGTTGAAGATCTCGCGCGCCGGGCCCGCCTGCTCGATGCGGGCGTCGTTCATCAGCACGATCTCGTCGGCCAGAGCGAGGGCCTCGTCCTGCCCGTGGGTGACGTGGATGAAGCCGATCCCCAGCTCGCGCTGGAGCCGCTTCAGCTCGGCCCGCATCCGCACCCGCAGGAACGGGTCCAGCGCCGACAGGGGCTCATCGAGCAGGAGCACCTGCGGGTCCGTCACCAGCGCGCGGGCCAGCGCCACCCGCTGCTGCTGCCCGCCCGAAAGCTGCGACGGCAGGCGGTCGGCGTGCCGCGCCATGTCCACCAGCTCCAGCAACTCCCCCGCCCGGCGGTGGCGCGCGGGCTTGTCCACGCCCTTCATCCGCAGGCTGAAGGCCACGTTGTCCCGCACGCTCAGGTGCGGGAACAGCGCGTAGCTCTGGAACATCATCGCCGTGCCGCGCCGCGCGGGGGGCAGGTGCGTGACCTCCGCCCCGTGCAGCACGATGGACCCCGCCGACACCCCCTCGTGCCCGGCGATCATCCGCAGCGTCGAGGACTTGCCGCAGCCCGAGGGCCCCAGCAGGCAGACGTAGCTGCCGCCCCGGAACAGGTGGCTCACGTCGTTCACCGCCACGGCGTCGCCGTAACGCTTGGTCACATGGACCAGCTCAAGATCGTGACCCGTCCGCATGGTCCCTCCGTTCGCCTTGGAAGGAGCATGGCGGCCCCCGCGCCCGGCGGACCACGAAAAACCGGCCCCGGGGCGGGCCGGGACACGACCTGCCCAAATGCGCGCCGCCCCGCACGGGCCCGCGTCGCTTTCTTGGACAAGGTTGTATACAATCCTGTCGCCCCGACGGCCGCGCGATTGCCCCGGCAGCCCGGCCCGGACAGGATCATCCCGACGAGCAAGGCAGGACAGGCATGGAGAACGGGCACGCCACCACCCACGGCCCCGCCGAGGAGATCGCCGGGCGGCTGGCGCTGGCCATCCACGAGCATCGCCTCGCCCCCGGCACCAAGCTGTCGGAGGACGAGCTGGGCGCGATCTACGGCGTCAGCCGCACGGTGGTCCGCGCCGCCCTGCAACGGCTGTCGCACGAACGGCTCATCACGCTGCGCCGCAACCGGGGCGCCTTCGTCGCCCAGCCCACGATTCGCGAGGCGCGCGAGGTCTTCGAGGCCCGCGCGCTGCTGGAGCCCCGCACCGCCCGATCCGCCGCCGAACGGGCGACCCCCGCCGACATCGCCCGCCTCCAGGCCCATATCGACGAGGAGCACCGGGCCATGTCGGCCGGCCACGCGGGCCTCGCGCTCCGCCAGTCCGGGCTGTTCCATCAGGAGATCGCCCGCATCGCCGACCAGGCCACGGTGGCCGAGTTCATCGGCCAGCTCGTCGCCCGCTCCTCACTCATCATCGCGCTCTACTGGCAGCGCCGTGCCGCCCTCTGCGAGAGCCACGCCCACCACGCGCTCCTGACCGCGCTGGCCGACCATGACGGCGACCGGGCCGAGGAGCTGATGAAGGGCCACCTCCTCGACCTCGTGTCCTCGCTCGACCTGCGGAGCCTGCCCTCGGCGCCTCGGTCGCTGCGCGAGGCCCTGGGCGCATGACGAAGGCCGGCCTCCGGCGGATGGGCGTGGCCGACCTTGTCCGGGTTCTCGACTGGGCCGCCCGCGCCGGATCTCTGCGCGCCGTTCCTGGACCGGCCGACGCCACCCATGAAGCTGCGGGTCTTCATCGACGCCCTCGCGCGAGCCTCCGGTGACGCCCCGCCTTGGGATCAGGCGCCCTGAACCGGGCCGATGGGCGTGACCTTCATGCGTCGAGAGGGCTTGAACGGGTGATGTCGTGGGCTGGAGCGTTCCGGCGATCGGACTGCCCCGCCAAGGCCAGCCTTCAGGGCGCCCAGCGCCGCGCCGTCCTGGCCATCCACTCTCCGCTCAGGGGCAGGTCCGCAGCGGACCTGCCGACCTCGATGCCGTAAGTCCCGGCCTCCATGACCCACTCCCGCCGCTCGGCGTCGAACCGGGCGAAGGCGCGGGCGGGCAGGGCGATCTCCACGCGCCGGCTCTCGCCGGGGGACAGGCGGACCTTGGCGAAGCCCTTCAGCTCCCGCGCGGGCCGCGGCACGGGGGCCGGCGCCGGCGTCACGTAGATCTGCACCACCTCCGAGCCCGCCCGCGCGCCGGTGTTCGTCGCCGTGACGGCGACCCGGACCTCCCCGCCGTCCTCCGCCACGGCGAGGTCGGCCATCGCGAACGTCGTGTAGGACAGCCCGTGCCCGAAGGGGAACAGGGGCGGCGTGCCCACGCGGTCGTGGTGACGGTAGCCGATGAACACGCCCTCCTCGTAGCGCACCCGCCCGTCGAGCCCCGGATAGACCTCCCGGTCCTGGGAGAAGGTCGCTCCGTCCTCCATCCGCGCGGGAAAGGTCTGCGGCAGCCGCCCGCCGGGCTCGGCACGCCCCAGCAGCACGTCCGCGATGGCGTTCCCGGCCTCCTGCCCTGGATACCAGGCCTGGAGCACGGCCGCGACGCGGGGCAGCCAGGGCATCTCCACAGGCCCGCCGGTCTGGAGCACGACGACCGTGCGCGGGTTGGCGGCCGCGACGGCCTCGATCAGCTCCGCCTGCCGTCCCGGCAGCGCGATCCCCGGCAGGTCCGCGCCCTCGGTGTCCCAGGAGGCGTCGCGGCCGACGCAGACCACGGCCACCTCGGCCCGGCGCGCGGCCTCCACGGCTTCGTCGATCTCCGCGTCGCCCGAGGGCAGGCCAAGCCCGACCGCCAGGGCCGAGAAGCCCAGGCTTTCGGATGGCCTGGTCGCGAACAGGATCTCGATTTCGTAGGTCCGGTCCGCCTCCAGCACGGCCTCGCCCAGCACCTCGTCGTTGCCCTCCTCGAAGAAGGTCGTGCCGCGCGTCCAGCTCTCCCAGGCCTCGGCGACCTCACGGCCATCGATTCGCACGCGCGCGAGCCCCGCCGCGCGCAGGCCCACCGTCCAGGTGCCCGACCGGGGCGCGGTGAAGCGACCGGTGATCCGCGCCGAGAAGTCGCTCGCGCTCGCGCCGCCGTTGAGGGTGCCGAACCAGAAGCCCTGTGCCTCGGGCATCTCCTCCACGGCCACAGGCTCGCCGGAGAGAGCCCGGTTGGCGAAGATCTCCATCCGCAGCGGCCCCGGCAGGACCGGCTGGAACTTGGCGTTGTCGCAGCCGTGCGCGTGGGTGAGCCGCTCCTTGCCCAGGGCCGCCGCGAGGCCGTCCCAGGGGGACACGCGGTAATGCGCGTTGAGCTGCGCCGAGCCCCCGCCCATGATCTGCGCCACCTTGGCGTTGGGGCCGATCACGGCGACCGAGGCCGGCTCGCGCAGCGGCAGCGTCCCGTCGCTGGCCAGCAGCACCATCCCCTCCGCCCCCGCGCGGCGGATGAGCGCGCGATGCTCGGGCCGGTCCTCCGCCCGCTCCTCGCGCGGGCGGTGGTCGTCCAGCGCCCCCGTCCGCGCCATGAGCCGCAGGACGTTCAGCGCCCGCTCGCGCACGACCTTTGCCGCGACCTCGCCCGCCTCCACGGCGGCGACGAGCCTGTGGCCCCGGTCGCGCGCTGGCCCCGGCATCTCGAGGTCGAGCCCCGCCAGCATCGTGGGCGCGGTCGAGTGGCTGCCGAACCAGTCGGACATCACCACGCCGTCGAAGCCCCAGTCGCCGCGCAGCACCTCGGTCAGCAGCCAGGGATGCTCGGAGGTGTAGGTGCCGCCCAGCCGGTTGTAGCTTGTCATCACCGCCCAGGCGCCCGCCCGCTTCACCGCCGCCTCGAAGGGGACCAGGTACAGCTCCCGCAGGGTGCGTTCGTGGATCTCGGAGGAGATGGTGGTGCGCTGGATCTCGGATTCGTTGCCGACGAAGTGCTTGACCGTCGCCGCGATCCCCTGCCCTTGCAGGCCCTCGATGTAGCCAACGGCCAGCTCGGCCGAGAGCACCGGGTCCTCGGAATAGCATTCGAAGTTGCGCCCGTTGGTCTGCGTCCGATGCAGGTTCACCGTGGGCGCGAGGAGGACATGCGCGCCCTTGGCCTTCGCTTCGTCGGCCAGCGCCGCGCCGATCTCGCTCACCAGGTCCGGGTCCCAGGTTGCGCCCAGCGCGATGCCGACCGGGAAGGCCGCCGACCGGACGCCGCCGATGAGCGAGCCGCCGCCGCGCGCGCCGTTGGGGCCGTCCGTCACGCGGAGCGAGCCGATCCCGAGCCGCTCGATGGCAGGCAAGGACCAGAAGTCCCGGCCGGAGAGCAGGCTGACCTGCTCCTCCAGCGTCATTGCGTCCACGAGGCCTTCGATGCGCGTCCCAATCATGGGGGTATCCCGAGATGTCGGACCTGTCGTCCTATCGGATAGAACGATGGCGCATCTGGGAGAGCAACCAGAAACAGGCTCCTGTCCTCGCGTATCAGTTCTGGCTCCAACACCTCGGAGCCGGGACCGTCTGCCCGCAACGCACCCGCAGCCCATTGCAGGCCCCGTTCAAAGAAAAAGGCGGCCACCCGGGAGGAGGGCGCCGCCTTGCTACGGTAGGGGCCGGCCCAGGGAGGAGAAGAGGGCGGCCGTTCCGATCCAGTGAGCGACAAGGCCGGGAGGAGGATGGCCCGTCGCGTCTTCTCCTCAGAGTTAGCGCTAATGCTGCATCTGCACAATGAACGGGAACGCGGAGCAGGCATGCGTCTGGCGCATGGACCCTGTGCGAGGCGTGGCGCTCGGCCTCGTCGCGATCCACGCCCTTGTCCAGACCCCCGCCTCGTGATGGACGTGGCCCACCTGATGGGCTTGGTCATGCGCCGGGCCTTCCCCTGAATGGCGAGAGAAGGCAGAGGCCGCTGCCCGATGCCGGACCGACCTGCCGTCCGTCCAGACGAGGTGCCGCCTTCGCGGGCCTGGGGGCTGACGAGTCCGGACGGACCGGAGAAAGATGCCGGAGGTGCGGCGGGGTCGGTCCCGCACCCCGACGCGCCGAGCATCAGCGCCCGGAAACCCGACGCCCTTCGCGCGAGGGTTGCGCGTCGAGGCAAGCCTCGAGCCCGAGATGGCCGGCGTCCGTCCAAGGCCGTTGCCGTCGAGAGCCGGCTTCGGCGGTCGCTCGAAACAGCCTTGGCATCAAAGGAACGAATCGAGGCAAACATAGGTCAGGGCGCCGTCCGACGTTCGGGCCCAAGGGGGTCGGGGGGTCATCGTAACTCTTGATCTGGCCGACCGTTCTTGCCCTTTCGCCTCCCTGGTTCCTGCCTCGTCCTTTCGGCAGATGTCGCTGTCCAGGAGCTTGAGGGGCAGGATGTAGAGGTCCGGCATGTCGCCCGCGACGTGCAGCGCCCTGATCTGGCGCCTGCCGCCGGCGGCGACCTTGGAGGAAGCAGACGACCCCCTCGCCGACGAGGCAGCCCCGGGACGGAAGATCGCCCTCGCGGGAGATCGCCTGGTCCGCCCGGATGGCGACCGACTGGACCGGGACGGCGCGGACTGCGGCGGCCTCGGCCCCGGACAGGTCGAGGGCGCGGGCGAGCTGGGACAGAAGGGGATGTTCGGAGGACATGGGGTCCACGCAGGATGAGGGCGGGAGCACAGTCGTGTCTCACAGTCACCGAAGGGCCACGGACGTCCCGGCAATGACATCAACATGGGAGCGCGCGCCGCCCGGGCAAGCGGACCAGACGGGGCCGGAGCCCGGTCCCAAGTGCGGGAAGCGTGCCTTGATGACGCCGGCCTGGCGAGCACGCCAGGTCCAGGCGGCGGACCGGGACGGCGGCCGGGTGCTCAGGTCAGGGGCCAGCCCTGCCAGCCGGGCTGGCTCGGCTCGCCGTTCTTCCAGTCCCAGCCCGGTCCTCCCATGTGGGGCAGGTACTTGCCCACGCGCCGGTCCACGATGACCGGCTCCTCGAGCCGGTAGGCCGTCCGGGTTGTGGGCGTAGTCCAGGATGACCCGGAAGCCGTGACCGTCGAAGATGTTGAGACGGCCGGGCGAGTGCTCGAAGGCGGAGGTGAAGCCAGCCATCGCCGCGCGTATCTGCCCGACCTCGTGGCCCTGTGCGAAGGCCATGGCCATGGCCGCGAGTGCGTTCGCGATGTTGAACTCGGCCAAGCCCTCGATGGTGGCCGGTACCTCGGCGGCCCTCATGACGAAGAGCGCGTCGCCGTCCTCGTGGACGACGATGTCGCCCCCGAACGCGCCCGGCTCCCGCACCACGGCGAGACCGTCCCGGGCGATGTGGTCGCGCAGGAACGCCGGGCGATCGTCGGGCGCCCTCATCGAGAAGAAGCAGATCCGCCCGCCGGCCCGCCGGGCCATGGCGGCCGTGAGCGGGTCGTCGGCGTTGAGCACGCTCGTGCCGTGCCGGGCGACCGACTCCACCACGATCGACTTCACGTTGGCCAGGTCCTCGATGGTGTCCACGCCCTTGAGGCCGAGGTGATCGGCGCTCACGTTCAGGACGCAGCCCACGTCGGCCTGGTCGAAGCCCAAGCCCTCGCGCAGCAGGCCTCCGCGCGCGGTCTCGAGAACGGCAACCTCGACCGTGGGGTCGCGCAGGATGGTCCGGGCGCTGCGCGGACCCGAGGCGTCGGCCGTCGCGATCTGCTCCCCGCCGATGTGGATGCCGGTGGTGGTCGTGAACCCGACGGTCAGACCCGATTGGCCCAGGATATGCGCCAGCATCCGCACGGTGGTGGACTTCCCGCTGGTGCCGGTGACCGCGAAGACCGGAACGCGCGCGGGCATTCACTTGGGAAAGAGGTGATCGACGATGGGCCTCGCCACGTTCCGCGCCCGCCCTTCGGAGGGTTGCAGGTGCATGCGCAGGCCCGGCGCGGCGTTCACCTCGATGATGCCGCCGCCCGTCTCGCGCACGG
This sequence comes from Rubellimicrobium aerolatum, assembly GCF_017872975.1. Taxonomy (GTDB): domain Bacteria; phylum Pseudomonadota; class Alphaproteobacteria; order Rhodobacterales; family Rhodobacteraceae; genus Rubellimicrobium; species Rubellimicrobium aerolatum. The sequence goes on from NZ_JAGGJP010000008.1 coordinate 101,763, forward strand.
ACCGGGCGATGTCGGGCGCCACGAAGTCGCTGACTGCCACGTCGAGGCCCACGCAGAGCGCCGCCCGCCGCGCGATGGCCGCGTTGTCAGGGTGGATCTCGTCGGTGCGGTCTGGGCCGTGACGCCGGTCAGGCTCGCGCGGATGCGCTTCTGGTGGGCGCCGGTGCCGAGCTGGATCAGGCTCGACCTGTCCAGCCGCAGGGCCGAGATGCCGCGCCTCGGCGACGATGGCCTTGGTGCTGGGCCCCAGGCCCACGCGCCGGGCGAGCCGCGTGAGGTGCTGGAGCGCCGCCTCCAGATCGAAGGGCGCGCCGTCACCCTCGGCCAGCCGGTCCAGCCCCTCGATGCCTCGGAGATCGTCGGGCAGGAGGCTCTGGACGAACCCGAGCGCCAGCCGCCCGGCCAGCAGGCCTACGGGTTCCTCCTCGTAGGCGAACATCACATTGTAGACGCCGGGCCGGCCCTTGACGCTCCGCGTCTTGCCGCGAGTGACGGGGTGACCCGCCCGCGTCTGGAGCTCGAGAGCCACGTGCTCGGCCACGTGGCCGAGCCAGGTGCCTTCCCGCAGGCGCCGCTCTAGGCACTAGGCGCAGCGCCCCTATGCTCGGGCGGCAAGGGGGGCGACAGTCAGATCCCGCTGGCGCCGGCACAAGGTGCTGAAGTCGGGCACCGGCCCGTCGAGCTTCGCAAGCCCCGGAAGGCTTGCCACCAATCCAGTTGTCTGCCGAAGGGGCAGCCCGAACAGCGCCTTCAGCATCGGGCAGGTCTGGATCGCCGCGTCCGGGAAGGTGGCCGAGCGACCGCGCCGGCCACTCGGGGCTGCCAGCCACTCCATCTCGGGATCAAGCCAGACCTGCAACGAGCCACGCTGCCCCAGGGCCGCGGTGTCGGTTCGCCGGTCCGTCGTGCGGCAGGTCGGAGGGACAGGCTTGGTCATGCCAGCCCTTAACCCGCCGCCCCCACATGAGGACCCCAACGGGCCTTGCGCAACAAAGCCCCAGGAGGTGGCCCTTGGGCCGCTAGAAAACCCCGCTGCACCTCCTTCGTCATGACGCAGATCGGCCGAAATACCGCTCGTGTCCGAGTTCGCAAGGAGGTTCGCGGAGCCCCGTTCATCGGGCAACGTGCCCGGTTCGGATGTGGGCGTCGCTGGACCGGGCCTGGGTCGTCTTCCGCTACGTCAGCTTTCCAGGCTTTGAGCGTCCATCCGAGATCCCGTTCAGAACGAGAGAAGGTGGACGACCGGTGATGGGACCAACGATCGAGCACCTGAAGGACCTGCCTGGCTGGCCCTTGCTGCTGTCGGACGAGCAGGCCGCGGCCTACACCGGTCGGTCGGGCGGCGACTTCCGGAAAGCCGTGGATCTTTGGCCGCTTCCCGGGCCCCGGATGCTCGCCGGCAATGTCCGGTGGTCCCGCCCGGAGGTCGATCGCTTCCTCGACCGCACGCCGGCGGCCGTTGCCAGCCAGCCCGATCACGGGTCGCTGGTCGATCCCGTCCTGGACGCCATCAGGGCGATGGGGGCTCACCGGTGAAACTCGACATCCCCGGCGTTCAGTCCAAGAAGAGGACGCTCAAGTCTGGCCAGGTTGAGACCTGCTGCCACTGCGCCACTGGAAGGCGCCTCCCGGCCGATCCGGACCTCGCCGGAATTCCCGTTGCAGGCGCAAGGAATTCGATGGGAAGCCGATCGGGGTGGTTCCCGCAGCGCGCAGCTTCGCGGACCTCAAGCGAGAGTATCTCGTCTCGACGAGGTTCACCGGCCGCCGGGAGCCCACGCGCTCGGAGTGCCTCAGGCACATCGCCTCTATGGAACCCATTCTGGGGTCGCTCCCTGTCTCGATGATCCAGCCATTTTACGCGGAGAAGCTGGTGCGGAACTTCGCCAAGTCGCCGACGCTGGCTTTGACGGCATGGCTTCGGAGGCAGCCGTATCCCTGGCATCCCGGGGGCAGTCGGTATGTTCGCGTGGATCATCCTTGCGACGGCATGGCTGCTGAACGGCGCGGCCCTCGGCAAGCGGGTCGATGCAGTGAGCGGCAACGAGCGGGCGGCCCGCTATTCGGGGCTGCCGGTCCACTGTGTTAGGGTGATCTGCTTCGTGCTGACGGCGCTCGCGGGGTTCCTGTTCCTGAGCCGGACGGGCTACGTGTCCGACGCCTCGGCGCCTGACCTGCTGCCCTGGCGAGTCCTGGCGATGCCATGAACGTGCTATTCATCCCGCCCCACATCCAGTTCGCGGTGAGCGGCGCGATCGTGTTCCTTGCCGTGGCGGTCAACGAGCGCCGGCGGCCGGCCCGGGGACGGCGCGCCGTCGCTCGACGCGCCACGCGCGTGGCGTTAGTCCAGCCCAAGATCGGGTCAGAACGCGAGAGGATCCCATGCCCCCTATCCGCATCGCCTGCGTGGGCGAGGCCATGATCGAGCTGTCGGGCTTCGACCCTGTCCGGGGTGAGGCGCGCATCGGGGTGGCGGGCGACGTGCTCAACACCGCCATCTACCTCAAGCGCGCACTGGGCGGGGCGGCGGAGGTGGCCTTCGTCACGGCGCTGGGGGATGAGAGCTTCTCGGACCTCATGCTGGGCGTCATGGCGGCCGAGGGGCTCGGGACCGACCTGGTGGCGCGATTGCCGGGGCGGGCGCCGGGGCTCTACGCCATCAGCCTGGACGCGACGGGCGAGCGCTCCTTCACCTATTGGCGGGGCGAGTCGGCGGCGCGGGGGATGTTCGGCCCGGGCGGGGTGGACATGGAGCGGCTGGCCGGCTTCGACGCCCTCTACCTGTCGGGCATCACGCTGGCCATCCTGCCGCCCGGGCATCGCGCGGCGCTCATCGCGCTCTGCGCGCGCCTGAAGCGGGAGGGCCGGCTCGTGGCCTTCGACAGCAACCACCGCCCGCGTCTTTGGGCCGGCGAGGACGAGGCGCGGGCGGCCTACGACGCGATGTGGCGCGCCACGACAGTGGCGCTGCCCTCGCGCGACGACGAGGCGCGGCTCTGGCCCGGCGAGACGGTGGAGGCGGCGCTCGCCCGGCTGGCGGGCCACGGCGTGGCGGAGGTGGCGCTGAAGGACGGGGCAGAGGGGCCGCACCTCTGGACCGGGGGGCGGCCGCTGCCGCACGGCGCCTACCCGCCCGCGCCTCGCGTGGTGGACACCACGGCCGCCGGGGATGGCTTCAACGCGGGCTACCTCGCCGCGCGGCTCGGGGGCGAGGGGCCGCAGGCCGCAGGGCAGGCCGGGCACGAGCTCGCGGCCCGGATCGTGGGGCACCCAGGGGCGATCATGGCGCGGGACCGGACGGAGCGGCGACCCTGACCGCGCTCGGGCAAGCGCCTTGCCGATTCGCCAGCCTCGGATCGGTCCAGGCCAGACCGCGCCGACGCCCGTGGGTCGGCGGGAACGTGGGAAGGGCCGACGATCCGGCCTGTATCGACCTTGTTCCCGCCCCGCGACTCCGGACCGGCGCGGCCACCGTCGTCGAGGAGCATCAACCACGCCGGAAGCCGGGGATCTTCTCGCCGGCTGGCTGCTCCAGACCGGGCGCGACCTCTTCGGCGCGCTGCTCCTCACCGTGATCGCCTCGAACCTCGCCGGCGGATTGGTGACGGCGCTGCTCGCCTGGGTGGTCCTGCGCGGGCCCGGGCGATCGTCCCCGTCGTGCGGGAGCTGACTTGAGAGCTTTGTCCCTGCGACCTCCGTGCGGGACGGCTCGCCCGGAGTCCCTCCAGGGCTCCACGCAGGCCAAGGCGAGACGATCATTCCGTCGTTCACCGCGACACGGCTCGCCACCCCGCTCCGGCTCTGGCGCGACAAGATCCCGGACGGCCCGCGCGCCGTCGGGCCGGTGCCCAAGCCCGCCCGGCATCCGACCGGGGCCGATAGCGTCGCGCTGGCGGCCCGCGACGCAAGTTTCCCACCCGATCCCCGGCGCCGATGAGCGGAGTGGCAGAACCTTTTGCCCGCTCCGCTCGTTGGGGGCCTGAACGGAAGCGGGAAGGAGACGGACGTTGCGGATCGCCTACATCTTGGCCGCGCTGCTGGCGCTGGCCGGCGCGGTGCTCGGGGGCCGCGCCTACATCGCGCCGGATTCCGGGGTGGACGGGACGCTCGGCGCGGGCCTCGCGCTCGCCGGGGCCGTGGCGGTGACGCTGGGCGCCCTGGTCGCGGCGATCCCGGAGATCCGGGGCGGCTGGCGCGGGCTCCTCGGCACCCTGCTCGTCCTGGGCGCAGCCCTCACGGCGCTGGCCGCCTGGTTCCTCATGAAACCTGCCTTCGCCATCCTCATGGCCCTGGCCCTTCTCGGGGTCGTGGTCGCCCTCCTCGTCCGCCCCCGCCGGAGGCTCGCCTGATGCCCGCTGCCGCACGCTGCGCCGCCCTCCTCGCCTGCCTCGGGGCGCCCGCCGCCGCCGACCAGCCGGTCTGGGACAACTTCAACGGCAGCCTTGCCGCCACCAAGTTCGCCGATGTCGCGACCTTCACGCCCGAGACGGTGGCCCGGCTCGAACGCGCCTGGGAGTTCCACACCGGCGACGTGTCGGACGGCTCGGGCGAGCGGCCCGCCACCGTCTGGTCGGCCACCCCCATCTACGCCAACGGCACGCTCTACCTCGGCACGCCCTTCTACCGGATCATCGCGCTCGACCCCGCCACCGGCCGGGAGCGCTGGAGCTACGACAGCCAGTCCACGCTCGAGGCGCTGACCCAGCCCGCGCTCAAGAACCGGGGCGTCGCCTACTGGGAGAGCGGGCGGGATGGCCCCTGCGAGAAGCGCGTCCTCCTCGGGACCATGGACGCCGAACTGCACGCCGTGGACGCCGACACCGGCCAGCCCTGCGAGGAGTTCGGCGAGGGCGGCGTGCTCAACGTCAACCAGTGGAACGACGTCAACGACGTGTTCCCCTTCTCCCTGCTCCAGCCGCCAACGGTGGTCGGCGACACCATCTTCATCGGCTGGTCGGGCATGGACTGGGAATACGCCGTCGCCCCGCCGGGCAACCTCATGGCGGTGGACGCCCGCACGGGCGAGCTGCTCTGGGACACGGGCTTCATCCCGCCCGAGCTGATCCCCGTGACCGGCACCGCCAATATCTGGAGCTCCATGTCCGCCGACCCGGAGCTCGGCCTCATTTATGTCCCCATCTCCTCGCCCGAGCCCAATTATTGGGGCGGCAACCGCCTGGAGGGCGTGCCGCTCGCCACCTCGGTGACGGCGGTGGACATGGAGACGGGCGAGGTCGCCTGGAGCCGGCAGCTCATCGACCACGACATCTGGGACTACGACACGCCCGCGGCCCCGGTCCTCATCGACATCGAGAGGGACGGCCAGACGGTCCCCGCGCTCGTGCAGACGACCAAGCAGGGGTTCCTCTTCGTCCTCGACCGCCGCACGGGCGAGCCCGTCTTCCCCATCGAGCAGCGCCCCGTGCCGGCCTCGGACGCCGAGGGCGAGGTCGCGGCCGAGACGCAGCCCTTCGTGCTGCATCCCCCGCCCACCAACGACCCCTTCGAGATGCCCGACACGTGGTGGCTCGCCGACCTCCTGAGCGGCGGCCAATGCTCGCGCGAGCGCGAGGCCTACCGCTACGAGGGCATCTTCACGCCCCCCTCCGAACAGGGCACCCTCCTTTATCCCGGCACCGCCGGCGCCAACAACTGGGGCGGCGCGGCGGTCGATCCCCGGACCGGCATCCTTTACATCAACTCGATGCACGTCGTGCAGGTGATCCGCCTCATCCCGCGCGACGAGTATCAAGGGCTGATGAGCGGCGGCGGCGAGATCGAGGGCGGCAACGAGGAGGGCTACCACCCGCAGGAGGGCTCGCCCTACGGCATCCACCTGACCGAATGGCGCACCGGCCTGGGCCTGCCCTGCTGGGAGCCGCCCTACGGCACCTTCTCGGCCTACGACCTGCGGACGGGGGAGCGGCTCTACGAGGTGCCCTTCGGCCTGGCCCAGATGTGGGGCTTCCACGGCCTGCGCGACTGGGGGTCGCCCACGCTGGGCGGCCCGGTGGCGACGGCGGGAGGCGTGATCTTCATCGGCGCCAGCATGGACGCGCGCGTGCGCGCGCTCGACGCGGCCACGGGCGAGGAGCTGTGGTCGGACCTCGTGGAGGCGCCCGCCGTCGCGATCCCGGCGGTCTATACCCACGAGGGCGTGGACTACGTGGCCTTCGTGGCGGGCGGCAATTCGATCCTGAAGCCCGAGGTGGCCGACCAGGTCGTGGCCTATCGCCTCGGCCTGGCCGACTGATGAGACAGGTCAGGCTGTCGGGGGGCGCGGCCCGGAGGCGTCCAAGCCGCCCACGTGGTCCAGCGCGATCCCCCTTCGGTGATCGATCCCGACGCCCGCGTCTGCGCCATCTGGGCGCGGACCGGTGGCAGGGCCTCGGAGATCGCTCCGGCGAAGGCCCGATGGCAGCCGAGCGGATCGGCCCCAGCCCAGCCCGCCTCGCGCCAGCGGCGGCGATGACGAAGCACTTTCACCACGCCTTGCCGTTTTACTAGGCAGGGTGCCTCGGACGGGGCAGGCGGGGGCGAGCCTCGGCGCGGGAGGGTGGAACGGGCCTTGACGCCGGTTCCGTCGATCCGGTCAATGGGCGCACACATACCGGGCCTCGCCCGAACGGCATCCGAGCCTCGCGCCGCGCCCTCCTCCGGGAGGACGTGACGCGGGGCTTTCCTGTTCTGGAACCCCCATGCGCCACGTCGAGATCGGCCTCCTGTTCTCCCGCTCCGGCAGCTACCGCCTCCTTTCCGAGGCTTGCCGCCTAGGGGCTCTCCGGGCCGCGGAGGAGGTCAACGCCGACCCGGCGCTCGGCCTCGCGCTGGTTCCCGTGGAGCGCGATCCGGCAGGGGAGGCCGACGCCTACGCCCCGCTCTGCGCCGAGGTCCTGTCCGGGGGCGCCCGGCACGTCGTGGGCTGCGTCACCTCCTGGAGCCGGAAGGAGGTCATCCCGACCCTGGAGAGGATGGGCGGCATCCTCTGGTATCCCTGCCCCTACGAAGGGTTCGAGGCGTCGAGCCAGGTCGTCTATGCCCACGCCTGCCCCAACCAGCATCTCGTGCCGCTCCTGCGCTGGGCCTTCCCGCACTTCGGGCGACGGGGGTTCCTGACGGGCTCCAACTACATCTGGGGCTGGGAGGTGAACCGCGTCGCCCGCGACCTCATCGGCGAGGCCGGGGGCGAGGTGCTGGCCGAACGCTACCTCGCCATGGGCGACGCCGACGTGGGCCGGATGGTGGCCGAGATCCGGGCGACCCGGCCGGACTTCGTGCTCAACAACCTCGTGGGGGCGTCGTCGCACGCCTTCCTGACCGCGATGGCCGACGGAGGCGGGGGCGTGCCGATCCTGAGCTGCAACCTGACGGAATGCGAACTGCCGGCCCTGGGCGCGGCGGCCGAGGGGCTGATCGCGGCGGGACCGTATTTCCGCGAGGGCGCGGAAGGGCCGGGGTCGTCCTTCGAGGCGGCGGCCCACGCGGCGGTGCATTTCCTGGCGGAGCGGCTGGCGCGCGATCCCGACGCGCCGCTCGACGCGCTGCTGGCGGGGCCGGGCGGGGCGCTCTCCATCGACCCGGCGACCCACCACGCCACGCTCCCCGTGCTGATCGCGCGGGTCGAGGGCGGCGCCTTCCGCGTGCAGGAGCGGCAGGCGGCGGTGGCCCCGGACCCCTACCTCGCACGGCGCGAGCGGCTGAGTCCCCGCGACCGGCTGGCGGTGGCGCGATGAGGCGGCTGCGCGTTCCCGACCTGGGCGGCGCCCGGGCGCTGATCCTGCACCGCCCTCACGCGACCGTGCCGGCGCTGGCCCGCCAGCTTGCGGCCATCGGCCTTTCGGCCGAGGCGCATTGGCCCGACCTGCCGGCGGCGGCTCTGGCCGCCGACTTCGTGTTCTTCGACGTGGACCCTGGCCATGACGGGCAGTTCCCCTGGAAGCCCGGGCAGGCGCCCATGCCCATGATCGCGCTGATCGGGTCCGAGACGCCGGGGCGGATCGAATGGGCGCTGGGGATGGGCGCGGACGCGCAGATCCTCAAGCCGGTGGGCGACGGGGGCGCGTACAGCGCGCTCCTCATCGCGCGGGCGGGGTTCGAGGCGCGGCGCGCGCTGGGATCGGAGATCGAGGGGCTGCGCGGGCGGCTGGCCGAACGGCAGACGGTGGTGCGGGCGGTCACGATCCTCTCCGCCGGGCAGGACGACGAGGCCGCCTACGCCGAGCTGCGCCGGCTGGCGATGGGCTGGCGCGTCACCATCGAGGAGGCCGCCGCCCGCCTGGTGGCCAAGGGGGAGGGGCTCCGTGTCCGACGCCGTCCTTCCTGAGCCGCGCCGGCGCACGGCCCTGGGCCGCCTCGCGCGGAGGCCGCTGGCGCTCCTGGGCCTCCTCGTCATCGTCGTCACCGTGGCGGCGGCGGTGGCCGCGCCCTGGATCGCGCCCTTCGGCCGGGACGAGCAGCTCTTCGAGGGGCTGACGCTGGAGGGCGCTCCGATGCCGCCCGGAGGGATGTTCCCGCTGGGCACGGACCTCCTCGGGCGGGACCTGCTGACGCGCATTCTTTGGGGCGCGCGGACCTCCCTCGTGATCGGGGTGGCGGCGAACGGCATGGCGTTGCTCATCGGAACGCTGGTCGGCGTCACGGCGGGCTACTTCCGCGGCTGGATCGGCAGCCTTCTCATGCGCTTCACCGACCTGATGATGGCCTTCCCGGCGCTGCTGCTGGCAATCTGCCTCGCGGCGATCTTCACGCCCTCGCTCTGGATCGTGGCGCTGGTGATCGCGCTGGTGAACTGGGTGCAGGTCGCCCGCGTCCTCTACACCGAGACGACCTCGCTGGCGGAACGCGACTTCATCGCCGCCGAGAGGGCGATCGGCGCGGGGCACGGGCGCATCCTGTTCCGCCACGTCCTGCCGCACCTCGTCCCCACCATCATCGTCTGGGGCACGCTCGGCATCTCGACCACGGTGCTGCTGGAGGCGACGCTGTCCTTCCTCGGCATCGGCGTGCAGCCGCCCGAGCCCTCCTGGGGGAACATCATCTTCGAGAACCAGACCTACTTCCAGGCCGCGCCCTGGCTCGTGGCCTTCCCCGGCGCGGCGATCCTGCTCCTGGCGCTGGCCTTCAACCTGGTGGGGGACGCGTTGCGCGACGTGCTCGACCCGACGCAGAAGGGGCGCGGCTGATGGCGGCCTACCTGATCCGGCGGCTGGGCGGGGCGGCTCTGATCCTGCTGGGCGTCAGCCTCGTTACCTTCTTCCTGCTCTATGTCCTGCCCGCCGACCCGGTGCGGCAGATCGCGGGGCGGTCCGCCACGCCCGAGACGGTGGAGTCGATCCGTCGCCAGCTCGGGCTCGACCAGCCCTTCTGGGTGCAATACGGGCGCTACCTCTGGAACCTCCTGCATCTCGACCTCGGCCGCAGCTACCTCCAGCGGAGCGAGGTGTCCGAGCTGATCTGGGCGCGGCTGCCCCCGACCCTGCTCCTCATGGCGGGGGCCATCGCCTGCGAGCTGGCGCTGGGCCTGACCATGGGCGTCGTCGCGGCGCTGCGCCGGGGGACGGCGGCCGACAATGGCCTGATGATCGCGAGCTTCGTCGGAGTCTCGGCCCCGCAGTTCGTGGTGGGGCTGCTGATGCTCTACGTCTTCGCGGTGCGGCTGGGGTGGTTCCCCATCGGCGGCTACGGCACCTTCGCGCATCTGGTGCTGCCCTCGCTGACGCTCGGCATTCTCGGGGCGGGGTGGTATTCGCGGATGATGCGGTCGAGCATGGTCGAGGTGCTGCGGCAGGACTTCGTCCGCACCGCCCGCGCCAAGGGCCTGACGCGCCGGCGGGTCATCCTGCGCCATGCGCTGCCCAACGCCGTCCTGCCGGTGATCGCCATGATCGGCATCGACATCGGCATCTTCATGGGCGGCATCGTCGTGGTCGAGAGCGTCTTCGGCTGGCCCGGCATCGGCCAGCTCGCCTGGCAGGCGATCCAGCGCGTGGACATCCCGATCATCATGGGGGTCACGCTGGTGTCCGCCGTGGCCATCGTGCTCGGGAACCTGCTGGCCGACCTCGTCGCGCCGCTGATCGACCCCCGAATCCGACTTCGCTGAATTCGACCTCGCTGAACGACCAACACGGGAGAGACCAATGAAACGACTCCTCGCCTCCTCCGCGCTGCTGGCGGCCCTCGCGGCCCCGGCCCTCGCCCAAGCGACGGACCCCTACCAGCCCGACCCGGCCGCCACGCCCGGCGGCACGATCACCGTCACCTACAAGGACGACGTGGCGACGCTCGACCCGGCCATCGGCTACGACTGGCAGAACTGGTCGATGATCAAGTCGCTGTTCGACGGCCTCATGGACTACGTGCCCGGCACCACCGACCTGCGCCCCGGCCTCGCCGAACGCTACGAGATCAGCGAGGACGGCCTCACCTACACCTTTCATCTCCGCCCCGGCGTGACCTTCCACAACGGCCGCGAGATGACCGCCGAGGACGTGGCCTATTCGCTGAACCGCGTCACCGACCCGGCGACGCAATCCCCCGGCGCGGGCTTCTTCGGCATGATCGAGGGCTTCGACGCCCGCATGGCGGGCGAGGCCGAGACCCTCTCGGGCGTCACCGCCGTCGATCCGCTGACCGTGCAGGTCCGGCTCTCGCGCCCCGACGCCACCTTCCTGCACGTCATGGCGCTCAACTTCGCCTCCGTGGTCCCGCAGGAGGCCGTCGCGGCGGCGGGCGAGGACTTCGGCCGGCAGCCGGTGGGGACGGGAGCCTACCGACTCGCCGAATGGACCCTGGGCCAGCGGCTCGTGTTCGAGAAGAACCCCGACTACTGGCGCGAGGGCATCCCCTATCTGGACGCCATCACCTTCGAGGTCGGGCAGGAGCCTGTCGTGGCGCTCCTTCGCCTCCAGAACGGCGAGGTGGACGTCCCCGGCGACGGCATCCCGCCCGCCAAGTTCCAGGAGGTCATGGCCGACCCCGAGCAGGCGGCCCGCGTGGTGCAGGGCGGCCAGCTCCACACCGGCTACATCACCATGAACGTGACGCAGCCGCCCTTCGACAACGTGGACGTGCGCCGCGCCGTCAACATGGCGATCAACAAGGACCGCATCACCCAGATCATCAACGGCCGCGCCGTCCCGGCGAACCAGCCGCTGCCGCCGACGATGCCGGGCTACACCGAGGGCCACGAGGGCTACGCCTTCGATCCCGAAGGGGCCAAGGCGCTGCTCGCGCAGGCGGGCGTACCCGACGGCTTCGAGACCGAGCTTTACGTGATGAACACCGACCCGAACCCGCGCATCGCCCAGGCGATCCAGCAGGACCTCGCGGCGGTGGGCATCGACGCCTCCATCCAGTCGCTCGCCCAGGCCAACGTCATCGAGGCCGGGGGCGCGGGCACGGCGCCGATGATCTGGTCGGGCGGCATGGCCTGGATCGCCGACTTCCCGGACCCGGCGAACTTCTACTACCCGATCCTCGGCTGCGCCGGCGCCGTGGAGGGCGGCTGGAACTGGTCGAAGTACTGCAACGAGGAACTGGACGCCATGGCGACCCAGGCCGACTCCCTGTCCGACCCCGCCATGGCCGGGGACCGGCTCCAGATGTGGTCCGACATCTACATGAAGGTGATGGAGGATGCCGCCTGGGCCCCCGTCTTCAACGAGGAGCGCTACACCATGAAATCGCCGCGCATGGGCGGGGCCGACGCGCTCTATGTCGACCCGGTGTCGATCCCGGTGAACTACGATTACGTCTACGTGACCGAGTAAGCATCATGTGCAAGGCCTGCGACTACACGATCCATGGCCGCCAGCACCATTTCGGCTGGGACAACTCGCTTGTCCCGGCCGAGAGGGTGGCCCCCGGATCGACCATCCTGTTCCACTGCCACGACAGCTCGGCGGGCCAGCTCGGGCCCTCCTCCACCCTTCAGGACGTGGTCGACCTCGACTTCGGCAAGATCAACCCGGTCTCCGGGCCGATCTGGGTTGAGGGGGCCGAGCCCGGCGACGCGATCAAGGTGACGCTCGACTCCTTCGCTCCGCAGCTCCGCGAGGGGACGGCCTGGGGCTGGACGGCGAACATCCCCGGCTTCGGGCTGCTGGCCGACCAGTTCGCCGACCCGGCGCTGATCGTCTGGAAATACGACGCCGAGACCCTCGCACCCGCCCTGTGGGGAACCCAGGCGCGCATCCCGCTCAAGCCCTTCACCGGCACCATCGGCAACGCGCCCGCCGAGCCCGGGCTCCATTCGGTGGTCCCGCCCCGCCGGGTGGGCGGCAACCTCGACATCCGCGACATGGGGGTGGGCACCACGCTCTACCTCCCGGTCGAGGTGGCGGGCGCGCTGTTCTCCGTGGGCGACACCCACGCGGCGCAGGGCGACGGCGAGGTCTGCGGCACCGCCATCGAAAGCCCGATGGACGTGGTGCTGACGCTCGACCTCGTGAAGGGCGCGAACCTGCGGACGCCCCGGTTCGTCACCAGCGGCCCGGTGACGCGCCACCTCGACGCCAAGGGCTACGAAGTCACGACCGGCATCGGCCCGGACCTCATGGCCGGGGCGCGGGACGCGGTGGCGAACATGATCGACCACCTCTGCGCCACCAAGGGGATGCAGCCCGAGGAGGCCTACATGCTCTGCTCGGTCTGCGGCGACCTGCGGATATCCGAGGTCGTGGACGCGCCGAACTGGGTCGTCTCCTTCTACTTCCCCCGCATGGTCTTCGAGTGAGCCTCGCCGAACCCCTCCGTTCCGGGGCCGCCCAGGCCCCGGACGGCGCCCCGGTCCTCTCGGTCGAGGGGCTGTCGGTGTCGGTCGCCACCGAGGGCGGATCGCGCCCCCTCGTCCAGGGCATCTCCTTCGCGCTGCGGCGCGGAGAGACGCTGGCCATCGCCGGCGAATCCGGGTCGGGCAAGTCCATCACCTCGCTCGCCGTCATGGGGCTGCTGCCCGCGAACGTCCGGGCCACGGCGGGAACGGTGCGGCTCGGGGCCACCGACCTCCTGCGGCTCCCCGAATCGCGGATGCGCGCCATCCGGGGCGACCGCGTCGCCATGATCTTCCAGGAGCCGATGACCTCGCTCAACCCGGTGATGACCGTGGGCGCGCAACTGGCCGAGGCGATCCGGGCCCACGCGCCGCTGCCCCGCCGCGCGGCCCGTGCGCGGGCTCTCGACGCCCTGCGCGCCGTCCGGCTGTCCGAGCCCGAGCGGCGGCTCGACCAATACCCCCACGAGCTGTCCGGCGGGATGCGCCAGCGGGTGATGATCGCCATGGCGCTGGCGCTGAAGCCGGACGTCCTCATCGCCGACGAGCCGACGACCGCGCTCGACGTGACCGTGCAGCGCGAGGTGCTGGACCTCCTGCGCGAGCTTCGGCGCGAGACGGGGACGGCCCTGGTCCTCATCACCCACGACATGGGCGTGGTGGCCGAGATGGCCGACCGCGTGGTCGTGATGAAGGACGGCCGCCTGGTCGAGGAGGGCCCCGTCGCCCGCATCTTCGCCGCGCCGCGCCAGCCCTACACCCGCGCGCTCCTCGCCGCCGTGCCCCGCATGGGGACGCGCCCGCCCGCCGACGTGCCCGCCGACGCGCCCGCGCTCCCGTCCGCGCCGCCGGTCTGCACCTTGCGCGACCTCACGGTGCGCTTCGACATCGGGCGCGGGCTCCTCGGGCGGCCCACCCACCGCGTCCACGCCGTCGAGGGCGTGTCCTTCGACATCCGCGCGGCCGAGACCTTCGCGCTGGTGGGCGAATCCGGCTGCGGCAAGTCTACCATCGCCAGGGCCATCGCCGGCCTCGTGCCCTTCGCGGGCGGGATCGACCTCGCGGGCCACGAGCTGCGAGGGCAGGGGGACGTGACCCGCGCCGTGCGCCGCGACGCGCAGATCGTCTTCCAGGACCCCGCCGCTGCGCTCGACCCCCGGATGCGCGTCGGCGACCTCGTGGCCGAGCCGCTGGTCATCCACGGCATCGGCACCCGCGACGAACGGCGCGCGACCGTCGAATCCCTCTTCGAGCGCGTGGGCCTGTCGCGGACCCAGCTCGACCGCTACCCGCACGAGTTCTCGGGCGGGCAGCGGCAGCGCGTCTGCATCGCCCGCGCCCTGGCGCTCCGCCCCCGGCTGATCGTCGCCGACGAGAGCGTGTCGGCGCTCGACGTGTCGGTGCAGGCGCGCGTGCTGGCCCTCCTGCGCGAGTTGCAGGACGACATGGGCGTGTCCTTCCTGTTCATCTCGCACGACATGGCGGTGGTCGATTCCATCGCCGACCGCGTGGCGGTGATGTTCCTCGGGCAGATCCTGGAGATGGGCACCCGCGCGCAGGTCTTCGGCGACCCCCGCCACCCCTACACCCGCCGCCTGATCGAGGCGGTGCCCGTTCCCGACCCGACCCATGTCCGTCCCCCGCGCGACCGGCTGGCCTCCGAGGTGCCAAGCCCCGTGCGCCGCCGGGACGACCCGCCGCGCCGTCTGCGCCTCCGCGATGTCGGGGACGGCCATCTGGTCTCGGAGCCCGGACCGCCGGGCGAACCCGTCTGATCCCTCCCGGGGCACCGACCGGGCCTGCGGTCGCTGAGGAGGGAACGCAGCCGTGCGCGGCGCGCGGCCCTGCCGTCCCATCCCGCCCGTCCGTCCAGGCCCGATGGCCGGCAGGCCTCGCCGCCGCCGGTCCGGGCTCGGACCGGCATGGGGCCCGGCCGCGCGATCGAGGCCGCCCCGCCCGGCCGGATTTGTCATCGCTTTGTCAGCCATGATGCGATCCCGCCCGCATCCCCTTGTATCGTCGGGCTCCACCCTTGATGATGGGCGGGAAAAGCGAATGACATCCTGCTTGGGGCCAAGCCTTTGACGGTGCAGCTAGCCATCCTGGCCGACGATCTAACCGGGGCGCTCGATTCGGCGGCGCCGTTCGCGGCGCGCGGCTGCCGGGTGGAGGTCGCCCTGTGGCCGGGCGCCACCGCGGGCGCCTGCGCGCAGGGGGCGGAGGTCGTCTCCGTCAGCACCCGCTCGCGCGAGCTGACGGCCGAGGAGGCCAGGGCCGCGACCGCCCGCGCGGCGGCCGCGCTGCCGCCGGGAACGCGCATCTTCAAGAAGATCGACTCGCGCCTGAAGGGGAACATCGAGGCGGAACTATCGGCGCTGGCCTTCTCCCGCGCGCTGGTGGTCCCGGCGATCGTCGATTTCGGACGGGTCGTGAGGAACGGGGCCGTGACGGGCTTCGGCGTCGATGGATCGATCCCGGTCGCGCCGGCCCTGGGCCGCTTCGCGGAGCGGTGCACGATCCCGGACGTGGGCAGCGACGAGGAGATGCGGGCGGCGCTCGACGGGGCAGGGGGCCTCGACCTGCTGGTCGGCGCGCGCGGGCTGGCCGAGGCGCTGGCGCGACGGGAGACGGGGACCAGGGAGCCGGTCGCGCCCGCCCTGGCCGGTCCGAGGGGGCTTTTCGTCGTCGGCTCGCGAGACCCGATCACGCTGGCGCAGGTCGAGGCCCTGCGGGACCGGGCCGGGGTTCTCCACGTGGCCGCGCCCAACGGGGTCTTCGACGCGCAGGCGATCCTCGCGGCGGAGGCGGACCTTGTGCTGGTCCAGGCCGTGCCGGGGGATCGCGCGCTCCCGCCCGCTGCTGTCGCGGCCAACCTGGCCCGGCATCTGCCGCCGCTCGTCCCGGCCTGCTGCGGCACGCTGCTCCTGACCGGCGGCGCCACGGCCGAGGCCGTGCTCGCCGCCCTGGGCATCGACCGCCTGAGCCTGCTGGGCGAGTGCCTGCCCGGCCTTCCGGTCGGTCGGTCGGGCGATCTCACGGTCGTCGCCAAGTCCGGCGGCTTCGGCGACGCCGGGACGCTCGCGCGCGTGGCCGACCTGATCGGGGGGGCGAGCCAGTGAGTCCCGCAGCCGACGGCCTGGGCCGAAAGAGCCTCGCCGACGTGGTGTTCGACCGGATGCACCGGGCCATCAAGTCCGGCGCCTACAAGCCGGACGAGCGCCTGCCCACCGAGCACGAGCTGTCCGCCGAGTTCGAGGTGTCGCGCCCCATCGTGCGCGAGGCGCTGCGCCGCCTGCGCGAGCAGGGGCTGATCTATTCGCGGCAGGGCGCGGGGAGCTTCGTCCGCTCCATCGGTCTCAAGCAGCCCCTGGGCTTCGGGCAGCTGGAGAACGTGTCCGACCTGCTCAACTGCTACGAGTTCCGCCTGACGCTGGAGCCCGAAGGGGCGGCGCTCGCGGCCGAGCGGCACCGGCCTGCGACGCTGGCCCCCATCGAGGCCGCGCTGGAGATGCTGCGCGACGCCACCAACCGGCAGTCGCACCGCGAGGACGCCGACTTCGAGTTCCACCTCGCCATCGCGCTGGCGGCGGAGAACACCTACTTCTCGACCGCGCTGGAGGCGCTCAAGGACCACATCGCGGTCGGGATGCGCTTCCACGGCATCTCGGTGAAGCGCGACAGCACAGGCCTGTCCCGCGTGTTCGGGGAGCACGCCGCGATCTTCGAGGCGATCCGCGCCCGCGACGGGGTCCGGGCGCGCGACCTGATGCGGAGCCACCTGACGGGCTCGCGCGAACGCCTGTTCGAGCGCCGGCGTCCCGCCGAGGGCGAGATGGTCGCCGAGTAGGCTCAGAACGCGGCCTGGTAGATGGAGAGGACGTCGCCCTCGCTCATGTCGCGGGGGTTGTTGTCCATCAGGCGGCGGATGCCGTGGGCGTCGCGGGCGAAGCGGGGAAGCTGGCCCTCGGTCGCGCCGTGGGCCTTGAGGCTCATCTCGACGCCGAGCCGGGCGCAGAAGCCGTGCGCGGCCCGGAGCAGGTCCTCGTCGGCGGTCCGCTCCACGAGGCCGAGGGCGCGGACGATCTCGGCGGTCTTTGCGGGGGCGACGGGCTCGTTGTAGGCCAGGACGTGCGGGAAGATGATCGCGTTGGCGAGGCCGTGCGGCAGGTGCAGGAGCGTGCCCAACGGATAGGCGAGCGCGTGGCCCGCCGCCGTGTTGACCGGACCGAGGCAGATCCCGCCGTAGAAGGAGGCCAGCATCATGCCCTCGCGCGCCTGGGTGTCCGAGCCGTCGGCGACGGCGCGGGCGAGAAAGCGGCCCACGAGGTCGATGCCCATGCGGGCGAAGCCGTCGATCACCGGATGGGCGTTCACGTTGGTGAAGGCCTCGACGCAATGGGCCATGGCGTCGATCCCCGTCGCTGCCGTCACCGCGGGCGGAACGGAATAGGTCAGCTCGGGGTCCAGCACCGCAAGGTCGGCGATGAGGTGCGGGCTCTCCACGGCGATCTTGGCGCCCTGTCCCGGATCGGTGACGAGCGCGCGGATGCCCGCCTCGGACCCCGTGCCGGCCGTGGTGGCGACCTGCGCCAGCCGCGTGCGCCGTCCGGCCACGCGGTTCGGGCCAGCCACGTCCCGAAGCCCCTGGTCGCCGTCCCAGAGAGCGGCCACGAGCTTCGCCACGTCGAGGACCGACCCGCCGCCGAGACCCACCACGAGGTCGGGCCGGGCCTCGCGCGCGGCGGCCAGGGCCGCCTCGAAGGTCGGGATGTCGGGCTCGCCGGGGATGGCGTCGAAGACGGCGACCCGGCCCCTGAGGCCCAGCCGGTCCACGAAGCCGGAGGTGTGCGGCGTCGCCAGGACGAAGACGCGGGCGGCGTCCTCGGCCCAGGCGCCGACGCGGGCCGAGGCGCCCGCGCCGATCTCGAGCCGCTTGGGCTGGTGCAGGGTGATGATGCGGGACTTGGACATGG
This sequence comes from Rubellimicrobium aerolatum, assembly GCF_017872975.1. Taxonomy (GTDB): domain Bacteria; phylum Pseudomonadota; class Alphaproteobacteria; order Rhodobacterales; family Rhodobacteraceae; genus Rubellimicrobium; species Rubellimicrobium aerolatum. Next base: position 119,508 of record NZ_JAGGJP010000008.1, read on the forward strand.
CGGGACCCCTTCTCAGAGCGCTTCGAGACGGGCCATCTCGGCCCAGACCTTCTCGCGCTCGGGCTCGGAGAGCGGCGTGAAGGGCGGATGGATGTGGAGCCAGCCTCCGTCGCCCCGCCGACGGGCGAGCATGGTCTTGACGGTGGGGAGCTGGACATAGGCGTTGGTCAGGTTGCGCCAGGCGACGATGGTCTCCTGCGCCGCCTTGACCTCCTCGGACTTCGCGGGGTCGTCCCAGTGGTCGTAGACCACCCGCAGCTCGCGCGCGACGACGTTCGAGGAGGCAGTGATGCAGCCCGCCCCGCCGGCCTGCAGCACGGGCAGCAGCAGCGGGTCGGCCCCGGCGAGGACGCCGAAACCGGGGAAGCGGGCGGACATGGCCTCCATGTTCTCGATCTTGCCGTCGCTGTCCTTGATGCCGACCACCGTGTCGGGGAAGGCCTCGCGCAGCATGGCGATGAGCGAATGGCCGATCGGCACGCCGGTCAGCATGGGGATGTGGTAGAGCAGGACGCGCAGCCGGTCGTCGCCCACGCCCTCGATGACGCGGGCGTAGAAGCGGAACAGCCCCTCGTCCGAGAAGGCCTTGTAGTAGAAGGGCGGCAGCATCACGACGCCCCTGGCCCCCGCCTGCACGGCATGGCGGGTGAGCGCGACCGTGTCGGTCACGGAGGGAACCGAGGTGCCGGGAAGGAGCGCGTCGGCGGGGACGCCCGCCTCCAGCGCCGCCTCGAGCAGGTCCATCCGCTCGCGCAGGCCGAAGCTCGCGGCCTCGCCGGTCGAGCCCAGGAGGGCGACGCCGTGGCAGCCTTCGTCGAGGAGCGCCCGCGCGTGGGCCCCGAACAGCCGCAGGTCGGGCGTGCCGTCCTCCCGCAGGGGGGTGGCGGCGGCGCAGTAGACGCCTTCGATGGCGAAGCTCATTGGGCGCGTCCCCCCTGGACCAGCTTGCGGGCGTAGGCGATGGCCGCGTTCATGTTGCCGTGGTCGGCGAGGCCCTTGCCCGCGATGTCGAAGGCGGTGCCGTGATCGACCGAGGTGCGGTCGATGGGCAGCTCGACCGACACGTTGACTGCCGTGTCGAAGGCCACGAGCTTGATCGGGATGTGGCCCTGGTCGTGGTATTGCGCCACCACGAGGTCGAAGGCCCCCGAATAGGCGCGGTGGAACACCGTGTCGGCCGAGATCGGCCCCAAGGCGTCGATGCCCTCGGCCCGCGCGGCGGCGACCGCCGGGGCGATCCTCTCGTCGTCCTCGGTGCCGAAGAGGCCGTTCTCGCCGCAATGCGGGTTCAGGCCGGCGACGGCGATGCGCGGCGCAATGATGCCGATCCGCTTCAGATGCGCGTTCCCGGCGCGTATCGTCGCCAGCACCCGCTCGGGCGTCAGCCGCTCGATGGCCTCCCGCAGCGAGACATGGGTGGAGACATGGATGACCTTGAGCCGGTCCGAGGCAAGCAGCATGTAGGCCGCCTTGGACTCTGTGAGCGACCGCAGCATCCCGGTGTGGCCGTCGTAGTGGTGGCCGGCGGCGTTCAGCGCCTCCTTGTTGATCGGCGCGGTGACGAGGCAGCCGATCCGCCCGGCCTCGGCGTCGCGCACGGCCTTCTCGATGAAGCGGAAGGCCGCGTCGCCGGCGACGGGGGAAAGGCGGCCCCAGGGCAGCGGGGCGCCCTCGACCGGCAGGTCCACGACTTGGCCCGTCAGGTCCAGTTCGATCCCCAGCACGGCCCTTACCGCCTCCAGGGTCGGAAGGTTCCCGTAGATGCGGGTGCGGGCGCGGTCGGCCTCGGTCATCTCGGCCAGGGCGCGGACGCAGATCTCGGGGCCGACCCCGGCGGGGTCGCCCATGGTGATGCCGATGATGTCGCTCATGCCGAGCCTCCGGTTGTGGTCCAGCCGGGCGCGAGGCGGACGTATCTGATCGCGCGGCGGTGGTAGGTGTAGGCGATGTGGAGCGCCCCATCCGGCCCTTCGAGGAGCCAGGGATACGACATCTCCTTGTTGCGGCCGTCGGTGGAGTCGTTCGACGTGCAGGTGCCGGGGCCGTCCTCGATGACGATCCGGCGCGGGAAGCTGCGCCCCCCGTCCGAGGACAGGCAGACCGCCACCGGCGCGCGGGGCACGCCCCAGACCGGCGCGCAGCCCCCGGCCGGGTCGGCGTCGGGCCGGGCGTCGTCCTCGCCCAGCTCGTCGTAGAGCGAGGCGCGGCGGTCCGGGGAGGTCGCGGCGGAGGCGGGGTTGCAGATCACCGCGACCTCGCCCGAGGCGAGCCGGATCGCGGCGAGGGAGGAGTTGTTGTTGGGAACGTCGGTCGGCTCGGGCGCGGACCAGCTTCGGCCGCCGTCGAGGCTCTCGGAGCGGTGGACGAAGTCGGCCTGCCGGCGGCGGTAGAAGGCGGCGTAGCGGCCGTCGCCCAAGAGCACGGGGCTCATGTGGACCGAGCCGATGGAGCCCGGCACCTCCTCCAGCGCCCAGGTCGCGCCCCCGTCGAGGGAGACGCCGACCGCCGCCACGTCGTGGCTGCCGTTCCACCTCTGGCCGGGCCGCTGGACGCAGCGGAAGATCGGCAGGAGCCAGGCCCCGTCCCCGCGCACCACCACCGGCGCACGGATGAAGCAGCCAAGCGGCAGGTCGAGGAGCCGCCCCTCCTCCGCCGCGATCCGCGTCGGGTCCGCCGGATCGCGGTGGAGGCGGGCCATGCGGATGCGGCATTCGTCCTGGTTGCCCGCAGGCTGGGCCGTGTGGAACAGCCACAGCCCGCCGTCGGGCGCCGTGAAGACCACCGGGTTCTGCTCGGACCGCTGCGGATCGCCGCTGAGCGGCTGGGCCGGCCCCCAGGCCGAGGCCCCCGGCGGCAGGACCGAGGCGTGGATCGAGATGTCGGACTTACCCTCCAGCGTGCCGCCGAACCAGGCGCAGACCAGCGCCCCGTCCGGCAGCCACGCCAGGAAGGCGGCGTGGTTCTGCACCTTGGGCGAGGGCAGGAAGGCCTCAAGACGGCCGGGGTCCGTCTGGACCAGCGCGCCGGTCATGCGGGCGGCGATGTCGTCGGGTTCCATGCCGGGCTCCTCCTCCAGCGGATGGGCCGCACGTTCAACAGCCTCGCCATGTTGTCAAGTTGAAGTTGATGACATCGCTGGCCTTTGTCGAGGTTATGAGATGGAAAAGCGTTACGAAACATTATCTTGATGCCGAATCTGGAATAGCGACCCCGGCGAGGCGACGTAAGTGTTGACAAGATGGGGTCTCCTGTCCCATGGTCTGCCCGCCGGGCATGGAGGATGCCCGGAGCGGAGGAGCCTTTGACCCGAGACGTGGGAAGAACTGCGCCCGTGGCCCACGCGGTGGGTCTGGCGGCCGTGGCCGCCGCCTTGGCCGCCGCCGACGCGGCCATCGTCCGGGCGCTCGGCGGCTCGGTGCATCCCTTCGTGATCGGCTTCTTCCGCGCGGCCTTCGGCGCGCTCGCCGTCCTGCCCTGGATCGCCCTGCGGCCCGGCGTGCTGCGGACGGCCCATCCGCTGCGGCAGCACGCGCTGCGGGCGGGGCTGAAGCTGCTTGCCCTGGTCTCCTTCTTCGCGGCCTTCTCCCAGGGACCTCTGACCGACGTGACGGCCATCGCCTTCACCGCGCCGGTCTTCGTCGTGATGGGCGCCGCCGTGGTTCTGGGGGAGCGGCCGGGGACCGTCGCGTTCCTCGCCGTGCTGGCCAGCCTCATGGGGGCGCTCCTCGTGATCCGCCCGGGCGGCGGCCCGCCGGCGGCGGGGCTGGGCTTCGCCCTGGTGGGCGCGCTGCTCACCGCCCTCATCCAACTCATGCTCAAGTCCATGTCGTCCGGGGACCGAACCGACACGCTGGTCGCGTGGAACCTGCTGCTGACCGCGCCCATGGCCCTCGGGCCCTCCTTCCTGTTCTGGACCACGCCCAGCCTATCGGAAGGCGGGCTCCTGGCCCTCCAGGGCGTGCTCGGCGCGGCCTGCATGGCCTTCATGACCCACGCCTTCAGCCTCGCGGACGCCTCCATCGTGGCGCCGGTGGACTTCCTGCGGCTGCCCCTCGTCGCCGCCATGGCCTACGCGTTCTTCGGCGAGGTGGCCGGCCCCGCGACCTGGCTGGGCGGGGCCATCATCTGCGGATCGGCCCTGGCGGCCTCGCGCCTGGCGCGCGCGGCCCCGGCCCGGACCGCCAGCAATCTCTGATCGTCAACTGGGAGGAAGACGGATGCTCGGACGAACGATGACCTGGGGGGCCCTGCTGCTCGCCACAAGCCTGACCCCCGCCTGGGCGCAGGACGACACGGCCGTGACCATCGTGCTCAACGAGGAGGTGGACGTGCTCGAACCCTGCATGGCCACGCGCTCCAACATCGGCCGCGTGATCCTGGGCAACGTCAACGAGACGCTGACCGAGCTCGACGTGCGCGGCGACGGGGGCCTGATGCCCCGCCTCGCCGAATCGTGGGAGCAGCGGGAGGACGGGAGCTGGCGCTTCAACCTCCGCCAGGGCGTGACCTTCTCGGACGGCACCGCCTTCGACGCGCAGGACGTGAAGCACTCGTTCGACCGGGTCTTCGATCCCACCATCACCTGCGAATCCGCGCGCTACTTCGGCGGGATGACGGTCACGGCCAACGTGGTGGACGACCACACGATCGACTTCGTGGTCGATCCCGTGCAGCCGATCCTGCCGCTGCTGCTCTCGCTCGTGACCATCGTCCCGGCCGAGACCCCCATCGAGTTCGTCCGCGACCCCGTGGGCACCGGCCCCTACGCCGTCACCGAATGGAGCCCCGGCCAGCAGATCGTGCTGACCCGCCGCGACGGCTACTGGGGCGCGGCCCCGGCGGTCACGCAGGCGACCTACGTCGTCCGCACCGACCCCGCCGTGCGCGCCGCCATGGTCGAGGCCGGGGAGGCCGACATCGCCCCCACCATCAGCCAGGACGACGCCACCAACCCGGCGACGGACTTCCCCTACCTGAACTCCGAGACCGTCTACCTCCGGCTCGACGCCTCCCAAGCGCCGGTCAGCGACATCCGCGTGCGCCGGGCGATCAACATGGCCATCGACCGCGAGGCCTTCATCGGCACGCTGGTGCCGCAGGACGCGCTGCTGGCGACCGCGATCTACCCGCCCACCACGCAGGGCTGGAACCCCGACGTGCCCGTGCCGGCCTACGACCCCGAGGGCGCCAAGGCGCTCCTGGAGGAGGCGCGCGCCGACGGCGTGGCGGTGGACACGCCCATCACCATCCTCGCCCGCACCGCGAACTTCCCGAACGTGACCGAGGTCATGGAGGCCATCCAGCAGATGATGCAGGAGGCGGGCTTCACCGTCGAGCTCCAGATGGTCGAGGTGGCCGAGCACGAGGTCTACTACTCCAAGCCCTACCCGACCGACCGGGGCGCCTACATCATCGCGGCGATGCACGACAACCGCATGGGCGACCCCAGCTTCTCGGCCTACTTCAAGTATCACTCCGAGGGGCGGCAGTCCGGCATCTCCGACCCCAAGGCGGACGACCTCATCACCCGCGCCTCGGCGGCCACCGGCGAGGAGCGCGCCCAGCTCTGGTCCGAGCTCCAGGCCTACGTCCACGACGAGGTGGCGGCCGACGTGCTCCTGTTCCACATGGTCGGCTTCGCCCGCGTGGCCGAATCCATCGACTGGACGCCGACCATCGCCACCAACTCGCAGCTCCAGCTCTCCGAGATCGGCTTCCGCAACTGACGCCCCGGGCGCGGGGGGACGGCCTCCCCCCGCGCCGCCCTTCCCTGGGAACGCCCCGCCATGCTGACGTTCATCCGAAAGCGCTCCTTGGCCAGCCTCGTCTCGCTGGTGGGGCTCGTCGTCCTCGTGTTCTTCCTGTCGCGGCTGACGGGCGACCCCACCGACCTCTACCTGCCGCTCGACGCCACCGACGAGATGCGGGCGCGGTTCCGAGAGATCTACGGCCTCGACGATCCCCTCCTCGTCCAGTTCGGCCGCTACGTGGGCGACCTCCTGCGGCTCGATTTCGGCGACTCCATCCGCAAGGCCCGCCCCGCCATCGAGGTCGTGCTCGAAGCCTTCGTCTGGACGCTCCAGCTCGCTCTCGTCACCATGGCGCTGGTGACGGTGGCGGCCATCGTCGTGGGCTCGCTCGCCGCCTTCCGCGTGGGGGGCTTCTTCGACCGCGTGTCGGGCATCCTGTCCCTGGTGGCGGCCTCGGCGCCCGACTTCTGGATCGCCATCGTCGCCATCGTCGTCTTCGCCGTGGGCCTGGGCTGGCTGCCCACCTCGGGCACGGGGACGCCCTGGCACTGGGTCCTGCCCATCGCCGTCCTGTTCATCCGGCCCTTCGGGCTCATCGTGCAGGTCGTGCGCGGCTCGATGATCTCGGCCCTGTCCTCTCCCTACGTCAAGACCGCGCGGGCCAAGGGGCTGCGGCCCCGCAAGATCATCTTCGTCCACGCGCTGCGGAACGCCATGCTGCCCGTCATCACCGTCATCGGCGACCAGGCGGCCTCGCTCCTCAACGGCGCGGTGGTGATCGAGACGATCTTCGGCTTCCCCGGCGTGGGCAAGCTGATGATCGACTCCATCCTCCAGCGCGACTTCACCGTGGTGCTGGCCTCGATCATGGTCACGGCGCTGGCGATCTTCCTGATGAACCTCCTGATCGACCTGGCCTACGCCACCCTCGATCCCCGCATCCGCCACTAGGGAGCCCGCCATGAGCAACGCCCCCGCCGTGACCGAAGGAACGGCCCTCCCCGCCGAGCCGAGCGCGCCGCGCCGGTTCCTGCGGATGCTGTGGGCGGACAAGTTCGCCCTCGCCGCCCTCCTGTTCCTCCTGCTCGTCGTCCTGATGGCGCTGCTCGGCCCGGCCCTGCTGGGCGACGTCGCGCAGAAGCAGAACCTGCGCGGGCGCAACGCCCCGCCCTTCGAATGGGCGCGCGGCTGGCTCTGGTGGATGGGCGCGGATTCGCTGGGCCGGCCGCTCCTGGCCCGGATCATCGTCGCCGCCCGCAACACCGTCGCCATCGCCGCCGGGGCGGTGCTCGCCTCGGCGCTGGTCGGCACGACGCTGGGGCTGGTCGCCGGCTACGCCTCCCGCCGGGTGGGCGAGGCCATCATGCGTCTGGCCGACGTCATCATGTCCTTCCCCTCGCTCCTCCTCGCCGTGATCGTGCTCTACGTCCTCGGCCCCTCGGTGACCAACGTCGTCCTCGTCCTCGCGATCACCCGCATCCCCGTCTACCTCCGCACCACCCGCGCCGAGGTGCTGGAGATCCGCGAGCGGATGTTCGTCTCGGCCGCCCGCGTGATGGGGGCCTCCCCCCGCCGGATCGTCCTGCGCCACATCCTGCCCGTCGTCCTGCCGACGCTGACGACCCTCGCCACGCTCGACTTCGCCTATGTCATGCTGGCCGAGAGCGCGCTGTCCTTCCTCGGCATCGGCATCCAGCCGCCCGACATCACCTGGGGCCTGATGATCGCCCAGGGCAAGGAGCACCTGACCCGGGCGTGGTGGCTGTCCTTCTGGCCGGGCCTCGCCATCATCCTGACCACGCTGTCGCTGAACCTGCTGTCGAACTGGATGCGGATCGCCCTCGACCCCACCCAGCGCTGGCGCCTTGAGATGAGGGGGCGTCCCGATGCCTGACCACCTGCTCGAAGTCCGCGACCTGTCGGTCGAGTTCCATACCGCCGGCGGCGTCGTGAAGGCCGTCCGGGGCGTGAGCTGGCACGTGGACCGCGGCGAGACCCTGGCCATCCTGGGCGAATCCGGCTCGGGCAAGTCCGTCTCGACGGCGGCCATCCTCGACCTGATCGACATGCCGCCGGGCCGGATCACCTCGGGCGAGATCCTCTTCGACGGCCGCGACCTGCTCCGGCTCGGCGCGGCCGCGCGGCGCGACATCAACGGCCGGCGGATCGCGATGATCTTCCAGGACCCGCTCAGCCACCTGAACCCGGTCTATCCGGTCGGCTGGCAGATCGTGGAGACCATGACCGCCCATGGCCTGCCCGGGGCCCGCGCGCGGGCCGAGGCCCTGCGCCTCGTCACGCGGGTCGGCCTGCCCGACCCGGCGGGCGCGCTGCGGAAGTATCCGCACGAGTTCTCGGGCGGCCAGCGCCAGCGCCTGATGATCGCCATGGCCCTCGCCATGAAGCCCGACGTGCTCATCGCCGACGAGCCCACGACCGCGCTCGACGTGACCGTGCAGGCCGAGGTGCTCCTCCTCCTCAAGGAGCTCCAGCAGGAGACCGGCATGGGCGTCGTCATCATCACCCACGACCTCGGCGTCGTGGCCGAGATCGCGGATCGCGTGGTGGTGATGAACGCCGGCGAGATCGTGGAGTCCGGCCCCGCGCGCGAGGTCTACCACGACCCCCGGCACCCCTACACCCGCAAGCTCATCGGCGCCGCGCCGGGCAAGGGCGAGATGCACCCGCCGCTCGCCCGCGCCGAGCCGGTGCTGAGCGTCCGGAACGTCCGCAAGGCCTATGGCACCTTCACCGCCCTCGACGGCGTGAGCCTCGACCTCATGCCCGGCGAGACGCTGGCCGTCGTGGGCGAGAGCGGCTCGGGCAAGTCCACGCTGGCCCGCGTCCTGCTCCGGCTCGACGAGCCCGACTCCGGCGAGGCGCTCTGGAAGGGCCGCGACCTCTTCCGCCTCTCCCCGGCCGAGCTCTTCGCGCTCCGCCGCGACCTCCAGATGGTGTTCCAGGACCCCACGCAGTCGCTGAACCCCCGCATGACGGTCGCCCAGCTCATCAGCGAGGCCTGGGCGATCCACCCGCGGATCCTGCCCCGGGACCGCTGGCGGGCCCGCGTGGCCGAGCTGCTGGCCCAGGTGGGCCTGCGGCCCGAGCACGCGAACCGCTACCCGCACCAGTTCTCGGGCGGCCAGCGCCAGCGCATCGCCATCGCCCGCGCCCTCGCCCTCGAACCCGAGCTCATCATCTGCGACGAGGCGGTGTCCGCGCTCGACGTGTCGGTGCAGGCGCAGGTGATCGACCTCCTCGACCGGCTGCGCCGCGAGATGGGCATCGCCTTCATCTTCATCGCCCACGACCTGCCCGTGGTGCGCGACTTCGCGGATCACGTCATGGTCATGCAGCGGGGCCGCGTGGTGGAGCACGGGACCGTGCGCCAGGTCTTCGACTCCCCGCGCGAGCCCTACACCCGGGCGCTGCTCGCGGCGGGGCTCGACCCCGACCCCGACGTGCAGGCCGCCCGCCGGGCCGCCCTCCGCACCGAGCGCCGGGCCGCCGGCGCCTGACGGGCGACGGCGACGGCGGCGGTCAGCCGGGCCTGACGCCCAGCCCCTCGGCGCGCTCCCCCGCCGGATCCAGGAGATCCCTTCTGGACCGCCGCCCGGCGTCCCGGACCGCCGGCTTGACCCCTGGAAAGCACCTGCTAGCCTCGGCCCAGGGGACAGGGAACGAAAGGCACCATGCTGGATCTCATCCTGCGGAACGTCCGCCTGCCCGACGGGCGCGGCCCGCTCGACATCGCCATCCGCCAAGGCCGCATCGCCGCCCTGGAGCCGAACCTCGACGCCGACGCGCCCCGGGTCATCGACGGCGGGGGCCGCCTCGCCAGCCCACCCTTCGTGGACCCCCACTTCCACATGGACGCCACGCTCTCGCTCGGCCTCCCCCGCCTCAACCGCTCGGGCACGCTCCTCGAAGGGATCGCCCTCTGGGGCGAGCTGAAGCCCATCCTCACCCCCGAGGCGGTGATGGAGCGGGCGCTGCGCTACTGCGACCTCGCCGTGGCGCAGGGCCTCCTGGCGATCCGCACCCACGTCGATGTCTGCGACGACCGCCTCACCGCGACCGAGGCGCTGATCGAGGTCCGGTCGCGGGTCAAGCCCTACATCGACCTTCAACTGGTCGCCTTCCCCCAGGACGGCCTCTACCGCTCCCCCACCGCCGAGGCGAACCTGCTCCGCGCCCTCGACCTGGGCGTGGACGTGGTCGGCGGCATCCCCCACTTCGAGCGCACCACCGAGGACGGCCGACGCTCCGTCACCCGCCTTTGCGAGCTCGCGGCCGAGCGCGGCCTCCCCGTGGACCTCCACTGCGACGAGAGCGACGACCCCCTCAGCCGCCACATCGAGACGCTGGCCTTCGAGGCGACGCGCCTGTCCCTGGGCCCTCGCGCCGTGGGCTCCCACTGCACCTCCATGCACAGCATGGACAACTACTACGCCACCAAGCTCATCCCGCTGATCGCCGAATCCGGCATCCACGTCGTCCCCAACCCCCTCATCAACATCACCCTCCAGGGCCGCGCCGACACCTACCCCCGCCGCCGCGGCCTCACCCGCATCCCCGAGCTGCGCGCGGCCGGCGTCAACGTCGCCTTCGGCCAGGACTGCACCATGGACCCCTGGTATCCGCTGGGCTCCGCCGACATGCTGGAGGTCGCGCACATGGGCGTCCACGCCGTCCCCATGACCTCGCGCGAGGCGATGCGCTGGGCCTTCGACGCCGTGACGGTGAACGGCGCCGCCGTCCTGGGCCTGCCCGACCCGACGCTGCGCGTGGGCGGCCCCGCCACGCTCGTCGTCCTCCAGGCCCGCGACCCGATCGAGGCGGTGCGCCTCAGGGCCAGCCGCCTCTGGGTGATCCGCGAGGGCAGGGTGCTCGCCGCCACCGCGCCCCGCGTCGCCCATCTCTCCCTCGACGGCCGGCCGGCCACGGTCGATCCGGCCGACTACGCGCCCCAGGCGCTCGACTGAAGAAGAAACGACCGACCCGACAGGAAAGGACCACCCCGATGCCGATCCACCCCACCCGCCGCCGGCTCCTCGTCGGGGGCGCGGCGCTGCTCGCGCTCCCCACCGTCCTCCGCGCGCAAGGCACGCCCCCCCTCCGCGTCGCCGCCGTCCATGCCTCGCCGGTGGAGAACGCCTGGAACAGCCGCGTCCACCTCGCCTTCCAGCAGGCCGCCGAACGGGGCCTCATCGCCTACGAGTTCTCCGAGGGCGTCGCCGCCACCGACTACCCCCGCGCCATGCGCGAATACGCCGAATCCGGCGCGCGCCTCGTCTGGGGGGAATCCTTCGCCGTCGAGAACGAAGCGCGCGAGGTCGCCGCCGACTACCCCGACACCGCCTTCCTGATGGGCTCCTCCGGCGGGCCGTCGGGCGACAACTTCGGCGTCTTCGGCACCCGCAACCACGAGGCCGCCTTTCTCGCCGGGATGCTCGCCGGGGCCATGTCCCAGTCGGGCCGCTTCGGCTCGGTCGGCGGCTACCCGATCCCCGAGGTGAACCTCCTCATCAACGCCTTCCGCTTCGGCGTGCAGGAGACGCGGCCCGACGCCACCTTCTCCAACATCTTCATCGGCGCCTGGTTCGATCCCGCCAAGGCCAAGGAGGCCGCCATCGCCCAGATCGACGGCGGCGCCGACATCCTGTTCGGCGAGCGCATCGGCACCGCCGACGGCGCGGCCGAACGCGGCGCCAAGGCCATCGGCTCGCTCATCGACTACACGCCGCGCTATCCGGGCACCGTCTTCGCCAACGCGCTCTGGAACTACGGCCCGACCATCGAGGCGATCGTCGCCGACGTGCAGGCGGGCAATCCCACGGGCCGCGACTACACCGAATACTCCTTCATGCGCCACGGCGGCAGCGAGCTGGTCTTCGTCCCCGAGGAGGTCCCCCCCGAGGCCGTCGCCGCGATGCAGGCCCGCGAGGCCGAGATCAGGTCCGGCGCCTTCGAGGTCCCCATCGACGCCGACGAGCCCGCCTGAGTGCCCGACCGCGCGGGCGACGCCACGGCCCTCGCCGCTGCCATCGGGCGGGGGCAGACCACCGCCGCCGCCGCGCTGGAGGCGGCGCTCGCGGCGGCCGACCGCCTCGCGGGCCTCGGGGCCGTCGCCCGCCTCGCCCCCGACCTCGCCCGCGCCCGCGCCGCCGCCCTCGACCGCGCGCCGCCCTCCGCGCGCGGCCCCTTCCACGGCGTCCCCTTCCTCGCCAAGGACCTCGGCTCCCACGCGGCGGGCCTCGCCCCCGCCGCGGGCTCCCCCGCGCTGCGCCGCCGCCTCTCCGACCCCGACACGGACAGCGACCTCCTCGCCCGCCTCCACCGCGCCGGCCTCAACACCTTCGGCCTCACCACCACCCCCGAGTTCGGCCTGTCCCTCGTCTCCGAGCCGCCCGGCGCGGCCCCCGCCCGCAACCCCTGGGCCCCCGATCTCACCCCCGGCGGCTCCTCGGGCGGCGCGGCGGCGGCGGTCGCGGCGGGGATCGTCGCCATCGCCCACGCCACCGACGCGGCAGGCTCCATCCGCGTCCCCGCCGCCGCTTGCGGCCTCGTCGGCCTCAAGCCCTCGCGCGGGGCCATCCCCGGCGGCCCCGACTTCGGCAACCACCTCCTGGGCCTCGCCGCCGAGCTGGTCCTCGCCCGCTCCGTCCGCGACGTGGCCACCGCCTTCGGCATCGCCGCCGACCCGCTTCCCGACCGCGCCACGCCGCCCCGGCCCCGCGTGGCCCTCGTCCTCCCCGCCGCCTGCGGCCCCGACCAGGCCGCCGCCGCCCGCGCCGCCGCCCAAGCCCTCGCCCGCGACGGCTGCGACGTGACCGAGATCCCGCCCCCCGCCGCGCTCGCGCGGGAGGCCGCGCGCCTCGCCCGCCTCGTCCTGTCCGTCGCGCTCGCCGACTGGCTCGACGCCCTCGCCGTCCCGCCCGGGGAGGTCTCCCCCCTCGCCGCCGCCACCGCCGCCGAGGGCCGCGTCCTCCCCGGCCCCGCCGTCCTCGCCGCCAGCCGCGACCTCCTGCGCCTGTCCCACCGCGCGGCGGCCCTGTTCGGGAACGCCGACGCCCTCCTCCTCCCCGTCCTCTCCGGCCCGCCGCCCCGCGTCGGCACCTTCGACGCCGCCACCACCCCCGACGCCCGCTTCGCCGCCATGGAGCGCCTCGCCCCCCTGGCCGCCCTCGCCAACGCGGCGGGCCTCCCGGCGCTGGCGCTCCCCTTCGGCACGGCGGACGGCCTCCCCCTCGGCGTGCAGCTCCTCGGCCCCTTTGGCGCGGACCGCGCGCTCCTCGCCCTCGGGCGGCGGCTCGAACGCCTCGCCCCGCCGCTGGCCTTTCACCATCCCGTCGCGGGGCTGCCATGACCCGCATGGGCGCAGGGTTCACGGGCGCAGGGTTAACGAATCCCTGCCAGCGAACGCTCGGGCCCCGATTCGCGCAACACCCCCCTGGGCCGTGCTAATGTGCGGGCATCGGAACAGACAGGAGCCCGCATGACCCCCGCCGCCCTCGAACTCGACAGGATCACCAAGCGATTCGGCCCGCTCGTCGCCAACGACGCGGTCAGCCTGTCGCTGGCCCAAGGCGAGGTCCTGGCGCTGCTGGGCGAGAACGGCGCGGGCAAGACGACGCTGATGAACATCCTGTTCGGCCACTACCGGGCCGACGAGGGCGAGGTGCGCGTGATGGGCCGCCCGCTCCCGCCCGGCCAGCCCCGCGCCGCCATTGCGGCGGGCGTCGGCATGGTCCACCAGCACTTCACCCTCGCGGGGAACCTCACGGTCCTCGACAACGTGCTCATCGGCTCCGAGCCGCTCCTGCGCCTCCGCTCCCGCCGCGCCGAGGCCCGCACGCGCCTCCTCGACCTCGCCGCTCGCTTCGGCCTCCCCGTGGACCCCGACGCCCGCGTGGCCGACCTCTCGGTGGGCGAACGGCAGCGGGTCGAGATCCTCAAGGCCCTGTATCGCGACGCCCGCATCCTCATCCTCGACGAGCCCACCGCCGTCCTCGCCCGCCCCGAGGCCGAGCGCCTGTTCGGCACCTTGCGCGGCATGACGGGGCAGGGGCTCTCCATCGTGTTCATCTCCCACAAGCTCCACGAGGTCATGGCCGCCTCCGACCGCGTGGCCGTCCTGCGCGCGGGCCGGCTGGTGGCCGAGCGCCGGACGACCGACACCACCCCCGCCGAGCTGGCCGAGCTGATGGTCGGCCGCCGCGTCGCGCGCCCCCGCCGCGCCGCCCGCGCGCCGGGGCCGCCCGTCCTGACCGCCGACCGCGTGACCGTCGTGGAGAAGGGCGAGACCCGCCTCGACGCCATCTCCTTCGAGGTCCGCGAGGGCGAGATCCTCGGCATCGTCGGCGTGTCCGGCAACGGCCAGGCGACCCTCGGCCGCCTCCTCTCGGGCCTCGCCCGCCCGTCCACCGGCGCGCTGGCGCTCGGCGGCCGGGACATGGCCCGCCTGTCCCCCCGCGCCCTGGTGCGCGAGGGCGTCGGCCGCATCCCCGAGGACCGCCACGCCGAGGGCGCGATCGGCGAGCTCGCGGTCTGGGAGAACGCGATCCTCGAACGCGCCCGCGACCCCGCCTTCGCCCGCGCGGGCCTCGTGCGCCGCGCCGCCGCCCGCGCCTTCGCCGCCGATCTCATCGCCCGCTTCGACATCCGGGGGGCCGGCCCCGACACCCGCACCCGCCTCCTGTCGGGCGGCAACATGCAGAAGCTCATCCTCGGCCGCACCCTCGCCATGAACCCCCGCTTCGTCCTCGCCAACCAGCCCACGCGCGGCCTCGACGAAGGCGCGATCGCCGCCGTCCACGCCCGCCTGCTGGAGGCGCGCGAGCGGGGGGCCGCCATCCTCCTCATCTCCGAGGAGCTGGAGGAAGCCCTGGGCCTCGCCGACCGCCTCCAGGCCATCGTCAAGGGCCGCCTCTCCGACCCCATCCCCGCCGAGGAGGCCGACACCCGCCGCCTCGGCCTCCTGATGGCCGGCGTCTGGGAGGTGCCCCATGCGGCTTGAGCGCCGGACGCACGTCCCCTTGGCGGCCGCCGCGCTCGCCCCCCTGGCCGCCGTCGGGCTGGCGCTCCTCCTCGCCGCCGGCCTGATCGCCGCCGCCGGGGTGAGCCCGCTCGCCGCCTACGCCGAGCTGCTGCGCGGCGCGCTGGGCTCCCGCCTCGCGCTGACCGAGACGCTGGCCCGTGCCACGCCCCTGATCCTCACCGGCCTCGCCGCCGCCGTGGCCTTCCGGGCGCGCGTCTGGAACATCGGGGCCGAGGGCCAGTTCTACGGCGGCGCCCTCCTGACCGCCTGGGCGGGGCACGCCCTCCTCGCGGGGGGCCCCCCCGTCCTCGGCGTCCCGGCGCTCCTGCTCCTCGGCATGGCCGCCGGCGCGTTGCTCCTCCTCGGCCCCGTGGCGCTGCGCCTGTCGCTCGGCGTGGACGAGGTGGTGACGACGCTGCTCCTGAACTTCGCCGTCCTCCTCTTCGTCGGCCTGATGATCGAGGGGCCGCTCCGGGACCCCCTGGCCTTCGGCTGGCCCCAGTCCGTCCCCGTCGCCTCCGACCTGCGGCTCCCCGACCTCGTGCCCCGCTCACGGCTCCATGTCGGCCTCCTCGTCGCGCTCGCCGCCGCCGCGCTGGTCTGGGCCGTCAACGCCCGCACCGTCTGGGGGGCCGAGACGCGGGCCGCCGGCCTCAACCCCCGCGCCGCCGCCTTCGCCGGCGTGTCGCTGCCCCGCACCCTGCTCGGCGTCGCCGCGCTCTCGGGCGGCCTCGCCGGCCTGGGGGGCGCGACCGAGGTGCTGGGCGTCACCGGCTCCGTCACCACCAACCTGTCCCCCGGCTTCGGCACCGCCGGGATCGTCGTCGCCATGCTCGCCGGCCTCCACCCCGCCGGGGTCGTCGCGAGCGCCGTCTTCCTCGCCACGGTTTTCGTCGGCGCCGACGCCATGAGCCGCGCGACCGAAGTCCCGTCCTTCATCGCCGATGTCATCATGTCCGCCTCGCTCCTCGCCATGGTGGTCGCCCTCCTCCTCGTGACGCACCGGGTGGCCCGATGAGCGACGCCCTCGACCTCCTCTGGACCGCGAGCCTCTGGGCCGCCGTGCTCCGCATCGCCACGCCGCTGATCTTCGGCACGCTGGGCGCGCTCCTGTGCGAACGCGCGGGCGTCCTCAACCTCGGGATCGAGGGGATCATGACCATGGGCGCGATGGTCGGCTGGCTGACCGTGCACCTCGGCGGCGATCTCTGGACCGGCCTCCTCGCCGCCGCGCTCGCCGGGGCCGCGCTCGGCCTCCTGCACGCGGCGCTGACCGTGCCGCTGGGGCTGTCGCAGCACGTCTCGGGCCTCGGCATCACGCTCTTCGGCTCGGCGCTGGCCTACTACCTCTACCGCCTGCTCGTGGAGGTCGGCGACCTCCCTCCCACCATCGAGCCCTTCCAGGCGATCCGCGTCCCCGTCCTGTCGGACCTGCCGTTCCTCGGCCCCGTCCTCTTCTCCCAGGCCGCGCCGACCTACCTCGCGCTCCTTTGCGCGGGCGTGCTGGCCTTCGTCCTCGCCCGCACGCCGCTCGGCCTCGCCCTCCGCATGACTGGCGAGAACCCCCATGCCGTCGAGGCCCAGGGCCTGAACCCCGTCCGCCTGCGGGTCGGCGCGGTGGTGGCGGGCTCCGCGCTGATGGGGCTCGGGGGCGCGTTCCTCACGACGGCGGCCTTCAACAGCTTCTTCCCGACGATGGTGCAGGGGCGGGGCTGGATCTGCATCGCGCTGGTGGTCTTCGCCTCCTGGCGGCCGGGCCGGGCGCTCCTCGGCGCGCTCCTCTTCGCGCTCTTCGACGCCTGGCAGCTCCGGCTTCAGCAGGCGGTGCCCGGCGTGCCCTACCAGCTCTTCCTGATGGCGCCCTATCTCCTGTCCATCCTCGCCCTGGTCCTCGTCGCCCGCCGCGCCCGCGTCCCCGAGGCGCTGATGGTGCCCTACCGGCGGGGCGAGCGATGACGCGGGCCGCGCGGATGGGCTTCTGGCCTCGTCAACGCGACGTCGATGCGGGCCCGGGGGGCAGGGGGAAGGAGGAACGTGCCCTCCAGTCCCGGCGCCACGCGGTCGGCGAAGGGCGCGGTGAGGTTCGGGCCGTGCCTCACCGCGATCCCCATGATCGCGAGCTGGTGGCAGATGTCGAGGCCGGACACCGGCTCGTCGAGGTGGGGCCAAGCGGGCCTGCCGCCGCGCCGAGGATGGCGTTGACGATGCCGATCCCGACCGACACGGCCACTGCCGCGCCAGTGGTGGCAGCCATGGCCAGGATCGCCCCGGTCCTGAGGCCCTCCACCGGCACGCCCGGGTGCCCCGCCACCGTCTCTCACAGGGCGAAGGCGTCGAGCCCGTGCGCGAGGAGGGGCGTCAGCAGGATGATCGGCCCGGCGATCCGGACCCTGGCCCCGCCCAGCCCCATCATCGAAATCGCGGCGAGCCCCGCGCCCACGTCGACGAGGCCCGGATCGCCCAGCGAGTTGCGGGAGAGTCCCAGCATCACCGCGCCGTTCGCCCCCATCGGCATCCCCAAAGTCAGCCGGGGCAGGCGCACATCCCACAGGATCACGCGCTCGCGCAGCATCACCGCCTTGCCCCGCGCCATCTGGCTCAACGCATCCCACAGCGAGGTCCCCGAGGCACCGGTCGCGAGGCGGCCCACCGCGACGGCGAGCATGAGGACAAGTCCCCACCGCAGCCGGCGCGCGCACCTCGCGCGGGTCGGCCAGCGGGGACAGGCTCAGCGCCTCAGCCGCCATGTCCGCCGCCCCTGTCCATCATCAGGATCGCGTCCGGCGCTGCTGCCGCGACCGCCTCGTCGGAGAGCGGCTTGTAGCCTTCGACGTCTTCAGCGCGTTCACGCCGCCCGCCAGGGCGATGATCCCGTCGGTGGCGGTGCCTCGGCTCCCGCCCATGATCCGCCGGCCCTGCACCGAGAGCACGAAGATCACGCGCGGCCGCTCGACCTCCGGCGTGGCGGCGGCCTGCGCCTTTGCAAGCTCGGCCTCGACCTCGGCGGCCAAGGATCTTGGCCGGTCGGGTACGCCCAGCGCCTCGCCCACGACGGCGATCTTCTCCAGCAAGCCTGCGCCTTCGGCGGCCTCGGGCACCTCCATCCAGGGGATCTCGGCCGTCTGCATCAACTCCACCGTCTCGGCCGGCCCGGCCCCTGCCTCAGCGAGGATCTGCTCAGGCTCAATCGACAGGATGCCCTCGGGGTTCAGCCACGGACATAGCCCACGTCCGGCAGCGCCAGGAGGTCGGGCGGAAAGGTCATGTTGCTGTCGCGTCCCAAGAGCCGCTCGGCCTAGGCCCTATGGGCGCTTGCCTCAATCACGGGACGCTGGCGGCGAGGGTGGCGACGGCGGGGTAGTTCTGGGCTGTTTTCTTGTATCGTGTGGCTACCCGCCGGACCTGCTTGAGCTTGGCAGGGCGGCATTCGCTGAGGTGGCGCTCCTTGTGGAGGTGCCGATCGAAGGGGTGCTTCTTGGTCCGCGAGGGGCTGTTGGGGATCACGGCCGTGGCGCCGATCCTTTCCAGGGCGGCCCGAAGGTGGTCGGCCTCTTAGGCCGCATCGGCCAGCACGACCTCGGGCCGGTCGCGGGCCAAGAGGGCTGCCGCTTGGGGCGCGTGGCCCCGGTGGCCGGCTGTTCGGACAAGGCGCACCGGGCCGCCCAGGCCACGCGCGTCCAGATGAACCTGGTGCTCGGGCCGCCGCGGGAGCGGCCAGGGGCCTGTTCCGCAGACCCCCCCTGTCCGCACCCACTGCATGCTGGTGGGCGCGCACGATGGTGGAGGCGAGGATCGGGCGCTCAAAGTCCGGATCCGCGGCCCTGACGTCGAAGAGGCGCGGCCCCGCGCCCTTCTGGCGCTACCGCGAGAAGCGCCGCAATCCGAGCGGCCCCTCCGCCGTCAGCAGACCCGCCTGGAACTTCCGCCGCCAAAGCGTCAGAAGCGAGCGCAAGATCCCATGCGCCGCGCCGTTGCGGCAGCCTGCCGGGCACCGCGCAGGCTTTCCTCCACGATACGGATCCCGTCCTCGGCGGCCCGGTTCCTGCGCCGACCCACGTCGGACGTCGAAGGGACCTCCACTTGCGATGGGGCCTTTAGCAGGTCGCTGAAGAACTCGGCCCTCGACGCGTTTGGGAGGACATGACTCACCGTTCCGGAGAAACTGGGGGCGGTGATGCGCGGGACGGACGAGGTGACGGTGTCGCTGTTCAGCTACGTCGACCTGGAAGAGCGCATCCCCGCCCGTCACCCGCTGCGCAAGGTGCGCCGGATCGTCAGCGAGGCGCTGACCAGCCTCGATGCCGAGTTCGATCGACTCTATGCGCTCGAGGGTCGTCCGTCCATCGCGCCGGAGCGGCTGGCTCGCGGGCTAGCCTGATCCAGATCCTGTTCTCGGTCCGCTCCGAGCGGCGGCTCATGGAGCAGATGCACTACAACCTGCTGTTTCGCTGGTTCGTGGGCCTTGGCATCGACGATCCCGTCTGGGTGCCGGAGGTGTTCTCGAAGAACCTCGATTGCCTGCTGACGACCGACATGTTCCGCAAGGTCCTGGCGGCGATCCTGGCGCACCGGGAGGTGGCATCACAGCTGTCGGACGAGCACTTCTCAGTCGATGGCACGCTGGTGAAGGCCTGGGCGTCGATGAAGAGCTTCCAGCCAAAGGGCGAGTGGGTGCCACCCGATGAAGGCGGCGATCGGGGCGAGCCACCCTCTGACTGCTCCGACGCCGCTCCCGACCAGCTCCAGACCGAGACCGCCCCGATGACCCGTCCCGCCCGCCAGGATCGTAACGCCGAGGTCGACTTCCGGGGCGAGAAGCGATCAAACGCCACGCATGCCTCGATCACCGACCCTGAGGCGCGGCTCTACAAGAAGTCGCCCGGCACCGGCGCGATGCTCTGCTTCAAGGGGCATACCCTCATGGAGAACCGCAGCGGCCTCATCGTCCAGGCCGACCTCACGCAGGCCGGCGGCCATGCCGAACGCCGGGCTGCGCTCGCCATGATCCACCGCCACTCGCCGGGCTCGACACGCCGCCTCACCCTCGGCGGCGACAAGGGCTACGACAGCGCCGACTTCGTCACCGAGTTGCGGCAGGCCTGCGTGACCCCGCATGTCGCCCGAAAAGCGCGGCACTCTGCCATCGATGGCCGAACCACCCGTCATGCTGGTTAAGCCCTGTCCCAGAAGCGCCGCAAGAAGATCGAGGAGCCCTTCGGCTGGACCAAGACCGTGGGCGGCATGGTCCAGACCGTCACCCGTAGCGTCGAGCGGGTCCGGGCCAGGTTCACGCTGACCATGGCCGCCTGCAACCTCGCCCGACTGCCCCGCCTGCTGGCCATGTGATCGGGGACACCCAGCAAGCGCCCCTGCACGACCGACCACAACAGCTGCCGTCAAACCCGACCGATCGGGAAACCGTCCTGATCGCAAGACTTCTTCAGCGACCTGCTAGAGCCTGCCAGGAGCCCGCAAGGCAGTCGCTGTCTGTGCCGTGTGCGATCACGGATGCCGCGACTTCAGGCGGGATGCCGGAAGGGCTGTGAGGCTGGACGGGCCAATCGGGTGCGAAGTCGTCGAAGGCATAGCGAGGCGGCTCTCTTCGGTTGCAGCCGCCCCTGGCGAGACTTGTGTTCAGTCCCAGTCGGGACTCTCATTGGCGCCGACCTCGGCCTCCCACCGCTACCCCATCCAGCGGACGAGCCCCACGGCGACCGCGGGCACGAAGAAGATCAGGAGGAGGCGCAGGACGTCCGCCGCCACGTAGGGCATGACGCCCCGGTAGGTCTCGCGCAGGGGGACGTCGCGGGCGATGGCGCCGATGACGAAGACGTTGAGCCCGATGGGCGGGGCGGTGAGGCCGATGCCCACCACGACCAGCACCAGGATGCCGAACCAGAGCGCCACCTCGTCGGGCGGGATGCCGAAGTCGAGCGCCTGCACCAGCGGGAAGAACACCGGCAGGGTCAGGATGATCATGGCGAGCTCGTCCATGACCGCGCCCAGCACGACGTAGCTGAGGAGCAGCAGGGCCAGGACCAGCGTCGGCGCGAGGCCCAGGCCGGAGATCCACTGCGCGAGGCTCGACGGCATCTGCGTGAGCGCCAGGAAGGCGTTGAACACCTCGCCCCCGAGCAGGATCAGGAAGATCATGGCCGTGGTCTCGGCGGTGATGCGGAGGCTGCGGACGAGGCCGTCCCAGCCGAGCTTGCGGGTGACGAGGCCGATGAGCAGCATGGCGATGGCGCCCACCGACGCGCCCTCGGTGGGCGTGAAGACCCCGCCGTAGATGCCGCCCAGCACGACCACCGCCACCGCGACGGTCGGCCAGATGGCCACGAGCGCCGGCAGCCTCTCGGGCCAGGGGACGCGGGGCAGGACGGGCGCGAGGTGGGGCCGGCGGCGGACCACGACGGCGATGGCGAGGCAGTAGAAGAGCGCGGCGAGGAGGCCGGGGATCAGGGCGGCCTGGAACAGCTTGGCGATGTTCTGCTCGGTGGTGATGGCGTAGACCACCAGCACCACCGAGGGCGGGATCAGGATGCCCAGCGTGCCGCCGGCCGCGATGGTGCCGGTCGAGAGCGAGCCGGCGGTGCCGTAGCGCTGGAGCTCGGGCAGGGCGGCGCGGCCGAAGGTGGCCGTGGTGGCGACCGAGGAGCCGCAGATCGCCCCGAAGCCGGTGCAGGCGCCGATCACCGCCATGGCGAGCCCGCCCTTGCGGTGGCCCAGGCAGGCCCGCGCCGCCGTGAAGAGGTCGCGCGCGAGGCCCCCCTGCTCGGCCAGGGCGCCCATCAGGACGAAGAGCGGGATGACCGTGATCGTGTAGTTGGCGAACAGGAAGTAGGGCGTGGTCTTCATGTAGGCCAGGAAGGGCAGGAGGCCCGACATCGACAGGTAGCCGCCGATGCCGACGACCAGCATGGACATCCCGATCGGCATCCTGATCCCTATCAGCAGGATCAACGCGAGGAAGCCCGTCAGGGCCGCGAGGTTGCCGCTCATGCGCCCTTCCTCCAGGTGCGGAAGCCCACGACCAGGGCCGTGAGGGCGAGAAGCGCCATGAGCGCCGCGCAGGCCGCCACCGCCCACCAGGTCGGGACCGGCAGCATCATCAGCGTGACGCGGCTGCGGAACTGGTCGGCCGCGCCCAGGGCCAGCCGCCAGGCGAGGATGGCCGCGACAAGGCCGAACACCACGTCCCACAGGCCGTCGAGCGCATCCTGCGCGCGTTGCGGCAGGCGGGTGGTGAAGGTGTCCACCGCGATGTTGCCGCGGACCGCCACGCAGAGCGGGAACATGCAGAAGGCCGCGATCGCCGCCGCGAGCTGCACGATCTCGAAGTCGCCGGTGATCCCCGCGCCCGTGACCGTGCGGAGCGCGACGCTGGTCGTGACCAGCGCCGCGATGCCGAGGAGGAGCGCCCCGCCTCCAAGGGCGAGCCCCCGCGCGAGCGGCCCCATGCGGGGGCCGGCGATGCCGTCCTCGGCGTGGGGCACGGGCTCGGGATGCGGGGTCGCCTCCTCGAGCTCGGCGTGGACGTTGGCCTGCCTTTCCTCGGCCTCCATGTCAGGCGCCCTGCCCGTGCTTGGCGATGAGCGCCTGCGCTTCGGCCAGCAGCGCCGCGCCGTCGAAGCCCTGGTCGGCCGAGGCGGCGATCCAGGCGTCGCGGACGGGCTGGGTGGCCTCGGTCCAGCGGGCGACCTCCTCGGGCGACAGAGTGGTGATCGTGTTGCCGGCCTGGGTGGCGAGGTCGATCACCTTGGGGGTGTTGGTGTCGAACATGGCGGCGACCATGTCGGTCGCGGCCTGCCCCGAGTTGGCGTCGATCACCGCGCGCAAGTCCTCGGGCAGCCCCTCGTAGCGCGCCTTGTTCATGGCGAGCAGGAAGGTGGACACGTAGAAGGTCGGCGTGCCGGGGAAGCCCAGGTGGTTCGACACCAGTTCGTGCAGCTTGATGGAGGGCACGATCTCCCATGGCACGGCCGCGCCGTCGATCACGCCCTGGCTGACCGCCTCGGGCACCTGCGGCACGGGCATCCCCACCGGCACGGCCCCGAGCGCCGCCAGCCCCTCGCCGGCGAGGCGGGTGGGGAAGCGGATCTTGAGCCCCGCCATGTCGTCCAGCGTCGTCACGGGCGTGTCGGTGTGGATGAGGCCGCCGTCCGAGGCCCAGAAGCAGATCGGATGCACCTCGGCGAACTCGTCGGCAAGGTTCGCCTCCGCGAACTCCTGCACGGCGCGCGAGTTGACGCGGGAGGTCTGGGCGCCGACGAAGGGCAGCTCGAAGACCTCGATCTTGGGGAAGCGGTTGGCGGTGTAGCCCGGCAGCGTCCAGACCACGTCCACCACGCCGTCGCGGGCCTGGTCGTAGAGCTGCGGCGGCGTGCCGCCGAGCTGCATGGACGGGAACACGTCGATCTTGATGCGGCCGTCCGACTCGGCCGCGACCTTCTCGGCCCAGGGCACGAGGAACTCGTTGTGGCCCGGCGACACGCCCGACATGAAGTGATGGAGCCGCATCGAGACCTCCTGCGCGCCCGCGCGGGTCGCGCGCAGGACGGCGGGGGCCGCGAGAAGGCCTCCCAGGACGTGGCGTCGGTTCAGCATGGTGGTCCTCCCTAGGCGGCGCGCCTCCCGCGCCCTGATCGCTGGCGGGCGTCTGAAGGCCGGGTCATGGCCCGGCGACGCCCTCCTCCGGACGGCCACGGGCCCGGTCTCCTCCGGCCTGCGTGACGTCCTCCCTCCCGCCTCATCGCCCGACTCCGGTCCCCGGAGCCAATCAAAGCGGGGAAGGGGTCATTGAATCTGGCTATAGGGCCTGACTGTCCGGGCGCGGGCCGCCTGCGCCACGCAGTCGAGGAAGGCCTGCTGCGAGGCGGTCGGGACCCAGTCGATCCGGGTGGTGAGGCCGATGGGCCGGGTGGTGCCGGGCAGGAGCAGGGGCAGGGGCACCAAATGCCCGTGCGCGATCTCGGCGGCGACCTGCAGGCGCGAGGCGCAGCCCAGGTGGTCGCTCTGCTCGAGGAGCTGGCGCATGAGGATGAGCGATCCGCTCTCGATCAGGCTGCGCGGGGCGGGGATGGCCTGATCCGCGAACTGCGCGTCGAAGAGCGACCGGATGGGCGAGCCGGGGCGGTTCACCACGAAGGGGAACTCCGCCACCTCGGCGAGGGTGAGGCCCCCCCGCCCGGCCAGCGGGTGGCCGGGGCGGGCGACGATCACGAGGTCGTCCTCGAAGAGCGGCGCCTGCCGGATGTCGGCGATGGGGGAGGGCAGGCGCAGCGCGCCGATCAGCACGTCGGTCTCGCCGCGCCTGAGCGCGCCCAGGAGGTCGTCGTAGGGGCCTTCCTCCACCCGGATCGTCAGCAGGGGCCGGGTCTGGCGGAAGGCGGCGATGGCCTGGGGCAGGAGCAGCGAACGGGCCAGCGGCATGGAGCCCACGACGATGCGCCCGACCTCCCGCCCGGCCATCTCGGCGAGCTCCATCGCCGCCTGGTCGAGCTCGGCGAAGGCCAGGCGCGCGGCATCGGCCAGTGTCCGGCAGGCCTTGGTGGCGATCAGCCCGTGCGCCGTGCGCTCGAAGAGCGGGCGGCCCGTCTCGCGCTCCAGGTCCGAGACGGCGCGATGGACGCTGGGCTGGCTGAGGCCGAGCCGCCGGGCGGCGAGGGTGAAGTTCTCGGCCTCGCGCACGGCGATGAGCGCGCGGAGCTGCGAGCCGGTCGTGGTGAGCGCGAGCCGGGGCGACAGCGCCGCCGCCGCCGCGTCGAGCCGCCCCAGCGCGCGGCGCACCCGTGCCCCCAGCGCGAGGCCCGCCTCGGTGGCGAAGAGCCCCTGCGGCATATGGCGGAACAGCGGCAGGCCCGCCTCGGCTTCGAGCTTGGCCACGGCCTGGGTCACGGCGGGCTGGGACAGGTGGCAGGCCTCGGCCGCGCGCGTGACCGAGGTGGTGTCGAGCACCTCCAGGAAGACCCGAAGGTGGCGCAGGTTGCGGATCATGCGAGGGGCCGCAGCGCGGCGAGCGCGAGGTCCGCCCGCGCCTCGGGCTCGGCGCCATGGAGGTCCAGCCCCAGCGCGCCTAGCCGCTCCTGCCACGCGACCGTGGCGCCCGCCATGTCAGCGGGGAGCCCGAGGTCCGCCAGGAAACTCGCCACCTCCCGCATCTCGGCGGCGCGGCGGAGGCCGTGGGAGGCCATGCGTTCGAGGTTGTAGGCTCCGCGCGCGGCCCAGTCCCAGCCGGGGTCCGAGGCCTGGAGCGAGGCCAGCACCTCCGCGTCCACCCCCGCCGCGCGGGCAGCGACGAGGCACTCGGCGGTGATCGCCTCCAGGCCCTTGATGACGACCGAGCGCAGCATCTTGATGGCCGAGGCCTGCCCGACCTGCGGCCCCACCACGCGCGGGTGCATCCCGAGTCGCCGAAGGAACTCCGCGGCCTCCTCCGCATGGGGCCCGGAGACGAGGAGAGGCACCCGGATCCCTTGCGGATGGACAGGCGCCATGATGGCCACGTCGGCGTAGCGACCTTGCCGCGCCTCGATCCGCTGGGCCGCGCGGCGCTTGGCCTCGGGGGCGCAGGAGTTCCCGTCGAGCCAGAGCGCGCCGGGGGCCAGCCCCTCCGCAGCCTCGGCGGCGGCCACCGCCTGGTCGGCGGTCACGAGACAAAAGGCGGCCTCGGCCCCGGCCAGCGCCTCGGCGGCGTCCTTGGCCGCTGCGACCCCGCGCGCCGTCATGGCGTCCCGCATGGACGCGGCCTCGGCGGAGGCGAGCTTGAGGTCCCAGGCCGCGCGGCCGGGGGCCGCCGGCGCGATCCCCTCGGCAAACAGACGTCCGGCCTCGCCGAAGCCGATGAAGGCGATCCGCCCGCCCCGCGACGCCCCATCCGCCATTCCCATCCTCCCGTCCGCCAGCATTCCGAGATTGGACCGGCGCGGGTCCCCGCGCCAAGGGCGCATAGCCAGAACTTATGGCTGGTGCCTCTTTCGAAATTGGCGTTCCAGGCCGATTGGCGCAGGCAGGCGGCACGACCCAAGAGGAGGATTCCATGCCCGACCCGAAGACCGCGCTGGTCATCAGCGCCCATGCCGCCGACTTCGTGTGGCGCTGCGGCGGCGCCATCGCGCTGCACGCGAGCCAAGGCTACGAGGTCACGGTGGTCTGCCTGTCCTTCGGCGAGCGGGGCGAGAGCGCCAAGCTCTGGAAGCAGCCTGGCATGACGCTGGACCGCGTCAAGGCCGCGCGCCGGGACGAGGCGGAGAAGGCGGCGCAGGCTCTGGGCGTGCACGACCTGATCTCCTTCGACCTCGGCGACTATCCCCTGCGGCTCACGGACGAGGACAAGTACCGGCTCGTGGAGGTGATCCGGAAGGTCCAGCCGTCCTTCATGCTGTCCCACTCGCAATACGACCCCTACAACACCGACCACGCCTACGCGACGCAGGTGGCGCTCGAATGCCGCATGATCGCGCAGGCCTGGGGGCACGAGCCCGGCGCGAGGGTCCTGGGCGCGCCGCAGCTCTACCTCTTCGAGCCGCACCAGACCGAGCAGATGAACTGGAAGCCGGATGTCTTCCTCGACATCACGTCCGTCTGGGACCGCAAGCGCGCCGCCATCGAGTGCATGGAAGGGCAGGAGCACCTCTGGGAGTACTACACCCGGGTCGCGCAGAACCGCGCCAACCACTTCCAGCGCAACTCGGGCGGGCAGTCCGGCGGGCGGCAGGCGAAATACGCCGAGGGCTTCCAGTCCGTCTTCCCCCGCACCGTCGACGAGCTCTGAGGTCCGACCCATGAACCACGCCACCAACCCGTCCTTCGACCTCGCGCACCTCGCCCATGTCGAGATCTACACCGACCGCTTCGAGGACAGCCTCGACTTCTTCACCCGGATCTATGGCCTGAAGCTCTCGGGCCAGGACGAGACCTCGGCCTACCTTCGCGCCTGGGACGACTACGAGTTCCATTCGCTCAAGCTCACCCGCTCGGACCGGACGGGCGTGGGCCATGTCGCCTACCGCGCCGCCTCGCCGGAGGCGCTGGAGCGGCGCGTCAAGGCCATCGAGGCCTCGGGCTACAAGGTCCACGGCTGGACGGAGGGCGACCTCGGCCATGGCCACGCCTTCCGCTTCGAGGACCCCTTCGGCCACGTCTTCGAGATCTACTGGGAGACGACGTGGTTCGAGGCCCAGGAGGACGCCGAGCGCGCGGCGCTCAAGAACACCGCGTCCGCCTTCACCGGCGCCGCGCCGCGCCGGATCGACCACCTGAACCTGCTCAGCTCCGACGTGACCGAGTTCCGCCGCTTCATGGAAACCTGCCTGGGGTCCCGCGTGACCGAGATCATCCAGCTCGACAACGGCCGGCTCGGCGGCTGCTGGTTCACGATCAACAACAAGACCTACGACCTCGCCTGCACCGAGGAGCACGGGGGCGGCCACGGGCGGCTGCACCATGTCACCTACGCCACCGACCAGCGCGAGGACATCCTGCGGGCGGCCGACCTCTTCCTGCAGAACGGGGTGCACATCGAGACCGGCCCCCACAAGCACGCCGTGCAGGGCACGTTCTTCCTCTATGTCTGGGAGCCCGCCGGCAACCGGGTGGAGCTGGCCAACGCCGGCGCGCGGCTGATCCTCGCGCCCGACTGGGAGCCGGTGGTCTGGACCCAGGCCGACCGGATGAAGGGGCAGGCCTGGGGCCTCAAGACCATCGAGTCGTTCCACACGCATGGCACCCCGCCGGTGCAAAAGGCGGAGGCCTGAGATGGGGGTCGTCATCCAGACCATCGAGCGCGCCGATCCGGCGGTGATCGACGGCCTCGCCCGCGCGGGCGTGGCGACCGTGCACGAGGCGCAGGGCCGCAAGGGCTACCTCGGGCCGCGCCTGCGCCCCATCTGGGCGGGCGCGCAGGTGGCGGGCTCGGCCGTGACCATCTCCGCGCCCCCGGGCGACAACTGGATGGTTCATGTCGCCATCGAGCAACTCCGCGAGGGCGACATCCTGGTGCTCGCGCCGACCTCGTCCTGCACGGACGGCTACTTCGGCGACCTGCTGGCCACCTCCGCCCTGGCGCGGGGCTGCCGGGGCCTTGTCATCGACGCGGGCGTGCGGGACGTAAGGGATCTCACGCGGATGGGCTTTCCGGTCTGGTCGGCGGCGGTGTCCGCCCAGGGCACGGTCAAGGAGACGCTGGGCGCGGTCAACGTCCCCGTCGTCTGCGGCGGGCAGGCGGTGGCGGCGGGCGACGTGATCGTGGCCGACGATGATGGCGTGGTGGTCGTGCGGCGCGCCGAGGCCGCCGAGGTGCTGGCCGCCGCCGAGACGCGCCTCGCCGCCGAGGAGGCCAAGCGCCAGCGCCTCGCGGCGGGCGAGCTCGGGCTCGACCTCTACGGGATGCGCGAGCGCTTGGCCGGGAAGGGCCTGCGGTATGTCTGACCGACCCGATCCGGTTCGCGACGGCATCCCCTGCCTTTGGATGCGGGGGGGCACGTCGAAGGGGGTCTACCTTCTCGCCGCCGACCTGCCCTCGGACCCGGCGGAACGCGACCGCCTGCTCCTGCGCCTGATGGGCAGCCCCGACCCGCGCCAGATCGACGGGATCGGCGGGGCGGACCCGCTCACCTCCAAGGTGGCGATCCTCTCGCCCGCCTCGCGGGCCGACGCGGACGTGGACTACCTGTTCCTGCAGGTCTTCGTGGACCGCCCGCTCGTCACCGACGCGCAGGGCTGCGGCAACATCCTGGCGGGCGTCGGCCCCGCCGCCATCGAGCGGGGGCTGGTGGCGGCGCAGGACGGCGAGACGCCCGTCCGCATCCACATGCGCAACACCGGCGAGGTGGCCCTGGCGCGGGTCCGCACCCCTGGCGGGCGGGTGAGCTACGAGGGGGACGCCGCCATCGACGGCGTGCCCGGCACCGCCGCCCCCGTGCCGCTGATGTTCCAGGGCATCGCGGGCTCGATGTGCGGCGCGCTCCTGCCCACCGGGAACGCCGTGGACGTGGTGGAGGGCGTGGAGGCGACGCTCATCGACAACGGGATGCCCTGCGTGGTCCTGCGCGCCGCCGACCTGGGCATCACGGGGCGCGAGGACCGCGAGGCGTTGGAGGCCGACGCCACCCTCAAGGCGCGCGTCGAAGCCGTCCGCCTCGCGGCCGGGCCGCGGATGAACCTCGGCGACGTGACGGAGACATCCGTGCCCAAGATGATCCTCGTCGCCGCGCCCCAGGCTGGCGGCGCCATCGCCACGCGCGCCTTCATCCCCCACCGCGTCCACGCCACCATCGGCGTCTTCGCCGCCGTCTCGGTCGCCACCGCCTGCACGCTGCCGGGCTCGCCCGCCGCCGGGCTCGCCAAGCGGCCCACCGACGGCCGCTTCGCCATCGAGCACCCCACGGGCGCCGTCGAGGTGCTCCTCACCTTCGACGAGGCAGGCCAGGTGACCGGCGCGGGCACGCTGCGGACCGCGCGCAAGCTCCTGGACGGGCGGGTCTTCGCTGGAACGGCGGCGAGCGCACGTCGTTGCGGGTCCAAACGCCCCGATGCCCGAGAAGGCCCGGGCGGGCCCTAGGGCACCGCCTGGGCGGAGCTGGATCGTCAGAACCGGGCGGTGGTTCCGAGCCAGAGGCTGCGGCCGGCGCGGGTGGTGCCGAACTCGGACTCCTCGATGGTCTCGTCCAGCACGTTGTATATCGCGGCGGAGAGCGTCACCGACTCGCTGACATCGTAGCTCACGCCGAGGTCCACGGTGGCGTAGGCGCCGTAGGTCCGGCCCACGACGACGCCCTCGTCGTTGGTGATCGCCTCACCATTCTCGCCCACGCGCAGACCGACGTTCTGCTCCTCGCCATGGTAGGCGGCGAGGCCCCACAGGTCGAGCCCGTCGATGCGCGTCTCGTAGTCGAGGCGAAGGCTGGCCAGATGCTCGGGCGTGCGGGCGAGGGGGTAGCCCTCGTAGTCGCCGTTGAGCTGCTCGCTGTCGGTGTAGGTGTAGGTGGCGCGGAGGGCGAGCCGGTCGGTGGGCTTCCAGTCGCCGGTCAGCTCCAGGCCGCGGATGCGGGCCTCGCCGATGTTGTAATGGTAGAAGAGGGTGTAGCGCGGGTCGTCCGGGTAGACGGCGAAGCTGCCCTCGGCGTCGAAGACGCGGGCGTTGGTGATCTTGTCGCGGATCTCGTTGTGGAAATATGTCGCGCCGAGGGACAGGCGGTCGGTGCCGTAGAGGACGCCGAGTTCATAGTTCGTCGAGGTCTCGGCCTCCAGGTCCGGGTCGCCGACGATGACGCCGCAGGGCTGCGCCGCCGTGGGGTCGAGGACGCAGCCGCCGCCTCCGGTGGTGTAAAGGTAGCCCGGCGCGATCTCGCGGATGTCGGGGGCCTTGAAGCCGGTGGAGACGCCGCCCTTGACCGTCAGGCTGGGCGTGGCCTGCCAGACGCCGTAGAGGCGCGGGGTGAAGGTGTCGTCGTATTCCTCGTGCCGGTTGAGGCGCAGGCCGGCGGTGAGGGCGAAGCTCGGGACGATCCGCCATTCGTCCTCGACGAAGATGGCACCCTGGGCGATCTGGAACTCCTGGTCCTCCTCGATCCCGGTGCCGGGATTCTGGTCGGTGAGGACGGAATCGATGATCTGCGTGCCCAGCGTGAGGGTGTGGAGGCCGTGGAAGGCGAGGCTGCGGGTGGCCTTGGCGTCGAGGATGGTGGTCTCGATCCGGGGGGAGCGCGCGTCCTCGGTGAAGGCGAGGTCGGTCGAGGCGCGCTCGAAGTTGGTGCGCTCGCCGGTCTCGCGCTGGAGGTCGAGGTCGAGCGTCCAGCCGGCGAGGGTCCCATCGTAGCCGAAGGCCAGGTGCTCGCGGGTGTTCTTGCGGCGGGAGAGGGCGTCCTGCGCCTCCTCCTCGATGGTGGTGCGGCCGGCCTCGGCGTAGAGGGTGTGGCCGGGGGCCGCGCGCCAGGTCAGGCGGCCGGTGAGGTCGCCCTGGTCGCCCTCGTAGTCCGCGCCTTCCACGTCGCTGCCGTCGCGGTCGAGCCCGCGGCCCCAGACCTGCAGACCGAGCCGGTCGGCCAGGAGCGGGCCGCCGGCGTAGAAGCCGAGCTGCTGCTCGGCCCCGAAGGCGTCGTCCTCGGGAAGGCTGGTCG
Organism: Rubellimicrobium aerolatum; assembly: GCF_017872975.1. Classification (GTDB taxonomy): domain Bacteria; phylum Pseudomonadota; class Alphaproteobacteria; order Rhodobacterales; family Rhodobacteraceae; genus Rubellimicrobium; species Rubellimicrobium aerolatum. The sequence continues at coordinate 150,416 of NZ_JAGGJP010000008.1, forward strand.
AGGCGGTGACCTCGCCGCCCCATTCGTCGGGGACGGGCTTGGTGATGATGTTGATGACGCCGCCGATGGCGTCCGAGCCGTAGAGCGAGGACATCGGCCCGCGTACGACCTCGATCCGCTCGATAGCGGCGGCGGGCGGGATGAAGCTCTGCTCGTAGCCCGAGGAGCCGTTGACGCGGCTCTCGCGCGTGCCTTGGCGGCGGCCGTCCACGAGGATCAGCGTATACTCACCGGGCAGGCCGCGGATGTAGATGTCGTCCTCGTTGGCGGTGCCGGTGGTCACCACGCCCTGCACGCCGCGCAGGGCGTCCGACAGGTCGGTGACCTGCTCGTTCACCAGGTCCTCGCCGGGGACGACCGAGATGCTGGCGGGCGCCTCGGCCACGTTCTGCTCGAATCCCGAGGCGGTGACGACGATGGTGCCGAGGAAGACCGGCGCCTCGCCCGAGACGTCCATCACGGGAACCTCCTGCGCGCGGGCGAGGGTGGGGGCGAGCAGGGCGGCGAGGGCCGCCGCATGGCGGAGCCGGGACGGGCGGGGTCGTGTCATGTTCGTGATGCCTTTCGATGTCGCGCGCGCCTGAGACGGGCGGCTCCGCAGGCGGAGGCGCCGACCGGCGGCGGCCGGGGATGCCGGCGCGCGCAGGGCGGCCGGGGATTGGAGGGGCGGCGACGCGAAACTGGCATTCGGGCGGGCTGGCGCGCCGGGTCGGCCGGGCCGGGCCCGGGCGGGGCAAGAGCTAGTTTGTCCTACTTAAATCGTCAACCATCCGCGAGGCCCGCCTCCTCAGCCGTAGTGGAGCGCCACCGGGCGGCCGTCGACTTGGCGGACAGGGACCGGCGTGCCGTAGAGCGCGCCCAGACGCTCCTCCGTCAGGACCTCGGCCGGCGCGCCCTCGAAGGCGAGGCGTCCTTCCTTGAGCGCGACGATGCGGTCGGCGTGGGCGGCGGCGTAGTTCACCTCGTGGATCACCACGACGACCGTGCGGCCGTGCCGGTCGGCCACCTCGCGCAGGGTCCGCATCAGGTGGCGGGCGTGAGCCATGTCGAGGTTGTTCAGGGGTTCGTCGAGCAGGAGATAGTCCGTCTCCTGCGCGAAGGTCATCGCCACGAGCGCGCGCTGGCGCTGGCCGCCGGACACCTCGTCGGCGTAGCGGTCGCCCAGGTCGTGCAGGCCGAAGAGGGCCAGCGCCTGCTCGACCTTGGCGCGGTCCCCGGAGCCGGGGCGGCCGCGATGATGGGGGTAGCGCCCGAACTCCACGAGGTCGCGCAAGGTCAGGCGCGCGCCGAACACGGTGTCCTGCCGCAGGATCGCCAGCTTGAGAGCGAGGCGGTCGGTCGGCGTCCGCGTCACGTCGAGGCCGTCGAAGCTGATCCGCCCGGCCTGCAACTTTTGCAGGCGGGCCATCAGCGACAGCAGCGTGGACTTGCCCGCGCCGTTGGGGCCGATGAGCGCCGTGACGCCGCCCGATGGCAGGCGGAGCGTCACGTCGCTCAGGATGGGACGGCCCGAAATGGCATGGCTCACGCCCAGGATCTCGATCATCGCGCGCGCTCCCGCAGGACGAGGACAAGGAAGGCGAGGCCGCCCAGGAACTCTACCACCACGCCCAGCGTGGCGGTCAGACCCAGGAGGCGCTCGACCACGAGTTGTCCGCCGACCAGCGCGATCCCGGCGATCAGCGCGGCGGCGGGAAGGAGGAGGGCGTGGCGGTGCGTCCGCATCAGCCGGTCGGCCAGGGCGGTCACCAGGAGGCCGAAGAAGGTCACGGGGCCGACAAGGGCGGTCGAGGCGCTGACCAGCGCCGCTACCAGCACCAGGACCAGGAGGACGGAGCGGGCGTGGTCGAGGCCAAGGCCGATGGCCGGGTCGCGGCCGAGCGCCAGCACGTCGAGCCGGTGGCGCATCCGCCAGGCGCCAAGGCCGGCGGCGGCGGACAGGAAGGCGGCTAGGGCGAGGAGCTGCGAGTCGATGGCGCCGAAGCTCGCGAAGGAGCTGGCCTGCGCCACAACGAAGTCGTTGGGGTCGATGAGGCGCTGCAGGAAGCCCGACAGGCTGCGGAACAGCACGCCCAGGATCAGGCCGGTCAGCACCATGCGGTGGAGATCCTGCCGCGCCGAGCCGAGCAGCGTGCCGAAGAGGAGGAGCGCCGCCCCCATCAACAGCCCGAACTCCAGCCCGAAGCGGAGGAGGGCGGGCAGGGCCGCCGCGCCCACGCCGCCGAGGGCGAACACGAGCCCGGTCTGGAGCAGCACGAAGAGCGCGTCAAAGCCCATGACGGACGGGGTAAGGATGCGGTTGCCGCTGACGGTCTGGAAGAGGACGGTCGCCGTCGCGATGGCCGCGCCCACGACGAGGAGGGCGGCGAGGCGCGTTCCCCGCCAGGCCAGGACGAAGCCCCAGTCCCCCCGCGCGCCCAGCGTCAGGAAGGCGGCGCAGAGGGCGAGAAGCAGGACCAGGAGGGTCGCGAGGCGCTTATCCGGCACGGCCGGGCCTGCCATGGAGCAGCAGGAGGAACACCACCGCGCCCACGACGCCGAGAACGGTGCCGACCGGGATCTCGTAGGGGTGGCGCACGATCCGCCCGATGAGGTCGCAAGCCAGCACCAGCGTCGCCCCGAGCAGCGCCACGCCGGGCAGCGTCGCCCGCAGGTTGTCGCCCAGGAGGCGGCTCGCGATGTTGGGGACGACGATGCCGACGAAGGGAATCATGCCCACGGTCGCCACCGTCAGCGCCGAGACGACCGACACGATGAGGAGCCCGAGGAGCACGACCCTGCCGTAGTCGAGCCCGAGGCTGACGCTCGCCTCGCGGCCCAGGCCCGCGATGGTGAAGCGGTCGGCGGCGAGGTAGGCCGCCACCGCCACCGCGCCCGAGGCCCAGAGGAGCTCGTAGCGGCCGAGGATCACGCCCGAGAACTCCCCATTGGTCCAGACCTCGACGTATTGGAGGAGGTCGAGCTGGTAGCCGATGAAGACGACCACCGCGCCGATGACCGAGCCGTAGACCAGCGCCACCATCGGCACGAGGAGCGGCTGCGTGGGCGGGAGGCGGCGCACGACGAGGAGGAGCCCCCCGGTGGCGAGGAGGGCGCAGAGGCTCGCGGCGGCCATCTGCGCCAGGATCGGCGCGTCGGACCAGAACAGGGTGACGAGGAGGATGCCCAGCGCCGCGCCTTGGCCGGTGCCGGAGGTCGTGGGTTCCACGTAGCGGTTGCGGACCAGCATCTGCATGACGAGGCCCGCCACCGCCATCGACGCGCCCGTGAGGATCACGGCCAGGGTGCGGGGCAGGCGGCTGACCAGCAGCACGCCCCAGGCCCCGGGGTTGCCGGGCGCGAGGTCGATCACGCCCGTGAGCAGGCTCGCCACCGCAAGGACGGCGAGCAGCGCCGCCGTCCCCCATGTCACCCCGGCCGTCACCGATCAGCTCGCCGAGCCGAAGGCCTTGATGATCCGGTCGAGGTTGCGCGACAGGGCCTGCACCCCGCCGCCCGCGACGTAGGACTCGGCGGCCGGCAGGTAGATGACCTGGCCCTCGCGCCAGGCGGTCGTCTCGGACACGAGGGCGTTGTCGAGCGTCGCCTGGGCGCGCGCGTCCTCGGAGCCGATGGCGGCGGCGCGGTCGATGACGATCAGCCAGTCGGGGTCGGCGTCGCGGATGAACTCGAAGCCGATGGCCTCGCCGTGGGTGTCGGTGGCGAGGCCCTCGACGGCCTGCGGCAGCCCGAGGTCGGCGTGCAGCCAGCCGAAGCGCGAGCCCGCGCCATAGGCCGACATCTTGGGGCCGTTGGTCAGCACCACGAGCGCCGTGCCCTTGCCGGCCACGGCGACACGCGCCTGCGCGAGCTTGGCTTCCACGTCGGCCTTCAGCGCCTGCGCCTCGGCCTCGCGGCCCAGGATCGCGCCGTAGGCGTCGAGCCGGGACAGCGCGGTGCCCACGAGGTCGGTGCCGGGGATGGTCATGTCGATGGTCGGGGCGACGCCCGCCAGCGCCTCGGCCTGCGCCGCCGAGCGACCGCCGGCGATCACGAGGTCGGGGGCCAGGGCGTTCACCGCCTCGAAGTCGGGCTCGAAGAGGGTGCCGACGGGCTCGGCTTCGGCCACGAAGTCCTGAAGGTAGTCGAGCGATACCTGGTTCGGGACGCCGGCGGCGGTGGCCCCGAGCGCGTCCAGCGTGTCCATCGCCGCCACGTCGAAGACGACGAGGCTGGCGGGCTGCTGGGGCACCTCGACGGGTCCGCGGGCGGTCTCGACCGTGACGGTCTGCGCGAAGGCGGGCGAAGCCAGAAGAAGGGTTGCCGCGGTCAGCGCGGAAAGGCGGCGCATGGGAGGGTCTCCTGCTATGGACGGGGGCCCAGCGTCCTGGCTCGGAATCGGCGTCCTGGCGGCGCTAGTGGCCCCGGAGGTAGCGCATCGGTCGAAGGCCGTCCAGACAGTAAGTTGAGTGAAAGAGTAGGAGACCGGAGCGGGGCCGCCCGCGACCGGGGCGGCCCCATGGCTCAGGCGGGCTGCCAATCGAAGGCGAGCGGCGCCTCGCGGAAGGCGAAGCGGTCGAGATGGCGCTGGACCGCGCCCTTGAGGCCGTCGAGCTGGCCTTCCGCGCTCGCGGCGAGGCAGCATTGGAGGGCGTCGTCGGTGGCGGTCAACGTGAGAACCGCCTCGCCCGGCCAGTCGGCGCCGCGCGCGTCGCGAGGGAAGGTTACGGTGCCCAGGGTGTCGTCGAACTCGACCCGGAGGTTATGGGTCCAATGCTTGCAGAGCTGCTGGAGATACTTGGAGGCGTGCGGGGTGGGCACGCGCGCGATGGCGCTGGGCATGGTCAGAGCCTTTCGATCTTGCGGGCCGCCTCGTCGATGAGAGCGGCTGCGTCGAGGATCAGCGCCCGGTCCGCGCCGTCCTGGCTGAAGCGTCCGTGAAGCGCGGCCTTGAGGTTCTGCATGGCGCGGCGGATGGGAGTGGCGTCGGTGCGCTCCTGCACCTGGGCCAGAGCCGTAAGGCGGGCGAGGGCGGCCTCGACCTCGGCGGCGCGCTCGGCAAGGTGCTGGCGCCCGGCCTCGGTGGCGGCGGCGACCTTTCGCGCGCCCTCGCCCGCCGCCTCCTCGGCGAGGCCCATGTCGAGGAGCAGCGTCAGCGTTGGATAGACGACGCCGGGGCTGGGCGCGTAGGCGCCCCCCGAGCGGGCCTCCATCTCGCGGATGAGGTCGTATCCGTGGCGCGGCGCCTCGGCCACGAGCCAGAGGAGCACGAGGCGCAGCTCGCCGGGCTCGAAGACGCGGCGACGGCCGCCACGGGTGTCGAGCGCAGGGCCATGCTCCGCGCCGCGAGGGCCGCGACCAGGCCGGGCGAAATGGCGCCGTCCACCGAAGGGGGGGTGATGGGGGTGATGCATGGATGATCCTTCGCGATGATGCCGACGTAAGATATAACTTGTAACGATCTTCGCAAGGGCCGGGCGATCACGGGCCCTGCCGGGGATGGGCTAAGGGTCCGGGGCTTCGTCCTGCGCGCCGCGACGGAATCCACATCGAGCCGCGTTGAAGGGGCGCAGTTCTGGTGGAGACCCCCAATGCATCCGTTCCGTCCGCTGGCCTTGGCCGCCCTCGCCCTGCCGCTTCTGGCCGCCTCGCTCTCCGCCCAGGACGCGTCCAGCGCGGCCTTGCCCGATGTGGTCGCGCAGCTCGGGCTCACCGAGGTGGAGGCGCACAGCCATCGCGGCGAGGGACGGCACCTTCAGGGACGGCTGCCCGAGGGGGCCTGGGTCGAGGTGGACCTCCACCGCGACGGCCGCGTGGAGGAGGTCGAGGCTCACGATGGCGACGGCTTCCCGATCGCGGCCGTGGCGGCGCTGGTGCCCGAGGCGGTGCGCGCGAGCCCGTCCTTTCCGGCCGAGGCGCGGCTGCACAAGCTGGACTGGGACGGCGACCGGATCGAGATCGAGGGCCGCGACGGCGAAGGCCGGGAGTTCGAGGCGGAGTTCGCCACGGATGGCCGGCTGATCGAGATGGACGTGGAGGACTGACCCTCGCCCGGTGTTGAGCCGGCTGGCGCGCTCCGTTCGGCCGGTCAGGGTCGCGGAGCGGCGAACCCGCCTCGGCCGCGATGATGGTCCGGGCGGTCCTGAAGCATCGCGGCCCGGGTCGCGCGACGACCACGATGCGCGACTTCGGCCTGGCCAAGCAACGCGTGACCAGGCCGTCGGGAAGGCTTTTCCTGGCTTGCCTCTCGGGAACGCGTCGCCGCCATCCTCGTTCCGGTTCCGTTCGGGCTGTCGCCGATCGGCGCGCGCCCGAGAGTGGCCCGGCGAGGAGGCAGAAGGAGACGTGACGCCAGTCCGGGTTCTCGGGATGCTGCGAGCCCAGTTGCGCGCGGGCGGCGTTGGTGATCCTGACGCCGAGCCTGACGAGATCGTGAGCCTCGCCCGTCCTGAGCGCGCAGCCCAGCGCCGCCGCGTCCAGGATCACGAAGCTGCTGCCTCCGCGGACGGTATCGACCCGCGGTCCCCCGAGCCCCTCGACGTCCAGCTTCGCGTCGAGCCACGCCGCGAAGGACGGGAGGTTGCGACGAAGATGCGTTCGGCCTTGCCGTTCCGGCATCCGCCCGCACCCGGACCAGGCCGCCCGGCGCCTCAAGCACGAGGTGGGTTTCCGGCTCCAGCATCGGGACGATCCCGGCGTCGAGCAGCACGGTCGCCACGCAGATCGAGCTCGCCTTCGGCATGGGCGGAGATCACGTGGATGGTCCTGCCGGAGCGCACCTCAGAGGTCCTTCACCAGCCGCAGCGCGTCATAGATCGCCGCATGGGTGTTGCGCGAGGCTACCGCGTCGCCGATGCGGAACAGCCGGAACCGCCCCTCGGGGTTCCGCACGATCCCCTGCGCGCGCCCCGTCGCCAGCGCCTCGTGATCCACCTCGCCGCTGTTCGCCGACAGCGCCCTGAGGTCGAAATACACCTCGTCCAGCGGCCGCGTCCCGTGGTTCACCACCACCTGATCGACGACCCTCTCGCGCGTCATGTCGCCGTAGTCGCTCCCCAGCGTCGCGACGAGTTGGTTCCCCTCCCGCCGCACCGCCACCAGCCGCCACGTCACCGTGAAGGTCACGTCCCGCCGCTGAAGGCTCCGCATATAGGGCACGAGGTTCATCGCCATGACCTCGGGCGCGAAGGACCGATCCGGCGTCACGACCTCCACCCTGGCCCCCGTCGCGGCGATCATCTCGGCGGCCTGGAGCCCCGCGTGGTCGCCGGCGTCGTCATGGACCAGCACGTTCGTCCCCGGCCGCGCGTCCCCCGCCAGGATGTCCCAGGCCGAGACCACCAGATCGTTCCCCGCCCGCAGCACCTCCGTATGCGGCAGCCCGCCCGTGGCGACGATCACCTCGTCGGGCTCGGTCGCCAGCACCGCCCCGGCGTCCGCGAAGGTGTTGAAGTGGAAGCGCACGCCCTTCTTCTCGCACTGCGCCATCCGCCAGGCGACGATGGAGATCATCTCCCGCCGCCGCTCGCTTTGCGCCGTCAGCCGGATCTGCCCGCCGGGCTCGTCCGCCGCCTCGAAGACCGTGACCGCGTGCCCCCGCTCGGCCGCGACTCGCGCCGCCTCCAGCCCTGCTGGGCCCGCGCCCACCACCGTGACGCGCTTGCGCGCCGGGGCAGGGGGGATCGCGTGCGGCATCGACCCCTCGCGCCCGGTGGCCGGGTTGTGGATGCAATAGGCCGCGCCGCCCTGGTAGATGCGATCCAGGCAGTAGTTCGCCCCCACGCACGGCCGGATGTCGTCCTCGCGCCCCTCCAGCACCTTCCGCATCAGGTGAGGATCGGCCATGTGCGCCCGCGTCATCCCCACCATGTCGAGCTTGCCCTCGGCGATGGCGAATCGCGCCGTCGCGAGGTCGGGGATCTTGGCGGCGTGGAACACCGGGAACCCCGTCGCCGCCCGCACCTCGCCCGCGAAGTCGAGATGCGGCGCGTTCGCCATCCCCTGGATCGGGATCACGTCCGTCAGCGCCGCGTCGGTGTCGATGCGCCCCCGGATGACGTTCAGGAAGTCCACGAGCCCGCTGTCCCGCAGCCGCCGCGCGATCTCGAACCCCTCGGCCCGGGTGATGCCGCCCGGATGCGCCTCGTCGAACACGCCACGCACGCCGACGATGAAGTCGGGGCCGCACCGCTCGCGCACCGCCCGCAGCACGTCGAAGGTGAAGCGCAGCCGGTTGTCGAGAGACCCGCCATAGGGCGCCTCGAGGTCGTTGGTCAGCGGCGACCAGAACTGGTCCATCAGGTGCCCGTAGGCCTCGAACTCGATGCCATCGACGCCCGCGGCCTTCATCCGCTCGGCGGCGTCGGCGTAGTCGCCGATCACCCGCGCGATGTCCCAGTCCTCCATCCGCTTCGGAAAGGCCCGGTGCGACGCCTCCCGCTCGTGGCTGGGCGACACCACCGGCAGCCAGTCCCCCTTGTCCCAGCGCGTCCTGCGCCCAAGGTGCGTGAGCTGGATCATCACCGCCGCGCCGTGGTCGTGGCACTCGTCCACGAGCTGGCGCATCCAGCCCACCACCTCGTCCTTCCAGGCCAGGATGTTGTTGAACACCGGCGGGCTGTCCCGCGCCACGGAGGCCGAGCCCGCCGTCATCGTCAGCGCCACGCCGGCGCGGGCCCGTTCCACGTGATAGGCGCGGTAACGCTCCTTCGGCATCCCGTCCTCGGGATAGGCGGGCTCGTGGCTGGTGATCATCACCCGATTGCGGAGCGTCAGGTGCTTGAGCCGGTAGGGCTGGAGAAGGGGGTCGTGGATCATGGCGAGGGGTTTCCGCAAAGGTGGCGACGTCCGAAGGGCTAGACCCCTCTGTTCACCTGTGTCAAGATCGTGTCCATGGATGAACACGTGACCGACAGAACCGTCCGCCGCCCCGCCCCGCCCGAGGAGCCCGCCGCCCGCGGCTCCGCCGACCTCTGGCTCGACGCCGCCTATCAGGCGCTCATCGAAGGCGGCGTGGACGCGGTGAAGATCCTGCCGCTCGCCGCGCGCCTGAACCTCTCGCGCACCAGCTTCTACTGGTTCTTCAAGGACCGCGACGGGCTCCTGTCCGCGCTGGCCGACCGATGGGCCGGCACCAACACCGCCGCGCTGATCGCCGCGACGGACGCCTACGCGGAGACCGAATCCGAGGCGATGCTCAACGTCATCGGCTGCTTCCTCGACGCTTCCGCCTTCGATCCCCGCTTCGAGTTCGCGGTCCGAAGCTGGGCGCTCCAGTCCCCCGTCCTGACCGCCCGCGTGGCCGAGGCCGACCGCGACCGGCTCAAAGCGCTCACCGCCATGATGGAGCGCTGGGGCCACGCCCCGCTCGACGCCGACGTGCGGGCGCGCACCGTCTACCTCGTCCAGATCGGCTACATCTCGCTCCAGACCCAGGAAACGCTGGCCGAGCGGATGCGCCGCGCCCCCGTCTACGTCGAGATCTACACCGGCCGGCGCCCCGAGCCGCGCGAGCTGGCCCGCTTCCACGCCCGCCACGGCCACGACCCCCAGGAGGACACCGCCGCCTGACCCGCCTCGGCCTCATCGGCGCGACCGGCTGGCTCGGCTCGGCCCTCACCCGCGCGCTGCTGGCGAACGACCTCGTCCCCGCGACCTCCCTCGTGCTCCTGAACCGGAGCGGCGCGCGCCCTGCCGACGTCGTCCACTCCGCCGTGACCTGGGCCACCGACCCCGCCGACCTCGTGGCCCGCGCCGACGCCGTGATCCTGTCCGTCCGCCCCGAGGACTTCCCCGCCCTCGCGCTCCACGCCCCCGGCCGTCCCCTCGCCAAGCCGCGGGCGCGCCGTCAGGGTCGTTCCGAGCCAGTCGGCGAACCGCGTCCGGCGGCCGGGCTCGGTTCGCGGCCGAGGGCAAGGACGACATGGTGGCGGTCCTGCCGGCCAGGGCGGCCTGGGTCACGCCGAACCCTCGGCGGCCCGCGTGACGCTCTCGGTCCGCGCCGCCGCCTCGAAGGTCACGAGGGCGCCTCGGGACGAGGTGCTGCGGCGCATCGTCATGCCCTGATCCTTCCGTGCGCCTACCCGTCGCATCGAAGGGAATCATGCAAGAACGGAAGTTCTCCGTGATCGAGCAAGGACTCCTCCGAGGCGAGTCCCCCCTGCCGCCGGCGCGCGCGGGGCGACCGGCGGGCACCGATCCCATTCCGAACCCGATGCGACCGATGATCCCGTTGCCCCTCACGGGTGCGCCGGCCTGGAGCGACCGCGAGCCGCTCGAATGCGGGATGGTCCGCCCGGCATCTGCTTCATGCGGTGCGCCAACCGCCCGGCGGACCTGATCTTCGGCAAGCGGCTCGAACACTATCGCCGCGGCGGCCTCGGCGGGGCAGGTCGCGGCGTGGCCTTGCGGCTGCGGGCCGGTCGCCTAGCTTGGGCGCATGGACAGGGCGTTGGTGATCGGGGCGTCGGGCGGGATCGGAGCGGCGCTCGCGCGGGCGCTGGAGGCGCGCGGGGCCGAGGTCGCGCGGCTGTCTCGGTCGGGCGACGGGCTGGACCTGCGGGACCCGGCTTCCGTCGAGCGGGCGATGGCGGGCGTCGAGGGGCCGTTCGGGACGGTGCTGGTGGCGACCGGCATCCTCGCGCCCGAGGGGCGGGGGCCCGAGAAGTCGCTGGCCGCGCTGGACGCGGAGGCCATGGCCGAGGTGCTGCGGGTGAACGTCGTCGGCCCGGCGCTGGTCCTGCGGCACGCGGCGCGGCTCCTGCCCCGGAGGGGGCGGTCGGCGCTGGGGGTGCTCTCGGCCCGGGTGGGCTCGATCGGGGACAACCGGCTGGGGGGCTGGCATTCCTACCGCGCCTCGAAGGCGGCGCTGAACCAGGTCGTCCGGGGCGCGGCGATCGAGCTGGCGCGGACGCACCGGGAGGCCGTGGTGGCGGCGCTGCATCCGGGGACGGTGGAGACGTCCTTCACCGAGGCCTACGCGCCGGGCCACGGGAAGGTCACGCCCGAGGAGGCGGCGCGGCGGCTGCTGGCGGTGCTCGACCGGCTCGGCCCCGCCGAGACGGGGCGGTTCTGGGACCACGAGGGGCGCGAGGTGCCGTGGTGAGCGCGGCGGCCTAGTTCGCCGCGTCGGTGGCCGGAGCCTGGGGCGGCGGGTCGGCGGGCTCCCCTGCGGGCAGGGCGGGCGCGGCCTGGGGCGCGACCTGGGGGGCGGGCGCGGCATCGCCGGGGACGAGCGCGCCGTCGCGCCAGAGCCCTCTCTCGATCCCGCCCGAGGCGCGGCGGAGCGTGCCCTGGCCCTCGCGGCGGCCGTTGGCGAAGCCGCCTTCGTACAGGTCGCCGTTGGCGTAGCGGGCGGTGCCCTGGCCGCTGATCTCGCCGGCCCGCCAGCCGCCCTCGTAGGTGGAGCCGTCGGGCCGGGCGAGGCGGCCTTGGCCGTCGCGCAGGCCGTCGCGGAAGCCGCCCACGTAGACGGTGCCGTCGGGGTAGGTGGCCTGGCCCTGGCCGTGGCGCTGGCCGTTCGCCCAGTCGCCGTCGTAGGCGCTGCCGTCGGGATGGGTGGCGCGGCCCCGGCCCTCGATCCGGCCCTCGGTCCATCCGCCCTCGTAGGTGGAGCCGTCGGCGTAGGCGATGCGGCCCGACAGGGGCGCGCAGGGCGGCGCGGCGGGGTCGCAGCCGGGCCGGGTGTCGGCGAGGCCGTCGCGGAACGGCCCCTCGTAGACCGAGCCGTCGGGGTAAGTGGCGCGGCCCGGGCCCTGGAGCCGGCCCGCGACCCACTGGCCCTCGACGACGTAGCCGTCGGCGCCGGTGAAGGTGCCCTGGCCGTGGCGGCGGCCCTCGTGGAAGCCGCCGACGTAGCGATCGCCGTTGGCGTAGGTCGCGGCGCCCCGGCCCTCGCGCTGGCCGGCGACGAAGCCGCCCTCGTAGAGGTCGCCGTTGGGCTGGACGAGCCGGCCCTCGCCCTCGATCCGGCCGTCCACCCAGCTTCCCGCGTAGGTCAGGCCGTCGGGGCGGGTGAGCGTGCCGGTGCCTTCGCGGGCGTCGGCGGCGAAGTCGCCCTCGTAGGTGGAGCCGTCGGGGTAGGCGACGCGGCCGGGGCCCTGGCGGACGCCGTTGACCCACTGGCCGTCGTGGATCGTGCCGTCGGGGGAGGTCAGGACTCCCCGGCCGTGATGCATGGCGTTCTGGAACCCGCCCTCGTAGCGGGCGCCGTCGGCGTAGGTGGCGACGCCCTGGCCGGTGATCCGGCCGTCGCGCCAGTCCCCTTCGTAGGTGCCGCCGTCGGCGAAGGCGATGCGGCCCCGGCCCTCGGGCTTTCCTTTCGCGAACCGGCCCTCGTAGACCGAGCCGTTGGGATAGATGGCGCGGCCCTGGCCCCGGATCTCGCCCTCGAACCATTCGCCCACGTAGTCGTAGCCGTTGGGGAGGCGGTAGCTGCCCTGGCCGTGCTGGCGGCCGCCGACGAACTGGCCCTCGTAGATGCCGCCGTCCTCGTATTGCTTGGTCTCGACCGGCTGGGCGGGCGAGGGCGTGGCGAGGAGCGCCAGCGCGAAGGTGATGCCGATGGCGCGCATGGTCGCTTGTCCCGTCCGTCCTGCCCCAGGGCGGCAGACTAGCCGCCGGAGCCGGGGGAGACAACGCCGGGCCGGACGCGAGCGCGCGAGGCGCCGCAGGCAGGCGCGTGCACGACGCGCGGCGGCTGGGTCTTTGCGGCCCCGGCCCGGCGCATCGCTGCGCGGGGGCGGGTCCTCCCAGGGGGGCGCGGCGGAGATCGCCCCTTCAAACAGCGTCGCCCGGAGCTTGCGCCCCCGGGCGGGGATGGAGCCGTGCGCGACAGACCTCTTGGGCCCCAGCCCCCATCCCAGGGGGCCGCCCGTTCCTTCTCGCGTGGGGGGGAGGATCGCACCGATCCGTTAACGACGCCTGACAGCAACGGGCGTTGCGCGTTGCGTGGGATTTTAGGGATCGAGGGCGGGCCGGGACTCCTCGGCGGGAGCTCCTGGCCGGGGCGTCAGGACAGCAGGGCGAGCCAGGCGGCGGCGGTGAGGATCGACAGCGCGGTGCCGAGGAGGACGCAGGAGGCGGCCACCCGCGTCGCGCGGCCATACATCGCCGCGAACAGGTAGGCGTTGGCGCCCGGCGCCATGGCGGCGGTGACGACCACCGAGCGGAAGGCCTCGTCGGGGAGGCGCATCGCCGTGCCGAGGCCCCAGGCGAGCGTCGGGTGCAGGAGCAGCGACAGCGACAGCGTGAAGAGGATGGTGGGGAGGTCGCCCTCGATCCGGTAGCGGGCGATGACGCCGCCCAGGCCGAAGAGCGCCGAGGGGAGGGCGGCGCGGACCAGCATGGACAGCCCCTCGTCCACCACGGTCGGGATCGGGAGGCCGGTGAGGTTGACGATCAGGCCCGCGGTGATGCCGAGGATCAAGGAGTTGGAGAAGATCGCGCGGAGCACCTTGGCCGGGATCGTGTGGGGCGGGTGGCCGTGGGCCTTGGCGATCTCCATGGCCGTGATGCCGACCGCGTAGCAGAAGGGCGAATGGACGGCGATGATGGCAAAGTTCGCCTGGGTCGCGTCCGCGCCGAAGGCCCGTTCGGTGATCGGCAGGCCGAGGAGGAGGGAGTTCGAGAAGAGGGCGATGAAGCCGATGGCCACCGCATCCTCCCACTCGCGTTTGAACAGGTAGACCGCCGCCAGCATCCCGATCAGGAAGCAGGTGAAGGAGCCGGTGTAGAAGGTGCCGACGAGGCGGAGGTCGAACTCGCGCAGGTCGAGGTTCGCGATGGCCTGGAACAGCAGGACCGGGATCGCGAAGCCCTGGGAGAAGCGCATGATGCCGTCGATGCCGGCGGGGGAGATGGCGTTGCGCTTGGCGGCGAGGAAGCCGATGCCGATGACGAGGAACACCGGCAGGATGACCGAGAGGAGGATGCTCACGGATCGAAGGCCAGTTCCAGGCCGTCATGGGCGGGGGTGACGCCGGGGGGGAGGTCGCGGAGCAGCGTCGCGTGGTCGAGGTCCACGTGCATGTTGGTGATGACCGCGCGGGCGGGTCTCGCGCGGGCGATCCAGTCGAGCGCCTGGTCGAGATGGGCGTGGGTCGGGTGCGGCTTGTAGCGCAGGGCGTCCACGATCCAGCAGTCGAGGTCCGCGAGCGACGGCCAGGCGTCGTCGGGGATGGCGGACACGTCGGGGAGGTAGGCGAGGCCGCCGGTGCGGAAGCCGAGGGCGGGGATCGAGCCGTGTTCGACTGTGAAGGGGGCGAAGGCGAGGGGGCCGCCCGCGCCGTCGATCGTGACGGGGCCGGTGATGCGGTGGAGGGTGCAGATCGGCGGGTAGCCGGAGCCCTCGGGCGTCTCGAACACGTAGTCGAAGCGGGCCATGAGCTCGCGCGAGGTGGGCCCGTCGGCCCAGACGGGGAGGCGGGTCCGGCGGTTGAAGACGATCATGCGGAGGTCGTCGATGCCGTGGACGTGGTCGGCGTGAGGATGCGTGTAGAGCACCGCGTCGAGGTGGCCCACGTTCGCCGCGAGGAGCTGGGCGCGCAGGTCGGGCGAGGTGTCGATGAGGACGCAGGTCGTGCCGTGAGGCCCGGTGCGGGTGACGAGGGCCGAGCAGCGGGTGCGGGCGTTGAGGGGGTTCGCGGGGTCGCAGTCGCCCCAGTCGTTGCCGAGGCGGGGGACGCCGCCGGAGGAGCCGCAGCCGAGGATGCGGAATGTGCCCGTCACCCCCGCGCGGCCTTCGTGAACAGGCGGTCGAAGTTGGCGGCGGTCGCCTTGGCAAAGTCCTCGGGCGTCTGGTCCCAGAGATGGGCCACCGCGCGGGCGGTGTGGGCGACGTAGGCGGGCTCGTTGCGCTTGCCCCGGTGGGGCGGGGGGGCGAGGTAGGGGGAGTCGGTCTCGATCAGGATGCGGTCGAGGGGGGCGTGGCGGAGGATGTCGCGCAGCTCGCCGGATTTCGGGAAGGCGGCGATGCCGGAGACGGACAGGTAGAAGCCGAGGTCGAGCGCGGCCTGGGCCAGCGCCTCGCCGGACGAGAAGCAGTGCATGACGCAGGCGTAGGGCTTGACGAGGTAGCCCTCGGAGAGGAGGCGGGCCATGTCCTCGTCGGCGTCGCGGGCGTGGATGATGAGGGGCAGGCCGGTCTCCTGCGCGGCCTCGATGTGGACGCGGAGCGAGGTCTGCTGGATGGCGGCGCTGTCGGCGGAGTAGTGGTAGTCGAGGCCGGTCTCGCCGATGCCGACCATCCTGGGGTGGCGGGCGAGGTTCACCAACTCCTCGACGGTGGCGAGGGGCTCCTCGTGCACGCTCATCGGGTGGGTGCCGGCGGCGTAGAACAGTCCGTCGTGGGATTCGGCGAGGGCGCGGACCTGGGGTTCCGTGCGGAGGCGGGTGCAGATCGTCACCATGCGCCCCACCCCGGCGGCTTTCGCGCGGGCCAGGACCTCGGGCAGGTCGGCGGCCAGTTGCGGGAAGTCGAGGTGGCAGTGGCTGTCCACGAGGCCGGGGAGGGGAGTGGGGTCGGGCTTCAAGGCCGCCTCTCAGGCTGCGGCGGCCGTGCGCGCCGTCTGTTCGATCTGGAGGAGCATATCGAGCAGGAGCGCGGCGGGGTCAAGGTTGACGGCCTGCCCCCGGCGGGCGCGGGCGGAGGCGGTCGCCTGCCGGTCGGCCCAGGCGCGGGCCGCGAGGTCGTGGGGGGCGAGGCGGGCCAGGAGGGCGGATTCGCCGGGGGCGGCCTCGGGCGGGGGGCCCTGGAGGCCGGCGCGGGCGAGGCGGGTCAGGAGGAGGTCGAGGAGGTCGAGGAGGAGGTCGAGGCGGCCCTCGCTGCGCGCGCTTGCGGATTCGGCGAGGCGGATGGCGCGGGGGCGGTCGAGGCGGGGGAGGGTGGCGAGGAGGGCCACGAGGTCCGCGTAGAGGTCGAGGCCGCCGCCGGCCTCCAGCGTCACGGCGCGGCCGACGGAGCCCGAGGCGAGTTCGGCGAGGCGGTCGGGGGATGCGGTCGCGAGGCCGATGGCGTCGAGGGCGCGGGCGAGGTCGGACGGTTTCAGCGGCGACAGGCGCAGGGTGCGGCAGCGGGAGCGGATCGTGGGGAGGAGGCGCGCGGGCTGGTGCGCGACGAGGAGGAGCGTGGCGCGGGGCGGCGGCTCCTCCAGCAGCTTGAGGATGGCGTTGGCGGCGTTGGGGTTCAGCTCGTCGGCGGCGTCCACGATCACCACGCGGCGGCCGCCGTCGGCGGCGGACAGGCCGAAGAAGTCGCGCAGGCGGCGGGCCTCGTCCACGGAGATGACGGAGCGGAGGTTGCCCCGGTCGTCGAGGCCCCGGCGCAGGACGAAGAGGCGGGGGTGGGCGCCCGAGCGGAGGAGGCGGGCGTCGGGGTGGTCGGGTGGGAGGCCGAGGGTCGCGGGGCTGGGGTCGCCGGCGAGAAGGGTCGCGGCCATGCGGTAGGCGAGGGTGGCCTTGCCGATGCCCTCGGGGCCGGAGAGGAGCCAGCCGGAGTGGAGTTTTCCGCTCGCGATGGCGGCGAGGATGTCCTGCTCGGCGGCGGCGTGGCCGAAGAGGGCGGTGGATTCGCGCGGGTGGGGGGCGCCGTCGCGGCGGTCGGGCTCGGGCGCGGGGGCGTCGGAGGCGGGGGCGCGGGCCATCAGAGACGGGCCATGACGGCGCGGGTCACGTCGGCGGCGACCTGCGCTTCCGGGCGGTCGCCGTGGATGATGACGATGCGGGCGGGGTGGGTGCGGGCGAGGTCGAGGAAGCCCGCGCGAATGCGCTCCTGGAAGGGGAGGCCGAAGGTCTCGAACCGGTCCTCGGGGAGGGCGTCGGCGATGGGCGCGGCCTCGACCGGCGCGGCGTCGGAGCGCGCGGCGAGGAGGGCGACGGTCGCGGCGATGGTGGGGCCGGAGCTCTCCTTGGTGGGGGCGTGCTGGGCACCCGGCCCCTCCGGCAGGGCCATGGCGCCTGCGGCGGGCTCGGGCGGCGAGCCCAGCCGCGCGAGGCTGCGGGCGAGGGCGCGGGCGGGGTCCATGTCGATGAGAAGGGTGAGGTCGGGCTCCGTCCCGATCATCAGGTCGTGGAGGTGGTCCACCACGGCGCGCAGGTCGCCGCGCGTCGCGCCCTGGTAGAGGCGGGTCGAATCGGCGAAGCGATCGGTGACGACGATGGCCCCGCGTTCGAGGGCGGGGCGGATCGTGCGCTCCAGATGGTCGCGGCGGGCGGCGGTGAACAGGAGGATCTCGGTCTCGGGCGACCAGCGGGCGCGGTCGCCGGTGAGGACGAGGCGGCGGATCTCCTCGGCGCCGGGGGAGCCGCCGGGCTCGCGCGTGAGCACCACCTCGCGGCCGGTGGCGCGCAGGGTCTCGGCCAGGAGCCTCGCCTGGGTGGACTTGCCGCTGCCGTCGATGCCCTCGAAGCTGACGAAGAGGCCGGGGCCGTCAGTCGCCATCTTGCAAGGTCTCGCCGCCGGGGGAGGCCGGAGCGGGTTCGGAGGCGGGCGCGGCGGGTTCGTCCGATGCGGGCTCGGCCGGGGCCGGTTCGGACGGGGCGGGCCCAGTGGAGGCGGGCTCGGTGGCGGGCTCCTCGGTGGCGGGCGCGAGGACGGGGATCGCGGTCAGGCCGGCCTTGCCCATCAGCACGCGCAGGGCGGTGCCCACGCGGGGGACGAAGCCGCCCTTGGGCACCTCGGCCTCGGCCACCAGCGGCAGGCGCATCTCGGGCAGGCCCTCGCGGGTCAGCACCAGCTCGGCCACCTCCTGCCCCTGGGCGATGGGCGCGGCGAGCGGCCCCTCGTAGGAGATCGAGGCGTGCACGGCGTCATCGCCCAAGGCGGGCACCAGCACCGACAGGTCGGCGGGCAGCACGAGGCCCACGCGGGGGGCGGCGCCCATCCAGACCTCGGCCTCGGCGAGGCGGGTGCCGGCGGTCCCGACCTCGCGCACGGCGAACTGGCGGAAGGCCCAGTTGATGATCCGTTCGGATTCGGTGCGCCGCGCCTCGGTCGAGGGGAGGCCGGTGACGACGAAGATCACCCGGCGGTCGCCCTGCTTGGCCGAGCCCACGAGGCCGTAGCCCGCCTCCTCGGTGTGGCCGGTCTTGAGGCCGTCCGCACCGATGCCCAGGCCCAGGATCGGGTTGCGGTTCTGCGAGTTGGAGGGCACGCGGCCATCGAACTCGAACTCCTGCTCGGAGAAGATCGGGTAGAACTCGGGGAAGTCCTCGATCAGGTGCTCGGCCAGCACGCCGAGGTCGTGGGCGGACATGACCTGCCCGGCGGCGGGCCAGCCGTTGGAGTTGACGAAATGGGAGTCGGTCATGCCGAGCTCCCGCGCCTTCTCGGTCATCAGGGCGGCGAAGCCGGTCTCGGTGCCGTCGGGGGACAGCGCCTCGGCCAGGACCACGGTCGCGTCGTTGCCCGACAGCACGATGACGCCGCGCAGCAGGTCGTGGACGGTGGGGCGGTCCAGCGTGTTGAGGAACATCGAGGAGCCGCCGTAGCTCATGGCGTGCTCGGAGACGGGAAGGGTCTGGTCGAGCGCGAGCTGGCCGCGCTCGATGGCGTCGAAGGCCATGTAGAGCGTCATCAGCTTGGACATCGACGCGGGCGGCAGCGGCTGGTCGGCGTTCTTCTCCAGCAGCACGGTGCCGGTGGTGTCGTCGTAGACCCAGGCGGCGCGGGCGGCGGTCTCGAACTCCTGAGCGGAGAGCGGCAGGGCGGCGAGGGCGAGGAGGGCGGCGAGCAGGCGGGTCATCGGGGTCCTCCCGGGGGCGGGGGTGGAAGGGTCAGCCATCGGCGGCGTTGTCGGAGGCGGCGACGATGTCGCCCCCGGCGATGGGGGTGTCGGAGGAGGCGGTGGTCGCACGGCGGAGCGCCAGCACGTCGAGGGTGGCGGGCGCGCCGGCCAGCATCCCCAGCGCGGCGGCGGCGCCGGAGGAGACCTGGAGCGCCGGGCCGGGGAGATCGCGCTCGCGCCGGAAGAGGGCTCCGGTGACGGATTGGCCGGTGTCGAGGTTGAGGATGCGGACCCGCTCGGGCTGGGCCGCGTCGGGATGGGCAACCCAGAGGCCGCCGAGCGAGGGGCGGCCGTCCCAGAGCCCGGGCTCGGTCGCATGGAAGGCCTCGGGCGCGGGGATGTCGCCGGGGGCGAGGGTGGGATCGGGGGCGGGGGCCTCCTGCGCGGCGGCGACGGCCTGGGGGGCCTCGGGGCGGGCGCAGCCGGCGAGCGCGACGGCCAGAAGGGCGCTGGCCGCGACCGCCCCGCCGCGTCGCCGTCCCGCCTTGCCCTGTCCTTCCGGTCCGCCCGTCATCGTCCGTCCCTCGTGCCTCGCCGGCGGGTGCCGGCCCCGGGCCGTTGGCCGGCCCGTTCCTTCGCGTGCGGTTCCGTCCGCGCGCGGCGGAGCGCGGAGCCTAGCGCCGCCGCGCGGCAGGATAGCGATCCCCGGCGGGGTTGGAAAGGCGGCGGCGGGGTTGGAAAGGCGGCCGCGCGTCCGGGCGGGTGCCGCACGCCGACGTGAAGCGCCTTTTCAAGGCCGGCGCAGCCCCCTATCAGGACGGGACCGGAGGAGTGGCAGAGCGGTCGATTGCTGCGGTCTTGAAAACCGCCGTGGGGGCGACCCCACCGTGGGTTCGAATCCCACCTCCTCCGCCACTTCGGCATGATCTGAGAAAGTTGTTTATTTATATATACTTGCAAGAGGGTGCTTCAAAGAAACCACCCACGCCTCCCACCCACGCTGACCACCCTACATACTCTGAAGAGCGGACCACCCTCGGACAGTGTAGCGTTTAGTTTTTCAATTTTTTGTGTAGCCGCTCAAAGGGGTAGCCGTCCCTCTCGTGATTCCTTGGCCAGTTTTCGGGGGGACCCTAAGGTTCTCTCCCCCTGTGGAACTACAAGCAGGACAGGTCAGACGTTCAGGGTGCGTTGAGCCTTATATTGGCAGATGTGGCATAAACTTCTCAATTTCGTCTTTAATAAAGTCAGGACTGAGGGTCAACCAAATGGAATTCGGAGCGTTAGACAGGCCTGCTCCTAGAGCCCGGCCCTCGTAGGTGTAATGACCTGACTTTGACATTCTTCCTTTTCGGAAGTTATAGCAAACAGTTACAAAATCTGGAGTAAAGGAATTCCAATGTGCAGGCCCGGCTACATTGTCGTTGGGCGAGAGTAAAGATTTTATTCTCCATTCGCTTGCCACGACACCTTCGCCGTTATCGGATCGAAAGGTCGTCAGCAGGCGCTTTGATCCCGGCCAGTAATGGTACTGCTTTACGTGCTCGGACATTCGCGGGGAATTGCCAGACAAGTCTATGCCAACGGCTACGTGAGACCAGTTCTGCGTTTGACCAATTATACTGTGTCCATATGCTGCTCTATACTCGATGTAGCCACCCCAAGTGTCTTTATGCCTATCGGAAGTGTCATTGAAAAGCTTCACGGAGTTGAGCGCGCCTGCTAAGTTGATGATATTGGCGAGGCCGCTGAGAAAAACATCAGAGTTGCTGGGCACTATTTCGGAGTACTTCTTAATGAATTTGAGTAGTACCTCACGACCAGAGCCGATTGCGAAGCATTCATCAAATCGCTCGGTCTGAACAGAGTATCTTTCAAGTCCACCAAGAATATTGTATGCTGGCTGTCCGTTCAGCGAGGCCGATTGAAAGCCGATAACACTAATGGCCTCTGACTGATCAAGCCCTTCGTTGAAGTTATTGACTAAATCTCCTGCTGTTCTCATGGGCCTGTCAGTGTCAGCAAGCGAACGATAGTAGTCTGGGAAAGACTCCGTGAAGTCGCGAATTCTGCTTTCTGCTCCAGAAAATGCGAAGACGGCAGCGTTTTCGGGTATAACTAGTGCTTTCGAAGTCAGGCCCGCGAGGTATCTGCCTTCCAAGCTCACCGACCCATAGGTTGTTGGGGTTATGACATTCGGCCCTGAGGTCACAAGTAGATCGCTCAAGATAGCTGCGACCCCGTCCGAGTGGACATATGCACACACAGTCAATTCGAGTCTCCGCTTCTTTCTTCAGGTCAGGTCGTTCTATAGCACTTGTTTGTAGTCAGCCTTTCGCCATGATGATGCATCTACTTGGAACCTCACGTCAGCCGTTCAAAATGCGATGCACACTCATGCGGCTGATCTTCAGTTGGTCAGCGATCTGGTATGTTGAGAGGCCCTGTTCCCTGAGGCTACGCACCTTGTCGCGGTCGATGGTGGGCTTCCGTCCCTTGTAGACGCCCCTCGCCTTGGCTTGGGCGATGCCCTCCGCTTGGCGCTTACGGATGATGTTCCGTTCGAACTCGGAGAAGGCCCCCATCATCTGTAGCTGTAGATTGGCTAGAGGATCGTCGCTGTCAGCGGAGAAGGTCAGTCGCTCGGACAGGAAGGTGATGGCTACACCCTTGTCGTTGAGCCGCTGGACGATGGCTTGGAGGTCACGCAGGTCCCGCGCCAGTCGGTCGATGGAGTGGACCACCACAACGTCATCCTCTCGCACATAGTCGAGCATGGCCTGTAGCGCGGGGCGGTCTGCGGCTGACTTGCCGGACAGCTTCTCCTCAAAGAGCTTGTCGGTTGGGC
The DNA here is from genome assembly GCF_017872975.1 of Rubellimicrobium aerolatum. GTDB lineage: Bacteria > Pseudomonadota > Alphaproteobacteria > Rhodobacterales > Rhodobacteraceae > Rubellimicrobium > Rubellimicrobium aerolatum. The sequence continues at coordinate 171,965 of NZ_JAGGJP010000008.1, forward strand.
CTAGGTCCTGACGGTCTAGGTTCTGATCCTCTGTGCTGACCCGGCGATAGCCTACCCGCGCCATGTGATGCTCCGCTAGTAACATATGATTCTAGACTACACCCACAGCAGTCACATAGGCAACCTGAATCAGTCTAATGTTACCGTTTGAGTGGTCACAGCGGGCCAGCAACTTATTCCTCTACTCATGTGTGATGCCGGGGCGGGAAAGCCCTTAGGGAGTGGCGGGATTTTACGGTCAAGGAAGCCCCTTTCGTGTCGTCGGGTAGGTGGACCCGTCCGAGGGTCGTTCCGTCGATCCTGACAGACAGAATAGGCGTTTTAGAGCCTTCCAATCTTCGGGGTGCGCTCGGCGGGCGTGGGGCTAACGAAAGAAGCGTCCGCAGATAAGCTGCCGGGACAATCACAATGAAGTCTCAGTCTCGTCAAATGCGGGGCTACATCATTGTTTATAGTGCGGAAATACTCACGCCGCGACCTTGCCTGTTCAGAGATTGTCTGGACCTATAAGGCATTGATAATTAAGAGCTAAGTTGAAGGGGAGCAAGTACTTGCACTACAAGCATGAAGATTTTGGGATAACAAACACCCCCGTTCGAGAGGTAGAGAAATCTCCCAAGATCACAGGGGATAGTTGGGTTCAGCAAGATTGGGAGCCTCAGGATGAAGCTACAAAAGCCTATGTTTCATCCTTGGCTGACGGGCTTGGTCTCTTGGAGGGCAGCCGTCCTACCACCCAACGGAAGGTTCTTCGCTGTCTGTCTGACTTCCTCATAGCAGTGAAAACCGCGCCGTCAGGGTTGGTCTGCTGGCCCATGGGGGAGGCAACCTATCGAGAAGCAGCCTACGGGTATGATGTTGCCCAACGGGTCATGAGGGCTTTGCTGGCCTCAGGGAAGCTGTCTCTTGCTCAGGAGGCCGAGCGGCCAAAGAAGGGCAAGGGGCTGAGTGCCGTCTACCAAGCCCGCAAGGAGGTTGCGCCGGATGCTCTTCGGTTCAAGCCACATGGGACAGGGCCAGCGATCCAGGTCAGGGACAGCAAGCCCGAGGGGTATGCCTTCGCCGGAGGAGAGAAGCCGAAGGGGGCGATCCTCGGACTAAGCCAGTTCAAGGGGCAGTATGAGGCCTTACAGGCGGACATGAGGGCGATCAACAAGGTCATGGTCATTCATCCCCTGAGGAGCCCTGAGGACGAGGAGTGGGCGGGGGGCAAGCGAATCTTCAATGATGGACGGCTAGACAAAGGAGGGCGCATCTATGGTGGCTGGCAGAACAAGAAGGCGGCGGATCGACTGCACTTCACCATTGATGGAGAGGCAGTTTGTGAAATCGACGTTAAAGGAAGCTTTGTATCCTTAGCCAACGTTCTCTTCGGTGAGTCAGAAATCGACTTAGGATCGGACCCCTATCAGCGTATCGAGTTTGTGCGTTCAGGCCCCCCGCATATGAGGAGTTTCGCAAAGGAGTTGGTCTCGGCTCTGCTGTCCAGTTCACCCAAGAAGAACAGACTTCCCAAGGGCAAGAAGAAAGACGGCAACGGCAAACCCATTCCACTACAGAAGGAATACAATCTTCCCAAGAAAGTGCCTGCTAAGTTCTACTACAATCAGATTATTGAGGCGTTCCCGTTTATTAAGAATATGGACAGAGAGGCCGGAACTCTAATGTTCGTAGAAAGTAGCATCATAGTCAAAGCCCTACTAAGTCTAGCACAGCGTAAGACACCTATAGTCGCATACCCGGTCCATGATTGTTTGATCTGCAAGCGGAGCGATGAAGCCGAAGTCATCAAGGCGCTACAAGAAGCCTTCATAGAAGAAATCGGTCAGTGTCCCTACCTTGATGTAGAATATAGCAACCAAGGACCCAAGATCATTGAGCCTATCCGTATTGAGTCACCTAAGCCTAAGGAAAGCAAGTCTCGGAGTAGATATGCCTACTTGGATTGGAACATTCAGGACGACATATCCCTTATCGAAGATTGATTAATCCTTCGGTGTTTAGATTATAGTAGAAGGAAGAGAACGGAAGAGTAATAGAGTGGGAAAAGTCCTGAAGCTGCCCCCGAACTGACCGGACAGGGTCTCCCACTTCCCTAAGGGGTAGGAGTACTGTTCACATCATGACTGGTCACATCCCACGGCCCGA
>NZ_JAGGJP010000009.1 GCF_017872975.1 Rubellimicrobium aerolatum
CCGGCCCGAGGCCCCCCCAGCTCCACCTCCATCACCTCCAAGGGCAACCCCGCCCCCACCGCAACCGCCGCCCGCGCCCGCATGGACCCCCTCCCCATGACCTCAATTCGAGACGGGACTTCACCATTCCGCGAGCGGATTGGCAACCGTGCGCTGGCGGGAGGCCCGGACTCGGGCTAGGCTGGGGGCATGACCCTGATCCGCTTCGCCTTCCCGCTCCTCGCGCTTGCCGCCCTGCCGGCCTGCGTCGTTCCGATCCCGGTGCCGCCCGGCACGCCCTTCGCTTTCGAGGTCGTTCTCGACGAGGGCGACTCCTGTGGGGCGCGCAGCTTGCAGGACTACGTGGGCCAGGACGCGGACGTGGTGCGCGGCACGACGTTCCAGTCGCCCGTCCCCGTCCGCGTGGTGGGGCCCGGCGCGACTTCGGCCGACGGGGTGAACCCGCAGCGGGTGACCTTCGTCACGGACGCGGCGGACAAGGTCGTCACCGTCGGCTGCGGCTGAGGGCGGCTTGGCGGGGCCGCGCCCTGTGCTAGGATCACCGACCATGACCCATGCCCGACTCCTCGCCCCCGCCCTCGCCCTCATGTTCCTGTCCGCCTGCGACGCCGGGCCCGGATCGGAGGTCGCGCCGTCGCCGGACGGCACGATCTCGGCCGGCGAGGCCCTGGGCGAGATGCCGCTTCCCGTCCTGCCGCCGATGGCGGCCGACACCTGCGGGGGCGGGGCTCTCGCCGGCTACATCGGCATGGAGGCCGGGTCGGTCGATCCCGCCCGCTTCGAGGCGCCGGTGCGGGTGATCCGGGCGGGCTCGGGACCCTTGCGGAACCGCGACCCGCGCCGCATCAACTTCGAGGTCGGCAGCATGAACGAGATCATCCGCGTCCGCTGCGGCTGACGCCGACCGGGGTTGCGCCGTTCGGCCTTGATTTGGGACGGGCGCGACCCCAGACTCCTGCCCATGTCCGTCTTGCCGCCGATCCCCTTTCCGGGACCCGCCAACCCGGCCGCCCTGTCCCAGGTCGCCTTCCACCGCACCGAGCTGAGCCTGATCCTCGGCCTCTACGGTCGCAGGGTCGCGGCTGGCGAGTGGCGCGACTACGGCATCGCGCATCTTCGGGACGCGGCCGTCTTCTCCATCTTCCGCCGCACGGCCGAGACGCCGCTCTACCGCATCGAGAAGCGCCCGGCGCTGAGGCTGCGTCAGGGGCAATACGCGGTGATCGGCGCCGAGGGGCAGGTGCTCCGGCGCGGGCACGACCTGGGGCAGGTGCTCCGGGTGCTGGAGCCGAAGCCTCGGGTCGTGGACTAGGCTCGGGGCCGCCGCCGGGCGATCACCTCGCTGTCGCCCTGCGCGGCGATGCGGCGCATGGCGTGGTCGGTCCCCTCGTAGGCCACGGCCATGTGGTGCGCGTTGGCGTGGATCAGCGTGCCCTCGTCCACCGCCATCGCGACGTGGCCCTTCCAGAACAGCAGATCGCCCCGCCGCGGGGGCTCGCCCTCCGGCACCTCCGCGCCCACGGCCTGCTGGAGGTCGCTGTCGCCGCCGCAGGCGATCCCGCAGGCCAGCAGCGCCGCCTGCACCAGCCCCGAGCAGTCGATCCCCAGGACCGAGTTCCCGCCCCACAGGTAGGGAACCCCGAACAGGAGTTGCGCGACCGCCGCCGGGTCGGTGAAGGGGCGGTCCAGCGGGCGCAGGTGGGCTTTCGGGATGTAGCCCTCGGGCGTCTCCCAGAACCGCCGGCCCTCGGCCTCGACCGTCACCAGCGACCCGAAGGACAGGTGCCGCAGGTCCGGGCTCTTCATGTCGTCGTCGCGGTAGAGATGCGTGGCGGGCACGGCGACGCGGTGGGTGGGCGCGCGGGCGGGGGCGAGCGAGACGGCGGAGACGTAGCCGACGTAGCCGTCGCGCTGGGCCTCCACGAAGGCCACGCCGTTGCGGGTCTCGTAGACCGTCACCCCCTCGCCCCAGAGGAGCTGGCGGTCGCGCATCCCTCCGGGCGAGCCGTCGAGGTCGGCCACCGGGACGGCGACGCGGCGGGGCTCTCCGGCGACGTAGCGCTGGGCCGGCACGAGGCCGCGCAGGCGTTCCGCCGCAACGCGACCGTTGGCGGGGGTCAGGCGGGGGTCGGTCACAGGGGCAGCGCCTCGGGCAGGGCGGCGAGGAGGGCGCGGACGCCCTGCATCAGCCCGCCCTTGGTCCGGCCCGGCGCATTGGACTGCGACCACGCGAAGATGTCGAAGTGGCAGTAGCGCGTCGGCGCGAAGCGGCGCAGGAACAGCGCCGCCGTGATCGCCCCGGCCATGCCGCCCGAGGGCGCGTTGTCGAGGTCGGCGATGGCGGGCTCGATCAGCGCCTCGTAGGGCTCGTGGAAGGGGAGCCGCCAGACTGGATCGGCCCAGTCGCGACCGCCCTGAGCCAGGGCCTGCGCGAGGGCGTCGTCGTCGGTGAAGAAGGGCGCGAGGTCGGGGCCGACAGCGACGCGGGCCGCGCCGGTCAGGGTGGCGAAGGTGACGGTCAGGCCGGGCTCGCCCTCGGCGGCCAGCGCCAAGGCGTCGGCGAGGACGAGGCGGCCTTCCGCGTCGGTGTTGTTGATCTCGACGGTCAGGCCCTTGCGGGAGCGGAGCACGTCGCCGGGGCGGAAGGCGTCCGGGCCCACGGCATTCTCGACCGCCGGGATCAGGACGCGCAGGCGCAGCGGCAGGGCCAGCGCCATGATCGCCTGGGCCAGCGCGAGGACGTGGGCCGCGCCGCCCATGTCCTTCTTCATGGTCAGCATCGACGCCGACGGCTTGAGGTCGAGCCCGCCGGTGTCGAAGCAGACGCCCTTGCCGACGAGGGTGAGCTGCGGCCCGGCCTCGCCCCAGGCCATGTCGATCAGGCGGGGCGCGCGGTGGGGCATGGCGGCGCGGCCGACTGTGTGGATGAGCGGGAAGCCATCGCGCAGGGCCTCGCCCGTCATGACCTCGATCCGCGCGCCGAAGCGGGTGGCGAGGTCGCGGGCGGCCGCTTCCAGCTCGGCGGGGCCGAGGTCGTTGGCGGGGGTGTTGACGAGGTCGCGGGCGAGGGCCTCGGCCTGCGCGAGGATCTCCAGGCGGGGGGCGTCGATCCCTTCGGGCGCGACGAGGCGGGCGCGGGGGGCGGGCGCGTCCTTGTAGCGGCCGAAGCGGTAGCCGTCGAGGAGCCAGCCCAAGGCCAGCTCCCGCGCCTCGGCGGGATCGAGGGGGGCGTCGAGCCGCCAAGCGCCCTCGGGCAGGCGGGCGGCGGCCTGGGCCAAGGCGAAGCGGGTGCGGGCGCGGGTGGCAGGGGTGCCCCGGCCGAGGAGGGCGCGGGCGATGCCGTCCTCGCCGGGCAGCACCGCGACCTCGCCGGCGGCGGCCTTGAAGCCGAGCGCGCGGACCCAGGCCGCCTGGGCGGGCGGCAGCGCCGAAAGGGTCGCCTCGAGCGCGTCGGAGGCAACCGGGGTCAGGGGGAGCGCGGGGGCGTCGGCGGGGGCGAAGGAGGGGATCGGCATGGGCCTCGGGGGGCTGTGGGGGGACGGGGCGGGAGCCTAGCCGCGCGGGCGGGCGGGGCAAGGGGGTCCAGCGCGCCGTTGCGTCACGCCGGATTTGATCTCATATGAACGGGATGCCGCGACGCGGCGACAGGAGACCCATGATGACCGCACGGCCCCTGCCCGATTACCTCGTCCGCCGTTACCAAGGCTGGCGGGCGACCACCTACGCCGGCAATCGCCCCTGGTACCGGCGGCTGGCCGAGGAGGGGCAGCGCCCCCGCGCGATGATCGTCGCCTGCTGCGACAGCCGGGTGCACGTCGCCTCGATCTTCGGGGCCGATTCGGGCGAGTTCTTCATCCACCGCAACATCGCCAACCTGATCCCGCCCTTCGCGCCGGACGGGGACCACCATGGCACCTCGGCCGCCGTGGAATACGCGGTGAACGCGCTGCGGGTCGCCCATGTCATCGTCATGGGCCATTCGCAGTGCGGCGGCGTGAAGGGCTGCTACGACATGTGCGCGGGCCACGCGCCGGAACTGCTGGAGGCCACGAGCTTCGTCGGGCGCTGGATGGAGATCCTGCGGCCGGGCTTCGAGGCGCTGCCGCCGGGCGACGACGAGGCCCGAGTGCGGGCGCTGGAGAAGCTGTCGGTGAAGGTGTCGCTGGAGAACCTGCTGACATTCCCCTTCGTGAAGGCGGCGGTGGAGGACGAGCGACTGACGCTCCACGGGCTCTGGAACGACATCGGCGAGGGCACGCTGGAGGCCTGGGACGAGGCGCGGGACGAGTTCGTGGGGATCTGAAGGGGCTCTGCCCCTCGCCGCTGGCGCGGCTCACCCCGGGATGCTTGGAGCCAAAGAAGGGGGGTCTCGGACAGACTAAATCCCCGCGAAGCCTCCGGGTTCACTCCCGGGCTCGCGGGGACCAGGGGCGCGCGCGAGCGGGAGCACCGGCCGCCATTGGGCGGGCTGGGTCTCAGTGGCATCGAGGGAGAACGCCCGTGGGGCGCCTCGGCCTCCCTGGCCGGGTATCTGGCCGCTCCTGGCCCATCGCGTGTGTCTCGCGCCACCCCTGTCACGGGTGGCTCGCTCTTTGTCCCTCGTCTCTCCTTTCCGCCCCCCGCCGTCGGTGCCGGCCGGCCGCCCCTGCGGGAGGGCCGGGCCGTGCGGCGGGGGAGCCGCTGCGTGTGTGCGAGGGAGAGAATCGCACGGAAGCGTTAACCCGGAGTGTAAGCAACGAACGGTCGGGCGCGATCCGCGCAACACCCCGAGGGGCCGTGCCAAGCGCGCGAAGGTGAGTCGGAACGGGGCGACGCCCCAGCGCGGGAATGGATGCGGGACGGGCCGCCCGCTCCACCGGCGCGGCCGTGGCGGGCGGAGGCCCGCCCTGCAGGGGATGCACGGGGCCGCACCGGGCGCGCGCCGCGCCGCCGCGTGCCTTGGCCTTCTTTGGCTCCAAATATCCCGGGGGGAGCGAAGCGGGGGGCAGAGCCCCCCTCGGCGGTGGACGCGGGGGGCCGCGTCTCAGCCTTTCTCGTGGAAGTATCCATAGATCGCTTCGGCCAACTGGTCCGACACGCCGGGCACCGCCTTGAGGTCGAGAAGCGCCGCGCGGCTCACGGCCTTGGCGCTGCCGAAGTGCTGGAGCAGAGCGCGCTTGCGGCCGGGGCCGACGCCGGGGATCTCGTCCAGGGGGTTGGCGAGGAGGGACTTGGCGCGCTTGGCGCGGTGGGTGCCGATGGCGAAGCGGTGCGCCTCGTCCCGCAGGCGCTGGACGAAGTAGAGCACCGGGTCGTTGTGCGGCAGCGCCATGGGACGGCGGCCGACGCGCCAGAACTCCTCCTTGCCGAGGTCGCGGTCGATGCCCTTGGCGACGCCGATCATCGGGATGTCGTGGACGCCCATCTCGGCCATGACCTCGTGGACCGCCGAGACCTGCCCCTGCCCGCCGTCGATGAGGAGGAGGTCGGGCCAGGCGGGCGACTCGCGATCGGGGTCCTCCTTGAGGAGGCGGGTGAAGCGGCGGGTGAGGACCTCCTTCATCATGCCGAAGTCGTCGCCGGGCTTGGCCGTCTCGATGTTGAACTTGCGGTACTGGCCCTTCTCGAACCCGTCCGGGCCGGAGACGATGAAGGCGCCGATCGCGTTGGTGCCCATGATGTGGGAGTTGTCGTAGACCTCGATCCGGCGCGGGGGGGCGGGGAGCTCGAACTTCTCGGCCAGGCCATCGAGGAGCCTGCCTTGCGTGGCGCTCTCGCTCATGCGGCGGGCGAGGGATTCGCGGGCGTTCCGCAGCGCGCCCTCGACCAGCTCGGCCTTCTCGCCGCGCTGGGGCACGGCGATGTCGATGCGGCGGCGGGCCTTTTCCGACAGGGCGGCCATCAGCACCTCAGGGTCGTCCACGCCAGCCGATGCGAGGATCAGCGGCGGCGGGTCGCGGTCGGAATAGAACTGGCCCAGGAAGGCCTGCATGACCTCGGCCGGGTCGTCGTCTCCCGCAAGGCGCGGATAGAAGTCGTGGTTGCCCCAGTTCTGGTTGGCGCGGATGAAGAACACCTGCACGCAGGCCTGCCCGCCCTCCATGTGGAGCGCGACGATATCGGCCTCCGCCACCGTGCGGGGGTTGATGCCCTGCGCGGTCTGCACGGCGGTCAGGGCCTTGATGCGGTCGCGCAGCGCGGCGGCGCGCTCGAACTCCATGGCCTCGGCGGCGTCCTGCATCTGGCGGGCGAGCGTTTCCTGCACCTTGGTCGTCTTGCCGGACAGGAAGCGGGCGGCGTCGTGGACCGAGTCGGCGTAGTCGTCCTCGGAGATGAGGTTCACGCAAGGGGCGGAGCAGCGCTTGATCTGGTGGAGGAGGCAGGGCCGCGTGCGCGAGGAGAACACGGCGTCCGTGCAGGAGCGCAGCAGGAACGCCTTCTGGAGCTGGTTCAGCGTGCGGTTCACCGCGCCGGCGCTGGCGAAGGGGCCGAAGTAGTCGCCCTTGTCGGTGCGCGCGCCCCGGTGCTTGCGGACCTGGGGGTAGCGGTGGGCCGAGATGATGATGTTGGGGAACGACTTGTCGTCGCGCAGCAGCACGTTGTAGCGGGGCTTGAGCTGCTTGATGAGGTTCTGCTCCAGCAGCAGCGCCTCGGTTTCCGTGCGCGTCGTCAGGAACATCATCGACGCGGTTTCCCGGATCATCCGACTGATGCGCGCCGAGTGGCCCGAGGGGCGCGCGTAGTTCGACACCCGCGCCTTCAGGTTCTTGGCCTTGCCGACGTAGAGGACGCGGTTCTGCTCGTCGAGCATCCGGTAGACGCCGGGCGAGGCGTCGAGCTGGCGCAGGTAGGCCGCGATGCGCTCGGGACCGCGGAGCGCGCTTTCGGGGGATTCGGAAGGGAGGAGGTCGTCGGGCATGGGCGTCGGCCTGGGGGATCGGGAGGGGTATCTAGCGCGATGGATGGGGATGGAACAACGGGGGCTGTGGATAAGTCGGGGGACGGATCGCGGAAGGGTGAATCGGGGGGCTGGCCTCGCGGCGGCGCGGCGTGAAGGTCGGCCCGCAAGCTACGGAATTGATGTTGCTCGGGTTTTCCTGCGGCGGCGCGGCATCGACCCCTTGGGGCGAGTCCCCCACAGGCCCCGGTGGAGAATCTGTGGATAACTGGGGATAACCCCTATTCCACCCCCAGGACGTCCGGGGTCTTCCAGCCGAGGTGCTGGCCGCCATCCACGCAGAGGAGCTGGCCGGTGACCGCCTTGGCGTCGAGGAGGTAGGCCAAGGCCGCCGCGATGTCCTCGGGGTCGGAGCCGCGTTCGAGGACGGTGCTGGCGCGCTGGCGGGCGAAGTGGGCCTCGCTCTGGCGCGCGCCCCGGAGGGTGGGGCCGGGGCCGATGGCGTTGACGCGGACGCGGGGGGCGAGGGCCTGGGCCGCCGTCCGGGTGAGGGTCCAGAGGGCGGACTTGGCGAGGGTGTAGGTCATGAACTCGGGCGTCGGCTTGCGGACGCGCTGGTCGATCATGTTGACGACGAGGGCCTGGGCGACGGGCTCTCCGTTGAAGTCTCTGAGGGGGTCGGGGGCCTGGGCGGCGAGTGCCTGGGTCAGCAGGAAAGGGGCGCGGAGGTTGGAGCCGAAGTGGCGGTCCCAGCTTTCGCGCGTGGCGGTGGCGAGGTTGTCGTAGTCGAAGATCGAGGCGTTGTTGACGAGGGTGGTGATGGGGCTGCCCAGAGCGGCGGCGGCGCGGGGGAGGAGCGCGGCGGCCTGGGATTCGTCGAGGAGGTCGGCCTGAAGCGCCATGGCGCGGCGGCCCTTGGCCTCGATCTCGCGGACGACCTGTTCGGCGGCCTCGCGGGAGCCGTTGTAGTGGACGGCGACGTCGTGGCCCCGGTCGGCGAGGGTCAGGGCCATGGCGCGGCCGAGCCGGGCGGCGGCGCCGGTGACGAGGGCGATCCTGGGGGCGGTCACGTCTTCGCCCCGCAGGCGCAGCGGTCCTTGCCGATCCGGGGACGGCCGCAGGCGGGGCAGAAGCGGGCGGCCTTGCGGGGCTTGGGCTTGCGGAAGCGGCCCCAGATGGCGATGCCGACCATGAACAGGAGGAAGAGGATCGAGGCCTTGATGAGGATCACAGGCCGAACCGGGCGAAGGCCGCCCGCTCCTCCAGCGTGGCGGCCATGTCCTCGGCGACCTGGAGGCCGAAGCGGGACAGGAAGGGGCGGCGGGGGCCGTAGCGGCGGAAGCGGACCTTGTCGCCGAAGCGGGCGCGCAGGGTGGGGACCATGTGGCCGATTCCGTCGGCGAGCCCTTGGGTCACGGCGCGCTGGCCGATCCAGACCTCGCCGGTGAAGAGGTCGGGGTTGTCGGCGAGGCGCGGGCCGCGCCGGGCGCGGACATGGGCGATGAACACGTCGTGGAGCTGGGACAGCCAGCGGTTCAGGCGCTCGATGTCCTCGGGCTTCTCGGGGCGGAAGGGGTCGAGGAGGGACTTGGAGCGGCCGGCGGTGTGGACGCGGCGCTCCACCCCCAGGCGGGAGATGAGGTCCTGGAAGCCGAAGCCCGACGAGATGACGCCGATGGAGCCCAGCATGGAGCCGGGGTCGCAGAGGATCTCGTCGGCGGCGGTGGCGAGCCAGTAGCCGCCCGAGGCCGCCACGTCCTCGACGAAGGCCAGCACCGGAACCTTCTTCTCCTCGGCCAGCCGCCGGATGCGGGCGGCGATGAGCGAGGACTGCACCGCCGAGCCGCCGGGCGAGTTGACCTGGAGGGCGACGGCGACGGGCCTCGACTTGAACGCCGCCTCGATCGCCGGGGCGAGGGTGGCGTCGGTCAGCGACCGCGCGCCCATGCCGATGGGGCCCTGGAGGCGGAGGACCGACACCGTGGGGTGGCGCGGGCGGAGGCGGAGGAGGTCGGGGAGTTGCATGATCCGCAGGTAAGGCCGTGGGGGGCGTCCCGCAAGGCGCAAGGTGGGGTGGAGGCCCGGCCTGCGGGGCGGCCCCGTTCGGAGAAAGGGGCGCCCGGGCCACGGACCGGGGCGCCCGGCCCGGCGGTCGCTTGCGTATTTGGGGCCAAGTTGATGAGGCTGCCCTTCAACTTGGCCCAAATACGCATCTTGCGACCGTCCCACCCGCGTCGCGGCGTCCGGACCGCCCTAGCGCCGCAGCCGCCAGCCGGTGCGGAAGATCCACCAGACCACGGCGAGGCAGGCCGTCGTGAAGGCGGCGATGGCGAGGAGCGAGATCCCCACCGGCACGTCGGCCAGCCCGAAGAAGGACCAGCGGAAGCCGGAGATCAGGTAGACGACCGGGTTGAACAGCGCCACCGTCTGCCAGATCCCCGGCAGCATCGACACCGAGTAGAAGCTGCCCCCCAGGAACACCAGCGGCGTGACGATCAGGAGGGGGACGAGCTGGAGCTGCTCGAAGTTGCCGGCCCAGATGCCGATGATGAAGCCGAGGAGCGAGAAGCTGACGCAGGTCAGGACCAGGAAGGCCAGCATCGCGACGGGGTGCGCGATGGACAGGTCCACGAAGAACCACGAGGTCGCGAGGATGATGAGGCCGATGAGGAAGGACTTGGTGGCCGCCGCGCCGACGTAGCCCAGGACGGCTTCGAGGAAGCTGACGGGGGCGGACAGGACCTCGAAGATGGTGCCGACGAACTTGGGGAAGTAGATGCCGAACGAGGCGTTCGAGATGCCCTGGGTGATTACCGAGAGCATGATGAGGCCGGGGACGATGAAGGCCCCGTAGGAGACGCCCTCCACCTCCTCGATCCGGCCGCCGATGGCCGCTCCGAAGACCACGAAGTAGAGCGACGTGGACAGCACCGGCGCGACCAGCGACTGCGTGACCGTGCGGAAGAAGCGGCCCATCTCCTGGGCGTAGATGGCGCGGACGGCGCGGAGGTTCATGGCGCGGCCTCCCCTTCGGCGTCGTCGCCGTGGACCAGGCCCACGAAGATCTCTTCGAGCGACGACGCCTCGGTGTCGAGGTCGGCGACGGCGATCCCGCACTCGGCCAGCGCGGCGAGGAGGGTGGCGATGCCCGTCCGCTCGGCCTTGGTGTCGTAGCTGTAGGTGAGGCGGCGGCCGCCGTCGTCGAGCGCCAGGCCGAAGCGGGCAAGGTCGGCGGGGATCGCGACCAGCGGCTGCTGGAGCGCGACGTGCAGCACCTTGCGGCCCATGCGGCGCATGAGGCTGTCCTTGTCCTCCACGAGGAGGATGCGCCCGCGCGAGATGACCGCGACCCGGTCGGCGATGGCTTCGGCCTCCTCGATGTAGTGGGTGGTGAGGATGATGGTGACGCCCTCGCGGCGCAGTTCGTCCACGACGCGCCACATGTCGCGGCGCAGCTCCACGTCCACGCCGGCCGTGGGTTCGTCGAGGAAGAGGACGCGGGGCTCGTGGACCAGCGCCTTGGCGATGAGGACGCGGCGCTTCATGCCGCCCGAGAGCTGCATCGCCGTCGAGTCGCGCTTGTCCCAGAGCGAGAGCTGGCGGAGCACGCGCTCCACCGCCGCGTCGTCGCGGGGCTTGCCGAAGAGCCCGCGCGAGAAGGCGACGGTGCGGCGGACCTTCTCGAAGGATTCGAGGCTGATCTCCTGCGGGACAAGGCCGATGAGCTCGCGCGCCTGCCGCCAGTCGCGCTGCACGTCGTGGCCGGCGACGGTGGCGGTGCCGGAGGTGATGCGGGTGATGCCGCAGACGGCGGAGATGAGCGTGGTCTTGCCCGCGCCGTTGGGGCCGAGGAGGGCCAGGATCTCGCCCGGCTGGATGTCGAGCGACACGCCCTTGAGCGCCTCGAAGCCGTTGTCGTAGGTCTTGCGGAGGTCTCGGATCGACAGGATCGGCGCCATACGCCCCTCCCCCGGGCCGGTTGCCGGGACGTGGTAGCGCGGGCCGGGGGCCGGGGGAACCCCCCTCCCCGACGGCGGGACGACCTGGGGTTGATCCGGGGTTCGGGGGCCTCTCGCACGGGGCCTCGATCTTGCGCGGGCGCTAGCGTTAACCTTTGACGCCGGGGCCGGTCCTGCGGCAGGTTTCCGCCAGTGGCCCGGCCCGGAGAGGCGGAGGCGCAGGGGGACCATGCCAGCGATACGACCACGCATCGGCTATCTCGTGCCGTGTTTTCCCGGGCCGACGCATCCCGCCGTCCGGCGCGAGGTGGCGGCGCTGGAGGCGCAAGGGGTCGAGGTCGTGCTGCTGTCCGACCGCCCGCCGCCGCCCGCCCTGCGCGTCCATGGCTGGTGCGCCGAGGCGATGGCGCGGACGACCTATCTCGCACGCGGGCTCCACCGGGGCCTGGGCGCCCTGGCCGGCCTGCCCTGGGCCGAGCTGCGGGGCGCGGAGCGGGGCTTCGCGCGCGACCTGCTGGGGGCGCTGGGCCCGGCGCGGGCGCTGGTCGAGGCGGCGGCGCGGCTCGGGCTGCGGCACGTCCATGTGCAGTCCTCGGGACGGGTGGCGCTGGTCGCCGCGCTGGCCGAGCGGCTGGGCGGGCCGTCCTACAGCCTGGCGCTGCACGGGCCCTTGTCCGAGGACGGGCCGGGGCAGAACCTCAAGTGGCGCGCGGCGCGGTTCGCCACGGTGGCGTCGCGGCGGCTGCTGGCCGAGGTCAAGACCGTGCTGCGCGAGGACCGGCCGGCGCGGCTGGTGGTGCAGCCGCTGGGCGTGGACGCCGGGTGCTTCGGCCCCCTGCCCTACGCGCCCCCCGCCCCGGGCGAGCCGCTGCGCCTTCTCGCCTGCGGGCGACTGGAGGAGTCGCGGGGCCTGGCCGAGCTGCTGCTGGCGCTGCGCCGCCTTCTCGATCGCGGCGTGCCGGCGACGCTGCGGATCGCGGGGCCGGACGGCGCCGAGGGCCGGAACGCGCGGCCCGGGCTGGAGCGGCGGATGCGCGGGCTGCGGCTCGGGGAGCGGGCGGTGCTGACCGGGCCGCTGGGCGAGGAGCGGATGCGGGAGGAGATGCGGGCCGCCCATGCCTTCGTGCGCCCGAATCCCCGCGAGGGCCTGAGTGCGGCGTTGATGGAAGCGATGGCCTGCGGGCTGCCGGTGGTGGCCGCCGCGACGGGCGGCGTGCGCGAGCTGGTGACGCATGGGGTGGACGGGATCCTCGTGCCGCCGCGCGACCCGGGCGCGCTGGCCGGGGCGCTGGACGCGCTCGCGCGGTCGCCCGCGCGGGCACGGGCTCTGTCCGAGGCGGCGCGCGCCCGCGTGGAGGCCGGGTTCGACGCCGGCCGGGGAGCGGCGACGCTGATGCGGGAGCTGGGGCTGCGGCCCTGGGAGGAGGTGGAGCACGACCTGCCTCCGCTGCCGCTGGCGATGGGGACCGGGCTTTCGGGTTCCGCGGCCTTGCGCTAAGGGCCGAGGGATCAACGGAGCCCGCGCATGAGCCTCAACAGTTTCGGCCACCTGTTCCGCTTCACGACCTGGGGCGAGTCCCACGGGCCGGCGCTGGGGGTGGTGGTGGACGGCTGCCCGCCGGGGCTGCCGCTGACCGAGGCGCTGATCCAGCCGTGGCTGGACAAGCGGCGGCCGGGGCAGAACCGGAACACTACCCAGCGGCAGGAGCCGGACGCGGTGCGCATCCTGTCGGGGGTGTTCGAGGGGGTGACGACGGGGACGGCGATCAGCCTGCTGATCGAGAACACCGACCAGCGGTCGAAGGATTACGGCGACATCGCGCAGGCGTTCCGGCCGGGGCACGCCGATCTGACCTATCACCTGAAATACGGGGTGCGGGACCATCGCGGCGGCGGGCGGAGCAGCGCGCGCGAGACGGCGGCGCGGGTGGCGGCGGCGGGCGTGGCGCGGGCGGTGCTGGATGCGCTGGCCCCGCAGGTGCGGATCACCGGCTACATGGTGCAGATGGGCGAGAAGCGGATCGACCGGGCGCGGTTCGACCGGGAGGAGATCGGGCGGAACGACTTCTGGTGCCCGGACCCGGTGGCGGCGGCGGAATGGGCCGACTACCTCGACTGGCTGCGGAAGGACGACCACAACTCGGTCGGCGCGATGATCGAGGTGGTGGCCGAGAGCGTGCCGCCGGGGCTGGGGGCGCCGGTCTATGGCAAGCTCGATTCGGACCTCGCCAGCGCGATGATGTCGATCAACGCCGTCAAGGGCGTGGAGATCGGCGAGGGGATGGCCGCCGCCGCGCTGACGGGGCGCGACAACGCCGACGAGATCTTCCTGGAGGACGGGAGCCTGCGGTTCGGGTCGAACAAGGCGGGCGGCATCCTGGGGGGCATCTCGACGGGGCAGGCGATCACGGTGCGGTTCGCGGTCAAGCCCACGTCGTCGATCCTGTCGCCGCGCCGGTCGATCCGCACCGACGGCACGGCGGTCGAGGTCGTGACCAAGGGCCGCCACGACCCCTGCGTGGGCATCCGAGCCGTCCCGGTGGGCGAGGCGATGATGGCGCTGGTGCTGGCGGACCACCTGCTGCTGGACCGCGCGCAGACTGGCGGCGTCCGGGGGCGGATCGGCTGAGGCGTCAGACCCAGTAGAAGGGCAGGCCGTCCGGGACATAGGCCTGAGCCTCCCACCGGCGGTCGCCAGGTCCGTCGCCGGAAGACGGCGGCCCCGGGTGGAGCCGGGACCCGGCGAGGTCGGTGGCGTAGCCGCCGAGCGCGGCGTCGTAGCGGAGCGCCGCCCAGGGGATCGGATGAAGGTCCTGCCCCAGGCCCAGGAGCCCGCCAAAGGCCATGACGGCATGGGTGATCCGGCCGGACCGGCGGTCGACCAGGAGGTGGTCGATGGCGCCGAGCCGCTGTCCGCCGAGGTCGAAGACGGCCGCTCCCTCCACCCGGTCGGACGAGATCACGCGGCCTTGGAGCGGTTCGCGGTCGGCCATGGCGCTGCCCCCTTGCCCTCACGGCAAGGATGGAACGAGCGACGGGGCCGAACGTTCCCCGCGCCCCCGTCGATGGGCGCGGGGCCGCGCCGATCAGGCGTTGATGCTGTCCTTGAGCGCCTTGGCGATCGTGACCTTCACGACCTTGTCCGAGTCCTTCTTGATCTGCTCGCCCGTAGAGGGGTTGCGGACCATGCGCTCGGGCCGCTCGCGGCAGTAGATCTTGCCGACGCCGGGCAGCGTCACGGCGCCGCCCTCGGACACGGTGCGGGTGATGATGCCGGTCAGGGCGTCGAGCATCGCGCCCGCCGCCTTCTTGTCGCCTCCGGTCTCCTCGGCGAGGGCGGCGACGAGCTGCGCCTTGGTCATCTGGTTGGTGGCCATGTTGCTCTCCTGTTGTGCGCGCCCCTAGGGGCCGTCTGGGTTCATGCTGCACAACCATTATTCGCGCTTGTCCAGCATAAAGCGCGGTTTCTTGAGGAAAGCCGTCGATTCAGAGGAAAGCCGTCTCCGCGAAGCTACGCAACTTGCGGCTATGGATGCGTTCGAGCGGTTCCTCGCGCAGCCGCTCCATGGCGCGGACGCCGATCATCAGGTGGCGGGCGACCTGCGTGCGGTAGAAGTCCGAGGCCATGCCGGGGAGCTTCAGCTCGCCGTGCAGCGGCTTGTCGGACACGCAGAGGAGCGTCCCGTAGGGCACGCGGAAGCGGAAGCCGTTGGCGGCGATGGTGGCCGATTCCATGTCGAGCGCGACGGCCCGGGACTGGGACAGGCGGGCCACGGGGCCGGACTGGTCGCGCAGCTCCCAGTTGCGGTTGTCGATGGTGGCGACGGTGCCCGTCCGCATGATGCGCTTGAGCTCGTAGCCGTCAAGGCCCGTCACCTCCTCCACCGCCTTCTCCAGCGCGATCTGGATCTCGGCCAGGGCGGGGATCGGCACCCAGATGGGGAGGTCGTCGTCGAGGACGTGATCCTCGCGCAGGTAGGCGTGGGCGAGGACGAAGTCGCCGAGGCGCTGCGAGTTCCGCAGGCCCGCGCAGTGGCCGACCATCAGCCAGGCGTGGGGGCGCAGGACGGCGATGTGGTCGGTCGCCGTCTTGGCGTTCGACGGGCCGACGCCGATGTTGACGAGGGTGATCCCCTGCCCGTCCGCGCGCTTGAGGTGGTAGGTCGGCATCTGCGGCATCTTGCCGGGCGCGGGCAGGACCGCCTCGGCCTCGGTGATCACGTGGTTGCCGGGGCCGACGAAGGCGGTGTAGCCCGACCCCTCCTGCCCGAGCTGCTGGCGGGCGTAGGCCTCGAACTCCTCGACGTAGAACTGGTAGTTCGTGAACAGGACGTGGTTCTGGAAATGGTCGGGGTCGGTCGCCGTGTAGTGCGACAGCCGAGCGAGCGAGTAGTCCACCCGCTGCGCCGTGAAGGGCGCGAGCGGGATGGAGCCGTCGGCGTAGAGGAAGCCGTCGCCGTTCACGATGTCGTCGTTCATGGTGGCGAGGTCCGGCACGTCGAACACGTCGCGGAGCGGGAAGTCCATCGCGCCTTCCTGCGGGACGGACAGGCGCGCGTCGTTGGACACCGCGAAGTGGATGGGGATGGGGGTTCGCGACGGCCCCACCGTTACCGGCACGCCGTGGTTGCGGATCAGGAGGCCGACCTGCTGCTCCAGGTAGCTCTGGAACAGGTGGGGGCGGGTGATGGTGGTGGAATAGGTCCCCGGCCCCGTGACGTGCCCGAAGGACAGCCGCGAATCGGCGGCCGCGAAGCTGGAGGTGGAGAGCCGCACCTCGGGGTAGTAGGCGCGGACGCGGCGTTCCGGGCGGCCGTGGCGGAGCGTGGCGGCGAAGCGCTCGCTCAGGAAGGCGGTGGAGGCCTCGTAGATCGCGGTGAGCCGGGCCACGGCGGCACGGGCGTCGTCGAAGGTTTCGGGCGCGGGGAGCGCGGGGGTGTCGAAGGGGCCGAAATCCGGGTTCTGGGCGTTCATGTGTTCCCCTCGAAGAGGCTGACGACCTCGAAGCGCCGGACATCCACGAGGCCCTTGTCGGAGAGGCGAAGCTCGGGGATGACGACGAGCGCCAGAAGCGAATGCTGCATATAGGCGTTGTTCAGGCGGCAGCCGCATTCGGCCATCGCCTCGACGAGATGTTGCGCGCGGGCCGCGACCTCGCGCGCCGGGGCGTCGGACATGAGGCCGGCGATGGGGAGGGGGACGAGGGCCAGTTCGGCGCCGTCCTTCCAGAGGGTGACGCCGCCGCCGACCTCGGCCAGCCGGTTCGCGGCCTGGGCCATCATGGTCCGGTCGGTGCCGACGACGATCATGTGGTGGGAGTCGTGGGCGACGGTGGAGGCCATTGCCATGCCCGGCCCGTAGCCGAAGCCCGAGACGAAAGCGTTGGTGACGCCCCCCGTCGCGCGGTGGCGTTCGACGAGGGCGATATGGGCCACCTCGCCCTCGGGCTCCACGAAGCCGCCGCGCACGGGAAGGTCGGCGGAGAGGGCCTTGGTCGGGGCCTGGTTCTCCACGACGCCGATGACCTTGACGCGCACGCGGTCGCGGCTGTCGGGGGCGGGCACGGCGAAGTCGTCCGCCGTCAGCCGCTTGCCGAGCCGGACGGTTTGCCGGGCGTCGGCGGGCCAGTCGTAGTGCGGGCAGTCCACGAGGAGGCGGCCCCCTTCGGCCACCCTCACGCCGCGCGCATAGACGACCTCGATGGGGAGGTCGGTGAGCGAGGAGGTGAGGATCAGGTCGGCGCGGCGGCCGGGGGCAATGGAGCCCAGTTCCCGCTCCAGCCCGAAATGGGTGGCGGTGTTGATCGTCGCCAGTTGCAGGGCCACCAGCGGGTCGCACCCGCAGGCGATGGCGTGACGCACGACGCGGTCCATGTGGCCGTCGTTCACGAGCGTGCCGGAATGGCAGTCGTCGGTGCAAAGGATGAAGTTGCGGGGGTCGAGCCCCTTCTCGGTGATCGCGGTGATCTGGCTTTCCACGTCATACCACGCCGAGCCGAGCCGCAGCATCGACCGCATCCCCTGGCGGGAGCGGGCGATGGCGTCGGCCTCGGCGGTGCCCTCGTGGTCGTCGGCCGCGCCGCCCGCGACATAGGCGTGGAAGGGGATGCCCCGGTCGGGCGAGGCGTAGTGGCCGCCCACCGTCTTGCCGGCGCGTAGGGTGGCCGCCATCTCGGCCAGCATCTGCGGGTCGCCGGCGATGACGCCCGGATAGTTCATCATCTCGCCGAGGCCCACGATGCCGGGCCAGGCCATCGCCTCGGCCACGTCCTGGGCCGTGATCTCGAAGCCCGTCGTCTCCAAGCCCGGCGCGGAGGGGGCGCAGGAGGGCATCTGCGTGAAGATGCTGACGGGCTGGAGAGCCGCCTCGTCGTGCATCATGCGGACGCCCGCGAGGCCGAGGACGTTGGCGATCTCGTGCGGGTCGGCGAACATCGTGGTCGTGCCGTGGGGGATGACGGCGGCGGCGAACTCGGCGGGCGTCAGCATCCCCGATTCGATGTGCATGTGGCCGTCGCAGAGGCCGGGGATCAAGAAGCGGCCCCCGGCCTCCACGACCTCGGTCGCGGGTCCGATGCAATGCGAGGCGTCGGGGCCGACATATGCGAAGCGCCCGGCGGCGACGGCGACCTGCCAGCCGGGGAGGACCTCGCGGCTCTGGACGTTGACGAGGGTGCCGCCGCGAATCACGAGGTCGGCCGGTTCGCGGCCCGCGGCCACGGCGACGAGACGGGGGGCGCAGTCGGCCCAGGGCTGGAGGTCGGACATGGCCCATTTGGACGCGGGGGCCGCGCCTTCGCAAGCCCCGGGGGCGGTCGTTCCGTGCCGTGTTCCGTTCATCGCCGCCTCCCTTGTCCTGTGCGCCTGCGAGAGGTGTAGCACCCCATCCGTTACCATCGCGTGTCAGCAACGAACGGTCAGCACCCGATTCGCGCAACACCCCCAAGGCTCTCCCGGAACCTCGCGCCGGGGTTGCAATCGGCGGGGACGCGGGAACGCGGGCGCGGCGCGGCCCGTTCCATCGGGGACCGCCCCCGGAGACACGACGAGCCCGATGCCCGACCTCGACCGCTTCCTGACCGCGCAGGAGAACACCCACCCCGCCGCCATGGCCGAGCTGCGGCGCGGCCGGAAGCGGAGCCATTGGATGTGGTGGACCTTCCCGCAGCTCGCGAGCCTGGGCCGGTCGCCCACCGCCAAGGCCTATGGTCTGCGGGACCTGGAGGAGGCGCGGGCCTACCTCGCCCATCCGGTGCTGGGCGCGCGGCTGGTGGACGCGGCGCGGCTGATGCTGGCGCATCGGGGCACGCCGGCCGACGCGGTGCTGGGCGGCATCGACGCGATCAAGCTGCGGAGTTGCGCCACGCTCTTCGCCGCCGTGCCGGGCGCGCCGCCCGAGTTCCGCGACCTCCTCGACGCCTTCCACGACGGCGAGCCCGACCCGCTGACCACCGCCGAGCTGGCGCGCGGCTGATCCTGGCCCGGCCACCGAGCCGGGCCTCTGCCTGCCCTGTCAACTTGGCCCCAAATACGCATCCGCACCTTCAGCCCGCGCGCCCTTGCAGGTCCAGGTCCCCTGCCCCATCCTCTGCGCCATGCCCACGCTCCTGTCCTTCGGCCACGGCTATTCGGCCCGCGCGCTGGCGCGGCTCCTGATCCCGCGCGGCTGGCGGGTGATCGGCACAGTCCGGGGAGAGGACCGCCGGGCCGGGATCGCCGCCGAGGGGGTGGAGGGCGTGGTCTGGCCGGGCGCGGACATGGGGCCGCTGCTGGACGAGGCCACGCATCTGCTGACCTCGGTGGCCCCGGACGAGGGCGGCGACCCGGTGCTGCGCGCCTGGGGGGGGGAGATCGCGGCGCGGGCCGGGCGGCTCGACTGGGCGGGGTATCTCTCCACCACCGGGGTCTATGGCGACCACGCGGGCGGCTGGGTGGACGAGGACAGCCCGCTGGCCCCCGCCACCCGGCGCGGGCGGCTGCGGGTCGAGGCCGAGGCGGCGTGGCGGGCGATCCCCGGCCTGCCGCTGCACGTGTTCCGGCTGGCGGGCATCTACGGGCCGGGGCGCGGGCCGTTCGAGAAGGTGCGGCAGGGCACGGCGCGGCGGATCGTCAAGCCGGGGCAGATGTTCTCGCGCATCCACGTCGAGGACATCGCGCGGGTGCTGCTGGCCTCCATCGAGCGGCCGAATCCGGGCGCGGCCTACAACGTCTGCGACGACGACCCCGCGCCGCCCGAGGACGTGATCGCCCATGCGGCGGTGCTGCTGGGCCGACCGGTGCCGGAGGCCGAGGACTTCGCCACCGCCGAGATGACGCCCATGGCGCGGAGCTTCTACGCCGAGAGCAAGCGCGTGCGGAACGACCGCATCAAGCGCGAGCTGGGCGTACGGCTGCTGTATCCCGATTACCAGACCGGGCTGGCCGCGCTGCTGGCAGCGGGGGAGTGACATTCCCGCATCCCGTTCTCACGGCGTCGTGAGACTTTTCGCGATCGGGGGGTTGAAGCCTGCCGCGCCCTGTCCATATTCGACCCTGCGGACCGGGCCCCTCTGACGACCTCGCGTCGTGATGTCGGACCGCATCGAGCGCGCTCGGTGTGTTGGCCCATTCTGTCCGACCTCCGATGCGCGATGGATGCAATGCTGCGCGAGGTTGCTATGGAATTCCTTCTGTTACTCTGGCTGGGCAAGCCGATCTGGATGTGGCTGCTGTTCGTCGGCATCGTCGTCGCGCTGCTGGTCTTCGACCTGGGCGTGCTGCACAAGGACGACCACGAGATCGGCGTGGGGGAGAGCCTGAAGCTCTCGGCCATGTACATCGCCATGGGCGTGCTGTTCGCCGGCTTCGTCTGGTGGCAGATCGGCGCGGAGGAGTCGAAGCTCTACCTGACCGCCTTCGTGGTCGAGAAGACGCTGGCGATGGACAACGTCTTCGTCATCGCGATGATCTTCGGCTATTTCGCCATCCCCCGCGAATACCAGCATCGCGTGCTGTTCTGGGGCATCCTGGGCGTGATCCTGCTGCGGGCCATCATGATCGGCCTGGGGGCGACGCTGGTCGCGCAATACGGCTGGGTCCTCTACATCTTCGCCGTCTTCCTGATCTTCACGGGCATCAAGATGATGTTCGCGGGCGACCACGAGATGGACATCTCGAAGAACCCGGTCCTGAAGTTCCTCAAGCGGCGGATGAACGTCACCGAGGAGCTGCACGGCAACAGCTTCTTCGTCCGCAAGCCTGACGCGAGCGGCAAGCTGGTGCGCTTCGCGACGCCGCTGTTCCTGGCGCTGGTGCTGATCGAGATCGCGGACGTGATCTTCGCCGTGGACTCGGTGCCGGCGGTGTTCGCGATCACGGCGGACCCGTTCATCGTCTACACGTCGAACATCTTTGCGATCCTGGGCCTGCGGGCGCTGTATTTCGCGCTGGCGGCGATCATCCACCGCTTCCACTACCTGAAGTATGCGCTGTCGATCCTGCTGGTGTTCATCGGGTCCAAGATCTTCGTGGCCGACCTGATGGGCTGGGAGAAGTTCCCCGCCGCCTGGTCGCTGGGCATCACCTTCGCGATCCTCGGCGCGGGCGTGGCGTTCTCCCTGTGGAAGACGCGCGGCGGGAACCACGACGGGCACGACGGGAAGGCCGTGGTGGCGGAGTGACGGTGGAGGCTTGATCCACGGGGGCGCCCGGGCCGAAGGGTCCGGGCGTTCTGCATTTAACTAGGGCCTGCGCCGTAGGAGCGTCATGACCTCGGATTGGTCGCGAATCCATGCGGCCTTGGCCGGGCTCATCCAGCCAATGAACTCCAGGCAACGGGCATGGTCGAGTGAGACATCGCGCCGGAAGATAGGCTCATGGTGGAAGATGCGGTTGCGTAGATCGCGCAACTGCTCTCCCCTTCCATGCAGCGCCGCCCGATCCAGTCCGGCGGGCAAGTCGGGGAAACCTGCGGTGAGCGGCGTCCATAGGTCCGCTTCATACTTGGGCAGAAGCGTGCCGACCCAGAAGCCGAAGCTGAGTTCGGCCGTCATCCGGCCACTGTCGGCCGCCTTCCCGCGCTCGGCCAAGGTGGCTTCGGCCCGCTTGATGATGCCGATGCCCTTCTTGCCGAGATGGTCCCGGAATGACGCGCTGCGCCACCATTGCGGGTCATAGGCCTGCACGAGCCGGGAAGCGACGCGGTTCCTGAGCGCAACCTCGGCGGCACCGAGGACGGGGTAGAAGGCCCCGCTGAGCCTCATGTTCCAGAAATATAGAAGAAGTGCCCGATGCTCATCGAATCCGGCAGCTTGAAGATAGGGGGCTAGTCGCTCATTCGAGATTATTTCCCGTAAACTCACAACAACTAGGACTTTCTACAGAATCTTGACTTCAGCATGGCATGGCGTTAAATGGAAAGCCGTCGAGGGCCACGTCAAGCCCTCAAACTACCTAGAGCCCCGCGACAGCCGACAGGCCCTCGCGGGGTTTCGCATATCTCAGGCCCTCTTCCCCAGCACCTTCGCGCCCAGCAGCTCCAGCACCTTGCGCTCGATGTCCTCGGCGTTCAGGCGGGCCTCGGCATACATCTCGCTGGGGCTCGCGTGGTCGATGAAGGTGTCGGGGAGGGTCAGGCTGCGGAACTTGAGGCCGTGGTCGAAGAGGCCCTCGTCGGACAGGAGTTGCGCGACGTGGCTGCCGAAGCCGCCGACCGCGCCTTCCTCAATCGTCAGGAGGATGTCGTGGGTGCGGGCGAGGGACAGGATCAGGTCGCGGTCGAGGGGCTTGGCGAAGCGGGCGTCGGCGACGGTGGGGCGGATGCCTCGGGCTTCGAGGGACTCGGCGGCCTTGAGGGCCTCGGACAGGCGGGTGCCGAGGGATAGGAGGGCGACGCCCGAGCCCTCGCGGACGATTCGGCCTTTCCCGATCTCCAGGGG
Source organism: Rubellimicrobium aerolatum (assembly GCF_017872975.1). Taxonomy (GTDB): domain Bacteria; phylum Pseudomonadota; class Alphaproteobacteria; order Rhodobacterales; family Rhodobacteraceae; genus Rubellimicrobium; species Rubellimicrobium aerolatum. The sequence goes on from NZ_JAGGJP010000009.1 coordinate 21,752, forward strand.
CGGGGCGGTCCAGTCGATCTCCACGCCGACGCCCTCGCCGCGCGGGAAGCGGAAGGCGATGGGGCCGGTGTCGTGGGCGGCGGCGGTCGTCACCATGCGGGCGAGTTCCGCCTCGTCCGCCGCCGCCATGACCACGAAGCCGGGGAGGTTCGCGAGGAAGGCCACGTCGAAGGACCCTGCGTGGGTCGCACCATCCGCGCCGACGAGGCCCGCGCGGTCGATGGCGAAGCGGACGGGAAGGCGCTGGATCGCCACGTCGTGCACGATCTGGTCGTATCCGCGTTGCAGGAAGGTCGAGTAGATCGCGCAGAAGGGGCGCAGGCCCCCGGCGGCGAGGCCGGCGGAGAAGGTGACGGCGTGCTGCTCGGCGATGCCGACGTCGAAGCAGCGGTCGCTGAACCGGTCCATGAACTTGGACAGGCCGGTGCCGTCGGGCATGGCGGCGGTGACGGCGACGATGCGGCGGTCCTTTTGGGCGGCGCGGATCAGGGCGTCGGCGAAGACCGAGGTGTAGGAGGGCGCGTTCGAGGCGGCCTTGGCCTGCGCGCCGGTGATGACATCGAACTTGGCGGTGGCGTGGCCCCGGTCAGCGGCGGCCTCGGCCGGGGCGTAGCCCTTGCCCTTGCGGGTGATGGCGTGGATCAGGACGGGCCCGGTCGCCCGCGCCTTGACGGTGCGGAGGACGGACAGGAGCTGGTCCATGTCGTGCCCGTCCACGGGGCCGACATAGGAGAAGCCGAGCTCGTCGAAGAGGGTGCCGTGGCCGACCGCGAGGTGCTTGAGGGCATCCTTGGCGCGCTTGGCGCCCTCGCGCAGCGGCTCGGGGAGAAGGTGGGCGGCGGCCTTGGCGGCGGCGCGGAGGTCCTGGAACGGGGCTCCGGCGTAGAGGCGGGTGAGGTAGGCGGACATCGCGCCGACGGGCGGGGCGATGGACATCTCGTTGTCGTTGAGGATCACGAATAGCCGCGTGCCGAGGTGGCCCGCGTTGTTCATCGCCTCATAGGCCATGCCCGCCGAGATGGAGCCGTCGCCGATCACGGCGATGCAGTCGCCAAGCCCGCAGTTGTCCGGGGGTTCCGCCCCGAGGTCGCGGGCCACGGCGAGGCCCAGGGCGGCGGAGATGGAGGTGGAGGAATGGGCCGCGCCGAAGGGGTCGTAGGGGGATTCGCTGCGCTTGGTGAAGCCCGACAGGCCGTCCTTCTGGCGCAGGGTGCGGATGCGGTCGCGGCGGCCCGTCAGGATCTTGTGCGGGTAGGCCTGGTGGCCCACGTCCCAGATCAGCCGGTCGCGCGGGGTGTCGAAGACCGCATGGAGCGCGACGGTCAGCTCCACCACGCCCAGGCCCGCGCCGAGGTGGCCGCCGGTGACGGAGACGGCGGAGATCGTCTCGGCCCGCAGCTCGTCGGCCACCTGCCGGAGCTGGGCGTCGGTGAGGGCCTTGAGGTCGCGGGGGTCGCGCACCCGGTCGAGGAGGGGGGTGCGGGGACGGGCGGGGTCGGTCATGTGTTCACTTCCGGCGGGTCGTGACGAAGCGGGCGGCCTCGCGCAGGGGGTCGGCGGCGGGGCCGAAGGGGTCGAGCGCGGCGCAGGCCTCCTCCGTCAGCGATCTGGCGCGGGCGCGGGCGGCGTCGAGCCCGAGGAGCGAGACGAAGGTGGCCTTGCCCCGGCCGGCGTCCTTGCCCGTGGCCTTGCCGACGGTGGCCGCGTCGCCCTCCACGTCGAGGAGGTCGTCGGCGATCTGGAAGGCGAGGCCGAGGGCGTCGCCGTAACGGAGGAAGGGCGCGGGATCGCCGCCCGCCATGCGCGCCCCGGCGGCGGCGGACCACGACAGGAGCGCGCCGGTCTTTTTCGCCTGGAGCGCGGTGATCTGGTCGAGGGTCAGCGGCGCGGGCGCGGTCTCGGCGGCGAGGTCGAGCGCCTGGCCGCCGACCATGCCCGCCACCCCGGCGGCGCGGGCGAGCGAGCCCATGAGGGCGACCTTGGCGCGGGCGGAGAGGGCGGCGTCGGCGATCAGCTCGAAGGCGAGGGATTGGAGCGCGTCGCCGGCGAGGACGGCGGTCGCCTCGTCCCATTTGCGGTGGACGGTGGGGCGGCCCCGGCGGAGGTCGTCGTCGTCCATGCAGGGGAGGTCGTCGTGGACCAGCGAATAGGCGTGCAGCGCCTCGATGGCGGCGGCGACGGGGGCGGCGGCGGGGTCGGCGACGCCGTGGAGGCGCCCGCCCGCCAGCACGAGGAAGGCGCGCAGGGCCTTGCCGCCCTCGCAGGCGTAGAGCATCGCCTGGGCCACGGGGCCCGGTTCGTCGGCGAGCGCCCGGCGCAGCTCCGCGTCCGCGAGGGCGCGGGCGTGGGACAGGGCCGCGTCGAAGGGGGCGGGCCCTGCCGGGGCGGGGCGGAGGGCGCTGCCGGTCATGGGGGCGTCAGCCGGCGTCGAAGGGCTGGAGCCCGGCGGGCTGGCCGCCGTCGCCGAGGGTGATCCTCGACACCTTCTCCTCGGCCTCGGCGAGCTTGGCCTGGCAGCGGGCGCGCAGCTTGGCGCCGCGCTCGTAGAGCGAGATGGAGGCGTCGAGCGCGACGTCGCCGCGTTCGAGCTGGGTCACGACGGATTCGAGCTCGGCCAGGGCCTCCTCGAAGGTCATCTCCTCGACGGGTTTCTCGGTCATCCCTGCCCTCCCAAGGCCTTGACATGAGCGGCCACGGAGTCCCGCAGCGCGGCGAGGTCATAGCCGCCTTCGAGGACGGACGCCACCCGGCCGCCGGCGTAGCGGTCGGCGACATCGCGCAGGCGCGAGGTGATGCGGCCGAAGTCGGCGGCGATGAGGCGGAGGCCGCCGAGGGGGTCGTCGGCGTGGGCGTCGAAGCCCGCCGAGATCAGCAGGAGGTCGGGGCGGTGGGCGTCGAGGCGGGGGAGGATGATGTCGGTGAGCACGCGGTCGTAGGCGGCGCCGTCGGTCCCGGCGAAAAGGAGGAGGTTCAGGACGGAGCCGTGGGGGCCGGTGTCCGTGGCCTCTCCGGTGCCGGGCCAGAGCGGGGACTGGTGGGTGGAGACGAAGAGGATGCGGGGATCGTCCTCGACCAGCGCCTGGGTGCCGTTGCCGTGGTGCACGTCGAAATCGACGATGGCGACGCGGCTCGCGCCGTGGTGGTCGATGGCGCGGCGGGCGGCCAGCGCGACGTTGCCGAAGAGGCAGAAGCCCATGGGCGTGCGGGCGAGCGCGTGGTGGCCGGGGGGCCGGGTGGCGGCGAAGGCGGTGCGGTGCGCGCCGGTCATCACGCGGTCGGTGGCGCGGAGGGCCGCGCCGGCGGCCAAGCGGGCGGCGCGGACGGAGCCGGGGGAGAGCCAGGTGTCGGCGTCGAGGGGGGTCTCGCCCTCGCGCGGCTCCTTGGACCTCAGGGCATCGAGGTAGGCCTGGGGGTGGAGGGGGAGGAGATCGGCGTCGGTGGCCTCGGTGGCCTCCTCGCGCGTGAGGGGGAGGGTGGCGAGGCCGGCCAGCGCGGCGGCGTGGCGCTCGGGCCGCTCGGGGTGCCCCTTGGGCGGGCGGTGGCGGGCGCAGTCGGGGTGGGTGAGGAGGAGCATGGGGGGAGGATGGGCCGGAGGCGGGGGCGGGCGCAAGCGAGGGCGGAGGCCGGGCGGGAGGTTCCGCCGATGGGTTCAGTCCGTCGCCAGCCGATAGCCCGCGCCGCGCACGGTCTGGAGGTAGCGCGGCTGGCGGGGGTCGGGCTCGATCTTGCGGCGGAGGCGGGTGATCTGCACGTCCACGGCGCGCTCCTGCACTGGGGAGGGGGAGCCGCCGGCCTCCTCGATCAGGCGGGTACGGGTGACGGTCGCGCCGGGGTCGGCGGCGAGGATGCGCATGAGGCCGGCCTCGGTGGCGGTGAGGCGCAGGGGCTCGCCCTCGTCGCGGCTCAGCTCGCCGCGTTCCACGTCGTAGGTCATGGGGCCGAGGCGGAGGAGCCTGGGCAGGGCGGGGGGCGGGGCGGCGGGCTCGGGCGCGGCGCGGCGGAGGATGGCGTTGATGCGGAGCAGGAGCTCCTTGGGGTCGAAGGGCTTGGGGAGGTAGTCGTCGGCCCCGGCCTCCAGCCCCCGGATGCGGTCCCCGGTCTCGCCCCGCGCGGTGAGGAGGAGGACGGGGACGCGGAGGCGCGCGCGGAGGTCGCGGCAGAAGGACAGGCCGTCCTCGCCCGGCATCATCACGTCGAGCACGAGGAGGTCGAAGGCGAGGCCAGTCAGGAGCCGGCGGGCGCGGGCGGCGTCGGGGACGGCGGTGACGAGGAAGCCGTTCTTGCGGAGGAACTTGCTCAGAAGGATGCGGATGCGCTCGTCGTCGTCCACGACGAGGAGGTGGGGGGTCTCCACGTCAGCGGCCCCCCGCCTTGGCGTCGCCGTCGAACTGGCGGCGCATCTCGGGGTCCATCATGGCTTCGAGCACCTGCCGGAAGCCCTGGACGGCCTGCGGACCCGCCGCGCGGTAGGCGGCGCGCATCCGGTCGCGCTGCGCCTCGGAGAGCGCGCGTTCGAGGGCCACCCCCTTCTCCGTCAGGTGCAGGTGACGCTCGCGCCGGTCCTCGCGGCCGACGCGGGCCTCCACGAGGCCGTCCTCCATCAGGCGGCGCAGGACGCGGTTCAGGGACTGCTTGGTGACGCCCAAGATGTCGAGGAGGTTGCCGACGGTGGTGCCGGGGCTGCGCTGGATGAAGTGGAGCGCGCGGTGATGGGCGCGGCCGTAATCCTGTTCGTCGAGGATGCGGTCGGGCGCGGCCGTGAAGCCGCGATAGGCGAAGAACATCGCCTCGATGCCTTTCCGAAGCTGCTCGTCCGTCAGGTAGAGGAGCCCGTGCCCCCCCTGCGGTCCCGGTCGCTCGGCCATGCGTTCCCCTCATGCTTGGGCTGCAAGATACGTCAGCCTTGTTGACACTCCAAGCCCCCGCTGATAGCCGATTGCCCGAAGCGCGCAACATTATGTCCGCTTTGGACCAAATCACGACAGAAATGGCAAGGAGGCTGACATGGCCGGGGCCTACGACGACCGCGACGGGTGGATCTGGATGGACGGCACGCTCGTGCCGTGGCGCGAGGCGACCGTGCACGTGCTGACCCACGCGCTCCACTACGCCTCGGCGGTGTTCGAGGGGGAGCGGTGCTATTCGGGGCGCATCTTCAAGGGGCCTGAGCATTCGCGGCGGCTGATCCGGTCGGCGGAGCTGCTGGACATGGAGGTGCCGTTCTCGGCCGAGGAGATCGACGCGGCCAAGGACGCGATGCTGACGGCGAACGGCTGGACGGACGCCTATGTGCGGGTCATCGCGTGGCGCGGGTCGGGCGAGGACATGGGCGTGTCGGCGCGGCGCAACCCGGTGCGGCTGGCGGTCGCGGGCTGGGAGTGGGGCAACTACTACGGCGACGCCAAGACGCAGGGCGCGAAGCTCGACATCGCGAAGTGGCGGCGGCCGTCGCCGGAGACGATCCCGTCCGAGGCGAAGGCGGCGGGCCTTTACATGATCTGCACGATGAGCAAGCACGCGGCCGAGGCCAAGGGCTGCTCGGACGCGATGATGCTGGATTATCGCGGGTATGTGGCCGAGGCGACGGGGGCCAACATCTTCTTCGTCAAGGACGGCGAGGTGCACACGCCGCTGGCCGACTGCTTCCTGAACGGGATCACCCGGCAGACCGTCATCGGGATGCTGGAGGACCGGCAGGTGAAGGTGCACCAGCGGCACATCCTGCCATCGGAGCTGGAGGGCTTCGAGCAGTGCTGGCTGACCGGGACCGCCGCCGAGGTGACGCCGGTGGGGCAGATCGGCGAGTTCCGGTTCGAGGTGGGGCGGATGGTGCAGGACGTGGCCACGGCCTACGAGAGGCTGGTGCGCGCCTGACGCGGGACTTGTGCGCCTGACGCGACGGAACACGGCGCGTCCTTCGTTGTTGCCCTGAAAGCGCGTTCCGCTTCGGGCGATCATGGAGGCCGCCGTGTCCGTTTCCCGCCGTTCCCTCCTGATGCTGACCGCCACGGCGACGGCCCTGGCGGGGCTGCGGCCCCGAACGGGCCGGGCCGCCGCCGTGAGCGACTGGGCGGGGGTGCGCGCCCTTTTCGACCTCAACCCCGAGCGGGTGCACATGAGCACCATGCTCATCACCGCGCATCCCCGCCCCGTGCGCGAGGCGATCGAGCGGCACCGGGCGGCGATGGACCGCGACCCGGTGGAATACCTGGAGCGCAACGACGAGCGGCTGACCGACGAGAGCCGGGCGGCGGCGGCGCGGCGGTTGGGGATGCACCGGGACAACATCGCCATCGTGGAGAGCACGACGGTGGGCGTGGGGCTGGTCTACGGGGGCCTGAAGGTCCGCGAGGGCCAGGAGCTGCTGACGACCGAGCAGGACTACTACGTGACCCACGAATCGCTGCGGGGCCTTGCCCGGCGGACGGGGGCGGTGGTGCGGATGATCTCGCCCTTCGACCGGGTGGCGCAGGCCAGCGAGGCGGGGATCGTCGCCCGCATCGCGGAGGCGATCACGCCCCGGACGCGGCTGGTGGCGCTGACCTGGGTGCAGTCCAACACCGGGCTGAAGATGCCGGTTGCCGCCGTCGCCGCGCATCTGGCCGAGGTGAACGCCGGGCGGGACGAGGCGGATCAGGTGCTGTTGGGTCTCGACGCCGTGCACGGCTTCGGGATCGAGCCGGACCATCTGGCGGGGCTGGGCTGCGACTTCCTGATGGCGGGGTGCCACAAGTGGCTGTTCGGTCCGAGGGGGACGGGGATCATAGCCTTCAGCGAGCGGGGCCTGCGGGCGGTGGAGCCGGTGGTGCCGACCTTCGACGACAGCGGCGTGTTCTCGGCGTGGTATGCCGGGCAGGAGGAGCGGCCGAGCAACAACGGGCGGCAGATGACGCCGGGGGGCTTCAAGGCCTTCGAGCATCGGTGGGCCCTGGCCGAGGCGTTCCGGCTGCATGAGGAGATCGGCGTGGCGCGCATCGCGGCGCGGACGCGGGAGCTGGCGGGGGCGCTCAAGGACGGGCTGGCGGGGGTTCGGGGGGTGACGGTGGTCACGCCCCGGTCCGAGCGGCTGTCGGCGGGGATCGTCGCCTTCCGCGCCGAGGGGGTGCGGTCGGGCGCGGTGGTGCGGCGGCTGCGCGAGCGGGGGGTGATCGCCTCGGTCGCGCCCTATCCGAGCCAGCTCGTGCGGCTGACGCCTAGCATCATCAACAGCGAGGCCGAGATCGAGGCGGCGGTCGCGGCGGTGCGGGCGAGCGTCTAGGGGCGCCGCGCGCCCTTGTCGCGCGCTAGGGGGCGTCGGCGTCGCGGCGGAGGCCCAGTTGCCGCTCGCGCCAGATGATGAGGAGGCCGGCGGCGATGATGACCGCCGCGCCGACAAGAGTGGTGGGCGCGGGCACCTCGGCGAAGGCGGCGTAGCCGATGGCGATGGCGAGGAGCATCGAGGCGTATTCGAAGGGGGCGACGAGCCCGGCCTCGGCGTAGCGGTAGGCGGAGGTGAGGCCGATCTGCGCCACCCCGCCCAGGAGCCCGGCCCCCACGAGGAAGGCCGTGTCGCGCGGCGAGGGGACGACCCAGCCGAAGGGCAGAGTGGTGAGCGACAGCACCGTGCCGGTGACGGAGAACCAGAAGACGATGGCGGAGGTCGATTCGGTCGCGGTGAGGCGGCGGATGAAGATCTGCGCCAGCGCCGAGAACACGGCGGCCCCCAGCGTCACCACCGCGCCCAGCGTCTCGTAGGGCGAGGCGGCGGCGCCGAGCGTCAGCCGCGGCCAGAGCACCACCAGAACCCCCAGGAGGCCCATCGCCACCGCGAGGAGGCGGACGGCTCGGACGCGCTCGCCCAGGAACATCGCGCCGAAGACCACGATGAGGAGCGGCGCGGCGTAGCCGAGCGCCGTCACCTCGGGCAGCGGCAGGAGGCCCAGGCCCGCGAAGCCCAGGCCCATGGCGGTGGTCCCGGCGAAGCCGCGCCAGACATGGCCCAGCGGGTCCCGGGTGCGGAGCCCCTGCCGCAGCGTCCCCTGCCAGGCGAGCCAGGCCAGGATCACCGGGCAGGCGAAGAACGAGCGGAAGAACACCGCCTCGCCCGGTGGCACCTCGTCCGAGGCGGCCTTGATGAGCGCGGCCATGGCCGTGAACAGCGCCACGGAGACGAGCTTGAAGGCGATCCCCCGCAGGGGATGACGGGAGGTCGAGGCAGGCGGCATGAAGGGGGCTCCGGGACTCGGACGCCCCCGTCTAGGCCCGGGGCCGGGACGGGTTCAAGCCGTCAGCGGTCGCGGCCGAGATCGCGCAGGACGCGGAGGAGCGGCTTGAGCCGTCCCTCGGCGGGAGTGGCCGGGCGGCGGGCGTGAAGCGCGCGGACGGCCGGGTGACGCTGCTCCTCGCGCGCGAGGCGCAGGAAGTGGCGCAGGCGCAGGGCGGCGTTCTCGGGCGAGGGGTGGTCGGCGATGTGGCGAGTCATGGGAAACCTCCGGTGCCAGTGCGATGAGTCTAGCGCGGATGGGTCCAGGTTTCACCTGTCCCGTGGCGCATCGGCGAAGGATGGCGCCCCCCGGAACGTCATCCGCCGGAGAGCGAGGGGAGCGCTCTCCGGCGGGAACGGCCGCGGCAGGGAACACGCGGCCAGGGGAACGCGGCGCTTCGCTTGGGACAGGCATCGGACATCGGCGCCGCTGTGAAGGTGAACGTCGGTTTGCGGTCAGGGTTCCGGCCCGCGCGCGTTTTTTTCGCCTTGCCGTTGTAACAGCCATCGGCGGCCCCTGCGCCTTTGGTCGCGGGGCACGTGTCGCCCCCTGGACCGGGCCACGGGACAAGCTAACCTCCGGGCGGAGGCGCGGGGGGAGGCCCGCGCCCGCAGGGAAAGAGGAAAGCCACAGCCATGAAGACCAAGCTGATCGCCATCCTGGCGCTGATGGGACCGGGCGCCGCCTGGGCGCAGGAGGGAACGGGCGACCCGGCCGCGGGCGAGACGGCATTCGGCCGCCAGTGCGTCGCCTGCCACGTCGTGCAGGACGAATCGGGCGAGGTCCTGGCGGGACGCAACGCCAAGGTGGGGCCGAACCTCTATGGCGTGGCCGGGCGCGTGGCGGGGTCGGTGCCGGACTTCGCCTACAGCGAGCTGATGACGGCCTACGGCGCCACCGGCGCGGTCTGGGAGGGGGCGAACTTCGTGGCCTATGTGCAGGACCCGACCGGCTACCTGCGCGAGGCGACCGGCGAGACCTCGGGCCGCAGCAAGATGGCGTATCAGGTGCGGGACGAGCAGGACGCGCGCGACCTCTGGGCCTATCTCGCGACCTTCGGGACGGCCAGCGGCGCGGAGGCGGCGGAGGGGGCCGAGGCTCCGGCGGAGGGCGGGGCGGCGACCCAGTAAGCCCGTGAAGGGTCCGCTCCGCGCATGATCGTCTATTCCGAGAGGACGCGGCGCGCGGACCCCCGGGCGTTGCTGGAGGAGTTGCGGGCGGGTCTCTTCGCGGGCGGCGAGCCCGACGAGGCGCTGCTGATCGCGGCGGGCGTCCTGGAGGCGGGCGTGACGGACGCGCTGTCGCCCGAGGAGGACGACGAGCCGGAGGCGGCGCGGCCCTTCGCGCGAGTGACGCGGGAGTTGGCGCAGGCGCGTCGGGGGGACGGGGCGGCGCAGGCGCGGGCCTTGGCGGCGGTGGATGAGGCGGCGAGGGGGCCCCTGCCCCGCGTCGTCGAGGTGACGGAGCCCGAGGGTTTCGCCTTCTACGCGTTGATGCCCGAACTGCACGCCGAGGCGGCGCGGCGCTTTGCCGTCGCGGTGCGGCCCGCGCGAGCGACCGTGGTGGGGCTGCGGAGCATCGGAACGACGCTCGCCGCCGTGGTGGCGGCGGAGCTGGTGGCGGCGGGCGTGGCGGTCCGCGTCGTCACCGTGCGTCCGCGCGGGCACCCGTTCGAGCGGGAGCTGCGGCTGGGGTCTCGGCTGCGGGCAGCGCTAGAGCAGGCGGACCATGTGCTCATCGTGGACGAGGGACCTGGGATTAGCGGGTCGTCCTTCGCCGCCGCCGCCGAGGCGGCGCTGCGGGCGGGCGTGCCGGAAGGGCGTATCGCGCTGTTCCCGAGCTGGGACTCGGATGGGACCGGGCTGCGATCGGAGCGGGCGCGGGCGCTGTGGCCCCGGCTGTCGCGCTGGGTCGTGGGGTTCGAGGAGGCGTTCGTGGACACGGGCCGGCTGGCCGCGCCCTGGGGCGGGGGAGCTTTGCGCGACCTGTCGGGAGGGCTCTGGCGCGAGCTGATCCCCGAACGGGAGCGCCCGGCGGTGCAGCCGCAGCACGAGCGGCGGAAGTATCGGCTGGCGCGGGAGGACGGGCCGCTGCTCCTGAAGTTCGCGGGGCTGGGGGAGCGGGGGCGGCGGATGCTGGCGCGCGCCGAGGCGCAGGCGGCGGCGGGGCTCGCGCCCGAGCCGGTAGGGCTGGCGGACGGGTTTCTGGCGCTGCGGTTCGTGGAGGGGCGTCTGGTGGGGGCGCTGGACGATGCGACGATGGGCGCGGTCGGGCGGCATCTGGCCTGGGTGGCGAGGCAGGCGCCCGTGGGGCAGGTGCGCGCAGGGGAGCTGCTGGAGTTGACGCGGACCAACGTCGCCGAGGGGCTGGGCGAGGGGGTCGCCGAACGGCTCGGGTGGATGGAGGCGCAGGCGGGCGTGGTCGAGGCGCGGCCGGCGGTGGCTGTGGATGGGCGGATGCTGCCGCAGGAGTGGCTGCGGACCGGACGCGGCGTACTCAAGACGGATGGGCTCGATCACCACGATGACCACTTCTGGCCGGGGACGCAGGATATCGCCTGGGACCTCGCGGGCGCGATGACGGAGTTCGGGATGGACGCAGAGGCGCGGGAGCGGCTGGTCGGAGACTATATCGCCGCGACGGGCGACCGGGGGGTGCGCGAGGTGCTGGCCTTTCAGGAGACGGCCTATCTGGCGTGGCGGCTGGGCTATGCGTCGTTGGCCGCCGAGACCTTGGGCGACGGCCCGGACGGCCGGGGCATGGCACGGGCGCGAGACGGCTACGCGGCGGCGCTGCGGGCGGCGATCGAGCGAGGGGCGGCGTGAGCCCGTTCCCCCCCTGGGTGCGGCTGGTGATCTTCGACGCCGACAACACGCTGCGGCGCGTGACCGTGCCCGATCAGCCCTGCCCCCATGGCCCCGGCGAGTGGGAGCCGATGCCCGGCGTGCGGGACGCCTTGGCCGGGGTGCGTTGGGGGCCGGGCGGCCTCCTCATGGGGATCGCGTCGAACCAGGACCACATCTTCTACGGGCATCTGTCGGCGGAGATGGCCCAGCGGCTGCTCATGGACGCGGCGGAGGCCGTGACGGGGCACCGCCCCCCGCCCGGCGCGGTGCGGTTCTGCGCCCATGCGATGGACGCGGGCTGCGCCTGCCGCAAGCCCGCGCCGGGGCTGCTACGCGAGGCGATGGACTTCCACGGGGTCGGCCCCGCCGCGACCCTGTTCGTGGGCGACGCCGAGGTGGACCGGAAGGCCGCGCGCCGGGCGGGCGTGGCCTTCCTCCATGTGGCGGACCTTCTGGCCCGCGCTCAATCGACGATGCCGCCGTCGCGCGGCTCGGAATCGCCGTCGGTGAACCAGAAGACCTGAACGCTCTGCCAATCGAGGGTGGCCGTGGCCTCGGCGGGCTCGTCGCAGGCGACCGTTTCGCGCGCGGTGTCGATGCGGAGTTGCCAGCCGCCCTCGGGGAGGGCGAAGTCGGCGGCGTCGCCGGCGTTGAGCAGGATCGCGAGGCGTGGCCCGCCGGGGAGCGACAGGTCCGCGCCGAAAGTCCGCAACCCACCGTCCTGCCAGTCCTCGGGCGTCATCTCGCGGCCCGCCGGGTGGAGCCAGCGCACCACCGGGCCGTCGTCCTCCGTGTCGTCCGGCGCCTTGGCGAAGCGCAGCCGCGCCAGCCGCGCCTCGCGCCGGAAGGCCGCGAGGTCGCGCACGGCGGACAGGAGCCCCTCGCGCGGGGCGGACCAGTCGATCCAGGCGGTCTCGTTGTCCTGGGCGTAGGCGTTGTTGTTGCCGTCCTGGGTCTGGCCCATCTCGTCGCCCGCCAGCATCATCGGGACGCCCTGGCTGAGGAGGAGGGTCGCCAGCATCGCCCGCGCCCGGCGCTCGCGCGACTCGGTCACGCGCGGATCGTCGCTCGGCCCCTCGACGCCCATGTTGTCGCTGAGGTTGTTCGAGTGGCCGTCGCGGTTGTCCTCGCCGTTGGCCTCGTTGTGCTTGTCGTTGTAGCTGACGGTGTCCCAGAGCGTGAAGCCGTCATGCGCCGCCAGGAAGTTGACCGAGGAGGTTGCCGGCCGGTGCGAGTGGTTGAACTGCACGGGGGAGCCGAGGAGCCGTTCCGACATCTCGGGGATCTTGCCGTCCTTGCGCCAGAAGCCGCGCGCGTCGTCGCGGAACTTGTCGTTCCACTCGCGGAAGGGCCAGGGGAAGCCGCCGACCTGATAGCCGCCCTCGCCCACGTCCCAGGGCTCGGCGATCAGCTTGACGGTGGACAGGACGGGGTCCTGCCGGATGGCGGCGAAGAAGGCGCCCTCGCGCTCGAAGCCGGTGGATTCGCGGCCCAGCGTGGAGGCGAGGTCAAAGCGGAAGCCGTCCACGTGCATGACCTGCACCCAGTAGCGCAGGGAGTCGAGCACCATCCGCAGCACCATCGGATGCGCGACGTTGAGCGTGTTGCCGGTGCCGGTGGTGTCGTAGGAGTGGCGCTTGTCCTCGGGCGAGAGGAGGTAATACGACGCGTTGTCGATGCCCCGGAACGACAGGGTGGTGCCCTTCTCGTTCCCCTCGCAAGTGTGGTTGTAGACCACGTCGAGGATGACCTCGATCCCGGCCGCGTGGAAGCGGCGCACGGCCTCCTTCACCTCGCGGATGGCGCCGTCGCGCAGGTAGCGGGCCTGGGGCGCGAAGAAGGACAGCGTGTTGTAGCCCCAGTAGTTCGACAGGCCTTTCTCCTGAAGGAACTGGTCGTTGGCGAAGGCGTGGACGGGCAGCAGCTCGATGGCGGTGACGCCCAGCCCCTTGAGGTGGTCGATCACCGGCTTGGAGGCGAGGCCCTGGAAGGTGCCCCGCTCGGCCTTGGGCACGTCCGGGTGGCGCATGGTCAGGCCGCGCACATGGGCCTCGTAGACGAAGGTGTCCTGCCAGCGGTGGCGCAGCGCGCGGTCGGAGTCCCAGTCGAAGTCGGGATCGACGACGACCGCCTTGGGCATGAAGGGCGCGGAGTCGCGCGGGTCGGGGGTGTCGTCGTCGCCGTCCTCGACCACGTAGCCGTGGAGGGCGTTGTCCCAGGCGATCTCGCCGCGCAACTCGCGGGCGTAGGGGTCGAGCAGGAGCTTGTTCGGGTTGAACCGGTGGCCCTCGGCGGGCGCATAGGGGCCGTGGACGCGGTAGCCATAGACCTGCCCGGGCGTCACGCCGGGAAGGTAGCCGTGCCAGATGCCGCCTTCCATGGCGGGGAGGTCGAGGCGGTGCGTCTCGGTGGTGCCGGCGTCGTCGAAGAGGCAGAGCTCGACGCGGGTGGCGTTCTCGGAGAACAGGGAGAAGTTGGTCCCCTGGCCGTCGAACAGCGCGCCCATGCCGTCGGCATGGGCGGAGTCGCGGTCGAAGGCGAGGGACGCGGAGGGTCGTTTCAGCATCATCGGGGTCCTGAGGTGATGGCGAGGCCGGGGGTCCGGTCCTGGAGGCGGGCGCGCATCCGCGCGGCGGCGCGGGCGGCGAGCATGGGCGGGGTGAGCAGCGTGGTGCCACGGGGCGTCACGCGGAACCAGCGGGCGTCCTCCTCGGGGTCCTCGCCGACGACGAGGCCGGCGGGGACGATGGCCCCGGGGGCGACGAGGGCGCGGGTCAGCCGCGCGCCGGGGGCGACGCGGGCGCCGGGCAGGACGGCGCTGTCCTCGAGCATCGTCCAACGGCCGGGCGAGCGCGCGCCGAAGCGCGGGACGGAGAGGGCGATGCCGGCCACCTCGAACACAAGGTCGCGGCTGTCGGGCGCGAGGGGGCCGGCGTCGTCGGGCGGAAGCGGGGGCGCGAGGCCGCGCTGGAGGTCGAGCGCGACCTCGCGCAGGTCGTCGAGCGTGTCCACGTCGCGCCAGTAGGTGCCAGCGGGTGGCGTCCAGGTGGCGAGGTCGCCCCGCGCGGCAAGGCGCGGCAGGAGGTCGGCCCAAAGGTCGCCGCCGCCGTCCAGCGCGGCGTGGAGGGCGGGCCAGCCGATCGCCACCGGCCCCCGAAGAGCGTCGCGCGCGGCGACGGTGGCGGCCGCGCCGGCCTCCCGGTGCGCGGCGAGGAGGGCGCGCAGATCGAGCGCCTGCACCTGATCGGAGGGCAGGAGCAGCACGACGTCCGGGGCCGCCGCCTCGATGGCGTCGCAGGCGGCGGCGAGGGCGCCGAGCGTGCCCGGCCCGCCCGCGTGGCGCGGACCTTCGACAAGGGCGAGGTCGAGCCGGTCGCCCCATCGGGCGGGGAGGTGCCGGGCAAGGGCCGCGGGACGGTCGCCGAGCAGGGCCAGGAGGCGCGGCAGCCCGGCAGCCGCCACGCCTGCCATGGCGAAGTCGGCGAGCCGGCCGTCGCCCAGGGGCAGGGCGGGCTTTGCCCCCAAATCGGACAACTCGTGAAGGCGCGCGCTGGAGCCGCCCGCCAAGAGGATCGGCAGAGTCCGCGAAAGGTCAGGCATATCGGGTCGATCCAAGCGGGACTCCGGGAGGGGCTGGGGATGGTACGCCCAGGGTCAACCGTCGCGCCGCGCGCCGGTTCCCGCCGACCGAAGCGAGCCGCATCGGCGGGACGCCGCGTTGCCTGCGGAGCGGGCGGGCGCTACTCGGCGGCGCGCATTTCGGGCGACGGCGACCCGTCGAGCGTCACCGCCTCGGCCCCGCCCTCGCCCGACCAATCCAGCGAGAGGATGACACGGTCCCCGTCCCCGCCCTCGCGGATCAGCCGCCAGCCTTTCGCATCGTCCTCCACGCGGGTCGCGCCGCCCTCGAAGAGCGCCGGCCGTTCGGCCCGGAGCGCGAGGAGGCGGCGGGTCAGGCCGTCCTTGCGCTGGGCGAAGCCCTCGGGCTCGGGGCAGCCAAGGCGGTCCCAGTCCACGGCGAGGCGGTTGTCGGGGTCGGTCAGGTGGTGGAGCGGCCCCTCGGCGCCCTGGTAGAAGTCGGGGATGCCGGGCATCACGCCCTTGATCGCCAGTTGCGCCAGCGACAGCTCGTCCGCGCGGGCGATGAGGTCGGGCGCGCCGGGGGGCAGGCCCTTTTCCCAAGCGGCGGCGAGGGCGCGGGCGAAGTCCTCGGGCCGGGCCTCGGCCTCCTCGCGCGGGTGGGTCCAGTTGGTGACCTCGCGCGCCTCGCGCAGGGCCTTCTCCAGATGCGCGGCGAGGCGGTCGGCCAGCCCCTCGCGTCCCTCCTCCCAGAGCGCGAGGAGGCTCTGGACGACATACCAGCGGATCGCGGCGGGGACATGGCGCGCGCCGTCCACGGACTTGGACGCTTCCCAGACCCGCGCGAAGGCGTCGGGGAGGTGGGTCATGGCGACGAGGCGCATCCGGGCGTCCTCGGCCCGCTTGGTGTCGTGCGAGGAGGTCAGCGTCAGGTCGCGGCCCGTGCGCGTCGCCAGCCATTCGCCGAAGCGGGCGGGCGACCAGACGGGCTCGCCGGGCTCGCCGCCGACCTCGCAATGGGCGAGGCAGCGGGTGAAGCGGTAGAAGGCGGTATCCTCCTGCGACTTGGCCATGAGCGCGCCCGTGACCTGCTGGAAGCGGACGCGAAGGCGCCGGGCCTCCTCGGTGTCGCCCTCGCGAATGGCGCGGGCGACGAAGCGGAGCGCCGTGTCGCCGACCAGCCCCTCGGCGGCGCGGTCGGCGCAGGCGTCGAGGAGGCCTGCGTCCTCCGCGCGCCGGGCCGGGTCGTCGGATTCGAGATAGGTGCGATAGCGCGGCATCTGCACGAGGAGGGCGAGGACGGCCTCGCGCAGCGCCTCCTCGCCGGCCTCCACTTCGCCCGAGGCCTGGGCAGCCGCCATGGCGAGGTTCTTGAGCTGCGCCAGCTCGGCCGCGAGGTCCTGGCGGATCACCTGCGCCTTGGCCTCGGCCAGCACCTGCGGCCAGTCGCGGTCCTCGCCGGTCTCCTCGCGCCAAAGGGCGTCGATCCTTGCGAGGCCCTTGGGGTCGGTGAGGACGCGCACGATCGCCGCGCAGCACTCGTAACCGGTGGTGCCGTCGATGGGCCAGTCCGGCAGGGTCTCGTCGCCCACGAGGATCTTCTCGATCCAGATCGGGCATTCGCCCGCCTCCTCGCGCAGCCGGCTCAGGTAGGCGCCCGGATCGGCGAGGCCGTCCACGTGATCCACCCGCAGCGCGTCCACCAGCCCCGCGCGCACGAGGTCGAAGGTCAGGGCGTGGGTGTCGTCGAACACCTGGGGGTCCTCCACCCGCATCCCGATCAGGCCGGTGACGTTGAAGAAGCGCCGGTGAGTCACGCCGTCGCGCTCCAGCTCCCAATGGGCGAGCCGCCACGCCTGCCGCGCATGAAGATCGCGCAGCGCCTCGGGGTCGCCGGCGCGCTCCTCCTCGGTCAGCGGATGGGGGGTAAGCGGGATTTCCAGCTCGCCCGCGCAGAGCACGGGGCCGTCCTCGCCCTCCTTGGCCTCGATCCGGCCCGCCTCCAGCAGGGCCTCGAAGGGCTCGGGCAGGAATGGCAGCACCAGACGGCCCGCGCCCCAATCGATGTCGAAGTGCCGCGCCCAGCGCGACCGCTCCCCGTGGCGGAGCACGTCGAGCAGCCAAGGGTTCTCGAGGTTGAAGGCCGTGTGGTTGGGCACGATGTCGAGGATGACGCCGAGCCCGTGGTCGCGGGCGGCGCGGACCAGCGCCTCGAACCCCTCGCGCCCGCCGAGGGTCGGGTCGATCTCGCCGGGGTCGGTCACGTCGTAGCCGTGGGTCGAGCCGGTGGTCGCCGTGAAGATCGGCGACAGGTAGAGGTGACTGGCCCCCAGGTCGCGGATCGGCCCGAGGCGGTCGAGGACCCGCTCGAAGGTCATGCCCTCGCGCAGTTGCAGGCGGTAGGTGGCGCGGGGAAGGGTCATGTGGAACTCACGGTCAGGGTGAAGGCGTAGGGGTCGGCGGCAAGGTCGCCCAAGGCGAAGTCGTTGACAGCTGTCAACTCGGGCGGGGCATCGGGCCGGCTGCCCAGGTTGGCCTGGGCGGTAATGGTGCCCGCGTGGAACGGCCACGTGACGGCGAGCGCGCGCTCGCCCGTCCGGGTGACGGTGGCGGGACCGGCGCGACCGGACAGCAGCAGCGGCACGATCCTCTCGTGCCGGAGCGCGAGGAGGCGGCGCGTCAGCTCGCGCCAGTGGCGGGCGTGCGCGCTGGCGCTGTCGGTGAAGGGACGCGACTCCTCCATCGTCCGGGGGTCGTTCGCGTCGGGGAAGTCGGTGCGGCCGAACATCCGGCCGAACTGCTCCTCGCGGCCTTCGGTGATCCTCCGGGCCAGCTCCTCGGACACGTCGCAGAAGTAGTGGAACGGCCCGCGCTCGCCCTCCTCCTCGCCCATCCAGAGCATGGGGACGAACGGCCCGGTGAGCTGGAGCGCGTGGACCACCTCCACGGCGCGGGGATCGTCCACCAGCGTGAGGAGCCGCGCGCCGTCGGGCCGGTTGCCGACCTGATCGTGGTTCTGCTTGTGAACGATGAAGGCGGTCCAGGGCAGGTCGTAGACGGGGAGGCCGGGCGCAGGCGCCGGGGCCGTCTCCGCCTCCCAAGCGAAGCCGTGGGCGAGGAGGCGGGTGAGCCTGCCCACGGGGTCCTCGGCGAAGTCGGCGAGGTAGTCGCCCTTCTCGTCCGTCAGGAGCGTGTGCAGGGCGTGGTGGAAGTCGTCGTCCCAGAGCGCGGTGAAAAGCGCATCGCGGATGAGCCAGGGGTCGTTGCGCGGGTCCTCGGCGATCAGGTGGATCGGGCGTCCGAAGTCGCGGGACCGGATGGCCTGGGCGATCTCGACCAGCAGCTCGGGGTCGGAGTTCGGGTCGCGGATCTCGTGGATGGCATCGAAGCGCAGGCCGTCGAGGCGGTACTCGGTGATCCAGCCGAGGCAGAGGTCGGTGAAGAAGGCCCGGACGGCGGGTTGGGCGAAGTCGATGCCGATGCCCCAGGGCGTGTCGTTGCCGGGGTCGAAGAAGGGGGGCGCGATGCGCTGGAGGTCCGAGCCCTCGGGGGAGAAGTGGTTCAGCACGATGTCGAGGATCACCATGATCCCCTGGGCCTGCGCGGCCTCGACGAAGCGCTTCATCTCCTCGGGCGTGCCGTAGGCGGGGTGCGGCGCGGCGAGGAGCGCGCCGTCGTAGCCCCAGCCGCGCCGGCCCGGCCCGTGCGCGACCGGCATGACCTCGATGGCGGTGACGCCCAGCGCCGCGAGGTCGGGCAGCCGATGCTCGGCGGCGGCGAAGGTGCCCTCGGGCGTGAAGGTGCCGACGTGCAGCTCGTAGAGGACTGCCTCCTCCCAGCGGCGGCCGCGCCATTCGGAGGTCCAGGCGTGGCGACGCGGGTCGAGGAGTCGGGACGGCCCCGCAAGGTCGAGGCCGGTCTGCGCCCGCCCGACGGGATCGGAAGTCGGGTGGCCGTCCACGACGAAGCGGTAGGGCCGGTCGGGCGGTGCGGCGGCGGTCGCGCGCCAGAAGCCGTCGGAGTCGCGGGCCATGGGGACGCGCGCGCCGTCGAGGTCGAGCGTGACCTCGCGAGCCTCGGGCGCCCAGAGGGCGAAGCGCCAGGAGCCGTCGCCCAAGGGCTCGGCCCCCCAAGCCCTCGGGTGGTGGAGCGCATGAGGCCGCGCCCCGGTCCCGCGCGTCGCATCGGCTGGCCACCCGTCCGGCATCCCGTCCCTCCTTGACCCAATCCCCTAAGGGCCTCGCCGACCCGCCTTCGGAACAACCTTGGCGCGTCGAAGTTCCAGGGCGGGCGGAACCCGGGGGGCGGGCGACCACGTTTCCGCGCCGACGCGGACGGGGTGCCCGCCCCGGCCCTCAACTTCAGGAGACCCAGCGATGCCCGACCCCAGCACCCCCTTCGACGAATCCCCGCGCGGCAAGGGCAGCGACAAGCTGCGCGGCCGGACCGCCTACGTGACCGGCGCCTCCTCGGGCATCGGCCGGGCCGTGGCGCTCCTCTTCGCGCGGGAGGGAGCGAAGGTCGCGATCTCCTACTACTCCGACCCGCAGGACGCCGAGGAGACGGTCCGGCGCATCCGCGAGCTGGGCGGCGAGGCCCATGCCGTCGGCATGGACGCTGGCCTCCACGAGGAGAACACGCGCGCCACCAGGGAGGCCATCGAGTGGCTGGGCGGCACGCTCGACATCCTGGTGTGCAACGCTTCCATGCAGATCGTGCAGGAGGACGTGCTGGACGTGACGCCCGACCAGGCGCGGGACACGCTCTTCGTGAACGCGCTCGGCTACCTTTGGACCGTCCAGGCGGCGCTCCCCCACATGAAGGCGGGCGGGTCCATCATCGGCACCGTGTCGGTGGTGGCCTACAAGGGCAACCAGCAGCTCGTGGACTATGCCATGGGCAAGGGCGCGGAACTCGCGCTGATCCGGTCGCTGGCCGCGCAACTGGCCGAGAAGGGCATCCGCGTGAACGCCGTCGCCCCCGGCCCGATCTGGACCCCCTTCATCACCGAGACGATGAGCCCCGACAAGATCGCCACCTTCGGCCAGGACACGCCGATGAAGCGGCCGGGGCAGGCCTACGAGCTGGCGCCAGCCTACCTGTATCTCGCCTCCGAGGACGCGAGCTACGTCACGGGTCAGGTGATCCACGTCAACGGCGGGACGCCCGTCGGGAGCTGACCGGGCATCCAGAGCACAAAGGAACCGCGCCATGGGAACGGCGTTGGGGGGCCGAGCGCATGAAGCGCGCCATGCCCTCCGGGGCCAGACCATCCAATCTCAGATCGGGAGAACGCTCGTGAAAAAGCTGCTGCTGACCACCGCCATCCTGGGGGCCACGGCTATCCCCGCCTTCGCCCAGGAAGCGACCGTCACCACCGACCCGGCCATGACCGACACCATGGCCACCACCTCCATATTCCGCGAGGCCCCCGAGGCCACCGAGATCCGCGCCTCGGACTTCCTGGGGATGCGCGTCTACGCGACCGAGACCGCCGACGCCGGCACCGCCGAGGTGGCGGGGATGCAGGAAGGCTGGGACGACATCGGCGAGATCAACGACATCGTCATGAACCGCGACGGGCAGGCGCAGGCCATCCTCGTGGACATCGGCGGCTTCCTCGGCATCGGCGAGCGCCAGGTGGCCATGACGATGGACTCGCTCCAGTTCGTATCGGATTCGGCCACGGCCGAGAACGCCGACGACTTCTTCCTAGTGGTCAACACCACCCGCGAGGCGCTGGAGGCCGCGCCCGAATACATGGGCGGCGACAACGGCGACATGAACGCCCAGGCCGCCGCCGAGCAGACCGAGCAGGCGGTCGATGACGCCGGCGCCGGCATGGCCGCCGCGGGCGCGGCCGCCGGGGCCGCGGCGGGGGCCGCTGCCGGAGCCGTCGCGACGGCGGGCGAGAACGTCGCCGACGCGGCGGGCGACGCCGCCACCGCCACCGGCACCGCCGTCGAGAACGCGGGCGACGCGATGGCCGATGCCGCCACGGGCGCCGCGACCGAGACCGAGATGGAGGCCGACCAGACCGCCCAGGCCGCCACGGACGATGCCGCCGCCGGAGCCGCCGCCGGGGCCGCCACGACCGACATGGCCTCCCAGGGCACGACCGGCATGACCGAGGAGGGCGTGACCAACACCGAGACGACCTCGGCCGAGACGACCGCCAGCGCCCGCGAGGGCTTCGTCGCCGCCGGGATGGAGGACTTCACGGCCGAACGCCTGCAAGGGGCGGCGGTCTATGGCCCCAACGACGAGCGGATCGGCGAGGTGGGCGAGATCCTGCTGTCCGAGGACGGGCAGGTGTCGGAGCTCGTGATCGACGTGGGCGGCTTCCTCGGCATCGGCGAGAAGCCGGTCTCCATGGCGATGGATGCCATCCAGATCATGCGTGCGGACGGCGGCGAGGAGCTGCGCGTCTTCGTCGCGCAGACCGAGGAGGAGCTGAACGCGCTGCCGACCTACGAGGCGGCGCAGTAAGCCCGACGAACGGCACACCGGGGGTCCGCGCGCTTGCGCGGACCCCTTTTTCATGCCCAACTGCAGGGCGGGCCGGTCAGGAACCCGCTCCGATCCAGGACGTTGCCGGAACGGACGGGCGTGGCCCGCGGCTTGGGAAGGAATGGCCATGCGCTACGGCGGCATCTTCGGACTCATCGTTCTCGCCCTCGACATCTGGGCCATCGTGTCCGTCGTGAACTCGGGCGCCTCCACGGGGTCCAAGGTGATCTGGATCCTCGTCATCCTCATCCTGCCCATCCTGGGCTTCATCGCTTGGTTCCTGTTCGGCCCCAAGAGCGCCGCGCGCGGTATCTGACCGGGACGCGGGCCGTGAGACGCGCCCTCGCGGCCTTCTGGTACATCTGGGACGTGATGGACCGGCTGAACCTCAGCCTGATCGCGGCCGGGGTGGGCTTCTTCGCGATGCTGTCGCTGTTCCCGGCCTTGGCCGCCATCGTTCTGGTCTGGAGCTGGTTCGCCGACCCCGTGCAGATCAACGCCCTTCTGGAGATGGCGGCCGAGGTCGTCCCGCCCGAGGTCCACAGCGTCATCCTCAACCAGATCGCCGGCATCATCAACGCGGGCAGCGGCGGCAAGATCGGGACCGCGACCCTGATCTCGATCCTGGTGGCGGTGTGGTCGGCGCGAGCGGGGGTCTCGGCGCTGATCCGGGGCCTGAACGCGGCCTACGACATCGGCCACCGCCAGAGCATCCTGCGCCGCTACATGGCCGATATCGGCGTGACGCTGGCGCTCTGCGGCCTCACCTTCGTCGCCATCGCGGCGGTGGTGATCGCGCCCATCCTCATCACCATCCTGCCGCTCGGCCCCTGGGTCGCCATCGCCGCCGAGATCACGCGCTGGGCCGTGTCCATCGGCGTCATCATGGTGACGCTGGGGATCGTCTACCGCTACGGCCCCAACCGGCGCGGGCACCGGCCCAAGTGGATCACGCCGGGCGCCATCGTGGCGACGGTCCTGTGGATGCTGGTGTCGGTCGCCTTCGGCGTCTACCTGCGGAACTTCGCCCACTACAACGAGGTGTATGGCTCGCTCGGGGCGGCCGTGGCGCTGCTCATGTGGTTCTACCTGTCCGCCTACGTCGTGCTGATGGGCGGCTGCCTGAACGCCGCCATCGAGGCGGGCGGGGCCGAGCGGCTCCAGCACGCCCTGGAGAAGGAGCAGGCCGGAGCCGTCGCCCCCCGCCCCTCCTGACGCCTCAAGCCGCCGAGCGGAGCCGGTCGGCCATCAGGTCGTGGATGAAACCCAGCTTCTCCACCACCGGGGGGGCGATCACGAAGGGATAGAGGTCCGGCTGCCCCAGCGCGCGGCTCATGGCGTTCATGGCGATCGCGAGCGGCACCCAGGCCTGGGCCAGCGGCTCGACCGGACCCCTGGCATAGGGATCGGGCGCGGAGACCAGCCCGTAGGCCGAGGCCGTCTCCAGCCCGTCGGTCATGTGCAGCCAATGGGCGAAGGTCTCGGCGAAGTCCTCCCAGGGATGGGTGGTCGCGTAGGCCGAGACGTGGCGATCCTCCCAGCCCTCGGGCGGCCCCTCGGCGTAATGACGGTTCAGCGCGGCCTGATAGTCCTGATCCGGGTCGCCGAAGAGCGCGGTGAACTCCGCCTTGCGGCCGCCCTCGGCCACCAGCACGTCAAAGTAGAAGTGCCCGACCTCGTGCCGGCAATGACCGAGCAGCGTCCGATAGCGCTCGCCCATCTCGGTCCGCATCCTCTCGCGCCGGTCGTCGTCGGCCTCCGACACGTTGAGCGTCACGAGGCCGTCATCATGGCCGGTCAGCACCCGCTGCACCCGCCCGTCGGGCATCTTCTCGTCGGCGAGGAGACGGAAGCGCAACGCATTGCCCGCCCGCGACACCAGCGGCAGGTCGAGCCGGAGCAGCGAATAGATCAGCCGCCGCTTGGCGGCCTCGATCTTGCGCCAGCGCAGGTCGTTGCCGGGCACGGTCAGGTCCGGGATAGTCTCGGTCAGAGCGCAACTGGCGCAGAAGGCACCCTCCTCGGGCTTGCGGGCGATCCAGTTGCAGCCGATCTCCGCGCGGTTGTCGCAGCCGGGGCGGCCGTCCAGCGCCTCGACCCGCGCGCTGTCGGGGTCATAGGCGAGGTCGATCCCGCAGCCCAGGCAGGTGAGGCTGTCGAAGAAGACCTCGTGGTCGCAGGACGGACAGGCGAAGCGTTTCACGGGCGGCCTCCTCAGGCGACGGCGCGGGCGGGGACCTCGTCGCACCACACCTCGAAGCTGTCGAGGTTGGTGGGGCCGAACGAGGTGATCATCGGCACGTCCGCCGCGTCGCGCCCCCGGACCATGACGATCCGCCCAATGCGCGGCGCGTTGTAGCGGGCGTCGAAGGTGTACCAGCGCCCGCCCAGGAAGATCTCGGTCCAGGCGCAGAAGTCGCCCGGCCCCATGTCGGGCCAGTCGATGTCGCCCAGGTAGCCCGAGGCGTAGCGCGCCGGGATGTTGAGCGCGCGGGCATAGGCGATGACGAGGTGCGCGAAGTCCCGGCACACCGCCTTGCCCTCCTCGATGGAGGAGCGGGCCGTGCGGAAGGGCGAGGCGTCGCCGTAGTCGAAGATCAGCGACTCGTGGACGTGATCGCAGATCGCCTGCACCCGCGCCCATCCGGCGGGCACGGCCCCGAAGCGGTCCCAGGCCTCCTGCGAAAGGAGGTCGCTCTCGCAGTAGCGCGAGGGCAGCAGGAACGGCAGCACCTCGTCGGGCAGGTTCTCGACCGGATGCTGCACCGCGCCGGGGTCCATGTCGTCGGGGCGGCCTTCGTCGGTGGCAAGGCCGCTCCAGGTGAGCCGGAGACGCCCCGCCGGCATGACGAGCCGCCCGCGGAAGTTGCCGAACGTGTCGTGGAACCAGCGCACCGGCACGGCGGGATCGACGACGAGCGCATCGGCCGACAGGCGCGGAAGCTCGGTCGGATGCGGCGACAGCGCCAGGATCAGCGGCGTCGGCGCAGGCGACGAGAGGGTGATGTCGAAGGCGGCGCGGATCAACATGGGAACGGTCCTGTCGGCCAAAGGGGGCAGGCGCAGCCCCGCGCCGGGCACGGCCCGGCACGCGACGCATGACCCCTGAAACTCCGCTCCCATGCCTCCGGTTCCAGCGGAGGAACGTCGGGTTATGCCTCTCCGGACACGTTCCCGACACGTTCCCGCGCGGGGGCCCGCATGGGCGGAACCCGCCGGTTCGGAGAGAGTTCTCCCTTCAGCCCGTCCCAGACGGACATCCATCCCCATCGCCGGAGGCTTCCGTGCTCGACCCCATCGTGAACTTCTTCGCCAAGCTCCTCGACCTCGTCGCCCCGACCCCGCGCGAGTCCGATTACCTCGCCATCCCGATCCGCCGCGACGACCGGCGCGACGCTTCCCGCCGCTGAGGCCCGTCCGGGGCGCCCGGCCCCGACACCTCCCCTCCATTGGCATTCCCCATGAATCCGCTGACGCTCGTCCTGGCCATGCTGACGGCCACGGTCGTGACCGGCCCCATGCTGGTCGCGGCCTTCCTCCTGGGCCTTTACGGCTGGCCCCCGATCCTGCTGGCCTTTGGGCTTGGAGGCTTCGGTGCTTGGGCGCTGGCGCGCCGGATCGAGGAGGAGATCAAGCGGCAGGACCCAGCCTGGGACGAGCGGCGCGACCGCCCGCGCCAGTTGGTCCTGGTCCGGCCGCGCATCGACGACCATCCCGGCCGCGGACGCCCGGAGCCGCAGCGCTTCGATCCCAGCCGCCACTGGCGGCACTGATCCCACCATCCGATCCTGCGCCGGAAGCGGCGTCTTCCCTGGCTCTCCGGGGAACCGCTTGGCGCAGCGCGCGTTTGGCCCCCGTCACGACCTCGCGATCCGCATCCTTGGCGCGCCCGCCGCCGCGCCGCCGTTCCCTTCGGGAGCGGACGTATGTCGGACGCCCCTTAGAAGGAGACCCCGATGAGCGACACGAACATGAGCGACTCGACCGGCCAAGGCTCGTCCATGACGGGCGGGCTCTCGGACGCCGGGCGGCAGACCTATGAGCAGGTCAAGTCGAAGGCCATGGAGGCCATGCCCAAGATCACCGAGGCCGCCAAGTCGCAGGCCATGGAGCAGGCCGAAACCGCCAAGGACGCCCTCGCCTCGACGGGCGAGAGGCTCGCGCAGTCGCTCCGCAGCGGCGTGGAAGGCGGGGACGAGTCGATCCAGGCGCGGCTGATGGCGGCAGCGGCGGACACCGTGTCGGACTGGTCGAACCAGCTTCGCGGCCGCAGCTTCCAGGAGATCGTGGGGCAGGCCGAATCCTTCGCCCGCCGCAACCCTGGCGCCTTCGTGGCGGCCGCCGCTCTCGCGGGCTTCGCGCTGGCCCGCTTCGCCCGCGCCTCCGCGCCGTCCAAGTCCTACGGGTCCTCGGGCCTCGGCTCCTATGGCGCGGGTTCGTTCGGAGACAGCTCGATGGGTTCGGGCCTGGGTTCGGGCGGCAGCTTCGCCGGAACGGACTCCTATGGCGCTGGCACCGGGTCGGGCTACGGTTCAGGGCGGGCGGCCGGCTTGGTCAGCACGACCGGCATGAGCACGCATGACGACGATCTCGACGACGTGGGCTCCATCGCCGACGACGGCATGGGCGGCGGCAGCGCGACCACGGGCACAACCGGGGATGTCGGCACGGCAACGCCCAACTCCACGGGCGACCGGACCGGCTCCGGCTACGACAGGTAGGCCCCCATGAGCTTCGACGCCGATCCCCGACCCACGGGCTCGCTTCTGAGCGACGCCATCAACCAGCTCACCCGCCTCGTGCGGGGGGAGGTCGCGCTCGCCAAGGCCGAGGTGGCGCAGAACATCCGCAACGCCGGCATCGGCGTCGGGCTGCTCGTCGGCGCCGCCATCCTGGCCCTCGTGGCGCTTCACGTCCTGGCCGCCGCCCTGGTGGCGGCCCTGGCGCACTGGATCGGCCCCGGCTGGGCCGCGCTCCTCGTGGGCGTGGTGGTCCTGATCGTGGCCGTGATCCTCGCGCTCCGTGGCCTGAACGCGCTGAAACCCGAGAACCTGGCGCCCAGCCGCACCGTCCGCAGCGTGCAGGCCGACGCCCAAGCGATCAAGGAGAACGTTGGAAATGGCAACCACAAGTAACGACCCCCGCGAGATCGAGGCCGACCTCGACCGCGAGCGCGCGGCCCTGGCCAGCACGCTCGACACCCTGTCGGACCGCGTCTCGGTGGACAACCTCGCCAAGGAGGCGCTGGGGATGCTCAAGGGCCATGCCGGCACCGCGACCAGCACCATCGACCACGCGGTGCGGGCCAACCCCCTCGCCGTGGCGCTGATCGGCGCAGGGATCGCCTGGATGTTCCTCGGGCCCAAGGTGTCCTCCTCCAAGTCCTCCGACCAGTCCTCGGGCTATGGCGGCGGGCTGCGCCATGACGATGGCGGCTGGGCCGCCACAGGGTCGCGCTCGGCCGATTACGGTCGCGTGGGCTACGTGCCCTCGGACAACGACGACGACCACTCCTGGTCGCGCGAGGCCACGGGCCTGCGCGCCAAGGCCTCGGCCGCTCTCCAGAAGATCGAGCAGGAGGCCAAGCACTACTACGAGAGCCTGAAGAACGCGCTGCCCGGCTCCTCGTCCTCCTCGCAAGACCGCGACTTCGACGCGGAGCGCCAGTCGGTGATCTCGTCCTTCACGAACGATCTGCGGTCGCGCCTGTCCTCGGGCCTCGACAGCCTGCCCGAAGGGTCCCGCGAGAGGATCGTCGCCGCGCGCGAGAAGGCCTACGGCGCCATGCTTCGGGCCGAGAGGACAGGCCGCGACGTGGTCCGCGACCCGACCCGCGCGCTGGAGGAGCACCCGCTGGTGGCGGGCGCCGTGGCCTTCGCGCTGGGGGCGGCGGTGGCCGCGGTCCTGCCAGGCACGGAGGCCGAGAACCGCGCCTTCGGCTCGGAGCGCGACCGGCTGATGGGAGATGCCTCGCGGCTCCTGCGCGAGGAGCGTTCGCGTGCGATGCAACTCGCGGGATCGTTGGGACAGGAGGTCAAGGCCGCCGCCCAGGAGACCGTCGAGGCGGTGACCGACACCGTGACCAAGAAGGCCTCGGATGCGGCGAACCGCGTGGGCGACCGGGCCTCGCAGGAGTTTCGCAACGGCCAAGGCGCGTCGGCGCCGTCGATGGCTGGTCCGGGCGACCCCGTGATCGGCTGAAGCGGCCCCTTTCCGAACGACCAAGGCCCGGGGCGCGAGTTCCGGGTCTTTTCCGTTCCGGGCACCCGCGAACCAGCTCAGACCATCTCCTCTGGCACCAGCGGCACCGAGCGGGCGATCCGCTCGGCCGCGGCGATGTCGTAGGGCAGGACGAAGCCCTCGCGGCGCTCGGGCGGGAGGCGCGAGTTCCGCAGCGCCAGCCGCTGCCACAGGGCCACGGCCCGATCGGGATCGAGGTAGCGGGAATCGGCGTCGGCGGGCAGCCAGTAGCCCATCACCCTCTCGCGCAGGCGCTGCACGACCTTGGGCGCGGTCAGCAGCACCCCCGCCTCGGTGTCCCAGCGCAGGCTGCACCCGGTCAGGTTGGCCGAGGAGACAATGGCCGCATCGTCGAAGATCGACACCTTGGCGTGGATATGGACGATGGGCTCTCCGAGCAGCCGTTCCCGTCCGTTCCCTTCGTCGAAGGTCGTCGCGGCTATGGGTTCCGCCTCGGGGCCAGCGGCCTGCGGATCGCCGGTTCCGCCCGCCGCCTCGCGCCGGGGTTGCGCGGCGGCACCGACGAAGAGGCGCGGCCCGAACGCCTCTCCCAGGATGTGGAGGCAGCGGGCCTGCATATGCTTCCTGATGCGGGTGTCGATGCTCCAGGCCCGGCCAAAGGCGACGTCCTCGGGGGCGGCGGGAAGGATCAGGATGAGGCCCAGCTCCGGCCGCTCGCGCGCGGCGCGCGCGAGACGCCGCGCCAGGCGGGTGTCGCGGAAGAACTGTGTCTCCAGGTAGATCAAGCGCCGCGCCTTGGCCGCGAGCATCTCATGGGCGTCCAGGATTTCCTGCGTCACCGGCTCGGGCCCGAACCCAGCCCAGAGGCCGCCCCGGGGGCGCGACAGGGTCCGCAGGAGTCGGCGCTGCGGCGCGGGCGACGCCTGCCGGGCTGTGACGTGGCGGAACCGCTCCAGATGAGCCTGCGCTTCGGCGACGATCGGACCCTCGATCATGAGCTGGAGGCCCTGCCAGGTTCCCTCGCCGGGGCGGTCGTGGTCGGGGCTGTTCCATCGGCGGTCGTCGAGGTCGAGCCCGCCGATGTAGAGCCTGCGGCGGTCGAAGACGGCGAGCTTCTGATGGTGAGTCGCCGGATGCAGCATCGGCGGCCGAAAGGCCCGCGCCCGCACGCGCCCGTCCGGTCCCTGGGCCAGGAGCCCCGCGAGCCCCGGCATGTCCCGCAGCGCGGCCGCGCGCCGCGTCAGGTCGCGGGCGTTGAGCCAGCGGGCGGTGCGGGCGAGGCGGACCGCCGCCTGCGGCCAGAGCGCGGCGCGTGGCAGGAGGCCGGTCGTCGCCGGATGCAGGGCGGCGCGCACCCGCAGCCGACCGGGCGCTCCCGAGGCCTCGCCGGCGGCGACCATCTGGCGCAAGGAGGCCCAGGTCCCGCGATGCAGCGACGGCTGGGCGATGGGGTCGAAGTCGGCGATGGTGAGGTCGATCCGCACCCCGCGCCGCAGGGCATCGACGAGGAGGTCGAACCATGTGTCGCCCACGGCGCGTGCCTCGGGGCTGCGAAGGCGGGTGCGGGGGTCGAAGATACGGAACGAGGCCCAGATCTCGGCCTGGCTTTCCAGCACGGCGCGCTCGAAGGCCGGGAAGGCATCCGAGGCGGTCAGGAGTATGTCGGTCGTGGTGCGGTCCCGCACCAGCCCGGTGACGTGCTGCATGATCCTGCTCGTTATCCGAGAGACTAACGACTCGGATACACGGGAGTTCCTGACGTTTCGTTAGCCCCCGTGCCGCTGCTCCGCGCCTTCGAGCGCGTGGAGCGCGAACTCGATCCGAAGCGTGTAGCGCCCACCCTCGGCCCGCGTCTGCGCCTCGGCGCCCAACTGGCTCGCGAAGGCGGCCAGGAGTTGGCGGCCCAGCCCGGTCCCCTCGGGCTCGCCGGGATCGATGCCGTCCCGGGCGTCGTTGGAGATCGACAGTTCGGCCCGCCCCCCGCCCGTGGGCGCGAACCGCAGCCTGAGGCGGGGCCTGGACCCGCCTGGCTCGGGCTCGGCATACTTGATCGCGTTGGTGAGTCCCTCGGTCAGCAGGAGCGACAAAGGCACCGCCTGGTCGGGCGTGAGCGGGATGGGCGCGAAATCGGTGTCGATCTCGAAGCTCCGCCCCGGGGCCGAGGCCATGCCGACGATCTGCCGCGTGATGTCGCCCAGCAGCTCGTCCGCGCGCACGTCCGTGAGCCCGGAGGTCTGATACAGCTCCTTGTGGACGGTGGCGAGGCTCATCACCCGCTCCTGCAAGCCCTTCATCAGCGCCTTTGTCTCGGGCGAGCGGGCGCGGCGGCTTTGCATGTTCATGATCGAGGCGATGAGCTGGAGGTTGTTCTTAACCCGGTGGTGCACCTCGCGCAGGAGTACCTCGCGCTGGTGCACCGTGTCCTCGAGCTCGGCCTCGTCGTGGAGGATGGTGTCCGTCATGCGGATGAAGGCCTGCCCCACGTCCCGGATCTCGGAGGGAGCGCCCTCCATGTCGAGGTCGCCCACGACGCGGCTGCCCGAGGCGAAGCTGCCGATGGCGCGGCTCAGGCGGCGGATGTGGCGGGAGACCAGATGCTCGGTCGCGATCCAGGCGACGGCCAGGGAACCCAGATACATGAGCCCCGAGAGCAGGAAGGGCGTGGTCATGGACAGCGGCCCCAGCCGCACGGCCTCGCGCACGGGGAGCGAGCCCAGCGCGTAGAGCTCCCCCTCGACAACGGGGGCGAGGGCGTAGAACCGCACCTGCCCCGAGGCGGTGCGGGCCGCGAAGCTGGACCGGCCCGACGACGCCCAGCCGGCCAGGGCCACGCCCGCCGGCAGGATGGACGCCGCTTCCGCGAGGCCCGTGGAGGCGGTGAGGACCGTTCCCTCGCGATTGAACGTGACGAAGTCCGGCGCCTCGCCCAGGCCCGCCGCCACGTCCTCGGGCACTTCGTCGGCCAGGGCCGCGTGCGGCAGGGCCAAGGCAACGTAGCCCGCATAGCCCCCTTCCTCGGCCAGGACAGGATGGATGACGAGGAGCACCGATGTCCCCGAGACCGGCCCGCGCGGGTTGACCACCGTTCGGGGCCGCAGGTCGGCGACGATCGCCTCGAATATCGCGTTCCCGGCGTAGTCGTAGCTCGCGCCGCCCGAGGCGCAGGTCATCGCCCCGCTCAGGGGCACATAGCTCACCAGGGAATACTCGCCGCTCATGGAAGCCAGATGCGACATGGCGGCGTCGCAAGCGGCCTCGTCCCTCAGGAGAGGGCGAACCGTCTGCGCCAAGGCGGCGGCGGCGCCCTTGGCCTCGCGGATCAGGCCGGTGACCGGCGCGCTGACCCGAAGCGTCTCGCCCAGCAGGATCGCGGCGCGCTGGTCGCGGGCGGCGGGCGGCGTCCCGCCAAGCCCCGGCCTGAACGATGGAGATCGCCGCCAGCGGCAGAAGGGCCATGGCGAGGAGCGCCGCCATCCGAAAGCCAAGCCGCCGCAGCAGGGGCGGCCGGGACGCGACCGGGCGCGCGACCCCGGCCGGCGCGATTCCTGCGTCGTCGTCTGGCCGGGTGTCAGGCAGCGCGGACCCCGGACCGGCCCAGCACGGCCATCGTGGCCCCGTCCACGCCCGAGAGCAGCTCCTCGCCGTCCTCGAGGCCCAGCATCTCGGACAGCCGGGCGCGCGCCCGGTTGGCGCGGCTCTTCACGGTCCCCACGGCCACTCCCATCATCACCGACGCCTCTTCGTAGGCGAACCCCGAGGCCCCGACAAGGATGAGGACCTCGCGATGCTCGGGCGAGAGTTGGTCGAAGGCGCGACGGAAGTCCGCCAGGGCGAGGCGGCCGTCGTGACTCGGCTTCTCGCAGAGCGCGGCGGCATAGACGCCCTCAGGGTCGGCGACCTCGCGGCGGGTCTTGCGCTTGTCGGAGTAGAAGGTGTTCCGCAGGATGGTAAAGAGCCATGCGCGCAGGTTGGACCCGGGCTGGAACTTGTCCAGATTGGTCCAAGCCTTGACGATGGTGTCCTGCACAAGGTCGTCGGCGGCCGCGACGTTACGGGTGAGCGAGATGGCGAAGGCCCGCAACGCGCCCAGATGCTCGGGCAGCTCGTCGCGCGGGTCGCGCACGCCAATGGGCAGGACTCCCTCGGGTCGTCCGACGATGACGCCGGACCCGGGAATGCCCGAACCGGAGGCGCCCGAATCGGGTCGCGCGTCCTCGATGGGGGCGCCGCCCGAGGCGGAATCTTCAACGTGCACGACCGGGTTCGGCTTCGCGGCGGCCAAGTCCGGGAGCCCCGTGGCCTGGGATCCCTTCATTGGCCGGCCTCCTTGGCGCGAAGACGGGCGATCAGCTCCTTGAACCGATCGGGGATCTCCTCGCTCAACGCCTCCTCGTAGACGCGCTTCAGGTTCTCATCTATCTGTTGATGGAGCCTGCTTTTCCCCTTTGTTTCCGTCATTTCAACATACATGCCCAAGTCGGTCCCCGCACCCTGCCCTATATCCGTTCGGAACCGAACGCGCGAGGGCGGCGTTCGGTTCCAGGGAGATGGCCAGAGGGATCTTGGATGACATCGCACTTCGCTTCCGCCGTGGGAGCCAGCCTTCCGCATCTCCGTCGCTACGCCCGTGCGCTGACTGGCAGCCAGGGTGCCGGCGACGCCCTGGCCGCGCAGACGCTGGAGGCGTTGATCTCCGATCCGTCGGAGGCCATGCATGGCAGCCCGAAGATCGCGCTGTTCCGGGCCTTCCATCAGGTCTGGACCGGAGCGGGCACCCCGCTCGATGCGGCGCAGACCCGGCTGGAGGCCCGCGCCCAAGGCCATATGGCCCGCCTGACCCCCCTGACGCGGGAGGCGCTGCTCCTTCATGCCATCGAGGGGTTCCGGCCGCAGGAGATCGCGGCGGTCATGGCCGTCACCCCGGAGACGGCGGCGGACCTGGTGGAGACCGCCATTCGCGAGATGGAGGAATCGGTCGCCGGCCGGGTGATGATCATCGAGGACGAGGCGATCATCGCCATGGACATCTCGGCCATCGTCCGGGAGATGGGCCACCGCGTCACCGGCGTCGCCCGCACCCGGAACGAGGCCGTGCGGCTGGCGCGGGACACTCGGCCCGACCTCGTGCTCGCCGACATCCAGCTTGCCGACAACTCCTCGGGCATCGACGCGGTGAACGATATTCTGGCCGAGTTCCAGGATCTTCCCGTGATCTTCGTCACCGCCTTCCCCGAGCGGCTGCTCACCGGGACGCGGCCCGAGCCTGCGTTCCTCATCACCAAGCCCTATTCGGAGGAGCAGGTCCGGTCGGCCGTCAGCCAGGCGATGTTCTTTGCCTCGACCGAGACGCTGGCGGCCTGACCCCGGCGCCTCAGCCGATGGCAGCCAGCACCTCGGCCACCTGCTCGGCCGTGAAGGGACGGGTCAGGACGGGGAAGCCGAGGTCCGGCCCTCTCTCGGCGTCATCGCCCAGGAGGACGGCGCGGCCGCCCCGCTCCCTGACCAGCCGCGCCAACTCCGAGTTCGCGTAGGCGCGTGGCTCCCGGTCCACGAAGGCCACCGCGATCCGTTCCGGCGTGCCCAGCCGCTCCAGCGCTTCGGCCTCGCCGGTCCCGACGACCACCGAGGCGGCGGGCTCGAAGTCCCGGATCGCCATGGCGAGGTCCATGGCCACCACGGCCTGGGGGTGGACGATCAGGTAGGTCCGGCCATTCGTCGTCATGCGCTGCTCACCCTCTCCTTTTCCGGGTCGCGCGCTTGTGGAACCCCGGATCGGACGGCGCATTAAAGCACGACACGTCCTGCTTCGTTTTTCTGAATTGGTTCATGACGAAATGCTCACGATTCCGTGCAGGGCCTGTCCGTTGCGGACTCGGCCCCTCTTCGTGCAGATGACTCCCGACGAGGTGGCGTTCATGGAGTCGCTCAAGATCGACGAGGCTGTCGTCGAGCCCGGCGCGACGATCCAGATGGAGGGCAGCGCCAGCCCGCGCCTGTTCACCGTCTTGCAGGGCCAGGGCCTGCGCTACAAGACGCTGCCCAACGGACGGCGCCAGATCATCTGCTTCGTGTTCCCCGGCGACTTCCTGGGCCTTCAGGCCGCCCTCCTGGGCGAGATGCAGCATTCGGTCGAGGCGCGGACTCGGATGATGCTCTGCGTCTTCGACCAACGCCGGGTGGTCGAGGTCTTCGAGGAGCACCCGAGTCGCGCCCGCAGCTTGAGCGCCATCGCCGCCGTGGAGGGCGGCATCCTGGGCGAGACCCTGGCCTCGCTGGGCCAGCGCGACGCGGCGCAGCGGATCGCCTGGGCGCTGACGCGGGTCTGGAACCGGCTCGGGGCCATCGGGCTGGAGCGGGACGGGGCGGTGCCCCTGACCTTCCGCCAGCAGGACATGGCGGATTTCCTGGGCCTCTCGCTCGTGCACACGAACAAGACCCTCGCGCGGTTCCGCCAAGGCGGGCTCTGCGATTGGTCGGACGGGACTCTGCGGCTCCACGACCCCGAGGCGCTCGCCCGGCTCGCGCATGTGGAGCCGGCCCGTCCCGCGAAGCGGCACCTCATGTAGCGGCCGGTCCTTCCAAGAAGGCGAGGAGCCGGGCCTCGGCGGCGGAGAGACCCTTGACCGGCTCGGCCGGGGGCAGGTCGGGCGCCTGCTCCGCCATCCCGAGCACGGCGGGGTGGATGTAGGCCTGCTTGGCCACGGTCGGCGTGTTGTGGAGCCGCTGCGACGCCGCCTCGGCCAGCGCCTTGACCTTGGGCGCGTCCCCCTGCTCCAATCTCTCGAAGGCGGCGAGCGTGCCGGCCCAGGTGCGAAAGGTCTTGGCGGTGAAGGCGAGGCTGTCGTCGCCGTCCGCCTCGTCGAGATAGGCGTTGAGCTGGGTCGATGTCAGGCTGTGGACGTGCCCCATCTCGTCCACCCAGGTCAGCAGCTCGGCCCCCGGCAGGTCCGAGGCCTTCTCCAGCACCCGCAGGAGCCGCGAGTCCTTGAGCGAGCGGCGCACACGCTGGCCGCTCTTGGCCTTGAAGTCGAGCGCGATCTGCCCGTCCCGCAGCTTGACGTGCTTGTTCCTCAGCGTGAGGGCACCGTAGCTGCCGTTCTCCCGCGCGTACTCCTCGTTGCCCACGCGCAGGGACAGCCGGTCGATCAGCGTCACTGCCGCCGCAAGGGCGAAGCGGGGGTCGCCCGGCGGCGCGCGCAGGTCGCGGGCGACTCGCTCGCGGATGGCGGGCAAGGCTCGGCCGAAGTCCACCAGCCGGTCGAACTTGGTGCCCGAGCGGTGAGTGGACCAGTCCGGGTGGTAGCGATACTGCTTGCGCTCGCGCTGGTCGTAGCCGGTGGCTTGCAGGTGGCCGTGGGGCAGCGGGCACATCCAGACCCGCTCGTAGGCCGGGGGAACGCCCAGCTTCTCCAGCCGCTCCCGCTCGGCCCCCCGTTCGATGGTGGTGCCGTCGGGGCCGAGGTAGGTGAAGCCCTTGCCGCGCTTCAGCCGCCGGATGCCGGGCATGGCGTCGGTGACGTAGACCAGCCCCTCGGGCACCTCAACCGGCGCGGACTGGGCCGGGCCGTCGAGGAGCCCCTGCTCGATCGCCTCGATGACGCCCGTGTCCTTCACGCCTTTTCCACCTCCGAGGCGAGCTTGAGCACGCCGTCCCCGTCCTCCTGCTCGATGTAGAGCGCCGGGTCCTCTGGCGTGCCGTTGCGGGTGATCTCCGAGCCCTTGAGCTTGCGCATCACCTTGCGGTCGAACGTCTCCTTGACGGTCCCGGTGGCGCTGCCCGCGCCCCAGTGCCATCTCACCCTGTCGCCGACCTTGGCCATGCTCGCCTCCTGCGATCCCGGGGCAGGAACGCCCGGCCCCTGCCCCAAGGTTCCAACTCAGCCGGACGTGACGCGGTAGATTCCCCCCTGCGGGTCGTCGGTGATGACCACGAGAGATCCGTCGCCCAGCTCCTCCACGTCGCGGACGCGGCCCAGTTCCTGAAGCATCCGCTCCTCGCCGGCCACCCGGTCGTCCTGGATGTCCAGCCGCACGAGGCCGCTGCCCCGCAGCGCCGCGATCAGCAAGTCGCCCCGCCACTCGGGAAACAGGTCGCCCGCGTAGAAGTCGATGCCGCCCGGCGCGATGACCGGATCCCAGTAATAGACCGGCTCGACGAAACCCTCGGCGCGCGGCTCGCCCGAGCCCACGGCCGAGCCGTCGTAGTTGAGGCCGTAGCTCACCACCGGCCAGCCGTAATTGGCGCCGCGCTCGATCAGGTTCAGCTCGTCCCCGCCCAGCGGCCCCATCTCGGACACCCAGAGCCGCCCCTGGTCGTCCAGCGCCGCGCCTTGCACGTTGCGGTGGCCGAGCGTCCAGGTCTCGGGGCGGCCCCCTTCCACGAAGGGGTTGTCGGACAGCGCCTCGCCGTTGACGGTCAGACGGACGACCTTGCCCCAGGTGGTGCCGACGTCCTGCGCCCGCTCGCGTTCGGGGGCCTGCGAATGCTCGCCCGTGGTGACGTAGACAAGGCCGTCGCCCGCCGGGACGACGCGCGAGCCGTAGTGCATCGGGCTCTCCGAGGCGGGGGTCTGCACGAAGATGTCGCGCACCTCGGTCAGTTGCGTCCCGTCCTCGGACAGGGTGCCCCGCGCGGCGGCGGTGGCGACGAGGCCCTGCCCCATCGGCTTGGCATAGGTCCAGAACACCGTGCGGTCCTGCTGGAACTCCGGCGACACCGCCACGTCGAGCAGCCCGCCCTGCTCGCGCGGGTCCACCTCGGGCAGGCCGCCGATCGGCTCGGACAGCGTGCCATCCGCCATCACGAGGCGGAGCCGCCCCGGCTTCTCGGTGACGAGGAAGGTGCCGTCGGGCAGCGCGGCGATGCCCCAGGGATTTTCGAGCGGCCCGGCGAAGGGGGTGGCCCGGACGGCGGTTGCGGGAAGCTCGGGCGCGCGGGTCTGATTCTCGAAGGCGGGCTGGAAGGGCGCGTTCGGCGATCCCTGCTCCACGGCGGCGAGGGCGGGCAGCGGCAGCAGGGCGAGAGCGGAAAGGGCGGCGCGCATCGGGGTCTCCTGTCGTGGGGCCTGTTGCCGCCCAACGCCGTCAGGCTCGCCCCGCTTCCGTCACGCCGCTTCACGGAGCCGCGAGACGGCCCAGCGCGCCGCGTCGGCCACGGCCGCGTCCTGTGCGCCCAAGTGCGCCTGCGCGGCTGGCAGCAGCCCGGGGTCGCCCGAGTTGCCGATGGCGTAAAGCACGTTCCGCAGGAACCGCGCCCATCCGACACGCTTGACCGGGCTCCCCGCGAAGCGGGCGCGGAACCCCGCGTCATCCAGAGCGGCCAGGTCGGCGAGGCGTGGTGGCCCGTCCCCGCGCAGGTAGCGCGTCTCGGAGGCGGCGACGGCGAACTTGTTCCAGGGGCAGACGGCGAGGCAGTCGTCGCAACCGTAGATCCGGTTCCCGAGCGCAGCCCGGAACTCCTCGGGCACCGGCCCGCGATGCTCGATGGTCAGGTAGGAGATGCAGCGCCGCGCATCGAGCTGGTAAGGCGCGGGGAAGGCTCCGGTCGGACAGGCGTCGAGGCAGCGGCGGCACGAGCCGCAATGCAACACTTCGGGCGCGTCGGCGGGAAGCTCCATTGTCGTGAAGATCGCGCCGAGGAAGACCCAGTTGCCGAAGTCGCGCCCCAGCAGGTTCGTGTGCTTGCCCTGCCAGCCAAGCCCCGCCGCCTGGGCGAGCGGCTTCTCCATCACCGGCGCGGTGTCCACGAAGACCTTGCCTTCGTGGCCGGGCGCCTGTTCCAGCAGCCAGCGCAGCACGCGCTTGAGGCGCGGCTTCACCGTGTCGTGGTAGTCCTTGCCCTGAGCATAGACGCTGACCGCGCCCCGGTCGGGATGGGCCAGCACCTCCAGCGGATCGTGCAGGGGCGCGTAGCTGTCGGCGAGCATGACGACGCTGCGCGCCTCGGGCCAGAGCGCGGCGGGGTCGCCCCGCCAATGCGCCCGGTCGGCCATCCAGTCCAGTTGCCCGTGCCGCCCAGCGTGGAGGAAGGCCCGCAGCCGCTCCATCGCCTCGGGGATCGCGTCGGGCCGGCAGACGCCCATCGCGGCGAAGCCCGCTGCGCGCGCCTCCTCCGCCAGACGGTCCTTCAGCGCCGGCCCATCAACTTGGCGCAAATACGCCGGGGGAGGCGAAGCCGGGGGCGGAGCCCCCCTGCCCCGGTCAGAAGTCGAGGTCCGCATAATGCGAGGCCGGGCGGAACCCCGGCACGTTGTCGGCGAGGAGCGAGCGGAAGGCCGGGCGCGACTTGATCTTGGCGTACCAGTCCTTGACGGATTCGTACTTGTCCCAGGGCACGTCCGACACGTAGTCGAGGCACGAGAGCTGCGCCGCCGCCGCGAAGTCGGCGAGCGTCATGTCGTTCCCAGCGAGCCAGCGGCGCGTCTCCAGCAGGTGCGTCATGTAGCCCAGGTGATACTTGATGTCCCGGGAGCCGGACTTGACGGCGGCCGAGTCCGGCACGCCGCCGCCGCGCAGCTTCTTGAACACCCGCTCGCCCATCAGCTTGGCCGTCACCTCGCGGTGGAACTTGCCGTCGAACCAGGCGCAGAGCCGGCGCACCTCGTAGCGGCCCTCGGCGTCACGCGGCAGGAGCGGCGGGGTAGGCGCCGTCTCCTCCAGGTATTCGCAGATCGCCTGGCTGTCGGCGAGGTGGCGGCCGTTCATCCGCAGGACCGGCACCTGCCCCGCCGGGTTGCGGCGCAGGAACTCGATCCCCTGCTCCCAATAGCGTTCCTCGACCAGCTCCACCTCGATGCGCTTCTCGCCGAGCGCGAGGCGCACCTTCCGGGAGAAGGGGGAGAGCGGGTAGTGGTAGAGGCGGTTCATGGGGAGGTGGTCCGGCGGTTCGGGCGGGCCCCCGACCCATGCCCGAACCGCCCCTCGCGTTCAAGGGCGTCAGGGCGCCGCGCCCGTCTCGAAGCAGGCCGCGCGGCCGTCGGCGGCGATGGTCGCCGCGCCGTCAAGGATGCTCCGCGCCCGCGCCCGCAGCGCCTCGGTCGGGTCCGCCGGGTCGCGGTGCTTGGGGTCGGGCAGGATCGCCGCGAGCCGCGCCGCCTGCACGTCCGACAGGCCGGCGGCCGGGACGCCGAACCAGTGGTGCGCGGCGGCCTCCACGCCGAAGACGCCCTCGCCGAACTCAGCCACGTTGAGGTAGACCTCCAGGATGCGGCGCTTGGACCAGAAGGCCTCGACCACCGGCGTCAGCGCGGCCTCGATGGCCTTGCGCGCCCAGCTCCGGCCTTGCCAGAGATAGACGTTCTTGACGACCTGCTGGCTGATCGTGGAGGCGCCGCGCGCGCCGCCCTCGGCCGCCGCCAGCCGGATCGCCTGGAGGTCGAGGCCCCAGTGCGCGCAGAAGTTGGCGTCCTCGGCCGCCACGGCGGCGCGGGCCATGACCGGGGCGATGTCCTCCAGCGGAACCCAGGCGTGGTCCACGCCGCCGAGCCGCCGCCCCTCGCCCAGGATGGTGGGGGTGGTCGGCGGGTTCACCGCGCCGAAGAGCGCGACGAGGAGGAGGACCGCGGCCAGCGGCAGGAGCAGCAGGGACATGGGCCGGACCTTGCGCGGGGGCGGCGGGGCCGGGGCGCGCGGCTTGCGCGGGCGGGGCCTCGCCACGGCCTTGGACGGGGGCGCGTCATTGGGCACGACGACGAAGGTGGCGTCCTCCACCTCGCCGTCCTCGCCCGTCCGCGCCCTGCCCGACCCTCTTGCCATGGGCCATGACTGGCGGGGCCGGGCGGGGCGGTCAAGGGCGGCGGGGGCTTGCCGTCACGGCTGCGTGTGCGCGCCCGAGGGGTCGGTGGTCACGCTGGCCGGCGAGGTCGCCCCGCCCGGCGCGCCGCCCAGGGCCGGGGCGGGGGCACCCGAGGCGTCGGCGTCCACGGGCGGCGCGGGCGGAACCGGCGAGGCCGCCGCGCCAGGGGACAGGCGGTCGCGCAGGCGCTCCTCCAGGTCCTGCGGCAGGGAGGTCTGGATGATCCGCCCGCCGAGCGTCCCCAGGCGGTCGAGCGCGCGGTCGGCGGTGAACTTCCGCAGGAGCACCGCGAGCGCCGCGCCGCCGTTGTCGAGCGTGCCGCCCACCTCGCGCAGGAAGTCGTCGGGGATGCCGAGGTCGGTGAGCGAGCCCGACAGCGCCCCGGCCGCCGCCCCCGCCGCCGCGCCGAGCAGCGGGTTGAGGAACAGGAGCCCGATCATCGTGCCCCAGAGCGTGCCGCCCATCGCCCCGGCGGCGGTCAGGTTCATCGCCTGGTGGAGCTGGACCTGCCCGGTCCCGGAGCGGGTGACGACGACCACGTCCTCCATCTCGACCAGGTAGTCCTTCTGGAGCGCGACGAACTCGGCCCGGGCGCGGAGGGCGGCGGCCTCGTCGGGGAAGGCGATGATGATGAGATCGGACATGGCGCGTCTCCGTGGCTGGTTCCGGCAGGGACAACCGGGGAGGCGGGGGGAGGGTTCCGGTCGGGCGGCGTCGCGCCGGGCGGGGAGGTCCGTCAGGGGCTCTGCCCCTCGCCCCTTCGGGGCTTCACCCCGGGATACTTGGAGCCAAAGAAGGGGGGGTCTCGGACAGACTAAATCCCCGCGAGGCCTCCGGGTTCACTCCCAGGCTCGCGGGGACCAGGGGCGCGCGCGAGCGGGAGCACCGGCCGCCATTGGGCGGGCTGGGTCTCAGTGGCATCGAGGGAGAACGCCCGTGGGGCGCCTCGGTCTCCCTGGCCGGGTATCTGGCCGCTCCTGGCCCATCGCGTGTGTCCGTGCCCCTCCTTGCGGACGGGCGTCCCTTCGTCCTTGTCTCTCCTTTCCGCCCCCTGCCGTCGGGGCCGGCGTGTCCGCCCCTGGGGAGCGCCGGGCCGTGCGGACGAGGGCCGCTTGCGTGGGGTCGTGCGAGGGAGAGAATCGCACGCAGGCGTTAACGCCGCCTGACAGCAACGAACGCTCAGCCTCCGGTTCGCGCAACACCCCCGGCGAGGGAGGGGCGGCGGCGGCGCGCAAGACGCGCACCCTACGGGAGCCGAAGGAGCGGGGCGGGGGCGGACGGCCACGGGAGGGTGGAACCCCCTTACCATGCCTCGGGGTCCGCCCGGCGCGACGGGCGCATGGTGGGGTGGAACCCCACCCTGCGGGGTGGCGGGACGCGCGCCGGGGCCGCCTCTCGGGCCCTGGCCCTTCTTTGGCTCCAAATATCCCGGGGGGAGTCGCGCAGCGACGGGGGGCAGAGCCCCCCGGCGACGGTGACGAATCAGGCCGCACCCCGGCGATGGGGCGCGGCCTGGGACGGCCGGGGGGCCGGGGTCACTCGGCGGGGATGGCCTTTTCCTCGATCCAGAGCGGATGGGCGAGGTGGGGCAGCATCTCCTTGGGGCAGACCTGCACGAACTGGCCGAGCGCGGCCGCCCAGTCGGACAGGAGCTCGATGCCCCGGCGCGAGCCGGTCTCGGCCACGTGGCGCTCCACGAGGTTGCGGAGCTGGTCCTCCCACTGGGGGACGGAGACCGGGCAGGTCACGAGCGATTCGGGGTTGATGAGGCCCGAGGCCCGGCCCTGGGGGTCCCAGATGTAGGCCATGCCGCCGGTCATGCCCGCGCCGAAGTTCGCGCCGATCCGGCCCAGGATCACCGCGACGCCGCCGGTCATGTATTCGCAGCCGTTCGACCCGCAGCCCTCGACCACCACGCTCGCGCCCGAGTTGCGGACGGCGAAGCGCTCCCCGGCCCGCCCGGAGGCGAACAGGAAGCCGCCCGTCGCGCCGTAAAGGACGGTGTTGCCGATGATGGTGTTCTCGGCGGCGACCAGCGGCGAGGCCATGGCGGGGCGCACGACGATCGTGCCGCCCGACAGGCCCTTGCCCACGTAGTCGTTGGCCTCGCCCTGCACCTCGATCTTGAGGCCGGGCGCGGCGAAGGCGCCGAGGGACTGGCCCGCCGTGCCGGTCAGCTTGATCTGGAGGTGGTCGGGCTGGAGCGTGTTCCGCATCCCGAACCGCTGGACGATGTGGCTGCTGATGCGGGTGCCGATGGTGCGGTCGGTGTTCCGCACGGCATAGGCGAGCTGCATCTTCTCCCCGTCGGCGAGGAACCGCGCGGCGTCCGTCACGATCTGGGCGTCCAGCGTGTCGGGCACGGCGTTGCGGGGCTTGGCGCGGTCGTAGACCGTCGTCCGCGCCCCATCCACGGTGATGAGGAGCGGGTTGAGGTCGAGGTCGTCGAGGTGCTTGGAGCCGCGCGACACCTGGCTCAGGAGGTCGGCCCGGCCGATGATCTCGTCCAGGGACCGCGCGCCGATGGAGGCCAGGATCTCGCGCACCTCCTGGGCGTAGAAGGTGATGAGGTTCACCACCTTGTCCGCCGTGCCGGTGAACTTGGCGCGCAGCGCCTCGTTCTGGGTGCAGACACCCACCGGGCAGGTGTTCGACTGGCATTGCCGGACCATGATGCAGCCCATGGCGATCAGGGCGGCGGTGCCGATGCCGTATTCCTCGGCCCCCATCATCGCGGCCATGACGATGTCACGGCCCGTCCGCAG
Organism: Rubellimicrobium aerolatum; assembly: GCF_017872975.1. Classification (GTDB taxonomy): domain Bacteria; phylum Pseudomonadota; class Alphaproteobacteria; order Rhodobacterales; family Rhodobacteraceae; genus Rubellimicrobium; species Rubellimicrobium aerolatum. The sequence goes on from NZ_JAGGJP010000009.1 coordinate 63,690, forward strand.
GCCGCCGTCCGTCCGCAGCGTGACGCGCGAGCGGAGGTTGTTCATCGACAGGACCTGATGCGCCTCGGTGAGGCCCATCTCCCACGGGAGGCCCGCATACTTGATGGAGGTCGCGGGGCTGGCGCCGGTGCCGCCGTTGTGGCCGCTGATGAGGATCACGTCGGCCTTGGCCTTGGCGACGCCCGCCGCGATGGTGCCGACGCCCGAGGACGACACCAGCTTCACGCAGACCTTGGCGCGCGGGTTGATCTGCTTGAGGTCGTAGATGAGCTGGGCGAGGTCCTCGATCGAGTAGATGTCGTGATGCGGCGGCGGCGAGATGAGCGTCACGCCGGGCGTCGAATGGCGCAGGCGGGCGATGAGGGCCGTGACCTTCATGCCGGGAAGCTGGCCGCCCTCGCCGGGCTTGGCGCCCTGGGCGACCTTGATCTCCAGCTCCTCGCAGGCGTTGAGGTACTCGGCGGTGACGCCGAAGCGGCCCGACGCCACCTGCTTGATCTTGGCGGACGGGTTGTCGCCGTTGGATTCGGGGTGGAAATGCGCCGGGTCCTCGCCGCCCTCGCCCGAGTCGGACTTGGCGCCGATGCGGTTCATGGCGACGTTGAGGGTCTTGTGCGCCTCGGGCGACAGCGCGCCGAGCGACATCCCCGGCGTCACGAAGCGCTTGCGGATGGCGGTGATGGATTCGACCTGCTCGATGGGGATGGGGCTCCCCAGCGGCTTGATCGCCAGCAGGTCCCGCAGGTGGATCGGCGGGTTGGCCTGCATGACCTTGGCGTATTGCTGCCAGAGTTCATAGCTGGCGCGGTCGCAGGCCGATTGCAGCATGTGCATCGTGGTGGCTTCCCAGGCGTGCTTCTCGCCGGACCGCCGCGCCTTGTAGAAGCCGCCGATGGGGAGGATGCCAGAGAACGTTCCCTGGGGGCCGTGCCAGCCCTTGGCGTGGACCTCCTCCAGCTTCTTCTGGATGCCGATGACGCCGATGCCGGAGATGCGCGAGTGCATCCCGGGGAAGTATTCGGCGCACATGGCGCGGGACAGGCCCACCGCCTCGAAGTTGAGGCCGCCCCGGTAGGAGGAGATCACCGAGATGCCCATCTTGGACATGATCTTGAGGAGGCCCGCGTCGATGGCCGCGCGGTAGCGGCGCATCGCGTCGGTCAGCGTGCCGTCGAGGAGGCCGCGCTCGATCCGGTCGGCGATGGAGTCCTGCGCGAGGTAGGCGTTCACCGTGGTCGCGCCCGAGGAGATCAGCACCGCGAAGTAGTGCGGGTCGATGCATTCGGCCGAGCGGACGTTGACGGAGGTGAAGGTCCGCAGGCCCTTGCGGGTGAGCCAGCTATGCACGGCGCTGGTGGCGAGGATCATGGGCATCGGCACCTTGGCCGGGCCCTGATGCTCGTCGGTCAGGACGATATGGGCGGCGCCGGAGCGCACCGCGTCCTCGGCTTCGGCGCGGATGCGTTCGAGGCCGGCGCGCAGCGCGTCGGGGCCGGTCTGGAAGGTGCAGTCGATCATCGCCACCGGGCCGCCGAACTGGCGCACCATCACGTCGAACTCGGCGTTGGCGATGAAGGGGGATTCGAGGACCAGGATCTCGGTCTGGGCCGAGGATTCGTCCAGCACGTTCTTGAGGTTGCCGAAGCGGGTCTTGAGCGACATGACCCGGCCCTCGCGCAGGCTGTCGATGGGCGGGTTCGTGACCTGGGAGAAGTTCTGGCGGAAGTAGTGCGAGAGCGGCCGATACTGTGCGGACAGCACGGCGGCGGGGGTGTCGTCGCCCATCGAGGCGATCAGCTCCTTGCCGTCCTCGGCCATGGGGGCGAGGACCTGCTCCAGCTCCTCGACCGAGTAGCCGGCGGCGATCTGGCGGCGGCGCAGCTCCTCGCCGGTGAACAGCGGCTGCTCGGGCACGTCGCGGAGCATGGCGTTAAGGTCCACGACCTTCTCGACCCACTGGCCGAAGGGCTGGGAGGCGGCGAGCTTGTCCTTGATCTCGGCGTCGTGGAAGAGGCGGCCCTCCTCCATGTCCACGGCGATCATCTGGCCGGGGCCGAGGGCGCCCTTCTCCACCACGTTGCGCTCCTCGACGGGGACCATGCCCGCCTCGGAGCCGGCGACGAGGAGGCCGTCGCTGGTCACGACGTAGCGCAGCGGACGCAACCCGTTGCGGTCGAGGCCGCCGCAGACCCAGCGCCCGTCGGTCATGGCAAGGGCGGCGGGGCCGTCCCAGGGCTCCATGATGGCGTTGCAGTAGGCATACATGTCGGCCCAGGGCTTGGGGAGGTCCTGGGTCATCTTGGACCAGGCCTCGGGGACCATGATGGTCTTGGCCATGGGGGCGGAGCGGCCGGCGCGCACCAGCACCTCGAACACGGCATCGAGCGCCCCCGAATCGGAGGTGCCCGAGGGGATGATCGGCTTGATGTCCTCGGCCATGTCGCCGAAGGCGTCGGAGCTCATGCGGATCTCGTGGCTCCGCATCCAGTTCACGTTGCCCTTGAGCGTGTTGATCTCGCCGTTGTGCGCCAGCATCCGGAAGGGCTGGGCGAGCGCCCATTGCGGGAAGGTGTTCGTGGAATAGCGCTGGTGGAAGATGGCGAAGGCGCTCTCGAACCGTTCGTCCAGGAGGTCGGGGTAGAAGGTGGCGACCTGCTCGGCCAGCATCATGCCCTTGTAGATGATGGAGCGACAGGAGAGGGACGCGAGGTAGAGCCCGGCGATCTGCGCGGCGACGGCGGCCTTCTCGATCCGGCGGCGGATGACGTAAAGCTCGCGCTCGAACTCCTCCTGGGACAGGTCCTTCTCGCAGCGGATGAGGATCTGCTCGATCTCGGGGCGGGTGGCGTTGGCCTTCTCGCCCAGCACCGAGATGTCCACGGGGACGTGCCGCCAGCCGTAGATGTAGTGGCCCATCCGCAGGACTTCGGACTCCACGATGGTCCGGCACCGCTCCTGCGCGCCGAAGTCGGTGCGGGGCAGGAAGACCTGGCCCACGGCCACCAGCTTGTCCATCGCGGGCTCGTGCCCGGTGCGGCGGATCTGGTCGTAGAAGAAGCGGACGGGGATCTGGACATGGATGCCCGCGCCGTCGCCGGTCTTGCCGTCGGCGTCCACCGCGCCCCGGTGCCACACGGCCTGAAGGGCCTGGATGCCCTTCTCCACCACCCCGCGCGAGGGCTGGCCGTTGATGGCGACCACGAGGCCCACGCCGCAGGAGGCGTGCTCGTCGTCGGCCTTGTAGAGGCTGTTCTCGGCCATCCAGGCGCGCTTGGCCTCCTCGGCCTTGACCCAGGATTCGTCATAGATGGTCATGGCGCGTCTCCTTCCACGGAGGGATTGTCTTGCTCGTATTGCTCCCGCGTCTTGCGGGGATGGTCGCCGGACAGGCGGGCACAGGCCATGGCGCGGTCGATGTAGATCTCGCTCCGCAGCGGCCAGTCCTTCGCCTCGTCGAAGAGGCCGGGCATCAGCTCGTAGTCGGTGGGCTCCTCGCCCTCCTCGACGTCGCAGAACCAGATATGCGAGCCGCAGGTGGCGCAGAAGGCGCGTTCCGCGAAGGGGGAGGAGCGGAACCGCGTCACCGGCCCCTCGACGGTCACGTCATGGGCGGTGAAGCAAAGGAACAGGCCACCCGACCAGCGCTGGCACATCCGGCAATGGCAGGCGCCGACGCAGGATTCGTGGGGGCCGCTCACGGTGACGGTGACGGCGCGGCAGAGGCAGTGGCCCTGGATCATCCGCGCGCCTCCGGAAGGAGGCCCAGCGAGGACATGGTCGCGCCGCAGCCGTATTTGGGGTTGACCGACAGGAAGCCGCGCTCGCCGGGCTGGACGAACTCCTTGGGGGTGTCGTCCTGCTCGCTCACCTCGTCGGCGACGACGCTGCTGCTGCGGCCGGACAGGAACATCCGCCAGTCGCGGCTGACGAACTCGTTGCCCGCGCCGCGCCAGAGCTCCTGGCCGTCGGCGCCGTAGGCGGTGATCCGGTATTCCGTGCGGTCCAGCGTCACGCCGTCGATCGTCACCGTCTCGCCCAGGAGGCGGTCGCTGCCGACGTAGCGGGTCTCGCCGATCTCCTGAGATTCGGTGGTGAAGTCGAAGCTGTCCTCGCCGTTGGCGAGGAGGTCGTCGAAGCTCGCCGGGTCGGCGGGGTCGGGGGACAGCCGCTCGCTGTGGCCGGTCATCGTGTGGAAGGATTCGACCCACTGGGTCTGGGCGTCGATGGCGCCGAAGTAGGTGATCCCCTCCTCGTCCATGTCCACGCGGCGCTGCCAGCCCTCGGGGTCCCGCTCGCAGGTGAAGTGGTGCGAGACGGTGCAGGAGGACATCTGCACGGTGAGGTAGGCGGTGCAGCCCTCGGGCGGCTGGAAGGTGCGGCTGTCGCGGGGCGCGTCCTGCGCAAAGGCCGGGGCGGCGAGGAGGAGGAGCGGCAGGAGGGCGAGGCGGCGCATGGGGGGTCCTTCGTGGGATGGGACCGGGCGAGGGTCGCCCGGCCGGTCCTTCGTAAGCGGGGCCTTCGTGGGGGCCGTCACTCGGCAGCGACGGAGGTGGCGGCGCTCTGGCTCAGGTAGCGCAGGATGGCGGCCGCGGCCTCTCGCCCATCGCGGATCGCCCAGACGACAAGCGAGGCTCCGCGCACGATGTCGCCCGCCGCGAACACGCCGTCGAGCGAGGTGCGGCCGGTGCCGAACTCGGCCCGGACGGTGCCCCAGCGGGTGACTTCGAGGCCCGGCGTGTTCCAGAGGGCGGGAAGCGCCTCGGGCTCGAAGCCCAGCGCCTTCACCACGAGGTCCGCGCCTTCGAGGACGACCTCGCCCATGGGCTCAGGGCTCCGGCGGCCGGAGGCGTCGGGGGCGCCGAGGCGCATCCGCTGGACCTGCACGCCCTCCACCGCGTCGCCGACGAAGCCTTCGGGCGCGGAGAGCCAGACGAACTCGACGCCCTCTTCTTCGGCGTTGGCGACCTCGCGCTGGGAGCCGGGCATGTTGGCGCGGTCGCGGCGGTAGAGGCATTTGACGCTCGCCGCGCCCTGGCGGATGGCGGTGCGAACGCAGTCCATCGCCGTGTCGCCACCGCCGATGACGACGACGCGCTTGCCTTCGGCGTTCAGCTCGCCCGAGTCGAACTCGCGCACCTCGTCGCCGAACTGCTTGCGGTTGGAGGCGGTGAGGTAGTCGATGGCGCGGACGATGCCGCGCGCGGACGCGCCCTCGCCCTCGATCTCGCGGGATTTATAGACGCCGGTGGCGATGAGGATGGCGTCGTGGCGGCCCCGGATGGCGTCGAAGGACAGGTCCTCGCCGACGTTGCAGTTCAGCACGAAGTCCACGCCGCCGTCGCGGAGGTGGTCGATGCGGCGCATCACGACGTCCTTCTCCAGCTTGAAGCCGGGGATGCCGTAGGTCAGGAGCCCGCCGGCGCGGTCGTGGCGGTCATAGACGGTGACCTGAAGGCCCAGGCGGCGCAGCGTGTCGGCGCAGGCCAGGCCCGCCGGGCCCGCGCCGATGATGCCGACGCTCTCGGGGCGTTCGACGGTCGGGCGGATCGGCTGCACCCAGCCCTCCTCCCAGGCGTTGTCGGTGATGTAGCGTTCGACCGAGCCGATGGTGACGGTGCCGTGGCCCGACTGCTCGATGACGCAGTTGCCCTCGCAGAGGCGGTCCTGCGGGCAGATGCGGCCCGTGAACTCGGGGAAGTTGTTGGCGGCCTGCGCGATCTCGTAGGCCTCGCGCAGCCGCCCCTCGGCGGTCAGGCGGAGCCAGTCGGGGATGTTGTGGTGCACGGGGCAATGCGACTGGCAGTAGGGCACGCCGCATTGCGAGCAGCGCGACGCCTGCTCGGCCGCCTTGGGCTGGGCGAAGTCGCCGTAGATTTCCAGGAAGTCGTGGCGACGGTCGTCGGCCTCGCGCTTCTGCGGCATGTCGCGGCCGACCGTCACGAACTTGAGCATCTTTTCGACGGCCACGACGTTGCCTCCTCACCTTGGGTGCGGCGGGGATAAAACAGGCCGGACCTCAAGGCAAGTCAGCAAGGCTGACCTATTGTCGATATTTCCGGTCGCGCCGGAGGGATCGGGGCGGGAACTTGCCTCCGATTGGGTCAGCTTGGTTTACCTATCGGATCAGAACCCCAAAGAAAGCAGGGCCAGCGCCGCGCTGCCGACGACGATGCGCCACCAGCCGAAGATGGCGTAGCCTCGGCGGCTGACGAAGCCCAGGAGCCAACGGACGACAAGAAGGCCGCTCAGGAAGGCCATGGCGAAGCCGATGGCGATGAGGCCCATGTCGTCGAAGTTCAGGATGTCGCGGCTCTGGAACAGGTCGTAGGCGACCGCGCCGCCCATGGTGGGGAGCGACAGGAAGAACGAGAACTCGGCCGCCGCGCGCTTGTCCACGCCGAGGAGGAGCGCGCCGACGATGGTGGAGCCCGAGCGCGACACGCCCGGCACCAGCGCGAGGCACTGGAACAGGCCGATGCCGAGGGCGGTGGGCAGCGGCAGGCGGTCGGCCTCGTGGTGGCGGGGGCGCAGCGGCATCCGGTCCACGAAGAGGAGGACGATGCCCCCCAGGATCAGCATGACGGCGATCAGGACGGGCGTCTCGAACAGGACGGTCTTGATGGTGTCGTGCAGCACCACCCCCGCCGCCGCCGCCGGCAGGAAGGCCAGGAGCACCGCCAGGATGAAGCGCCGCGCCACGGGGTCGCGGGGGGCCGAGCCGAAGACCCAGGCCAGCTTGCCGAAGTAGGCGACCGCGATGGCCAGGACCGCGCCGAGCTGGATCACCACCTCGAAGGTCTTGCCCGCGCTCTCGAAGCCCAGGAAGTGCCCGGCGAGGAGGAGGTGCCCGGTGGAGGAGACGGGAATGAACTCCGTCGCCCCTTCGAGCAGCCCGAGGAAGGCGGCCGTGATGGCCTCCGGCAGGGTCATGGGTCGGGTGTCCGTGGCTGGGGCGCGTCAGGAGCGGAGGTTGCGCGCGGATTCCTTGAGGGCGGCGTACTGGCCCGAGGGCCGGAAGCGCCAGAGGTAGTCGGGCAGCACGGCGTCGAGCGCGGTGGGGGTGATGCCGAGGGATTCGAACCCGCGCGCGCCGGGCGACACGACGTTGTCCGTCCGCAGCGAGGCGACCTGATCGCGCGTGACCGGCGCGGGGACGAGCCCACCCGACAGCGTCCGCCCGGCATCGAAGGCGCCGCCCATGAGGTTGCCCAGCCAGAACGGCAGGCCCAGCACCAGCTTCCGCCGCCGGGTGACGTGGAGCATCTTCTCCATCAGCTCGCGGAAGGTGAGCACCTCGGGACCGCCCAGCTCGTAGGTGCCGGGGGCGGCCCGGCCGCTCGCGCCCATCGCGGCGGCGGCGGCCACGTCGTCCACCCAGACGGGCTGGAAATGGGTGCTCGCCCCGAGGATCGGCAGGACCGGGCCGGGCATCCCAGCGAAGCGGTTGAAGAACGCATCCTCCGGCCCGAAGAGGATGGAGGGCCGCAGGATCACCGCGTGCGGCATGGCGGCCAGCACGGCGGCCTCGCCTTCCGCCTTGGAGCGGGCGTAGTCGCTGCCCCCCTCGGGGTTCGCGCCCAGCGCCGAGACGTGGACGAGGCGGCGCACCCCCTCCTCCAGGCAGGTCCGGGCGATGCGGCCCGCCGCCTCGACATGGATGGCCTGGAAGGAGTTGCGGCCCTTGCGGTCGAAGGTGCCGACGCAGGTGACGGCGGCGTCGGCCCCGCGCAGGGCGGCCCGCACCGAATCGTCGTCGCGGATGTTGCAGGCCCAGGGCATGACCTGCCCCGTGTGGCCATACATGCGGACGAAGCCCGCCTGCTCCACCCGGCGGACGGCGACGCGGACGCGCCAGCCGTCCTTGGCCAGGCGCCGGGCGATGTAGCGCCCCAGGAATCCCGAGCCCCCGAAGATCGTCACCAGCTTCGCCATGGGCCGCTTCCCCTGTTCCGTGTCACGGCAGCACTTACCCTCGCAGGAACCTGTGGGCAAGCGCCCCCACCCCCCGTTGACACCCCCCGAGTCACCCCGTAAGAGCCTCGCCACACCCCGTGCCCAGGTGGTGGAATTGGTAGACGCGCTGGTTTCAGGTACCAGTGTCCGAAAGGACGTGGAGGTTCGAGTCCTCTCCTGGGCACCACCATCACCCCCCTTTGTGGGGTGGGTGTGGATATCTCCTGAGGTCTTCGCCAGCCAAGCCCTTTCGGCAGGCTGGATTTGCCCCGTAAGGTGCCTACAGCGTGTCCCGAGGACATGTTGGCGTGGAACTCCTGTCGGTTGCGCGGGATGATGCGAGTCGCCAGCTTCACGGGCGCGCCTCGACAGCGTCGCGGATCGAGATCACCCGGCTTTCGCCGAGCTCGCCTGCCTTGGAGAGGGTCGGGCTGGCGACCGAGGCGATGTGCGCGTTCACCCGCTTGAGGTCGCGCAAGATGTCGAGGGGGAGCGAGCTCGATGCCAGGGTCTCGGGCCGCCCGGCTTGGAGGCGCTCAAGCTGGCGGCGCTGGAACTGCTCTTCGAAGCGCCGCACACCTCGATCCTGGCTTCGGCGAGGCGGCGCGCCAGGCCCACGTCGCGGCTTGGGAACACCGACGGCGCGAGCTCCAGGCTGGCTGCGGTCTTTCGATGGAATTCGCGATCTCGCGCTCGCCAACTTCGGGAAAGCGGACCTGCCGGGCGGACTCCTTCTCGGCGCCGCTCGGCCTCGCCGAGAGAGCGGGCGTTGAGGCGGGCGAGATGGAGCTTCACGCCGCCCAGCAGCGCATCCACCTGGTCGTCGAGATCGGAGATCGCGAGCCGCGCCTCCGGGCTGTCGGCCTGGAGTCCGGCGAGGTTGCTCTCCAGCATCGCCGCGACGGTGGGCGAGACGGCGTTCGGGGCGTTCGACGAGGTGGACGTGGAGGTCCGCGAGGGCCTGTCCACCGATCTTCCCGTGACCCTCTACCCCCGGCAGGTGATCGAGGAGCAGGTGGGCGTGGAGCTCGCCCGCCCCTTGCCGCGCGACGACGCGGGCGAGGTGGTCGAGGGCGAGGCCCTGGCCTCGCCCGTCACCCGCACCACCGCCGCCGACGCCCGGCGCGTGGCCCTGATCCTGGCCTGGCCCGGCGGCCTGATCCGCTTCGACGAGGACGGCGAGCCCCAGCCCGAGACGGTGGAGATCCGCATCGAGCAGCGCCCGGCGGGCGGCGGGGCTCCTTGGGCGGAGGTGCGCGTGCTCCGGGTGACCGCCGAGACGCGCGAGGCCTTCTACCGGAGCCATGCCTGGACGCTGCCCGAGCGCGGCCGCTGGGAGCTGCGCCTGACCATGCTGACGCCCGAGACCGAGAGCACGCAGGTGAGCCGCCGCACGAGCTGGGCGGCGCTGCAGTCGATCCGGCCCGAGTATCCGCTGGCCCCGGACGACGCGCCCCGGACGACGCGCCCCGGCCGCCCAGGGATCAACTGGCCAAGGTTTCAAGTGGCCAAGGTTCCTGTCCAGAAGGCAGTCCCGCGCCACAGCCAGTCATGAGGTCTCAGTGCAGCCTCAGGAGATGATTCCAAGAGGAGGATCAGGGCCGAACATACGCAAGCCCCTCTCTATCTTGAAATGTCTTGGTAGCGGAGGACCGATCCGCGCCATTGCCTGCAATGCCGATGGTCCGGGTCGCCGTCTAACGACCCTCAGTCGGGCGCCCGGCCCCGCGATCGATAGCGATTTTCTCGACCTCCCTGCTTGACGCAGCCGTGCCGCTGCGGCCCTGACCGAGCCGCTCACGGCCGGGTGGGCCCGGTGACGTAGTTTCTCGTGACCAAAATAAACACTTCTGTTGACCTAAACAGTTGTGTTGAGTAGCCTACATACATGAACAGCAGCGAACTGGAGAGGCTCCTCAAGAAACACGGTTGCACCTTCCACGCCCACAAGGGCGGCAGCGGCCACCAGACGGTCCGGAGGGGAGAGCGGACCTCTCAACTCCCCAAGCACGGCTCCCGCAAGGAACTGAGCACCGGCCTCGTCAAGAAGATACTCAAGGACCTCGGCATCGAATGATGCCGGGGCTCCCCCAACCCCTGGAGGCGTCCATGCGCTACCCCATCGACCTCACGCCCGACGAAGACACCCTGCTCGTCACCTGCCCTGATCTGCCCGAGGTCACGTCCTTCGGGCTGGATGAGGCTGATGCGCTGCGCATGGCTCACGGGGCTATCGAGGAGGCCTTGGCGGGTCGCCTCGTCCAGTTCGGTCCCATCCCCGCCCCTGGACCGATCGGCGGTCATTCGGTCCGCGTGTCGCTGCAAACGTCCCTCAAGGTGCAGCTCATGTGGGCCATGGCCGCAGAAGAGGTGAACCGCGCCGAGCTGGCCCGCCGGCTGGGTTGGCATCGCCCGCAGGTGGACCGGCTCTTCGACCCGAACCACGCCACCCGCCTGGATCAGTATGAGGCGGCGTTCGACGCGCTCGGCCGCCAGATTGAGGTGCAAGCGGCATGAGGCGAGGCGTTTCGTCCTGGCGCGCCGTGGCGCGCGAACTCACGCGCACTACAGGGTCTGAGCGGGCGATCCTGATCTTCGCCGCGCTGGTCTGGATCTGCTGCCTCGCGCAGATCCCGGCCCGAGTACACGATGTAAGACTGCTCTTGGGCTGGTGATGCCGACCCAGCCCCCAGGGCCCGCCGCTCGGCCTAGGGCTACACTGTCGCGTCATCGCTCCGTCAGACGTTAACATACTCGCTAGAGTTGCTCATCACTTGACAGACGAAGCTTGTTGACTTAATGGCCCCGCCCCTCTACTTATCCCCCTGCAAGTCGCCTTCGGTTCCCGAACTGTCACCGTATGGTGTGCGTGTCAGTCGAACGGCTGAATAGGGACCGAGGCGCACCGCTCCTCTAGCGGAACTTCCAGACATTCTCGATTTTGCGGTGTCGCTTGAGTTGCGACATCCAGCGATTGCTGTCAGCGCGGTCGGTCCTGTAAGACCTCGCAATCGCGCCCACGCACATATCAGCGAGTTGCAGAAGAGGATCCTTCAAAGAGTCCTTGAGATCGATCTCGCGAACCGAGTCCACGTCCAGGTGCTTGCGGAGGTAACTCCGGAAGGAACGCTTGAACTGCCGATCACCGGAGCCATCGATGACCACCTTGGCGCCGATCAGAGCTCCGCCGTCGCGTTCCATCATTTTCCGGATGAAGAACTTGTAAAACGTCTCGGTCGCTGTCTGAAGCGCGGTCGAGTAGATGAGGTCCTTCTGAACCACAATGGAGCGCGTGCGAAAGGCGAGCGGCGCGACCGCCTCGAAGAACGCATCGCGGCGAACGTTGTCCAGCTTGTTGAACTTGAACTCAGGCTGCACACGCAACCTGCTCCGGAGCGCCGAAACAGTGGCCTGAGCCTCGGCCGCATCTGCGCTCTGATCGAAGATGACCATGGACATGACGAAGATGGGGGAGCTCCCCTTCTCGATCTTGAACCCGGGATCACCCGACTCGTCGATGAAAACCAGCATCCGTCGGGGTTAGACCAACGATCTCGCCTACGCCACTTCATTAAACATTTGACATGGTGCGCATTCCTGCCTGTGCGACGAGACGTAGCTAGCCTGCCGCCACCACCGACTGCTGCACCACGAAGGTCTCCCGCCACGCCACCTGCGTCTCCCCGCTCCGGGTGACGCGCAGCTCGGCCGTAGCCGAGGGCGGGGCGTCTCCCCGCCCGTGGCGGCCTGGAGCGCGGCGAGGAGGTCGGGGGTGGTCTGGATGGTCATGGGGGCCTCGGGGGCGATGGCGGGGCTGACGATGCCGAGCCTGTTAACGAAGTCTTAAGGTCAGGGCGGCTAGCAGGGGCGCTAGAGCGTCATGCAAGGGACGTGCGCATGGTGGACTGGGAGGATGAGCACACGGAGGCCCCATCCTGGGCCGAGTTGCGAGCCCAGTGGGTCACAGTGGTCATCCTCGTCCTCGCCATCCTCCTGATCGCGGCGCTGGGGCAGACCTACGCCCCACCCCAGCCCGACCCGATAGCCCCACCGATCACGGCACATCGAACGTCTGGATCTGGCCGATCTTGATCGTCAGCGTGTCGCTGTCCTGCGCCGCCGTCCCGAACAGGAGCCCCAGGACGAAACCGACGCTGCTGCCCCCGGCTGCGCCCAGGACATGGGCGCTGGACTCCAGCCAAAGGTCGTGAGGCATGGTGCCGTCATGCTTGAGCACGGATGCCCAACTTGGCCCCGGCGCGATCAGGGTCGTGGGGTTGCTGGAGTCGGTCTGGGAGGCGAGCATGTAGGCGCGGCCCTGCGACATATCCCCGAACTGGTTGGTGTTGCCGACGCTGCCCCACAGGGCATAGGGGATTGCCGTGCTTCCGACGATGACGCGCGCCCGCCCGCTCACTTTGCGCCCCTCGGCCAACGGGAACCCGCTGACGAGGTTGAAGGCGAGCATGTTGCCGTTGGCCGGCACCAGGCTCGCCGCCGAGATGGTGAACACCTGGAACGTCTCGCCGTCGATCACCTCCTGCGCGGCGATGGTTGTGGAGGAAGCTCCGGACAGTTGCGCGTTCCAGCCATCGGCAACGACGCCGGTAAGCCGGGTCTTGGTGCCGCCCGTCCCCGACATCGCGCCGATCAGGCTGTCGGGTGTGCGCGCCGGATAGGGACGCGGCTTGCAGAACTTGCGGAGCGCGGGCAGGACCGCCTCCCGCCCCGCCACCATGGCCCCCTTGGTGGTGTAGTGCGTCTGGTCCGAGCGCGTGACCCAACCATAAGGGTCCGCGATAGAGGAGGCGGGGTCCGTCAGGCAGTCGTAGTTCCGCACGACCCCGACGGTCGCCTCGTTCTGGGCCGCCCAGGCCTCCAGCCAAGCGTTGTAGTCGCGGATCACGGCGCGGTTGTTGGAGGTGGAGGTCCATGCCGACCGATTCCACATCTTGCTGACCAGCACCGCCTTGGCCCCGGCGGCGAGGAGCTTGCCCACGTCCTCGATGGTCCAGGCGATGAGGTCGGACGCCAGCGAGGTGGTGGAGCCGATGTCGTTGCGCCCGACCTCATACCACGCGAGCCAATTCGGCTCGGCCGCCATCTCGGCGGCAAGGGCGGTGATCTGCGCGGCGTAGTCGGCGCGGATGGCCCCCGCGACGGCCTGGTTGTCGCCGCTCACGTAGTCGCCGGTGGCCTCCGACCGGACCCGGATCTCCGCGATGCGCTCGCTCATCAGTGCCCAGGTTAGGGGGCCTACGGCGCTGTCGCCCTGCCGATACGGCGTGGTGCCGCTGCCGACCGCCCCATAGGTGGTGTGAGCCATGGTGCTCGGCCCGATCAGGCCGATGCGCGGGAAGTCCAGCCGGGTGTCGGCTGTGGCCGTGGGCGTCCGCGTCTTGGCGGACGACAGGGGCGCGTCGCCCACGGCGTTGCCGACCCCCACCTGCACGGACGCGGCCTCGCCCGCCAGCACGGGGATCGGGTAGGTCCACGGCAAGGCCGGGAGCGGGCTCGGAAACGCGGCCGTCTGCACGGCCCCGGCCCCGATCCGCCAGCGGAGCGAGAGCAGCCCCGAGCCGCCGTCGTCGGGCCACGCGAGGATCGTGATCCCCAGCGTGTTGCCGCCGGGCGAGGGCACGTCCACGAGGTCCCAATCCCCGGCCGCAAGCTGCGCGGGCGCGGCGGCCGAGGAGGGCACCACGCGGGCGGCGGAGGCTGCGCCCTCCAGGCGCAACTCGATCTCGTCGCCGGTCGCGAGGAACCCCGCCGCGCGCCCTGCCACGAAGGCGCTGTCGCCCGTCGAGAGCGTGAGGCGCCCCGCCAGGGTCTCCCCCGTGCGGTTGCCCCCAGTGTCGCGGGCGATCTTGTAGACGTTGGTGCGGGACATGGGCGGGATTCCTGTGACGGTGCCGTCGGCGGCAAGGCTGACGGAGGATGGGATAGGCGGCAGGGCCGCCAAGACGCCGCTTGGCAGCAGGAGCCAGACTGCCGTAGAGGCCCCTCCCCGCCAGAGCGGCAGGGTGGTCAGGCCGAGGCCGAGCGACAGCATGGATCAGTCCCACCCGTAGACGGTGGCGGTGGTCCCGGTCGCCAGCACCTTGACGGCACGGAAGGGTAGGACCTGGCCCGCCTGGACCGCGTAGGTCAGCTGGACGCCATCGATGTCCTCGATCACGACATCGCCCGCCATCTGGCACCAGAGCGCCCGGGGCCGGGGGCTGATGGGCAGGCTGTCGGAGGGCATGATCGGCCGGTGCCGGTCGCCGGGGCTGCCCAATCCGCGCTGGTGGGCCTTGAAATTGTCCGCCATGGGATGGCTCCTTGTTCAGGGGGTGAGGCGTCGGCCGCCGCGTGTGAGGCCGACAGGATCACGGGGATCTCAGATGAGGCGCATGGCCCAGCACCAGGCCGCGACCAGCGCCGCGTCGGCGAGGAGATGCGCCACGAGAATGACGCAGGCTCGGCGGAGCATCAGGTCGCGCCGCCGAGCCGCTTGGCGATCCGGCGCCAGAGCAGCGCGAGCGCCAGCACGAGGGCGGCGATGATCACCTGGGCGGCGTCGTCCACGCGGATGGTGACGACGCCCGAGACGGGGTCCAGCGCCGCGAGCCCCGCCCGGGCGAGCCAGCCGGCGAGGAGCAGCAGGAGGTAGCGGACGGCCAGCGCGAGCGGGCCGACGAGGAGGTCGGTCATGGTGATGATCCTGATGTTGGACGGTAGTTAGACGAGGGGGGCCACGACGCGGAAACCAAACCGCCGCGGTTTCGGAAACCGTGACACCCATTTCCGGCGAGGGCGGCTCACTCCGCCCCGACCAGGTCGCGGATGCGCGCGACCACGGTCTCGGCGGGCGGCGGCGGGGCCTGCTCCAGGAGGGCGATCACCCGATCGAGCACCTGCTCGGGCGTGTCGAGATCGGGCGTCCAGGGCGTGTCGGGCTTGGTCTGCCACCAGGCGTAGGCCTTGGCGAGCCTGGTGTGGTAGGCGTTGGCCCGGTAGCCCGCGCCGTTGTAGACGCGGGCGAACCCGGCCCAATCGCGGGCCCGCAGCTCGTCGTCGATCCCCTTGGCCGCGATGAAGCCGACCATCGCCTCCACGTGGTGCTCCTCGTCCTCCATCATCGCCGCGACCATGTCCTCGACGCTGGCGAAGCCGGCGCTGATGGCGTTGTCGCCGAGGATCTGCCCGCGCCCCCAGGACGCCGAGCGGAGCGCGGCCGAGCTGCTGATCCGCTGCGCCGCGAGGAGGCGCGGGTAGCTGTCCTTGGGATAGGGCCTGGTCCCCCACTTGGGATAGGCCAGCCCCTGCCGCACGGCCTCGTCCCGGGCCGCCCCGGGGCCGAGCAGCCGCCAGAAGATGTGCGGCTCGAAGAGCATCCTCGGCCGGCCCTGCGCGTCGAAGCCGCTCCCGGGGGCCTCCACGTCGAGCACGGCGTGGATGAGGTCCTCCTCCAGGTCGAGCCGGTGGCCGATCCGGGGGATGTCGATGTCGTCCAGCCGGCGGGCCGCGCCGGCGAAGGCGGTGATGGTCATGGCGATGTCCTTGCGGGAAAGGGTCGGTCTAGGAGCCGGCGCGCGGGCGCACGGCGTCGCGGACCTCGCGGACCATGTCCGTGAGGCCCCGGAGCTCGGTGACGATGGCGATGTTGCCCTGCTCGACGCCCCGGATGCGATGGTCGTGCCGGTCGCGGTGGGTCTGGAGCTCGGTCACCTTCTCGGCCGTCCGCTCCTGGGCGGAGGCCAGATGGCTCAGACGCCACACGACACCGACCAGGGCGATGCCGAGGGGGATGAGGTTGCCCACGTTGAGGCTCATGTCGACGGCAGCCATGTCACTGTCCTGTGGCGAGAGGAGACCGCCCCGGTTGCTCCGGGGTCGGCGGGGGAGGATGTCGGCGTCGTCAGTCCCGCCAGGCGGCGTCCTGGCCCTCGTCGGGCTCGACGCTGTCGGCGAGGTGGCCGGGGTCGAGCCATGTGGCTCAGCCCGGCGGGTAGGTGGCGGTGAGGGCGTCGAGGGCGGCCGCGTAGGCGGCGAGCGCCGCCGCGATCGCCGCCTCGTCCTGGGCCGCGGCGAGGGCGTCGTCGGCCCGGTAGCGCGCGGCGTCGAGGGCGGCCGCCAGCCCCGTCCAGACGCCCGCGCGGTACGCGATCACCTGGGCGGCCTGCCAGTAGCTCCCGGCCCGGCCGGCGCGCAGCTCGCTCGCCAGGAGCGGGTAGACCTCCGCGTCCTCCGGGGCGGGCGCGTCGGCGGAGGCGGCGAGGTAGGCCAGGGCCTGCAGGCGCTTGTGCTCGTAGACCAGCGTCTGGCCGGGCAGGTCGGTGAGGTAGAGCCGCTGGACGTGGGCGGCCGCCTCCAGCACCTGGGCGCGCGCCTCGCGCCGGCCCGCCTCCAGCGCCCGCGCCGCGACGGCGGCGGCCGTGGGCTCGGGCTCGGGTGGGGGCAGGTCGGCGCGGGGGACCCAGACGCCGTTCACGCAGCGGCTGGCCCAGACCTCCTCGCGGCTCATCGCCTCAGGGACCCAGACCACGTCGGCGTCGGGGAGGTCGGCGGCCGAGGCCGAGGCCGGCAGGGTGCCCAGGCGCACGGGGGCGCCGGTGGGATCGAGGATGGCCCAGCGGATCAGGCTCATACGGTGGTCCTCGCGATGTTGAAGCGGGGGTTGCGGACCACGACGGCGCCGCCGTTGCCGCCGCCGCGCCGCAGCAGGCGCATCTGCAGGGAGTTGGTGGTGGAGGCGGCGACGACGGCCGTGGCCATGCCACCCCGGTAGACCACGTCGTTCTCGATGCGCTGGACGAGGGCGTTGATCCACTCGGTCTGGTCCACCTGCCGGTACTGGCCCAACACCTCCGTCCAGGCGCCGCTGGTGGCGCCCGCCCGCTGGCGCCATGTCCAGCCCAAGAGGAAGATCTGCCCGCGCTCGACATTGGTGCCGCCCGCGAGCTGGAACAGGTCCCCGCATTGCGACCACGAGGTCGCCGACCCTTCGGTGAACTCGTCGTTGCGCTCGTCGCTCCATTCGTCCGACACCGCGCCCCAGCCGGAGAAGCTGCCCCGCACGATGAGCTTGTTGAAGGTCGCGGCTCCGCTCTTGGCGATGCGCCAGCCCGCCGAGGCGGAGTAGTTGTCCGACTGGAGCGCGCCCTTGAAGATGGCGAGCCCCTCCGCCGCGAAGGTGTCGGTGTCGACGTGGTTGGCGCGGACGGCGCCGTCCACGATCATCTCCGCCTCGTTGGCGCGCCGCATCGCGAAGCGCTCCATCAGGATGGTGCGCTGGTAGGGCTGGGCGCCCAGGATCACCACCTGCAGCGCCGCCCATCGGGCGCTCGCGGGCGCCTGGACCTTCGCGACCTGCGTCACGAAGTCGCCGTTCGGGAGCCCCACGTTCTCCCAGCCGCCCGTGCCGATCGCCGGGCCGTTCAGCTGGGCATACCACACCACCCGGGCGTAGGCGCCCGAGGCCATGGCCCCGCCGACCGTGCGCCAGCGCACCTCGAGCCAATACCACTTGCCGCCCTGCACCGACCGCCGGTCGGCGGCGTTGGACTCCGCTTGGCTATGGGTCGCGTTGTTGCCCGTCGCGCGCACGAAGCGCAGGCAGGACGTCCCGGCGTCCGGGTTGCCGTCCGGCATCACGTCCATCCAGTCGCGGTTGAACCGCGAGTCGTTGGTCCCCAGCCCGCTGAAGTCCGACCACTCGGGGAACAGCGTCTCGGTGTCCGCCAGCAGCAGGTGCTTGGCCCGGATGGCGCGGGCGGCGAGCTGGTCGGCCCCGATGGCGGCCGCTCCGATCTGGATCGCCGTCAGCTTGCCCACGACCTGATCGGCCGCCACCTGCGCCGTCCAGGCCCCGCCGGTGTAGCGGTGGATCTGGCCCCCGAACACGGCGAGCCGGCCCTCGAAGAGGCCCTCCGTGGGCAGCGCCGTGACGATGCGGGGCACCGAGATGCCGGCCGCGAAGGCGGTCTCGTCCAGCGCGCCCGCCAGCGCCAGCGCCATGTCGATGTCGGCCGAGGTCAGCTTGACCTGGTCGAGCGTGACCGTCGCCCACCCCGTCCAGGCGGTGGCGTCGCCGCGCGCGCGCACCTCGTAGGTCCCGCCCGCCACCAGCCCGTCCGAGGCGATGGCCTCGCCGGCCGCGACGTTGGCGGTGGTGCCGCCGGGCGCGGGCGCGCCCGTGGCCTGGACGCGGATCTCCCAGGTGACCGCCCGCACCCCGGTCAGCGCCGTGGACCAGCCGATCCGGATCGCCGCCCGCCGGGCCGTCCCCGCCGCGTCCGTCAGGATGAGCGGCTCGGCCACGAAGCCCGGCAGGGGCTCCAGCTCGGGCACCACCCGCGTGGCCGAGGGCGCGACGGCGGGCAGCAGCTCGCCCGCGTCCCAGTCGTAGTCGGCCGGGTCCACCTCGCGCAGGGCCAGCGTCACGGCCAGCGTCGCGGGCTCCATCGCCACTTCCGCGACCTCGAAGAGCTTGGCCTCGTAGCCGTTGCGCTGGCTCGTCCAGGCGATCACGTCGAGGGGCAGCAGATGCGAGTACTCGGGCGGCAGGGTGATCGTGTGCCGCCGCATCCGCCGCGCATCGCGCAGGTAGAGCCGCTGGAGGCGCTGGACCTGGCCGCCGTCGTAGACGGCCGGCAGCGCGAGGTCGGCCACCAGCCGCTCGCCGTCCTCGGCCTCGGCGTCCGCGTCCACGCGCAGGGGCGCCTCGGTCGAGGCCCAGCCCTGGGCGGGCGCGGGGTGGGTGGCGCGCACGGCGTTGTAGACGTCCGCCACGCCCCGGTGCGGCTCGTAGTCCTGGGGCCGGCTGACCACGATGTCGTCGTCGGTGAGATAGGCCACCGGCAGCCCCGGCGGGCCCGAGCGCACGACCCAGGTGCCGCCGCAGTCGGCGATGGCCCCGGCGCAGGCCTTGAGGAGCTCGTCGATGATCGCGAAGGGCTCGTCGCCCCCGGTCTCGGCGGTGGCGAGGCGCGCCTCGATCCCGGCGCGGTAGCGCGCGGCCCCGTCCACCAGCTCGTCGCAATGGTCGGCCGCGGCCACCCAGGGACCTTGCGGCAGGTCCGCCACCTCCACGCCCAGGCCCCAGCTCGTGCCGTCGGCGAGGGGCAGCCCCCGCAGGATGGCGGCCACCAGGGTGACGGGGTTGTTGCTGTAGGCCCAGGTGGCGGGGTCGGCGAGCCGCTGCGGGCCCGCGCCGCCCTCCGAGCCGTCGAGCCGGCGGTCCCAGACCCGCGCGCCCTCCAGGTCGTAGAGCACCTGCGGTTCGCCGCGATGAAGGTCGGGGTCGTAGCGGTGCATCCAGACCCCGTAGGCCACGCCGCGCCCCACCATGGAGGCCTGCCAGGGCCGCTCGGCGTGGCTCCCGAAGCGGTCGAGGAGCAGGGGATCGGCCGCCGCCTGCCGCCCGTCGTGGACGCGCAGGCGGAGCGATTCGGGGTTGGTGCTCCAGGAGGGCAGCGCGGCCGAGCGGTGCCCGGTGTGGATGTCGCCCGAGAAGTCCGAGGCCCAGAAGCGCTGGCCGTCGACCCACACCGCGCGCACCCGCTCGATCGGGTGGTCGCTGATGTCGATCACCGACCAGCGGAAGGCGCGCTTGATGTCGCCCGCCCGGCCCAGGGCGTAGGGGGGCGCGACCAGCACCCCCGCCGTGGCGGTGCGCCCCAGGATCAGGGTCTGGGGGAGCGTGCCCCCTTCCATGGTCACGTCGGTCGCGATGCCGCCCGCCGAGCCGGCGCGCGACTGGGGGGTGAGCGCGCGTGCGAGCGAGGAGGCCGCGAGCCCCACCCCCACCTGCACGAGCCCGCCCACGACAACGGCGCTGGCGCCCGTCAGGCCCAGCGAGGCGACGACAAAGGCTCCGGCGGCCTGCGGCATCAGAGCCCCCCCACGCGGAAGGCGCGGGTCGCGCCGTCGAGGGGGAGGAGCCCCCAGCCCGCCTCGGCCAGCACGTAGGCCATGCGCCCTTGCGCGATCCCCAGCGCGTCCTCGGCCATCACCACCACGTCGCCCGGGCGCGCGAGGCCGGGGGCCACCTCGGGCAGGCGCGCCGCGAAGACGGCCACGTGGTCCGCGAGCCCCGCCGCCCGCGCCACCCGCAGGCCGCCGGCCCGCGTCCGGTAGCGGCCCCGGAAGGGCGCGCTCAGGTCCTCGCCGGTCATGGCCTCCACGCAGGCGGCCGTGAACAGCGCGCAGTCCCACGTCCCCCAGGCGAAGGGCCGGCCGCGCGCGGCGGCGAGGACGGCCACCAGCCGCGCCTGCCAGTCGGGGCGGCGCAGGAGCGGCGCGGCGGCCTCGGGGGAGCTCGCGGGCCGGGTCATGGTGTCGGGCATCAGTCGGTCCCCCAGGTGTCGGCCGCCACCGAGCCCACGTCGGCGTACTGGCGGAAGCGGTCGGTGGAGAGGCGAGCGCGCTGGCTTTGGTCGCTCTTGCGCCCCGCCACCGTCATGGTCCCGCGCCGCGCGGCCGACACGAGTGTGAGCGTGAGCGCGGCCTGGCCCTCCTGCTCGGGCGTGGCGATGCGCACCCCGTCGACCAGGCCCTTGAACATCCGCCGCAGCCCCAGGAGCCCGCCCGTGTCGGCGTCGAAGACGGCCGCGTGCAGCTGCACGGGGGCCAGCCGGGTGTTGTACCCCCGGACCAGCGTCACGCCCTCGGGTGAGAGCGAGAGGCCGAGGTCGAGCGAGGCGACCTCCGTGCCCACCCGGTAGGCGATCGGCGGAACCTGCAGCCCGCCTTGCGCGCCGTGGTAGAGACGCGCCTGGCCCTCCACGACGATCGTCTCGTGATCGTCCCCGGTCCAGAGCCCGACCGACACGGCCGCTCCGCCCCCGAAGGGCTTGACGGTGGCCCAGAGGAGCCAGTGGACGGCGTAGGGCAGCCGGGCGGCGAAGTGGGTGAGAACGGCGGCAGGCCAGGTCATCGCAGGGTCTGGATCCAGTCAAAGGTGGCGCCCTCGCCCAGGACGGAGCGCAGTTGGCCAGCCCGCACCGACTTCGGCACCAGGACCGCCTTGAGCACGGGCGCGGCAAGCTGCACCGCGGTCCCCGTCGTCGTCCCGGCCTTGAGGGGTGGCACGACCTCGCCCCAGCCGGTCAGGCCGGCGCTGTCGGCGACCATCGCCTCGGCGAGCTGGTGGAGGGCGTAGCGGGTGGGGGATGAGCCATACGTGAAGCTGAGATAGGCCCCACGGGGTACGGAGACCCCGGCAGCGAGCCCCGACAGGCGCAGCTCGCGCCCGTTGCGGATGGTATTGAGCGTAGCGGCCCCGGCTCCCACGCGCTCGTGATGACGGGGCGAGACCAGGAAGGACGCCCCGGGACGCTGCAGCACCCGAAGTCGTGCCATGATGTCCTCCAGCACGGCGTGTCGCCGCGTGGCGAGCGTCACCGAACCGCGCCAGAGCCGGCTGCCGTGCTCGGCCGTGAGCACCTCGCCCGAGCCGAGGGTCAGCAGCTCCACGGCGTCGGGAAGCTCGAACGTCATGGAGTCGATCGCTACGTCGCGGAAGAAATCCGCAAGGCCCACAGGGAAGCTCATGGCCATCAGGTCTTCCTCGGATCACGGGTGATGGCCTTGACCTTGGCCGTGAGCTGTCCCTCGAGGGTGCGCACCCGGGCGTCCGCCGCCGCGACGCTGGTCCGGGCCACGTAGGCCTGCAGGCGGCCCTGATCGTCCACATCGACGGCCACGCGCACATCGACGGCCTGCCGGGACGCCTGGGCGGCACCATCGGCCGAGCCGCCCGCCCCCAGGCGGTAGCGCGGCGTCGCCCAGCCGGACGTTCCCTTGGTGTGGTCGATGATCGTCTCGTCGGGATGGATGATCGCGAGCCGGCCGCCCTTGCCGTCCAGCCCCCCCGAGCGCGAGCCCGAGCCGGTGTAGCCGCCTCCGTCGAAGCTGTCCAAAACCGCCTGGGGAATGGTGAGGCCGTAGGTAGAGCCAGTGACGCCCGCGCTCTCCCCGGTCCCGCTCCCCAGGAGCCCGCCCAGCAGGCCCCCCAGGAGCCCCGAGCCGCCGTCCGACCCGCCCGAGCCGAAGAGCCCGGTCGTGAGCCCGTCGAGCCCGGCGTCGAGGACCTTGCCTGCGATGTCGTCCAAGACACCCGCGAAGACCTCGCCGGCCGAGGCCCCCTCGCGCAGGTCGTCGATGATCCCGCCCAGCAGGTCGCGGCCCGCGTCGCGCACTGCGTCCATGCGGTCCTCGACCCGCTCGAGCGAGGCCTCCTCGGCGGCGTTGGAGCGGATCAGCGCCTCGACCTCCGCGCGCTGCTCGGCCGTGGCCCCGGCCATCTCGTCCCGCGCCCGGATCAGCTCCCGCTGCACAGGGTCGGTCTCGCGCAGGAGGGCCTCCTCCTCGCGCAAGCGGTCGAGGAACTTCTGGACGCTCTCCGTCTCGCGTTCGGCCGCGCGCGCGCCGTCGCTCCGGCCCGAGCCACCGCCCGAGCCGCCGCCCGAGCCGCCCTTGCTCCGGGCCGGGACGACGCGCGGTGTGCGTACGGGCGCGTCGAGGTTGCCGAAGCCCAGTTCGGGCGCGGCGGTCTCGACGCCGGCCAGGCCGGGGACAGACGGCTTCCCATCCTCATCGTAGAGGGTCGGGCCAACGCCTTGGGCGTAGCCCAGGCCGCCACCGCCCGGGGCCCCCTCGGGCGCGCCGAGCCCGAAGCCAATATGGCTCTGGCCCGTGGACCGGCTCGCCTCGGCGGCGGCGAGCTGGTCGGCGA
Organism: Rubellimicrobium aerolatum; assembly: GCF_017872975.1. GTDB lineage: Bacteria > Pseudomonadota > Alphaproteobacteria > Rhodobacterales > Rhodobacteraceae > Rubellimicrobium > Rubellimicrobium aerolatum. Next base: position 86,365 of record NZ_JAGGJP010000009.1, read on the forward strand.
AGCTCACCGCGGCCGAGAGGTTGGCGAGCAGAGCGGCCGAGCCATCGATCGCGCCCCCGAAGGTGATCTCGCCCGAGGCGATGGCGAGGCGCGTGGCCGCGTCCTGACCATCATCAACGGCAGCGGTCAGATCGTCCTGTGTGACCACCGCTGCCGCCGCACGCTGCACAACGTCGCCCACAGCATTGGCGGTCCCGGCAAGTGCGTCGGGAAGGCTGAGGCTCTCGGACTTGAACTGGCGGATCAGATCGAGCGCCGCCTGCGCGGCGTCCCGGACCTGCGCCGCATCCCCCGTCGATCGGGCGGTCTCGATGCCATCCAAGGCGGCCTGGAGGGCACTGGCCTGCTCCGCCGTGAGCCCGACCATGGCGGCCGCAGCCTCGGCCTCGGCCCGCACACGGGCCACCCCGGCCTCGGCTTGGGTGACGTTGACCGACTGGCCCTCCCGCGCTCGCAGGGTGGCGAGCTTCGCCTCCTCCTCGCGGAGACGGCCAAGCGCTGCCATGGCCGCGTCCATGCCCTGTGTGAAATCGTCAGCGTCGAGCGAGTCGAGCGCCGCCGACAGGTTGATCCGGGCGAGCCACTGAGCGTTAGCGCGGATCTCTTCGGCGTAGGAGCCGAACTCGTCTCTCAGGTCTGCCGTGGACCGCTGAGCGGTCAGGGCGAACTGGTCGAAGCGGTCGAGCGCCTCGGAGAACTGATCCAGTCCGCGACCTGCATCTTCGGCGCTTTCTCCAGATTCCAGCCACATCGCCGCGAGCGGCACGCCCACGGCGATAACCGCACCAGCTGCCGCGCCCCAGAGACCCATCCCGCCCAGGAGCTGGGGCAGCTGCTGGCCAAAGGCGGTGGCCGCCGGCGTTCCGGCAGCCACCTGCACGGCAAAGTCCTGCACCTGGAAGGACGCGTTCTGCATCTGCCCGCGCATGTCGCGGGCTCCGATCCCCATGGTGTCCATCGCCGCGTCCGCGCCGCGCGCCGCGACGGCCGCGGCCTCGAACCGGGTCTTGGCCTGTGCCAGGACCCGGTTGGCTTCCTCCTGGGTGGTGATCCCCAGGCGCACCGCGCGGTTGACCGCCTCGACCTCCTGCTCGTAGCGGACCTGCGCCGCGTAGGCCGGATCGATCGAGGCCTTGAGCCGCACGAAGGCGGCCGACTCGGCCGCCAGCGCCGCCTGCGCGCGCAGCTCGGCCGAGGTCACCTCTTCCATCTGGGCCCGGGCACGCGCCAGGACGGCGTTCGCCTCCTCCCGGGTGGCGATCCCGATCCTCACGGCGCGGGCGGTGTCCTCCTCCACCTTCTGGAACCGCAACGTCGCGGCGTAGGCCGGATCGACGCTGGCCCGCACCCGGTTGAACGCATCCTCCTCGCGCAGGAGCGTCCGCAGGAGGACCTCGCTGCCATCGGATCCCTGCGCGGCCCCAGCCGAGACCTTGGCGCCCGCTTCCGCTCCGGCCCGGCCGACGCCCTCGAGCTCGGCGCGGACCTGCGCCCCACCCTCGGCCGCCAGGCGGACCGTGACCTTGCGCTCAGCCATTCTGGGCCTCCAGGATTGCGGGGATCGCGCCCGCCTCGATCACGGGCAGGAACTCGGCCACAGCCGTGCGCGAGATGCCGAGCGCCTCCCCCATCTCGAGGGCCGCGCCGAAGTCGAAGCCCCCGGTCCCCCCGAAGGGCCCGCGCGCGTAGAGCTGCCGGCCCAGGCGCGTGGCGAGGCTCCAGACCTGCTGGCCTTCGGCGGTCAGGGGCGCGTTCACGCGGGCAGGGCAGCCGTCGCAGACGCCGTCGCAGCTGCCGCAGTAGTCTCCGCCCCCGCCGAAGTGCCAGCGGGCGAGGGCGTGGAGACGTTTCCCTCGGCGACCAGGGCGGCACCGGCGCGGACGTAGTCCCGCGCGAAGGCCACATAGAGGTCGGTGTGCTGCTCGAGGAGCGCGTCGATGGCCGGGCCGCTGACCGGCAGGTCCGCCCCGGTCTCGTCGGCCACGCCCTCCCAGGCCCGGATCGCGCGGCGCGCCACCGCCTTGGCGTGGGCGATGTTCCGGCCGATCAGCGTGGGCAGGTCGAGCTGGTCGGGCTCGATCACGGGCAGCTCGGCCCGGGCGGCCAGGTCGATGAAGCTGCCGAGCGGCTCCACTTCCACCCGGACCCCTCGGCCGAGGTCGATCCAGCGGGGTGCGGCGGACAGGTTGAGGCGGATCATCAGTAGCTCGCGATGGTGTTGGTGAGGACGGCGGTGCACATGCGGGCGGGGGTCGTGGCCTTCGCCGCCTGCCAGTCGAAGGTGACCTCGACGCCTTGCGGTCCCTGGATCGGGCGGCGCGGGCGGGGCAGGTAGACCGCATGCGCGGTCAGCGACCATTTGGCGTCAGCCGCGAGCTCATGCCCGAAGACCAGCTCGCAGGCCGAACCCGCCACGGCCTGGTCGAGGAGCGTCGTGTCGGCAAAGCGGGCGGTGATCTGGCCCGTCAGCTCGGCGTTGCCCGCCTCGATGCCGTCGATCTTGCCGTCCGCCCGGATGGTGCCGACCGGGTCGAGGTTGTTGCGATAGGTCACCTGCGCCGAGACGATGTTGCCGAGCGAGGCCCCGTTGCGCTTGATGGAACCGTGGAAGTGGCCGAAGCGCCGGAGCGCGAGCGCGGTGGTGGAGCCTGCGGCCGAGGCGGCGGCCATGGCCTCGCCCTGCCCGATCAGCTTGGCGGTCGCCGTGAGGAGCCCGCTCCGCGCCATGTTGAAGCTCAGCTCATCGAGCATGACGCCCGAGTACATGGCGAAGCTCGGCACGCTCGGCATCCCCACTTCCATGGCGAGGCTGGGCAGCACGGCCCCGCCGCTCTGGAAGGTGTGCACCTTGGGCGTGGTGCCGGTGGTGGTGGGGGCACCGAAGGCGGCCTTGAGCCAGACGCCCAGATTTTCCACGTCCATCGGCAGGACGAGGTCGCCGTCCACCGTGACGGCGTCCAGCACGGGGGCGAGCGGGTCGCGCCCCTGCCCCACCAGCTCGCTCGCGAGGAGCGGCTGCGCAGCCCCGAGCGTGGTGCTCGCGAACGGCATCAGCCGGTAGCCGCTGGCGGGCGCGGTCCCGTAGGTGGTCTCGAAGGCAACGGCCAACTGGGCCGTCGCGCCGGTCTGGCGGGCCATGCAGGTCTCCTCAGGTGGTGAGCGGTCAGCTCAGGGGGTCGGGGGTGGCGAAGTGGAGGCGGATCGGCACGACCGCCGCCTTGAGCGGGGCGCCGCCCTCGGTTACGGGCAGGTCCTCGATCTGAGGGGCTCCCGCCTCCAACCAGTCGCAGAGCCCGCCCAGGGTGCGGTCGGCCCCGAGCGCCTGGCCCAAGGCGAGCTTGAGGGCGTCGAACACGAAGTGCCGGTCGGCGCCGACGTCCGTGAAGATCTCGGCCTGCGCCTCGTGCTCGTAGTGATAGGTCAGCGGGCACAGGGTCACGTCTGGGGTGCCAGGGTCGCCCTCCCGCAGGATGATGAGGCCGTTCGGGGGCACCCGCACGGGCAGGACCTCGCCGCGCCGCACGGCCGCGCCGGTCCAGGCCGTCAGCCGCGCTTCGAGCACCTGCATGATCTCCTCGAGGCGCGACGGCATCAGCGATCCCCCAGTCCGGCGGCGATGATGGCGGCGAGCGAAGCGTGGACGCGCCCGATCTCGCCGGAAAGGTCGAGCCGCTTGGCCAGGCGCACCTGCGGCACGAGGACGAAGATCGGCACGGTCTGGGCCCCGGAGAGCATCCCGTCGCGGCGGCGCCGGCCCTTCTTGGCGGCAGCCAGACCCCGGCGGCTCAGGCGGGCGTCCTCCGCGACCAGGAGCGCGGTCCGGCCGCGGCGGTAGACGAAGCGCAAGCGCTGGCCCGTCTGGCGCTCCCAACGGGCGGGGGTCATCTTGCGCCCGCCTCCCGCCCGCCCGGCGGCCGGCAGCGGGATCGCCAGCCAGAACCCGTTGGGCGAGCGGATCAGCGCCCCCTCCTCGTAGGCGCCGACGATGTGCGGAGCCTTGGCCCAGACCAAGGCGGCCGCGTCGAGCGAGGCCGTGCCCTTGGGATAGGTCTCGCCCCGGATGCTGTTCGCGAGGCGCGCGCCCAGGGCCCCTCTGACCTGGCCACGCCAAGCCGCCTTGAGTTCGGTCTGCGCCTGCCCGATAGCCTGCGTCACTACCCGGGCCGATCGCTCGGCCTCCACCCGCAGGGCCACGCGGAGATCGCCCTCGATCCGGACCCCGAGTCTCATTGCGGCTCCGTCTCCACGGTCCAGACGAGGCCCAGCCGGTCGCGGCGCGGCTCGCCCAGTACCAGGTAGGCCTCGGACCCGATCACGATCCGGTCGCCCTCGGCCGGGCGCGCGAGATCGGCCACGCGCAGGTCGAAGCGCGCGGCGTCCGTCAGGATGCGCGCCTGGCCGAAGGCGACCTCGGCGTCCGGCGCGCGCCGGATGACCCGCACCGCTTGGCCCGCGCCCGCGCCTCCGGTGAACCACAGGGCGTCCAGCGCCATGTTGGGATCCGCGAAGACACGGTCGATGGCGCGGGCCACGGCGGTCATGGTCAGACGGTGCCGTTGAGCCGGACCGAGCCGACCGCGGCGCCGGCAGCAGCTGCGGCCAAGGCGCAGCCGATCAGCTTGTTGCTGCCGACAACGCTCGTGCAGAGCTTGGCCGAGTTGTCCCAGTAAATCTTCACGCCCTGGGCCCAAGCCTCGGCCGGGACCTTGTCGAGCTCGGCTCCGCCACGGGTCTTGATCTCACCCTGGGCGCCCGAGGCGATGTCGGTGGTCGCGACGCCGAACAGGTCGCCGACCAGCACGCCCTTGCCGGACGCGACCGCCGCCGTCGCGGTGATGGTGACGGCGTCGCCGTCGGAGATGTAGTTCTTCATGCTGATGAACCTTCAGGAAAGGGGTTGGGCGCGGCGGATCGGCCCGCCACGCCGCTCGGCGGGCCTGGGGATCAGGCCGCCGCGCCGGGGTTGCGGTAGAGGCCGCGGTGGTCGATCGCGGCGGCCGCGAAGTCGTGGCGCGCCTTGAACTCCATGCCGTCCACCTCGAAGCCCGCACGGGTCTCGGTGTGCACGCCCTCGTTGCCGTCCAGGTAGGCGTACTCGACGGTGTCGATGCGGGCGGGATCGGCGGCGAGGTACCAGGGGTCTTGGCCCGCGGCGGGGATCAGCCGCGCCTCCTCGACCACCTGCAGGCGGCCCGAGAAGGTGTTGACCTCCGCCGTGCTCGAAGGCGTGGTGGCGGTCACCTGCTTGCGCGCCTCGACCGACCGCTGGCCCGGGGGCACCAGGATGAACTTCGGCAGGATCGAGATCAGCCGGCCCTCCAAGCCCTTCTGCTTGCCGAAGTCGCGATAGGCGGCGGCCAGCGCCGTCTCGTTGATGGTCGCGCCGGTCCCAACGTTGCCGTGATCGGCATGGAACAGGGCCTTGCCGTCGGCCATCGCGGCGTTGGCGAGCAGGATGCCGTAGACGATGTCGCTCTCGAGGTCGGCCGCCGACGCGCCCCAGGCCTCGGGCATGCGGGTGAAGGCGTCGAGCTCGTCATTGATCAGCGCCTGGCGGGTGATCGGGAAGATGCGCCCGAAGGTGGCGAGGCCGTAGACCGCCTTGCCCTCGCCCATGGTGCCGTACTTGAACTCGCCGTTCTCGTTGACCTTCAGAAGGTCGGGAGCGCCGCCGAGCTGGGCGCGGGTCACGGGCCGGAAGTCGGCGATGGTCGCGCGGCGCGCCCAGGCCTGGAAGGTGCGGGGCGTCGATTCGTAGGCCGCGCGCAGGGTGCGGTTGGCGACGTTGCCGAGGATGGTCGGGAAGTCGCTGGCGGAGTGGTAGCCCGCCGAACGCATGGTGAAGGCCGAGGCCGCGACCTCCATCTTCGACATGCCCCGGGTCGAGACGCCGCGCCGTCCCAGGACCTCACGGGCGAGCTCGAGGAGCGACAGGCCCCGGAACTCGCGCGCGCCCTCGGGCAGCTGCTGCCCCGAGGGGTTGTGACGGTGCATCAGCGCGGAGGCCACGGCGTCGCGGAAGGCGGTCTCGGTCGCGCCCTGGCTGCGCGCCTGCGCAGGCACGGGCTCCACCACCCGACCCGCCGGGTCGCTGCCGGCCAGGTGGTCGAGGATCGCGGACCGGGCGGCGTCGAGCGTGGCGCCCTCGCCGATGAGCGTGTCGGCCAGCGTCTCGGGGGCGCCGTGCCGCCGGCAGAGTTGCGAGATCTCGGACACGCGGCGGCGCTCCTCGGCGCGGATCGCGTCGGCCGAGGTGGCCTGCGGGCTGCCGGGCGGGGTGGGGACGGTCCGCGTCTCGGTGCCGGGCGCAGCCTGGTCTTCGTTTTCCATGGTGGTTCTCTCACGCTGAGCCGCGGGCGCGGCGGGGGTGTCCTTCCGGGTGAGGACGCAAGGGGCGAGCGCGTCGCGGCTGGCCTCGCCGGACCGGACGTGCGCTCCCGGATCGGCGGGCATGGCGACCGCCGAGATCTCGAAGGGCTCCCAATCGACGGCCCGCCACAGCTCGCGCTGGCCTTCGCGATTGGTGATCTCATAGCGGTGGACCCGATAGCCCACCGAGACGAAGCGGACCGAGCCCTCCATGATGCGCTGGACGGCGTCGGCCGCATCGGCGGCCTCGGTCAGGCGGACCGTGGCATGGCCGAGGCTGCCCTCAATGCGGACGGAGCCTGGCACCACCGAGCCCAAGACGCTGCCCAAGCTCCAGGAGGAGTGCGAGTCGAGGAACGGCGCACCCGCGTTGAGCCGATCAAGCCGCACGGCGTTGCCGCTGACGATCAGCTCCTCGTCATACTCGACACGTTCGTCCCAGCCTTCCCAGCGCGCGCGCTGGACGGTGGCGCCGGTGGTCCAGACCACCTCGATCGTGCGGGCTTCGGCGTCGATGCTTGCCGGGCGCACCTCGGCAGCCCGCCCCAAGAGGGGCAGGAGGGCGTTTCGTTGGGGCATGGGGGTCTCCTGTCCCTAGCTGGTCTCAGGGGGCTGGGCATCCGTCCCATCGGGGACGGCGCCGGATGCGGTGCTCTGCGCGACCCCGACCTTGGACACGTGGCGGGGGTCGCTGTCGAAGACGAGGGTGCGGCCGTCGGCGGCTTGGGCGTCGGCGGCCCACTCCTCCAGGATCTCCTCAGGATCGTAGCCGCGCCGCGCGATCATCTGCGATCGGGTCGCGAAACCGGCCCGCACCTCGGCCAGGTCGGCCGCGACGTCCTGCAACGGGTTGACGCTCTCGAAGCGGGGCGTGGCCCATTCCGCCGGAATCGGCCGGTCGGGCAGAAGCCCGGCGAGCTGCGCGGCCTCGACGAACCACCGCCACATGGGCTCGCAGAACATCGGGATCACGGTCTTCCACTGCAGCTGATCGACCATGCGACGGAACTCGTTGAGCCCGATCCGGTTCGAGGCGAAGTTGGCCTGGCTCATGTCGCCGGTCATCAGCGCATAGGGCACCCGCCAGCCGGCGGCGACGATGTGCATCTGTACCCGGTTCCACTCGGCCACCCCACCCGTCGCGGCCGGCTGGTTGAACTTCACGTCCTCGCCGCCATTGGCATAGGCCAGCATGCCGGGGGAGAACTCCTCCACCACGTTGCCGGACCCGTCCACCAGCCTGCCGTTGAGCCCGCGCCCGGTCGTCCCGTTCGGCGTCGCGTCGTCTTCGCGGATCACCACGCCGACGAGGCAGGCCTCGGTTTTCTTCCGCAGGAGCTCGGCGTGGTGCCAGTCGCCCAGGTCCCGCAGGCTGCGGATCGCGGGCACGCCCCAGGGGGTGCCGCGCGACTGGATGCGCTGGCGCTCGAAGAGGTGCGCGACCTGGGTGGCCGGGATCCGCACCGATTGCAGGCTGCGCGCCAGAGGGGTCCGCTCGCCCGGATGCTCCGGGAACATCCAGTAGGCCGAACGCCGGCCCGTACGGTCGGTCTCGATCCCCTGCGAGATGCGAGCGCCCGTGGCCTCCTGGGCGGATTTGCTCCCGTCGAGGTGATCGGCCTCCCTGATCTCGATCTGGAGAGGCACCGTCAGGCCCCGGCCCGCCGGCATGGGGCGGCGGAGCGCGAAGGCGTCGCCACCCTCCAGCATCTCCCGCACCGCGAGCGCCTGGAGCCCGTAAACGTCGGTGTGGCCGTGCGCGTCGCACTGCTTCGACCAGACCTTCCAGAGGTCGTTGACCTTCTTGTCGAGAGCCTTGTCACCGGTGCGGGCGCGCGGCCGGATGCCCGGGCCCACGATGTTGTTGACCAGGACCTGCAGGGCCTGCGCGGCCAGAGGGTCGTTGCGCACCAGGTCGCGCATCCGGTCCCGCAGGGTGCCGCCGGCCGCGCCGATCTCCGCGTCGGCCGAGGTGCCGGCCGTCCGCCAGCCGTCGGTGCCCCGCCCCCGGGCCGCCGCGTCATAGCCTCGGCGGGTGACCGACAGCGCCACCCGCTCGGCGAAGCGCCGGCGCGCCCATCGGGGCGAGACCCGCGCGATGGCCTCGTCCAGGAGGCCCCAGCGGACCCCGTCGTCAGGCGCGCCCATCAGGACCTCCGGAAGCTGGCAAACCCCACGCGCGGGCGCGGGTTGCCCGAGGTGGCGGCGATTTCCGCCTCGATCACCCGGATGCGGGCCAGGAGCGCCGCCCCGTCGTCGTATCGGGTGCTGACCCCGTCATAGCGGACCTCGAGCACGCCGCTCGCATAGGCCGACTTGAGCGCGTCGATCTCGGATTGCGTCCAGGCCATCAGGACAACCAGCCTTTCCTTCGGGGCCCCAGATACCCGTCCGGGCGACCGGAGGGGGAACTGGGCGCCGCGTTGCCACCGGGGGTCGCAGGGGCCGCGGCAGCCACCGGCGCCGCCGCCTCCGCGTCAAAGAGGTCCGGCTGCGGCTCAAGGGGCGCACCGCCCCGCTCCGCCTCCAGCCGGTCCCACTGCTCGTCCGTCAACGAGGTCCAGCCGTGCCGCCGCGCGGCCGCCTCGGCGTAGTTCATCGTGTCCAGCGCCTCGTTTCTGCGCGTGGCCTCCACCAAATCCCAGGAGCTGGTCAGCACGCCCGTGCGGGACCGGCGCAGGACCCGCACCTCCGAGGTCACCTGCCGGAAGTACTCGTCGCCGAGGCCCCTGGCGAAATGCACGTAGCCACGCTCGATCGGGTCGAGCTTGGCAAGCCAGGTGTAGAAGTCCGCCTTGAGCTGGCTCACGTTCAGCATGAAGGCGCGCTTCTGCGCCCGCTTGGCTTGGCCGTCGTTGCGGCGCTCGAACTTCATGGGCAGGAGCACAGGCCCCGTGGCCGAAGTTGCACCCTTGACCAGGATGACCCGATTCCAGGGGTGGCGCTTGCCGTAGGCCCACACCTCCTCGGTGAAGGTGCCCACGTCGATCGCCATCATGTCGAGCGGCAGCCGCAGCCCCCGTTCAGTGCGCCAGGTCGCCTTGAGCAGCGCGTCGAGGGCCTCGCGCCCCTTCTCGTCCCCGATGAAGTGCGGGATCACCCGATAGTCCACGACCCAGCGACGGTAGCCTCGCCCGAAGGCCACCACCTGCACCTCGATCCGGTCGCCTTGGCAGTCAACGCCGGCGGCGAGGATCACGCCCTGGGAGGGCACCACGCCGACCGGCAGGCCCTCGCCCGAAGCCGCGTTCTCCACCCGGTCGCGCAGCTCGGTCCAGTCGGGCCCCTTGCTCGCCTGTTCGTAAGGCAGGCCCAGCACATCGTTGAAGAACGTCTGCTCGGTTTCCGCCTCGACAGCCTTGGCGAGCGCTGGCTCGGCCGCCGCGCCTACCTCGCCCAGGCTGGTCCAGCCCATGGCGCGCGCGTAATCGAGCGCGATCGACGCCCAGTCCCGCTGCGGCGCGTAGGCCCGCCACAGGTGGAAGCCCGGATGGTCGCCCCGTGGGTTGCTAGGCACCCAGTCGCCGACCGCCACGATCCGCACCTTGTCGGCGTGGCTGATGACGCACCCACACGAGTCGCACGTGAAGTGCGCCGCGTGGAGCCGCTCGGGCTCCAGGTTGCGCCGAAAGTTCTCCCAGGTCAGCGGCGCCCGGTGCCCGCAGTGCGGGCAGGGCACGTGGTAGAAGCGGCGATCCGAGCGGTCGAAGGCCCGGGTGATTCGGCAGGTGCCCTTGATGAGCGGAGTAGAGACCCGCAGGATCTTCGCGTCCTCGAAACCCGAGGCCCGCGACAGCGACAGCTCCTCCGGGTCGCCCTTGTCGGTCTGCTCGAACTTGGACAGGTCGTCCATGATCACCAGCCGCCGCGAGGTGCCGGTGAGGTCGGCGGGCGAGCCGGCCGAGGCGACCTTGAGCGAGCCGTTGCGCGCCAGGGTCTCCTGGTTGAACTTGGCGTCCTTGTTGTCGCCGCCCCGTCCGTCCCCGAAGATCCGGCGCAGCCCCTCGGCCTGCCGGCGCATCGGCAGCCACTTGTTGTCCACCCACTCGGTCGCGGCCGACATCGTCGGGTGCACGACCAGGCTGTCGAGCGGCGTGTGCTCGTGCCAGGCCCCCAGCGTCGGCTGGATGATCGACACCGTCTTGCCCCACTGGGCGCTGCCCCGGATCGTCACCTCCCGCGCGGGATGCTCCGGCGACAGGCACTCGTGGATCTCCCGAAGGAACGGGAAGCGGTCGATGCGGAACGGTCCCGGCATGGGCGACCGCTCGTCGAAGACGATGTTGTCCTCGCACCACCGCGTGATGTCCGGCGGCGACGGCGGGGCCAAAGCGTCGGCGAGCGCGCGGGCGATCACCGCCTCGGCCGAGGCCAGGAACCCCATCAGACGTCCGCCTCGCCCTCGGCCGGCGTGAGGTCGGCCGCATCGGCCGCCTGCACCAGAGCCTCCGAGCGGTGCGCGCGGTGGCCGCGCCAGGTCGCGACCAGGATCTGGCGCACGGACTTGTAGTCCACGCCCAGCTCGTCGGCCACGCGCCGCGACGCCTCGCGAAGCACCGTCTCGAACTCGGCGACCTCCTGGGCGATCAGCCGTTGGGTCTGCCGCGCCGCCTCGGCTGCCAGGACGAAGGTTCCCTCCGCCTCGAGGTTCTGCCGGCGCAGCCGCCGCGCCTCTTCCTCGGCCTTGAGCGTGCGCGCCAGCTCGTAGCGGTCGCCGTCGCCGGCGGGGAGCTCTGTGGCTCCTCCGCCGGTCGGGGGCGGCAGCGGGAGCATACGCGGGGGTGCCTGCTCCCCCATCTCCCGCTGCACGGCCAGAGCCTGCCTCGTGCCCGCGCCGTTCCCCATCATCTGCCCCGGGTCGAGTCGCCGGCCCAGGGCCTCGAAGCACTTGTCGCTGTCGAACCGCCGGGCCTGGCCCTCGCCCACGTAGCAGCCGGCGAGCTTGCCGTCGGCCACATACTGACTGACCCGCGCCCGCGACACGCTGAGTCGCTCCGCCAGCTCAGAAGCCCGGACCATCGCCATGTCGCCGCCCCGCTGAACTCTCCTGTTAAGCCCGGTTAAGGCTTTGCCGACTGTTAAGCCGCGCGAAACTCATGCGCTCAGCCGCCCCGTATACGGCAGGTGCCCCGGAAGGACCCAAGACCCCCCGGCCTAGGCCGGGATGGGCCGGATCGACCCAAAGTCGGGGCCAGCGAGGTGGGATCGACCGGGGCGGCCCAACCCGACCGCCCCGGTACGGGCCGCCTCCCCCCAGGAAGGACCGCCCGCAACGAGAAGCGCCCGGCCGGGTCTCCCCGCCGGGCGCATCTCTGCATCATGTCGCTACCGCTACGTCCGGTTGACCTAAGCCGTCAAGAGGGTTGTTAGAGCCCGTAGAGCCGGTCCAGCGCGGCACAGAGCGCGGCCCTCAACACGGCAAGGCTTTCGGTTCGCGCCGACCACCCCCGCCGCTGGAGCAGCGCGCTCAGGGTGAGACCCTCGCAGCAAACCGCATCCACCAGATCGGCCACCGTGATCGTGCGCCCCAGCTCCCGCGTCGCCCGATTCGTGGCGGCAAGCACCCGCCCCCCCTCCTTGCGGACGACGGTCGCGGCCTGCCGCCGAGGGGCCAGCGCCAGCTCCCGCCCGATCGCCGCCCGCATCCGGTCCAGCCGTTCGCCCCGCTGGATCACGCCGTCGATCCACGACCCCTGCCCCGACCCGCCCGACTGCCCCAGCGCCTCCACCGAGGTGCAGCGCACCCCCTCGCTCAGGCACCGCTCCCGCAGCCGTGCATACTCCCGCCCCGCCTCGACCTGGGCGACCGTGTAGGGCGGAGCCGCATCCTTGTCCCGCCGCCGGGCTTGCATGGTCATCACGTCAAAGGCATCGGCCAGCGCCACCGGGTGGAACCCGTCCCGCGTCACCGCCCGCGCACGCGGCCCGGCGTCCGTCCAGACCGTCTCGGCCTGCGGCGCCACCCGCATCGGCCCCCGCGCCGGCGCGGCGACGATCTCGGGGCTCGCCACCTCGGGCACGGCCGCGCGCGCCTTGACCGCCTCCACCGCCGCCCGGTCCCGCTCGGCCCGAGCGACGGCCCGACGACGCAGGCAGGCCAGCCGCTCGCCCACCTCCGCGGCCCCGCAGGCCATGGCCAGCGCGTCCCGACCCTCGCCCGGCACCGCCCCGCAGGCCGGGCACCGGCCCTTGGGAGGCGTGGGAGGCACGTGGGAGGCAAGCGCCACGGCCTCGATTTGGGTCTCGATCTTCATCCTGTTGTTCCTGCTCGGCTTTTCGTTTGTTTGGGAAGGTAGGGAGGCTAGGGAGGGTTTTCAGGAAAGTCCTACAGGAAGACCTCTCTTTCTCGGGGTCACCCCCTCTTTCACGCGCGCGCGTGCGCGTGTGGGACTTTCCCCAAATGCCTCCCCAGCCTCCCTAGCTTCCCACGCCACGCCGCATCCCCTTGTCCTCAAAGCCATTCCCCCCCGGACCCCTGGAAGGGGCGCGCCGACCGCCACCCTCCCGCCACCTTCCCTAGCCTCCCGTCAGAAGTCATTGAGGGGGTCCGGGGGAGCGGCGGAGGCGGACGCGGCCACGCCGACGGGGCGGCCGTCGCGGTCGCGCGGCGCGGCGCGGAAACGGGCGGCGAAGTCGCGGGCGAGGCGGATGCCCTCGTACTGGCTCAGCGAGGACTTGCCCTTGTCGAACCGCTTGCCGGTGTGCGGATGCTTCCAGACCCGGCTCTTGGTCGCGACCTGCTTGGTCAGGCTGGTGGGCTGCCGCGTGTTCCATCCGCGCTCGATGAAGTAGTAGTTGATGGCGTCCACCATCTCGCGCGACTGGATCACGTCGCCCGCGTCCCCCGTGACCTCGCAGGCCATCATCAGGAAGGCGTTGAGCGGGTCGCTGTCCTCGCGGTACTCGCCCGTGGCCTCCTGCACCGAGGCGGGCGGGGCCAGCCCCTGCTCCAGGACCATCAGCGCGCCCTGGACCAGCCAGGCCATGATGCCCGCCCCTTCCCGCGACAGGAGCTTCTCGACGAAGCGCTCGTCCTGCTCACTCTCGGGGATGGTGACGCTGAACGGCACCAGCAGGATGCGCCGCCAGATGCCCATGTCGGTGCCCGAGATCTCGGGCTTGTAGTTCGACCCCATGGTGATCTTGAAGAACGGGTCGATCTCGATCTGCGAGCCGTAGTTCGGCCGCACCGGGATCGGCTCGCCGCCGGTCATCGCCTTGACGATGCCCTCCTGCAGGGCGACCCCCTTCTCGGGCTCCGAGGTCCGCACCAGGCGCGCGTTGATCAGCGGGATCAGGTCCGGCGTCGCATCCGCCCCGCCCCGCTTGTTGTCCCCCGTGATCGTCTCGATCTTCATGGTGGCGGCGTAGTTCCCCAGGAGCCGCGCGATCGTGTCGACCAGCACCGATTTCCCGTTCGCCCCATCCCCGTAGAAGATCGCCATCTTCGACGACTTGAGCCCCAGCGCGTTGAGCCCGAGCCAGCGCTGGACGAACTGCCGCATCGCCAGGTCCGGCAGCACCCGCTCCAGGAAGGCCACCCACAGGTCGCAGGCCGCGTCCGGGTCGTAGGCGAATGGGGCCAGCTTGGTGATCCGCCGCGCCCGGTCGTGCGCCAGGACCTCGACCTCGGCCCGCTTGCGCCCGCCCTCCACCTCCACCCGGAACCGCAGCAGCCCCGACAGGGTGTTGAGCTCGAGCGGGTTGCTGTCGAGATCGCCGATCGGCACCGACAGCCGTGTGCGGCTCTGGTCGATCATGTTCTTGATCTTGTCGCCGTTGCCCGAGGCCAGCGCGAAGGCCTTGAGGTGCCCGGCCACCGCCTTGTGCTTGGCCAGCCGCTTGCGGGCCTTCTCCAGCTCGCCCGTGACCTGCTTCAGCTCGGCCTCGTAGCCCTCGGGCCGCTGGCCCTCCGGCAGGAGGATCAGCTCCTCCTCCCGCGCCCGCAGCTTGCCCTCCCGCGCGATCAGCACCGACACGACGCCCGCCACGTCGACGTGCCGCTCCTCCAGAGCGATCAGCTCGTGCATGGTCTGCGCCCGTTCCAGCACGCGCAGGGCCTTCTCGTCCTCGGCGTAATGGGTGCCCGCCCAGACGAACCAGCGGTCGAGCTGCGCCACGTACATCAGGTCGCGCCCGTGGTGGATGGCGAAGCGCCGCCCGTTGCCCACGTCGTTGAGCGGCTGCTTCGCGGCCAGCGCCACGGGATCCTCGGGACCTTGGTCGCCATCGCCGTCAGGGCCGCCTTGGGGGTCCGGGGGCCCATCCGGCCCGTCGAAGTCCGGCGGCGGCAGCTCGCCACCCGTGTCCTGGTCGTCGGACCCGGCATCGCCCGCCCCGTCCCCCGCGACCGGCACCCCGCCCATGTCGATGTCCTCAACCGTGATCGCAGCGCCGAACGTCTCTTGGAGCCGGGCTTGCAGGTCTTCAGCCGGGATCATTCCCCGTCCTCCTTGAGCCGCAGCCCCCGATAGCCCGAGGCGCTCGACTTCGCGGGCTCGACCTCGGGGCCGAGCAGGTCCGGCGTCTCGCGCACGATGGTGGCCATCCGCTTGGCGAACAGCGGGAAGGGCCAGCCCGGCTCGCCCGCCTCCGCGCGCCACGCCTCGAAGGCCAGCCACAGCGCCGAGGTGCGGACGAAGTGGTTGTCGCCGCCCGGCTCGCAGCAGGCGATCAGGAACCGCGCCATCACGTCGCCTGGCCCCCGGCCCCGGCTCCGCGCGGCCTCCGGCAGCGGCGGCAGCGGCGATTCGGCCCACAGCGCGCGGGCCGCCTCGCGCCCCGCCACCTTGCGCGTCAGCTCGATCAGCCGCAGCCAGCCCTCGACCGTCTCGGGCCGCGACGGCATGAGCGCCTCCGGCTCCCGGCCTTCGATCTCGTAACGACCCGTCCGGCGCAGCGCCGGCACTACCTGCGAGGTGATCCATTTGCGGAACCGCTTGGCCTCGGGCTTCCGGCTGGTCAGGACGAGGGCGTAGAGGCCCGACTCCGAAATGATGATCAGCTTGCGCGCGCCGCCCCTTTGACCCTCAGCACTGCTTAGGGTCATTCCGTTGGCATGGAGGGCGTCAGCACTGATGACCTTCTTCTCGTCGTCATCGAGGCCAGCGACTGCCATCGTCGGATTTGAGTGGCCCAGCACCCGGCACACGTCGGCGGCGACGAACCACGGCTCCCCGTCGATCATCACGATGCGAACGGGCTGGCTGACCTCCTCCCCGTCCTCGGTGGGATCGGCGGCGAAGTCGAAGATGATGAGATCGTCACCCACGGCGCACCTCCGCCTTCGGCTGGTGGGGACTGGACAGCCGCAGTCGCGCCCGCGCGCGCTCGGCCAAGCCGGGCAACTGCTCCGCCCAGGTGGTGCCGTCCGCGTCGTGGATCACGGCGATCTGCGCGTCGGCGTCGTCCAGGCTCACCACGTCGCGGGTGAGGATCGCCTCCCCGACCGCCTTGTAGGCGGCGTAGAAGGCGTCCACCGGCGCGTCGCTCAGCCAGCGCCGGTTGGTGAGGTCGAGGAAGGCGTCATACAGCGCCGCCAGCTCGCGCGAGGTGCAGGCGTCGAGGTCCAGGGTCAGCGTCAAAAGGGGGTGTTCGGCCATGGCCGGTCTCCTCAGGTTCGGATGAACCCGGCGACCAGCTCTCACCCTGGTGGCCGGGCAACGCAGGGTTGAGAGACCGCCCTGAGGAGCGGCGAGCCTTGCGGCTCCCCTACGCGCCCGACCATAAGGAACGCCGCCCCCGAGACGGGTAGCGGCGTGCGGATGCACCTCAGCTATAGACGGGCTCTCAACCCCGACCGGCCCTTTTCTGACCGGCAGGCTCAGGTTGCGCGCAGGCGGAACGGAAGTCAAGGCCGGTTTCCGCATCACGAAAACCCTTGCGCCCGGCATTTTTCGTGATACATTATCCCCCATGAAGATCGTGTGGGATGAACCGAAGCGGCAAGCGACCCTGAAGGATCGGGGCCTCGACTTCGCCGACCTGACACCGGAGTTCTTCGCGGCCGCGCTGGTTCGTCCAGCGAAGGAAGGCCGATTGATGGCTTTGGGCCGGCTCGATGGCCGCATCCTGGCCGTCGTCGTCCGGCTCCTGGGCCGCGAGGCGCTCTCGGTCATCTCCATGCGGCCGGCCAGCAAGAAAGAAAGGGCGCTGCTATGACCAGGAAGAATCTCATGACGGAGTTCGAGCCGGGGCACGGCTTTACCCAGGAGGACTGGGACGAGGTGAAGGAGGCCGAGGCCGAGTCCACCGACGAGGAGCTGGCGCAGTTCCGCCCGATGTCCGAGGCGATGCCCGACCTCTATGCCGCCCTTCAGGAGGAGATCGCCCGCCGGCCGGGCCGCCCCAAGTCGCCCGCGCCCAAGGTGCAGGTCTCCCTGCGCCTCGACCCCGACGTGCTCGACAAGTTCCGGGCCACCGGCAAGGGCTGGCAGGGCCGCGTCAACGCCGCGCTGAGGGCGGCGAAGCTCTGATCCACGGCGGGGCGCGCTCACGACCGCCCCTCCGCGTCCGCGATCATTCCGGCGAGCCGCGCGTGCGCCTCCTCCAGCAGCCGCACCGTCCCGCCATCGATGTCGGCCCACCACAGCAGCCGGATGACCTCCGCGACCGCCCCCTGGAACTCCGCCAGCACCCCGTCGAACCGCGCGTGATCGCGCTCGGTGCGCCCCTGCGGCCCCGGCCGGCCCCACAGCCGCCGCTCGTGCTCGCGCGCGACGTACCAGGCCGCCTTGCGCAGGTCCGGGGCGGCCGCGCCCTTGAGCCCCGCCCGCCACAGGTACTTGACCGCGTTGCCGAGGCAGAACCCCATCGCCTCGGTCATGGCGATGCACTCGACCGACCGCGAGGTGTAGTGGCCGGGCCGGGTCACCGGATCGGCCGCGCCGGCGCGGGCCGACCGGAACACGGGCCCGGCCTCGGCCGGGACGGGGGTGGCGTGGATCATGATGTCCCTCTCGCGCCGGCGGTCCCGGCGTCCATCAGCAGGTCGTTGAGATCGCGGCCCTCGCCCGGATGGACGATCGACGCGCGCGTGACGGTGGGCACCCGGGCCCGGGCGCGCCGCAGCCCCGCGAGGAGCTTGGCGCGCGTCAGGCGGGGATCGCTGTCCCCGTCCTGGATGAAGAGGAGCCACTCGACCCCGCGCGGCGGCAGGAACGCCTCGTGCTCGTCGAGGTCGGGGACGCCGGCATACTTCATGCCCTCGCCCCGCATGATGCGCGCCCCGCCCATGTGGCCGAGGTCGATCCCCGCCCAGTAGGCCGCCCCGGGGATGGCGTCGGCGGCCAGCGCCGGCAGCGTCGTCTCGATGCCCTCGCCCATCACCAGCGCCCGGAACGCCTCGCCCCGATGGTGGCTCAGCCGGATCGCGCCGCGCCGCTTGCTGCCCCAGACCTTCTTGGCCGGGCGCGGCCGTCCGGCGGCGTCCAGCCCGAGGTCCGCCTTGCCCTTGGGCCGGCTCAGGTCCAGCCAGGTCCGGTGCACGCCGATCAGCCCGCCGTTCGGCCCCTGGATCAGCGCCAGCATCGCCGGGCCGCGGTGGATCGTCTCGGGCTTGCCGCCCTCCTGGATCACGTAGGCCAGGTCGGGCGCGTAGCGCAGCACGGCCGGCGGCGCGTCGACGATGGACGCAGGCATCGCCCGCAGCGCGAGGTAGTCGGCGACCGGCGACCCCTTGGCCTCCCGTCCGCCCCGCCAGAGCGCCCGCGCCGAGGCGATGGCCTCCCCCCGCCGCCGCTCCGCCTCGGCCTCGCGCCGCGCCAGCTCGCGCGCGTGCGCCTCGTCCCGCCGCGCCCGCTCCTCGGGGTCGATCTCGACGGCCGCGCCGCCCTCCAGCCAGGTAAGAGCCCCCGCGAGGTCGCACCCCAGCACCAGCCGCACGAGGCTGATCGCGTCGCCCTTGGCCTCGCAGCGGCGGCAGTTGAAGACGTTCTTGCGGACGTTGATCCCGAAGCGGTCCACGCCCCCGCAGGCCGGACAGGGCCCCACCAGCTCGCCCGACACCCGCGACAGCCCTTGGACGCCCAGCATCTCGGCAACGCGGGCCACCTCGCGGCGCCGCGCGTCCTGAAGGCGGGGATCCTCCGCGACGGCCATCAGAAGCCCGCCCGGCTGTGGATGACCTGCACCAGCACGTCGCGCAGCCGCCAGTCGCGGGAATGCTGCGACTCGTCGCTCGGGATCGCGCCGATCACGCGCTCGGCGGCGATCCGCAGCCCCAGCACCCGGTCGTCCTCGACCAGCGCCAGCTCGTCGCACAGAGCGCGCATCCGGCCCCGGCACTGGGCGCGCAGCTCGGCCCCCCACCCCAACAGGTACAGCGTGGTGGCATCGATCAGCCGCAGCGCCGCGCGGCGCTCCAACTCCGTCAGGGGCTTGGCCAGGGACCGGATCGGAGGGGTCCCGCCGTCAGCCACGGCCCACCCCCCAGTCCAGCAGGAAGTCCCGCAGCGCCCGGCCCGCGTCCTCCGGGGCTTCCGCGACGCGGCCCCGGAACGCGCCCAGGGCGGGCTCGGCCAGGTCGCGATCGGCGCGCGGAAGCTGCCCGACGGCCGCCTCGAGCGGCGCGAGCTCGCGCGCCACGCGCGGCGGCAGGTCGCGCGCCAAGGCCCGCTGCGCCAAGGCCAGCGCCTGCAGGCCGAAGGCCACGCGCGGGCTGTAGGGGGCATGGGCGAAGCGCATCACGCCACCCCCGCGCGAGCGCGCAGCTCGGCCACCAGCCAGCCCTGCCCCTCGACCGTGCAGGCCAGCCGCATCCGGCACCGCCCGTCCACCACCTGCCGCACCTCGGCCTTGATCGGCGCGCTCAGCCGCTCCCAGCGGGCCAGGGCCACCTCGCGCCGCACCCCGGCCGCCGCGAGCTCGGCCAGCACCGCCTCCCGCCGCCCACCCAGCAGCCCCTCGACGAGCTGGAGATCGAGCGCCGGCGTCCAGGGCGCGCGGTGGTCCAACTGGTCGAGGTGCCGCGCCACGGCGTCGCGATCCGCACCCACGCGCGTCGGGGCCGCCGGCGCGGGCCGGTCGAAGCCCGCATGGGCATGATGCCGCTCGCGCAGCACCGGCTTGTCGGCCACCCGTGTCGCCCGCAGCTCCGCCATCACGGCGGCGACCACGGGGGCCACGGCGGCCGCGCGGGCAGGGGCCGGAGCGGCGGGACGCGCCACGACGACGGGCAGCGGCGCCGGCGCGGGCGCGAGGACGGGCATGGGCAGGACCTCCGGCTCGGGACTGGGATCGGGGTGCGAGGCAGCCTCCAGCTCCGGCCGGCGCACCACCAGGACGACGACGGGCGCCGGTTGCGGATCGGGCGCGGGCGCCGGTTGCGGATTGGGTGTGATTTTCGGATTTGGTTGCGGCAGGGCCTCCGGCTCCGGCGCGACCGCGACGGACGGCTCACCCCCGCCCGGCAGCACCAGCCCCGTGCGGATGACGATCTCTGCGCCCGGCACCAGGTCCACCCGCGCCCGGCCCAGCACGGCCAGCGCCTCCTCGACGCGCGCCAGCCGCCGCGACAGCCCGCGCCGCTCGGCCGCGGACAGGTCGGGCAGCCCCAGCGCGACGGCGAGGCGGGCGGGACGGGACGGCGAAAGGCTCTGCTCCATGATCAATGCTCCGGGCAAAGGAGGGGGACGGATGGCAGTCCGTCCCCCAGGGACGCGCGCCAGGCAGGGGCGAGGGCGCGCGGAACACGGGGACCCGTCCGCGGTCGGACGCGCGGACGGGCCAGCCCCTGCGCGGGAGGGAGACGCAGGGACATGGGGGCCCGGACTGTTTCCGCCCGCGCATCCAGTCCGCTCCGTTTCCCTAAAATTGTCGCCATACACGCTACGGTTGTATTGGCGGCTGTGGAAAGGCGGGGCGCGGCGCGCATGGGGGTCAGTCTCGGATGCTCGGGAGGGGGTGAAAGAGGGGCCGGGTCAGGCCGGGTCGTCAGGGGTAGCGGGCGAGGACGCCCGCGCGGCGTGACAGCGCCGCGCGGGCCGGCACCCGCGACGGCGGAGCAACCGCCGCGGATGAGGCATGGGGGCCCGTGCCAGTCACGGTGCGGGCCCGGCGGTCGTCTCCTCGGCCAGTGGGAAGAAGTCCTCCCGGCCAAGGGGAAGGCCGTTGGCCTGCGCGACGGCAAGAACCTCGGGCTTGCTGGGATCGGGGATGGACCCGCGATCCTTCCAACTCTTGACCGTGGACACGGGGCGTTTGATGGCCGCCGCCATCGGACGGATGCCACCAAACGCATCGACGATTTTGTTGACGTAAGTCATGTTCGCAAGATGCGCTAATGTCGTTCGCAACGCAAGCGCGATTTGCGAACGGACGACGGGCGCAAAATGCGTCATGGCTCCGCGCATGACACAGGTCAGCGACGTCGCCCTCCGGCTCCGGGATATCCGTCAGCGCTCCGGTTTTTCGGTGCGGGGCTTTGCCGAAGCTTTGGGCATGACCGCAGGTGGCTACAAGCACTACGAGGATCGCTACAAGCGACCTTTCTTTCCCCGGGATTTTGTCGAGGATCTGCTGCACGTGCTTGTCCCACGCGGTTTTAATCCGACCGAGCTGCTGGCCTTGGCCGGCGAGGATGCCGACCCGGCGGGCGCAGCCGAATCGCACCCCGTCGCCGCGGTCGAGGGCAAGGCCCTCATCCCGCTCTACGACGTGGCGGCCAGCGCCGGGCCCGGCACCTACGTGGACAGCTACGAGCCGATCGCCACCAGCCTCGCCCTCCCCGAGGACTACCTCCGCCGGATCACGCGCGCGCGCCGGGACGATCTCGCCATCATCAGCGTCAAAGGCGACTCGATGTGGCCTACGCTTAAGGACGACGATATCGTCCTGCTGGATCTATCCAAGCGCAGCACGGCCTTCGACGGCCTTTTCGTGCTGCGCTTCCGCGACGCGCTCCACGTCAAGCGGCTCGGCCGGGGCTCCCGCCCCGACCTGGTCGCCATCATCAGCGACAACAAGGACTATCCGACGCAGGAATACCCCGCCGACGACGTCCAGGTGGTCGGCAAGGTTCTCTGGGTCGGAGGGAAGGTTTGAATAGATACAGTTTCGCGGGCGGGTTGCTGCAGGTGCTAGGCGGGCTGGCTTGGCTTGGCGGCGGCCTGTCACTGCTTGGCGGGCTCTACTGGCTCAGCCAGAGCGAAGTCCCGCTCGGTTTGGCAACAATGATCGTTGGGATCATCTCAGCTGTCGCCCTACTCGCAATGTGCGAGGTCGGGGCCGCAGTACTCGACCTCGCGGACAACTCCGCCTCCCTGTTGCATTCCCAGCGCGAGGCCGACACCAGGGCCAACAAAGCCGCGCAGATCCCCCAGCCCGCGCCGCCCGTCACGACTGCGGCATCGGCTCCCGCCGCGCCGCGTCCGCAGGCCGTAGATTCCCGCCGGTGGCAGTTCCTCAAGGAGGCCGACCCGGAGGTCGCGGCCGCCGCGACCCGCGTGGCTGGCCTGGGACCGGGCTACGAGGACCATCTCGCCGAACGGCTCCTCACCCTTGGCGACCGCGCCCTTCTGCCCGGCATCGAGCGCGGGCTGGCCGAGGCCGCCGAAGCGGAACGGCGGCGGCACGAAGAAGCGGTGGCGGCCATGGGCGAGGGCACCGCCCGCGAGCTGCAGACCTATCGCGCCTTGGTCGAGGCCAATGGCGGGCTCGACCCCAAGGAGAAGAAGCGTGTTGTCGACATCCAGCCCTACTCGGGAAGCTGGCTGGCCTTCCAAGGCGGCCTGCGGATCAAGCTCGAGGACAGCTCCTTCCTGTTGATGAAGGACGGCTTTGGGCGGCGGTTCCTTTATGATCCGGATGCCGGCTTTGGCCGGGGTCCGCTCCGAAAGGCCGAGTCAGAAGGTTAGACCAGGGCCCGAACGAGATGGACCCGAACCGGAGGAGCCGAATGATGCCTGACGACGCAGACTACGCCAAACTTCTGGCAAGGCTGGACGATCTCGAGAACCTGTCCCAGCATCAGGCTGGTGTAGTTATCGCCCTCTACAATGGGCTGAACCGGCTCAGCTCCGTCATGATCGGCGTCAACAAGTCCATCCTGAGCGCCGTCTTGGGTCGGGACGAACCGCCCGACCTGCAGAGCAAGCTTGAACAGGATGGTCAAACCTTGGCTGACACTCTCCACGACATAGCCAATCGGCTGGATTTGATGAATGACAGCCTCCGGTAGACCCACCC
Source organism: Rubellimicrobium aerolatum (assembly GCF_017872975.1). Lineage (GTDB taxonomy): Bacteria > Pseudomonadota > Alphaproteobacteria > Rhodobacterales > Rhodobacteraceae > Rubellimicrobium > Rubellimicrobium aerolatum. The sequence goes on from NZ_JAGGJP010000009.1 coordinate 108,919, forward strand.
CCCCTGCACCCCCGCCGATCGACAAGCCCAGCAACGTCCTCGACTTCCCCGGATCGCGGCGGTCCTCGCCGTCCAGCAACGACAGCTTGCAGACTGATCCTTCGACCTCATATTCAGGTGGTGGAGGTGGCGGCATGGAAACCCGGTTGGCGGTCGTGGAGGTCAAGCTGGCGGCGGTGGAAACCCGCCTAGAGGCCATCGACACGCGTATGCGCGCCGTCGAGGCCAGCCTCGCGACCCTCACGGAGAGGGTGGCCCATCTGCCGTCCAAGGGCTTCATCGTCACCAGCACCATGACGACATTGGCCGTCGTGGCCGCCTTCGGCCTGTTCGCCGACCGATTGCGCGCCCTTTTGGGGCTCTGACGCCACCCAAACCACTGACCCAAGCCCGCCACTCCGGCGGGCTTTTTGCTGTCCGCCTCCATTGTCCACGATGGCGCAACTGTTCGTTTCAACCCTTCGATTCGGGTCTACAGCACTGGCTTGCGAACACTGTTGACGCAATTTGCGCTTGCGTGACTGTTCGCATTTTGCGAACATAGTCCTATGCCGCGCTCCTGCGGCTGGCAAAGGGACAGCATGTTCGGATTTCTCAACGGCAAGAAGGCCAGGAACGACCTCAAGGCGAAGCTCGCCGACAGCGCCAACCGCCTGAGCGGCCGGCTCGACTTCCTCCAGGGCGCGGTGTCGCTCGCCGCGCTCGTCATGGCCGCCGACGGCGAGATCGAGGCGGCCGAGCGCGACATGCTCGCGCGCTCGCTGCGCAACAACGACACGCTCAACGCCGCCTACACCGGCGCGCAGATCGACGAGGCGACGAAGCGGGCGCTCGCCAAGGCCGAGCAGGGCCGCACCGGCAAGAAGGCCCTCTGGTCCGAGGTCGAGGACCTGAAGGGCGACCCCGACGCCGAGACGGTGATCCTGATGGCGATGGACGTGGCCGACAGCGACGGCGACATGGAGCCCGCCGAGCAGAAGGTCCTGCGCGACGCCTGCGACCGGCTCGGCCTCAGCTTCGAGGCGCTGGTCTGATGCTGGCGGCGCTCCGCGAGCGGGCGCTGGCCTGGATGACGGCGGTGGCCGCCGTCCTCTTCCTCCTGCGATTCGCCCTGCCCGACCTGATGATCGACCTCGCCACGCTGGCACTGGTCCCGCTCACCGCCAGGGTCGCGGCCCCCGCCCCGTCCTGGCTGGGCCGGGCCACCCGCTGACGCATCGCCCGAGGGCTTCCGCGCGAAGCCCTCCCCCATGCGCCAACAAGACAGGTGATCCATGACGCCCCACCCCCTCCACCCGCGCGACGAGGCCGACGCCCGCGCCACCCTGACCGACCCCCGGGCCCATCGGGGCCAGCCGCTGCTGATCGCGCCGGCCTGGGCCTACCTCAAGCAGCGCCAGGGCCAGCCGATCAGCGCGCGCCAGTGGACGCGCCTCCACCCCGTCCACCGCGTCGCGCCCGACCCCTTCCCGGCCCTGCCCGCCGTGACCCCGGCCGAGGAGCCCACCCTCGCCCAAGCCCTCGACCGCGCCCGCCCCGCCATCACCCGCGCCTGCGCCGAGGCCCTGTCCCGCCGCCGCGCCGCCTGCGCCGGGGACGCCGCATGACCGCCATCCTCGGCCTCGCCCGCCTCGGCCTCCTGGCCCTGCTCACCCTCACCCTGTCCCACGTCGCCCTCAAGGCGGCCCTCGCTGCCGCGCTGGGGGGCCTCCTGTCATGACCGGCCTCGGCAACCGCCCCGCCCGGGACGTGCTGGCCTGCGTCGAGGACCTCGAGACGCGGCTCCAGGGCTGGCCGTCCTTCGGCGAGGACCCGGACGGCTACGTCCGGCGCGAGGACGATCTCGCGCAGATCCTCGAGACGCGCCCGACCTGGCGCGCCACCGTGCGCCGCCGCTGGGACGGCGCGTCGATCTCCATGATCGGCCTGCGCGCGACCTCCACGATGGGGTTCGCCCAAGCCTGCCGCAACTGGGTCGCCCAGGCCCGCCGCAAGCTGGAGGACGCCAGCGCATGATCCGCCGCCGCCGCATCCTCCTCGTGACCGGCCCCGCCCTGGTGCTGGCCGTGGCCCTCCTCCTCTGGACCCTGATCGCCATCGGCGCCCGCGAGGTCGCCCTCTGGACCTGGGAGATCGCCCATGGCTGACGCCCTCGCCCCCGCCTCCGCCCGGGACATCGACCCGCTCACCCTCTGGATCCGGATCGAGGCCGGCGCCGCCAACAGCGCCCGCCTCCTCCTGCGGACCGAGGCCCTGCACCGCGCCCTGGGCGACGTGCGCGAGCTGCTGCCCGAGGTGATCGCCATCGCCCTGGGCGAGGCCAGCCCCGCGAGCCGCGCCCAGGCCGAGCAACGGCTCGCCGTCCTCCTGCGCCGCATCGACTTCGCCCTGGCCGCCGACGCCTTCGCCGGCCACGTCCGCCCGGTCGGCCGCGACCCCGACACGATGCCCGCGCGGGCCACCCCCACTCAGGAGCCGCCCCATGCCGCCGGCTGACGCCCTCCCCGCCGACGCCCTCCCCGACGACGCGATCCTCGACGACGAGCTGCTGGCCATGCTCGAGGCCGCCATCCGCGACCGTCTCGGCCGAGCGCCCCGGGGCCCGATCGTCCTGATCCTGGTCGAGGAGGAGACCGTCGAGTTCACGGCCCTCGGCTGCGCCTGCTCCGACTGCCTGGGCCCCGCCGCCGATGCGCTCCACGCGCTCCAGCGCGACGCCCACGTCACCCCCACCCCGCGACACTGAGGCCCCCCATGAGCCGCGACAGCTACATCCACCGCCGCGCCAAGCGCATCCGCCGGCTGACAGGGCCCCATCCTGCCCGAGGCCTGCGCCTCAAGGACCACCTCGTCGTCCGCATCATCGCTGACCAGGCCCGCCAGCACGTCGTGACCGACGCCATCCGGCGAAAGATGGAGCAGCGTCGTGGCTGAGCACTCCACCATCGAGTGGACCGACGCGACCTGGAACCCGATCACGGGCTGCACCATGGTCTCGGCCGGCTGCACCAACTGCTACGCCATGGGCCTCGCGGCCACGCGGCTGCGGCATCATCCCTCCCGCGCCGGCCTGACCCGAATGACCGGCGGCCGGGCCGTCTGGACGGGCGAGGTCCGCCTCAACGACCAGTGGCTCGACCAGCCGCTCGGCTGGGCCCGCCCGCGTCGCATCTTCGTCTGCGCCCACGGCGACCTCTTCCACGAGGCGGTGCCCGACGAGTGGATCGACCGGGTCTTCGCGATCATGGCCCTCGCGCCGCGCCACACCTTCCAGGTGCTGACCAAGCGGCCGGAGCGGGCGCGGGCCTACCTGTCGGAGTTGCAGCGCCGGATCACGGTCAGCGCCCACACAGTGCAATTGGGGACCGGCGTGCTCGGGGCCGATGTCGTGGACCTCACGCCTTGGCCCCTCCCCAACGTCTGGCTCGGCACCTCCATCGAGGATCAGGCCACCGCCGACGCCCGCATCCCCGATCTGCTCGCCACCCCCGCCGCGATCCGCTTCGTCTCGGCCGAGCCGTTGCTCGGGCCGGTGGACCTGGAGAGCGCCTGGCACGAGGAGAGCGCCCTAGAGGGCGATTGCTGGGGCGCGTGCGGCTGGTGCGACGAGGGGCGACCCCCGCTCCACAACTGCATCCGCGCACGGCAGAGCGACCAAGAGGCACACCGAAGCCGATCCGGCCTCGACTGGGTCATCGTCGGCGGCGAGAGCGGCCCCAAGGCCCGCCCCATGCATCCCGACTGGGCCCGCGCGCTCCGCGACCAGTGCCAGGCCGCCGGGGTGGCCTTCCTGTTCAAGCAATGGGGCGCTTGGTCCCCTCTCTCAGAGGATGCGGACTGGGGCCGCGACTGGATGCTGCTCCACGCCGACGGCGATCACGACCTGCCTGACGGTCGCGCGCCGGCCTACGAGTTGGGCGAGATCGCCATCCGCCACGTCGGCAAGACCGCCGCCGGCCGCCTCCTCGACGGCCGCACCTGGGACGAGGTGCCGGCATGAGCCGCCTGAGCTACACCCGCCGCCGGTCCCGCCGCATCCGCCGGCTGATGCGGTCCGACCCCACGCGCGGCCTGCGCCTGACCGACCGCCTGGTCGCGCGCCTCCTCGCCGATCAGGCCCGGGCCCTCGGCGTCCCCGCCCCGCTCGCGCCCGCCTACACCCCGCGCTGGATCATCGACGCCATCCTGGAGGCCGCCCATGGCTGACGCCCCCGATCCCGCGCCCGCCGATCCCGGCCTGCACATGATCGCCCGCGCCATAAGGGGCGAGCTCACGCAGCCCAGCCCCGAGGACCGCGCCCGGCTCTTCGCCGCGTGGCGCGCGCTCGACCCCGCCACGCGCGGCACCTTCTTCGAGTGGGCGCACGGCCGCAAGGCCGAGGCCGAGGCCCAGGGCGTCCCCATCGCCCAGCTCCTCGCCGGCGAGGGCGGCTGACCATGCCGGCCGCTCTCAAGCCGGACCGCCCACCCGACCCGCAGCTCCTCGCCTTCGTGGAGGCCTTGGCACGAGCCCACGCCCATGCCGATAATGCCGCCACCCTCGCCCCGGACGCCCCATGCCCGACCGCCGCCGAGCCTGCATCTACGCCCGATTCTCGACGGACCTCCAATCCGACCGATCCATCGACGATCAGGTTGCGCTTTGCCGCGCCTACGCCGCCCGCGAGGGCCTGACCGTCGTCACCACCTACAGCGACCGCGCCCGCACGTCCGCCTCCCTGATCGGCCGCGACGGCCTGCAAGACCTCATGGCCGACGCCCGCGCCGGCAAGTTCGACGTCCTGGTCGTCGAGGCTTTCGACCGCCTGAGCCGCGACCAGGAGGACCTGGCCGGCATCCACAAGCGGCTCGATTTCCTGCGCATCCCGATCCTCGCCGTCAACGACGGCCGCGCCGACGCGATCCAGATCGGCGTGCACGGGCTCCTGGGCCAGATCTGGATGGACGGCCACAAGAAAAAGGTCCGGCGCGGCATGGCCGGCGTGATCCGCGGCGGTCGTCACGCCGGCGGCCGCGCCTACGGCTACCGTCCCCTCCCCGGCCAGCCCGGCGAGCTGGAGATCGTCGAGGCCGAGGCTGAGGTGATCCGCCGCATCTTCGCGGCCTACGCCGTCGGCACCTCCGCCCGCGCGATCGCGGCCGAGCTCAACGGCGAGGGAGTGCCGCCGCCGCGCGGGCCGCGCTGGAACGCCTCCACCCTGATCGGCAACCACGCGCGCGGCCACGGCCTCCTCCGAAACGAGCTCTACAAGGGCATCCAGGTCTGGAACCGCATCACCATGGTGCGCGACCCCGACACCGGCCGGCGCGTCAGCCGGACGAACCCCGAGTCCGAATGGCAGCGCAGCCCCGCCCCGCACCTGCGGATCGTCGAGGACGCGCTCTATGACCGCGTGCAGCTCAGCAAGGCCGACCGCGCCCAGTCGGGCGCCCGGGGCCGCGCCCTTACCCGCCCGCTCCGGCCCTTCTCGGGCCTGCTGCGCTGCGGCTGCTGCGGCGCCGGCATGTCGATCTCCAACCGGCGCGGGACGGCCATCCTGATCCGCTGCTCCCGCTCGGTCGAGAGCGGCACCTGCGCCAACCGCCGCCAGGTCCGCCTGGACCGGATCGAGGCCGCCGTCTTCGCCCGCCTGCGCGAGGAGCTGGAGCACCCCGCCTACCTGCGCGAATATCTGCGCGTCTACCACGGCGAGCGGCAGCGCCTCGCCAGCGCCGCCCGCCGGGACAAGGCCCAGCTCGGCCGCGCCGCGACCAAGGCCCGCGCCGCCTTCGACCGGGCGCACAAGCTCTACATCGATGGCGTCACCGACGGCCCGGCCGCCGAGGCCAACATCCGCCGCCTCCTGGACGAGGCCCGGGCCGCCGAGATCGCGCTCGCCCAAGCCGAAGCCGAGGTGCCGGTGGTGGAGCTGCACCCCGCCGCGCTGGCCCGCTACATCGACGCCCTGGCCGACCTCGCCCCCAGCCTCGCCGCCCCGACCCCGCCCGCGCAAGAGGCCGTCGCCATCCTGCGCGAGCTCATCAGCGCCGTCGTGGTCACCCCCGAGGAGAGCCACGTGGACGTCGTGATGCACGGCTACATGGCCATGCTGCTGGGTCGGGACCGACTGGATTGCAGGGGTTTGATGGTAGCGGAGGAGGGATTTGAACCCCCGACACACGGATTATGATTCCGCCGCTCTAACCAGCTGAGCTACTCCGCCACGGGGCCTGCATCTAAGGCGCGCGCGGGGGGGCGTCAACGGCAAAGTGGGCGCCTCGCGCCGGGCCATCCGCCGGACCCGCGCCGCCCCCTTCCCTCCGCGCGCCGCCTCGGCCATGACTCCCCCGCAGCCGCGACGGAACGCCCCCATGGACCTCACCCAAGCCCTCGCCGCCATCGTCGGCCCCGCCCACCTCCTGCAGGGCCCCGACGCCGCGCCCTGGGCGCGCGACTGGACCGGCGGCTACCGGGGCCAGCCCCTCGCCGTCGCCCGGCCCGGATCGACGGCCGAGGTGTCCCAAATCCTCCGCATCGCCCACGACGCGCGGCTCCCCGTCGTCCCCGCCTCCGGGCGAACCGGCCTCACCGGGGCCGCCCACGCGCCCGGCGCGCTCGTGCTGTCGCTCGACCGGATGAACCGCATCCGCGCGCTCAAGCCCGGCCCCCGTCTCGCCATCGCCGAGGCCGGCGTGATCCTCGAACGCCTGCACGAGGCCGCCGCCGCCCACGACCTTCAGTTCCCGCTCACCTTCGGGGCCAAGGGCTCGGCCATGGTGGGCGGCGCGCTCTCGACCAACGCGGGCGGCTCCAACGTCCTGCGCCACGGCTCCGCCCGCGACCAGGTGCTCGGGCTGGAGGTCGTCCTGGCCTCCGGCCGCGTGCTCGACCTGATGGCGGAGCTGCACAAGGACAACTCCGGCTACGCGCTCCGCCACCTGTTCGTCGGGGCCGAAGGGACGCTGGGCGTCATCACCGCCGCCGTGCTCAAGCTGGTGCCCCGCCCGCGCGCCCACGCCACCGCCATGATCGCCGTTCCCTCCGTCGCTGCCGCGCTCGATCTCCTGTCGCGCCTCCAGGAGACCACCGGCGGCGGCGTCGAGGCCTTCGAGTACATGCCCCGCGCCTTCATCGCCGCCCACCTCACCCAGACCCCCGGCGCCCGCCCGCCCTTCGACTCCCCCCACGAGCACACCATCCTGCTGGAGGTCGGCTCCACCGCCCCGCGCGACGCCCGGCCCGGCCCCGACGGCGCCACGCCCCTGATGAGCCTGGTGGAAGGCGCGCTGGCCGAGGCGCTGGTCCGGGGCCAGGTCCTCGACGCCGTGCTGGCTCAGAACGAGGCGCAGCGCCGCGCCATGTGGGAGCGGCGCGAATCCGCCGCCCGCATCACCTTCACGCGGCCCGCCTGGGTCGATACCGACGTGGCGCTCCCCCTCGACCGGCTGGAGGAGTTCCTCGCCACCGTCCGCCGCCGCCTGGCCGAGATCGATCCGGGGGCCGACGACATGGTGGTGGCGCACCTAGGCGACGGCAACGTCCATTACACCGCCTATCCCACGCGCGGCGATACGGACCACCTCGCCGCGATCCGCGCGCTGGTGGATGCCACGGCGACAGCCCTCGACGGCAGTTTCTCGGCCGAGCATGGGGTGGGCCTGTCCAAGCTCGCCTCGATGCGGGCGCACAAGGATCCGGTGGCGCTCGACACGATGAGGGCGCTCAAGGCCGCGCTCGACCCCCACGGCATCCTGAATCCCGGCAAGGTGCTGCCGGCGCCCTGACGCGGCCCGACCCCTGCGCGCAACGCCTGGACGGCGTGCGCGGCACGGCCCTTCTTTGACTCCAAATATCCCGGGGGAAGCCCCGCAGGGGCTGGGGGCAGCGCCCCCTCCGCCCCCTCAGAGGTCGAAGAACCCCGGCCCGGCCTCGCGCCGCATCCGGCAGGCCATGACGCCGCCGATGTCGCGCCCTTCCTCCAGCGGCCCGGTCGAATCGTCCGCCAGCACGCGGCTCCCGTCCGGCCGCAGGATCTCGCCCCGCATCCGCAGCCGGTCGCCCTCGATCTCCGCCAGCCCCGCGATGGGCGTCTGGCACGACCCGTCGAGCCCCCGCAGGAACGCCCGCTCCGCCGCCAGCCGCAGCCCGGTGTCGCGGTCGTGGATCAGCGCCAGCATCTCGCGCGCGCGGCCGTCCGCCGCCCGCCGCTCCACCCCGATCGCCCCTTGGGCGAGGGCGGGCAGCATGGCGTCGGGCGGGATCGGCCGCGCCGGCACGTCGGCGTAGCCCAGACGGTTCATCCCCGCCATCGCCAGGAACGTGGCCTCCGCCACCCCCTGCGCCAGCTTCGACAGCCGCGTCTGCACGTTGCCCCGGAACTCCACCACCTCCAGATCCGGCCGCCGCGCCAGAAGCTGCGCCCGCCGCCGCAGCGACGACGTGCCGACCACCGCCCCCTCGGGCAGGTCCATCAGCCCCGCGTGCGCGGTCAGCGTCACAAAGGCGTCGCGCGGGTCCTCGCGGGGGAGATAGCAGTCCAGGAGCAGCCCCTCGGGCTGCTCCACCGGCATGTCCTTCATCGAATGGACCGCGATGTCGATGCCGCCCGCCAGCAGCGCCTCCTCGATCTCCTTGGTGAAGAGCCCCTTGCCGCCGATCTGCGACAAGGGCCGGTCCTGCACCGCGTCGCCGGTGACGCGGATGACGACGATCTCGAAGGCGGCCTCGGGGAGCCCGGTGGCGGCCATCAGCCGTTGCCGGGTCTCGTGGGCCTGGGCCAGCGCCAGCGGCGAGCCGCGCGTGCCGATGCGAAGGGGATTCTGGGTCATGACGCCGCTATCTAGGTGCCTCCCGGCCAACCCACAACGGGGATGCCCAAGCCGTGACGAACGCGCGAGCGGCTTGACAAGTTGCGTGTCCCCCGGGCACGGCTCCCGGCATGACCAAGCTCCTCCTGCGCGCCCTCGCGGGCGAGACGCTGCCCGTGCCCCCCATCTGGATGATGCGGCAGGCCGGGCGCTACCTCCCCGAGTATCGCGCCACGCGCGAGACGGCGGGCGACTTCCTGTCGCTCTGCTACAACCCCGACCTCGCGGCCGAGGTGACGCTCCAGCCGATCCGCCGCTTCGGCTTCGACGCGGCGATCCTGTTCGCCGACATCCTGCTGATCCCGCAGGCCCTCGGCCTCGACCTCGCCTTCGAGGCCGGCGAAGGCCCGCGCCTCTCGACCGTCACGACCGAGGCCGACCTCGCCCGCCTCAGGCCGACCGACGCCATCCACGACACGCTCGCCCCCGTCTACGAGACCGTCCGCATCCTGTCCGGGGCGCTCCCGCCCGAGACGGCGCTGATCGGCTTCGCCGGCGCCCCCTGGACCGTCGCCACCTACATGATCGCCGGCCGGGGCACCCCCGACCAGGGGCCCGCCCACGCCCTCATCCGGTCGAACCGCCCGCTGTTCGAGGCCCTGCTCGACCGCCTCACGCTCGCCACCATCGACTACCTGTCCCGTCAGGTGGAGGCCGGGGCCGAGGTCGTGAAGATCTTCGACAGCTGGGCCGGCTCCCTCCAGGGCGACGACTTCGCCGCCTATGCGCTGGCCCCCGCCGCCCGCATCACGGCGGCGCTCAAGGTCCGCCACCCCGGCCTCCCCGTGATCGCCTTCCCGCGCGGCGCGGGCGAGCGCTTCGCCGGCACCCACGCCGCCACCGGGGCGGACTGCATCGCCCTCGACGACGGCGTGTCGCCCGAATGGGCCGCCGCCCACGTCCAGCCCGACGGCTGCGTGCAGGGCAACCTCGCCTCCCCGCACCTCGTCACCGGCGGCGAGGCGCTGGTCACGGAAACTCGCCGCGTCGTCCGCGCCTTCGCCCACGGCCCCCACATCTTCAACCTGGGCCACGGCATCACGCCCGACGCCTCCATCGACAACGTGCACCGCATGATCGACACGGTGCGGGCGGGCTAGCTCCGCCAGAGGAGCCAGACCGCCACCCCCGCGAGCGCGAGCGACAGCCCGCGTCGCACCCGCCGCTCGCGCGTCGGGTCGGTCAGCAGCCGCCGCGCCTGCCCCGCCAGCCCCACGATGCCCGCGTGCACCCCCGTCGCCACCGCGACATAGCCCCCGGTCAGCGCCAGCGTCTGCGGCAGCAGCCCATCGCCCGGCGGCAGGAAGCCGGGCAGCACCGCGACATAGAACACCCCCGCCTTGGGGTTCAGGAGGTTCGTCACCAGTCCCCGCCGGAAGGCCCGCGCCACCGCCCGCCCCGGCAGCGGTGGTGCCTCCTCCACCGCGCCGCGCCAGCCGTCCCAGGCGAGCCACAGGAGATACGCCGCCCCGCCCCAGCGCAGGACCTCGTAGAGCGCCGGAGAGGCCGCCACCAGCGCCGCCAGCCCCAGCGCCGCCGCGACGCCGACCACCCCCAGCCCCAGCGCCACCCCCGCCACGGCGGCGAGCCCCACGCCCGCCCCCTCCCCCGCCGCGACGACGGCGAGCCAGGCCATGTTCGGCCCCGGCGTCAGCTCCACCAGCAGCGCCGTCAGCAGGAACGCCGCCCACCCCGTCATGCCCCGCCTCTCCCACCGATTCGGGTCCAGCCTAACCCGTCCCGGCCCCGTCCACGTCCTCTGTCGAGGGGGGCTCTGCCCCCCGCTTCGCTCCCCCCGGGATACTTGGAGCCAAAGAAGGGCCAAGGAGCGGACGGGAGGAGCGCCACGCGCCCCGCCTCGTCCGCGTCGCCCCGCCCGTCCTGGCCCCCCCGTCCGCGATTCGGCCCGTCTCGCGCGCGCGTGGCACACCCTCCGGGGGTGTTGCGCGCGGTGGGCGTCGGGCGTTCGTCGCCCTCACAGGTCCTTAACGCCTCCGTGCGATCCTCCCCCCATGCGCAACCCCAGGCCTCGCCGCCGGGCCGCTCCCTCCTCCGCCTGCGCCGGGGCTGGCGGGGGGCGAGATCGCCGGCGGGACCGGAAAGGAGACCACGACGAAGAGCCAGCCGCCCGTGCGAGGCGGCGCAGATCCGACGCGATGGGCCAAGAGCGGCCAGATACGCGGCCAGGGAGAAGAACGCGGGACCGAAACCCGTCTCCGCCCCCTCGATGCCCTTGGACCCAGCCCGCTGCCCAGCGGACCGGCCCTCCCGCCCGCGCGCGCCCCGCCCCCGCGGCCCGGAGAAGACCCGGAAGCCTCGCGGGGTTTTACTCTGTCCGGGACATGGCCCTTCTTTGACCCCAAATATCCCGGGGTGAGCGAAGCGAGGGGCGGAGCCCCTTCAGACCCACTTCGCCAGCGGCGGCAGGCTCATCAGCACCGCCTCGGCGTCGTGCCCCGAGGCCAGCCCGAACTTCGTCCCCCGGTCGTACACGAGGTTGAACTCGGCATAGAGCCCCCGGTGGATCAGTTGACGCTCCTTCTCGGCCTCGCCCCAGGGCTGCGCCACCCGCCGTTCCGCCAGCGGCAGCCACGCCGGCAGGAACGCGCGGCCGATGTCCTGGATCATCGCGAAGTCCCGCTCCCAGTCGCCCGAGTTGTGGTCGTCGAGGAAGATCCCCCCCACGCCCCGCGCCCGCCCCCGGTGCGGCACGAAGAAATACTCGTCCGCCCAGGCCTTCTGGCGCGGATACTCCCCCTCCCCATGCGGGTCGAGATGCGCCCGCAGCACGTCGTGGAACCGCGCCGTGTCCTCGGGATACTCGATCGCCGGGTTGAGGTCGGTGCCGCCGCCGAACCACCAGGCGGCGGGCGTCCAGAACATCCGGGTGTTGAGGTGCACCGCCGGCACGTGCGGGTTGCGGGGATGCGCCACGAGGCTGATGCCCGACGCCCAGAAGCGCGGGTCCTCGGCCACGCCCGGCACCCCCCGCGCCGCCATGGCCTTCTGCGCCTCGGCCCCCAGCACGCCATGGACGGTGGACACGCCGACGCCCATCTTCTCGAAGACCCGCCCGCCCTTGAGCACCGCCATCACGCCGCCGCCCGCGTCGCCGCCGTCCGGCGCGCTGCGCCGCGTCTCGCGGAACTGGAACCGCCCCGGCGCGATCCCCTCGGCCCCGGCGGCCTCGCCGTCCTCCAGCCCTTCGTAGGCCGCCACGATGCGGTCCCGCAGATCCCCGAACCAGGCCGAGGCGCGCGCCTTCTCGTCGGTCATCATCTCGGCGTCCATGCCTCACCTCCTTGCTATCGGATATCGGACCTAGCGCCCTTTCCCGGCCTTCTCCACGGGATTAGGACAAGGGGAACAAGGAGTCCTCCCATGCGCCGCCCCATCACCGCCGCCGTCCTGCTCTCGGCCCTGGCCCTCACGGCCTGCCAGACCCCTCGGGAGGCCTGCCTGTCCTCCGCCTCGCGCGACCTGCGGGTGATCGATTCGCTGGTCCGCGAGACCCAGGGCAACCTGCGGCGCGGCTACGCCATCGAGCAGAGCCAGGAGGTCCGCGTCCGCCGCGACTTCTGCCGCGTGCGGGACGACGACGGCGACACCCGCCTGATCCGCTGCGACGACACCGACGTGATCGACGTGAGCCGCCCCGTCGCCATCGACCTGAACGCCGAGCAGGCCAAGCTGGACAGCCTGCTCGAACGCCGCGCCCGCCTCGCGCGGGAGCAGGAGGCCCGCGTCGAGGCCTGCCGGACCGCCTACCCGGAGTGAGCGCGGCGCGTCCGCGCCACCGCCGCCTTGGCCCCGGCCTTCAGCTTCAGCGGCTGCGCGGCGTGGAGGAGCTTGAACCCCCCGTCGCCGCCGATCTCCTCGACGTTGCGGAACAGGTCCGTCAGCGCGGCCTCGTAGGGCAGGTGCCGGTTCGCCACCAGCCAGAGCTGCCCGGAGGGCGTCAGCGCCTTGGCCGCCGCGCGCAGGAAGGCCTGGCCCAGCCCCGGCTCGGGCCGCCGCCCGGCATGGAAGGGCGGGTTCGTCACGATCCCGTCGTAGGGGCCGCGCGCGCCCTGCGTCGCGTCCTCCCACAGGAAGCGCGCGCGCGGGTCCGCCACGTTGAGCCGCGCGCAATCCAGTGCCAGCCGCTCGGCCTCGATCAGGTCGAGGGACTCGACCCCCTCGCGTCCCAGCGCGGCAAGCGCCAGCACGCCCACCCCCGCCCCGAAGTCGGCCATCCGCTTGGGCAGCTTGGCGGGCAGCACGCTCGCCAGCAGCAGCGAGCCCCGGTCCGGCCCGTCCGCGCTGAACACGCCCGGCTGCGAGAAGAGCCCGTCCGGCCCCTGCCCCAGCTCGCCCAGGGCCCAGTCCTCGAACCCCGCGCCGCCCGCGAACCAGAACAGCCGCCCATGCCCCTGCGTGAGGCCCTGCACGTCGTCGCGCCGCGTCCGCACCTCGCGCCAGAGCGCGTCCACCCCGTCCGTCCGCTGCCCGTCCACGACCACCAGCGGCGCGAGCCGCGCGGCCTCGGCGATCAGCCCGCGGGCCAGCGCCTTCGATCGCGGCACGCAGACCAGCGCCGCCTCGGCGGGGGCGCCCTCGTCCACCACCCGGTAGCCCGCGCCCGCCCAGGCGTCGCGGTCGGGGCGGAAGCTGTGCCGGATCAGCACCCCGTCGCGGGGCAGGGCCGAGAGGTCCATGGCCGAGGGGGGCCGCAGGACGAGAAGTCCCTCGGACGGCAGCGAAAGGCCCTCCCCGAGGGCCGTGGCGAGGCGTGAGCGTGACATGACGGCGGGCGAGGCGCCCTTATTCCTTTTCCATGGTGCATTGCAGCGGATGCTGGTGCCGCTGCGCGAAGTCCATGACCAGCGCGACCTTGGTCTCCGCGATCTCGTAGGAGTAGACGCCGACCACCGCGAGGCCCTTCTTGTGCACCATCAGCATCAGGTCGAAGGCCTGGGCGTGGCTCATGCCGAAGAAGCGTTCGAGGACGTGGACCACGAACTCCATGGGCGTGTAGTCGTCGTTGAGGATCAGCACCTTGTAGAGCGGGGGACGCTGCGTCTTGCTGCGCGTCTCGAGCTTGATGCCGGTGCCGCCGTCCTGGTCCCGGCCGGGCCCGCCGGCCATGGAAAACGCTTGACCCGTGATCATGGGACGATGCCGACCTATCCAAGATGGAATTTCGTGTCGTGTCTATATAAGCCCACGACTCGCGCAAGGAAAGACGCGAGGGAGCACGGATGCCGTCCTGGACCATCGGATTCGACGCCGACGACACCCTTTGGCACAACGAACGCTTCTTCCGCGGCACCGAGGACCGCTTCGAGGAGCTGCTCTCGGCCCACATGGACGGGCCCGGCCTGCGCGCCCGCCTGCGGGAGGCGGAGCGGCGCAACCTCGGCATCTATGGCTTCGGGATCAAGGGGTTCACCCTCTCGATGATCGAGACGGCCGTGGAGGCGACCGAGGGCCGCGTCCCCGCCGCCGTGATCGGGGAGATCCTGGCCATGGGGCGCGACATGCTGGCGCACCCCATCGACCTCCTTCCCCACGCCCGCGAGGCGGTCGAGGCGGCGGCGCGCGAGGGCGAGGTCGTGCTCATCACCAAGGGCGACCTCCTCGATCAGGAGCGCAAGCTGGCGCAGTCGGGCCTGGGCGACCTCTTCGACGCGGTGGAGATCGTCAGCGACAAGACCCCCGCCACCTACCTGCGCGTGTTCGCGCGCCACGGCGGACGACAGTCGATGATGATCGGCAACTCGCTCAAGTCCGACGTGATCCCGGCGCTGGCCGCCGGGGCCTGGGGCGTCCACGTGCCCCATGGCCTGACCTGGGAGCTGGAGCACGCCGACCCGCCGCGCGACCACCCCCGCTTCCGGGAGATTCCCTCGCTGGGCGACCTCCCCGGCCTCGTCGCCACCCTCGATTCCCGGCACTGAGGCCGACACGCCACAGCGGATTTTTCTGTCGGCGCAGGGAACCGGCCGTCGCGGAGCAGCCACCCCGCCCGTGGTAGGCGCGCGCCGCGCCGACCGCAACGGCTAGGGGTCAATCGCTCGCGCGGTCGCGGACCCGGTCCCGCAAGATGCTTTTGCGTCGCCGCTCCCCGTGGTATCCTCCTCCTCCATAAGAGGTGAACGGGCACGCATCCGTTCCCCGGGGCAAGAAGGGGCAGTGTCATGGGCAGTCGAATCCGGCGGTCAGCCTGGCTGGCGGTCATCCTTGTCGCGAACGTTCTCGGCGCTGTCGCGGCGCAGGCCGCGCCCTACGCCGCCTTCGTCATGGACGCGCGCACCGGCCAGATCTTCCACGAGGAGAACGCCGAGACGCCGCTGCATCCGGCGTCGCTCACCAAGATGATGACGCTCTATCTCGCCTTCCAGGCGATCCAGCAGGGTCAGATCTCGCTCGACACCGTGGTTCGCATCCCCCGCGATGCCGCCGACGAGCCGCCCTCGCGGCTTGGCCTGCGCGCGGGGCAGGAGATCAAGCTCCGCTATCTTCTCCGCGCGGCGGCCGTGAAGTCCGCCAACGACGCCGCCATGGCCATCGGCTATGCGCTCGGCGGCTCGCGCGAGGGGTTCTCCGACCGCATGAACGCGATGGCGCAGGCCATGGGCATGAAGGACACCCACTTCATGAACCCCAACGGTCTGACCGAGCAGGGGCACTACTCCACCGCCCGGGACATGAGCATCCTGGGGCGGCACCTGATCTATGACTTCCCCCAGTACTACAACCTGTTCTCGCGCCGGACCGCCGATGCGGGCCTCGCGCAGGTCGCCAACACCAACCGCCGCTTCCTCGACGCCTACGATGGCGCGGACGGCATCAAGACCGGCTTCACCAACGCGGCGGGCTACAACCTGACCGCCTCGGCGCAGCGCGGCGACGTGCGGATCATCGCCACCGTCTTCGGCGGCACCTCGACCGCCGACCGCAACGCCCGGACGGCGCGGCTCCTCGACATGGGCTTCGCCCACGCGCCCGCCCACGCCCAGGTGGTGATGACCGACCCGCCCGTGGCCGCCGCGACGACGCGGGTGGCCGCCAACACGAACGCCGCGCCCGCCGAGGCCCAAGCCCCAGCTCCGCAGGGCAAGGTGCGCGTCAGCGGCCTCATCGAGACCTCGCTGCGCCCGCAGCCGCGCCCCGGCTCCACGGTCGTGGCCTTCGCCACCGCCGTCTCGGACGAGGAGATCGAGGATGCCGTCACCGCCGCCCTCGCCGAGCCCGACAAGGGCCCGACCGAGATCATCATGACCGCCGCCGCCATCCGACCCGAATCGGCTCCGCTGGTCGCGCCCGAGCCCGAGGTCGTGCAGCGCCTCTCGACCTCCGGCGGCTCGCTCTGGGGCATCAACCTGGGCAGCTTCACCACACGCGACCGGGCGGAGCGGGCGCTGATCCAGGTGGCGCTGGCCGAGTCGACCACGCTCGGCGACGGGCTGCGCCGGGTCATCCAGCGGTCGGGTGGCTTCGACGGCAACATCATGGGCCTGACCCGCGAGGAGGCCGACCTCGCCTGCCGCCGCCTCCAAGCCCGGGGGACCACCTGCTTCATGATCGGCACCGAGGAGTGAGGCCCGCCCGCGGAGCCGCCCCGACGGGTGGCCTGCGCAGTCGGGACGCCGGCCCGAAAGAATGATGAAGGGGGCCAAGCGGCCCCCTTTTCCGTTCATGGGGCGGCCCGCCCTACTCCGCCGCCTGTGCCGCCGGAAAGGCCGCCGCCATCAGCGTCCGCGTGTAGTCCGACCGGGGGGCGCCGAAGACCTCGGCCGCCGGCCCCTGCTCCACCACGTCGCCGTCCTTCATCACCAGCACCCGGTGCGACATCGCCCGGATCACCTTGAGATCGTGGCTGATGAACAGGAACGCCAGCCCGTGCCTCTGCTGGAGCCCGCGCAGGAGTTGCACGATCTGCACCTGCACCGTCATGTCGAGCGCGCTCGTCGGCTCGTCCAGCACCATCAGCCGGGGCTTGAGGACCAGCGCCCGCGCGATGGCGATGCGCTGCCGCTGCCCGCCCGAGAACTCGTGCGGGTAGCGGTCCATCGTGGCGGGGTCGAGCCCCACCTCCCCCATGACCTCGGCCACCATTCCGCGCCGGTCGCGCCCCGGCTCCACGCCATGGACGCCCAAGCCCTCGGCGATGATCTCGCCCACCGTCATGCGGGGGGACAGCGAGCCGTAGGGGTCCTGGAACACGATCTGCATCTGGCGCCGCAGGGGCCGCAACTCGCGCTGGCCCAACCGCTCGATGGACTGGCCCAGGAACACGATCCGTCCGGAGGTCGCGGGCAGCAGCCGCATGACGGCTAGCGCCAGCGTCGTCTTGCCGGACCCCGATTCGCCCACGATCCCCAGCGTCTCGCCCGCCCGCACGGCCAGCGTGGCGTCGTTGACCGCCTTCACGTGCCCGACCGTCCGCTTGAGGAAGCCGCGCTGGATCGGGAACCAGACCCGCAGGGATTCCGCCTCGGCCACCGTCTCGGCCCCGGCGGGGACCGGCGTTGGCAGCCCCGTCTGCTCGGCGGCCAGCAGCTTCTGCGTGTAGGGATGCTGCGGCCGCGCGAAGATCTCCGCCGCCGGCCCCTGCTCCACGATCTGCCCGCCCTGCATCACGCAGACCCGATCCGCGATCCGCCGAACGATGGCGAGGTCGTGGGTGATGAAAAGCATCGACAGCCCCTCGTCCCGCTTGAGGTCGGCCAGCAGGTCGAGGATCTGCGCCTGGATTGTCACGTCGAGCGCCGTCGTCGGCTCGTCGGCGATCAGCAGCTCCGGCCCGTTCGCCAGCGCCATGGCGATCATCACCCGCTGCCGCTGCCCGCCCGAGAGCTGGTGCGGGTAGGCGCCGAGCCGGTCCTCGGCGTTGCGGATGCCCACGCGGTTCAGAAGCTCCACGATCCGCGCCTGCACGGCGTCGCCGCGCAGCCCCTGGTGCAGTTCGATGGATTCGCGGAGCTGGGTCTCGATGGTATGCAGCGGGTTCAGCGAGGTCATCGGCTCCTGGAAGATGAAGCTGATATCGTTGCCGCGCACCCGCCGCAGATCCCGCTCGGGCGCGCCAACCATCTCGCGCCCCTCGTAGCGGACCGAGCCCTCCACCCGCGCGGTGTCGCCCAGCAGTTGCACCGTGGACAGCGCCGTGACCGACTTGCCCGATCCCGATTCCCCCACCAGCGCCACCGTCTCGCCGCGCCCGACGGCGAAGCTCACGCCGCGCACGGCATGGACGAGCCCGCCGTCCTGGGCGAAACGCACGTGGAGGTCGCGGACCTCGAGGACGGGATCGCTCACTTGAAGGTCTTCCGGGGATCGAAGGCGTCGCGCACGCCTTCGAAGATGAACACGAGGAGCGACAGCATGATCGCGAAGGTGAAGAAGGCGGTGAAGCCCAGCCACGGCGCCTGAAGGTTCTCCTTGGCCTGCTGCGACAGCTCGCCCAGCGACGGGGCCGAGGAGGGCAGGCCGTAGCCCAGGAAATCGAGGCTCGCCAACGTGCCGATGGCGGCGGTGATCCGGAAGGGCAGCATCGTCACGGTCGCCACCATGGCGTTCGGCAGCAGGTGGCGGAACATGATCGTCGCGTTCGAGACGCCCAAGGCGCGGGCCGCCCGGACATACTCGAAGTTGCGTGCCCGCAGGAACTCGGCCCGCACGACGCCAACCGCGCCGATCCAGCCGAACAGCACGATGATCGCCACCAGCAGCCAGAAACTTCGTCCCAGGATCGCGAACAGGATGATGATGACGTAAAGCTCCGGGATGCCACCCCAGATCTCGATGATCCGCTGGAAGATCAGATCCACCCAGCCGCCGAAATAGCCCTGGATCGCCCCGGCCACGACCCCGACCAGCGTCGTCGCCGCCGTCACCATCAGCGCGAAGATCACCGACAGTCGGAAGCCGTAGATGACCCGCGCCAGCACGTCGCGCTTGGTGTCGTCGGTGCCGAGCCAGTTGTGGCGATCGGGCGGCGAGGGAGCGACGCCCTGGATGTCCACGATGGTCCGGTAGCTGTAGGGAATCAGCGGCCAGAGCATCCAGCCGTTCTGGAACTCCGGGTCCGCGATCGTCCCCGCCTGCGCCTGCTCGATCAGCCCCTCCGGGTCGTCGAAACAGTCCGCGAGCCCCCCGGTCGCGATCAGGCACCGCACCTCGGGGTCATTGTAGGCCGCCTCGGACGGGAAGTCGCCGCCATAGGACTGCTCGCTGTAGAAACTGAAGATCGGCATCCGCAGCTCCCCCCGGTAGGACACGAGGATCGGCCGGTCGTTGGCGATGAACTCGGCGAAGAGCGAGATCACGAACAGGATGGTGAACACCACCAGCGACCAGAAGGCGCGCTTGTTGCGGCGGAAGGTCCGCCAGCGCCGCTGGTTCAGCGGCGACAGCCGCGACGGGCGCGGCCGCGTCGCCGCGCCCATCAGCGTCTCGACCTGCGGGACCGAGGCCTCGGACATTCAACCCTCTCCCAAGATGCGGCGCCGGCTCATCCGCGACTCCCGAAGTCGATGCGGGGGTCCACCAGGACATAGGTGATGTCCGACAGGATCCCGACGATGAGCCCCAGGAGCGAGAAGGCGTAGAGCGTCCCGAACACGATGGGGTAATCCCGCGCCACCGCCGCCTCGAATCCCAGCCGCCCCAGCCCGTCGAGCGAGAACAGCGTCTCGATGATGACCGAGCCGCCGAAGAACACGCCGATGAACAGCGACGGGAACCCGGCGATCACGATCAGCATGGCGTTGCGGAAGACATGGCCGTAAAGCACCCGCCGCTCCGTCAGGCCCTTGGCGCGGGCGGTCATGACGTACTGCTTCTTGATCTCGTCGAGGAAGCTGTTCTTGGTCAGCAGCGTCAGAGTGGCGAAGCTGGCGATGGTGGTGGCGATCACCGGCAGCGCGATGTGCCACAGGTAGTCCAGCACCTTGCCGATCAGCGTCAGCTCCTCCCAGTTGTCCGAGGTGAGGCCCCGGAGCGGGAAGATGCGGAAGTAGCTCCCCCCGGCGAAAAGCACGATCAGCAGCACCGCGAACAGGAATCCCGGGATGGCGTAGCCAACGATCACCGCCCCGGAGGTCCAGGTGTCGAAGGGCGTGCCATCCTTGACCGCCTTGCGGATGCCGAGCGGGATGGAGATCAGGTAGGCGATCAGCGTGGACCAGAGCCCCAGCGTGATCGACACCGGCAGCTTGTCGAGGACCAGGCTCACCACCGACTCCGACCGGAACCACGACTCGCCGAAGTCGAAGCGGATATAGTCCCACATCATCAGCAGGAACCGCTGCAGCGGCGGCTTGTCGAAGCCGAACTGGACCTCCAGCTCGCGGATGAACTCGGGCGGCAGGCCGCGCGCCCCGATGTAGCCGGCCGTGTCTCCCCCCGCATCCATCGCCTCGGTCGTCTCGCCCCCGCCGCCGCCCGAGATGTTGGCGAAGACGTCGCCCCGCCCCTCGATCTGGGCAATGACCTGCTCGATGGGGCCGCCGGGGACGAACTGCGTCAGCACGAAGTTGATGACCATGATCCCGAACAGCGTCGGGATCACGAGCAGCAGGCGTCGGAGGATGTAGGCGCCCAAGGTCCCGGCCTTACTGGAAGGCGCCGGCGGCGCGCAACGCCTCGCCCTTGGCGTCGTCGTACCACCAGAAGTCGAGCTCGCCCACGGCGAAGGGCGGAAGCGGCTCGGGATGCTCGTACATGTCGTAGTAGGCGACCCAGGAGTTCGGGTTGTACCAGCGCGGCACCCCCAGCCGCATCGACCGCAGCACGCGGTCCAGAGCCCGGGCCGCCGCCTCCATCTCCTCTCGGGTCCGCGCCTGCGCCACCAGGGTGGCGATGCGGTCCACCGCCGGGTCCTGCACGCCCGGCAGGTTGCGGTTGCTCTCGGCCGCCGAGGCCGAGCCGAACCACTGGATCACCGAGGTTCCGGGCTCGAAGTCGAAGGCCGGGCTCCAGCGGCTGATGTCGAAGTCCGAGCTGTCGCGCCGCTGCGTGAACTGCGCGGGGTCCACCAGCTCGAACCGCGCGTCCACGCCCACGCGCCTGAGGTTCTCGATGAAGGGAAGTGTGAGGCGCTGAAAGCTTGGAGAGAACTCCAGGAACTCGACGACGAGGGGTTCCCCTTCGGCGTTGCGCCGCACGCCGTCCTCGCCTACGGTCCAGCCCGCCTCGTCCAGGAGCCGGCTCGCCTCGCGGAGGTTGCCCCTGTCGATGTCGCGCTCGGCGCTCGACGGGGGTGGCAATACGGCCTCAGACGTCACGAGCGACTCGTCGAGGAGTCCCTCATCCACCAGAGGTTGCAGGATCGCCAGCTCGCCCTCGGTGGGCAGGCCTTCGGCCATCATGTCGGTGTTGGCAAAGAACGACGGCACCTGCTCGTAGTAGCCGTAGAGCAGCGTCTCGTTGGTCCATTCGAAGTTGAACAGCAGGATCAGGGCCTCGCGCACGCGGGGGTCCTGGAAGACCTCGCGCCGCAGGTTGAAGGCCCAATAGGCCGCCACGGGGACGAGTCCGCTGGGAATCTCCTCCCGCACCACCTGCCCGGCGTCGAGCGCCGGGAAATCGTAGGCCGTGGCCCAGAGCAGGGCGTCGCTCTCCACCCGGAAGGTATATTCCCCAGCCTTGAAGGCTTCCAGCGCCACGGTGCTGTCGGCGAAATACTCGAAGCGGATGGTGTCGAAGTTGTTGCGCCCGACACTGATGGGCAGGTCCCGGCCCCAATAGTCCTCGTCCCGGCGCAGGACGACGCGGCGGCCCATGTCCCAACTGTCGATGGTGTAGGGCCCCGAGCCCAGGAACGGCACGTTGCTGGATTCGTCGAGGCGCGCGCCGGTCCGCTCGAACTCCGCCCGCGACAGGATCGTGAGCCCCCCCGCCAACGGGATGCGGTCGCGCGATGGCGATTCGGCCGAGAACTCGAAGCGCAAGCGATGGTCGCCCAGAACCTCCACGCTCTCGATGATCGGGCCCCAGGCCATGCGGAAGGACTCGAGCCCCTGCTCCATGAACAGGTCGAACGAGAATTTCACGTCCTGCGCGGTCAGGGGCGTGCCGTCCGAGAAGGCGGCCTCGGGACGCATCTCGAACTCCACCCAGGAGAGGTCGGCGGGATATTCGAGCGTCGAGCAGATGAGGCAGTAGAGCGAGGCGGGCTCGTCCGCGGTCGAGGTCATCAGCGACTCGAACGGGAAGGCGCCGAGCGGGGTCGCGGTGCCCTGGATGGTGAAGGGGTTGAAGCTGTCGAAGTTGCCTTGGTTCCACTCCGAGATCTCGCCGCCCTTGGGCGCGTCCGGGTTCACGTAGTCCAGGTGCGCGAAGTCGGCGGGATACTTCAGGTCCCCGAAGTAGTTGTAGCCGTGCGAGACGGTCGTCCCGCCCTCGGCCGAGGCGGGCACGGCCGCCGCCTCCTGCCCCCGCGCGGGCAGGGCCAGCAGCGCGGCCAGCGCCAGCCCTCCCAGCCCGATCCAGCGCAGGTCCCCACCCCCCCGTTCGGCGGCAAGCGCGATCGCCGTGGCGCGGCGGCGGGGTCCAGTCATGCTCAAGCCTCCTGTCGGCTGCGGTCCCGCCGACTATCCGGCCCTCCCCCCGGGGTTTCAAGCCGAGATTGCGTGAGGCGCCGTGAGAGGCGCGAACGGAAAGGGCCGCGTCCTGTCCCAGGCGCGGCCCCGACTCCGTTCCCTCGCGCGGCGATCAGCCGCCGGGGTTGGTGGCGAGGTAGGCGATCAGGTTCGCCCGATCCTGCACATCGCGGATGCCGTTGAAGTTCATCTTGGTGCCCGGTGCATAGTCGCGGGGGGCCAGGAGGAACAGGTTCAGGTTCTCGGGCGACCACACGTCGGCCACCTGCTCCAGCGCGCCCGAGTAGTCGAAGCCCTCGATGGCGTCCACGGGGCGGTCCACCACGCCGGCGAGCGTCGGGCCCGTGCGGTTCTCGCCCTGCGCGAGGCTGTGGCAGGCAGAGCAGGGGCGGAACTCGCCCTCGCCCGCGGCGGCGTCGGCGGCGGCGAAGGCCGTCTGGAACTCGGCGGTGAGTTGCTCGGGCGTCACCTCGGGCGCGGCTTCCTCGCCCTCGGCCCCCTCTACGGGGATGACGTAGGCCTGCTGGACCTCCTCGCCCTCGGCGTGGACCTCCTCGCCGCCGCCGTAGATCGCCTCGGCGGCCCAGCCGCCCAGCAGGAACACCAGCAGCGTGCCGCAGAAGCCGCCGACGATCTTGGTGAGGGTCATCGTGTCGAACATGTCGCGTTGGGTCCCAGCGTGCCTATTGACGCGCCGTGTAGCCGCTTCCCGCCCGTCTCCGCAAGGTGTAGGCGCGCGATGAACCGGCGAAGGCGGGTGCGGCATGACCGCGCTGCCGCAGCCCCCTCCGGGAAAGGAGTCCCCATGCCCCGCATCGCCTTCCAGGGAGAGGTCGGCGCCTACGGCCACCAGGCCTGCCTGGAGGCCCGCCCTGGCTTCGACCCTCTCCCCTGCCCGACCTTCGACGACGCCATCGAGGCCGTGCGATCGGGCGCCGCCGACCTCGGCATGATCGCCATCGAGAACTCGACCTACGGGCGCGTGGCCGACGTCCACCAGCTCCTTCCCGAGAGCGGGCTGCACATCGTGGACGAGGCCTTCCTCCGCGTCCGCATCAGCGTGCTGGGCGTGAAGGGGGCGGCCCTCGCCGACCTGCGCCGCGTGCGCGGCATGAGCATACTCCTCGGCCAGGCGCGTGGCTTCATCCGGCGTCACGGACTCCAGACCCTCGCCTGGTCCGACAACGCCGCCGGCGCGCGCGAGGTCGCGCGGCTGGGCGACCCGGCCGAGGGCTCGCTCGCCCCCGAGATCGCGGCTCAGGTTTATGGGCTCGACGTGCTGGCCTCGGACGTGGAGGACCACGGCGGCAACACGACCCGCTTCCTCATCATGTCGCGCGAGGCCGACCTGTCGCGCCGGGGCGACACGATGATGACCAGCTTCGTCTTCCGCGTCCGCAACATCCCCGCCGCGCTCTACAAGGCGCTGGGCGGCTTCGCGACCAATGGCGTGAACATGACCAAGCTGGAAAGCTACATGGTCGATGGCCGCTTCTCCGCGACCCAGTTCTACGCCGAGGTCGAGGGCCACCCCGATGACCCGGCCCTCGCCCGCGCGCTGGAGGAACTGCACTACTTCTCCTCCACCGTCCGCCTCATGGGCGTCTTCCCCGCCGCCCGCCCGCGACACGAAAGCTAGGCCACCCGCCCCGCCAGCCATTCGCGCAGCAGGAACCCGGCGATCGCCCCCTCGCGCGGCGCCCGGATCTCCGGGTCCTCGCCCATGACCACCCGCATCATCCGCTCGCGCGAGACCCACTGCGCCGCCTCCATCTCGTTCGGATCGAGCGTGATCTCCCGCGACAGCGCCTCGCTCCGGCAGCCCAGCATCAGCGAGGCCGGGAAGGGCCAGGGCTGGCTCGCGAGGTAGTCCACCCGCCCCACCCTCACGCCCGTCTCCTCCCGGACCTCGCGGCGCACGGCGGCCTCGACGGACTCGCCCGGGTCGATGAAGCCTGCGAGCAGCGAGAACATCCCCTCCGGCCAGCCGGGCGATCGGCCGACCAGCACGTCGTTGCCCCGCAGCACCAGCATGATGACCACCGGGTCCGTGCGAGGGAAGTGCTGGCTCCCGCAGGCCGGGCAGTCGCGCCGCCACCCCGCCTGCGCCACGATGCTTGCGGCCCCGCAGCGCGCGCAGAAGCCGTGCGTCCCGTGCCAGCCCAGCACCGCCTTGGCCGTGGCCGCCAGCTCCGCGTCGCGCGGCGATAGTTGCGCCATAACCGACCGCAGATCGACCCAGCGCGCGCCCTCCGGGGCCGGGGCCTCGGCCGGCGCTTCCGCCGCCCAGGTGCCCTCGCCGTCCTCTCCGCGCCCGAGCAGGATCGCCCCCGTCACTTCCGCCAGCGGTACCCGGACGAGACGCGGCGCCTCCTCCGGCCCATCGACCAGCGGTTCGCCCGCGCGCAGCACCACCGCCCGGGCGCCCGGCCGGGCCTCCAGCGCGGCCAGGGCCGCCGCGTCGCCCCGCAGCTCCCCCGCCCGGTCGAGGCCGGAGCCCCCGAATGTCACGCGCCCCGTCAAATCCATCCGCACGGCTTCCCTTTCGCTGCGTCGGCCTGCAATCGTCCCACCTGAAGTTGCCTCAACTTCGGATCGCACCCCTCGTCCCGGAGCCCTGGCTTGAGCCCAACGTCCCCGAACCCCCGCCGTCCCGCGACGGCGCGGCTTCGCGTGCTGGCCACCACCGATCTCCATGCCCATCTCCTGCCCTTCGACTACTACGCCGACCGCCCGATGCCTGCCACCGGGCTTGCCCAGGCGGGGCACCTGATCCGCGTCCTACGGGCCGAGATGCCGCCGGGCGCCTGCCTTCTCCTCGACAATGGCGACGCGCTGACCGGGGGCCTCCTGTCCGACCTGCTGGCGGACCGGCCCGCCGGCCCGCACCCGATGATCGCCGCCATGAACGCGCTGGGCTACGACGCCGCGGCCCTCGGCAACCACGAGTTCGACCGCGGCCTGCCCGCCCTGCGCGCCGCCCTCGCGCCTGCGCGCTTTCCCATGCTCTGCGCCAACCTCCGCGTCCGCGAGGGCCTGCCGCTCGCGCTGCCTTCCGTGCTGCTCGACCGCGACCTCCCCGGCCCGGACGGAGCGCGCCACCGCCTGCGGATCGGCCTCCTCGGCCTCGCGCCGCCGCAGTCCGCCGCCTGGAACGGCGCGGCCCTGGCCGGGGGGCTGGAGGCTCGCGACATCCTCGACGCCGCGCGCGAGGAGATCCCGTGCCTGCGCGCCGCCGGGGCAGACCTCGTGATCGCGCTCTGCCATTCCGGCCTCGGCCCCGCCGCGCCCGAGCCGGGGATGGAGAACGCCGCCCTCCCCCTCGCCGCCCTCCCCGGCCTCGACGCGCTGGTGCTGGGCCACACCCACGCCACCTTTCCCGACCCGCGCCAGTCGCCTCGCCCCGGCGTGGACCCCCAGGCGGGCACGCTCCACGGCCGCCCCGCCGTGCAGCCCGGCTTCCACGGCAGCCACGTGGGCCTCCTCGACCTCGACCTCGCGCA
This sequence comes from Rubellimicrobium aerolatum, assembly GCF_017872975.1. GTDB lineage: Bacteria > Pseudomonadota > Alphaproteobacteria > Rhodobacterales > Rhodobacteraceae > Rubellimicrobium > Rubellimicrobium aerolatum. The sequence goes on from NZ_JAGGJP010000009.1 coordinate 134,858, forward strand.
CGACGGCACGGGCTGGCGCGTGGCGAGCCACCGCGCGCAGGCGATTCCCGTCTCTCCCGATCTGCCGCCCGATCCCGGCCTTTCCGCCCTCGCCGAGCCGACGCACGCGGCGCTTCGCGCCCTGGCTGGCCGTCCCGTCGGCCGCTCCGAGGTCCACCTCCAGAGCTACTTCTCCCTCCTCCGGCCCGACGCCACGCTCGACGTGGTGGCGGACGCGCAGCGGGCCGAGGCGCGGCGGCTTCTCTCCGGGCGGCCCGAGGCGGCGCTGCCCATCCTTTGCGCCGTCGCCCCCTTCAAGGCCGGCGGGCGCGGCGGGCCCGATCACTACATCGACATCCCGCCCGGCCCCCTGGCGCTGCGGCAGGTGGCCGACCTCTACCTCCACCCCAACGCCCTTGGCCTCCTGGAAGTCAAGGGCGCCGACCTGCGCGAATGGCTCGAACGGTCGGCCTCAGCCTTCCGCCAACTCGAGCCCGGCCAAACGGACCAGCCGCTTCTGGACCCCGCCGTGCCCTCGCACAACGTCGACATCATCGACGGACTCGCCTGGACCCTGGACCCGACCCGACTGGCCCTCTCCGGCGGAGGCGGACGCATCGCCGACCTGACCCACGAAGGACGGCCCGTGACCGACGGCGACCGCTTCGTGCTGGCGACCAACAGCTACCGCCTCGGCGCGGGCGGCGGCTACGGCCCGGCCACGCGCGCCCGTGTCCTCCTCCGCTCCGGGCCGCCCATGCGCGACGTGCTCCTCGCCCATGTCCGCGCCGCGCCCGTCGCGCCCGCCCGACGCCCGCGCTGGCGCTTCGCGTCCCTCCCCGGCACCGCCGCCTGGTTCGACACCGGCCCCGGCGCGCTCGCCCATCTTCCCGAGGGCCGCGCCATCGAGCCCCTCGGCCCCGCCGAGGGCGGCTTCCACCGCTTCCGCCTCCGGCTCTGACCCTCGACAGCCCGCCGCCGCCCCGGTATCCCCGCCCGGAGCCCCCCAACCCGGAGCCCCCCCATGCCCGCCCCCTTCGACGCGGTCATCTTCGACCTCGACGGCACGCTCATCGACACCGAATCGCTCTGCAACGCCGCCGGGGTGGAGGCCTGCGTCAACCTGGGCTTCCCCGTCTCGCTCGCCTTCTTCGAGACCCTGGCCGGCATCGACGACCGCACCCGCGCCCGGCTGATCGAGGAGCACGTGGGCGCCACCGTGGAGCTCGGAGCCTTCCTTTCCGAATGGGACCGGCTCTGCACGCTTCGCTTCGCCCAAGGAATCCCCATCAAGCCCGGCGCGGTGGACCTGCTCACCCGACTCAACGCGGCCGGCCTTCCCTTGGCCCTGGCCACGTCCTCGCGACGGACTCCCGCCGAGGAGAAGATCGCGGCGGCCAACCTCGGCCACCACTTCCGCACCCTCGTCACCTTCGACGACGTGGCCGCGCCCAAGCCCGCGCCAGACCCCTACCTCCTCGCCGCCGAGCGGCTCGGCGCCGCCCCTGCCCGCTGCCTCGCCTTCGAGGACAGCGAGACCGGCGCCCGCTCCGCCCGCGCGGCAGGGCTGACGGTGGTGCAGATCCCCGACATCCACCCGACCAAGGGCGCCCACGCCCATCATGTCGCGCCCACGCTTCTCGACGGCGCGGCCTGGGCGGGGATCCTCGCCTCCTAGGGCGGCGGGCTCTCCATCGGCCGCCCGTCGTGGGTCAGCCGATCGGGCCCCGTCGCGAGTCCCAAACGGTTTCCGCGACTGTCCGACTGGCCCGCCAGCCCCCACGACGCGCGTCCGCCCCCCTCCGACAGCCCCCACGACGGCACCGGCCGCGCCGGCTCGCTGCGGACCTGCGGATGCGTCGGACACAGATGCACGCCATCCCCAAATCATCCCCGCCCCACGGGGAAAACCCCCGGAGCGCGCGGCCCACGGGGGTTCGGGTCGTTCAGGCTGTCGCGGCGGAAGGGCTCAGAGGAGCCCTTCGCGTTGCAGCTTCTTGCGGGCGAGCTTGCGCTGGCGACGGATCGCCTCGGCCTTCTCGCGAGCTTTCTTCTCGGACGGCTTCTCGAAATGCTGCTTGAGCTTCATTTCGCGGAACACGCCTTCGCGCTGCAACTTCTTCTTGAGCGCGCGGAGCGCCTGGTCGACGTTGTTATCGCGGACGGAGACCTGCATGTGGTTGTCACCACCTTTCCGGGTAAGAGTTTCGCATGGCAATGCAGGAGGCCCGGCCTATAGCAAGGGGGACGCGGCCTGTCCAGCCGCGCATGAGGGGGACGAGACAGATGACCGACGACGATCCGGCCACCGATTTCGGCACCGACCCCACGCGCGGGGCGCTGCTCAAGGCGATCCTGCCGCACGTCCCCTTCGAGGGCTGGTCCGACCGCGCCTTCGCAGCCGCCGCCCGCGAGGCCGAGGTCACGCTGGCCGAGGCGCAGGCCGCCGCCCCGCGCGGCGCGCTCGACCTCGCCGTGGAATGGCACCGGCAGGGCGACCGCCGGATGCTGCGCGCCCTTCACGACGCCGACCCGTCCACCTTGCGGATGCGTGACCGCATCGCCTTCGCCCTCAAGGCCCGGATGCAGGCGCTCCCCGAACGCGAGGCGCTGCGCCGCTCCGCCTCGCTCTTCGCGCTTCCCTCCCACGCCGCCCTGGGCGCGCGCCTCCTTTGGGAAACCGCCGACGCCATCTGGACCGCTCTCGGGGACTCGTCGCGCGACGGCAACTGGTATTCCAAGCGGGCGACGCTCGCGGCGGTGCTGGCTTCCGTCGTGCTCTACCGCCTGAGCGACGACTCCCCCCGGCTCGAACGCACGAATGCCTTCATCGACCGCCGCATCGACGGCGTCATGGCCTTCGAGAAGTGGAAGGCCGAGGCCCGCGACAACCCCATGCTGCGCCCCCTCGCCCGCCCCCTGGGCTGGATCATGGGGCAGATCCGCGCCCCGGGCCGCCCCGCCGACCTCCCCGGCGGCTGGCGGCAGGAAGACTGACACGGAAGGACCGACGACTCCCATGCGCGCCATCGAGATCAGCCGCCCCGGCGGCCCCGAGGTCCTGACCCTGACCGATCGCCCCCTCCCCGAGCCCGGCCCCGGCGAGGTCCGCCTCCGCCTCGGCTATGCCGGGGTGAACCGCCCCGACGCCCTCCAGCGCGCCGGCGGCTACGCACCGCCCCCCGGCGCCTCCGACCTCCCCGGCCTCGAAGGCGCGGGCTGGGTAGACGCACTCGGTCCGGGCGTGACCGATGTCGCCTTGGGCGATCCGGTCTGCGCCCTCCTCCCCGGCGGCGGCTACGCCGACTACGCCCTCGCCCCCGCAGCCCACTGCCTTCCCGTCCCCCCCGGCCTCTCGCTCGCGCAGGCGGCGGCCCTGCCGGAGACCTTCTTCACCGTCTGGTCCAACGTGTTCCAGCGCGGAGGCCTGAAAGGCGGCGAACGCTTCCTCGTCCACGGCGGCGCCTCCGGCATCGGCACCACCGCGATCCAGTTGGCCCATGCCCTCGGCGCGCGGGTCTGGGCGACCGCCGGAGGCCCCGACCGTGCCCGCGCCTGCGAATCCCTGGGCGCCGAGCGCGGCATCGACCGGCACACGGAGGACTTCGTGGAGATCCTGCGCGCCGAAGGGGGTGCCGACGTGATCCTCGACATGGTGGGCGGCCCCTACCTGCCGCGCAACCTCAAGGCGCTCGCCGACGACGGCCGCCTCGTCCAGATCGCCTTCCTGCAAGGTCCGAAATCCGAGATCGACCTCAACCAGGTCATGCGCCGTCGCCTGACGATCACAGGCTCCACGCTTCGCCCCCAGTCCGTCGCACAAAAGGCCGCCATCGCCGAGAGCCTCCGCCGCGAGGTCTGGCCTCTCCTCGCCTCCGGCCGGGTCCGCCCCGTCATGGACGCCGAGTTCCCGCTGGAACAGGCCGCCGAGGCGCACCGTCGCCTCGAATCCAACGGCGTCGTCGGCAAGATCGTCCTCCGCATCGCCTGATGCAGGCCTTGGCGCTCCGCCCCGGGGCGCTAGGTCCCGCCTCCCGACGCCAAGGAGGCCATCATGGCAGGCACCAACGAGGACAGCGACTCCGCCAATCCCGGCGGGATGTTCGCCGACAAGGGCTCGCCCGAGAACGGCAAGAGCACCGACTGGATCGAAGGCGCAGGCATGGGCGGCACCCCCGCCCAGGACCACGCCGACAAGCGTGGCAAGGCCGGGCGCGGCATGGTGGACAGCCACGGCCCGCTCGAAGGCAACACCGACACCCCCAGCCAGTGAGGATCGATCCATGAGCCGAGTCGACACCGCCTCCGGCCTCGGCGGAGGCCAACTGACCGAGAATCCCGCCAAGCCCTCCCCCGAAGGCGGCTCCCAGCCCCCGACGAACGAGCCCCTCCCCTCCTCCGGCTCCCTGCACGAGCCGCAGGACGACACCATCCACGAATCCGGCAAGTCCGAGAAGGGCCGCACCAAGCCCGACTGACCGCCGCGCCGGGGACGCCCGAATGCGGCGTCCCCGTGACGCAATCGGTCGGTTTTCCCCTGTCGCTTGGTTTTCGGGCGGGCTAACACCCACTCCGACAGATCATCCAGGGAGCGCTGCCCATGAAGGTCCTCGTGCCGGTCAAGCGCGTGATCGACTACAACGTGAAGGTCCGCGTGCGCGCGGACGGCTCGGGCGTCGATCTCGCCAACGTCAAGATGTCGATGAACCCCTTCGACGAGATCGCCGTCGAGGAGGCGATCCGCCTCAAGGAGGCCGGGGTCGCGACCGAGGTTGTCGCCGTCTCCATCGGCGTGAAACAGGCGCAGGAGACGCTCCGCACTGCGCTCGCCATGGGCGCCGACCGCGCGATCCTCGTGGTCGCCTCCGAGGACGTCCACCAGGACATCGAGCCGCTCGCCGTCGCCAAGATCCTCGCCGGCGTCGTCAAGGAGGAGGAGCCCTCCCTCGTCCTCTGCGGCAAGCAGGCCATCGACAACGACATGAACGCCACCGGCCAGATGCTGGCCGCCCTCCTCGGCTGGGCGCAGGCCACCTTCGCCTCCGAGCTGAAGGTCGAGGGCGGGCAGGCGACCGTGACGCGCGAGGTGGACGGCGGCCTCCAGTCGATCCAGGTCCGGCTCCCGGCGGTCGTCACCGTGGACCTGCGGATGAACGAGCCGCGCTACGCCTCGCTGCCGAACATCATGAAGGCCAAGAAGAAGCCGATGGAGGAGAAGTCCCCCGCCGACTACGGCGTGGACACCGCCCCCCGGCTGACGGTGCTCCGGACCACCGAGCCTGCGACCCGCAAGGCGGGCGTGATGGCCAGGTCGGTCGATGAACTCGTGGACATGATCAAGGGCGCGGGGCTGGTCTGATGGCAACTCTCCTTCTTGCGGACGTGACCGACGGCAAGCTGGCGACCGACGCCGTCGCCAAGGCCCTCACCGCCGTGGCCCCGCTGGGCGAGGTTCACCTCCTCGTCGCGGGCCAGGGCGGCGACGCGGCGGCGGCCGAGGCCGCGACGCTCCAGGGCGTGACCAAGGTCCTCTTCGCCCCCGACCACGCCCTCTGCCACGCGCTGGCCGAGCCTACGGCGGCCCTCCTCGTGGCGCTCGCCCCCAGCTACTCCCACCTCGCCGCGCCCTCCACGGCGGATGCCAAGAACATCCTGCCCCGCGTGGCCGCGCTTCTCGACGTCATGGTGATCTCGGACGTCACCGCGATCAGCGACGCGGAGACCTTCGAGCGGCCCATCTACGCCGGCAACGCCATCCAGACGGTGCGCTCCTCCGACCCGATCAAGGTCCTGACCATCCGCACCGCCGGCTTCGCCGCCGCCTCCACGGGCAACGCCGCCCCGGTGGAGACCGTGCCCGGCGCGCAGGACCCCGGCCTGTCGCAATGGCTGGAGGATCGCACCGCCCATTCCGGCCGCCCGGAGCTGACCTCGGCCCCGGTCGTCGTCTCGGGCGGGCGCGGCATCGGCTCCAAGGAGGGCTTCGAGATCGTCGAGGCCCTTGCCGACAAGCTCGGGGCCGCCGTGGGCGCCTCCCGCGCGGCGGTGGACGCCGGCTACGCCCCCAACGACTGGCAGGTGGGCCAGACCGGCAAGGTGGTCGCCCCCAACCTCTACGTCGCGCTCGGCATCTCCGGCGCCATCCAGCACCTCGCGGGCATGAAGGACTCCAAGTTCATCGTCGCCATCAACAAGGACGCCGAGGCCCCCATCTTCCAGGTCGCCGACTTCGGCCTCGTGGCCGACCTGTTCACGGCCGTGCCGGAGCTGACCGAAAAGCTGTAAAGCCGCCCACGCCGAACCCGGCCTCGCGGCCGCGCCCGACAGGGGCGCGGCCGCGTCCGCTTCGATCCCATCAGGAGGCCGCGACCGCGGCCCGAGCTTCCTCCAGGCAGGCCCGCACCGGCCCCACGAGCGCCGCCGCCACCGCGCGATGCGCGTCCTCGCCCATCCCCACCCCGGGCAGCGCCACCACACCGGCCACGCGCGGCCGCAGCGCCTCCACCATCCCCTCCGTCACCGTGACGGGCTCGCCGCCCCCCTCCTCCGGCCGCCACAGCAGCACCACGCGCGGCCCCACCAGATCCAGGAACCCCCGCATCCGCGCGATCCAGGCGATCCGCAACTCCTCCCGCACGATGTCGAACCGGTCCGGCGCCGCCTCCCGCAGTCCGCGCAGCAGGTGCCCGGTGAAGCAGACCTCCGCGAAGTCCATCTCCGGGAACAAGGCCCGCAGCACCGGCGAGGCGCGCAGGAAGCGGTCGTTCCGCCGGGGATGCACCGAATAGAGCCGGTTCGACAGGTTTCCCACCCCCACGGCTTCCAGCACCACCGCCCGCGCGCCCCGGCAGGCCGCCATCGCCTCGCCATCGGCCAGGAACGCCTCCACCGAGGCGCCGGGCTGGCCGAGGTTCACGCAGACCTCGCCCAGCTCCGCCTCCAGCAGCGCCGGGAACGGCTCCGCCACCCCGCGCCCCAGCGTCAGGCCGCCTCCCACCGCCGCCACGTAATCGCCATCGAGCCTTCGCTCGGGCCCCCGGAACAGCAGCCGCGATGCGCCATAACGGCATGGCGCAAGCCCCGATCCGGCCCATATGGACCTGTCGTGCTTCATGGTCCCCACCACGAATATGTTCACCCGTGGGGCAGGATCGCGGCCAAACCTTGCCAAAGCCCTAAGCCTCGACTTGTCGCGATCCGCCCACGCCCCTTGCGCGGCTCGTCCCCCTCGCCCATGCTGCACGGCGGCATGAGAGGGGGAACGGCGATGGCGGTCGAACGGGTGGGCGTCGTGGGCGCGGGCCAGATGGGCAACGGCATCGCCCATGTCTTCGCACTCGCCGGTTGCGAGGTGCTGCTCACCGACACCAGCCCCGAGGCGCTGGCCGCCGCGCCCCAGGTCATCGCCAGGAACCTCGACCGGCAGGTCGCCAAGGGCACCATCACCGCCGAGGCCAAGGCCCAGGCGCTCGCCCGCGTGATCCCCACGCGCGAACTCGCGCTCCTCGGCCAAACCGACCTCGTGATCGAGGCCGCGACCGAGCGCGAACCGGTCAAGACCGCGATCTTCGAATCGCTCGTCCCCCACCTCGCGCCCCACACGATCCTCGCGACCAACACCTCGTCGATCTCGATCACCCGCCTCGCCTCGCGCACCGACCGGCCCGAGAAGTTCCTGGGCGTCCATTTCATGAACCCGGTGCCTCTCATGCAGCTCGTGGAGCTGATCCGGGGCATCGCCACCGACGACGCGACCTTCGACACGGCGATCGCCATCGTCGAACGGCTGGGCAAGACCGCCTCGGTCGCGCAGGACTTCCCCGCCTTCATCGTCAACCGCGTGCTCATCCCCATGATCAACGAGGCGGTCTACACCCTCTACGAGGGCGTGGGCACCGTGACCTCTATCGACACGGCGATGCGCCTTGGCGCGAACCACCCCATGGGACCGCTGGAGCTTGCCGACTTCATCGGCCTCGACACCTGCCTCGCCATCATGAACGTCCTGCACGACGGCTTCGCGGACACCAAGTACCGCCCCTGCCCGCTGCTGACGAAATACGTCGAGGCCGGCTGGCTCGGCCGCAAGGCGGGGCGCGGCTTCTACGACTATCGGACCGGAACGCCGGTCCCGACGCGGTGAAGGTAGCTTGCAGGCATAGAAAGCCGACCTGGCATCCACCTTGCTGCTCGACGCATCTCGACGCATCGCAAGAACATCCGGTCGAGCCTATCACGAACCAGAGACGCGCAACGGAGCAGCGAAATTAATCTTCCCGAAATCGAGCACCTTTCGATGATCGGTCCGCCAGTGCCTTCGATTCATCTCATAAGGATCGCCATTCTCGCTGGCTTCCTTGGCGGAAGTTCTGGCTTCCTTCGGGCCGATGAACAAACCTCGCAAAGCGATTATCTCGTGACCTGCTGCCCGTTTTCTGGACCGCGCCGAGCTGGACTTTTCCAGTTTAGGCTTGGGCCGAGGAGACGGAGAGAGACCATGAAGAGATCGAAG